>JBMNMR010000002.1:0-1705361 GCA_050953465.1 Lentihominibacter sp. | reverse complement strand
GCCGAGGTCATGACTGCACGGGTCTATGCCCGGTATAAGGAATGGTGCCAAGAGAACGGCACCTACCCAGAGGGAATGAAAAACTTCAAACAGGGTCTACAGGCTTTTGCCGAGGTAGTCCGCAAGCGCCCCAAGAGGGGTGGAGAAAAAACCACACTGCTCATCGGCTATCGGCTCATCACCGACATCCCGCCGCTGACATAATCACACTGCTTGGGGGCAATGTGGCAGATGATTATAGGTTTTTTCTATAGAAAAACAAATCTTGAAATCTACCATAATTACTTGCCACATTGCCCCAAGGCTGAAAGGAGGTGGTGCCTATGATTGTATAGCGCCCTGTGACCCAATAACCAAAATCTACCGAAAGGAGCCAAAAGCAATGAAACACAGATTTTACTACGGCACAAAACCTAAAATCCGTGGGTTTGATCCCGCAGACTTCTCTCGTGGCAACTATGAGTGTACCAATCTTTTCAAGAGCAGAAATGACTGCTTGGTCTTGGTCTCTCACCACAAATTCGTTGATATCTGGAAAGTAGAGTACGGTCTTTCTTCCGTGGTCTTCGGCACAAAGGCAGAAGCACTGGCATTCAGCCAAGGTCTCAGTGCCGATGCCGACGGAATGGAGGATTAAGCCATGACCGAAGTCAAGTACTACCCGCTCATCGACTGCGATACAGACGGAACGGAGAAAATGCCTATGTTCCCTGTCACCGACAGTCAATCCATCAAGGCACAGAGCCAACTGTGGTTAGAGGAACTGGTGCCTCACCACTACAGACTCTACGCCAAAACCAAACGCCCGGCCACGGCATTCAGCGTCCGTTGCCCACTCTGCGGTAAAACGATGTGCTGCATCAGCCGGGACATCAACGAAACCAAGCTGGGACTGTATGTATGCAGTACCTGCACCAACGATTAAGGAGGAAAACATTATGACTAACAAGGTTTCCAAGGAATTCTTGCAGGAGCATTTCCGCAAGCACGATTCCATCACTCTCTACCGACAGGACGGCACTACTGTCACCTTCACCAAGCAGTACAACATCATCATGCACGGCGGCTATAGCAAGTTCACCTTCAAGGATTATGACGAACTTATGGAATTCTACCGCAAGCGCCATCTGTGCTTGAAGCCTGTCATCTCGGTCTAACACCACGGCGCGTGCCCCATACCCGTGGAGGGGCGGGTCAAATCTCTACACCTTTTTGCTCGGACAACGGGCGTGGGGTCTCACGCACAAAATCGCGTATTCAAAGGGGTAATTAACCCTAATTCAAACATTATGGAGGTATTTCTTATGAAAACGACCAAGGCATACATCGAAAAACACATTAACAAGCACGGCACCATCACCGTGTACTCCCCGGAGAACATCTCTCTGGAAATCCACAAGGAGCCTTATATCACTCGTGCCGACAGAGGCACCGTGGTATTCGAGATGGACTGCAAAGACCTTGCAGATTACTGCGACAAGATGGGGCTGTATCTGGCCCCTTCCAAGAACATTTAATAGGAGGAACACATTATGAAGAATTATTCTGAGATGCTGCCCCACATCACCGGCAGCGACTACGAAACTCATTTCTGGGACGCTCTCCGTGGCAAGCAGGGCTATAAGGAGCAGGTTTCCAAGGGCGTGGATAATCGCTCCGGCGCTCTCACCCTCAATCCCAAGGGCCAGAGCAGATATATGGCTGCACTGGAAAAGGAAGGTCTGTTCCGCAGCCTTGCTACCGACATCCGTGCCTACAACTACAATTACAACATCAAGACCGCAAACGGCAATGATGTGGCGGCATGGGTTGAGGAAGGCGGCACCATCCCCATTGCTGACGGCATGGGAGATTTCAGCGATATCGCCCTCAAAATCCACAAGCTGGTGGTATTCCTGAAATTGGAGGAGGCATTCGTTAAGGACGCTACCTTCAAGATTGAGGACTACCTCGTTTCCCGTCTGGCCAAGAACTTTGGCAGAGCCGAGGATAACGGCTTCATCAACGGCACCGGAGAGAATATGCCCACGGGCATCCTCGCTGCGTCCGGCGGTGCAGAGGTCGGTGTTACCACTAATGCCATCACCTACGAGGATGTGGTCAAGCTGTTCTTCTCTGTCAAGCCGGAGTACCGCAGAAACGGCGTGTGGCTCATGAATGATGAGACTGCGCTGGCACTCCGCACCCTCAAGGATGACGGCGGCAATTACATCTGGAATCACGCCAACGATACCATCCTCGGCAAGAAGGTCTGCATTTCCGAGTTCATGCCTTCTGCCGGAACCGGGGCTAAGCCTATCGCCTTCGGTGACTTCTCCTACTACTGGATCGTGGGCCGCCGTCCTCTCAGCATCCGTACCCTCACCGAGCAGTATGCTCTGGAGGACTGCATCGGCTATCTGGCATACGAGTTCCTTGACGGAAAACTTGTCCGTCCCGAAGCCATCAAGGTCATGGAGATGACCGCCTAATTTACCGGGAGGCCCCTGTGGGTAGCGTTCTGCAGGGGCTATTCCCCTTAAAACTTATGCGAAAATGCACACCAAGCCCCACGCCGTTTTCCGCTTTGGAAAGCACCCAAGATTTCACCCGCCCTATAGGGCAGAAAGGAGTCCGCCATGAAGAATATGCCAGACAACACAACTGTCTCCGTCCGTGAAAAGCAGATCGGCGATACCCTGTGTATCATCGAGACCGCTGTCAGCGCCACTGCCAAAGAGACTGTGAAAGCCAAGATAAAAAGGCTCATTGCGGATGCCGCTGAATCCGCTCCTGCGCCCAAAACGGCAGCATAGCCGTTATCAAAAATGTAAGAATTTATATTACCAAATACCCTTGACTTCTTCGCAATAGTACGGGAATATATAGTACCGCTCGAAGAGTGTCGGAAAGGAGGACAAAATGAATAACAGACACTCTTCAACTATTGCAACGGATAAAATCACGGCGCTGTATTGCCGCCTTTCTCGTGACGATGAACTGCAAGGCGATAGCAATTCCATACTGAATCAAAAGGCTATCCTCCAAAAGTTCGCCGCCGACAATGGTCTCGGTAATACCCAGTATTTCGTTGACGATGGGTACTCCGGGACTAACTTCGACAGACCGGATTGGCAGCGCCTTATGGCCCTTGTGGACGAAGGTAAGGTCGGTACAATCATCGTAAAGGATATGAGCCGCCTTGGGCGTGATTATCTCAAGGTCGGTATGTACACAGAGATGATTTTCCCCAATGCCGACATCCGCTTTATTGCCATCAACAACGGTGTGGACAGCGCCAATCAGCAAGACAGCGATTTTACTCCGTTCATCAATATTTTCAACGAATTCTATGCCAAGGACACAAGCAAGAAGATCCGTGCGGTGTTCAAGGCCAAGGGTGAGTCCGGCAAGCCTTTATGCACCAATGTGCCTTATGGGTACAAAAAAGACCCGGACGATAAGCACCATTGGCTTGTGGACGAGGATGCCGCCAAGGTAGTCCGGGAAATCTTCAAATTGTGTATGGACGGATACGGCCCCACACAGATTGCGAAACTGCTGACCGAAAGACGGATAGAAAATCCCACGGCTCACGCAAAGCGGAACGGCTTGAATCCTCCCGTGCGACAGTTCTACGATGACCCATACCTTTGGAGGGATACCACAGTCACGCACATCCTGTCCAGAATGGAGTATATAGGGCATACGGTCAATTTCAAGACCTACCGCAAGTCCTATAAAAACAAAAAGCAGATGCACAATGACCCATCGCAGTGGCAGATTTTCAAGAATACCCATGAGGCTATCATTGACGAGGCGGTGTTCGAAATCGTGCAGAAAATCCGTGATGGCAGACGCAGGGTCACACCTTTGGGTGAGATGCCGATCCTTTCCGGTATGCTGTTCTGCGCCGATTGCGGTGCGAAACTGTACCAAGTCCGTGGGCGTGGCTGGGAACACAGCAAGGAATATTTCGTGTGCGCCACCTACCGCAAAATCAAGGGTGGCTGCAGTTCCCACCAAATCCGCAATGTGGTTATCGAGGAGGCACTCCTTGATGACATCCGCCGGATTACCGCTTTTGCCAGAGAGCATGAGGATGAGTTCCTGCAAATGGTCACCCAAAAGACCAAATCGGCTCTGGACAGGAGCCTGCGTGAGAACAAGCGTGAATTGGAACAAGCCACACAGCGCATCCGCAAACTGGACGAAATCATCCAGCGGCTCTACGAGGACAACATCGAAGGCAAAATCAGCGATGAGCGTTTTGCCAAGATGACCGCCAACTATGAAGCCGAGCAGCACACCCTTGAACAGCGAGTAGCGGAGTTACGGGCATCCATTGCCACGGAAAAGGAAAGCGCCCTCAACGCAGACCACTTCCTCACATTGGTACGCAAATATACGGAAATTCCGGAATTGACCGCAGAAATCATCCGTGAGTTCGTGGAACGAGTCTATGTGTATAAGGCTGAAAAGGTTGATGGCAAGCGTGTGCAACGCATCAAAATCATTTATAACTGCATCGGTGAGTTCGCTTTGCCGGATGCTACCACAAACGAAAAAACGGCATAGCCGCTATCAAAACGACTATGCCGAATTTATCAGAGATTACAAATCCCTATGCCCACCCGCCAAAAGGGGTGGTTTTCATTATGTCTCCTTTCCTAAAAATGTTATATGGCAGGAGTGGCTACCTGCGGTATAATCAGAACAAGCACTGTGGATTTGTATCTATTGAAATACAGCGTGACTGTTCGGAGGTGACTCAGACCACAGTGACTTGTCTGAATTGGTGATTAGTTAGTTAACGCTGGACGTTTCTATTTTCGTGAGTACATGGACAAGTCAGCTGTGGAAACAGCAGTGCAAATTTGAAAAGGAGGACACCATGTATTTTGTAGGGATCGATATCTCAAAATTCAAGCACGACTGCGCCATTATTGATGACATTGGCGATGTTGTCACTCCCTCGTGGTCGTTTAATAACGATTGCGAGGGGTTTTCTTTGCTTACAGAGCTGCTGACAAGCTTGGGCAAAGACGTAAAAATAGGGTTTGAATCTACCGGTCATTATGGGCAGAATTTAAAGCTGTTTCTTGAAGCCAGTAGCTTTACCTTCATGGAATTTAATCCGCTTCTGATCTCCCGGTTTGTTCGCAGCAAATCGCTCAGAAAAACGAAAACTGATTCCATCGACGCACTTCTAATCGCCCAATATTTGATGACGGTAGAGTACAAACCCTATCCGACATCATTTTACCACTTAGATAAGCTGAAGTCATTGACAAGATTTCGGGACAGCCTTGTCCGGCAGCGAAGCCGACAGCTAGTTGAACTGACAAATGTTCTCGACAAAACGTTTCCTGAGTTCAAGCCGTTCTTCAAGCACAGGTTCTCTGTTACCGCCCTATATATCCTGTCGAATTACGCCACGCCAGAGAAAATTGCCAACATGAACGTTCGGTCTTATGAATCCATTCGTAAGCTTTCACGCGGAAAATTCACCATGAGCGCCTTCGTTCAGCTCAAGACACTGGCAAAGAACACTGTCGGACAGCCAGACGATTACTTGTTATGCGAGATGGACGTGCTTTTAGAGCTTTACAATCAATTAGACGCCAAAATTCTGGAGATTGAGGAGCAGGTGGTTGCGTGTATCCGAGGGATCAACCCTCCTATGCTGTCCATTCCTGGCATCGGAGCGTTATCTGCAGCCATCATCCTCTCCGAATACGGAGATCTCAGCAAATACGACAGCCCTGCTAAGTTGCTTTCGTTTGCTGGCTTAGAGCCGGGATATTTCCAATCCGGGCAATCTGAACACACTGGCCGCATGGTAAAGCATGGCTCTTCACATCTTCGCTACGCTCTTATGAACTGCTGCTTACCATTGACCACCAACGAGCCTGTTTTTGCAGAGTACTACGCTAAGAAACGAGCCGAAGGCAAACCCCACCGCATTGCTATGACCCATGTCGCCAAGAAATTATTGCGGGTCATTTATACGCTTCAGACAAGGAACATTACTTACAATTCCGAGCTAATCCGCTGATTTGCTTCTTGCTGTTTTTAGTCCTTACGAGAGGGCTTGGTTTGATGTGCTCATTTTTGCCTGCGTAGTTTCTTTAATTAAGGGGTTGACTTTTAATAGTTAGTCACCTCTATGAACCTGTCTGGCGGTATTTGGCTGGTTGTTGATGTCTTTTCTTCCCTCAGCAAGCGATAAAATTCTTTTATGCTCATTTCCCGTTCATCCGGATAATGAAGATATGAACGGTTATCTACCGAGAATCCCAGCGGTATGACCACGATTCCCAATTCTTCAACCAAAGAATTGGGAAGGTCACAGGTAGAGTCCGTAACAACAACATACTCACGCATATACTTTCCTCCATTCTTTTTTAACCCTACTCACCCGATGCTACCTTGGATATTACGCTGCGCATCTGTCTTTGTGTCATTTCCATACGGATACGCAGATCCTTTTGCGGATCTGCCGCAACCGGAGGAATAGGGACACCAATATGAACAACCATGGTCGGTTTTCTCCGATACAGCTTCTGAATGCAATTCAATGGTTTAAAGGTAATTGATATGGGAATAACGGGGACGCGCGCCTGAGCGGCAAGATGGAACGCACCTTTTTTGAAGCTGCGCAGGCTGGTATCATACGGGGTTAAATCTCCCTCGGGGAAAAAGTGTACAAGCCGACCTTTCATCAAAAGAAATTCCATTTCATCAAAAAACTGCGTCAGCTCCGACATATTGCCCGGTACGGCAACGCCGCCAAGCAACCGCACAATGATTCCGGGCCAGAGTGACTGAACATTTTGGGGCAGCGTAGGGAAAATAAGCTTACGGGGAAAAAGCGCCAGCGCGACCAAAGCGCTGTCAAGCATGTGTACATGGTTGCACACCGTGAGCGCCCCCTTGAGACCGCGCAGGTGGCTCTCACCAATGACTCTTACACCCAGAGTGATTCTCGTCCAAAGGAAAAGAACGGGAATTGCGATGATGTAGTAAAATAAGCTTGAGAAAAGCCGATATAAACGCCGTATGACATATGTGTTTTTTCCATTTGGCATGGCAGCTAATCGATAAACTTTTTCGATCTTTTGTATGCTTCGTTCCAGCGCATATGTCTTTGCATGTTGCGCATATGTTTCGCCCGCCTCTTTTAACTTTTGGGGATTGCTGATCCATGAATCAATTTTTTCTGCCAAAGAAGAGGATCTTCCCGCGCAGAATAAATGTTCTTTTCCCAATGCGAACTGCGTAGTCGCACTGCGTCGGCTTTCTGAGATAATCGGCACCAAGCCGCAAGAAAACGCCTCTATACATGAAATGCCTTCGATTTCCACATCCGAGGCGTGAACATACAAATCGCAGCTTCGCATCAATTTAATCAACTCATCCTGACTGTAATAACCGAATATAGGGGGTCGCGGCAGCTTTGCCCCTAACTTCCGCAGACGCCGCTCCCTCGGGCCGTGACCGGCAAAATAAAGCTGAATATTCTGTGTGTTACGTGATTTGCGCACAGCACGAATCAGGACATCCTGCCGTTTTTCAGCGGAAAGCCTTCCCACCATCAGAACCTTAAACGGTTCTTCTGGTTTACGTTCCCGGGAAAGTCCGGGGCAGAATGCGGGATCTACTCCGTTGGAAATAACATGAAGCCTCGCGCGGTAGCCGTGGCTGCGAAGCTGCGCCGCGATGAATTTTGACGGACAGTGGATGTGCTCAAACCGGCGGTAAAAAACAAGGTACAGCAGGAAATAAATAAGATGCGCGGCAGGCGGAAACCACCCCAGCCCGATGTTGTACGTAATGTTTTCCGGCTGAACGTGAAAAGCCGCGATGGCGGGCACGCCCAGTCGCCGCGCAATCCGCTGCGCTGCGCTGCCAAGCGGCCACGGCTGATAAATATGTACAACATCCGCACCGGCAATCGCCTTTTCAAGCACATCGCGCATCGGTTTGGCAAATAGGGTATTTTGCAAATGCGCCAGCCGGCTGGCGATTGGAAGAAAAAGCTCAGGCACATAAAACATTGTAAAGCCACTATCCGATTCGACACCGCTGTTCGCCGGGTCGCCGCATGTGACCACACGCACGGTATGTCCACGCCTAATCAACGCTTTTGCAAAGCGCATGGCAGAAATAGTGGTGCCGTTATTATTGATGTTAAAAGTATCAATGACCAGCGTAATAATCAATATATTCCCCCCTTTACCTCGTCCGGGCAAACGAGTTTTATCCGGTAGAAACTCTCGGTGCCCCCATGTCGGTTGAATACGCGCCGGATTAGTAAAATTTCAAGGGCATTGGGCCGAAGTGACCCGACACTGTACAACCTGCTCGGGTTTCAACGATGCCCTCGAAATCATTACATTTTAAACTGCTCCGCAAACCTCGTCTTTTTCTTTAATTCTTCCTGCTGATGCCACAGATGATCCGCACACGCCGCCCATTTTGCGGCCGCTTCGTCTGTTTTTGCACACAGGCAATGTACATCCTCCGGGGCCTCCATGTCGGTTGAGTGCGCGCCGGACTCCTCAATCATTGCGCGAAGCGCGTCCGGATTGTCCAGCAGGGGGCAGGGGCGAAGATGGTTTTCATTAAACGGTTGGCGCTTGCGGTATGCGGCAAAAAGCGGAGATTTTAACGCCTCAAGCAGAGTAACATCGTGAATATTGACGTTGGAGTAATGGATGAAGGCGCACGGCTCAACGTCGCCTGCCGCGTTGATATGCAGATAACGCCGTCCTCCGGCAATACACCCCTGCGTAAACTCTCCGTCGTTCCAAAAATCCATAGCGAAGATGGGTTTCGTCTCCCGTATCTCGCGAATTCGCCGGTACATGTAGGTGCGCTGCTCGGGCGTTGCCAGCAAGTCGGTCACCGCGTCTTTTCCCACAGGCATATAAGTGAAATTCCAAGAGAAGCGGCAGCCTCTGGCGATCATGTCATCGACAAATTCATCGGAACCAACGCTTTCGGTGTTGTAGCGGTGATAACAGGTGGAATACCCAAACAGCAGCTTATGCTCGCGCATGCGCTCCATGGCTTCGATGACCTTTCGATATGTACCTTGGCCACGCCGCATATCCGTAGATGTCTCGTCGCCCTCGATGGAGAAGGCCAATGAGAAATTCCCCACACGGACAAGTTCTTTGCAAAATGCGTCGTCGACCAGGGTGCCGTTGGTGAAAGCTAAGAAGTAGCAATCGGGATGAGTTTCGCACAGGCGAATAATGTCCTTCTTGCGTACCAGCGGCTCACCGCCCGAAAAGATGTAAAAATAGATTCCCAATTCCTTGCCTTGTTTACAGATGGAATCCAGCGTCTCATAACCGAGATTGTTCTTGTCGCCGTACTGTGCAGCCCAACAGCCGGTGCAGTTTAGATTACAGGCGCTGGTCGGGTCCATAAGGATCGCCCAGGGAATGTTGCAGTCGTATTTCTGTGCGGCTTCGGCGGCAACAGCGCTTCCCTCCAGCGAGGCGTTGATCATAAAGCACTCGACCGCTTTCCGCAATACTTTGGGATCAAGTTCTTTGAACAGCCTTTCGGTAAAGCCGCGCCACATGCTGTCTTCATCGGTGAGAACTTCTCGAAGTGTTTGGATAGCTGAAGTATTGAGCTTTTTACGGTCAAGCGTCTCCGCCAAGTTCAACATGGTTGGGATCCTCTCAAGCGGCTTGCTTGATAAATATCCCAAGATAAGATTCATTGCCGATTTTTGCACCTTGTTCATGGTAATGCCTCCTTCATAAATTTTCAGATAAAAAACCGCGTCGGACAACTGTATTGATGTTATCTATCACCTCTTTCCTAATATAAAACTAACCGGACAGTTTTTTACTGTGTAAATTTTTGCCCCACCATGCCAGATGTAATACAGTGGGGCGATTGTCTATTTATCGGATATGAAATCCGATCTGCCTATGGACATTAACAGATCTCTGCCTTGAATCGGATAGGGGATGATGCTCATACAGATACGGAAAAAATCCGAACGCAAAGTTTCTTCGCTCATGAAACTGGCCTTTACATAATCATTGAAATACGCCGCCATGTTCAGCATCGGCAATATGCCGTAAAAGAATTTTGTTATCATTATATCGCTGGAATAGGTGAAATCGTCGTCCGCTTCCCGAATGGTTTGATACATCGGATTACTTTCCTTCTGTTCCATGAGCTCGAAAAAACGAAACAAGCTTATTGGGTCGTTACCGTGTTTGAGGGATTGCGCCAGCATAAGGCGCACGGCGTCCCTATTATCAAGCAAGTAATCCAACACTCCCTCATAATAAAGCCGGCTTTCTTTCATAAATACGGCCATAGCCGAATCGCTTACAAACCGTATGCGGTCCGGGAGGATATCCATATCTCCTTCTTGAAGGGCTTTAATGAAATTATTTGATACAAAGTCCATAGCCCTTATTTTGATACCTGCAAAAAGTTCTTCCAGCAGATGGTTCAAAAGGGCCTCTTTGCTCTCGAAATGATAATAAATCAACGCCTTGTTCACGCCCGCTCTTTCCGCAATCTCATCAACGCGGGTGTTTTCAAATCCTTTTTCAGAGAATAACAATAAAGCCGCCTCTATGATATGCTCTTTGCGTATTTCGTTTTTATGAAGATTTTCTTTTGCCGTTCTGGGCATAATGTGGTCATTCCTTTCAAATCGATAAATAACTAACCAGTTGGTTTTATTATAAACGATCTCTTTCACCTTGTCAAGTATGTATACGGAATTATAAAGTAATAATTTTTGTCTGGATAAAGCGGGCCACACGCCAATACCTTTACTGAAGATATATCGTGTAAAAGTGCACACCCCAAATAAAAAATGCACCCCCCGACTGAATTCCCAGAAGGGGGGTGCATGATTGCACGATAATGGTTCAAATTTTCGGCTAAAATGCCGTCTCTCAAAAGATGAATTTCGCCCATAAACAATGAAAAAGCCCGGCATTGCCGGACTTTTCAACGGGTCATAATTGTATCAATTATGACGTTTGTTTTTGGTGCGGATAAGAGGATTCGAACCTCCACGTCGTTAACCAACACACGGACCTGAACCGTGCGCGTCTGCCAGTTCCGCCATATCCGCACGAACTTGCACCCGTTTGTTTCAGTAACTTGCGACTTTCTCATTATAACCAAGCGGTCATATTTTTTCAAGGACTATTTTTACATTTGCGAATTGGTTTTGTGTTTGTGAAAATTTCGGGCAGGACATAAGCCGGGTTCTGTATCAGGCAATCATCTATCTCGACTTACCGTTACCGGCAAGCTCCAGCGACCTACCTCCCGGGCGATGGCGGGCAGCCACCCGGCAAAATGCCGATTGCCCTGCTTGGTCTTGCTCCGGATGGGGTTTGCACGAGAGATATGTTACCATACCTCCCCGTGAGCTCTTACCTCACGATTTCAACCTTGCCACGGCATTACCCGTTTCGGCGGTATGTTTCTGTTGCACTTTCCCTACAGTTACCTGCGCCGGACGTTATCCGGCATCCCTGCCCTGCGGAGCCCGGACTTTCCTCATGCATCCCGAAGATGCACGCGATTGCCAGTCCTGCCCAAAATCCTACAGTTACATATTTTTATATTAATCAGCAAACGAATGGATCCGTATTTACACGGGACTCTGATATTTCTACACTATCACCCAGTATTTCAGCAAGTCTTTTTTTCATTACTCCTGCAAAAAATTTTTCAGTATCATAGTGTCCCGCATCGACTATGCATATGCCGATAGATTTCGCCTCCAGTGCCTGATGATGTTTCACATCACCGGTAACAAGAACATCGCATCCTGCGGCTGCCGCAGCGACAGCAAAATCGGTACCGGCTCCGGAACATACAGCAACCTTGGAAATGCCACGGTCCAAATCGCCGGCGCCTCTGATCGACCGGGAGTCAATCTCCAGACATTTTGCCACATATGTCGTAAAGAATTCCAGCTTCATCTTGCCAACGGTAGGGATAAATCCGGTTCTGCACATATCCATACCGTCGGTTTCGCCAAGCGGAGCAACCTCGGTAAGTCCCAGCAAATCGGCAAGAACATCGCTGTTTCCGCCTTCAATCCTGTCAAACGGTGTATGTGACGCATAGACGGAAATACCTGCTCTGATCAGCTTTATAAGAGTACGGCCATATGATGTGGTACCGTCTATGTTTCTGATATCACCGAAAATCAGCGGGTGATGACACACAATCATGTCAACACCGGATATCATAGCTTCATCCGCCACCTCTTCTGTAACTTCCAGACAGACAAGGATTTTGTTCACCTCTCTGTCATCGATATAAATCTGAACACCGCTGTTATCCCACTCCTCCTGGGTAACCTCGGGGATAGATTCATTGATAGCTTCCGCTATACTTCTTACAGTCAGTTTATCCATTTGCAATCTCCCTGAAATACTCAATTCGCTTTTGTATTAGTTGAATCTCGGCAGGATCCGACTCCTTGCCTCTGCTCATACCTTCGAGAATTTTTTCCTCAATGGCAACCTTTATGCCGGCAAATTCCACAGCAAGATCTCTATAGTCCTCAAGTAAAACCTTAGGAAGTTCCGACTCTCCGGGTCTGTCAGGCAAAACACACCTACCAGGTTGAGCAGTAATAATCTCACATATAAACTTGCCTTCCCGCACCAGCTGTTCCCTGACTATATTAAATCCGTTTGAAGCGAGCCACTTTCTCAGCTGTTCCGAATGATTTCTCGGCTGAAGGATTAACCGCTTGAAACTTAAGGTTTTGCTTATATCCTCTCCGAGAATCTCCGTCATCAGCAGTCCGCCCATGCCGGCGATTACCACATTATCCACCTCATGAGCCCGGATAATAGTCAGACCGTCCCCTGAACGAAAGTCACATCTTTCATAAATATCAATTTCGGGCACATTCTTCCCGAGAATTTCAGCCCCATCGATACCCTTCCTGAGAGATGGTTCGCTTATATCCGTCATAATCACACGAGGTGAAATACCCTGCTCAATAAGGTACAGCGGAAGAAAACCATGGTCGGTTCCTATGTCTACCATGGTTTCTCCGGGTTTGATGTTATCTGCAATCATTTGCAGCCTGTCACTAAGCTTATTCATTACTCCAGATAATCCTTGAGGATTCTGCTTCTGGTCGGGTGTCTCAGCTTGCGAAGAGCCTTGGCTTCAATCTGTCTGATTCTCTCACGGGTTACATCGAACTCCTTGCCTACTTCCTCAAGAGTTCTTGCTCTTCCGTCATCCAGACCGAAACGCAGCTTCAAAACCTTTTGTTCTCTTTCCGTAAGAGTTTCCAGAACGGTAACCAGCTGTTCCTTAAGCATAGTGAAAGCCGCCGCATCAGCAGGTGCCGGAGCGTCAATGTCGGGAATGAAGTCGCCCAGATGACTGTCTTCCTCCTCACCTATTGGTGTCTCCAGTGAAACCGGTTCCTGTGCGATTTTGAGTATTTCACGCACCTTCTCCACGGTTATTCCCATTTCAACGGCGATTTCATCAGGGGAAGGTTCACGGCCGTTTTCCTGAAGTAGCTGCCTCGAAACACGTATGAGTTTATTTATTGTTTCAACCATGTGAACCGGTATTCTGATGGTTCTTGCCTGATCCGCAATGGATCTGGTGATGGCCTGTCTGATCCACCATGTGGCATAAGTGGAGAATTTGTATCCTTTAGTCCAATCAAACTTGTCTACGGCTTTTATAAGACCCAGATTCCCTTCCTGAATAAGATCCAAGAATAGCATTCCTCTGCCTACATACTTCTTAGCGATGGAAACAACCAGCCTCAGGTTGGCTTCACAAAGCTTCTGTTTGGCCCATTCCTCTCCTGCTTCCATCCTCTTGGCCAGGTCAACCTCCTGATCCGCCGTAAGCAAAGGTACCTTGCCTATTTCCTTAAGATACATTCTCACCGGATCGTCTACGGCAATACTCTTTGACAGAGTTGCCTCCAGATCTATCTCCTTGGCCTCCGGATTCTCGGCAATGGCCGCCTCCACCTCCGGATCATCCACTTCTTCTTCATCTATATCCATAAGCTCCGAATCATCCGGTTCCGATTCCATAATCAACTCCACACCCTTGTCCATAAGTGCGGAATAGATCTCGTCCATCTGATCCTTGTCCAATTCCGCATCACCTATGTGATTGGAGATTTCCGTATAAGTCAGGCTCTTTCGCTTCTTGAATCCGGCCTTTTCATCCAGCTCGTTTACGAGCAAATCCTTTTTCTCAGCAAAACTTAATTCCTCTTCGGCCGACTCGTTTTCCTGCACAGGTTCGTCCCTTATGTCCGTTATTCTCTTTCTGAATTCTTCAAGTTCCTTGTCAATCTTCATGTCTGTCATCAATTATACCACCTTTATCTTCATTTATCTTTCTTAAGTATTCTCTGAATTTCCATATGTCTTTCCATAAGTTGTCTGACCTTTTGTTGGTCCGTTTCATTATCTGCGAGTGAAAGTTTAAGCCTGATATCCCGATCTTCTTCTTTTAATTTAATCAGGCGTATGTGCTCTATGCACTCATCAAACATAGCCTGTTCCTTGTCACCGGGTATAATCTTCTTCGTTATTTCATCTAGCAGTTCCGAATCGGACTGATTCAGAAAATCTTTTATCTCATCTATATCAAGCGGTCTGTCACCTCTGTCCGCGGAAACGAGTGCCCTGTAAAGAGCTTTGCCCGAACCACCGGTAAACACATCATTTTTTATATCCTCGGGAAGAACCGTAAACCTGTAATCCATCAGCATAAGTTTCAGAAGATTTTTCTCTGCCAGAGACATCTTATTCTGCGATATATTATCGGGATCCGAATGGTCTTTATAAATGTCAACCGCAGGTGCTCTCCCACTTACCGGTGCCGTCTTTCCTTCTCCATATTCCATCCTTAATGCACCCTCGGATATTTGGGTTTCCGAAGCAAGCTTCCTTATATAGATGTCGGCTTCTACCGGTTTCATTTGCTTGAGTACGGCTAAAGCACCCTGTATGAACTCTATTTTCTGTTGTTCATCATCAAGACTGTAGCGCTCCCTCAATCTTCCGATTTTGAAATCTCCGTAAGGAAGTGCAGTGTCAACCAGGTCAAGAAAAGCTTGCCTGCCCTGACTCTTTACGAAATCATCCGGATCTTTTCCGTCAGTCACCTTCAGAACCGATGCACGGCATCCTTCCTTGTACAGTATATCCAGCCCCCGATCCGCTGCATCCTGTCCCGCCTCGTCGGCATCATAGGACAAAGTCACATTGGATGTGTATCTTTTAATCAGTCTGGCCTGTTCATGAGTCAGGGCTGTTCCCAGAGATGCAGATACATTTCTGATTCCTGCCTGATAAAGCGAGATTACATCCATGTATCCCTCTACAAGAATTATCCTGTCTTCCCTGCTGACAGCCTCTCTGGTAATGTTCAGTCCGTAAAGATTGTTTTTCTTTTTAAATATCATTGTCTCCGGTGAATTCAGATACTTGGGCTCTCCCTCGCCTACGATTCTGCCGCCGAAGCCGATAATCTTTCCTCCTGTGTTGATGATGGGAAAGATTACTCTGCTTCTCAATTTATCATAATATCTGTCACTCTTATTTGATACCAGACCCAGCTCTGCAAGTTTGTCTTTATTGTATCCCCGGCTTATAAGATAATCCGTCAGGCTTGTCCATTCATCGTCAGCCCAGCCAATACCGAACTGCTTAAGAGTTTCATCGGTAAAACCTCTGCTGCGCATGTATCTGTATCCCGCATTGGAACTCCCGCGCAAAGCCTTATAAAAGAATACAGCCGCTTCTCTGTTTATTTCATAAAGCTCATCCTTTTCCTCGGAATTCCCAAAACTGAACTGAACATCTATGCCGTATTCTCTCGCAAGCATTTCTGCTGCACCTTTGAAATCCAGATTATAGTATTTCTCTACGAAGCTTATTACATCGCCACCGGCTCCGCACCCGAAACAGGTAAATATCTGTTTCGGCTCTGAAACAACAAAAGAAGGTGTCTTCTCATTATGAAAAGGGCAAAGACCTTTGAAATTGCTCCCCGCCTTTTTAAGGGGAACCACTCTGCCAATGACATCAACAATGTTACACCTGCTTTTTATCTCGTCAACAATATTAACCTGGTTTCTAACCTGATTCCTGCTGTTTCCCTGCACATTGACCCCTTAATGATCGTATTTTTAATTAAAAACCCTCTGTCATTATACATTTACGACAGAGGTGCGTGATTTCCTTTTTTAAAATTATTCAAAAATTATTTGCCAAACTAAAACTTGGGGCATGATTGAATTTACTATGGCAAACTTGAAATTGCCTTGGCAAATAACCTATTTATTTAGTGTCTGTATTTTTATGCATCAGTATTATGAAATTATACAACATTTAAATTCAAAATACATAATAGGAAAAATCAATGCATAGCATCCTCTTTCGTTTTCTGTAAAAATAGAACTATTTGAGTCTTTTTTACAGAAAAAAAATTTGCCACAAAGATGAAAATTGGTCTCCCCTGTTAAAAGACCAATTGGAACCACAAACTGGTTTGATTGGTCAACGCATTTACCGCAAGTTAGTCTGTCTGAATTGGTCTTTCGAAAGATTCATAAAAATACATTTGGAACAGCAAGTATTGTTTCTGTAAAAACACAGCAAAATGATGAATTTATGCGGAAATTGAGCATTTACTCTCTCCCCGTCAGCTTGTTATAAACATTTATGGCGTAACGGTCCGTCATGCTCGCTATATGATCCTTTACCAGCTCTTCCGGGTCGTAATCTTCACCAATGGCATATATATCAAAAATTTGTTCGGGGTCGTTCATATAGTAATTAAACAGAAAGCTTATAATGTTTTCCACGCTATTGGTGTCTTTCTTCATTTTTATAGCCTCATTGTGATATACATTCTCAAACATAAATGCTCTCAACTCATTCATGGCATCTCTTTTCTCATCACTGAGCTTTATATCACTGCCGTCCTCACTGTTGGCTATCATATCCTTCACCATGGTATCAATTCGCTTCTTGTGTGAATCTCCCAGAACATCAATACTTTCTCGCGGCAGATCCTTGATGGTAATTATTCCGCTTCCGATGGCATCATCGATATCGTGGTTGATATAAGCTATTCTGTCGCTGATTTTTACCACCTGACCCTCAGGAGTAAATGGTATGCCCGAGCCCGTATGATTAAGTATTCCGTCTCTGACCTCCATAGTAAGATTGATTCCGTGCTTGGTCCCGTATGAAGTTTCCAAAACATCAACCACGCGAAGGCTTTGTTCATTGTGACGAAAGCCTTTGCTGTACAGTCGGTTTAGAATAGTCTCACCTATGTGGCCAAAGGGAGTGTGTCCCAGGTCATGTCCCATAGCAATAGCTTCCACCAGATCCTCATTGAGACCCAAAGCCCTTGCTATGGTTCTGGAAATCTGCGAAACCTCAATGGTGTGCGTCAGACGCGTTCTGTAATGGTCTCCTTCAAGAGTAAGAAAGACCTGTGTCTTGTGCTTCAGCCTCCTGAAAGATTTTGAATGAACTATCCTGTCCCTGTCTCGCTGGAAATCTGTACGCACATCGCACTTTTCCTCTGCCCGCAGCCTCCCTTTGCTCTCTGCCGCTTTTGTGGCATTGGGAGACAAAAACTCGTATTCTCTTTTTTCTATTTTTTCTCTTATGTTCATTTCTATATTCCCGTATGCCCGAAGCCGCCCTGTCCTCTTTCAGTCTCATCAAGATCCTCAGCATGAACTATTTCCGCCTTTTCATAAGAAGCAACTACCATCTGGGCTATCCTGTCACCGTTATTCACTGTGAAATTCTCATCTCCCCAGTTAATAAGTGAAACGCACACCTCTCCGCGGTAATCACTGTCTATGGTTCCGATGCCGTTGGTCAGACCTATTCCCTTATTTACTGACAGACCGCTTCTCGCTCTTATCTGAACTTCATAACCCGATTCTATCTCCATATAGAGCCCGGTTGGAATTAAAGCTCTCCTGCCCGGCTCGATAACCACAGGTTCGCTCAGATAAGCTCTGATATCCATTCCCGCAGAGCCCTCTGTTTCATATTTGGGCATTATGCCACTGAGACTTATTATTTTTATTTTCATTTGAATTTAACCTCTGACCAGCTTATCCAGCTCAAGATCTTTACCCGTGACAGTCGCTCCGCAGTAGTTGGCAAAATCACTTATTACCTGGGCACTTTGCGTTATATCCTCCCTTGTAACGGAATCGAATCCGGAAAGGATTTCCTCCGGAGTATATATGCGATCCAAAAGCAGCAGATTCTTTCCCAGAGAAAACATTCTGCTGTTTATATTCTCAAGTCCGAATATATATGAGCTCTTCACCTGTTCCTTGGCCATTGCCAGTTCGTCTTCGGATACTCCGTCATGAGCAAGGGAATTCAGTTCATATCGAACAGCTTTTATTGCCTCCTCTGCTTTCTCATGGGCGACACCTGCATAAATGTTAAAGAAGCCGCTGCCTGAATTAAAGACATTCATAGAGGAGACAGAGTATGCCAGACCCTTTTCTTCCCTTATGTTCTGAAACAGCCTGGAGCTCATGCTTCCGCCAAAGATGTTGTTCATAAGTACAAACGAAAAATATTTATCGTCAACCATTGATATTCCCGGTGTTGCCAGACATATATGGGTTTGTTCAATATCCTTAACCTTCACATCGAATGAACTCCTGTAAGGACCTGCAGTAAATTCGGGTCTGTCAGAGGTGCTGTTCAATGATTCCAGTCCTTTTTCAAAGATAGAACAAAGCTTTTCCTCATCAAAATCACCTGTTATGGCAATAACTATTCCGTCTCTGGCATATCTTTTCCTGAAATATTCCATCATTTGGCTGCGGTCTATATTACTCAGGCTTTCCGGATTTCCCAGAATGTTCATTCTCAGCGGGTTACCACTGTTTACAAGCTCTGAAATTGTGTCATAGATTTCGTCATCAGGGCAATCTTTAACCATCTTGATTTCTTCAAGGATTACATTTCTTTCCTTGTCCATCTCATCAGTATCAAAGACAGATTCCGTCACCATATCCAGGAGGATTTCCGCACCTTTATATATATTTGAAGTCAGCGTCTTTATGTAATAGCAAGTCGCTTCCTTGCCCGTAAAAGCATTTGATGATCCGCCTATCCTGTCAACGGCCTCCGCTATCTCCTTCGCACTCATTCCGGTTGTCCCCTTAAACATCATATGCTCTATATAGTGGGACATACCCGAAATGTCATCAGTTTCATAGGCCGCTCCTGACCTTACCCATATACCCAGGGCAGCCGACTGAACATAATCGGTCTTTTCCATTATTATAGTTGTACCATTGTTTAGTGTTCTTGTTTTTATCATTTCAGCTTCCTTTATCGGAGAGAAGAAAAGAGCGTCACATGATGCGACAGCCCTTTTTATTTTATTCTGAATACGAATATACTACCTGTTCTTCTTCGCCAGTTCCACTAATAATTTGGACCTCTCCATTACATGGTCAAAGCCACCTTCCACATGTACAATCGTACAATTGCTGCAATCTTTGACTCCTTCTTCCGTGTATACAAAGTTTCCGCCGCATTCCGACCCCAGTGCATAGAGAGGACAGTAACAGAAAAGGCAGTTAAATTCCTCCTCATTCTCCACCTCATGGCAAGGGAAGTATTCACAGTCCCTGTTGCAGAATAATTTGAAATTTTCGGTTTCCGGCATCTTGAAATCATTCATCTTTTTGCTTTTCTTCTGCATTATCATCCCCGGAATCTTCCGGATCAATGCTGTCTTCAGTCAAGGTTATCGCCTCTTCCAGCTGAACAGCTTCTTCCGGTGTAACAGATACAGGAGTGGTATCCTTTATCAGATGGCCTGCGAGGATTTCGTAAAAACCGGCAAATGTGGAATACATATATGCCGTTACCGGTGCAACAAACAGTCCGCCAATCAGGGCAAATATTCCGATTACAAAATCATTTGTGCTGATTATTGTGCCAATGCTTTGAACGATTCCGGAAGGCAACACGGCAAGAAACAGCCAGCCGATAAAAGAAAGTGAAAGTATAAAGTACTTGCCTTTGTTACCCTTCATCATAGCTTTGCTTTCATTCATGCACTCTCTTATGCCTTTGCCCGGATCGTCAGCCAGTACGAAAAATGCCTGGCTGTATCTGATGGCCGCGATAATTCCCGGAATTAAAAAGAGACATGACCAGAGGAATATGAACAATGACCGGAACAGCATCAGCCCCAGTGCTTTGCCGAATCTTTCGAACCCCAGAAAGATGTCAGTTTCTTTTGTTTCATAATTTCTGAAAGAAGCCAGAAAGAACAAAGTTATTCCCAGTTCCAGTGCTCCTGCTACAAGGATTACATATATTGCACTGAGCATGGAGTATTCCGGCAGATTGTTATACAGCTGAATATAAACTTCAGCATCCATCCCGTAGGTATTTCCCCCCGGAATAAACATATTTCCCATATTAACGCCAAACAGACTATCGAAAATCAAAGGCGGAAGCTGCATACAAATAAGATATATACATACCGCAATAATGCTAACCTTCCACTTGCTGTTAAGCGCATTTCTCCCGAGAGCTCTCAGATTTTTGCTCGATTCGGTTATGATAATATTCTGTGTAATCATTCCATCCTGCATTTAAATACCTCTTTTCTTAAAACCCATTAAACTACCAGTAGTATTCTAACATACTACAGACTGTGAAACAAAGGCTTTCTACCCTTAAATGTACAGTAGCTCCTGAACCCCAGGGAGCGAGCCAGATCTCCGGCTTCATCAAAATGCGATCTGAGGTTATATGGTGCGTGAGCATCGGATCCGAAGGTGATCATCTCTCCACCCAGCTCCCTGTATCTTCTGAGTATTGATTCGCGCGGCAGATTACATTCCATCTTGTATGCATAGCTGGATGTGTTGATTTCCAGTGCTTTTCCATCGCCAATCATAAGCTTCAATATTTCATCAATGATATCCTCATAAGGACCGTAGTCCTTAAGGCCCCCTGAATATCTGTCCATAATGCTGAAATGACCCAGGATATCATAGTTTTTGTATGCCCTGAGGCACTCATACATGTATATATAGAAATCCTCAAGAAATTTAACCATATCTCTGTCAGAAAAATCCCATACACTTATTGCAATATCTTCTTCTTTCTTTCTATCCCTGTATGCATGAAACGAGCCGATTACAACATCAAAATCGGTCATTTCAACAGCTGCATTACATTTGTCATAGGAGCCATCTCTGATACCTACTTCAATGCCTTTAGCTATTTCTATTCTGCCTTCATATCTTTCCCGTGCCTCATCAAGTGCCGGTATATATCTATCCAGTTCCAGATCGAAGGGCAGAGAGTGATCAGGGTAATCCGGGTCGTAATGATCGGTAATGGCAAGACATTCAATCCCCTGGTCTATTGCCGCCTGTATCATCACATCCATTGGAAACTCGCAATCGTCCGAAAAGGCCGTATGAGTATGAAAGTCACTTTTTATCATACCATTTTCTCCTGTTTAATCTTTTTGTCTATTATACGCCTTGATGCCAGCTCCCCGGAAATATCATCTAGGGTGATTCCCGCTTCGGTCATCAGGACCATTACATGATAAGCCAGGTCTGCAATTTCGTAAATGGTTTCTTTCCTGTCATTTGCCTTTGCTGCAATAACAACCTCAGTGGATTCCTCGCCGATTTTTTTCAGAATCTTATCCAGACCCTTCTCAAATAAATATGATGTATATGAACCTTCTTTAAGATCTTCTTTGCGGTCGGCCATCATGGTCATGAGAGCCTCATAGGAGAATTCACTTCCACTGTCAGCAGCTTCCGTGCCTTTCAGAACAGGATATTCGAAACAGGACTCTGTTCCCAAGTGACAGGCCGGGCCATCGGCTGTTACCTTTATCAGCAGAGCATCTCTGTCACAATCAGCGGTAATTGACTCTATATGCTGATAGTTTCCGCTGCTCTCTCCCTTAAGCCACAGCTCCTGCCGCGATCTGCTCCAAAAACACGTAAGCCTTCTTTCAATGGAAATTTCCAGACTCTCCCTGTTCATATATGCCAGAGTGAGGACTTTGCCCGTATTTACATCAGTCACAATTGCAGGGATGAGGCCGTCCTTATCAAATATCAATTCCTCGATTTTTACAGTCATAGTACCTCCTTTGCCATGGCTTCCTTCAGCTCATTGATTTTAACCTCGCCGAAGTGAAATACTGAAGCGGCCAGACCCGCATCAATATTCGGAACTTTTTTAAACAGTTCTATAAAATGTTCAATGCTTCCTGCTCCGCCCGAAGCTATTACAGGCACTTTAACGGCATCGCAAACCATCTTCAGAAGCTTTATATCAAATCCTTTTTTCATACCGTCCTGATCGATGGAATTGACAACCACTTCGCCTGCACCCATGTCAACGCAGCGTCTGATCCACTCTAAAGCATCCATTTCAGTATTGTCTCTCCCTCCTCTGGAAAAAACTTTGTATTTTCCGTCAACAAGCTTCACGTCCACAGACAGAACAACACACTGCTTGCCATAGAGTTTAGCGGCCTCACTGATAATAGACGGATTATTTATGGCTCCCGAATTGACACTAACCTTATCTGCACCGCACTTAAGCACTCTGTCGAAATCGGCAATTGTGCCTATTCCTCCTCCCACGGTAAGAGGCACAGAAACTTTCTCTACTGTATCCCACAGAACATCTGTAAAAAGTTTTCTGCCTTCTGCAGATGCTGTAATGTCATAAAAAACAAGCTCATCAGCACCGTTTTTGCTGTAGTATTCAGCCAGCTTCACGGGCGATTCAACATCGCTCAGTCCCTCAAACTTCACACCTTTTACCACCCTGCCGTCCTTCACATCCAGACATGGAATTATTCTTTTTGTTATCATTTCGTATTTTCTCCTCTTTCGGCATTATATATTGCTTCCCTTAGATCAATGGCCCCGGTATAATATGCCTTTCCGATTATTGCTCCATGTATTCCCATTTCTGCAAGCTGTCTTACATCATCAAGCGATGATACTCCCCCCGATGCAATAATGTTAACATTAAAGCCTGATTCAGACATTTCGCTGCTGAGGGTTTCATAGAGACTCCTGTTGGTACCCTGCATTGCTCCGTCTCTGGAAATATCAGTACATATTATGGTTCCGACACCTTTCTTTGCCATGGTTCGACAGAAACTCATAGCCTCCAGAGAGGATTTTTCCGTCCACCCTTTAACGGCTACAAATCCATCCTTTATATCTACACCAACGGCAATTCTGTTTCCATATCTTCCTATGGCTTCATCAGCAAAATCAGGATCGATTACCGCAGCTGTACCCAGAATAACTCTGTCTATACCGGCAGATATGTACTTCTCTATTACATCTGTACTCCTGATACCGCCGCCAACTTCACAGAACAGATCCGACTCCTCCTTTATTCTGACTATAGTTTCAAAATTCGGAGTTGTTCCTTCCCTGGCTCCTTCCAGATCCACTATATGAATATATTCGGCACCCTTGTCAGCAAAATCTCGCCCTATCTCCCATGGGCTGTCGCTGTATACGGTCATCTGGTTATAATCACCCTTAAACAGCCTGACTGCCCTGCCCTCATATATATCTATTGCAGGATATATCTTCATGTCTTATACCTTTTCTTTCTCCATTATAATAAACCCTTAGTCGAAGGTATCTCGTCATTAAATCTCTCTTCAACAGCCACGGCATCTCTGATACTTCGTGCCACCGACTTAAATGCTCCTTCAATTATGTGATGAGAATTGCTTCCCGCCAGCTGCCTGATGTGCAGGGTGCATCCGGCATTTCCGGCAAATCCCATCCAGAATTCCTTTACCAGTTCCGTATCAAAAGTTCCAACCTTTTCCGTCGGAATATCAAGCTGAAATTCAAGGTATGCTCTGCCCGAAAAGTCCACAGCTGACAGAACAAGAGCCTCATCCATAGGTATCAGCCTGTCTCCGAACCTTGAAATACCTTTTTTATCGCCCAGAGCTTCCGCAAAGGCTTTGCCGAGAGTGATGCCTATATCCTCCACCGTGTGATGGTCATCGATAAAGGTATCTCCTGTACATTCTATATTGATATCGAATCTGCCATGCCTGGCAAAAGCATTAAGCATGTGATCCAGAAAGCCGATTCCCGTGTTTATATCAGCCTCTCCGACCCCGTCCAGATTAAGTCTGAGCCTTATGTCCGTTTCTGTGGTTTTTCTTGTAATTTCAGCAATTCTCATTTTTTTCCTCCTTCAGAATCTCCTCCATAGTCTCAATCAGAACATCCATATCTTCGTCACTGCCGATGGTTATTCTGTTGTATTTGCAAATCCTCTCCTTTGGGAAATGCCGTACAAGGATTCCTCTGTCTTTCAGCTTCTCGTATAGCTCTCCGCCGTCCATACGGTCACAGGCCGCAAAAACGAAATTAGCTTCGGAATCCGTCATGCTGAAGCCCAGCTCTTTAAGCCTGTCGGTTATACGCTTACGAGTTTTTACAATGGTTTCGCAGGCATTTTTTATATATTCATAATCCTCCAATGTACCTATTCCGGCAGCCATCGTCACGGTGTTGACATTGTACGGATTCAGAGAATACCTGATGGTGTTCATATCGGCAACCAGTTCCTCACAGGCTATGGCGAAGCCCAGTCTGGCTCCCGCCAGCGAGCAGGATTTGGAGAAGGTTCTGACAACAATCAGATTGTCATAATCATGAACAAGTGGTATGCAGCTTTCGCCGCTGAAATCCGCATAAGCTTCATCTATAACCACAATATTGTCTCTGTTAGCCCTGAGAATCTCTTCAATTTCTTTCCTTGCCAGCATTATTCCTGTATGAGCATTGGGATTGGCAATGAAGGCGGTTCCACCTGCGGGCTTATAGTCCTCAATTCTTATTCTCAGTTTCTCGTCAAGAGGAATCTCCTTGTATGGTACTCCGTTTACATTTGCAAATACAGGATAGAAGCCATAGGTTATATCCGGAAAAACCGCCGGATTTTTTTCGTCGCAGAATGCCATGAAAATAATATTCAAAACCTCGTCAGAGCCGTTGCCCGCAATGACCATATCACTGTTTACACCCTGTTTCTCTGCCAGCTTCTCTCTCAAAACCCGGCATTCCGGGTCAGAATACAGATTGAGGCCGCCAAGAACCTCCTTCATTCGCTCCCGAGCCTTAAGCGATGGCGGGAATGGCGATTCATTGGTGTTAAGCTTGATATATTTTTTCTCCCCGGGCTGTTCTCCCGGCGTATATGCAATCAGTTCTCTGTGCCTTTCACTAAAAAATCTGCTCATAATTGTGATTCTATCTCCCTCACTATTTTTTCAATTCTGTCGCCCTTAAATTTGAACCCAGCCTTGTTGGCGATAAGGCGTGCACTAATATCTTTAAAAAAGTCAATAACAACCAGCTTGTTGGCCTTAAGAGTGTTGCCCGTTTCAACCAGGTCAACAATAACATCGGAAAGGCCCAGAAGAGGTGCTATTTCTATGGAACCGTTAAGGCGTATTATATCAATGTCTCTTCCCTGTGAAGCAAAATAGTCTGCTGTAACATTTGCAAACTTAGTTGCAACTCTGAGAGTTCTGCCGGTATCATCGTGAAAATCTTCCGGTGCGGCCACAGCCATTCTGCATTTTCCTACACCCAGATCCAGAAGCTCATATACATCGCTGTTCTGCTCCAGAAGGATGTCCTTTCCCACACAGCCTATATCGGCCGACCCTCTTTCCACGTATACAGCCACGTCGGAAGGCTTGACCCAGAAGTATCTTAATCCTTGTTCTTTATTCTCAAACACAAGCTTCCTGCTGTTTGAGAGAAGCTCCGGACATTCATAGCCTGCCGCCTCGAACATGCTGTATACCTTTTCCCCCAATCTCCCTTTTGGGAGTGCCACATTAATCATCTGACTCAATTGTTTTCACCTCACCGTTTTGCAGCTTAATAAGCTGCCTGTATTTGATTTTATCAGGAATATTCCTCTGTGCCAACACCCTGCCTCCGTCCTTTGTCAGCTCTTCCACTGCATCTTTCACATCAATAATATCTGCATTATTTTCGTAGATCAGCAGCGTATCCACATCATAGATATCATCAGATGCGTTAATCCTCTCAAGAGCGTTGGTATTTATTGCAAAACCTATGGCTCTGGATTTCAGTCCCATCTTTAACATGACCTTGTCATATTGCCCGCCGGATAATATCTTGTCCGGAACGCCCTGCACAAATCCGATAAACACTATATCATTATAGTAGCCGATATCATTGGTCACCGAGAAATCAATTCTCAGTATTTCCCTGAGCTGGTTTCCGTCAAATGCTCCTGCTATCCTCTTTAACTGCTCTATGGATTCCTTTGCTTCCTCGCCTGCCAGCAATTTTTCCAGTCTGGGAATCACATCTTCCGGCCTGCCATAAATGTAAACGAGTCTGCAAAGTATTTCTGCTTTTTTTTCAGGGATATTGTTTTCTTCACAGATTCTTCTGATTCCATGTGCATTCTTTTCGCTTATGCAAATAAGTATTTTCCCCCGAGTATTATAATCCACATCGCAGCTGTTAAGAATGTCATTTATTATTCCCAGGTGCGATATATCCAGCACACAATTTTCTGATATATCCATAAGTGATTCAGCTGCCAGCATAATCACTTCGTAAATGTTATACTCATCTACATCACCTACGCACTCAAGACCCACTTGCATCAGCTCCTGAAATGAGCCCGTGCGTTTTGACACGCGGTAAACATTCTCATTATAAAAGACTTTCCTGACCTCACCCGGAGTATCCTTGCTGTTCTTCACAATGCTTAAGGTAACATCGGGTTTCAATGCCATCAGCTTACCGTTTGTATCGGTAAAAGTAATGACGTTGAGTGAATCGAGAAAGTCTTTGTTTCTTACATACAATTCATATTCTTCGAATTTGCTCATTCTGAACTGAATATAGCCGTATCGGCTGTACAGTGCCTTTAGTCTGGTGTCATCAAAGACCATAATCGTTTTCCTCCGTATTTAATTATCGTTCCTAATATATGATGATTTATATGATGATGCATTTCCTACCTCAAATTAAAATTCTTCCGTTAGTTTAAGAGTTTATCAGTTTAACTCGATAAAGTCAATATTTATTACAAAAAAAGAGCCGAAGCAACGGATTTTCCCGTAACTTCGACTCTGACTGCCATTGCTTTTTTAGAACATCTCCATAAAGATTCCTGCAATTTCTTCTTCTGACAGTTCAACATAGTTGTTGCCCAGCAGTCTCTGCTGGTTCTCAACTGTTGACTTGGCAAATACAGCCGCCTGATCTTTTGTCATTCCATACTCTCTCAATGGTTTTTTGCGCAGAATCTGTCCAAGGAATTCGTCCAGTTTATCGTATACTTCAGCAGTATTGCAGTCCAGAATGTCAGCAAAAATCTTGTTCATTACCGCAATCTTGCCATCAGGCTTCTTCTTATTGTAAACCTTGAATACTTCTGTAAAGCCCTGGAAATTTGATTCACCGTGAGCAACGTGGAATGCCGCGCCATGAGCATATGCCAAAGCATGTACAGCAGCACATCCCGCATTACCGAATGCGATTCCTGCATAGTTGGAAGCGATGAGGAAGTCCTTAAGGAGATCCGCTCTGTTTTCCTTGGTATTTCCGCCTCTTTCCACAATCTTCTTGTATCCGCTCATAATCATTTCAATTGCCTTCAATGAGAACATCTCGGTGAACGGGGAAGCCTTAGGTGAAAGGAAGGATTCCGCAGCGTGAACCAGAGCATCAATTGATGATGTGGCGAATACGTAGTCAGGCAATCCCTGGAGTGACTCAGGAATAAGAACTGCAATGTCAGCAAATGTCTGCTCATCGGCAATGCCCTTTTTGAGATTCAGTGCAGGAAGTGAAGCTACAGCAACGTTGGTTACTTCAGAACCTGTTCCGCAAGTTGTAGGAACAACAATAAGTTCCTTAATTCTCTTAGGAGCAACCTTGCCTGTAAAAAGGTCAGCAACCTTGTCAGGAATCTCACATGCGAGAACCTTGCAGATATCAACAATAGTGCCGCCGCCGAAAGCAACGATTCTGTTGAAATCATATTTGTCCATGTCAACTTTCATGGCGTCTATCATTTCATCTGACGGCTCGCCGGCACCGTACTTTTCCTGGAATATCACAGGAATGTCGATTCCCAGGCCTTCAACATATGGTTTATACATCCATTCGTTTGTTACAAGGATGTCTCCTTTGCCCAGCTTGAATTCTTCATTAAACTCCTTGAAAGTATCAAAATAATGGATTACCGGTTTTAATTTTAATGCCTGCATTTGTTTTTCCTCCTTTTAAAAATCATCGTTGAATCTTTCCTTAAATTTAACCTTCAGTTCTTCCCTGAAATCAGGGTGAGCGATATTGATAAGTCTTCTTGCTCTTTCCTTGATAGGAACACCTTTCATTTCAGCAATGCCGTACTCGGTTACGATGTAGTCGGCATCACATCTTGAAGTTGTTACAGCAGCACCGTGATCGATATATGGAACCACCTTTGATATCATTGTTCCATCCTTCATTACCGTTACGGATGGCATAGCGATTATAGCCTTGGCCTTTCCGTCATGTGCCATAGCCGCACCTCTTACAAAGTCAACCTGACCGCCAACACCGGAGATCTGCTTGGTTCCGATACATTCCGAAACAATCTGCCCCATGAAGTCAACCTGGACGCAAGCGTTAATGGATATCAGGTTTGAAGATTTGGCAACAACTTCCGGATGGTTAACATAATCAACAGGACGCATTTCAACCATAGGATTCATGTGACAGAAGTCATACAGCTTCTTTGTGCCCATTAAGAAAGTAACAATCATCTTGCCCTTGTCAATTGACTTCCTGCAGCCGTTGATTGCTCCCTTTTCATAAAGGTCAACAACACCATCGGAAATCATCTCCGAATGGATACCCAGATCTTTCTTATCTCCCAGCTGAGAGAGAACCGCATCAGGAATAGCTCCGATGCCCAGCTGCAGGGTAGCACCGTCTTCAACCAGGGAAGCGCAGTGCTTACCAATTGCTTCTTCAACAGGTCCGATCACCGGCGGCTTGATTTCAAACAGAGGATGTGAATTCTCAACGAATGCGTCTATTTCGCTGACATGTATAAATACATCACCGAATACTGTTGGAACCTGATCGTTTACTTCGACTATAACTGTTCTGCATGACTTGGCAGCCTGCATGGTGTAGTCGGAAGAAACACCGACACAGCAGAATCCGTGTTCATCCGGCTTGCCAACTGATACAAAGAGAACATCCTGATGGAAGATATCTCTTCTTATGAAGTCAGGAACCTGATGGAAGAATACGGGTACAAATTCACCATGTCCCTGTTCAATTGATTTTCTTACCGACGGTGAAGTGAACCATCCTTCATAAGTGAATACATCGTGGTGTTCCGGCAATGAATATTCTCCCTTACCAAGAGTTACCATGTGAGATATGGTTATGTCCTTGTACAGGTGCTTGTTGGCAATTAGTGCATCAACCAGAATCAGAGGTTCCGCCACCGCATGTGCGAATATGATTCTGTCACCTGACTGAATGAGTTCCATTGCCTTATCTGCAGACATTTTTCTGCTTTCATAGATTTGTTTCCAGTCCATCGTTAAATACAACCTCCATTTTTTATTCAGCCTGCAGTTTAGCAAGCTCTTTAATGATTTGTGGTTTGTGCTCCTCAGAGCACATCTTTAATACCTTGTTCCGAACATCGTACTGTTCATATGAAGCACAGCAGGCGCTACACCCGCCGATTACCAGAAGATTATCGTACTCTTTACCTTCTTCCGCATAATCAAAGTCTATATTATCAAATTCCTCTTTTATATCGCGGTAGGCCTGCCCCCTGTCATATCGGGGGTTGCACCCGCCGCAGAATTTCACTCCGTATTTCATGTTTAATAAGTACTCCGTCCTTTAACTGACTAAATTTGTAAAAATCGAGGCTGCTTTGAGTGTCAAAGCAGCCTCAAATCGAAAAGACACAGTATCGATTTATCGATGTTTTCGATTATTTGATTCCTGCAATGTGCTTTGCAAGAGCCTTCTTGCCTTCAATGTTGCCCTGTCTCTGAATCATGATTCTCTGAGCCTGAGGTGAACCTGCACCGTGCATCGACTCAGTTCTGTAACCTACTGCCGCTGTTCCCAGGCACATGTTCTCGAGGAATCTGAGAACTCTCATTCTTTCTTCAGTTGTACATGAAGGTGCAGCTGCAAAGAACTTGTTGCAGATTTCTCCTATTGTTTCGCCGTTTCTTCCAACAGGAAGGTCTGACTTGAAGTCCTTTTCTGACGGCATTGTTACCATCAGTCCGCCTGCGATGTCTTCTGCCAGTCTTACGATTTCATAAGGGAATCTTGTAACATTCTGCTTACATACGTTTGCCAGGAGCAGGTCAATCTGATAGTTTCCTGCCTCTGTAGGATAGCCTTCCGCTGAGCAGGCAATACCACAGCAATACAGGGTTTCGTTAAGGTGAGTCATTTCTATGAGCTTGTCCTTAATGTGTGATGCCCTCTGTGCACCGTTGTATTCAGCCGCCAGAGCAGCAGCTCCGATCAGAACGTCACCTACTCCAACCTTACAACCGCCGTATGACTGTCTGTGATATCCTGCGAATCTTTCTACAACCATTCCAGCGAATTCATATTCGCCCGCCAGGAATACATATTCGTTCGGAATAAACACATCGTCGAATACTACGAGTGCTTCCTGTCCGCCATATTTAGCATTACCCAGGTCGATTTCAGCTCCTTCTTCCAGCTTTCTTGTGTCACACGACTGTCTGCCGTATATCATGTACATGCCGTCAGCATCTGATGGGCAGGCAAATGATACTGCGAAATCAGCATCATCTTCTCTCATGGCCTGCGTAGGCATTATGATGTGCCATTGTGAGTTTATGGAACCTGTCTGGTGACACTTAGCTCCGCTGACGATGATGCCGTCTTCTCTTCTTTCCTTGATATGAACAAAAAGATCCTTATCTCTCTGTGCACTTGGTGCCAGTCCTCTGTCACCCTTAGGGTCAGTCATGGCTCCGTCAACTGTCAGGTCTTCATTCTGAACCTTAATCAGGAAGTTCTTGAAGTTTTCATGATAGTTCGTACCATACTTCTTGTCTGTTTCATAAGTTGTTGAGTACACGGCATTGAAAGCGTCCATACCTACACATCTCTGGAAGCAGGAAGCTGTCTTCTGTCCGCAAAGTCTCTGCATCTTAACCTTGTTCCTCAGGTCCTCTGTGCTCTGGTGCAGATGTCCGAATCTGTTTATGATTTCGCCTGTCAGGTTTGACTTGGCAGTCATCAGGTCTTTGTACTCAGGATCATGAGCCAGATCGTAAGTCACAGCAACGCAATCGATTGAAGGTCTGATAATCGGATGGTCTACCCAGTTTTCAACCTTTTCGCCAAACATGTAAACTCTTGTTTTCATCTTTCTCAAACTTTCGATATACTGTTCGCCTGTCATTAACATAATTTAATCACTCCTTTTTATTTCTTTCGGTATGTCCGCAACATGATTGTTGACGGATAATATGAATAAATTTTTTATAAAAAAGCTTTTATTAACAAAGCATTTTTAATCTATATTGTGTTCTCCGCTGAGAATCTTCCTTGCCATGTCCAGCAGGTCTTCACTTACGGAGGTATCCAGCATAACATCCCGTACTTCAGGACATGCTCCTATAACGAAGTCTTTGACCACCGTCTCAATGGTCTCCTGTGCCGATGGGCACTGTGCACATGCACCTGTCAGTCTGATGTAAGCTATTCCGTCTTCATATCTGGAGAGTGTGGAGCCTCCGAAGTGCTCAGCCAGAACGGGGTCCACCAATTCCCTTAACGCTTTTCTGATCTTATCTTCCAAGGCCTTCATTTCCCCTCTTTAAAATTCTTTCCTTTGTGAGTATATTATATATAATTACTTATTCTTTTTCAAGATTATATGGCGGCATATACGGGTAAATTATGCAAAAACGCATTAAACATTTCCTACCGCAACAGTTGCTGAAAGGATGTATAGCAAAATGAAAGTTCTTATAATTACATCATATATAGACTCCCCACTTCACCTTAATGATATAGCCGAAAGCTGTGATTACATAATATGTACCGACGGCGGTATTAACATCGCAGAGAAATATGGCATTACACCAGACCTGCTTCTTGGAGATTTTGATTCTTTCAAGGGTGAACTTCCGACCGATACGGAGGTTTTGCATTTCTCTCCGGAAAAGGATTATACAGACCTGGAGCTTGCAGTCATGGAAGCGTTGTCCCGCGGTGCATGTGAGATTGAAATAGCAGGCGGAATCGGCGGGCGGCTGGATCATACCATTGCAAATATACAGATACTGATGAATTACAGCAGGCATTGCCCTGTTACTATAAGAGATGGCCGGAATCACTGCTTGGTACTTCACGGTCCCTGCGATATTTTTGAAATAGAGGCTGTGGAGAATTCATACCTGTCACTTTTCTCGCTTTCAGAATGCTGCACAGGCGTATATGCTTCCGGTGTCAGGTACCCTCTGTCTGATCACACCATCACAAGCACTTATCCTTTGGGTGTGAGTAATGAGTTCAGAGACGATAAAGCCACCCTCTCGCTTGGGGGTGGCTCCATGCTGATTGTCATTTCCAAAAATAATTAAATCATTGCTGCACAAGTTTCTCTCTGAAGGATTCGAACATCTTTTTGACCCTCGGAATTGCCAGCAGGATTACTGTTACTGCAGCTTCAACACCCAGGTAAACGATATTGTACCATATGGACCAGGTTACCGCATTGAAACCCTCCGGTGCATATGCTCCGAAGAAGATAATCCCGGACAGCACGGCACAAAGATATTTGCAGAATACCCCCAGGAGATATCCCTTCATAAGCCCGTTCTTTTTTGCAGCAAATACACCTCCAAAGGCAAGTGCTCCAAAGGCAAGGGGATAATCCAGAAGCAGCTGAACAGGATGAATAATATATGGATTGAATATGAGGGTGATCAAACCTACACACATGCCTGCCATAAGCCCTCTTCTTACACCATAAAAGTAGGCGCACAGAACAATTGGTACCATTGAGAAAGCCGTGATACTTCCGCCCTGCGGCATTCTGAACAGAATAAGCTGATTAAGTATTATGGCAAGAGCCACCAGCAGTGCCGACAGTGCTAATGCCCTTGTATCCATTTTTTTGTTCTTTCCGCTGACAAGTATCAGCAGAAAAAGAATAACAATCACTCCAACGGTGATGAGCTGCCCCGGCAGAGATTCAAAAAAATCCTGTAAATTCATAATAAAAAAACCTCCTTCTTCACAGGAGGGGAACACTTTTAAAACTTTTAAAAGTCAGCATTGCTTCCCTTCGCAGGCATTATCCTGATCAGGTTGCGGGTAACGCCGCATAACGCGGCGACTCTCAGCATCAGCTCCCCCAGCTATTAAATAATTATTATGTATTATGCCCAGTTTAATGAGCGTTCAACGGCTTTATGCCAGTCGTTGATAAGTTTATCGCGGGTCTCCCCGCTCATCTTCGGTTTAAATATTCTGTCGATCTGCCAATTTGATATTATATCGTCCATGGATTGCCAGTATCCGGTGGCAAGACCTGCCAGGTACGCAGCTCCAAGTGATGTGGTTTCTATGCATACCGGTCTTAATACTGGCTGTCCCAGTATGTCAGCCTGAAATTCCAGAAGAAAGTTGTTTACCGACGCACCTCCGTCCACCTTGAATGCGCTGATTTCCCCGCCAAGATCATCAGACATGGCTTTTAGCAAATCGTATGTCTGATATGCCATGGATTCCAGTGCTGCCCTGGCTATATGATTTTTGTTAACTCCGCGTGTGATACCGGTGATAACTCCTCTGGCATACGGATCCCAGTAAGGTGCACCCAGTCCCGTAAATGCAGGTACAATGTATGCTCCGGCCGTATCGTCCACCATACGCGCCATATTCTCGGTTTCTGCCGCATTGCTTATAATCCCCATTTCATCCCGCAGCCACTGAACAGTGGCCCCGGAAACAAAAACTGAACCTTCAAGAGCGTAGTATATCTTGTCATCTATGCCCCATGCAATTGTACTGAGCAATCCGTTGCTGGATTTTATGATCTTTTCTCCCGTATTAACAAGCATGAACCCGCCTGTTCCGAAAGTATTTTTTACCTCCCCCTCCCGGAAACATGTCTGTCCGAAAAGCGCCGCCTGCTGGTCTCCCGCCGCTCCGCCTATAATGATTGGACTGCCGAATATATGACTTTCGGTTTCTCCGTAAATACAGCTGGAAGGCTTTGCTTCCGGCAGCATGCATTCCGGGATCTCCAGCCTGTCAAGTATTTCAACATCCCACTTAAGCTCGTGTATGTTAAAGAGCATGGTTCTGGAAGCATTGGAATAATCCGTCACATGCACCCTGCCTCCTGTAAGGTTCCATATAAGCCATGTTTCTATGGTTCCGAAGAGCATCTCACCTTTCTGTGCTTTCTCACGGACACCCGCCACATTCTCCAGTATCCATCTGAGCTTAGTACCGCTGAAATAAGGGTCAATAAGCAAACCCGTCCTGTCCCTGTATGTCTCTGTCAGCCCCTCATTATTCAGTTCATCACAAAACTCCGCTGTCCTGCGACACTGCCAGACTATGGCATTATAAACAGGTTTCCCGGTATTTTTGTTCCAGACAACCGTGGTCTCTCTCTGATTGGTAATCCCTATAGAGTCCACGTCTGCCGCAGAAGCATGGATCTTTCTGAGAGCTTCCTTGGCAACTTCTATCTGGGTAGAAAGAATTTCAATGGGATCATGCTCAACCCAGCCCGCTTCGGGATAAATCTGTCTGAACTCCCTCTGTGAAACGCTGATCTGATGCCCCATTCTGTCGTATATTATACATCTGGAGCTGGTCGTGCCCTGATCCAGTGCCATTATATATTTACCGCTCATTACACTGTCCTTCAAACAAACTCAGCCATTATGCTGTTGGAAATATCTCTTCCCTCTTCCGTGAGAAGCAGATTCATTCCTCTTATCTCCAGATACCCTTTATATCTCTCGATTAGAGCAGGGTCATATATGTCGAAAAAGTCAACTTCGAATTTTTTTTCGAAGTCATTAATGTCAAACCCTCCGGTTTTTCTCAGTCCCGTAAAGACAAACACACCCATCTCTTCTCTGATAGTATAGTTTTCCGAATTCTCCCTGTCTTCAGGGGATACTCCTCTCTTAATAGCCTTCAGATAATCGGTCATTCTGGTGAAGTTGCTGTATCGCCTTCCTCCAATAAAGGAACTTGCCCCCGGACCTATGCCCAGATATTCTTCATAACTCCAGTACTTGAGGTTATGTCTGCTTTCGTAGCCCGGCAGCGCTGCGTTAGATATTTCGTAATGATTGAAACCTGCATTCTTTAGCATATGCAAAGCCTCCCGATACATTTCTCTGTCCAGTTCTTCTGAAGTCGGTGTAAGTGTTCCTTCTTCCACAAGTTTATTAAATATTGTTCCTTCTTCAATCTGCAGGCTGTATAGAGAGATATGCTGAGGTTCAAGAAATATGCACTGTCGCACCGTGTCCTTCCATTGCTTAAGTGTCTGTCCGGGAATAGCGAACATGAGATCTACATTGATATTATCGAATCCGGCCTTCTTCGTCATTCTTATTGCATTGAATGCATCATTCTTATCATGTACCCTGCCCAGGAGTCTGAGAAGTACATTGTCAAAGCTCTGTATTCCGATGCTGATTCTGTTTATTCCTCCGGACATGTAGGCATTCAGCTTTTCCTCTGTAAGTGTTGCGGGATTGGTCTCGATAGTAACCTCCACATCCTCGTCAACGTTTAACTCGGTAAATACAGCAGTCAAAATCTTACTGATTGCTGCAGGCGGTAACAGAGAGGGTGTTCCTCCTCCTATAAAGACGGAATCAACAACCCTGTAAGGCCATTCTGTTGCTCGTGCCGCAATATCAATGGAAATTGCATCCGCATATTCCATGAGGACTTTCTCATCGGAGCACGGAAACGACAGGAAATCACAGTATCTGCACTTTTGAACGCAAAATGGGATATGAATATATAATCCTATTCTATTTGTTATCGTCATACTTGAGCACCGCAGTGAATGCCTCCTGAGGTACCTCCACTGTACCGAACTGACGCATTCGCTTTTTTCCTTCCTTCTGTTTCTCCAGCAGCTTTTTCTTACGGGAAATATCGCCGCCGTAACACTTGGCTATAACGTCCTTTCTATATGCTCTGACTGTTTCCCTGGCTATAACTTTCTGTCCTATGGATGCCTGAATAGGCACTTCAAACTGATGCATCGGAATGATTTCCTTTAGTTTCTCGCACACGAAACGTCCGCGTGCATATGCCTTTGATTCGTGCACTATCATACTGAAAGCATCAACCATATCCTTGTTAAGAAGTATGTCAAGCTTGACAACTTTTGAAGGCTCATATCTGGTAAATTCATAATCCAGAGAGCCGTAACCTCTGGTCTTTGATTTGAGGGCATCGAAGAAATCGTATATTACTTCGTTGAGAGGCATATCGTAATGCAGATTGACCCTTGCCTTTGTAATATATTCCATATGTAGCAATCTGCCTCTTCTTTCCTGACAGATTTCCATTATGCTCCCCACATATTCCTTAGGAACCATGATGTCCGCCTTTACCATGGGTTCCTCTATATGATCTATTTCCGTAAAATCCGGAAGGTTGGAAGGATTCTGAACCATCTTTACCGTTCCGTCATTCATAAAAACCTTATAGATTACACTTGGTGATGTGGTAATAACACCAAGATCAAATTCTCTCTCCAGTCGCTCCACAATAATTTCCATGTGCAGCAGGCCCAGAAACCCGCATCTGAAGCCAAAGCCCAGTGCTGTGGACGTTTCCGGCTCAAAAATAAATGCAGCATCATTTACCTGGAGTTTTTCCAGTGCGTCCTTAACATTCTCATACTTCTCGCCTTCAGCCGGATATATTCCACAGTAAACCATGGATTGCGCCTTCTTATAGCCCGGCAATGGTTCATCAGCAGGATTGTCTGCCAGAGTTATGGTATCACCCACTCTGGCATCTGCAACCTGCTTGATGCTGGCACAGATATATCCAACTTCTCCCGCTCTTAAGGTGCTGCAGGATACGGGATTCGGCGAATAGGTTCCTACTTCCGTCACTTCATATTTCTTTCCGCTGTTCATGAGGCGGATCATGTCACCTTCCTTCACGGATCCGTCAAACACTCTTGTGTATATCACAACGCCCTTGTAGTTATCGTAATAGGAGTCAAAGATCAAAGCCTTAAGTCTGGCATTTTCGTCTCCTGAAGGAGCCGGAATCTTAACGATAATCTGCTCCAAAAGCTCGTCAATTCCTATTCCTTCCTTAGCTGATACTTCAGGGGCGTCTCCGGCTTCAATGCCTATCACCTCTTCTATTTCCTCCCGGATTTCATCCGGCCTGGCAGATGGCAAATCTATTTTATTGAGAACCGGCATTATCTCAAGATCTTCGTTCATTGCAAGATATACATTGGCTAATGTCTGAGCTTCAACGCCCTGAGTTGCATCCACAATAAGAATCGCACCTTCGCATGCTGCCAGCGATCTTGATACCTCGTAGGTGAAGTCCACATGCCCCGGAGTATCTATAAGATTAAGTATATACTCATTTCCGTCCCTGCTCCTGAAAGATAATCTTGTAGTCTGAAGCTTAATTGTTATTCCCCGCTCTCTTTCCAGATCCATATTATCCAGAAATTGAGCCTTCATGTCACGCTGGCTCACAAGTCCCGTCTTCTCAATTATCCTGTCTGCCAGGGTGGACTTGCCATGGTCAATATGTGCTATTATACTGAAATTCCTTATGTATTGTTTGTAGTCTTTCATCAAGGTCTGTCCTCTACAGTTTTTCTATTGAATTCTTTATACATTCGAAGGTTTCATCGCTTATGTAATGTTCCACCTTGCAGGCATCCCCACGAGCTGTTTCCGGACTGACTCCCATCCGTATAAACATTTCCGTAAGGATTTCATGTCTTTCATAGATCATATTCGCAATCTCAAGTCCGCTTTCCGTAAGAGTAATATAGCCATCGTCATCTCTGCTTATATAGTCATTTGTTTCAAGCTGTTTCATGGCAACACTTACGCTGGGCTTGCTGAATCCCAGATGGTTTACAATATCAATGGCTCTAACGTTGTTTTTTTCTTTGCTTATAATCAGAATGGTCTCAAGATAATTTTCTGCCGATTCCAGTAGTTTCATTTCGTACCGCCTTTTTTCATAAGATTTTGCATCTTTGACTTTAGCTTATCTGATTGCAATATCAAGAGCCAGTTCCATCATTTCCGTAAACTTCTCCTGGCGCTGTTCCGTTGTTGCCTTTTCTCCGGTAACAAAGTGATCGCTTATTGTCATCATGGCCAGAGCATTTACTCCATGATATGCGGCATTCATGTATAATGCGGCAGCCTCCATTTCAACTGCCATAACACCCATGGTTCTCCATCTCTTCCACCAATCTTCACTTGTTTCGTAAAAAACATCGCATGATACTATATTGCCTGCCCGAAATCCATATCCGGTTTCCTCTGAAGCATCTCTCAATTTTGACAGCAGTTCATAGCTGGCACAGGGAGCATAATTCCCGGGCACATCAAAGGCGTGAATATAGTTGGAGTCTGTCGATGCTGCAATTCCAACTACAATATCCCCAATTTTTATATCTTTGTGAAATGACCCCGCCGTGCCGACTCTGATAAGGTTTTGTACACCGTATTCGGTAATAAGCTCCCAGGAATAAATGCCCATGGAAGGCATACCCATTCCTGTTCCCTGTACTGAAACAGGTACACCTCTGTAGGTTCCCGTAAAGCCGTACATGTTTCTTATTTCGTTATAGCATCTGGCATTCTCCAGATAGTTCTCAGCTATAAATCTGGCTCTCAGAGGATCTCCCGGCAGGAGGATGCTCTCCGCAATATCACCTTTTTTTGCGGCATTGATATGAGTACTCATTTCTTACCTCTTTTTTTACACAAACTATACATCGTTAGTATACCATAACTATTTTACCATAAAAAGAAAAAAGTCAATGAAAAACCACCCCGCTGAGACGATCGGAGTGGTTAATGGAATCTCTGATGTTTTCACATCGCACATTTAACTTATGTGCCGGTGGGGACGGGTGAGATTAGGCGATTGCCTGGTTGAATCTCTTGTTTAATCTTGAGACTTTTCTGGAAGCGGTATTTTTATGGATAGTTCCCTTGGCTGCAGCCTGCATAAGCTTCTTTTCGGCCAAAACGAGATCTTCCTTCGCTTTTTCCATGTCTCCTTCTGCGAGTGCTGCTTCAAATGACTTCAGAACAGCCTTCAGATGATTTTTGATTCTTCTGTTTCTTGCAGTTTTCTTGTTGATTACACGGATTCTTTTCTTTGCGGATTTAATGTTAGCCATTAATTTACCCCACTTTCTTAATTTTCAGCCTGCCATATAAAATTACATGGCATAAATTCGCAATTGTCATTATATACGCTTATGGTTGAAATATCAACAATTTTTACTTGTTTTCAAATTGTAATATGGTCTTTGAGCTTTTCAAAGGTTTTATCTCCTATTCCGGAAATATTCATAAGATCCTCCGGTGCACGGAATCTGCCGTTTGCCGTTCTGTAGTCAATAATCTTCTGTGCAGTGGCAGGGCCGACCCCGTTCAAAGTCTGTAACTGTACAGAATCCGCTGTATTTATGTTAACCTTCCCACCGCTGATCCCGTTTAACTGCTGTGCTTCTCCGACAGCATAACCGTCATCGTCAATAATCATAGTCGGAATATACACCTTATCTCCATCGTTCAGGAACTCCGCTCTGTTGATGCCGGACATATCCGCATCTTTCTTAAGACCCCCCGCTGCTTTAATTGCATCCTCAACTCTGCTTCCTTCAGGTAATTCCGCCAGCATAGGTATCTCTACAGCACCACCTATATCAACATATATCATGGCTCCGGTTTCTCCGGCAACAGCATCTTCTTCAGTTCCGGTTTCGGCATTCATCCCGTTTATAATATCGGGCTCCTTCTGCCCTGCTAATACAAAAGCGGCAAGCACTATTAAAATAAGACCTGCAACCAATGCAATCCTCTTAAGCTGATTCCCATATTCAATAAGAATCCCGGCTACGGTTTCATTGCTTCTTATCAGTTCCAACAATCTCTTCATACCAATACCCCTTATAGCCCCTGTGACTATATTTTACCTTGATTGGTATTTTATGTCAATTGCTTTTCCACATCTTTTGAAAATACTATTCGTTTCCGCAGAACATCAATCTCGGCACGATCCACATCCAGACGGAAGTGCTCTGCAATAGTGGCTATTACAAGCTCGGGGCTCAGATTGGAGTCACTGCCCGAATCCAGCAAAGCATCTATAATAATTCGCTCTGATTCGTCTCCCTCAATCTTTGTAAATGTAAGCTTCCTGATTTTCGGTCTGATATTTATCTGTACGGGTTCAGGTTTTTTCTTTCTCTTCTTCCATGCTAATATCTCAGCCCTGTCCATATACGAATGCCACATGGTTTCGCCGCTTATCTCCTTGCCCGATTCTTCACGTGGGAATCTATTAACGGGGATATCTATCAGGTATTCAGCCGCAATGGTTTCAGCAGCCAATGTCCTCTTGAGCCAGTCAGCTGTAATAATTCTTTTGAGGTCCAGACCGACCGGCATAGTTTCTTTTAATGATTTCAGTATGTTATCACCCGTGGCCTTTTCTCCGGATGTTTCGAACTCCATATACTCCTTCATTCCCAGATAACCAAGGGAAAGCGGCTGAGCGAACCCCATCCTCGGATGGGGATTGAAACCCTGAGAATATGCCAGTCTGATTCCTGCCCTATTGAAGGCACGCTTAAAAACTTTCATTATGTCCAGGTGCGATGTATAACATATCGTACCCGTTTTGCTGAATTCTATAATATATTTCATGTCTTAAAACACTCTGTAAACCTGTTGACTCCACAGTTAACACAACCCTGCCTGCAGTCCGGAGTAGTTTCGGCCAGGTCGGCTTTTACAGCTTCCGCTTTAAGGAATTCACTCATAACCATCGAATTCACAATATCCCATGGTAAAATCTCATGGAAAGAGCGCTTTCTGTAATTATAGAAGCACTCCAGTTCCTTGCCGGATTCCATTCCCACAGCTGCAGCAATCTCATCAAAGGCTGCTGCCCATCCTGATGCATTGAAGTGTTCGCTCCAGGCATCAAAACGGCACCCCCTTCGCCATGCTGCCTCAATGACAGCACCTACACGCCTGTCACCACGAGCCAATACAGCTTCCATATTGCTGGTCAGCGTCTCGTGATAGTTAAATGTGACACCTTTAATGCGCAATTTCCCCGACAGATAGTTGTGCTTCTTAATAAACTCTTCAGGTGTATTCTGTACTGTCCACTGGAAAGGAGTATGCGGCTTGGGCACGAAGTTGGATGCACTGACAGTTATCCTGAAACGTCCTCCTTTGCGCCCTCTTAATTTAAAGTTTATATCCATTATGTTTCGGACAATCTCAGCTATCCCATCCAGATCTTCGTAAGTCTCCGTCGGTAAACCAATCATGAAATACAGTTTAATATGCTCCCATCCAAGCTGAATTGCTTTCTCAACGGCTTCGTAAATATCCTCTTCCTTTATGTTTTTGTTTATTACATCCCTGAGCCTCTGAGTTCCGGCCTCCGGAGCAAATGTGAGCCCGGATTTGCGATAGACCTGTATTTCCTCCAGAACATTGAATGAAAATGAATCCAGACGCAGTGAGGGCAGTGAAAGTGCCACATTGCGGTTTTTGCACAGAACCATCAGCGAACCGGCCATCTCCTCAAAGCCGGAATAATCACTGGTTGAAAGAGACAGCAGCGACAGTTCCTCATGACCCGTATTGTCAAGCTGCTCCATGGCCAGCTTCTTTATAGTCTCAGGACTTCGCTCACGAACGGGTCTGTAAATAATTCCCGCCTGACAAAATCTGCAGCCTCGTGTGCATCCGCGAAATGTCTCAATAACAGATCTGTCATGTACAGTATCGATAAAAGGTACAATGTTGTTTACCGGAAATGCCGCTGAGTCTATGTCTGACACAATCGCTCTTACAACTCTGTCGGATACCAGATCTCTGAGCTTATGATATCCTTTTATTGTTCTGTCGTCATTATATGAAACCTCATAAAACTCCGGTACATATACTCCTTCAAATTTTGCTATCCTCTCAAGAAACTTTAATCTGAGTTCTATGGCACCATCCGTCGATTCTGTCTTAATATCCGCGAAGGCTTCACACACCTTCTCCAGCAGTTCTTCGCCATCGCCTATGAGAAAAACGTCAATAAAGTCGGATAAAGGTTCAGGATTGAATGCACATGGACCGCCGGCAATAACAACCGGAAAAGAATTCACTTCGCCGGTTCCGATTCGTGTCGCACGATCCTCTTTTCTGACAGGTATGCCGGCCAGATCAAGCATGTTAAGGACATTGGTATAAGACATTTCATACTGCAGTGTAAACCCCAGAATATCCAGCTCCTTTACAGGTGTGAATGTTTCCAGGGTAAAAAGTTCGATTCCGTCTTTCCGCATCATCTCTTCCATATCAGGTGCAGGTGCGAAAACGCGTTCACAGTATATTCTGTCATTACGATTCAGGATATCATAAAGAATCTGCAATCCCATGTATGACATACCTATCTCGTAGGTGTCCGGAAATGCAAATCCCATTCTGACATCCACTTTTTCGGGATTCTTTCTGATCATATTCACCTCCCCGCCAATATAGCGGGCAGGTTTTTCCACTCTTTTAAGATTTTTTTCAAGAGCTTTATCTATCTTTGCCATATCTTTTTTCTATGTCCTCATAATCCAGATTCTGCATGAGATCGTCAATTGTCATACCTATGCAGCATTCAATTCCATCCAGTAATCTGCGGGTAACGGCTTTCTTCTCAAGAATGATTTTTCTGGCATCCTTCCAGCCGTTCTTTTCTCCCTTACGAATAACATAATCCATACGCTCATCCAGTCCCACGTAACGATCTTCAAGCGAAAGCCTGTCGCCAAGACACACCAGATCCGTTTCCGTAAGTTCCGAAACATCCTCAGGGAACTCGTGAAACATATGGGCACAGATAATTTCGGCCTCCCTGCAGTATCCATTATCCCGGCACCAGTCGGCCGCCACATTTCCGTGATCGTACTCAACACGAGCCATGTCATGCAAAAGACCCGCAGAAAGTATAAGCTCCAGATTCAATTGCTCCTTTCTGCTGCGGTTCAATGCCTCACCCAGCCTGTATGCAACGGCAGCAACTGACTTACAGTGCTCCACCACATGCTGCGGTGTTCCGTATTCAGTTAGTATCTCATAGCATTTCGCTCTGTCAGGGTGTTCACTCGTCATAATATTCATATTCAGTATCAAAAAGTTTGATTGTATCTCCGTTCTCTATGCCCAGTTCTTTTAACATATCATAAGCTCCACTGTTCTCAATGTATCTGAACAGATATCTTTTCGAGCCATAGTCATTGAAATTGGTGGAATTAAATATCTTTTCCAGTTGTTGTCCGTAAATTATATAGTTTTCCCCGTCAAACTCAACAAACACCTTTTTGTAATCCGGATTGTCTTCGTCCAGATCAAAATCAAAGTATTCGTATTCATCATCTTCTTCCGGAGGATTCTGCCGGATTTCTTCAAGCATCCCGGCTGCTTCTTCAAGAACCGCTGTTACACCTTGTCCGGCAGGTGCAGACATAGGGAAAACTTTGTAACCCTTATCTTCTGCATATGCCTTGAATTCCTGATACTCGTCACAGATTTCCAGATCTTCGGGATCGACACCGCATCCGAGGACATCGATTTTGTTCGCCACTACAATCTGTGGCTTCTGAAGCAATCTGTCACTGTACTTTCTCAATTCTTCATTGATCTTATCAAAGTCCTCTTTGGGATTTCGTCCCTCCATACCGGAAACATCAACTACATGAATAAGAACCTTTGTACGCTCAATATGTTTGAGGAAGTAATGTCCCAATCCGGCTCCCTCATGAGCTCCCTCTATTATACCTGCAATATCGGCCATAACGAAACTTTTGTTATAAATATTCACCACGCCCAGATTCGGATTAATGGTTGTAAAGTGGTAGTTGTCAATCTTTGGTCTGGCACTTGTACTGGCCGAAAGAATGGACGACTTTCCCACATTGGGAAATCCCACAAGACCCACATCAGCTATAAGCTTCATCTCAAGGATAATGCTTCGTTCCTTCGAAAATCCTCCTGCCTCGGCAAAGTTAGGTGCCTGTCTCGTTGGTGTCGCAAATTTTGCGTTTCCTTTACCGCCTCTTCCTCCTTTTGCCGCAACAAAACATTGTCCATGATCGATGAGGTCTCCCATAATCTTTCCGGACACTTCGTCTATAACCATTGTACCGACAGGAACTTTTATTATTAAATCCTCACCGCCCTTGCCAAAACGCTTTTTCTTCATCCCGTTCTGACCGTCTTCGGCTTCATATTTTCTCTTATATTTAAAATCCATCAGCGTTCTCAGGTTCTCGTCGGCCATGAATATCACATCTCCGCCCTTACCCCCGTCACCGCCGTCTGGTCCGCCTTCCGGCACGTATGGTTCCCTTCGGAAAGTAACGGCGCCATTGCCGCCCCTCCCTGATCTTATTGTAATTTTTGCTCTGTCAACAAACATTTTATCTGTCTTTCACTTTATATGGCACCGAATTGCCTTTACACAAAAAACAGAACCCCTAAGTGAATTAGGGGCTCGAAAAAACTTTATGCATCCTTCGGATAAACGCTCACTTGCTTTCTTTTCTTGTCGTATCTTTCGAACTTTACAGCTCCGTCAACCTTTGCAAATAATGTGTCGTCTCCGCCTTTGCCAACATTGTTGCCGGGATGAAACTTTGTTCCTCTCTGTCTGACCAGAATGCTGCCGGCACTTACAAACTGTCCGTCGCCTCTTTTAACGCCTAAACGTTTGGATTCGGAATCGCGACCGTTCTTCGAACTACCTACACCTTTCTTACTTGCCATGGAAATACCTCCTTATATCTGCAATCTAAAACCATAATTACTCTGTAAAGACTATTTAGCAGCTTCGATTGTTTCAATGATAACTGCCTTGGTAGCCTTTTCGTTGATTTCAATGCCATTATTCTTAGCATATTCAACGAGTTCAGCCTTGAGCATCTTGCTCAGTGGCTTATGTTCAGGGGCTTCCTTTTCAGGGGTCTTTGCCTCTCCGATTGCTGTAATTTCAACCAGCGTATACGGCTGTCTGTGGCCTTGCTTTCTTCTGTAGTCTTTCTTTGCCTTATACTTGAAGATTACAACTTTAGGGCTCTTGCCTGATTCTACAACTGTTCCTTCTACAGTAAGACCGTCCACATAAGGTGCTCCAACCCTTAAGTCAGCGCCCTCACCTGCTGCCAGAACCTTGTCGAAAACAACTGTACTGCCTTCTGCCGCATCAAGCTTCTCAATTTTAATCTGATCGCCCTTCTCTACCCTGTACTGCTTTCCACCTGTTTTAATAATAGCGTACATTAATTAATTCCTCCTCTAACCAGTCTCGCCTACCGGGGTAGCATTCTATATGAATACGTTTCAACAACCCTGTTCGAGCGGCTCATACCCATTAATGTTACAATAAAAAATACCCGTTGTAAAGGGTATTTTTCAGGATTTTCAATACTTCCTTTCTTTATTCGATGATTACACCATCTTCATCAACAACAATATCGTCCGAAATTTCTTCATCCGGTTCTTCGGCTTCACACCTTGCCGCCGCACGCTCCTCCTGAAGCTTATCCAAGAGCATTTTCTCGACCTTTTCAAGGGTGTCAGGGTTAGATTCCAGAAATTCTTTAACGTTTTCACGTCCCTGACCGATTCTATCGCCCTCAAAGCTGTACCAGGATCCCGCCTTCTCTATAAATTTGGCCTCAACTGCACAATCCAGAACATCACCGGATCTGGATATTCCCTTGCCGTACATTATGTCAAATTCCGCCTGCCTAAATGGAGGTGCAACCTTGTTCTTGACAATTTTGGCTCTGGTCCTGTTCCCCAGAACCTGATCTCCGCTCTTGATACTTTCGATTCTTCTGACATCTATACGCATTGAAGAGAAAAATTTAAGTGCGCGGCCTCCTGTTGTTGTCTCAGGGTTACCGAACATTACTCCTATCTTTTCTCTTAGCTGGTTGATAAATATTATTGTAGTATTTGTTTTGCTTATAACTGCCGCCAGCTTACGCAGCGCCTGGGACATAAGCCGAGCCTGCATGCCAACTGTTGCATCCCCCATCGCACCATCTATTTCATACTTTGGTACCAGTGCAGCAACCGAGTCAACGACAATAATATCTATGGCACCGCTTCTTACCAGCATCTCAGCAATCTCAAGGGCCTGCTCACCGTAGTCCGGCTGGGACACCAGCAGTTCATCCACATCCACACCTAAATTTCTGGCATATTCCGGATCCAGTGCGTGTTCAGCATCGATAAACGCTGCCTTACCGCCTATCTTCTGGGCCTCCGCAATAACATGAAGTGTAAGAGTTGTCTTGCCGGAAGCTTCAGGTCCGTAGATTTCAACAATTCTGCCGCGAGGTACTCCGCCTATTCCGGTCGCCAGATCCAGACTCATGGACCCCGTAGATATCGCTTCTATATTAAGCATGGCTCCGTTATCACCAAGCTTCATAACCGCACCCTTGCCAAACTGCTTATGAATCTGTGCCATAGCAGCCTCCAGAGCCTTTTCTCTGTCTGTATCACCGGCAAACTGTGGCGACCTCATAATATCATTCTTTGCTGCCATAATTACCTCCATCTCTCCTTCGGGCTTCTCAAACAGATATGTGAACACCTGTTCTCGACACCATATTAACCCTATTTCCCCTATCTGTCAATAACTATTTGAACATTTGTTCGTGAAGTTTTGGCACTTGGCTCGTTTCTTTTATTATACATTATTTCCAATATATGTCAATAAGGTAAAGTCTATATTTCTCTGTTAATAATATCAAGCATGCTCATAGTTGCATACTTGCGGTTTCTTCTTCTCTCCTTCAGAGCCCTGTCAATCTTCCGGCAGAATTTCCTGTCACCGTATACGAAACCAATATAAGTCAGGCCTACCTGCTTTTCCTCGGTTCCTCCATCGGGCCCTGCAATGCCTGTAACAGATATACCTATATCAGACCCGCTTACCCGGCGTACACCCTCGGCCATTTCAAGTGCGGTTTCCTCGCTTACAGCTCCATACCTGTCCAGCGTTTCGGAAGAAACTCCAAGTTCTTCGATCTTTGCCTTGTCACTGTAGGTAACAAGACCGCGGTCGAAGCATGCCGATACGCCGGGTACGTCAGTCAGGGTTGATGCAAACATGCCGCCCGTACAGGATTCCGCACTTGAAAGCGTCAGTCCCTTTTTAATGAGCTTACGAACAACCACATTCACCAGCTCCTCATTGTCATAGCTGTATATATATTCGCCTACAAGTTTATCAACTTCTCCTACCATACTGTCAACAGCGGCCACCGCTTCCTCACGGGAGGGTCTCTTGGATGCTATGCGCACGGAGCTTTCACTTTCTTTGGCATAGGTGGCTATTGTCGGATCTGTCTGCCCGTCAATAATCGGTAACAATGCCGTCTCCAGCGCGGATTCCCCAATGCCGAAAGTACGCAGTTCCCTGTAAAAAATAGAACCGTCTGACATGCTTAAAAGCCACGGTCTCAAATGGTTTTCAAACATTGCTGTCATCTCACGGGGAGGTCCCGGCATGCAGGCAATGTACTTACCCGGCTCAGTGGCAGACTCCAATGCAAATCCCGGTGCTGTGCCCACAGGGTTTTTAAAGACAATTGCCCTAGTCGGCATGTACGCCTGCTTATAATTGTTACTTGTGAACCCGCCCTTATATCTGTGCATGCGTTCCTCAAGGGCTTTTACCAATTCGGGACGCTTTTCCAGAGTATCACCAAAGACCTGACATGCGATTTCCTTTGTCATATCGTCCTGTGTCGGCCCCAGTCCTCCGGTTGTAATCACCAGATCGCAATCCTTAAGTGATAAACGAATTATATCAGCCAGTCTTTCCGGATTGTCACCCACCGTATGGTGATACATCACATCAATTCCCATCTCATTGAGTCTCTGAGAGAGAAAAACCGTATTTGTGTTTGTAATCTGTCCGAACAGAATTTCTGTCCCGACACTCAGCAGTGAAGCTTTCATCAAATTTCTCCCTTGTCCTTCATTGAGAACACCTGCCTGTTCTTTATTATATATTCCGCACCGGACCATATGGTCATAACCAGTGCCGCCCAGAGCATAACCTGATCCGCCGGTAATGGGAAAGACAGCAGACTGAAAGGCCAGTTTTCCAGCATAATAAGCGGAATGGCCACCATCTGACAGACGGTTTTGATTTTGCCCGACCATCCGGCGGCAATAACGATACCCTCTGCAGCGGCTACCTGCCTCATTCCTGTTACAATAAACTCCCGGCCCAGAATCACAATTACCATCCAGCCCGGAATATCGCCCAGCTCAACCAGACAGATAAATGCAGCCATGGTCAGCAGCTTGTCTGCCAGTGGGTCCATCAACTTTCCGAAATTGGTAACCAGGTTATATTTTCTCGCAATACTGCCGTCCAGATAATCAGTAAAGGCCGCAGTTATAAATATAATACATGCGGCCACTCTGTAACCCAGAAGCAGTACAGCTATAAACACAGGAATAGCCAGGATTCTGGCTATAGTCAGCTGATTGGGCAAGTTCCTGTTTTTTATTGTTTTAGCCATTTAAACTCTCCTTCCAGCCAGGTCGTAATCAAAAGCATCCTCTATTGCCACTTCAGCAAAATCCCCCGGCTTTAGCTCCCCCCTGCCGGTATCATCGATAAAGATCACATTGCCGTCTATTTCAGGTGCATCGTATTCGCTTCTTCCCATATAGGCACCTTCTTCATCCATTCCTTCAACAAGTACGGTAATTACTTTACCGATCTTTGCTTCATTCACCTTACGGGACACCTCAACCTGCCTGCGCATAATGGATTCGGCCCGAGCAGTTTTTTCTTCCTCTTCAATCTGACCCGACATGTCGTAAGCTGGCGTGCCCTCTTCCCTGGAGTAAGGGAAAACACCCAGCCTCTCCAGCTTGTACGCTTCTGCGAAATCAACCAATTCAGCAAATTCTTCTTCTGTTTCGCCCGGAAACCCTGTAATAAAAGTGGTTCTTATATGAATATCCGGCATAGCTTCTCTCAGCCTGCCTATAGTTTCTCTTATGCTCTTTGCCGTTGATCTGCGGCCCATTCCGCTGAGCACATTGTCTGAAACATGCTGCAGCGGTATGTCAATGTATTTACAGATTTTTCCCTCAGCAGCCATTGTTTCTATGAGCTCATCGGTAATCTTGTCCTCGTAGCAATACATCAGTCTGATCCATTTCAAACCATCGATTTCACACAGTTTGCGCAAAAGCTCCGAAAGCCTCAACTGACCGTACAGGTCATAGCCGTACTCGGTAACATCCTGTGCAATGAGAATTATTTCCCTCGTGCCGGAAGCAGCCATTCGCTCTGCCTCCGCAATTATATTCTCCATGGGTCGGCTTCTGTATCCGCCCCTGATCAGGGGAATAACACAGTAAGTACAGCAGTTGTTGCAGCCCTCCGCAATGCGCAGCGTTGCTGAATACGGATTGTCGTTGAGTCTCCTGGAACTGAATTCTTCAAACTTTTCAGGTGCTGCTGAATTATAGATGCATCTGTTGTCGTGAGATGCCACGATTTCAGGCAGTCTCTCGTAATCATTCACTCCCATAAAGATATCAACCTCAGGTATTTCCAAAAACATATCCTCAGCGTATCTTTCGGAAAGGCACCCGCTCACAACCAAAAGGGGGTACCTTTTTGCGGGAGTTTTCCCTTGCGATTTATCATGTATAAATCGAATCATGTCAAAAATGCAATCGATGGATTCGGTTTTTGCGTCGTTTATAAATCCGCAGGTATTTACCAGAATTACATCTGCCTCATCAACAGACTGTGTAACAGTCAACCCTGCCCTTTCCCATATTCCCGCAATTCCTTCGGAATCGTTGAAATTCTTGGGACAGCCGAGAGTCTCAATAAAAAGTTTATTCATCTGTTGCTTCCTTCATGACTTCCAGATCCTCTTCGGAAATCAGAACCTGTCGTGGTCTGCTGCCATCCTGCGGGCCTACAATCTGCCTGTCTTCCATCATATCAATGATTCTTGCTGCTCTGTTGTAGCCTATTCTGAACCTGCGCTGCAGCATGGAAACAGAAGCCTGACCGGCACCCACCACAAGTTCGATTGCATCCGGCAGAAGTTCATCTTCAAAATCTCTGTTCCCTTTTTCCGCATCAGGTGTATTGACCCTGGCTATGCTGTCCATAACATCACTGGCTGCAGCCTCGTCCGCTTCCCCCTGCTGTTTGACAAAGGCTATCAGATTCCTTACCTCCTCATCTGAAATGAAGGTGCCCTGAACTCTGACAGGTTTACCGCTTCCCAGAGGGCTAAAGAGCATATCCCCGCGTCCAACGAGCTTCTCGGCTCCCACCATGTCCAGAATGGTTCTGGAATCAACCTGTGAGGATACGGCAAACGCTATTCTCGAAGGAATATTCGCCTTAATAAGACCGGTTATTACATCCACTGACGGTCTCTGAGTTGCAACTATCAGATGCATACCTGCAGCTCTTGCCTTTTGAGCCAGACGGCATATCGATTCCTCAACCTGGGAAGGAGCTGCCATCATCAGATCCGCCAGCTCGTCAATCAGTATTACAACCTGAGGCATAGGTTCCATTACCTCATCGTCTCTGACTTTCTTCTTATGCCTCTTTACATATGCATTGTAAGCGGAAAGCTCTCTTACTCCTGCCGCCGCAAATTTCTTATATCTTTCGTCCATTTCCGTCACTGCCCAGCTGAGAGCTGCCGCAGCCTTTGCAGGCTCCGTTACAACGGGTATAAGCAAATGAGGAATACCATTATACCTGGAAAGCTCAACAACCTTAGGATCGATGAGAACCATCTTTACTTCATCGGGTCTGGCCTTGTACAGTATACTGGTGATTATGCTGTTTATACATACCGATTTACCCGAGCCTGTGGATCCTGCGATGAGTATGTGAGGCATAGCTTTTAAATCCGCAACGATGGCTTTGCCCGCAATGTCCTTGCCGATAGCCACTGTAACCTTTGACCTGGCATGCTTAAAAGCCGGCGAATCTATGATTTCACGGATTGTAACCATGTTGATCTTTTCATTTTCAATTTCTATTCCCACTGCCGGCTTGCCCGGAATAGGAGCTTCGATTCTGATGCTCTTGGCCTCCATGTTCAGGGCGATATCGTCAGCCAGATTTTTAATCCCCTTTACCTTGACACCGCTGTTGGGCTGAACTTCGTATCTGGTTACCGCAGGTCCCTGCGTCACATTATTAACTGTTGCATCTATGTTGAAACTTCTCAATGTTTCTTCCAGCTTTAATGCTTTTTGCCTCAACCTGTGCTCGCTCTCGTTCATAGAGCCGCTACCGGCAAATTGAAGAATGTCCAAAGGCGGGAAGGTGTATTTTTCAGTTGAAACGGATATTTCAGCTGCTATGCTGATCTCTTCGTCAGTCTTTCGTCTTGATTTTTTCTTGGTTTTTTCAGGCTCTGTAGATTCAGAAGGCACCTCTCCGTCAGCGGCTACACGACTGTCATCACTCATGTAGTCCATAATCTTTCTCTGTCCTGCCGTCATATCCACCGTAACCGGCCGTCTGTTCGCCGCAAAGCGCTCCATTTCCAGATCCATATGCTGCTTTTGTGCTTCTGCCTCGCGAGCCTTCTCAATGGCTCTCTCTTCACGCTCCAGCTGACGCCTTTGCTTCATTCTCTTAATGTTCTCAAAAAATCTGGAAACAGGCGTATTTACAAGCAGCAGAATCAGGATAAATATTACAACAAAAGAGAAAATGTACAGCCCCGGCACTCCTATCCAGCTGGTTAGCGGTACGCCCACTCCCATTCCGAATACTCCACCTCCATTCAGCGTCAGGCCGTCGGTATAGTACCGTGAAAGTCCTACAAATTCCCTGCCGGCAAATTCTGCTGTGAATCTGCCCGCATTTATCAGCACCATCATGAAATAGATAATAATAAGATAGACAATTGATTTGATGCCTATGTGTATGGTCTTGTGAAGGAAGAGAAGAATTCCGTACACTATAAAATAGTATGGCAGCACAAAAGCACTGAATCCAAAGCAACCCTTCATAACCCCGGCAATTGCTTCTCCTGCGGTTCCCGCAGCCTGAGTCTGAAGAGCAATTATGAGGAATATACCAACAGCAATGATGATTATGCCTGTTATCTCATCGCGGATTTTTGCCTTAGCCTCTATCCTGGCTTCTGCCTCCTGCACATTCCTGCTGGTAGTTTTACCTCTTGTATTGTTTTTATTTTTGCTTCCGGGCGGTCTTCCCGGTCCCCTCTTTTTCTCTGCCATTTTTCCCTCTTAATATTACATAATCACAAGTATATAAAAGAAAATAGCTGCGGCAACAATCCATACATATATGGAGAAGCCGAAGAGTCTCTTGCCTGTTACAACTCTGATCATCCATTTGATAGCGACAATTCCCGAAATTGCCGAAACTAAAACTCCCAGGATAATCGGCATCAGAAATGCCACATCAACACCTTCGGCAAAAGCATCCGGAGCTTCAACAATTACGGATCCGAGAATTGAGGGTATAGAGATAAGGAAAGCAAATTTTACTGCAAATTCTCTTTTCAGTCCTGCAACCAGGCCTCCGAAAATAGTGGAGCCTGACCTGGATATTCCCGGATATATGGCTACACCCTGCATACAGCCAATCAGGATTGCGTGCAGCCACCTCATCTCCATAACATCCTTTTCACTTTTACCTGTTTTCTCTGCAATAAGCAGAATAAAACCTGTAAATACCAATCCTAATGCTACCGCAATAATGGAAGCATAGAGTCTTTCGAAGAAGCCATTGAAGGCTAATCCGATTACGGCCGTAGGAACAGTCGCAACGATAATCATAAATCCCAGCCTTCTCGTCGGGTTAAGGTTAACTCGCAACCCTTTGCCTGTAAATATATCCTTTATTACCGCACCCAGTTCTCTGACCAGCAGTACGATATCCTTCCAATAGCATATAAAAACTGAAAACAGAGTCCCCACATGAAGCATAACGGCAAAAAACAGAACCTCATCAGGATTCACTCCAAAGAAGTACTGTCCTATAGCCAGATGGCCCGAACTGCTGATTGGAAGAAATTCCGACAGCCCTTGAACCAGGCCCAGTATAAACGCTTGAATCAATGTCATTAAATGCTGCCTCCTGCTTGTCTCCGGGTACATTTACACCCTCATTTACAGGGTATATTATAGCACAACTGACATAAAAAGGGCACACCATTTCGTATACGGTGCACCCTTGTATTTACCTGTTCAGCACTCCGGCAAAACCGGAACTTATTTGATTATGTCTTCAATGCCCGGCAGCGGAGCAGCCTCCGGTCTTTCCGAAGCATCTATCTGCGCTCTGTACGCCATGTCTTTCAGCTCATCTCTGTTTGCTGCAAGTGCCGAATTAATATCGTCAAATGCCTTCTCAATACTTGTGAACATTTCACCGAAGTAAATCGAGCTGAGATGTTCCATCTTCCCCTGGAAATTGTAGAGTATTCCGTCAAGGTACTCGTAGGTTCCAATCTTAAGCTGCTTGGCAGTATTTTCGGTTACGTTCATGAGTTCGTCGGCTCTCATCTTTGATTTAACCGTAATATCATTATTCTCAACGAGAGCATCAGCCTGCTTCTGTGCGTCTTCAATAACAGCCTCGTACTGGGTCTTTGCTTCCGCAATAATTCTTTCTCTCTCGTTCTTTATCCACTGTGCCTGCTGTATCTCATCGGGCAGCTCCGCTCTGATCTCACGTACTATCTCAAGCAGTTCCTCCGAGTCAACCATAATCTTTCCCGTAAGAGGGAAACCCGCCGCAGTATCAACGATTTCTTCAATTTCTTCCAAAAGCTCTAATACTCTCATCACATCCTCCTTAATACTTCGTCCGGAACAAGTCCCTCTATTGAACCGCCCAGTGAATGCACTTCCTTAATCATACTTGAACTTATAAACGAATATTTCGGATCCGTCATAAGGAATACAGTCTCAACCGCATCATTATACAGTCTGGCATTCATCTGTGCCATCTGAATCTCGTTCTCAAAATCGGTGGCGGCACGCAATCCTCTGACAACCACATTAAACCCATTGTTGTTAACATAATCTGCGAGGAGACCGGAAAAGCAATCAACCTGCACGTTTTCCAGATACTTCAGTGCATAGATTAGCATTTCCTTTCTCTGTTGCAGTGTATACCTAGGTTTTTTTAAGGGATTCGAGATAACACCTACAACCAGCTCATCATAAAACCTTGATGCTCTCTCGATAATATTCAGATGACCGTTTGTCATCGGGTCAAATGAACCCGCGTAAAGAGCCTTTGTAAACATACTGAACCTCCAATAAATTCAAACTAATATTACCACGCTTTTTTGTCATAATCAACTATAGACTGCTATAAACAGACAATATTACCACACCGTATCTCCTGTATTTTTCTTTGGTGAACCCATGAAATTCATCAGGCAGTTTTTCCTCTTTTCTGTGCTCGGCCATTATGACACCATCCTTAGCCAGCAAGCCGCCTGTACCAATCATTGCGAATGATTCGTCAAGCATTTCCGTATTGTATGGCGGATCCAGGATGATGATATCAAAGGGTTTCTCAAATCCCTCAGCCACCTTGTTTGTCAGTACCTCAAGAATCTTTCGGTAATCTCCCGGCAAAACCCTGTTTTCCTCTTCGATTTTACAGTGAGCTATATTCTCCTTTATGAGAGATATGCTCTCTCTGGACGAGTCAACAAAAACGCAATAATCGGCACCTCTGGAAAGAGCCTCAATTCCCAGACTGCCTGTTCCCGAAAAGAGATCCAGAACCCTGCTTCCGCAGATATGATTTAACAATATACTGAACATGGCCTCCTTCACCTTGTCACCCGTAGGACGTATCTCATAGTTTGACGGTGCATTCAGCTTTCTTCCCTTGTATTTTCCCGCGATTACTCTCATATTTCCCCCTATAAATTCAGTATAAAATCTTTTCCGAAGAGCTTTTGTACTCTTCTGCGCAGTGCCTGATTGACTTCCTTCGTGAGACCCGGGTCATCTTCCGTAATAACCCTGGCCTCATCTCTTGCATGGTTAAGAACTTTCAGATGCCTGGACAGATCGGCAATTCTCATGTCGGGTATGCCATGCTGCCTGGTTCCGAAAATCTCTCCCGGTCCTCTCAGTTTCAGATCCTCTTCCGCTATAAAAAATCCATCGCCGGAATCTTCCATTACAGCACACCGCCTTACGGCGGTTTCAGATTCGTTGTCAACTATAAGCAGACAGTAGGATTGATGTTCCCCTCTGCCTACCCTGCCCCTGAGCTGATGCAGTTGAGCCAGTCCGAACCTTTCCGCATTCTCCACCACCATAACCGTTGCATTGGGAACATTAATTCCCACCTCGATGACTACAGTGGCTACAAGCACCTGTATCTTTCCGCTGCTGAAATCCTCCATTATGGAATCTTTTTCTGTTTGTTTCATTCCTCCGTGAATAAGCACTACCCTGTATTCCTCAAACAGCTTTTCAAGCTCATTTGCAACCTGCTCTGCCGACTTGAGATTCATGACTTCCGAGTCCTCTATAAGCGGTGTCACCACATAAGCCTGGCGGCCCGCGACAAGTTGCTGCCTTACAAATTCGTAGCATTTGCGTCTTTGAGGCTCAATATCCGCTTCTCCTTCAGGCTTCCTGACAAATCTGGTCTTTATGGCTTTCCTGCCCGGCGGCAGTTCATCTATTACAGATACGTCCAGATCACCGTACAGAACTACAGCCAACGTACGAGGTATAGGAGTTGCGGTCATAACCAGTATGTTGGGGTTGCTTCCCTTTTCTTTTAATCTTACTCTCTGCCCCACCCCGAATCTATGCTGTTCATCGGTTATGAACAGTCCGGGGTTTTTGAACTTTACTTCAGGCTGTATCACCGCATGGGTTCCGATTATTATATCTATGCTCCCGTCAGATATTCCTTCAAGAGTTTCCCTTCGTTCCACGGCTTTCATGGAACCGGTCAGAAGTCCGGCTCTGATTTCGTGCATTTCAAAGCTTTTGCTTATTCCTTCAAAATGCTGTCGGGCCAAAATCTCTGTAGGAGCCATCATTGCCGCCTGGTACCCGCTTTTTACCGCCTTGTACATGGCTATCTCCGCCACAGCGGTTTTTCCTGACCCCACATCACCCTGCACCAGTCTGTTCATAACCTTCTGAGATTCCAGATCGGCAGAAATTTCTCTTACACATCGCTTCTGTGCCTCTGTCAGCTCATATGGCAGGGAGTCGATGTATTCCCTCTCATCTGCTGTCAGGGCTATCCCGCGAGTAACCGATGATGTTTTTCTCGCAGCCATGAGCCCTGTCTGCAAAACCAGAAGTTCATCAAAAATCAGCCTATACCTTGCTTCACGAAGACTCTGTTTATCCTCGGGGAAATGGATATTGTCAAGGGCATATTCCAGGCTGCAGAGGTTGTTCTTACTGATCAGTTCCGGGCTGAGGAAATCTTCTGTCTCCGGGTACAGACTTCTTACCTTGCTCTGAATATTGCGTATCTCTCTCTGTGATATGCCTGCGGTCAGTGAATACACTGGAATTATTCCCTTCCCGGCTTCCGATGCCCTGTTCATATCCGGATGCACAACCTGCAGCTTTTCTCTGTTCACCGACGGCTTGCCGAAAAAAACATATTCGCTTCCTCTTTTGATTGTCTTTGCCAGATATCCCGCATTAAAAAAAACAACCTCCACCGAGCCTGTATCGTCAGAAACAAGCAGCCGTACCACCTGTTTCCTTAATCCTCTGAAGCCTCCGCCTGTTATGACAAGATCAATCTTTCCTGTGAACACGGCAGTTTCATCCGGAACGAGATTTCCTATTTTCACTACATTGCGTCTGTCTTCATAGTCCCGCGGAAAGTTGTATATCAGGTCTTCAAGGGTGAATATATTAAGTTTAGCCAGCGCTTCGGCTTTTTTTGGCCCTATGCCCGGCAGCACGGTAACATTATCTGCTAATCTCAATTCTTCTCCTTGATATGTCCCTGGACTCAACTCCGGTAATCCTTACTCTTACCTTAGCCGGTTTTTCTCCCATTAACATCTCCACATTGTCGTATATGTAGTCGATAATGCTTTTGGATGTATTTTTGATGCTTGTGCCGAATTTGATTACCACATATACAGTAATCTCCATTCCCGTTGACTTATCGAGAATCTCTATACTTCCCGGATCCGCATCGTATATATTGATATTCATGAGCGATGCGATTCCGGGCACCACATTGCTGTATTTGCCGCCGTAGTGGAACACGTTAACCTTGCCGTCACATGCGTTGACGGCATCGATCACGATTCTTCTTATGACATTTCTTGAAAAATGTATGTCTCCGAGTTTTGTTTTTAATTCAAGCATGGCAGTATTGTATCATATATATCATAAAAAAACACCTGCTCAATCACAGGTGTTTTGTTTACAGAAATCCGAAGTGCACCGGTTAGATGGCACGGCTTACTTTGCCGGATCTAAGGCACTTAGTACATATCTTAGCTCTTCTAACTGTTCCTTTGTCATTAATTCTTATAGACTGAATGTTTGCATTCCATTTTCTTTTAGTGTGTCTGTTTGAGTGAGATACGTTGTTTCCGGAAGCCTGTCCTTTTCCGCAAATTTCACACTTGTTTGCCATTGTTGCACCTCCTTACAGAATGGTATTTAAACGCTCGGGACATAAGCGTTATGTTCTTTTGTTGCGAGTATATATGAACTCGAACATCAAAGATTATAGCATAGTAAAAAATCCTGTGCAAGCAGTTTTTACTGTCATTCCTCTAAAAGGGTCACTTTTCCGGTTTCCCTGGTTCTGTTCATATCTATTATGTGCTGATTGGAACTTCCCCTGAAACGAAGCTTAAGATCCCTCTGCTTCTGAATAAAAGGGCCGTCAATCAGTATGTCGCAGAGCTGTATGAGCTGAGCTGTTGCCCTTCGCTCCTCAATGGACAGATTGTCCCTCTTCCCTTGAGCCCGTTCCAACAGCTGATTAAATGTGTATCCGCTGAATATGGTTACGGTTTTTCCTCTTTCCTTAACAGCTTTTGCCAGTGCAGCAAAAGGAACGGGCTGACACATTGGTTCGCCGCCCGAAAATGTAATGCCCGACAAGATAGGATTCTTATCAAATTCTTCCAGAATATTGTCTGTACTTATTTCGCTACCGGCTGAGAAATCATGAGTTTCGGGATTGTGACATCCCGGGCACTTATGGGGACAGCCCTGACAAAAGACTGTAAGTCTTATGCCCGGGCCGTCCACTATTGATTCTCTTACTATACCGGCGATTCTGATTGTTTCGCCTTCCATGTTGTCTCCTACTGAAGCTGCTCCTGTGCTGCTTCCTCACCGAGGATGTGTTTAACTCGATCTTTCTCTTCACTTGACTTTGCGTCATTCCATTGATCCATTGTTCCCACCAGATACCCTGTAATTCTTCTGATTCTTTCGAAGCCTGGATCTCCTTCATCCTCATTTCTGCCGCATCCCGGACATTCATTGTTGATTATGCCCGTATAACCGCATACGGGATCCCTGTCAACCGGATGGTTAATGGATCCATAACCTATGCCGCTCTCTTTCATAGCTCTTACAACCTGTTCAAAGGCATCAAGATTATTGGAAAGGTCACCGTCCAGCTCTATATAACTGATATGTCCTGCATTTGCCAGTGCATGATAAGGCGCTTCCAGTTTAATCTTGTCAAAGGCATTGATATTGAAATATACAGGAATGTGGAAGGAGTTGGTATAATATTCTCTATCCGTAATTCCCTCAATTACCCCATACTTCGCCCTGTCAATTCTGACAAATCTGCCTGAAAGACCTTCCGCCGGTGTTGCCAGCAGCGTATAGTTGAAGCCTGTTTCTTTAGCCAGATCATCCAGTTTTTTTCTCATAAAACCGACAATCTCCAACCCCAGGGACTGAGCTTCGGAACTTTCCCCGTGGTGTACACCTATAAGTGCCTTCAGACATTCAGCCAGACCGATGAAGCCCACAGAAAGAGTTCCGTGCTTCAAAACTTCACCAATTTCATCCTCTGCCTTAAGCTCATCCGAATCCATCCATACACCTTGTCCCATAAGGAACGGGAAGTTCTTTACCTTCTTCTTTGCCTGAATTTTATATCTTTCCATAAGCTGGTTTGTGGCCAGATCAATTTTTCTGTCCAGTTCCTCAAAAAACCAGTCTATATCACCGTGAGCCTTTACTCCGATTCTTGGCAGATTGATAGATGTGAAGCTCAGATTTCCTCTACCACCAACCACCTGTCTTGAAGGGTCATGCACATTGCCTATCACTCTGGTCCTGCAGCCCATGTATGCTACCTCGGTGTTCGGGTCGCCTTCTTTGTACAGGGCCAGATTAAACGGAGCATCGATAAATGAAAAGTTAGGGAACAGTCTCTTGGCCGACACTCTCATGGCCAATTTGAAGAGATCGTAGTTAGGATCTCCCGGATTGTAGTTTATACCTTCTTTTACCTTGAATATGCTCACAGGGAAGATGGCTGTTTCTCCATTGCCCAGTCCGACTTCAATGGAAAGCATTATATTCTTTATTACAAGTCTGCCCTCCGGCGAAGTGTCGGTACCAAAGTTAATCGAGGAGAAAGGAACCTGTGCCCCTGCCCTGGAATGCATGGTGTTAAGGTTATGAACAAACGCTTCCATTGCCTGATATGTGGCTCTGTCTATTTCCTCATTGGCATACTTGATAGCCTTCGCCTGAAGAGTAGGAATGTATTTCTCTTCAATGAGAAGCTTGAGTTTAGTTTTCTCCAGTTCCCTGTATCCGTTGTCATCGGCAATGGTCGGATAAATATCCGCTTCCTCCATAATCTGTCTGCCGATATCCTTCATCTTCTCAACTCCATCTTCAATGTCGAAGAGCAGGTTGAGCATCTTGCCCAGGTTTGTCCAATACAGCTTCCTGTAGGTTTTTCTCACACCGTGAGCCATGCCGTAATCAAAATCGGCAATACTCTGACCGCCATGCTGATCATTCTGGTTTGACTGAATAGCTATACATGCCAGAGCCGCATAGCTCTGAATATCGTTAGGCTCTCTCAAATGACCATGTCCTGTGGAGAATCCTCCTTTAAATAGCTTTTCTATATCAATCTGACAGCATGTGGTTGTCAGAGTGAGGAAGTCCATATCGTGAATATGGATGTCTCCTTCTCTGTGTGCCTTAGCGTGTTCCGGCTTAAGAACAAACATCTCATAGAACTGTTTGGCCCCTTCGGAACCATACTTGAGCATAGTACCCATAGCCGTGTCACCATCGATATTGGCATTCTCACGTTTGGTATCGTTGTCCTTGGCATCCTTAAAAGTCAGATCTTCATAAGTCTTCATGAGGCGTGTGTTCATTTCTCTGACTCTGGTTCTTTCCGCCCTGTACAGGATAAACTCTTTGGCTGTTCTGGCATGACCGTTTTCGATAAGGACTCTTTCAACCGCATCCTGAATCTGTTCAACTGTAGGAATATCATTATGACAAATCTCAACAAGATACAGCTCCACCTGTCTGGCCAAGTAATTTGCAGTATCTCTATCATGCCCTCCCAGTACCTCCGCTGCCTTGTATATGGCATCGGATATCTTGGAGATATCGAAATCAACAGTTCTGCCATCTCTTTTTATAATATGTCTTATTCCGTTCATATGGTCACCTCAAAAATATTTTCAGAACAATTATTCCGATTGGATTAACACCTATATATTGTGGAATTTTCTGCGTCTTCGACAATTATACACTAAATATCCCCTTCGTCAACATTAAAACCTGCAAAAAAACATAAAACCACAACATTTTTTCAAGGTTTACAATAACAACTTTTAATTTGTTGTTTCCATGCTCGATTCTCCATAGTATAATTGTCCTTACAAGACAAGGAGATCTATGTAAAATGAAACGAATTTTACCTTTTTTTATTTCTTTGGTATTTATCATATCCCTTTCGCTGTCCGGCTGTGGGACCGATGCCGACAGGGAAGCAGAGCTTTCGGAATACTTTAAAGCCACACAGGGAAATCTTATGGGCACATTCACCAAAGATACTTGTGATTTTTCTATGATTAAGGATTATCTGAAGTCCTGGGCAGAGAGCAGTGGTGTTGAAGTGGAGCATGCCGATGACCATTATATAGTTCTCAGTAACGACCCTGAAGGAAAGTCGGAGGGATTGGACACTACCGTTCTCCAGTGCTCTGTTAACACCAATGACTGCAAAAGATCTCTTGATGTTCTTGCAACCGGTCTTATCGCTCTTCTGGGTCCTTACGATCACGGCAAAATCAGACTGATAGTAACCGAATTTACCGATGGCAGAAGAATAGGCGCTGAGTCTGTGCATGAAAAGTACTTGAAATGTGACAATATGATTGCACTTCAGAATTCGGAAACCAATACAATTTATACTTCCGGTCCAAACGAAAAGAAATGTACCCTGAGCGCAGGTGCTCCACCGGAATCTCCGGATTACGACAATACCTATGTCATCTCTATGACAATGACAGAATATGCAGATCCTTTTAACTTCGAAACAAAAAGCAACTACCCTAATCCTGTGGAAACAATAGGCGGATTTCTTGCGGGACAGAAAAGTGCCGGAAATCTTTTTAACATAGCTTCATTTACTACAGAAGCTCACGAAGGTTATCTGCCGTACCGTGTTACAGCCGTACTTGTCATCGATGATAATCATGTTGAAAGTTTCATAAAGAAATTTGACAAATCTTTTTCTGCCATGGAAGACAAGTTTGATAATCTGGAAGACACTTTCATTTATACAATGGCGGAAACTAAACATCCGGAAGCGGTACTGCCTGATGATGCAACAAATAACCTCATTAGTCTCATGTACACTTTAAATACGGGGAAATGCTATCAGGATGAGGAGACGGGAATTATATATTCTTCATCATATATCAGCTCGGTAAGTACTTCAGACAATATGCTTAATGTAGGAGTAACACTTCGCGCACGCGGCGAGGACAATCTGGACACCCTTTCCAAAGAATATAAGCTTACCTCCGGGCTCTGCAGCACGGATTATGCTGCCGGCAATTCGGGTATGGTCTGGTCATCTGATCCTGACAGCGACCTTGCTTCCTATTTTACCGAACTTATTCCCATAGATGAGAATGAGAGTGAAATAGCGCTCAAATCCTTCGACAATGATCTGTTTGCCAGGAAGGTTCCGGATCTGAATATAATCACTTACGCCTTTAATGAAAAAGACTGCCTGCAGACGATGATTAACATTGTCCGCTTCATTGACACAACAAGACAATAAGAAAATGCCGGTTCTATTGCCGGCATTCATTTTTTTTGATCAATCTTCGATTCGTTCTATGTCAGCTCCCAGACCTCTTAATTTCTCAACGAACTTTTCATAGCCTCTGTCTATATGATATATCTGCGATACTTCGGTAATACCATCGGCAACCAGTCCCGTAAGAACCACTGCTGCACCCGCTCTCAGATCCGTAGCAACAACGGGTGCCGCCAGGAGTTTTCTTTCTCCCGGAATAATGGCACATTTGCCTTCAATTCTTATCGCCGCCCCCATACGGTTAAATTCTCCAACATGCATAAATCTGTTTTCAAATACGGTTTCTATTACAACACTGGGCCCTTTGGCTATGGTAAGCAAGGCCATAAACGGCGACTGCATGTCCGTAGGGAATCCCGGATAAGGCAGCGTCTTTATATCTGTTGAAACTATTGGGTTCTGGCTTCCGTCAACAATTACGCCATCCTCCCCCATCTCTACAACCACACCACACTCTCTGAGCTTGGATGTGACCGCCTTGAGATGATCCGGCAACATATTCTTTATGAGAATACGCCCCCTGGTAATGGCTGCGCTTACCATAAATGTGCCGGCTTCAATTCTGTCAGGAATTACGCCGTGAGATACACCACCCAGTTTCTCAACACCTTCAATCTTAATCGTGTCTGTTCCGGCACCTTTGATTCTGGCTCCCATTTTATTGAGAAAATTGGCCAGATCCACTATTTCGGGCTCCTGAGCGGCATTCTCGATGAAAGTGGTTCCCTCAGCCAGACTTGCGGCCATCACAATAACCTCTGTGGCTCCTACACTTGGGAAATCCAAATATATTGTGCTCCCCCTGAGCCTGCCGGCTCTGGCATCAACTATGCCCTTGGCCAGCCGGGCTTCATCAATAGTGGCGCCCAAAGCCCTCAATCCCTTAAGATGCAATTCAACAGGTCTCTCTCCTATGGCACATCCGCCCGGGAGATGTATCACTGCATGTCCCGTTCTCAAAAGCAATGCTCCAAGAACAAGAATTGATGCTCTCATCATCTTTACCAGATCATATGGTGCTTCAGATTTAATCTCGCCGCTGGCAACAACCCCGACAATATTATCTTTCAGATTCTTTTCTAAAGTTGCCCCCAAACTCTCCAGCAGGTCACACATAACCTCCACATCTCTCAGTGCCGGTACATCCCTTATCTCGCATTTCTCATCTGTGAGCAGAGTTGCTGCCATGATGGGAAGTACCGCATTCTTTGAACCGGAAACCGTAACTTCACCTGAAAGCGGACCGCTTTTTTTAACTAATAACTTTGCCACTTGATGCCTCCAATAACATAATCTGTTTATCGCTTCTTAACCTAAAAAAAGGGCAATAAATTGCACCTTTTTAGTTTATTCCTATAGCTCCTGAAGTTCCTTGATACATTTGCCGCACACGTTCTTACCGTATACCTGCTTAACGTCATCCGAGCTTCCGCAGAAAATGCACGCCGGCTGATACTTCTTGAGCATAATCGACTCCCCGTCAACATATATTTCCAGTGGATCTCTGATTTCAATGTTTAATGTTCTTCTCAGTTCTATTGGCAATACAATTCTGCCAAGTTCATCAACTTTTCTAACGATTCCTGTAGCTTTCATCTTAACATTGCTCCTTTCAATTATCGCAGCATTACTGCATCATTCCTTCTTGCCTTTATCTTTCCCGGCAACAAGCCCCTTCAGCGACGCAAGCGATTTAGCTATGCTTGCTACTGCTGCAACAGTTGTCTGGCTTCCTTTCAGTGAGGATGATATGCTGGAAACAGACTCGGAAACATTCCCGATTATCCCATCCACGTCCTTGCTTCTGTTAGCCACAATCTTGGTTGTGACCTGAACATCCTCAAGGATTTTGTTTGTGCGGTCGAGAGTAACCAGAAGCTTTTTTATCATCACAACCGCATAAATGATAAGAATTATCAGTGCGATAAACACAAGTATTAAAAATAATGTTTTAAGATCGATTGTTACACTCATCTCCTCACCTCCAGTGTCGTGCCATCATTATTGCACAATTTGGAAATATTTTCAACAATCTTTTTCTCATATATTTCAAGTATTTCCGCACTGTAGCCGCCGGATTCATCATATATGGAAAGCTCCTTCATAAATTCCAGTTCTTTCCCACCGCCCAATACTCCGTGCACCAGTACTATATTGGGAATTTCGCCTCTTCTGGGATTTACGAATCTGATGTCTTTAGGTTCAATTGCATTGTCTCTGAATGCGGTAAGTATATCAACGAGCCTGGATGGTCTGTGAACCATGCACAGATGACCTCTGTCCCTTAAAATCCATGCGGCAATTTCAACGAAGTCATTCAAAGTGGCAGTTGTTTCGTGCCTGGATGTATATTTCCCCGAGTTGCTGTTTATCAAACCTGCGCCCTTGGTAAAATATGGCGGATTGGAGACTACCAGATCTGCGCTTTTCCCCAGATCCGGACAAGTCTTCCGCAGATTGGAAACATCTTCTCTTATGAAACGAATTCTTTCCTCCAGACCATTCTCGCGGCAGCTCATATCTGCCATCCTGATAGACTTTTCCTGAACATCAATTCCTGTAATTCTGCAGTTACGATTTTTATGACTGAGAATAAATGGGATTATACCGTTTCCCGTTCCCAGATCTACAACCGATTCTGCTTCAGAACACAGCTTGGCGGCGAAGTCAGCCAGTATTACTGCATCAACACTAAACTTGAAACCTTCACGATCCTGATAGAGTTTTAAGTTTCCGAAACCTATATTATCCATCTCTACGCTCTTATCAATCCTTCATCAGCTTTTTGATTTCATCTATAGTATCCTTATCCATATCAGCGAAATCATTCTGCTTCTTATTGTTTGCGTTGTTCTTCCTTCCAAGCCTTCTGATTTCATTTTTATCAAAGGTATATATTTCGGTACTCAGCTTTTCTTCACAGTCTTTTCCGTCACCTGTCTCCTCAATAATAAGCCTGCCCCTGATGATCGTTTCCAGAATATTTACATCGGTTACAACAGCCATACCATCGGGAGTTTTAATTTTTTCCCCTATGTTAGGCATCCCCTTTTTTAATTCAACGTATATATCATTTTCATATTTGAGGCAACACATAAGCCTGCCGCAAATTCCGGATATTTTAGTGGGATTGAGAGAAAGATTCTGCACTTTTGCCATCTTTATGGAAACCGGCTCAAAATCGGAAAGCCAGGTGTTGCAGCAAAGCCCTCTTCCGCAATTTCCCACACCGCCAATCATCTTTGCTTCGTCTCTGACTCCTATCTGTCTCAGCTCTATTCTCATCCTGAAAACGGCTGCAAGATCTTTTACCAGTTCACGGAAATCTACTCTGCCATCGGCAGTAAAATAAAAGACAACCTTACTGTTATCAAATGTGTATTCCACATCAATCAACTTCATTTCCAGGTTGTGAGCATCTATCTTTTCCTGACAAAGCTTTAATGCCTGTTCCTTTTTTGCCAGATTTTCCTGGTGCCTTTTAACATCCTTCTCTGTAGCAATTCTGATTATACTTTTAAGCGGTGTTACTATTTCCGAATCCCTGACATCGATTTCCTCTAGAGTAACCTTTCCGAATTCCAGTCCTCTGGCGGTCTCAACGATAACATTATCCCCCAGGCAGACAGGAGTATCTCCAGGAGCGAAATAGTACATCTTACCCGCATCTTTAAATTTAACTCCAACAACTTTAGCCATTTTTATCCTCCGTAGCGCTCAGTTTTTTCCTCTGAGCAACAGTTTTTTCATCATATATTCCGGTGAAAGTCCTTGTAAAATCTTCCTCCGGGTATCTTCCACCGCATATATTCCCTCGTAAATATCCTCTGTCATGTTTAAAGGGATTTCCGGTTGTTTTTCCATAATTATATTTCTGTAAACCAATTGTATTTCATCCAGAAGTTTTACAGCCGTATCCTTATCTCTAAAAGCCTCTTCTGTAAAAAGCTTGATTTCATGATAATTTCTGCCTCCAAGAAGCATTTCGACCACCTTCGAGGCACATTCCGTCTCCTTGCCATATCCGGATGACTTTTCTCCGCTGATTCTGTATTTAACACATCTTGACAATATCGTCTGTGCCAGGTTTTCCAGATTATCCGAAAGAAGAATTATAACCGAATCTCCCGGCGGCTCCTCCAAAGTCTTCAGCAACCTGTTCTGTGCTCTTTTCGTCATGGTATCAGCATCCGCTATTACAGCAACATTCCGTATCCCCAGAGGTTTGACCTTGAGCTTTTCCTGCATTTGTGTGATAGAAACATCCTTAACTGATAAACCATCCTTTCTGATGTACATAACATCCTCGTGATTGTCGTGATCTACTTTGTCACATCCCGAACATTTGCCACAGTTGTCTCCTCTGCCGTCCGTACAGAGAATACCCTTTATGAAACTCCTGGCAAAACCTTCTTTATCAGTGCTTACTGCCCCTTCAAAGATATATGCATGGGATATTCTGCCCTTCCTTACAGCATTCTCCAGGCGACTTACCAATTTAGAGTTTTCATCGTAATTATCGAATTTCATTAAGAAGCACTCTCACTTTTTCATCGATTATTTCTGCTATTTCATCTATTGTGTGCTTTGCATCTATACCAACGACTCTTTCCGGATATCTCTCCTCAAGAGAGAGGTAGCCTTCATATACTCTCCTGTGAAAATCACGAGGTGCGGTTTCGATTCTGTCCTGCTCCCTGGCGGCTATTCTCCTGCTTCCTTCCTCAGGATCAACCTTAAGGAGAATGGTCATATCCGGTATACAGTCCCCGATAGCAAAGCTGTTTATTATACTAACAGCATCCCCCAGATTCCTGCCATATGCCTGATAAGCTATGCTGGAATCCACAAACCTGTCACAGATAACAATCTTTCCGCCGTTTACCGCCGGCCTGATTACCTGTTCAACCAACTGTGCCCGGGCAGCAGCATAAAGCATAGTCTCCGTCATAGCTGTCATTTCGGCATTGCTTTTATCAAGAATGATTTCTCTGATTTTCTCGCTTATATCAGTGCCTCCCGGCTCTCTGGTCAGATATATTTCAAAGCCTTCCTTCTCAAGCTTTTCTTTAAGAATGCTTATTTGCGTTGATTTTCCGGAGCCATCCCCGCCTTCAAATGTGATAAACAGTCCTTTTCTCATACTTCAGCACCTTCTCTGTTTGTATTATTTCTTCGTTTCTTTCTTTCTTTGCGCTTGCTTCTCTTTTCCGCAGCGCTCAGATTGTTAGGCCTGTCTGCAGAAGGATAAACTTTGTTACCGTATCTGTCATATTTCGGCTTCCTTGCTTCCGCGGCCGCTTTGGCGGCGCGCTCAGATTCCTTCAGAGTTTCATCAGTCAGGTTGTTTATTATGTATATAATAACAATAGCCACAGGTATGAGTATAAGCAACACAAAAATGAATTTTATCACAATCATTTACATTCCTCTTTCTCAAAAACAGACACAGTCAGTATATCATAAAAAGGAGCGGTTTACCGCTCCTTTTCACACCTTTTCTAATTAAATCATATGTATGATTTTGCTTATTCTGATGCCTTATTCATAAGCTCGACAGCTTTTTCAAGGCCTGCCAGTTCTTCTGCATATGTATTTTTCAGATATGAAGCCTGCTGTTCTCTTATAACCTTCAGTGCCGCTATTTCCCTGGATAAATCTGCATTCTTTTCGTCATATTTATCTCCCAGTGATACAGCGATCGCATTAGTGTCCGCGTGAGGGTATTTAATCAATCCTTCGCCCCAAGTTCCTGCTCTGCTGTTAAACAGCTGATTCTTCATGTAATCGCAGGTTTCCTTATCAAACACCATGTCGTACCATGTCCAGTCTATAGCCCAAAGATACTCATCATAGGCTTCCTGAACATTCCCTTTTTCAAGTGCTTCTATTGAAGCGTCAATCAAATCAAGATTATCTTCATAAAGGTCATGTCTGATAATTGCATCTACATTCATAAAATCCAGCCCCAAGAGTGCATCCTGAAACGCAACATATATTTCCTGAGTCTGCTCGTTAAGCTTTATTGCCGCTTCTTTATCGTCTCCATTTTCGACAGCTTCCATCTTAACCTGCAAAGCTTCGGCAGCTTTATACCCGTCGGCTATTACATCAGCAAACTGTTCTTTCGCATCTTCATTCAGTGACTTTTCGAAGGCTTTGATTCTTGCATTGAAATTCATTGGTCTGACATCACAGTCATCCAGGTCTATTACAATCTTTCCGAAAGTTGCAATTACTTCATTAAGTCCATCCTCATCCAGCGGCAAATATTCCCAGCTGTCATAGCTGGAGTGATATGCCATATCATCGTACATGGTTCCCTTGCCGTCTCCCGCTACAATTGCAGGTACTCCCATCCTGGTCCACTGGAAATCTTCGGTATACGTCGACAGATTATCATAAGACCATTCATACTGACCTTCCTTTGTGAATTCACCGATGCTGTCCTTGACAAATCCTTTCATCTCGATGGAACATCTGGTTCCCTTGTGTTTTTCACCATCAACAGCATATCCTCCATCGTTATTCACTATACAGAATGCACCATTAACCCATTCAGGGTAATTTGTCATTATTTCTTCGTATGCTCCCGTCGACCAATCATATTCACAACCTGAAACTCCCCATTCCTCTGCACCGTGAACGCAGAATCTTATGGTCTTATCCGGCGTATAACCACTTTCTATAAGGGCCTTTGCAATTGCCATTGATACGGCCACTCCCTGTGCGTCATCATATATTGAATGGAAATATCCATCCATATGAGAAAATACAAAAATTGTTTCAGGGGTTTTGCCGGGTATTTCGCCAAATACATTATGGGAAGTTCCGTTCTTTGTAACCTGTGAGTCTGCATTAAAAGTAACCTTTATAGAGTCATCACCTGACTCCTTGATGGCTTTCTTAAGATCATCCGCATCATTTCTGCTGATTGCCAGAGCGGGTGCGTCTGCGGGTCCGCAAACATCCTGTACCCCTATACGATTTCCATCTTCATCCTCCTCTGCAAACTCCCTCATGGCTATAGCACAAAGAGCACCCTTGGCTTTAGCCTGATAGGCAGGATAGTTTATCCACCAGTCTTCTTCCTGATTTATCTCAAAGAGAACAAGTTTCCCGGTAACATCCATACCCTCGTAGTCCTCTTCGGTTCCGCGGTTTACATATACCAGTTCCACTTCCCGGTTGTCAGCTTTAATATCTGTCTGATAACCGGCCAGATCTATTTTCTTTTTCTTGCCCTTAGCATTTGTAAATGTAATATTTGCTCCGTTGAATGTCCAGCTGTCTACTTCCGTCTCGTATAGTGTGACATTATCCAGACCAATTTCTTTCATCACACCTTCCAGATACTCTGCTGTCTCCAGCTCAGCCGGAGAACCCGCCGAACGCATACCTGTGGCTTCATCATCACCGAAACCTGCAATCGTCTCATTAACTTCTTTTGTGAATTCCAGATCTATAGACGCATTAAATGCATCAAACACTTCACCATAACCGGAAGCTGCTCCTTCCTCATCACTTCCACAACCCGTCAGCCCAAGTAAACCAAAGGCAAACACCGCAGAAGTCAATACAGCCAAAATTTTCTTTTTCATGTTATTTCTCCTCTCTGACATTAGAGCTCCCCTCAGTGCGATTATACCCCGTTGTATATTTCAAGTCAAAATCATAATAAAATACCTCCAAATTCCATTAGCTCTAATGTCAATGAAATTTGGAGGTCACGGATATTTCGCTATTTGTGGATGCCAGGTACTATGTTATCGCTTAAAAAGGATTACTAATCCTGGCACTATGTTCTGCCGCCTCTACAACATGCTTTACCAACACCGATGTGGTGACGGTTCCAATCCCGCCGGGTACCGGCGTAACTGCATCGACAATAGATATGGCATCTGAAAAGTTAACATCTCCGCACATTTTGCCATTTTCGTCCATATTGATACCCACATCGAGTACAATCTGCCCTTTCGCTAAATACCCTTCATCGATCATTTTGGCGCGTCCCATGGCCGCAATGATCACATCAGATTCTCGGCACTGCTCCCTCAAATCTTTCGTCTTGGAATGGCAGATGGTTACCGTAGCATTTTTTTGCATCAGCATCATTGCCACAGGTTTCCCAACCACCAGGCTTCTTCCCAGAACGGCTACTTTTTTTCCGGTCAGGTCAATATCATAATAGTCCAGCAATTCCATACAAGCCTGCGCCGTACAAGGTGCAAAGCCTAAATCAGAATTCATAAACACACCTGCCATGGAGCCGGCTGTGATACCATCCACATCTTTTTCCGGCTTTAAAGCGTTGCATACCATTTCCTCGTCCATATGGTCTGGAAGAGGGCGAAATAGCAAAACCCCATGAATTTCTTCATCCTGATTAACCTCATGAATAGTGCGGATCAATGACTCCTGTGAAGTATTTTTATCCATCACCAATTTCTTCACCGATACTCCTATGGTCTCGCAGCGCTTTGTTGCCCCTTTTTCATAGGCAACATCATCGGAGCGATCTCCAATGCGAATGATTGCAAGAGTTGGTTTAATCCCTTTGCTTTTTAGCCCTTCTACGCGTTTAATCAAATCTGCATTCAAGGCTGCGACTACCTGAGCGCCTTTTAATTCCTTCATATATTCCTCCACCCTATATCTTTATACCAATTTGGAAAGCACCTGTGCATAAATTGCATCCGCCATAGCCATATATTCATCTAACAGCTCCCTGACTTGCTTGTTAAGCGCTTCTGCATGGGTCCTATCCTTCATAGATTTAGTATTGATCAAAACATTTAAGCTGGCAGCCTGTAAAGCAGATTTGCACAGGATTACTCCACACCCGACATCCGATATTGCCATCCTCGTCCCCTTATCTGCAAAAGACTGATGTAAATCTATGGCCTTGCAACATGCCTGCATAATTTTAATTGGAGGTAAAGCGGCTTTTTTTAGTGCTTCTTCCATGATAGCCTCCTTGTGCGCCCTTTCCTCTTCCGTATTTTGAGGCAGTCCATACGCCTTTGATAGTGGTTCAAACGCCTGCGCATCTTCTTCTGTCAAATCCAGGAGCTCCCTCTGTAATTCATCTGCCTGTTCTTTCATCATAAGGATATCGTTCTGTACATTCTCATATTTTTTCTTGCCAACGGTAAGACTGCCTACCATGTTACCAAGAGCCATTCCAATGGCACCTGCGACAGCGGCTGCGCCACCTCCCCCCGGAACAGGCTCTTTTGACGATAGAACCTTCACGAAATCCCTGCATGAATATAATGTAAAATCCTTAACCATATCTCTGCCCTCCATTAGAACAATCCCGAGATATTGCCTCTGTTATCAACATCGATCTTTTCTGCCGCAGGAACCTTAGGCAACCCAGGCATAGTCATGATATTTCCCGTCAACGCAACAATAAAGCCGGCGCCAGCACTTACTTTCAGATTTCTAATGGTTATTTTGAAATCTCTCGGTGCTCCCAGGTTTGCTTCATTGTCGGAGAAGCTGAACTGGGTTTTGGCCATGCAAATCGGCATTTTATCCAGTCCAACAGAAATAATCTGCGCCATATCCTTCTGAGCATCTGCAGTTAATTCCACGGAAGCACCTCGATACACCTTTGTAACGATGGCATTTAATTTTTCTTCAAAAGTCTCTGTTTCATCATACAGATATGAAAACTCAGACGGTTCTTCACACAGTCGAACAACCTCTTTCGCCAGCTCAACGGCGCCTTCTCCGCCCTTAGCCCAAACCTCAGACAGCTTCACATTGACGCCAAGCTCCCTGCATTTGTCTTCAACCAGTTTCAGTTCTGCTTCGGAATCCGTCGGGAATCTGTTGATGGCAACCACAGCCGGAAGCCCGAATACTTTCGTCATGTTTTCTACATGCTGCATCAGATTCGGCATACCTTTTTGAAGGGCTTCCAGATTCTCTCTGTCCAATTCTGCTTTCGCAGCGCCACCATGATGCTTTAAAGCACGGACAGTGGCTACGACCACAACGGCATCCGGTTTAAACCCCGCCTTTCTGCATTTGATATCCAGAAATTTCTCAGCACCCATATCTGCACCAAAGCCTGCTTCCGTAATAGCATAATCCCCCAGCTTTAAGGCCATACGCGTTGCAATCAAAGAATTGCAGCCATGGGCAATATTGGCAAAAGGGCCTCCATGAATAAAGGCAGGCGTTCCTTCCAGTGTCTGTACTAAATTAGGCTTCAATGCATCCTTCAGCAATGCAGCCAAGGCACCCTGTGCCTTTAAGTCCCCTGCCGTAACCGGCTTTGAATCGCTGGTATAGGCGACGATGATCTGGCTCAATCGTTCCTTTAAATCTGCAATATCCTGAGCCAGACAGAGAATTGCCATAATTTCGCTGGCAACAGTAATATCATACCCATCTTCACGTGGGATTCCATTTACTCTACTGCCAATACCATTGACGATCTTTCGCAGCTGTCTGTCATTCATGTCCACAACGCGTTTCCATGTAATTCTGCGCACATCGATTCCCAGTGAATTCCCCTGGTAGATATGATTGTCCAGCATCGCAGCCAACAAATTATTTGCTGCTCCAATGGCGTGAAAATCTCCGGTAAAATGCAAGTTGATATCTTCCATCGGCACAACCTGTGCATATCCGCCGCCAGCGGCGCCGCCTTTAACACCAAAAACAGGCCCAAGTGATGGTTCACGCAATGCAATTACTGCCTTTTCACCAATTTTTCTCAGTCCATCTGCCAAGCCGACTGTTGTTGTAGTCTTTCCTTCTCCTGCCGGTGTAGGTGTAATAGCCGTTACCAATACCAGCTTGCCATCTGGCTCAGAAGAATCCTTCAGATAGTTATAGTCAATTTTCGCTTTATATTTTCCATAATATTCTACATACTTTTCATCAATTGCCAGACTCGATGCGATTTGGCCAATGGGTTGCTTCTCTGCAGCCTGTGCGATTTCAATATCAGTTTTCATCTTTAATTCATCCTTTCTTTCGTATTACAATAACTTACTGTTCTGCTTTATCGATGTGCCACCTTTTTATTATAGTGGCTTTATCGCCATATTGGAACTGCCAAGAAAAGTGCAGTCTCCAAAATCCACTAATTTGTTAAGCGGCAAATAACGGTTTTTCCTGAAGCCTTCGGTATGCCGCCGGTGGAAGTCCGCCCAGAGAGACTCTATGACAGGCCGTAACTTGCAAGTGCTTCCTTATTTAAGTCTACACATTCAAGGAAAAGGAATGCTACCTATCTACTTGTGAAGAAAGAGTACTTACTTGCGAAAAGTTGAAAAATAATGAGTTTTCTGTTATTAGAATCCTTTTTTTCAAAAAATAAAATAAGCGGCAACGTCCTGCTTTTCCGGGCGGTCACCCACCAAGTATCATCAGCGCTGGGGAGCTTAACTTCTGTGTTCGGTATGGAAACAGGTGTGTCCTCCCCGCTATAGTCGCCGCATATTCAATTCAGAGTGTATGCACACTCAAAACTGAATAAAACAATCTGTGCGAAAGCAAAGTCCTCTTAATGCTCCTTAAAAACCTTTGGTCAAGTATTCGACCTATTAGTATCGGTCAGCTAAATACATTGCTGCACTTACACCTCCGACCTATCAACGTGATAGTCTCTCACGGGTCTTACCCATAAAGGGAGGAGATCTTTTCTTGTGGGGGGCTTCGTACTTAGATGCTTTCAGCACTTATCCCTTCCAAACGTGGCTACTCAGCGATGCCCTTGGCAGAACAACTGATACACCAGAGGTTTGTCCATCCCGGTCCTCTCGTACTAAGAACAGCTCCACTCAAATCTCCAACGCCCACAGCGGATAGGGACCGAACTGTCTCACGACGTTCTGAACCCAGCTCGCGTACCTCTTTAATGGGCGAACAGCCCAACCCTTGGGACCTACTTCAGCCCCAGGATGAGACGAGCCGACATCGAGGTGCCAAACACCGCCGTCGATGTGGACTCTTGGGCGGTATCAGCCTGTTATCCCCAGGGTAGCTTTTATCCGTTGAGCGATGGCCCTTCCACTCGGAACCACCGGATCACTAAGCCCTACTTTCGTACCTGCTTGACTTGTTGGTCTCGCAGTCAAGCTCCCTTCTGCCTTTACACTCTGCGTGCGATTTCCGTCCGCACTGAGGGAACCTTTGGGCGCCTCCGTTACTCTTTAGGAGGCGACCGCCCCAGTCAAACTGCCCGTCAGACACTGTCCCCACACCGGTTCACGATGCAAGGTTAGAACTTCAACATTACAAGGGTGGTATCCCAACGGTGACTCCTCCAAAACTGGCGTTCTGAGCTCACAGTCTCCCACCTATCCTGTACATGCAATGCCGAAATTCAATATCAAACTGCAGTAAAGCTCCATGGGGTCTTTCCGTCCTGCTGCGGGTAACCGGCATCTTTACCGGTACTACAATTTCACCGAGTCTATTGTTGAGACAGCGCCCAGATCGTTACGCCTTTCGTGCGGGTCAGAACTTACCTGACAAGGAATTTCGCTACCTTAGGACCGTTATAGTTACGGCCGCCGTTTACTGGGGCTTAAGTTCTTGCCTTCGCCTCCACTAAACACACGCGGTTAAGCCCCGTAATCATCGACGCTTTGCTTCGATGCCTTTACGATAAAGCTTAAGTCATGCGCTTAGTGGAGGCTAAGCAGTCCCCTTAACCTTCCAGCACCGGGCAGGCGTCAGCCCCTATACATCAGCTTTCGCTTTAGCAGAGACCTGTGTTTTTGCTAAACAGTCGCCTGGGCCATTTCACTGCGGCCATCTTTCGATGGCACCCCTTCTCCCGAAGTTACGGGGTCATTTTGCCGAGTTCCTTAACAATAGTTCTCTCGCTCACCTTAGGATTCTCTCCTCATCTACCTGTGTCGGTTTGCGGTACGGGCACCTACAGTCTCACTAGCGGCTTTTCTTGGCAGTGTGAAATCAGCAGCTTCCGGTACTAATCTTCCCTCCCTATAACAGCTCAACCTTAAAGTATGCGGATTTGCCTGCATACAAGCCTCACTGCTTAGACACGCTCTACCAGCGGCGCGCTCTGCTTATCCTTCTGCGTCCCCACTTCGTTCATACAACTTTCGGTGGTACAGGAATCTCAACCTGTTGTCCATCGCCTACGGCTTTCGCCCTCGGCTTAGGTCCCGACTAACCCTGAGCGGACGAGCCTTCCTCAGGAAACCTTGGATTTTCGGTGGGATGGATTCTCACCATCCTCTCGCTACTCATGCCAACATTCTCTCTCGTATACAGTCCAGCATACCTCACGGCATGCCTTCTGCCCGCATACGACGCTCCTCTACCGATTAATTTTCATTAATCCCTAAGCTTCGGTAGTAAGTTTCAGCCCCGTTTATCTTCAGCGCAGAGCCACTCGACTAGTGAGCTGTTACGCACTCTTTGAATGAGTGGCTGCTTCTAAGCCAACATCCTAGCTGTTTATGCAGCTCCACATCTTTTTCCACTTAACTTACATTTGGGGACCTTAGCTGTAGGTCTGGGCTGTTTCCCTTTCGACTATGAAACTTATCTCACATAGTCTGACTCCCTGACTTGATTGCATGGTATTCGGAGTTTGATAGTTTTCGGTAACCGGTGAAGGCCCCTAGAACATTCAGTGCTCTACCCCCATGTATCTGCGTCAAAGGCTAGCCCTAAAGCTATTTCGAGGAGAACCAGCTATATCCGGGTTCGATTGGAATTTCACCGCTATCCACACGTCATCCTAACACTTTTCAACGTATAGAGGTTCGGTCCTCCACGAGATTTTACTCTCGCTTCAACCTGCACATGGATAGGTCACCCGGTTTCGGGTCTACAGCATGCAACTTTATGCCGGTTAAGACTCGGTTTCCCTGCGGCTCCGTTCCTCCAGGAACTTAACCTCGCTGCATACCATAACTCGTTGGCCCGTTCTACAAAAAGTACACGGTCACTTGCGCTCCCGTCGATTGTAAGCATAAGGTTTCAGGTTCTCTTTCACTCCCCTCCCGGGGTTCTTTTCACCTTTCCCTCACGGTACTGTTCGCTATCGGTCACTGGGTAGTATTTAGGCTTGGAGGGTGGGCCCTCCGGCTTCATACCGGGTTTCACGTGTCCGGTACTACTCTGGTGCCACCCGGATCTTTCGGGATTTCGTCTACGGGAGTTTCACCCTCTGCGCTCTGCTTTTCCAAAACACTTCGACTATCCTTTCGGAATTCCTTTCGGTGGTCCTCAACCCCGAGATGCTAGCACCTCGGTTTGGCCTCTTCCCCGTTCGCTCGCCGCTACTTAGAGAATCGATGTTTCTTTCTTTTCCTGGGGCTACTTAGATGTTTCAGTTCACCCCGTTTCCTTCTTTCGTGCTATATATTCACACGAAGATACATGCGAATTACCGCATGTGGGTTACCCCATTGGGAAATCTGCGGGTTATCGGATATTTGCTCCTGACCGCAGCTTATCGCAGCTTGTCACGTCCTTCTTCGGCTCCCAGTGCCAAGGCATCCGCCTTATGCCCTTTCTTACTTGACCAAAAGTATCTTGCCTGATCTAGCGTAATCAGGTCTTTACGACAAGTGCAGCACTTTAGTGCGTGGCACTTGAACGTTTCTTCACTATTGCTTTGACCTTTCCCCCCAACTACTATCGGAGGTGGTCCAACTCTTGTGAAATTTTCTGGTTTTCTCGGTGAAATCGGTATTTACCCTTGCAACTTCGTTGCTTAGTTTCTTGTTTTTTCTACTCTTAACAGTGTTAATACTCGATTTCGTTTTCGATTTTTTGCTTTTACACAAATTCTTTATTCAGTTTTCAATGTGCATATCTCTCACTTGGTTAGAGTCGTCAATCGCTCATGCGTTTGACCGCAAACACTGATGCGTTTGACCGCAAACACTGATGCGTTTGAAACCAAACACTCATGTGTTTGGTTGAACCCCCTCCTTTTTGCTTAAGCCGGCTTCGCCGGCAAAAGAGTGAGTCGATGGTGGGCCTGGGTGGACTCGAACCACCGACCTCACGCTTATCAGGCGTGCGCTCTAACCACCTGAGCTACAGGCCCAAAAACAATCATAGTGCAGAAACTCTCGTCTCCTTAGAAAGGAGGTGATCCAGCCGCTCGTTCTCGAACGGCTACCTTGTTACGACTTCACCCCAGTCATTGATTTCGCCTTAGGTAAACTATTCTTTGTCCAACTTCGGGCGCCCCCAACTTCCATGGTGTGACGGGCGGTGTGTACAAGACCCGGGAACGCATTCACCGTGACATTCTGATTCACGATTACTAGCAACTCCTGCTTCATGCAGGCGGGTTTCAGCCTGCAATCCGAACTGGGATCGGTTTTTGAGATTGGCTCCACCTTGCGGTCTTGCGACTCTTTGTACCGACCATTGTAGCACGTGTGTAGCCCAGAACATAAGGGGCATGATGATTTGACGTCATCCCCACCTTCCTCCGAGTTATCCCCGGCAGTCCCGTTAGAGTGCCCAACTTAATGATGGCAACTAACAGCAAGGGTTGCGCTCGTTGCGGGACTTAACCCAACATCTCACGACACGAGCTGACGACAACCATGCACCACCTGTCTCCTCTGTCCGAAGAACTCCCGTCGTTATCCGGGACGTCAGAGGGATGTCAAGCCCTGGTAAGGTTCTTCGCGTTGCTTCGAATTAAACCACATGCTCCGCTGCTTGTGCGGGTCCCCGTCAATTCCTTTGAGTTTTATACTTGCGTACGTACTCCCCAGGCGGAGCACTTAATGCGTTAACTGCGGCACCGAAGTCTTGCGACCCCGACACCTGGTGCTCATCGTTTACGGTGTGGACTACCAGGGTATCTAATCCTGTTTGCTACCCACACTTTCGTACCTCAGTGTCAGTTACTGTCCAGAAAGCCGCCTTCGCCACTGGTGTTCCTCCTAATATCTACGCATTTCACCGCTACACTAGGAATTCCGCTTTCCTCTCCAGCACTCAAGTAGCCCAGTTCATGCGGCGAACAATAGTTAAGCCATTGCCTTAAACCACATGCTTAAGTTACCACCTACGTACTCTTTACGCCCAATAATTCCGGATAACGCTCGCCCCCTACGTATTACCGCGGCTGCTGGCACGTAGTTAGCCGGGACTTGCTCCTAAGGTACCGTCATTATCTTCCCTTAGAACAGAAGTTTACGACCCAAGGGCCTTCATCCTTCACGCGGCGTTGCTGCATCAGGCTTTCGCCCATTGTGCAAGATTCTCCACTGCTGCCTCCCGTAGGAGTTTGGACCGTGTCTCAGTTCCAATGTGGCCGATCACCCTCTCAGGTCGGCTACTGATCGTCGCCTTGGTAGGCCGTTACCCCACCAACTAACTAATCAGACGCAGGCCCATCCCTTGCCGATAAATCTTTGGCCATTTGATGATGTCACCATTTGGCTTTATGAGGTTTTAATCCCGGTTTCCCGAGGCTATCCCTCTGCAAAGGGCAGGTTGCCTACGCGTTACTCACCCGTCCGCCGCTTTCCTCCTGCTGAACTCATCCGAAGAGTTGTTCTGCAGGATTCTCGCTCGACTTGCATGTGTTAAACACGCCGCCAGCGTTCATCCTGAGCCAGGATCAAACTCTAAATTAAATTCTATCTTAAGACTGTTGCCTTAAAATCGTTTGATACCAAAACCTGAAGCCCTGCCCAAATCTCTGATTTGGCGCGCAGGCCTCATGCAAGATTTCCCCGGCTTTAGCCGGTTGGAAATCACTGCCGACGCTTAGCGTTCGCTTAATTCATCTCCTGAATTATTGCTGTTTGGTTTTAGAAATTGTCGGAAACTTTGCCTTCTTCCTTTTCAGGTTTTTGCATCGTTTCTTGATTCATTTTTGACCCTCGGCATCGATGCCTTCAGGTCTATGACTCAAATTTCTACACTATGAAGTTTTCAATTTTCGCGGCCCTGTAGAACCGTCGCTCGTTTATTGCGAGCTTTTTAATTTTACCAAAACTCAGCTTGTTTGTCAACTATCTTTAATCTTTCTCAAGATGCTTTCTTTAATCTTTCTCAAGATGCTTTTAGATGTTTTTCATGTTTCAAACACCGACTGAGTGGCAATTAAATTGTCGCTTAACGCGACAACTTCTAAATAATACTCAATTATATTTACGATGTCAACACCTTTTTAAAATAACTTTAAGGTAACTTCAGTTTATTCGGACTCAACAGGTTTGTAGAGCTTAAACGCCACATAAAGGCAAACTCCAACAAGGTTGAACAGCCCGAAAAACGTATAGACTCCCGGGCTCCCGAAAGCATCCAGCACTACTCCACCGATAATCTGGCACAGAATGGTGCTTATGTTTCCGCCTATAATATAATAAGAAGATATTGCCAGGCTTTTACATCCGGGGGGTGCTATTGCCGCAATATATCTGACGAACTCAACAAGAATAATACCGTTAACCATTCCCTGAGTTACAAACATGAGGACAAGAGCCCACCAAGGTAACCCCAGACCATATGTAAGGAAACGAATTACCGACACCGTCATTGCTGCAAGGATAAGTCTTTCCATTCCGAATCTGCCGGACAGCTTGTCGCACCAGGCCATAAACGGAACCTCGCTGCCAACCATGAGCAGCATGGCTATACCCACACCTGCAATCGTTCCGCCGCCGTCAATATAGAGGAAGCTGAAGTATGTGTTGTTGGCCGCATTGGTTCCTCCCATAAAAAACATGCATGCCAGAAGCATCGCAACTTTCTTCTCCTTGAATAAATCTCTGTATGTTGCGTCGGATGCTTCATACAGATGAATCCGGACAATATCCGTTCTCCTTCTCATAAATGCAAGTATCACGAATGTAAATATGAAACAAAATCCGTAAATGAGAAATAAAACCTCCGCTCCCCTCATGTCGACCAGAATGCCGCAGACAAATATCCCGAGAGCAAATCCCACTGCACCCCAGGCACGCTTCCCGCCAAACCCCCTGGCCTCATTCAGCACAGTGAGAGAATCAATCAGAGACATTATCGGAGCCTGAAAGAAGTACATTCCGCCAAACAGAAGAAGAACCGGGGCAAAGGACTTTGCACCTGATACCAGAAATCCCATAATTACGGTGCCGATACACAACAGTTCGATAATAGCGATCTTTCTCCTCCTGCTGCTGTATATTTTCCCCCAAAACGTAACGGCAAAAATAGCTGTCAGTGTACCCGTAGCTGTTATTATGCCGATTCGCATTCCGTCAAATCCTATCCCTGACAGATGCTGAGCAATCATCGGCATCATAGCCCCAATGGCCATATATGAGAATGTGTACATCAGCGCACTCATGCTGTATGAGATTGTACTCTTTTTATTCATATCTTGATTCTCTTATTAAGGTATGCTAATATTGGCTCACGTAGAGTAGGTATTGTGCGTTAAGTGTCATGAGATGGGATGTTGCTCATGAACAAAGGGATTACCCGCGGTACAATGTCGCGTCCGCTACTACACAATGTGGACTTAGTCGTTATACTCCTATTTCCTCAGTGTAGTTATCTACGGAAGTAAACTACATCTATCACAGTGGAAAGGGAGGTTTTTTATGCAAAAAAAATCATCAACACAGCGACTCGTCATGATGGCGTTTCTAATTGCATTATCTGTCGTGCTGACCAGATTCTGCTCAATCAACACACCCATAGTGAGAATAGGTTTCGGATTTCTTCCATGTGCCTTCATGGGCATCATATTCGGACCCATCTGGGCCGGAATCGGATATGCTGCAGCCGATGTTCTGGGGATGGCCATATTCCCCACCGGTGTCTACTTCCCCGGCTTTACGGTTACTGCCTTCCTCACGGGAATCGTTTACGGCATCTTCTATCACAATCGTGACGTTACCTTTAGAAGCTCCATTCTTCCAAACCTGATAATCAGCATTTTTCTGAATCTGGTCTTAGACACCTTCTGGCTGATGATCCTCATGGGTCAGGGGTTCCTGGCTCTGCTCCCTGCAAGGATTATTAAGTGTGCAGTGATGTTTGTCATTCAGGTTACTCTGATTCCCCTTCTCTGGAAGAATTTAATGCTTCGTTTACCTTTTTCAATCCTTCATCAATAATGGCATGGGTTCTCGAAGCGGAAGCCTTCGCTTCAGCTCCCACACCTGAAAGACCGGTGTCGGATTCCAGGGAATCATACTCATCGGCAGCTAAAATATAGTAGGCGGGTTTGCCGGTCTTTTCAACCCAGACGGGTACGCATGAGACCTTTGTCAGGCTGACCACGCCTTCTTTATTTTTTGTTATTTCCAGGCTGACAATCATACCATCCTCAGTATGACCCGATTTCATCGGCACATATTCCCTTCGCTGATTGGTAAGCTGGTTACCCATGGAATATGCACAGAACATCTTATGCTTCCCATCTTCGCTCGTAAGCATGTCAAGAGGCTGCACCACATGAGGATGACCGCCGATAACAGCATCAACACCCATATTGCAAAGTACTTGTGACATTTCATGCTGATAGGAGTTTTCCTTTGTCATATATTCATTGCCCCAGTGCGGATAAAAAATAATGAACTCCGCTCCCTTACTTCTCATCTCTTCCAATCTTTTTTTGAACTCTTCATAAAATGTACCCAAATTTTCCGGATCAAAGGAGTTGAGATATCCGGCAACACTGCTGTCCATGGTATTGGCATTTATGGATTTGCCCGCACCCGGTGTTTCATAAGTATAGTTTATTATTCCAAGCTTTATCCCCTTGATTTCCTTAATGAAATAAGGCTTGTCATCGTCTGAGTTTCTCGCACCCGTATGCAGAAATCCTTTATCCTCCAAGAACTGGCTGGTTCTCAAAAATCCGCTCTTTCCCGTATCATAAATATGATTGTTGGCAAGGAGCATCAGGTCAACACCGCATTTCGTAAGATCCGAGGCTATCTCATCCGGTGAATTAAATGCCGGATATCCTGTATAACCCCTTTCCTTGCCCGCTAAAGTCGTCTCCAGATTAACCACCATGAAATCGGCGGATTCGTAATAATCTCTTATAAATTTAAAGCAGCTTTTGTAGTCATATCCATCTCCGGTTTTGTATTCAGAGGAAACCAGAAAAGGATCATGCAGAATGATGTCTCCCGCACTGCTTACAACTATGGTGGTTTCCTTTTGAGTACCGACCTCTTTTCCATCCGACCTGTCCTCTCCTCCGGGTTTGAAAAGGGCCAGCGAAGCGGCACCTAATGCAACCACCAGGACAAGCATAAAGAGAACTAAACGCCTGATTCTCTGATTGTTTCTGCGTCTTATTCTTCTGGCCTTCGGACTCAAATGCTTATTTCTTGAACTTCTGCTCATAATTCTCCCCTCTGCATGCTACTGTTATTCTATAACAGTATACATTCCGTCTACATCCTCTTTTCTGCAGGATTCGGTCAATGCTTCAACACGCACTCTCAAAGAACCGTTTCCGAACTGAATAAATATTTCGTCGCCAACCCTTACCTCCGTCCCCGGTTTGGCGGTTCTGTCATTTACGGTTATTCTTCCCTGTTCGCACGCGTCTTTGGCTACAGTACGCCTCTTTATTATTCGGCTGTTTTTCAGAAATTTGTCTATTCTCATGATTATATTATATCAGCCTGGTGGCATAAAAAAAAGACGGGCAACAAAGTTGTCCGCCTAATTCGTGATTTATTTGTTTACTGCATCCTTAAGAGCTTTTCCTGCCTTGAACACAGGAGCCTTTGATGCTGCTATTTCGATAACTTCACCAGGCTTTCTAGGGTTTCTGCCCTGTCTTGCCTTTCTTTCACGTACTTCGAACGTACCGAAGCCTATTAACTGTACCTTGTCACCCTTCAGAAGAGCTTCTTCAACACATGATACCATAGCATTAACTGCCAGTTCAGCATCCTTCTTTGTTGAACCTGTCTTTTCTGCAACTGCAGCAACTAATTCAGCCTTGTTCATCTAATAAATCCTCCTTAATATTTAAATTATAAATAATCATATCACTACGTTTGATATTCTCCCATTTTCCCCCCTTTTTGTCAAGACGGAAAACGAGATTTTTGCCTACCACATCTTAAGTTTATCGCATATTTTTACAATTTTGCTGCCGCCCTTTATTGACTGCAACTCATCCCTGGAAATTGCACGTGTTTTTAAAATCATCAATGCATAAACACACACTCCCAGGAGAATGGAAATAAGTGTTGATGTTCCGCTCCCCATGACCGTTGACAGAAGCAGATAACATATTCTTACCGCAACACCCATAACCAGAGATGAGACCAGTGGCTTAACCACCGTAAGGCCAATTGGTATTCTGACACCGGTAAATCTCCTGACACATATAAAGTCCAGTGTAGCTGCAACAATAAATGCACACATTGTTCCTATTGCGGCACCGATTATATTTATTGATGCAACGGCCGTAAGAGACCAGGTTATAATAATCTTTATAACGACACCGATTGCCAGATTGATTACCGGATAGTTCTGTTTCCCTATGCCCTGGAGTACTCCTGTCATAGCTGAAATCAATCCCGAGAATATGAAACCCACAGCCAGTATCTGCATGCATGGTACTGCAGCGAGAGCGTCAGCCTTTTGTGCCGGATAGAGCAGCAGCAGAGACGGTTCGGCCAGAACAATCAGTCCGACTGCACAAGGTATGGCTATTACCGCTGCCATTCTCAGACTGAGTATGACATTGGTCTTCATTTCCTTATTGTTACCAAGCTTAACGGCTGCAGCAACCATGGGAACTATGCTGAGCACTATTGCCTGCATAAATACCTGCGGGAACGAGATCAGCGGCTGTGCAAATCCCGACAGCTGCCCGTACATTGCCTTGGCCATTGTCTGGTCGTAACCTGCAGCCATGAGTCTTGTAACTACAACAGCACCATCGGTCAAGTTCACGATTGGCATAATTGCGGAGCCAATGCTGACAGGAATGGCGATAGCAACTATTTTTTTGATTATTTTGCCGACCGGCTCCATATGTGTGTGTTCATCGCATTCTATTCTGTTTCTGATTGTGATTCGGTTTCGGAAATAGATTATCATCATGATGCCCAGACCGCCTATTCCGCCCGCTGTGGCTCCGAAACACCCTCCTGCGGCACCTCTCTCATAGACATCGTAGTCAGCTGCAAACATGAGGCCCTTCATCATAAGCACGGCCATAAGCAGTCCGATTACAACCCTGAACACCTGCTCAACAATCTGCGAGTATGCAGTAGGCTTCATTTCCTGCATACCCTGAAAAAAGCCTCTGTATGCGGACATTATCGGTACCAGCACCAGTGCCAGTGCCGTTGCCTTCATACTGAGAGAGGAACCGGGAACATTTATCAGTTCCGCTATGAAGTCAGAGAAAAAGAACAGAATCAGTGCCCCGGCCAGTCCTACGGTAAACATAAGTGTCCGCGAAATCCTGAATACCCTGTATGCCTCCTTGTATTCTCCCACTGCGTTTCTCTCTGCCGTCAGCCTTGAAATGGCCACAGGTACACCCGCCGTCGCAATCACCAGAAGAAAAGCATAGAGCTGATAGGCCGGCGAATAATTCGCCATTCCTTCAGAACCTATCCAGTTTGCCAGAGGTATTCTGAAAGCAGCACCGAGGAATTTGCATATAAGCCCCGCAGCCGACAAAATAGCCGCACTTTGTACCAGTGATTTCTTCGTCATATTATAACTTTCCCAATATTCTTTCCGTTGCCTTGCTCACTTCAAAAATAGTTCTTTCTATATCTATGGTAGTGAACTCTCCCTTTTCATAGAGAACTCTGCCATCTACAACTGTCATCTCAACCTGGTCACCTGAACAGGAATACACCAGATTATTCGCCACATTGTGAACCGGATACATATTTATGACCGAGACATCGACAACAATCAGGTCTGCGTCCAGACCCTCTCTTACCCTGCCGCCGTTTCTTCCCTGAGCTTTGGCACCGCCTTCCGTCGCTGCACGCAAAACCTCTGCAGGTGTCATTGCCGTAGGATTCCCGGTAAAAACCTTGTTTCCTATGGCCAGCACTTTCATTTCCTCAAAAAAATTAAGACTGTTGTTGCTGGCAACACTGTCCGTCCCTATGGCCAGATTTACACCGTTTTTCAGCACCCTGTCCGCATCGCAGATACCACTGGCCAGCTTCATATTACTTATCGGATTGGTTGCAACAGTGACACCTTTCTCCCTGAAAATATCAAGATCATCCTCCGTAATATGTACACAGTGGGCTGCAATGGCCGGTACTTCAAAAAGTCCCGCATCAGCCAGATAGGCTGCAGGCGTCATTCCGTACCTTTCAATGCACTCCGCATGTTCACTTGCCGTTTCCGACACATGAATATGCATAATGGTATCATCAAGAGATTTCGCATATTCGGCCAGAGTCTTAGCCGTAGCCGGGTCGGATGTGTATTCGCCGTGGAGGCTCATGTCTATCTTCACTCTGCCGCCGGCACCCTTGTGCCAGTTCCTGTATAAGGTCTCCATCTCAGCCCATGAGCCCTGAGTCTCTATAGGTTTTCCGCTGAAATTGGCAAGTGATCTGGATATGTTTGCTTTGGTTCCCGCTTCGGCTACAGCCCTTGCCATGTCGTCGCAAAAATAATACATATCGCTGGTGGACACTATTCCGTACTTCAGAGATTCGGCCATCGCCAGCATTGTTCCCCAATAGACAGCATTACCATCAAGATGAGCCTCAAAAGGAAATATCCTCGTACTGAGCCAGTCCTGCAGGGACAGATTTTCCCCATAACCCCTCATCAAAGTCATCGGTGAATGTGCGTGTGTGTTAAAAAAGCCGCTCATAAGCAGCCTGCCGCGCCCATCTATTTCTCTGCCGAAATCTCCTTCCGGCCTGTCATCTCCGACATATATAATCCTGCTGCCGTCAGTTGCTACATATTGACCGCCGACAGCTTTATATTCTTCATTCAATACCGTTATATTGCTGAATAACATAAACGCAATCCTCCTACATCAATGGCGCAATAAGTCTTAATATCTTGCCGGCAATCTTTCCAATCAGACTGTATTCGTTACAGTCCATAAGGGTAATCCTCTGACACTTCTCAAGAGTCTGCGTGTAGTCCCTTTTAATATCGCGTATAACAGGATTATTCCATACGAAAGCGGCACATTCAAAATGCAGGAAAAGACTTCTGAAATCAAGATTTATTGTTCCCACCACGGCTTTCTCGTCATCAGCGACAAAGGACTTGGCATGAATGAAACCCGGTGTATATTCGTAAATTTTTACTCCGCCTGTGATGAGTTCTTCATAATGTGTTCTTGCCAGAACGTATACATATTTTTTGTCCGGTATATGCGGCAGAATAATTTTAATATCTATACCGCGCTGGGCGGCAAAAATCAGTGCATTGGTCAGTTCTTCATCCAGAATCAGGTACGGTGTCATTATATGTACGTAACTGCTGGCACGGTTTAATATATCCAGGTATACCCTTTTACCGGTTTCCTCTGTATCAAAAGGACTGTCACCGTAAGGAACCACATATCCGCCCATCCTCATGGATGAATCCACACAATTATCTCCTTTGTAGAGGTATTGTCCACAGTATTCCTTCTCTTTTACACCTATGTTCCACAGCTGCAGGAACATTAGTGCGAAGCTGTTAACGGCTTCACCTTTTATCATTATGGCTGTATCCTTCCAATGTCCGAACCGCTCTTTTCTGTTGATGTATTCATCGGCCAGGTTGGCTCCGCCGGTAAAAGCGGTGTGACCGTCGATAACAACTATTTTTCTGTGATCTCTGTTGTTCTGGTGAGTTGACAGAAACGGTCTGATGGGCGAGAAGACTTTGCACTTGATTCCCATGGCACGCAGCTTTTTTGGATAGTTTTTTGGCAGACGAGCCATGGTATTTGTACCATCATAGAGAAGCCGCACCTCTACACCTTCCCCGGCCTTTTTTCTGAGAACTTCCAGCACCTGATCCCACATCTCCCCCTTGTCTATTATGAAGTACTCAATAAAAATGAATCTCTTTGCCTGCTGAAGCTGTCTGATGAGTTCCTCAAACTTATCCTCACCGCTGGGGAAATATTTCAATGCTGCGTTATCGTATACCGGATATCCTCCCGCTTCGTATATATACTTAAAAATTCCGTATTCGTTGCCGGAATCTATTATCAGCCGATTAACCGTATTGTTATCCGGAATAAGCAATGTTTCCTGTTTTGTCATGGTTTTTCTTATGCTGTCGATTATATATTGGGTACCCGGCTGCAGTTTTGTGTAAATAAAAAACGGTACACCAATGAGAGGTGTGACCGCAATTATAATAATCCACATCAGTTTAAAGCTGGAATTCTGTCTGGCATTAAGAATATATATCAGAATGATAACAGACAGAATACCAACCAGGTTATTTGCAATGATTACTTTTGAACCAAGGATCGCCGCCCCGCCGATAAGGACTACCGCCTGCAGTGCCAACAGCACAATGAATATTGTAGTTCGGCCGAACAGCAGCTTCCATAAGCTCCTGAAACTGAATTTCATATTTTATTCCTTAAGCCATGTGATGTACGGCAGATTCCTGTACCTCTGATCATAATCCAGTCCGTATCCCACTATGAATATGTCTTCTACTTCGAAGCCAATATAGTCTACATCAATATCCACCCTTCTCCCTTTCGGCTTGTTCAGCAGAGTGCATATTCTGATTGAAGCAGCGCCTCTGCTTTCGAAATATCCCATAAGGTAGTTGAGAGTAACACCGGAATCTATTATATCCTCTACGATAATCACATCCTTGCCTTCTATGTCCGTATCCAGGTCCTTGTTAATCTTTACGATGCCGGAGGTCTTTGTTGCTGCTCCATAGCTGCTTACTGCCATGAAATCTATAATCATATCCAGCTTGATATTCTTCATTATATCCGCCATCCAGAGAACTGCTCCTCTGAGGATTCCCACAAGTACGATTTCCTTGCCCGCATAGTCCCTTGTAATCTGCCTGCCTATTTCAGCAGCCTTGGCATAGATTTCTTCCTGAGTGATCATTACCGTTCCGATGGTTTCTTTATGCATTATTTTTGCCCTCCGTGCCGCCCTCTTTGCTGCTCTCTTCGTCGTCTTCCACTACCACATATTCTACATCATCAACAACCCTTTTACCACGGAATTTTTGTGAGTAGTCTTTGGGCTTCTCCCCGTGCCAATAGCTGTCCAGCTCGCGTCTGAGATACCAGAGAATCACCAGCCATATTACTATATCATCTATGAGGGAAAACGGAAAAACAAGAATAGGCACCAGATCAAAAGGCATAATAATATAAAATATGCCCGCAATAATAAGTGCCTTCTTGGTCTTAGGCACGGTTTTATCAGCCATAAGAAATCTTATGGCTTTTATCCTGCTCCAGAGGAGCCTGAATCCAAAAACCTGCATCTCTTTCTCCTTTTAATTTCTGCCTTTCAGCAGTTCTTCCATTACATCAAGTAAATCTTCATATCCGGTTCTGTTAAGTGCCGAAACGGGAATAACTATATCTTCCGCAGACAGCCCCAGAGTCTGTCTTATAACTTTAATATTCCCGGGCATCTGATTTCCGGAAATCTTGTCAGCCTTTGTTGCAACCACTATTCCGTCCAGTCCGTAATGGCGTAGGTAGCCGTACATCTCCACATCCTGCCTGGATGGTGCGTGCCTTATATCGACAAGCTGGACCACCTTCAGCAAGTTGGGTCTGCTGCCCAGGTACCGCTCCATCATCGGACACCAGCCCTCGGACACGGATTTGCTGACTTTGGCATACCCGTATCCCGGCAGGTCAACTATCCTGAACTCATCGTTTACCAGATAGAAGTTGATGGTTCTGGTTTTGCCCGGACTTCCACTGACACGAGCCAGCTTCTTCCTGCCGGTTATGAGATTCAGAAGGGAGGATTTACCTACGTTGGATCTCCCCGCAAAGGCTATTTCCTTCAGATTTTCAGACGGATACTGTGCGGGTCTGACCGCAACAGCCTCCAGCTCTGATTTGTTTATTTTCATTTCACAAGCACCTGTTTCAGAGCATCCTCCACGGTAGTCAGAAGAATAAAATCCATTTCATTTCTTACGGTTTCCGGAATGTCCTGAATGTCCGCATCATTCTCCTTAGGAATGAGAACCTTTCTGATTCCCGCTCTGTGAGCCGCCATCACCTTTTCTCTTATGCCTCCCACAGGTAAAACCTTTCCTCTAAGTGTTATCTCACCGGTCATGGCGACATCCTTTCTCACAGGCGTCCCGGTGAGTGTGGATATAATGGCCGTGCATATGGTTACGCCCGCAGAAGGACCGTCTTTAGGTGTAGCCCCTTCCGGAATATGAATGTGCAGGTCATAATTCTTGTAGAAATCTTCCTCAATCTTCAGTTTTTTTGCAACGGACCTGATATAGCTTATTCCCGCTTTGGCTGATTCCTGCATAACCTCTCCCAGCATGCCGGTAAGCTCCAGCTTGCCTGTACCCGGCAGAGCCGTCGTCTCTATAAACAGAGTTTCTCCTCCCACAATGGTCCATGCCAGACCGGTTGTAACCCCAACTTCGGTCTTGTTCTTTATTACATCAAATCTGAATTTTCTCTTGCCCAGCAGTTCCTCGACTTTCTTGCCCGTCATGCTGACTTTTTCCACTTCTCCGGCCACCAGTTTTCTTGCAACCTTCCTGCAAAGTTTGCCGATTTCCCGTTCCAGATTTCTTACTCCCGATTCTCTCGTGTAGTAATCTATTATGGTTTTCAGTCCGGAATCTGTGAAGGATATATTCTTCTTCGCCAGACCGTTCTCCTTAATCTGTTTCGGAACTAAATACTGTCTGGCTATGTTCATCTTGTCATCTTCCGTATAGCCCGAAACTTCAATTACTTCCATTCTGTCCAGCAAAGGTCTCGGAATGGTTTCTGTAGTATTGGCCGTAGTTATGAACATCACCTTTGACAGATCGAATGGCACTTCCAGAAAGTGGTCCGTAAAGTCCTTGTTCTGCTCCGGATCAAGGACCTCAAGCAATGCCGATGACGGATCTCCTTTATAGTCGGCACCCAGCTTATCTACCTCATCAAAAAGGAATACCGGATTTCTTGTTCCGCAGTCCTTTATTGAGCTTATAATCCTTCCCGGAATTGATCCTATATACGTTCTCCTGTGTCCTCTGATTTCAGCTTCATCACGAACGCCTCCCAGGGACATCCTTACAAACTCTCTGTCGATGGATCTGGCAATACTTCTGGCTATGGATGTTTTACCCGTTCCCGGAGGTCCGACCAGACAGAGAATCGGTCCCTTCAGGCTTTCAGACAATCTGATTACCGCCAGATACTCAAGGACTCTTTCCTTAACATTGTCCAGACCATAGTGATCCTCGTTGAGAATCTCTTCGGCCCTAACCAGGTCAATATTGTCCTCGCTCAGCGTATTCCACGGGAGAGCAAGAATGGTTTCAATATAGGTTCTGCTGACTGTCGCCTCTGCGGACATAGGCTGCATCTTGCCAAATCTTCTTATTTCCTTCTCTACCTTTTCTCGTGTTTTCTCTTCCAGTTCAAGTGCGGCAAGCTGCTCAAGGAAACTGTTTACTTCGTTTTCAGTATCCTCAACATCACCAAGTTCCTCCTGAATGGCACGCATCTGCTCCTTCAGATAGTACTCGCGCTGGTTTTTGTTAATTGCACTCTTTACCCTGGTCGATATGTCCTGCTCAATATTCAGGATTTCAATTTCTTTCAAAAGAATCTCATTCAGCTTCTTAAGTCTTTCTTTCTGATCCAGAATCTCCAGAACCGACTGTTTATCTTCCAGTCTGATTTCCAGATGGGAAGCAATCATATCAGCCAGTCGACCCGGATTGTCAATCGAAACAATTGTCGCAAAAATCTCCGGTGCCAGATTCTGGTTTATTTCCACGTATTCATTAAAACGGCCAAGAACGGTTCTCATAAGAGCTTCCGCCTCAGGCTCCTGTACTATTCCTTCCTCGTCCGGGAGAGGTTCGATTCTGCACTTGAAGAAAGGCACCTCAAACAGTATTTCAGAAATCCTCCCTCTGGAAATTCCTTCAACCAGGACTCTTATGGAGTCCCCCGGCAGCTTTAACATCTGCTTGATTTTGCATATTGTCCCGATGTGATAGAAGTCCTTCGGTGTAGGTAAATCCAGGTTCTCATCCATCTGAGATGCCAGAAAAATGTACTGGTTGTTTATCATGGCCTTCTCAAGGGCGTTGATTGACTTCTCCCGCCCTATATCAAAGTGCAGCACCATATTCGGAAATACCGACAATCCTCTTAATGGAATCATCGGCAGATCCACGAATTCCGCACCCATCACTGCTGTGTCTCTCCTTTTTTCGTCCATATTTCCTCCATTTATCTATGCACAAAGGCGGCTTTAAGAAGCCGCCCCTGATATTCTTTTCGGCTTTTCAGCCGACTCGATGACAATTTCGGGATCCTTATCCGCTTCTACGGTTTCCTTCGTTATTATGCATTTAGTGACATCTTTTCTTGACGGCAGTTCATACATAATATTCGTCATTAACTTCTCCATTATTCCTCTGAGGCCTCTGGCACCGGTTTTTCTGGCAATTGCCATCTCAGCAATAGCATCAATGGCTTCTTCTTCAATTTCAAACCGGACTCCGTCCATCTCCAGAAGTCTGCCATACTGCTTAACCAGGGCGTTCTTAGGCTTTGTGAGGATATCCTTCAATGCATCCTTTGACAGCTCCTCCAGCGTTACCAGTACAGGAAGCCTGCCGACTATTTCCGGAATCAGGCCGTATTTCATCAGATCTTCAGGCTGAACATGCTTGAGGATTTCATCCTTTTCGATTTTATTGCCGGAAACCTGTGAATTGAAACCTATTACCTTCTCACCTAATCTCTTCTGAATAACCTTGTCAAGACCGTCAAACGCACCGCCGCAGATGAACAGAACATTGGTGGTGTCAAATTGAAGAAATTCCTGATGCGGATGCTTCCTTCCACCCTGTGGCGGAACATCCGCAACGGTTCCTTCGAGAATTTTGAGCAAAGCCTGCTGAACGCCTTCCCCGCTCACATCTCTGGTAATTGAAGGATTCTCGGATTTTCTCGCAATCTTATCTATTTCATCTACATAGATTATACCTCTCTGTGCCTTCTCCATATCGTAATCGGCCGCTTGTATAAGTCTTAGTAGAATGTTCTCCACATCCTCACCTACATAGCCGGCTTCCGTTACAGTTGTAGCATCGGCAATTGCGAAAGGCACATCCAGAATCTTTGCCAGAGTCTGAGCCAAAAGGGTTTTTCCGCTTCCCGTAGGCCCAACCATCACAATATTGCTCTTCTGAATTTCCACATCTCTGTCACCCAGATCATGACAATATATTCGCTTATAATGATTATACACTGCAACAGCGAGAGATTTCTTCGCATCCTCCTGACCGATTACATACTCGGCAAGCGTATCGTGAATATCCTTCGGCTTCGGCAGAGTTACCGGTTCTCCAATGACAGTCCCGTCGGTTATCCCGGCAGCTTTTGCCGCTTCGGCAGCCTCTTCATCAAGCACTTCCTGACAGAGTGCCACACACTCGTCACATATATATACTCCCGAGCCGCTGATCAGTCGCCTTACCAGACTCTGTGGTTTCCCGCAAAACGAACAGCGAAGCTCATTGTTATTATCATACTTTGACATTTATATCTCCTATCCCTATCTTTCAGCGATAACCTTATCAACAATTCCATATTCCTTAGCCTCTTCAGCTGACATGAAATTGTCTCTGTCTGTATCCCTTGTGACCACATCCAAAGGCTGCCCGGTGTTTTCGCTGAGAATCCTGTTGAGCTTGTCCTTTGTCCGCATAATCCATTCCGCATGAATTTTTATGTCATCCGCCTGGCCGGACACGCCGCCCATGGGCTGATGTATCATGATTTCGGCATTCGGCAGGCTGTAGCGCTTACCCTTATCGCCTGCAGCCAGAAGAAATGCTCCCATGCTTGCCGCCATTCCCACGCAGATGGTGGAAACCTCCGGCTTAATGTAACGCATGGTGTCATAAATAGCCATGCCGGCGGTGACGGAACCGCCGGGGCTATTGATGTAAATGTTTATATCCTTGTCCGGATCCTCGGCTTCAAGAAAGAGAAGCTGAGCCACAACCAGACTGGCTATGTGCTCGTCAATAGTCTCTCCGATGAATATGATTCTGTCCTTCAGCAGTCTGGAGTAGATATCATAGGATCTTTCTCCGCCGCCTGTCTGCTCAATTACAAAAGGTACTAATGCCATATCCGGACCTCCGTTCAAGATACTTGTTAAAGATACTTAATAATAGTTTTGTTTATTTTTTTACGGCGTTGTCATAAATGTATTCAACTGCCTTCTTTACTTTCAGATCGCCTCTGACTACCTCAAGGTTCTGTTCGCCAATCATCTCTGTGAGCTTATCAACTTCCAGACCATACTGTTTAGCCATATTCTCCAGCTCAGCATTTACTTCTTCTTCTGTCACTTCAAAGTTCTCCTGATCTGCAATTGCACTTATCAGCATTCTTGTCTTTGTCTTCTTATATGCCTCGCCTCTCAGCTGCTCGGTCATCTTCTGAGCATCCTCACCGATGTACTGCATGTATGTGTTCAGGTCCATGCCCTGAGCTTTCAGCTGCTGATCAAATTCGTTTAGAGTCTGCTCAATCTCCTGCTGTACCATTACCTCGGGAACATCGATATCGTTTGCTTCGTAAACCTTTTCGATTGCGCTGTTTTTCATTTCATTTTCGGCCTTAACTTCGGCTGCCTTCTGAAGTTCTTCTCTCTTGCTCGCCTTCAGCTCATCCATAGTATCGAATTCACTTACGTCCTTAACGAACTCATCATCTATAACAGGAATTTCCTGCTCTTTGATTTCGTGAACCATGCACTTGAATACGGCTTCTTTGCCTGCCAGATCCTCTGAATGATACTGTTCGGGGAAAGTGACCTTAACATCTCTTTCTTCGCCCTTACATACTCCAATCAGCTGATCTTCAAATCCCGGAATAAATGTTCCCGAACCCAGCTTCAGCGGCTGTCTGTCTGCAGTGCCGCCTTCAAACTGGTCTTCACCCACAAATCCCTTGTAGTCAATAAGAACTGTGTCACCATCCTGTGCCGGTCTTTCCACTTCAACCATTCTTGAGTTTCTGGCTGCCAGGTTTTCGATTTCCTTATCCACATCAGCGTCCGTAACTTCCGCCTTTACAGTTTCAATCTCAACACCCTTGTAATCCTTTACTTCAAATTCCGGATATACGGCAACCGTTACTGTTACTTCGAAAGGTTCTCCCTTCTTTATCTGTCCGAACTCACTTCTTGGATAGTCTATCGCAGCCACATCCAGCTCGTCCAGTGCCAGCGGATAGTTCATTCCGAACAGATTGTTAACAGCATCTTCATAGAACACGCCTTCCCCGTAGTGCTTTTCAATCAGGCTCCTTGGGGCCTTGCCTTTTCTGAATCCATCAATGTTGAATTTATCTTTTTCTTTCTTGTATACCTTTATAACGGCATCCTCAAATTCTTCGGCGCTGAATTCCATTTTGAATCTTGCTTCATTGTTTTCTTTTGAAATAAATGTTGATTTCATTTAAAAAATTACCTCCTCGAGTTCTAAACATAGCGCAAATTATTATACCTTACTATACTTGAAATGTAAAGAATTATAAGCCTTTGAGGCAGGGCAGCCGCCGGGGCAGACAAATTTGCTTGCCAATTGTTTCTTTATTTGCTATGATTACACGAGATTTTCAATTGGAGAAGAAGGTAAGTGATATGGAAATAGAACTTAAATACAATATTCCGGACCGAGAAACTGCTGCTGCTATCTGGAGCAATGACCTGTTCGCGGAATATGAGGAGACCGGCTCCCGCGAGGAAATCAGACTCGTATCCAAATACTTTGATACGGCAAACTGCGACCTTGCCAGAAATGAATTGGCATACAGGGTAAGAAGCGAAAACGGTCATATGGTGGCCACTCTGAAGTGGAAGGGGCACAGCGAGGATGGGCTCCATAAGCGTGAAGAAATCAATGTTCCCGTTGACAGCGATGAGCCTGACCCCGGAGTTTTTGCAGAAAGCAGAGTCGGGAATGAAATGATTGAATTTTTGCAGGACAGACCTCTTAAATGCATTCTGGAAACTAATATTCTCCGTAAATCCTTAAGGATTGATAACGACAGCGGTATATTCGAGCTGGCTGTCGATGAAGGGGAGATTATAACTGAATACGGCTCCATCGAAATTCACGAAGCTGAAGTGGAACTCTACTCGGGAGAGACAGACGAGCTTGTAAAAATCGGAAAGATAATGGAGGACAGTTACAGTCTCACCCCGGATGATTTGAGCAAATACGCCAAAGGCATACAGATGATAATTGAGCACAAAGATAAAGACAAATAGGATGAATTGGGCTGCTGCATTAAGCGAATTGAGCGATTAGTGCAGCGGTTTTTTATACGGCTGACTTTAATCCTTTCTATGACTTTAATCCTTTCGAAAAGGCACTCCTTTCTTCTCAGTAACCTATCCTCAAGGTCTCTTTGCATATTTATACTTCAAAATGTGTATTTTATGCATAGATACTTTTAAATAATACCTATATGCACAAATTCTCATCAGTCCCCCTTGTCTTTCTGTAAAAATCATGGTCTTTGAGCCTTTTTTACAGAAACATATTTAATACAAAATGTCGAACCATCATTCTCTTATCGAAAAAGCGCTTCATATCGCAACTTAATATCATTAGCCTGCCAATCACCAGCAAGTTCGTTTATTTATATTGATGCATACATTCGTTAATAGTTATGCATGGTATATGCATTGGAACTTTTCTGTAAAAACACTGTGAAAAGCGGGATTTATGCGGAAATTCGTGTTCTACTGATATGACTCAGGACCTATTGAATAAATTCATAAATACAGCAGTCAGAAACATAGGTATAATAAGGAGCATCACTGAGATTTCGTAGCCCAAAGATAATCCGGAGTCGGATTTTCCTTTAAATCTATCAGTCAATGAGCTGTAAGGTATTCCTACTGCATTTCCGGCCATAATCATTTTGATTGCCGCCAATATGCCCATTGCCTTTTCTTTACCGTACTCTTCAATCAGCAAATCCCATGTTTTTTTGTCGGGCTCTCCCCTGGTATCGGCATAGTGCTGTGCAAACAGTACGGCATTCAGTTCATCTTCCGGAGTGTCTTTCAAATCACCGCTAAGCAAGTTGTCAATTTCTTCTTTTTTCATACCTGCTTCAAGTGCCCATTTGGTATGTGCATAGGAACACACCCGGCACCCGTTTACTTCCGTAACGGCAAGCATCAATCTTTCCTGTAGATGCGTCGATACTAATTTTTCTTTTTGAGCTTTTTTAAAATGTTTATTTGCACCTACTGCCTTATATATTATTTGGTATATTTCAGATAGGGAAAAAGGCTTCCTCCCTGTATTTTCATCTCTCATATATATCTTCCCCCGTCGCATCCAACGCGACAATTACAGGCATATCTTTAACCTGCAGTCTTCTGACGGCCTCAGCTCCCAGATCCTCAAAAGCAATCACTTCAGACGATTTGATGCTCTGTGCGATAAGCGCTGCGGCTCCGCCCACTGCAGCCATATATACGGCACCATGTTCTGACACCGCCGCCTTCACTTCATCCGACCGCCTTCCTTTTCCTATCATGCCCAGCATTCCTTCTTCCAGCATCTTGGGCGTATAACTGTCCATTCTGTAGCTGGTCGTCGGTCCTGCAGATCCTGACGGCATTCCCGGTCTTGCCGGTGTTGGTCCCACGTAATATACAATGGCATTCTCTATATCAAAAGGCGGAGTTTCCCCTGCATCAAGCATTTCGATAATTCTGCCATGTGCCGCATCCCTGGCTGTATATATGGTTCCCGTAATAAGCACCGTATCTCCTGTCCGGAATTTTTTAATCTTCTCTTTAGTAAAGGGCTCGGTCAATACATGCTTCACAGCACCACCTCCCCGTGCCTTGATACATGGCAGTTAATATTTACCGCTACAGGAAGTCCCGCAATATGTGTCGGTGCGGCAATTATATTCACGGCCAGTGCAGTGGTTCGTCCCCCGAAGCCCTGTGGCCCTATATTGAGACCGTTGATTCTGTCAAGCAGTCTCTGCTCCATTTCAGCATAGAAGGGATCCGGATTTCTTCCTTCACAGCACCCGCCTTCCTTTGTCCCAATCGGTCTGAGCAAAGCCTTCTTTGCCATCAGCGCCACTTTGCTGAAGTTTCCGCCTATTCCGACGCCCACAACTACAGGAGGACATGAATTGGGACCCGCAGCCTTCACCGTCTCCACAATGAAATCCTCAGCTCCCCTGACTCCCGCTGCCGGCGGGAGCATCTTTATCGCACTCATATTCTCAGAACCGAAACCCTTGGGTGCAACAATTACTTTCACCACGTCGCCGGGAACAATATCCACACTGATATCCGCCGGGGTGCTGTCACCTGTATTTGTGCGCCTGAACGGGTCAGCCACAATAGTCTGTCTCAGATACCCTTCCAGACAGCCCCTTCTGACCCCCTCATTTACGGCATCATTGAGATTGCCCCCTGTAAAGTGTACATCCTGACCAATCTGAAGAAATACACATGCCATTCCCGTGTCCTGGCAGAGAGGAAACACACCTTCTTCAGCTATTTCAATGTTCTTCTCAATGCTGTCAAAGACACTGCATGCCGACTCGGTTTCCTCCAGTGCCGCACACCTTTTGAGGCATGCTTTAACATCAGCTCCGAGGCGATAGTTGGTTTCTATATAAAGTTTTTTTACAGCTTCTGTAACCAGACTTACATCTATCTCTCTGATGCCCATGGTTGTACCTTATTTATTCTCTATATCTGCAATCTGCTTTCTCACACTCTCAAAGGATGTTGACCCCTCCGACTTCTTCGCTCTGATACAGTTCTCTATAGAAATCACCTCGTGAATATCCTCATCAAAGGCCTCCGAGAAAGATCTGAACTCCTCCATGGTAAGTTCATCAAGAGCCTTGTCGTTGTTTATCGCGTAGAGAACCATCTTTCCGATAATCTCATGACAGTCCCTGAACGGGATGCCCTTTGACACCAGATAGTCCGCCGCGTCAGTGGCATTCATGTAGCCATACCTGGCAGCTTCCGCCATCTTCCCGGTATGCACCTTCATGGTGAGAATCATTTCCGTAAATATGCCCAGAGATGCCTTAAGCGTGTCTGCCGAATCAAATACCGGTTCCTTGTCCTCCTGAAGATCCTTGTTATAAGCCAACGGGAGGCCTTTGCATATGGTCAGCAGACTCATAAGAGCACCGTACACCCTGCCGGATTTGCCGCGAATCAGTTCAGCCATATCCGGATTCTTCTTCTGCGGCATAATGCTGCTGCCGGTTGAGTAGGCATCGTCAAGCTCGATAAAACCGAATTCAACGGAGCTCCACATGATGAGTTCCTCGCAGAAGCGGGAAAGATGCATCATGGTAATCGAACAGCAGCTGATGAATTCCAGCGCAAAATCTCTGTCCGCAACCGCATCCATTCCGTTGGGAAGAATTTCCGCAAATCCCAGTTCTTCAGCCAGGAAATTTCTGTCCGTCTCATAGGTGGTTCCCGCAAGTGCTCCGCTGCCCAGAGGAAGCCGGTCTATGCGGGTCAAGCAATCTGCAAACCTTTCCCTGTCCCGTGCAAACATCTGATAGTATGCCAGCATGTGATAAGCGAAAGTAACCGGCTGAGCCCTCTGCAGATGAGTATACCCCGGCATTATCGTTTCCTGATTTTCTCTGGCGATCTTAACCAAGGCATCCAGCAGATCGCCCAGCAATTCGTCTATTGCAAATGTCTCCTTCTTCAGATAGAGTCTGAAATCCAATGCCACCTGATCGTTTCTGCTTCTGGCTGTATGCAGCTTTTTGCCCGTCTGACCGATTCTCTCCGTCAGAACGGTTTCTATATTCATGTGAATATCTTCGGCCTCAATGGTAAACTCCACCTTGCCGGCCTCAATATCCGCTAAAATTTCCTTTAAGGTTTTTATTATCAGTTCCGATTCTTCCTGAGTTATAATACCCTGTTTCCCCAGCATTTTTGCATGTGCTATGCTGCCGGTGATGTCCTCCAGGTACATTCTCTGATCGAAGCCGATGGAAGCATTAAATTCATCACTCGACGAAGTCGCCTCCTTTGAGAACCTTCCTTTCCAGAGTTTCATGCCTCTTACTTCCTCCTTCTGCTGTTTCCTTCTGAATTGCACGAATCTTTAACGGCAGTGCAAACAGATTGATGAATCCCTCAGCATCCTGCTGGTTATATACCTCATCCTTACTGAATGTAGCAAACTCTTCATTGTACAGAGAGTGAGGTGACTTCTTGGCAGCTACAATGGCGTTGCCCTTATACAGCTTCATTTTCACCGTACCGGTCATATTCTCCTGAGTAACGTCAACAAATGCGCTGATTGCCTCACGAAGCGGTGTGAACCACAATCCGTTATAGACCAGTTCCGCAAACTTCTGAGACACAATGGTCTTGTACTGATTTGTATCTCTGTCCAGGATAAGTTCCTCCAATCCCGCGTGCGCGGCGAAAAGAATGGTTCCTCCCGGTGTCTCATACACGCCTCTGGACTTCATTCCGACAAGACGATTTTCGACGATATCTATGGTACCGATTCCATGCCTGCTTCCCATCTCATTGAGCTTTGTCAGCAGCTCAACAGGTCCCAGCCTCTCGCCGTTTAAGCCGACAGGAATACCCTTTTCAAAATCTATTTCAACATACTCTGCTTCGTCCGGTGCCTTTTCAGGCGGAACGCTGAGAACGTGAATTGTGTCATAGTGCTCATTCCAAGGATTTTCAAGCTCTCCGCCCTCATGGGAGATGTGCCATATATTCTCGTCCCTTGAATAAATCTTAGCCTGGCTCTGGCTGATAGGAATATCGTACTTTGAAGCATATTCAAGCAGATCTTCTCTTGACTCAAAGTCCCAGAACCTCCACGGTGCTATTATTTTTATTGCGGGATCAAGAGCCTTTATTGTGGTCTCGAATCTAACCTGGTCATTTCCCTTCCCTGTACATCCGTGAGCTATATAAAATGCACCCTCTTTCTGTGCTATTTCAACCAGTTTCTGAGCCATTAGCGGTCTCGCCATGGATGTTCCCAGCAGATACTTCTCGTATGTGGCTCCCGCCTTAAGAGTCGGCCAGATGAAATCGGTGATGAACTCTTCTCTGATGTCAACCGTGTATACCTTTATTGCTCCTGTTGCAAGAGCCTTTTTTTCGATTGCATCAAAGTCTTCCCCTTGTCCGGCATTGCAGCATACTGCGATTACATCATAGTTATAATTCTCCTTTAACCATTTCATGATTATCGACGTGTCCAATCCGCCTGAATACGCCAATACTACTTTTTCTTTTGCCATTATCGTTTTTCCTCCTGTAAACACTGTCCCGTTAATTATATTAGACTGCTGCTGATGTGGCAACCATATAAAAATCAAACAAGCAACGGTCGTTGCTTGTTTATGATTATACATTCAATTTAATAATTATACAATGCTAATTTTATGTTTTTACTTCTTTCTTATGCGTGCAAGTGTGGATTTTGCGTGTCCTTCCAGCCCTTCCTCTCTGGCAAGCTGTATGACATCCCCGGCATCACGTTCCAGCGAGTCAATTGTGTAATAAGTAAAAGAAGTCTTTTTTACAAAATCATCAACCGAGAGCGGGCTCCGGAATCTGGCAGTGCCGTTTGTCGGCAGAATCTGGTTAGGACCCGCGTAGTAATCGCCGATGGCTTCAGGACAGTTCTTCCCCAGAAATACGGATCCGGCATTTCTGATACGGTCCATATACTGAAACGGATTGTTCACATAGAGTTCCAGATGTTCCGGTGCCAGTTCGTTAGCCAGATCAAGAGCCTCATCCATTGAGTCGACTATTATAATTTTGCCGTAGTTCTCAATGGCTTCCCGGGCGATTTCCTCACGAGGAAGCTCTTTTAGCTGGATTTCTATTTCATCTGCAACGGCAAAGCCCAACTCCTTATCCGTGGTAATAAGGACAGCAGTAGCCATAGTGTCATGCTCCGCCTGGGAAATCAAATCGGCAGCCAGAATGACCGCATCTTCATTAACTTTTCCTTTCGGGCTGTCCTCGGCGATAATAAGAATCTCGCTTGGTCCTGCAATCATATCTACTCCAACCTTGCCGAACACCTGCTTTTTTGCTTCAGCTACATAGGCATTGCCCGGACCTGTAATGATGTCTACTGCAGGAATGGATTCTGTTCCATATGTAAATGCTGCAATTGCCTGAACACCGCCCACGCGGAACACTCTGTCCACACCGGCTATGCAGGCTGCCGCTAAAATAACAGGTGCTATTGTTCCTCCCTTTGACGGAGGCGAAGCCATTATTATTTCTTCAACACCTGCTATTCTGGCAGGGATTGCATTCATTAGAAGCGTGGACGGGTAACTGGCAGTACCTCCGGGGGTGTATAATCCCACTCTTTTCAACGGGTTTACCTTTTGCATGAGAAGCACGCTTACGGATCCGTCACTGTCTTTCTTTTCCGTAAGCTCAAAGTCCTCTCTCAGCTGAGCCTGATGAAACCTGGTGATTCTGGCCGCTGCGTTCTCCAGTGCGGAAATTGTTTCCGGCGAAGACTTTGAATATTCTTCATAGACCCTTTCGATTTCCTCACGACTCACTTCTATGGTATCAGGGACAAAACCGTCAAATTTCTTGCTGTAATAGCGCAAAGCCTCGTCCCCATTAGTGGCAACATCCTTAATTATTTCCGAGACTGATTCACTGATATCCGCCTCTCTCAGATTCCTGATCAGAATTTCCTCTTTTCTGTTCAGTTCATCCAGACTCTTTTCGTAAATTCTTATCATGTTTTTACCTTTCTCTTGCAATCTGCTCCAGCTGCTCCTCAACGCTGTCAAAGGATGTTGAGCCGGTAGATTTTTTCGCCTCAATAACATTTCTTATGGCAATTCTGTCATATATATCATTGTCAAACATCTGTGAAAATTTCCTGAGATCATCCAGCCACAGATCCTCTATTGCTTTTTCATTATTAATCGCATAGATTACCAGTTTACCGATAATGTTCATGGCTTCATCCCGCGATGCTCCCTTTTCCATGAGGTATTCACGTATCTCAGGAGCGTTCATATAGCCGTACTTGGCGGCACGCTGCATTGCCCCACGGTTGATTTTCATGGTTTTAATCATCTCCACGAATATTGACAGGCAGGAAACGGTAGTCTCTGCCGCATCCAGCACCGCTACCTTGTCTTCCTGCATATCCCTGTTGTAGGACATTGGCAGACCCTTAAATATTGTAAGCAGACTGATAAGGTCGCCATAGACCCGTCCGGATTTGCCCCTTATGAGTTCCGCTACATCCATATTCTTTTTTTGCGGCATCAGTCTGCTGCCGGTGGTAAAATCGTCCGCTATCTCAATGAAACTGAATTCCACGGTGCTCCAGAGAATCAGATCCTCACAAAAGCGGGAAAGATGCATCATGGTAATCGCACAGCAATTTATGAATTCCATTGCAAAATCTCTGTCAGACACGGCATCCATGGCATTGGGCAGCATTCCCGAGAATCCCAGATCCTTCACAAGAGATGTTCTGTCGGTTCCGTAAATATTTCCGGCCAATGCTCCGCTGTCCGGCGGAAGAAAATCCATCCCCTCAAGACAATTGTCAAATCGCTTCCTGTCCCTTTTGAACATCTGATAGTATGCCAGCAGATGATATGCCAGGGTTACAGGCTGAGCTCTCTGAACATGAGAATATCCCGGCATAATTGTATTGACATGTTCTCTTGCCAGTTTTTCCAGGGTATCCAGAAGATCCGTGAGTGTCCCGTTCATTATACGAATTTCCTTCTTGAGGAAAAGACGCGAATCCGTAACAACCTGGTCGTTGATTCCTCTGGCAATTCCCAGCTTCTTGCCCAGGTTCCCGGTTTTGGAAATGAGAAAGGCTCTTATATTGCCATGTATATCAAAACATTCATTAGAAAAAGACAGAGTGCCGTCTTCTATTTCCTTCTCTATTTCTCTTAGGGCATCGACTATTGTCACCCTTTCCTCTTCAGTAAGATAACCATGCTCCACCAAAAGAGAGGCATGTGCTATGCTGTATTCTATTTCCTCCCTGTAGAGCTTGTAGTCGAACCCTATAGAAGCCGTAAAATCCTTGGTCAGTAATTCCATATTCGCCTCTCCCTTCATGAGTAACCGATACAAGTACTAGCTAAAGGTAACCTGCGTTCCCGTCTTTCCGTCCAGCGCTTCAACCGCTTTTTCCAGAGATGTGATGATGGCTTTTTTGTTTGGATTTCTTCGGACAAACATTGCCGCCGCCTTAACCTTAGGAAGCATGCTGCCGGGATGAAATTGACCCTCCTCAGAATATTTCACCACATCGTCCAGGCTCATTTTGTCAATAGCCACCTGCTCAGGTGTATTGTAATTCAGGGAGATCTTCTCCACATCCGTCAGAATCATCAGTATGTCCGCTTCCACCTCCCGGGCAAGAAGTTCAGCAGCATAGTCCTTATCTATTACAGCTGCAATCCCCTCCAGCCGACCGTTGGGTCTTTCGATTACCGGAATTCCGCCGCCGCCGCAGGTTACCACAACAGTGCGGTCCCAAAGCTGGTTTATAGGTCCCAGTTCAACTATGTGAATTGGTTTCGGTGAAGGAACCACTCTTCTCCATCCTCGTCCCGCATCTTCTTTCACTGTCCAGCCGTTTAATGCTTCCAGTTCCTTTGCCTCCTCTTCCGTATAGAACGGGCCTATAGGTTTGGTCGGATCCCGGAATGCGGGGTCGTTCTTATCAACTATAATCTGCGTTGCTACCGTAACCACCGGCACATTCCTGTTGCTCTTGCTCAACTCATATCCCAGACACTGCTGAATCTGATATCCGATATATCCCTGGGACATGGCCCCGCAAACATCAAACGGCATAGCGGGTGTAACGTCCTTTGCTGTTTCACTGGCCAGCACGATACGACCTACCTGGGGACCGTTTCCATGCACTATGGCAATTTCATATCCCATATTGCTTATTTTTGCAATTCTCCTGCAGATTTTTCTGACAACCTCCAGCTGTGCTTCAGCCGTACCGGGACTGTTTCGCCCCTGAAGAGCATTTCCTCCCAATGCAATAACTATTCTTTCCGGTTTTTTATTCATATTTTCCTCCATATATTAAAGGACAGGTTTTGCTCTGCCCTATAAATCCTCTCTGCTTACAGGACAGCTCATGCATCGCGGTCCGCCGCGACCGCGTGAAAGCTCGGCACTGGGCATTGTAAGTACACGTATCCCCTTTCTGTCCAGAAGTTCGTTTGTTACGTAATTTCTCTCATATGTTACAACGGTGCCGGGAGCGATGCACAGGGTATTTGAACCGTCATTCCACTGCTCCCTCTGTGCGGCCAGCAGTTCTCCGCCGCCGCATCTTATCAGATCAACCGCTGGCAGCTTCAAAGCCGATGCCAGGATATTCTGAAGTTCATCCTTCATGGCATCGAATTTAAGTTCCCCGCCGGCACCCAATGTTATTTCATATACACCCAAAGGACCTTCTATTTCCGGATGAATGGTAAACTTGTCAAAATCCACCATGGTGAACACCGTATCAAGATGCATGAAGGCCCGGGTCTTAGGAATATCGAACACCAGCACCTTCCTGAAGGTGGATTCTGGCAGCAGATTGCGTGCAAATCTCTCAATTCCCGCCACGGTGGTTCGCTGTGACAGCCCTATGGCGACTATGCTCTCAGACAGAACAAGTATATCTCCGCCCTCAATGGAATAGTCATCATCTATATCGTACCACAGGGAATTATCCTCTGTTGCAAAATCCCTGTTGTATTGCCAGATATACTTCATGAGAAGAGATTCTCTTTTTCTTTCCTGAGTGTGCATGTTATGGATACTGATTCCGTTTCCTATGCAAGCTCCCGGATCTCTTGTGAAATAGAGATTAGGCATGGGATCGGAAATGTAAGGATAGTCCTCATGTATCAGATCCATCAGCGAGCTTACATCATCGCTGGGAATCTCATTCTTTTTGACTCCTGCAATAAGTTTGGCAACCATATCCGCCGGTGTCATTTCCATGAGAAATTCTGTCATATGTTCTCTCATCCCCAGAGATGTGAAATTGCTCATGTCGAGAAACTCATTGACCAGCTGAAGCTGCAGGCTTGAAGTTGAAATAGCCTTTGCAACTTCTTCTACATAATATACAACTTCAACTCCGTTCTCTCTCAAAACAGATGAGAAAACATCGTGTTCCTCCTGTGCCGCTTTCAGGTACGGGATGTCGTCAAAGAGAAGCCTTTCCATGGTTGCCGGAGTCAGTGCCTCCAGCTCCTTCCCCGGTCTGTGAAGCAGCACTTTCTTAAGTTTGCCTATTTCTGAAAAATTGTGAATTCCCGGGTTCATACTGCCACCTCCCCGTAGATTTCCTTCCAAATTATACCACAGGCCTTATATGTCTCCTATAGTTGCCACCATAACCGCCTTGATGGTGTGCATTCTGTTTTCCGCCTCATCAAACACATAGGAGTTGGGACCTCTGAAAACTTCATCGGTAACCTCCCGAATGTCGTATCCCAGTTCCTTTTGAGCTGACGCCATTTCCGTCTCGAAATCGTGGAAGGAAGGGAGGCAGTGCAGGAACATAACCTTATGGTTTCCCGTGGCATCAAGCATTTTCTGAGTCACCCTGAACGGAGTCAGAAGCTTAACCCTTTCCGGAATCATATCTTCTTCACCCATGGATGCCCAGATGTCAGTGTAGAGAACATCTGCACCCATTATTGACTCTATTTCCGAACTTACGGTAACTGATGCCCCCGTTTCCGCGCAAACAGCATCCATTTTCTCCAATATTTTCTCGTCCACTTCCTTGCAGAGGGCCTCCGGCCCGTATGCTACAAATTCCATTCCCATCTTGGCACATCCGTACATCCACGCATAGGACATATTATTCCTTACATCACCAACGAATACAACCTTGCACTGATTAAGTGGCTTGTCAATATGTTCCTCCATTGTCATCATATCAGCCAGAATCTGAGTGGGATGATCGACATCCGTCAAACCGTTCCAGACAGGAACTCCGGAGTGTTTCGCCAGATTTTCAACGACTTCCTGATCAAAACCTCTGTATTCAATCCCGTCAAAAAATCTGCCGAGTACTTTTGCTGAATCCTCAAGGGACTCTTTCTTGCCCACCTGAGAGCTCTTGCTGTCAAGAAAGGTTACATGAGCGCCCTCATCGTGAGCCCCAACCTCAAATGAGCATCTGGTTCTCGTCGATGTCTTTTCAAAGAGCAGCACGATGTTTTTACCCTTCAGTGATTCGCCTGAAACACCGGCTTTCTTTCTGGCCTTCAGTTCATGTCCCAGATCCAGAAGGTATCTGATTTCCTCCGGTGTAAAATCCATAAGTGTCAAAAAGCTTCTTCCCTTCAAACTAATAGCCATAATACTAATCTCCTTATATTTATTCATCTAGAGTTATAATTTTAAATAAATTTGAGAGGCGGGGATGCAGATATGCACCCCCGCCCAAATAAAACATTTTACGGACTTTGTATGTCTGCCTGTTCTTCCGATGGAGCCTGAACATCCTCCGGAGGAGGCAGGACTTTGAAGGTAAACGTGCTGTAGACTGTATTTCTGCCACAATAAGCATTATAACAACTGTATTTAATCCTGTAACTGCCGGCCTTATTTGTATCTACTGCAGACACTGCTTTGAAGCTTTCACTTCCCTCAGCGCGGTAAGCGATACTATGTACTTTAACTCTCGATGTCAGATTTTCAAAGGTGTATGGACTTCTGGCCGACACGTTCTCCATAATATTAAATTTTGTGCCGTACTCCACGGCTTCTGGTTTATTGATAGAGATTTCAGGTCCCCGCATCCTGAAATATTTATTTCTTTTTATCGGATCTGTCGGATCCCAGAAATTCTTTCTCTTTCCTGCCATGGCAACCTTTTTCGGGTTTCCAAGAGGACCTGCGTCGCGGCTGCTGTACACCGTAACTTTTGTTCCACGCGGGCAGTTGTCATATATCCATTTCGCATCCATGGTTGCTAACCTGACACATCCATGAGATGCATTTGTACCCAGCTTATTGTATTCTCTCCTTATACAACTGTTGTGTTTGCCTTTATTGCGGTACACCACGGAATGGAACAGATAATGCCCCTTGAACCGACTGGTATATTGACCCGATACGCCATGAAACAGATTATGCCATCTCCGTTTCTCCTTTATTATTTTGTAATTCCCTGTCGGTGTCCTGCTTCCTTTTTTGCCGCAGGAACAGAGCATTACCTTGTATGGCTGCCAGCTGCCGTCTATCTTTTTATATACATTAACAACATTTGCCGTTCTGTTTACCTTAAGCCAGTAATCGTTGGCAGAAGCTGCACACGACAAGTCTGTCGGCACAAGAAAAACCGAAATGGCCATCATTACTATCGTAACGACTGAAATAATTTTTTTATTCATAAAACATTACCTCCATTTCGTCGTACTGCCGGGATTTGATACATAAAAAATATGTTATAATTCCTTTTTTGAATTATAACATAAATAATATAATAAAAAAATATCCAGTAATGTAATGGTCAATGCAAAAAAGGACTTGTATGTTTATACTTCAACAGCAAAAAGCAGAATTTGTTCGGAAATAATCTTTACTTTTTAATTCTTATGGCACCTTCCAAGCCATATTTTTTTACATAATAGTATCGCATCATACATTTAGTTGCTATTGAAACAGAAATCGCAGGGAGAACTGTCCTGAGCGCTGTTATTCCGTACATTATGGGACCTAAAAGAAAAAGCAGAAATATCAAAAAAACACCAACACCATAAAAAAAGTATTTCTCATCATTAAATCCTCTTTCTTTATAATAGTAGTTTTTACGGAGCATTATAATCACTGCTATGTATGTCATCAATACGGTTAACATCCATATTATGATATTCATCACTAAAACATGTAATTCTTCCGGATCCCACCATGTCACAACACCCAATCCGGTCGCTGAAGCCGTAAATGCAATAGATAGATGTGTAATAGCTTCTATAAGAAATAACTTTTGTTCTTGCCGTTGTTTATACATAAGCAGACTTATAATAGCCAGTATACTTCCAACTGCTAACAGCGAAATTGCAATTATATCGTATCCTACGGATATTATTGTGAAACTCAACAAGAGCAGCACCCCATAAATAATGCACATTTTAATTATCTGTTTGTTCTGTTTGTTTTTATATCCTGTAAGAATCAGGCTGCCTATAAAGTTTTTAATATTGCGCTCGTTTGTTTTATGCATAGCTACTATCGCTTTTTCTTCTCCCCATGAAACTGATAGTACGTGGTCTCTATATTGCCGTTGTACAGCTTCCGACGCCTGTCCGCACGCCTGCCCATAGCCTTCTCCATCTCCCTGTCGGCCGTAATGGCGAAGGTGGACCAGTGGGGATTCTCCTTCATAAATCTGCGCAGTGCCCTGTAAATGCCGCTGATTTCATCATCGCTGCCAATACGCATTCCGTATGGCAGGTTTGTACATATGATTCCATCCTCCACACCACCTGACTGCCGCAAAGTCTTTATGTCTGCTCTGCTGAAATCTATGAAATCGGCGACTCCGGCTTCTTCCGCATTTTCCTCAGCTGCAGCTATTGCCCGGCTGCTTATATCCCGCGCAAAGATTCCCACAGGTGCAGGTTCCGTACTGATCGCCTCAAAAGCCGACTGCCGTTCCTCCTTCCATATGTTACGATCTATAATCTGCCAGTCCTCACAGACGAAGCTTCTGTTGAGTCCCGGTGCTATATTCTTTCCTATAAGTGCCGCCTCAATGGGGATGGTTCCGCTGCCGCAGCAGGGATCCACCAGCACTCGGCCTTCTCTCCAGAAGCTCAGCTGAATGAGAGCAGCTGCCAGGGTTTCCTTTATAGGTGCATCCACCTCGGCAATTCTGTATCCCCTCTTGTGCAGACCCTGCCCCGTAGTATCCACGGTCAGGGTCACACGATCCCTGAGAATTGCTGTCTTGACCGTGTATTCCGCACCTGTCTCCTCAAATTTATCCAGGCCGTATGCCGGCTTCATCCTTCCCACGATCGCCTTTTTGACAATGCTCTGGCAGGCGGGCACGCTGTGCAGCTTCGACTTGACGGAAGTTCCGGTTACGGTGAATTTGCCGTCAACCGGTATCAGGTCTTCCCACGGATATGCTTTTGTTCCCTGAAAAAGCTCCTCAAATTCGCCAGCTTCAAACTCAGCAATCTTAAGGAGCACTCTGTCAGCGGTTCTCAGCCACAGGTTCGAGCGGACAACAGCACGCTCATCGCCTGCGAATGTAACCTTCCCGTCTTCGGTTTTTATTATTTCATAGCCAAGTGCCTCAACTTCACGACGAACTACGGCTTCCAGCCCGAATGTGGCTGTGGCTATAAGTTCATATTCCATACAATCCCTTCCCTATCTCCTGTTGAGTCTTTCAAGAAAATCTCTTCTGTTTTTGTATTTCTCGCCGGTTCTGTCTCTGTACTTGTACATGAGCTTATCCCGGCGTGCGTTATAATCCAGCTGCTCATCAAGAAGTTTCTTCTCATGGACATTAAGTTCATGGGCTTCCTTCATATAGGCTCTGATCGGCTTAGGAAGAACAAACAGATATATCAGGGGAGTAATAAGCAGTATGTCCACAATGGAAAACCCTATAATTACAGCTATCCCGGGGCCGGGGTCTTCCCGGTTGACCAGAAAAATCAGGCACAGAACCAGACCGATAAACCACACAATCATGGGAATCATGTATCTGTCCAGAAATCTCAGTTTTTTTTCCAGCGCAGGTGCATAGAGTATGCCGATGCCCTTGTATTTCATAAAGGCTTCCGCCCACCTGGAATTCAGAAAGGATAATTTGAAGGCCGCACTGAAATTGCCTCCACTGGCATTCTCATTAAAAAAATCAGCCGCGATTACTTTCTGCCTGTCAAATACTACCTCTGTGAAAATGCATTTGCCTTTCCCCATTACGGTGATTTTAGGTTCGTCCGCCGGTTCGCAGTCAACAATCAGAAGCTGGTCTGTTTTCACCATTTGCGAATCTCCGTTTACGGAGATTACAACATAGCCTTCGCGGCAGAAAAATCCCATTGACGCACTTTCTCTCCCCATGTCGTCACTGTCGGCTTTCTTTCGGGCAGTAAGTACAGGTGATTTTGCTTCACTCTCTGCTTCTATTATTTCCATACGGCCCCTGCAGCCTTTTCGCATTATCAGATTGTAGTTCAGCTTCAGATTCCCGAAGCATTTGGTTTTTACCGCACCATCAAAGGTGTCCTGCTCATACTGCTTCAAACCAACGGTTCTTTCCTCACCGTGAGCCAGAACAATATCGCCCTCCAGCACCATAAGTATACGGTCATAGTCGGGAAGTCTGGTAAAAGAGGATTCTTCCTGATCGGAGCTTGCCGAGCTCAGCCTCCATATAAAATCCCTGTCCAGATACTTCGCTCTCTCCGGATAGATGGCCAGTTCTCTGGTTTCCCCGCCTGACCAGCTGCTTGTATTGTAATTTTCATGTTTGTATAATTTAATTTTCATGGTGGTTTTTCCTCTGCACAATTATACTATTCTTTGCCACCCCATGTAAACCTGTTGCCAAACACATCGTAGCCCACAACATGAATGCTTGTTTCAGGCAAAGTGCAGAAATCGTTTCCGTTAACCAACTGACAGGCTCTGTGAACACTGCCATCATAATTCTCATCCACACTCCAGAAGTTTACCGATGATGTGCCGTTGTCTCCTATGTACTCCAATGCGATGCTCTGATCCGTCGGACTCAGATCCACCAGATCCGGTTTGTAGTCATCTATTCGCAGGCAGCCCATCTCAGTGGAGAAGGATATCGCTCCGTTGGTAACTTCCGATACTTCTCTCTCAAGTCTGAAGCCTTCTTTTTCATCTTCAAACCCCCCGCACAATCTTCTTATCTGTGCGGAAGTGGCCACATCGCCTTCGTCACACATTATCCACCTGCGGTTCATTCTTCCCGCCACGGCTCCCAATGTTCCTGAGCCGGAGAAAAAGTCAGCACATATGTCTCCCGCGTCGCTGCAGGATTCCACTATTCTGTCCAGAAGCTTCTCGGGCTTCTGTGTTGCATATCCGGTCCTCTCCGCCGATGTCCTTCCCACCATGTCTATCTGCCACACATCCTTCATGTGTACCATGGTATACCAGCCCAGTTCATCCTGAAATTCCTCCACACCCTTGAATCTGTAGGGTTTGAAGTCTCTGTTATATGACTTTTCGTACAGTGGGTTGAATTTGTATTCCCCGGTTTTGCTGAAAAAGAGCAGAGTATCATGCTTCTTTGCGAAACTCCTCTTGCTGGCTCCTCCCGATTTGTACATCCAGGCAACCTCATTTCTGAAATTGCTTTCACCGAATATCTCGTCAAGCAATGTCTTAACGTAGTAGGAGCCATGCCAGTCCAAGTGCACCCACAGACATCCGCTGTCCGACAGCAGCTCGCGCATAACGAAAAATCTTACTGTAAGCATGGTCAGATACTGTTCCAGACTGTCATCCCACCTGTCGTCATAAGCTCCGGTCTTTATAACCGGTGATCTGCCCAGCTTATCGGACTCCAGCCTTACCGAAGCCTGATATCTGCTGTTTGAAAAGAAAGGCGGATCCACATAAATGAGCTGGATTTTTCCGGCCATATCTTTCTCCTTAAGCAGATATTCCATGTATCTGAGATTGTCGCCTGAGGCCAGAGTGTTCAGATTATAGATACCTCTTCTGTCATATTCTTCCTCAACAGCCGCCCGTGATTTCCCGTATATTTCCTCCACATGAAAAACCGGACAGTCCCGGTGCTCCATCAGTTTTTCATATTCCGCCCTTCCTTTTTCCAGGGCATTTATTACGTTACATATTCTGCTCATGGTTCTGTTTCGTTCCGTATATCATAATGTACGCTTGCAGATACGCAGTGCTTCCTTCACCAGTGTACGATTCTGAGGTTTGTTGAAATGGAGCAGAGCTCTCTGCATTTTATTTTCCTTTGGGGATTTTGCCACATAGACGGGCTTCATGGTCAGCGGGTCCGTTTCCGTGTAATACATACATGTTGCCAAAGTGCCCGGTGTCGGATAGAAATCCTGCACCTGGTCGGGTACGAATCCCTTTTCCTTCAGGTACACTGCCAGGTCAACGGCATCGTCCAGAGAGGACCCCGGATGGGATGATATAAAATACGGAACCATATATTGCTTTATTCCCAACTCAATGTTGACTTTTCTGTATGCTTCGCAAAACCTGTCAAATACTTCAATCCCCGGCTTGTGCATCTTTGAAAGCACTTTTGGTGACACATGCTCCGGTGCCACCTTCAGTATTCCGCTCACATGATGTCTGCAGAGCTCCTCCAGAAACCGGTCCCCGTTCTTCTTGTCGGCAAGCAGATAATCATATCTGATTCCGGAACGAATAAACACTTTTTTCACTCCCGGAACCTGACGCACAGCACTGAGCACATCCAGATATTCGCTGTGGTCCGCCTTCAGCATGCTGCATGGTTTCGGGTACAGGCAGTCCCTGCTTCTGCACATTCCCAGCCTAAGCTGCTTATCGCATGCCGGTAGCCTGAAGTTGGCAGTGGGACCTCCCACATCATGAATATATCCTTTGAAATCCTTGTCCGCTGTCATCAGTGTGGCTTCAGCCACTATGGAGGCTTTGCTTCTGCTTCTCACTTCCCTTCCCTGATGGAAGGTGATGGCACAGAAAGCGCAGCCGCCGAAACAGCCCCTATTGGAGGTAATGCTGAATTTAACCTCCTTTATAGCGGGCACTCCCCCCTCTTTCTCATAGGACGGATGGTAGTTTCTCATGAAGGGAAGCGCATATACATCATCAAGTTCATGCCTCTCCAGAGGCGGCTGAGGCGGATTCTGCACAACAAAAACACCGTCACCATATTCCTCAAGAAGCCTTTTGCCCCTTATGACATCATTGCTGCGGTACTGTTTCTTGAAGCTCATGCAATAGGCTTCCTTGTTCTCTGACACCAGAGAATAATCCGGCAGCACCACATCGTCCTCTTCAATGGTGAGTGTTCCGCCGGACTCATAGGTTCCGGCGCGAACACAGGTGCCGCGTATCCAGCCTATATCCTTTGCCTCGATACCCGAGTCAAGTGCTTCGGCAATTTCCAGCACCGCTCGTTCTCCCATTCCGTATGTAAGAATTTCGGCTCTGGAATCCATAAGAATAGATCGCCTGACCCTGTCGTCCCAGTAGTCGTAATGAGCGAATCTGCGCAGGCTGGCCTCCAGTCCCCCTATTATTATCGGAACATCCCTGTATGCCTCTCTTGCTCTGTTGCAATATACTGTAACGGCACGATCAGGTCTCCTCCCCGCCTTCCCGCCCGGAGAATACATGTCTCTCTTACGGCGATTTTTCATTACGGAAAAATTATTGACCATGGAATCCACATTGCCGCTGTTTATGAGAAATCCAAGCCTCGGTCTGCCGAATCTGCGGAAATCTTTCATGGCTTCATCTTTGGACTTCCACGCCGGCTGTGCCAGAATACAGACCTTATATCCATGGGCTTCCAGAAGTCTGCTGATAATTGCCGTACCGAAAGATGGATGATCCACATAGGCATCTCCCGTTACCAGCACAAAATCAGGCTGATCCCAGCCCCGGTTATGCATTTCCTTTTCTGTTACAGGTAAATACATCGCATGCACCTATCTGTCAAAGGTCAGCTCCGTTCTGTTTATGAGATCCTCCTGCAAAGCCTCACCCAGTTCCACAAAATATGCACTGTATCCTGCAACTCTGACCAGCATATCCCTGTAATCATCAGGATTCTTCTGTGCCGCCCTCATGGTTTCGGAACTCATTATATTGAATTGAACATGCATAGGCCGGCCTTCCAAGTATGCATCTATGAAACTTATGAGATTGTCTCTTCCCTTGATTCCCGATACGGCACTCTGAGGGAACTTCAGATTCAGAAGCGTGCCGTTGGTGGCAAGACTGTGATCAACCTTTGACACCGAATTGGCTATGGCCGTCGGCCCGTATATATCGTGGGATCCCGCTGCCGTATGCACCGGTCCCATATTGTCTGAAATTGCCTCTCCGGCCTTTCGTCCGTCCAGAGACGCATTGGTGTTGAGCCCCATTCCCACATTGGCGCTTACAGAATAGACTCCCGGCGTGAACTCACCTCCCCTGATGGTCGGTCTGCCGGACAGGTTCCTGCAGTAGCATTCAAACATATATTTAAACAGATCATCTGCATAATCATCGTCGTTTCCGTAATGATGAACCCGGGAACTGTTAACCAGGGCATACAGAATATCGTGTCCTTCCCAGTTGTCTTTTACTGCCTGCAAAAGCTGTGCTCCCGTAAAACGTTTTTCATCAAAAACCAGCTGTTTTATTACGGACAGAGAATCGGCGCATGTGGCCAGTCCGCTTGCCTGCGGACCTATTCCGTTATACAGCGTGCCGCCCGCTGACAGGTCAACTCCCTTTTCCAGGCAACCTTCAAAAAATGCTGAAGCATAAGGAAGAGGCTTGCGTTCCCGATGTGCCCTGTCCACTATGTTCAGTGTGCTGCACATCTGGTCAGCCCAGTAATCGAACTGCCTGTCCACACTTTCGAGTACCTGCTCGAAATTTTCATATGTTTCCAGACTGCCGGTGTCAGGCCCAAGCTGTTTACCGAGGGCACCGCATCTGTCCCATCTGCTGCAGTGCGGTCCGCAGTCCAGACACCTGCCTCCGTTAAGAACCATCTCCATAAACTTAACCGTATTTATATATGCAGCGTCATGCCAGCCGTATTCCCTGCCCGGCAGGTTCGGTTCTACGCATCCCACAACGGCATAGTCCCTGGCTTCTTCAAGTGACATTCCCTTTCGGATCATCGCCTTTATGGTAGGCTCATCATTAAAAATTTTCGGATGCCCATAGCCGGCTCTTATGCACTCCACCGTCTTGACCTTCACCTCATACGGTGTGTTTTCATGCATGCGCACCAGCAGCCATGGACACATCATTCTGGTATGAACGGAAGCGTTGAGCAGCATCATCGTCAGTTCATTGGTTACATCGTTTCCATCCTTGTCAACGCCGCCGATGGTCAGGCACTCCCCGCCGAAGCCTCTGCCCTGCCGAACCCGGGCGGTTCCGCCGTCCCGTATTTTTGTAGGGTTGTTCATTTTCACATAGGTGACCTCCAGGAGTTCCTGTGCGAATTCCTCTGTCAGAATTCCTTTGTCTATATCCTTTCTGTAATAAGGATACAGCCACTGATCCATACGGCCGTATGAAACCGAATGACCGTTGCTTTCTATCTGTGTTAAGGTGGTGGCATAGTTAAAGAGCTGCAGAGCCTGCCAGAATGTTTCTGCAGGTCCTGCTGCAACCTGTCTGCTGTTCGCCGCCATTGCCTCAAGCTCGCTCCTGCGTTTCGGATCCTTTTCGCGCTCCGCCATATCTTCGGCCAGCTGTGCGTATCTGAGAATATAGGCCGTTGCCGCTTTGTGACAGATTATTACCGCACGATAAAAATCCCTCTTTGCCGCATACTCCGGATCCTTCTTGTCCAGACGGGACATTCCCTCTTCCGCTTGGGCAACCATGCCTCCGAAACCTATTCGCAGTATCTTTTCATAGTCCATGACGAAATGTCCCACACCGCCGTAGTGATACAGGTTCGTCTGAAATATCTTCCTTCCGGTCTGAGATCCTTTGAGCTGCTCCTCATCCAGGTAGGCGTTTACCATATCGTCCACAGCCCGGCCCTTCCAGTAATGGCAGAGCTCGATAAATTCCTGTCGATCCTCCTCACTGACGAAGTAGAAGCGGTCGTGCTCCCTTTCCTCAAAAGGTTCATGCAAAACCTCATGGAGCATCCAGTTCACCGAAAACTCCGGATATTGCGGCGATGCCTTTGCAGGAGCGGCAATCTCCCCAAGGATAAGGTCATCGTCATAGATGTGCAGGGTGGCATTCATGAGTATTCTCTCAAAGGCCTTTGCACATCTTATCTTCACGGTATCCGACTCGTTCTCTTTATATGCCGAAGTCACATTTCGCATTCTCTCAACATCAATGTTAAACTCCCGATCCAGAAATCTCTTTCTTAACCGGTTAACTCTGGGATATGGCGACCAGTCCTCGTGACCAACCTCATATCCTACCCCGTATGTTTTATCAAATTTATCCATATCTTTTCCTCACTTGCCGATTTCGCAGTTTATGCCCCTACTGTTAAAATAATTCGCTGTTTCTTTAAGCCGCTCTCCGAAATTCTCTCTGTCATATTTCAGTTCTCCCATGGGATATGCCAGTCCCAGAGAGCGGTATTTTTCCTCTCCCAGTCTCATGAATCCCAGAAGCTGCAGTTTTTCAATGCGATTACCCATTCCTTCTGTTATGAAATCCGCGGTGGCAGCCATGTTTGTCATGTCATCGTTTATTTCCGGGATTACCGGGATCCTGACTATAATGGGTTTGCCCAGCTCCGAAAGGTACCGAAGGTTTTGCAGGATTATTTCGCCTGTTGCTCCCGTATACTTCTTGTGCTTTACCATGTCCATGTGTTTTATGTCCGCAATAAGCATGTCCGCATGGACAATTATCTTGTCGATTATTTCACGTTCCGTACAGAAAGCACTCTCCAGACAGGTATGTATTCCCCTCCGGCGACACTCTTTCAGAAGCCCTGCAACGAAATCCGCCTGCATCAGCGGTTCTCCTCCCGAAACAGTTACTCCTCCGCCGGATTTCTCATAGAAGTTTCGATCCTTTTCGATTATATCCATTACTTCGCTGATGGTAACGGTTCTTCCCCACTGAATAACAGCATCTGCGGGACAGACCTCCACGCATTTCATACATCCGGTGCATATATCCCTGTTAATGGAATTAAGTTTACGGTTATTATCTTCCCCTTCCTCAAACTCCAGTGCTCCCTCTTCGTTACATGCATCCAGACACAGTCCGCATTTGTCCTTTCCTATGCACCGGGATGTATAAACACCCGGCTCCATTTCCGGCTTTAATCCCTCCGGATTGCCGCACCACCTGCATGACAGCGAGCATCCCTTCATAAAAATCTCTGTTCTTATCCCCGGACCGTCATCTATTGTGTATCTCTGTATGTTTATTACATTCCCATATATCATGGCCATAGTATAACACGGAAAGAAAAAAGACGCACCTGATGGGTTACGTCTTTCTGGTATTCATTGTAGTACAGCTTATTCAAGGAACTTCATAACGGCATTCTTAACATTATTTCCGTCCGCAACTCCCTTGACCTTTCCCATTACAGGTCCCATGAGCTTGCCCATGGAGGCTCTGCCACTGCCGGCTTCTATACCCATATCACCTGCTGTTTCTCTGACGATACACATAATTTCGTCGTCGGTCAACTGTCTGGGCAGGTAGCCGTTGAGTACTTCAATTTCCTTGTTGTAATCGTTAAGCAAATCCGTTCTTCCGGCAGATTCAAAATCAGCGAGGGCATCTTTTCTCATCTTAACCTGTTTGGCAAGAATTGCAGTGATACCTGCATCATCGATTTCTTCTCTGTTGTCAACCTCGTACTGCTTGATTGCAGCCCTCACGAAGTTGATGGTATCTTTTCGTACCTTTTCTTTGTTTTTCATTGCCTCCTTAAAGTCAGCATCCAGTCTTTCTTTTAAGGTCAATTCAAACACCTCTTAGTACCTCTTGTTAGCCTTTTTTCTGGCAGCTTCCGACTTCTTCTTTCTCTTAACGCTAGGCTTCTCGTAGTGCTCTCTTTTTCTCACTTCAGCCATGACGCCGTCTCTTGCACATGATCTCTTGAATCTCTTCAGAGCACTTTCCAAGCTTTCATTTTCTCTTACTATTACCTGAGCCATTCCCGTTTCACCTCCTGACTTTATACAAATCTTTTTGCCTTAAAACGGTCATTACAACACTACAATTATACAATCGTTTTTACACTAAAGCAAGGAAAAATATCTCCCTTTTCAAAGCTTCATCATAATATCAGCCCGGAGGCCACTCCATCTGTCTCTGACCAAGCAGGTGAAAGTGCAAATGTGCAACAGTCTGCATACCGTCCTCGCCACAGTTATTAACCACTCTATATCCGTTCTCCAGCTCCAGCTGTGCTGCTATGTCCTTAATCTTTATCAGAAGATTTGCAATCAGTTCTCCATCCTCCGCGCTAAGCTCATCCATCGATGCTATATGCTTCTTTGGAAGTATGAGGACATGAACCGGTGCTTGCGGAGCTATGTCATGAAAGCAGAGAATATTCTCATCTTCATACACTTTGTTGGAAGGAATCTTTCCCTCTATAATTTTACAGAATAAACAATCGCTCATTGATACATTTCCTTTCTTTATATTTAAGTTTTGTGGCAACTACATTATACCACAGTTCCTGTCATTCCGTCTCTGAAAATATCAGTTAATCTGACAGTAATAAATTTATTCATTTCTTCACCCGTTTCTTCAATCGGTATATAGGTTCTTATGTAGTTACCTGTATATCCCACTGCCATATTTTCAAGTCTTTCTTCAAGCAAAACCCTTTCAGTCCTGCCGCTTCTCCCTTGAATCAGATTTTTTTCAAAGAAATCCAGTGCTGCCTTTCTTGCTGCCTTTTCCAGTTCACGGGCACGCCTCTCCCTGACCTGATGAGAAATCTGATTTTTCATTCCGGCAGCTGTGGTTCCGGGACGTTCTGAATACCTGAAAATATGGGTTTTGCAGAAACCATTCTCATTTACCAGTTTCAGGCTTTCTTCAAAATCCGCTTCCTCCTCGCCCGGGAAACCTGCGATTATATCCGTGGATACTCCATAACATGAATCAAAACCCTTCAGGACAGCCAATATCGCTTCATATTCTTCTCTCGTGTATCTCCTGTTCATGGCTTCAAGCACACTGTCACTTCCGCTCTGTGCTGATATATGCAGATGATGACACAGCTTGTTATATTTGAACAATTTCTTAACATATTCATGATTTATTACGGTGGGTTCCAGACTGGAAAGTCTTATTCTGAAGTCACCTTCCAATTTGTTTATCTTTGCGATTACCGGCTCAATTCCGGCTTCATTGAAGCCGCCGGTTTCGCCGATTCCGTAGAGAGCAGTATTTATTCCCGTCAGTACAATTTCCTTGTATCCCGCATTCAGCAATGATTTTGCCTCCTGCATAATATCCTCAGGCGCCCTGCTCCTCACCGGACCCCTGGCATAAGGAACCACACAGTATGTGCAAAATCTGTCGCATCCCTCCTGCACCTTGATATAAGCCCGGGTGCGATCCGTTGCCGGCCTGGAATCGGCCTTCATCTCGTGAAATTCTTTCAGATTCTTGTAATCGAGGACACGCAAAATCCTCTCCCCGTCCTTTTTTGCCAGTGCTTCTTTCACATAGGCGGGAAGGTTATGCTTCTCATTGGTCCCGGTGACAATATCAACACCCTCGACGGCTGCAACCTCATGAGGACTGATCTGTGAATAGCATCCGGTTACGGCAACAAGGCTGTCCGGATTGACCCTTTTCATTCTTCTTACGTATTGCCTTGACTTCCTGTCCGCTTCCGCCGTAACCGTACAGGTATTCACAATATAAACATCCGCCCAATCCCTTTCGCCGACAATTTCAAATCCCCGCTCAGCGAACATTGCCGCCAGTGCCTCTGTCTCATACTGATTAACTTTGCATCCCAGGGTATGAAATGCTGCCTTCATGCGTGCTTTCTCCTCTTTCGAATTATCCTCTTTACCGGCTGATTATACCACATGACAAATGCCGTTAACAGCAGTACAAACCATTGACGGAAAAAAATCAAAGTGATATAGTATATTAGACAAGGCATTAATAACTTTGCGAATTTAAATTAAAGAAAAAGGAGAAACAAAAAATGTCAAACTATGTGGAAAGAGTCGTTGAACAGTGTATCGCAAACAACCCGGGTGAAACTGAGTTTCATCAGTGTGTAGAAGAAGTACTGCATTCTCTGGCCTCTGTATGTGAAATGCATCCTGAATACGAAGCTGCCAGCCTCCTCGAAAGACTGGTTGAGCCTGAAAGAGGAATCACTTTCAGAGTAGTATGGGTTGATGATGCAGGTAAGGTACAGGTAAACAAGGGATTCAGATACCAGTTCAACAGTGCTATTGGACCTTATAAGGGCGGTCTCAGATTTGCTCCCGGCTTAACTGCCGGAACAATAAAGTTCCTCGGCTTCGAGCAGATTTTTAAGGACGCACTGACCGGTCTGCCTATCGGCGGCGGCAAGGGTGGTTCGGACTTTGATCCTAACGGCAAGTCAGATGGTGAAGTAATGAGATTCTGCCAGGCATTTATGACTGAAATGTACAGACATCTGGGTGCTTACACTGACGTTCCTGCAGGAGACCTGGGTGTTGGTGCCAGAGAAATCGGATATCTCTTCGGACAGTACAAGAGAATCGTTAACAGGTACGAAGGTGTTCTGACCGGTAAAGGTCTGTCTTACGGCGGACTTCTGGGAAGAACAGAAGCAACCGGTTTCGGTATCGTATGGTACGCTGAAGAAATGCTGAAGGCTAACGGCGAAGAAATGAAGGATAAGGTTGTTGCTATCTCAGGATTCGGAAACGTAGCATGGGGTGCTGCCTGGAAGCTTCAGCAGCTGGGCGCCAAGTGCGTTACTATTTCAGGTCCGGACGGATACATCTACGATCCGGACGGTATCTCAACTGACGAAAAGGTTGCTTTCCTTCTCGATCTGAGAAACAGCGGCAAAAACATCTGTGCTCCTTACGCAGAAAAGTTCCCTGGAGCTAAATTCTATGCCGGCAAGAAGCCTTGGGGCGTATGTGAAGACAACGATGTTAAGGTTGATCTGTTCATCCCTTGCGCTATGCAGAATGACGTTCATATGGAACATGCTGAGCAGATTGTTAAGTCAGGTGCCAAGTTCTACTGTGAAGGTGCTAACATGCCTACTACTAACGACGCTCTCGTATATCTTATGGACAAGCTCGTTGCTGTAGGGCCTGCTAAAGCTGCTAACGCCGGCGGCGTAGCATGTTCATGCATCGAAATGGGTCAGAACTCAGGGCACACTGTATACCAGCACGAGGATGTTTATGTACAGCTGCACCAGATTATGAAGAACATCTATAATGCTTGTGCAAATGCCGGAGAAAAGTATTTTGACAACAAAAACGCTCTGGTACAGGGTGCTAACGTTGCAGGTTTCGAAAAGGTTGCTCAGGCTATGATGGCACAGGGTATCGTATAAATCTCGCAGAGTTAATATAAACCGATATGCAATGAAAAATCCCGGATAATCCGGGGTTTTTCATTTGATGAAATTATGTCCTGTTTACTTAAACAGGGCATGAAACACAATTGTGTCGTCCTCTCCGGTGCGGCCTTCTATGAAGTCACCGGAACCCTGCTTTTCGTGATATAATTTTATCTCTTCACCGAGTCGGGTTTCGGAAATATAGTTGACTATAATATCCGTCCCCTGGCGATCCACATATTCTTCTGCCATGGTAAGGTATCTGCAGTTATTGGTGTGTTCATTTTTGTCCAGGTCTTCGGGGGCAACCACATGGGAGCCCATATACTTAAGGTTATCTCCTTTCAGCTTCTCTATCGGTCCCGGAATTATGTCGAAGTCCTCAGCTAATTCATCCAGCATGAATCCGGCCCTGTCGGCTCTTACCATTTTCCTTGTAACAAAATCCATTATGCACCACTGGCTGGTGCCCGCCGCAACTATTCGCGGATAATCGTCATTTCCGACAAAATGCCGATCCTGTTCTGCAGCTGCAAGTGCCGCAGCCCTTTCAGCCGCTTCCTGAAGATTATTATTATCGGTGTACTCAATCATGAAGAATTCTCTCTTGAAAGTAACTCTTTTCTGCCGCAGCGGAAAAGTTCCGCAGATATACTTCACTCCCGGTCTGATGTCCGAAAGAATCTTCACCTTCATCTTTGTAAGGACCCACATGTAACCTTTCTTTATGAGGTCCTCAAGCCCCACATTATGTGCTTTAGTCTGCCTGTTCGCCGCTTCCTGCAGATAGCGGTACAGATTTTCCGCCTTAATCTTCCCCTTTGCGTTAAAGTCGTCGTCCGTCAGTAAAATCTCCACTTTGTGAATTGCCATCAAATCTCCTCCTACTCTATCGACTTAAGTGCCTCCGCCATATTTATCTTCCTGAGTTTTTTCCTCAGAATCAAGTCGGTAATAACCGTAAACAGTACAACCATGAGCGTGGCATAAATGTAGCTTTGTATCTTCACCGTTTCGTTAAAGGATATAGCGTCTACAATAATCTGCGTCATAATAAACTTGTGGAGGAAATGTCCCATTGGAAGTCCGATAATAATACCAAATACCACCAGAACGATATTTTCTCTGAACACGTAAGAACCTATCTCACGCGGATAGAAGCCGAGAACTTCAATTGTCGCAATCTCGCGCACCCGTTCCGTTATATTGATATTTCCCAGATTAAACAGAACAATGAATGCCAGAACCGCCGCACAGGTAATAACCAGCCAGACAATATAGTTCAGGCTGACCATCATGTTGTCTATCATTACCCTTGTGTCCCGGTTGAGTTGCATTCCGAGCATGTTTTCGTAGGAATTTATATTCTCTGCAACAGCATGAAGCTCTTCAACATCCATTTTATCTGCATCTTTTATTTTGATAAACGCCATAACAGGTTTATAGATCTTGTTCATGAGTTCTTCGTAGGTCGCAACATCTACATATACATAGTTATTTACATAGTTCCTGTATATGCCGACAACCTCCAGCTCTATCTTTTTTGTATCATCATATTCTATCAGCAGATTATTGCCCACTTCAACGTCCATAAGATCCGCCAGCTTATTATTGATAAGAGCCTTTCCCTTACCCGGGTAATCCAGCTTCGGTCCGTCGGTACTTCCCTCAGCGAAATTCATGACTTTCTGCAGAACTTCCGGCCTGTCTGTAATCATCATACTGCAGGAGCGAACTTTTTCGGAGGATTTGGTGTTGATTGCAATCTGCTGGAGAGGTGCAACGACACTGACTTCCTGTCCGTATTCATCCATAAACGCTCCCAGCTCCTCATCATCAAGATTTTCACTGAACTGAGCGGTCATATCGTATTTCTCAATCTCCTCATACTGATAATCTGCCAGACCCGCAATGGAATCAAGTATGCCAAACCCCGCAAAGCACAAGGCCGTACAGCCGGCAATGCCCAGAACCATCATAGCAATTCGCTTCTTGAATCTGAAAATATTTCTGGCAGTGACCTTGTGCAGGAATCTCAGCCTGCACCAGAGCGGTTTTATCCTCTCCAGAAATATCCTCTTGCCCGCCTTAGGCGCTTTTGGTCTCAGAATTTCCGCAGGCATGCTCTTAAGCTGTGCCCTGCATGCAAGCCATGTTGTTCCTACCGAACACAGCAGCGATACAATCAGCGATGCAATGGCAAGCTCTACGCTGAAATAGAATTCCAGAGGAGCAAAGTCATATATCATGCCATATGCCTTCCATATGGCGTACGGGAAGCATTTAGACCCAAGGAGGAAGCCGATGACACAACCCATAACCGCAGCAAGACCGGAATATATTATGTACTTCCACATTATGCGTCCCTGTGTGAAGCCTATGGCCCGGAAAGCACCGATCTGGGTTCTCTCCTCCTCTATCATTCTTGCCATTGTAGTCGAACATACCAGTGCAGCTATCAGAAAGAAAAATAACGGAAAGACTCTGGCAATACTGTCAACGATGTCCGAGTTGCTGTCAAATGAATCGTATCCCAGGTTGTCCCTGCGAAGCTGCGTGTACAGCTCCGGCTCCTCTATATCCTCAAGATCCCGTCTGGCCTTGTTCAGCTCTTTTTCGCCGTTCTCAAGTTCCTTCTCTGCATCTCTGATTTCCGCTTCTGCCCTGGCAAACTCCCTGTCAGCTTTAGCCTTTCCGGACCGGTATTTCTTATACCCTTTTTCAATTTCCGCCTTATATGCCGGAATGGCAGCCATAGTCGCATCAATCTGCGCTATTCCGGCATCTATCTTCGCTATTTCGCCTTTAATATGTGAAACTGTTGCTTGTGCCGCCGCAACGGCTGCCTGCTTTTCCGGATTGTCCGGATCCAGGGCCAGTTCCTCTTCAGCCTGCTGCAATGCCAGATTTGCCTGGTTCAGCTGAGCTTCCAGCAAGGGTTTCTGTGATTCAAGGAAAGCTCTCTGCCCCGGCAGTTCCTCTTCAGACTTTTTTATATCGGCACTGCTTTGGTCCAATTTTCTCTTGGCATCAGCCAGCTGCTTATATGTCTTTTTCTTTTCGGATGCCAGCTTTTCCTTGCCGTCCTGAAGTTCGGCATATCCGTCATCCAGCTCTTTCTGTGCATCCGCTATTTTTTCTCTCGCCTCGGAAAGAATCTCATCATAGCGATCCTTGCCGCACTGTTCGGCCGCAGCCACCAGTGAAGGCTTTGCATCTTTAATATTTCTGTTATATTCATCGCTGTACAGATAGCCCTGTTTCTCCCAGGTCACATACATCTCCGTATAGTATTCCGAAGTGAATGCATTCCTTGGCATAAACAGGAATGCATAAATGCGCCCGTCACCCAGAGATGAAGTACCGCGCTCGCTGCTGTTCATGTAGTATACGGAGTCAACCAGACCCACCAGTTTGAATTTCCTGTATTCAAATTCATCCCGTGTGTCCTTGCTGTTTTCGTCGGTCAGAACAATCTCTCTCCCTATATCCGATTCCCTGAAATATTCCTTATCACCCACACATTCATTACCGGCTTCGGGGAGTCTGCCCTTCACCAGACTGAGCTTGTTAATCCGTTCCGTAACAGAGTGAGCTCTGTATACAGCTGTATTGCCGTCCCTGTCAAGAGAAAAAAAGTCCTGGGTCATGCTGCCTTCGGCTGCGGTTACCCCGGGCACGGCAGCAATGTCCGCCTCCTCATCCTCCGTATACCCCAGGGTGGAGGCGAACCTGAAATCGTACATGTTATGTTCCGTTACATATTTGTTCCCCGTCTCCACCATGGAGGCTTTAGTAATCTTAACACCCACAAAAAAACCAACACCAAGAGCTATAATCGCCATAATGGCGATAAATCTTCCAAGGCTTCCCGTAATGGTGCGTCTGATGTTTTTGTAGTACATCCTGTTGCTCATGCTACCACTCTATATCATCAATTGAAGTTGGATTGCTGTTGATGCTCATCGAATCGATTGTTCCGTTCTTTATGCGGATAACCCTGTCAGCCATTGGAGTCAGCGCCTGATTATGTGTAATGATAATTACGGTCATGTTGTCTTTTCTCGATCTGTCCTGCAAAAGCTTCAGAATGGCTTTTCCCGTCTCATAATCCAGTGCTCCCGTAGGTTCATCGCAGAGCAAAAGCTTCGGTCTCTTTGCAAGAGCCCTGGCGATAGCCACCCTCTGCTGTTCACCTCCTGAAAGCTGTGCCGGGAAATTATTCACTCTTCCCGAAAGCCCCACCAGATCCATGACCTCGGCACTGTCCATACTGTCCCTGGTCAGCTGGGATGCGATTTCAACATTTTCCAGTGCGGTCAGATTCGGAATCAGATTGTAAAACTGAAAAACAAAGCCGATTTCATACCTTCTGTAAGATGCAAGCTGCTTCTCGCTGTATCCGGAAATATCCTTTCCGTCCAGGAGCACTCTGCCGCTGGTAAGAATATCCATGCCGCCGAGAATGTTAAGCAAAGTCGTCTTCCCCGCACCGGACTGACCCACTATGACGCATATTTCACCCTGCTCTATACTGAGACTTACATTGTGAAGTGCACGCACTGATACGTCTCCGCTGCCATATATTTTTCCCACATTATGAAACTCAACAAAAGCCATAATAACCTCCTCCGGTAATATAATAGTAACATAAAAGTGCGGTGTTTAATACCGCACTTAAATGGTAATCAGTTTTTTTATTTCATCCTGTATGCTTCTATTAAGTCATAGTCCGGCGTAAGCGAAACGATTATTCCGAAATTTAACAAATCACTGTTGTCATCCCTGTCATGCCACCTAGTCAACAGCTCATCCTTCGGGATAAAGGCATATGTTCCTGCTGTGGAGGGGTCCATGAAAAAGATATTTCTCTCGTTATATCCTACAGCTATTACATAATGACCCTCTTCCCAGATATCCGAGTAGTCAATTTTCTCCATATCTCCAGAAACTGTGGAATCAGCCCATGCCTGCAAACATATGATTACGGGCTTGCCCTGATCTATGCAGTCCGTCAGCTGTTCGAGACTCATATTTGTTCTGGGTACGGCACTGAATACCTGCACGCCTTCTGTTACATTCTCGGCACTGTAGCGAACACTGTTCAGATACTCAACAATCTTGCGATATTCCGTACCTTTTTCTCCATCTGCGGAGAGCTCTTCAGCCAGAATATCTTCGCGGACATCAAAGTCGTAGCCTCCATATCTGAGAATGGACTGAACACACGCTATGCCACAGGTATATGAAGTGGACTGTCTCACAAGCGGAACTCTGAGAATGGTTGCATCACTTCTTATGGTCGTCTTCTCTGTTCTTGTGAAATTAAATAATCTGGACATATATTCTCCTCTTTCTACTTAACTCTGCCATTATTAATGAGCACGCAGATATATTTCTTTTATGTCCGCATAGTTCTCTCTCATTCCTGCGAAATATTCCGGCACATTGATATTAACCGGAATATGTGCCTGTTCCGAAAATTCCTCCCTGGCCTCCGTTGACGGAATAAAGCAATACTTGTATGTCCCCCAATCGTTTACATCGCCGTCCGGAAAAAGTTTGAAAAAAAACTTAAGCTCATTATCATAATAGTAGCTTGTTCCGTACCTGTCACCGGATATCCCCAGCCCTCTCACAAGGGATATCCCCTTCCAGTTTCTCTCAAGAACATTGTTAAGAGTACGGTGCAGATCGTTTTTCAGCTCGCTGAACTCATGCAAAAGCACCGCTTCCCCTCTTTCGATCTTCTCGCTGCAAGAGCCACACACTGCCTTCTCCCATTTATCATAAGCTTCTTTATAAACCGCCTCGTTCCTGATTCCTTCCCTGCTTTCATCGGAAGCATAAAACCGGTCAAGCGTTTTCTCAAAATCAACCAAAGCAATACTGTGAGATTCCCGCATCTGCTCCAGTTCGGCGGTATAGTCCGGCAGCTTCTCCATTTTCTCTGCTCTCTTTTTGATGTCGGCCACAGTCTCTGCCTCTGCTTCATCATTTGTCAGCTTAATAAAAATGATGAACAGCAATGTGACTACAATTCCCAATAAAACTAACGCTGGCATATGTCCCTCTCCTTTTAGATGTTAAATTAATCTCCTGAATTTATTATACCACATGTTCAGAAGTAGTTGTAATTCTTCCTTTTCCTGACGATAAAAAGAACCGTAACAGCCATAGAAAGAACTTCGCCCGCTACAGAAGAGAGCCATATTCCGTCAATACCCCATATGACAGGCAGAAGCAATACCATCGAAGACTTAAAAACAAGAAGCCGCAGTCCGGCAATTATAGCTGAGATTATACCGTTATTTAATGCGGTAAAAAGCGCCGAACCGAAGATGTTAAAGCCTACAATTGCGAAGCCGAATGAGTATATAATCATTCCCCTCACTGTCAGTTCCATAAGTTCCGCATCATACCCTACAAAAACCATGGAAAGGGGCTTTGCAAGAAGTATGGAGATAATCATCAGAATCGTTCCGCATGCCAGCATGGATTTAATACTTTTACCGAACAGATTTTGCAGTTCATCTTTGTTGCGGGCACCGAAATGGTAGCTGATTACCGGCGAGAGGCCCGTAGCATATCCGAAAAAAATCCCCACATAGATGAAACTGACATACATCAGCACACCGAAAGCCGCAACTCCGTTTTCACCGGTGAAATGCATAAGCTGCAAATTATATAATGCCGTTACAAATGAAAAAGATATGCTGCTCATCATTTCAGAAGAACCGTTTACGCAGGTCTTTCCAAGAACACGCCAGTACATTGTGAATTTACCCAGACTGAGAAGGCTGTCATTCTCCCTGCTGAAATATACTATCGGTACGATTGCACCGGTGAATTCACTTATCGCCGTGGCCACTGCCGCCCCTGCAAGCCCCCAGTTGAATACTGCGATGAACAGAAAATCCAGTACCATGTTCATACAGCCGGCAATTATTGTGATTACAAGCCCCAGCTTAGGCTTTTCCGCAGTTACCATGAATGTCTGAAATGCGCCTTGCAGCATAAAGGCCGGCAGTGATATCATGCAGATTCTGCCATATAACACACAGTAGCCCAGCATGTCTTCCGTTGCTCCCAGCAACATGGCTACAGGTTCCATGAATATAAACCCGAAAATGGCCAGAATTATACCTATGATTGTGGTAACGTATACCATCATTGAGAAGTATTCTATTGCCTTCTCCCTGTGACCTTCGCCCATGGTCTTGGCAATTACCGCACTTCCTCCGGTTCCCATCATATAGCCTATTGGACCCAGAACCATGATGAAAGGCATTATGAGATTCAATGCTGCAAAAGGTGTCTTTCCAACAAAATTAGACACAAAAAAACCATCCACAATTCCGTAGATCGAGACGAATATCATCATCCCGACGGTCGGAATCACGAACCGGAATATTCTGCCGTATGTGAAATGGTCGGATAGCTTAATTCTCATGTTATCTCCCGCTCTCATAGTAGCAGAGCAGGAATACTCAATCAAGCATTTGTGCCGCCATCTTTCAGGCACAGTTTCATCGCAGAAGTCAGATCCGTTTCAGCTGTTCTTCTTACTTTCTTTGATTTTCTGATCGTTCTGCCATGTTCCAGTTTATCCGCCAGATAGACAATTTTATCTAACTTTGTCATGTTTTCTCTGGGAGTAGTATGAAATGTTAATGCATCAAGAACTTTTTTATTCGTAATTCCCAGGTGGTGATGAGCATACCAGGCACCTGCAGCACCATGTACGCCGTTTTTATTGAGCGGACTTGATTTTTTCTGTTTTTTTGCCAGGCGATACTGTTTTGCAAGCTTCATCGATTTTGCAATGTCATGCAGAATTCCGGCTGTCGCTGCTTTCATCAGATTATAATCATGTCTTGCTGCCAGGTGAACCGCATATTGCATTACGTTCAAAGAATGATTGAATTTAAAACGGGATACATTTTTTCTAACTTCTTTTTCGTATATAGCCAGCTGAATTAATTGCTGATGATTTAACTGTGCCATTTCATTTGAGAAAGCATAAATTTTGTTTTTTCTGATGTATCTGCGTACTGCCGGCGGCATTTTCCCTTTTTGATATTTGCCTGTTCCTTTTACCTTAAAAAAACCGATATCCGCCTGATATTCGGTTCTTAAGTAAGCGGCTCTTTCTTTCATATGTTCAAAGTTGTCGGATTCCCTGCGGCAAATCAGAAGTCCGGCCTTTTTCATAATCTGTTCCGGTTTATGCCAATATTCAATTGTGTCCAGAGCATCTGAATCGTAGACTAAAGAAACTTCAACCTTTACTTTCCCCGTATGTTCAGCACGATATTTCCCCTTGAAAAAATCAATCGTATCAATTGTATGTGAATATTGACCCGGACGATTGATCTCATAATCGCTCAGGACTGAACCCGGCAAACCCCTTATGCCCAATCTGGCCATTTCATAACGATAGCCGGAAGGAGTCATATACTTATCGTTATACGGCGCCAAACCTAATGGCATAACAACAACGTGATTAAATCTCTTTGATCTGACCAGCTCCTCTAAAACTTTTTTATCATCATTATGAAAAGGATCAAACGTTCCCCAAAAAATTGCTATTTTTATCTTTCCGGACAAGTGTAACTTAACCTCAAACTTTATGTTGCGGACAATGGCTCATAGCGATTGATATTTATTGATCTTTTGCGGGTTTCCTCCGATGCCTGCAGAGCCGATTTCATCAGAAGAATTTGTGAGTCAATCCTTTGATCATGAGGCGTTTCATCTCTGAACCTGACATATGAACCGTCACCCTGCATGATTCTGGCACGATCGGTATCCATCATCTGAGAAACCAACACCTCTAAAACGCGTTTCCGACACAGCTCATCTTCAATCGGAAACATTATTTCAATACGACGATCCATATTACGCGGCATCCAGTCCGCACTGGAGAGAAAAATGTCTTCACGACCTTCATTATAGTAATAAAAGATTCTGCTGTGTTCCAGAAATCTTCCCACAAGACTGCGTACCTCAATATTCTCTGACAATCCTTTGACTCCCGCTTTCAGACCGCAGATACCACGTACAATAAGGCAGATTTTAACACCGGCTTGTGACGCCGAATAAAGTGCTTCTATAATTTCAGGATCAATCAATGAGTTTATTTTTACAACTATTGCGGCTCGGCGCCCTGCCTCTGCATGCTTTTGTTCCTGTTTGATTCTTTCAAGAGTATCTTTGCGTAACCAACGTGGTGCCGGAATGATTTTTCGCCATCCCATAGGTATTGAATAACCGGAGATCATATTAAAGAAATCAGCAGCATCCTGACCGATTTGCTCGGATGCTGTCCAGAGTCCGAAATCCGTATAGATTTTAGCAGTTATATCATTATAGTTTCCGGTTCCCAGATGAACATAACGCTTTATTCCGGATTCCTCCCGCCTTACAATTAAGGTGATCTTGCTATGGGTTTTCAACCCTTTCAGACCATAGATAACATGGCAGCCGACTCTTTCCAGACGCCTTGCCCAATGTATGTTACTCTCTTCATCAAATCGGGCTTTCAGCTCAAGCAGAACCATAACATGTTTACCATTTCTTGCAGCTTCCGCCAATGCTTTAACAATCGGCGAATCCCCGCTGATTCTGTACAGCGTTTGTTTGATAGCCAGCACATCAGGATCCTGTGCAGCTTGCTGGATGACCCTGATTGTCGGATCAAATGATTCAAAAGGGTGGTGCAGAATAAGATCGTTATCGCGGATAATCTCGAAGCAGTCCGGATTTATTTCAGAGCCGAAAGCCGGTGTTATCTGACCGGTAAAATTTTCATAGTGCATATCTGTGTCAGGATACAGTTCTTTAATTTTGTCCACAAACCTCAAGTCAATAGGTCCTTTTATTCTGAAAACGGCCTGGTCTGAAACATCCATCAGTTTTTGCAAAATACTGAGTGTTTCCTTTCCGGCTTCCTTTTGTATCTCAAGACGGATGACACTGCCACGCTCACGTTTCCACAAGACGCCTTCCATTTCAACCATCAAGTCGGAAATTTCTTCGTCATCCAGCTCATAATCCGCATTTCGCATCACTCTGAAGCAAGCCGTTGATCCAATCTCCTGATTATAAAAAAGCTGATCTATGAATTTCGCAATTACCTCCTCAATTAAAACAAAGCGCTTCTCTTTACCCGGTAATTTAATCAGTCTGGGCAGAATTGAAGGAACTTCAACAATTGCAAAAGAAATCGTTCCCAATGCATTTACCCTTTCCCCCTGATTTGCAAAGGTAACAAAAAGATTCAGGCTCTGATTCGGTATTAAAGGAAAGGGTCTGCCCGCATCAACTGCCAATGGAGTTAAAACAGGATATATATGATTTTCAAAATGTTTTTTCAAATAATCATGCTCTGCTTCCGTAACCTGATCCATTGTCACATAATGAATGTTTTCATCCTGCAGCACCGGCATGATCTGCTTATTGAAGGTTTCATACTGCTCCTTGTAAAAATCATGGCAGCGATCCATCAATGCTTCCAGCTGTTCTGTTGGAGTCAAATTTGACGAATCCTTTTTCTCCGAGCCGGATTTAATCAGATTATATAAAGAAGCAACTCTGACCATAAAATGTTCATCAAGGTTTGAACAGGTTATTGCCAGAAAATTGAGCCTTTCATAGAGAGGATTTGTCGTGTCCTGTGCTTCTTCCAGTACCCTTTGATTAAATTCCATCCAGCTCAGTTCCCGATTAATCATTCGTTCGCCTACCAATGTAGGGTATTCCCGTTCAACGGAAAACTTCTGATCAATAATTTCATTAATTGCAGGCAACATTTTCTGCCTCCTAACTTTTTTAACCGGTACCCTTTTCAGATACTACCGACAGCCTTAATTCCGTACCGAAGATCTTTTGAAAGTCTTTGGCAATCTTCTGGAAACTCCAGGATTCCAGAGTAAGGTCCTGATCCGATTCAAGGATAACCTTGATATGCCGCTTGCGAACTTCCGTCGTTATTTTTTTAACCTTGCTCTTATGTCCTGTATCCAGTGCATTCGCCATACCAAGCAGCACTGCCAGTTTGACAAAGGTCAATTGTTCCCGCGGAGCCAGGAAGATCTCCTCATAATTCAGTGTAAACAAGTCATCTGAATGGTGTCTGACCAGCAAGGCAATTAATTCCAGTTCCTGATTGCTTATGCCTATTAAATCAGAAGATTTAATCATTTCGTAAGCTATTTCCCCATCCTGCTTTACTGTAAAAAATTTACCTATATTATGCAAAACAGCCGCCAGTCTTAATATAAAGCGGTGTCGGGACTCAAGGCCGTGCTGCTCCTGAAACTGATCAAATAACTGCATTGCCAGCTCTTCAACCTGTTCTGTATGTTTTAGATTTGTATGGTGTCTTTTTGCAATCTGTCCGGCAAAGCTTAAGGCATCATTCAGCTGTCTCTGATCTTTCTCAATCAGACCCAGTTCTTCAGCCTTTTTGACAATTAAACCGTCCGCCAGAATGACATCCGGCAGAATAACTCTGTCCAATCCCGTAAATTCAAACATTTCCATGATAACCATGGAAACAGGGAGCAGAAGTGTCGCCTGCTCTTCGCTTATATCAAATTTACTGATCAGATCATAAACGGAATTATTAATGATGATATCAAATAGCTCCTCAAACTTTTTGGCCGTCAGCTCCGCCGTGCCGGTTAAAGGCAGCCCTGATAAATATCGCCAGAGGGACAAATCATTACCCACCAGAAGAAAATTTTTATAATCGGTCTTTTTAGGTACAAAAGAGCGATAATAGTCCAGATCTCCGGAAATATATTCAAACATCAGGGAAATAAAGTCCGCTGTGTGTTTTTCCAAAGTCGAAAGCGTATCGCGCACTCGTAAAGAACCCAGTAATATATTCTGAGTAAAGAGTAACTCCTGTTTGTCAAACAATGTCAGCTGAGTACTGCCGGCACCTATATCAAGAATTAAAGTAGGTTCCTCAGTCATTTGATTGAAGTCCGGTATTTTGTATCGGATTGCCCGCAACATTTCACCGACTTCCAGCCGGTTGGAATATATCATTATTTCCAGCCCCGTTTGCTGATAAACCTGATCTATCAGAAATAATCGGTTGTTTGCTTCACGTACTGCGGAAGTGCAGGCTGCAATTACTTCAATATCAGGATAAACTGCAATCATCTTTTTGAAATCTTTTAAAACATCAATCAGCGTTCCGATATTTTCGTCAGTAATATAGTCCAGCCGGTAACTGTCAGAACCGAGATTAATCATCCTGGACATGGAATCGATTTCTGAAATTTTTCCATCCGGTAAAACTTCTGTAATTTTTAAGATAGTTTCATGTGAGCCGACTTCAATCGCTGCAATAAATGACATCTTCTACAACTCCTGTTTCCATCTTTCTAATCTCCGAATGAGATCCCCAGTTTGCGGGCAGCCAGAACTACCGGATCATCCAGCGGAACCCGCTTGGGTCTGCCGGCAATCTTATCCAATGGAACTCTGGTGGTTTCCTGCCCGGAAATACCGATCATTTTTCCAAAATCACCCTCTATCACCGCATTTGCCGCTTCAACACCCAGTTTAGTAGTGAGAATCCTGTCAAATGCCGATGGTGATCCGCCTCGCTGGAAATGTCCCGGAACACAGACTCTGATTTCTTTTGACATCAGCTCTTCAAGCTGCTTTTGCAGATAATATGCCACCGAATGTACATTTTCCCTGTTTTTACTGAACTGTTCCTCACTCATGTTCACTTCATCAATGGACTTGGCACCTTCAGCTATGGCAATTATCGAGAAAGGTTTTTTCTCCTTTTCACGGGCTTCCAGAGCCTTGAGAACTTTGACAGGGTCATAAGGTATCTCCGGAATCAGAATAATATCGGCACCTGCTGCAACCCCTGCATGGAGGGTAAGCCAGCCTACCTTGTTCCCCATCAGCTCAACAATAAAAACTCTGCCGTGTGATGTTGCTGTTGTATGAACACCGTCAATAACTTCAGTTGCAATATTAACTGCACTTTGAAAACCGAAGCTGAGGTCGGTTCCGGACAGGTCATTATCGATAGTCTTTGGCAGATGAATTACATTACACCCGTACATGCTCAGGAGCCTGGCAGTTTTTTGTGTTCCGCCGCCGCCTAAAATGACCAATACATCCAGCTTCATATCGTTGTATGTCTTGATCATGGCCTCAAGCTTTGTTATACCCTCAGGTTTATCCTCATATAAAGGATCTTTCACATTCTTGAAAGGTTGCCTCGAAGTGCCGAGAATTGTACCCCCTAAAGTTAATATCCCCGAAAAATCATAATCCTGCATGCTGCGATAGTTTCCATGCATCAAACCATGATATCCGTTGAGAAATCCAAAAATCTTGATTTTTGGGTCATGATTCAGTAAAGCCCTGCATGTTCCGCGCATTGTTGAATTCAAGCCTTGAGCATCTCCACCGCTGGTCAGCATTCCTACTTTTAATGTCATATATTTTTTTCTCCTTCAGTTTATATGCTGTCTTCTTATAATATTATCACCTGTATGTTATTTGTCTATAAATTTATTGTAAAAACATTGTGTGATTTCCGGCTGTATGTAAAAAACAAAAGGTGTCAAAATCCTGAGCAAAGGTCAAACCCACCAGTAATGTTTCAGACTTTCGGGCATCATCTCATATAACGCCCTTGCTGCAGATCCGGCATTCAGTCTGTATTTACCGAGTATCCAGTTTGTAAACATCTTACTGACACCATGACTGAACACATCAAGCTGCATGATTTCTGACTGAGTCAGTCCTGAAGGTCTGTTGGCCAGTGTAATTCTCTCAACTATGTCGAAAGAATATTTATACACATAATCCGTAAACGAATTCACTCCGACATATTTAAATGCGTTTTGAAGATAATCCATGCTATTCTCTGAATCTCTGTACAACAAGTACAAGAGTTCCTCATAACTGCCGCTGGCAGAGGGATTTACCCTGTTATCCACAAACACCTTGTAGTTGTAAGCCATAACATCATATTTATCCTTAAAATAACGATAAAAAGTCGCTTTGCTTACACCTGCATTTTCAGCTATCATGCGTACAGTTATCCTGTCCAGATCTGTCTTTGACAAAAGCTGATTAAAACTTTCAAAAATTGCTTTTCTTGTTCGCTCGTTCATATCCATGCACCTATAGATGGCAGGCTTAAACCTGCCTTCGCAGCCATTCCGTCCACTTTTCGAATCCCTCACCTGTCTTCGATGAAATAAAGAAGATTTCTGCCTTTGGGTTCAGCTTATGAATCCTCTCTGCCACCGCATCATCATCAAATTTAAACCACTGCCTCGTATCAATCTTATTAATAAGCACACATTGGCATACGGTAAAAATCAGAGGATATTTCAAAGGCTTATCATCTCCTTCAGGTATTGAAAGAATTACAACATTCACATTTGCCCCCGTATCCTGTTCCGCAGTACAAACCAGATTTCCTACGTTCTCCATAAACAGAATATCAATATCACCAGTATCAAACTCCTCCAGTGCCTGCCGGACCATTGCCGCATCCATAGAGCATTCTCCGCCGGTGTGCACCTGGATGGAATCTACTCCTGTCGCTGCCATCTTCTCAGCATCAACTTCTGCTTCAATATCAACTTCCATGACGCCGATTTTGAAATCGTCCTTAAGCATGTTGATTGTCCTGAGAATCGTCATAGTTTTACCCGCTCCGGGAGAAGCCATTATATTTATCATAAATGTTCCGGCGGCTTTGTTTCGCTTACGAATCTCCTCTGCTATCCTGTCATTTTCGTCAAATATACCTATATTTACATCGATTACTTTTACTGCCATATCAAACCTCTTTCAGATATCCGGCAACTTCGTCATAGAGCCATTGGCACCATTCATCTATTCCCTCTCCGGTAATCGCCGAGATAAGAAACACAGTTGCCCTGTCGTTACACTCCGCCAGATTCTTCTTAAATCGTTCGACATCAAAATCGAAGGCCGGCATCGCATCAATTTTGCTCACTAAAACAGTATCGACTTCCTCAAACATCAATGGATATTTAAGCGGCTTGTCATCTCCTTCCGGAACCGACAGGATAGCCACACTTTTGACCGCTCCCGTATCAAATTCCGCAGGGCAGACAAGATTTCCGACATTCTCGAGGAACACAAGATCCAACTCCTTCGAGCTTATTCCCTTTAGACCCTGACGCGACATATCGGCATCCAGATGACACATACCGCCGGTATACAATTGAACAGCCGGCACTCCTGTCTGTTCAGCGATTGCCTTTGCATCCACATCGCTGTCTATATCAGCCTCCATAACCCCAATCTTAAGCCCGCTTATCTGTTGTAATCTTTTAATCGTTTCCACCAGTGCTGTGGTTTTGCCGGAGCCCGGCGAGGACATGATATTCATATAATAGGTTCCGTCCTGTTTCAGTTCCTCACGCATCAGATCCGCGTTCCTGTCGTTGTTCTCTAATATTGTTTTCTTCAGTTTTATTGTTTTAACATTCACTTACCATCACCATCTTTTCTCAAATCTTTCTTTTGTTAAAATTGTACCATAAATAACTATCCTGTATGCAACAAGCTCGCAGAAAACGAAAAAGGTTCCTGCGAGCTTGTTGCTTAAATTATTGTGCTATTCAAATCCTATTTCTTTAATAGTAAGTTCTTCTCCTGAAAGAAGATCGAAATCCTCACTGCCGCATTCAGGGCATATCATTTCAGAATCGTGATGATGATCTCCCTGTTGCTCCGGCCGATATATACACCCGCAATAGTTGCAAAAGGCTTCTACCGGAACTTCCTCGATAATCAGCTCTGAACCTTCAAGGCTCGTTCCTTCGCTTACATCCCGGTAGTACATGCGGACATATTTCGGCAGGACGCCTGTATGTGCGCCTATGGCCAGTTTAACCATCTTTACCTGACTTATACCCTTCTCCATTGCAAAGGCATCTGCTGTTTCGACGAATTTAACTACTACACCGAGTTCGTGCATTCGATCACTTCCTATCTTCCGGAAACTGCGCTCTTCACACTATGAGCCGCTATTCTGGCACCTCGTTTAACTATATTGCCGGCAAGCCGACCGTACCACTTGCCCATAGTATTTGCAACCTGAGTATCATCTACACGGTAGAGATGTATTGCATCAAATTCACATCTGTGTGTGCATACGCCGCATCCTAGGCATTTATCCTCATCGACAACGGAACGACCACAATGCAAACATCTCTTTGATTCCTTGCGAATCTGTTCTTCTGTAAGACCCTTACGCAGGTCATTAAACGTTTTGATGGCCTTTGCATAATCCACTTCCGGTTCATACTGACGCGGCGTAAGATCCAGACTTGTCAGTTTCACTTCCGCTCTGTTCGGATCAAGTGCCTTGTAAACACCATGTCTGCCGTCTGTCAGGTGACGTTCTCTAAGCAGTCTGGAAATTGAGATGGCCCCCTGTTTACCGTGGGCTATGGCATCAATGGCAAAATTAGGTCCTGTTACCACATCTCCGCCCGCAAAGATATCAGCAACGTTTGTCTGATAGGATATCGGATCGACTATAACTCTGTTTCCGACACCAAGGGAAACACCTTCTCCATCAAGGATGTTGCCCCAGTCTATGTGCTGACCAATAGCCAGAATTATTGTATCTGCCTCAATAACCTGAGTTTCACTTTCGTCATACTTAGGACTGAATTTGCCTTTTTCGTCATAAACGCTTACGCACTTCTTCAATTTTATACCGGTGGCTTTAGTTCCGTCGGTAATAATCTCCATTGGTCCCCATTCGTTATTGATGATAACGCCTTCCTCCCTGGCCTCAATCTGCTCGTCAGCTGCTGCCGGCATCTCCTCCGCACATTCCAGACAATACATGACAACGGAATCCGCTCCTTCACGAACAGCAGTTCTGGCAACGTCGATAGCAACGTTACCGCCTCCTATAACAACGGTTTTGCCCTTTGTTCCTGTCTTCTTCCCGGTATTGACCAATCTGAGATAGGTGACGCCGTTCATCACATTCGGACTCTCTTCTCCCGCCATGCCCAGAGATGCTCCTTTCTGAGCACCGATAGCCAGATAAAATGCATCAAATCCCTGACTTCTGAGCTGATCGATGGTTATATCTTTTCCTACTTCCACACCGTATTTGAATTCCACACCCATGTCCCGGATAACCTGAATTTCAGAGTCTATAACTTCCTTTTCAAGCCTGAATTCAGGGAGACCATAGGTCAGCATTCCGCCCGGCTTGTCATTCTTATCAAATACGGTTACTTTGAATCCTTCTTCTGCCAGGTAGTATGCCGCAGACAATCCTGCAGGACCTGACCCTATGATGGCTACTTTCTCATCATAATCATTCTTTATTTCCGGAATATATCTGTTGGCTTCCTCACGTTCTGTATCCGCAATATACATTTTGATGGCATCAATCGCCAGTGATTCATCGAGGGTACACCTGGTACATTCCGTCTCACATGGATGCGGACATATTCTGCCGCAAATGGCCGGCAGAGGGTTATCTTCTTTTATGACTTGCAGCGCTTCCAGGTATTTCCCTTCTGAAGCCTTTGAAATATATCCCTGAACCGAGATATTTGCAGGGCAGGCGACCTTACATGGTGCTGTGCCCAGTGGGGATACAAGCTGTCTCTCATTTATGAAGTTATGGCGCAGGTCAGCCTTTTTGAGAATTGTATTCTGCGCCTTTCTGTATTCGACAAGCTGTTCATCAAGCTTTGCAAAATTAGTACCCAAAGTTACAGCATTGGTCGGGCAGATGTCCACACAATTGCCGCATGCCACACAGTGCTCTTCATCGATCTGTGCACGGAAGTTGGAGTGAGATATCGGATTCGCATCCAGACGGTTTATCTGGCGCAGTCCCGCACACGAACATCCGCAGCAGTTACATATAAATGTAGTATAGTCTTTCCCTTCGACCTGGAATGCAGAGTGAACGAGACCGGCCTTTTCCGTCATTTCCAGGATTTCTATGGCTTCCTGTTTTGTTACATAATGTCCGCGTCCCGTTCTTACGTAATAGTCCGCTGTCTCATCAAACTGCATACATGTATCTTCGATCGGATGATCACATCCTTTACCGATAAGCCTGGCTGCCGTTCTGCAGGCACAGTCCGCTACCGAATACCTCTCTGCATTGTTTACGAAAGTCAAAACATCTTCAAAGGAGTAGACTTGCTGCTGAGCATTTATCTCTTTCATTACAGGCGCAATCTTCATCAACCCCCCACCCTGAACGTCCGCATTACGCAGCAGCACGCCCAGATCATCAAGCGTCTTTCTAAAATAATAAGCGACATCCGGATTCTTTATCGTATCAGGATCCGTCATTACATATTCATAAAATCCGGGGATGAAAGGCGGCACATTGTAGAAATGCTTGCCTCCTTTGGTAACTCTCTCGAACAAAAGCCCCTTCTGTGCCATGTGTTCTACCATAGGCTTCACTTCTTCTACGGGTCTTTTCGCCCTTTCGGCGATTTCCTCTATAGATGTCGGTTTATTGGGAACAAGACATCCCAGCTCCGCTTCTTCTTCGGGAACAAGCAGTTCAAACATTCGTGTCCAGTTGGAGTTGTTCCCTTGTGGCCCCAAAAACAGACCTCCGACTTTCGACATATGAGTGGCGTATTTCGCCCATCCGTTCTTTGCCATACTAACACCTCCTATCTGCGTTATTGCCAAAACCTTTTTCTCTTACTTTTGATTATATATACTATTATTTGAAATTGATGAGACTATATTATAGTTTTGTATCATTATGAGACACTTGTGCCAAATCGCCTCAATTATGTTGGCCTTAAAACAAAACTGCCGGATATTCGGCGATAATTCTTTGGCTCTTTATATGTGTCATGCAACTTGATGTTTGCAGTATGAACGCACAGCAAGAATCAAACAAATCGGAATCCAGACAATAGTTGATATCATTATTACCTGCGGTGCCCAGAAACTGAGCGATCCTAAATGTAGGAATCTGAAATCCATAAGCTGCATTAGCAGATTATTGTTCAATCCAACTCCGGCAGCCGGCAGAATTGCTGATATCCAGTTGTTTCCTGCAGCTGCAAAAATGAAGATTGGAGATAACGTAACAAGCAGGGATACTCCAAGAGTCCCGGCAACCCTTTCAATCTTAGCAGAAAGAAACTGTGTAAAGGCAATCACAGAAATCAGCGTCAATAATCCACCTAAAGCCAGAACCATCTGTAGCTGAAACAGGTTTAAGTTCGGAAGGCTTGTTGTATCATATAACGCCTGCACCGATGTTTTCAAAGTTATCGTTCCAAAGGATAAGTCAGAAATAATCAAGTGGATTGCAATACCAACTATATACATGATCGCGCATGGTAATATGCCGGCAATCAGTTTTGTCCGAGCGAGCTTTCCTCTTCCATGCTTCGTGCAGCGAAGTATCTGGTCTGCTCCGGACTCATAATTCTCAGAGAATAACGGAGCAGATAGCACGACACCAATTATGACCAGAAACAAAATGGCGAAACACATATAGTCAAAAGCATCTCTTGTATACCCTGCATACAACAAGAAAGGCTTATCAACTTTGCTGTATAAAGAATTCACTTTCTGCGTTGTGCTTTCCGGCTCACGATCTACTTTGATGATATTCTCAAGACGCTGATCACACGCGTCATAAAACGAATCAATCTCATCGGCTTCAATCTCTAAATAGCTTCGTGGAATAAGATTCCCATTCGAGAATACTGAATATGTTGTCGGTAGCATCCTGAGCAGATCTTCAACAGGTGATATCTTACTAAGATACACATCTGCCGGTATCTCTTCCCTTTGAGGATCACCGTACTCTTTTATTACTTCTTTATAAGCCTCCAGTGCATCCTTTAATTTCTGTGGAGTCACTTCGCCATCAGACGGAACCTTTATATCTCTCCAATAGCGAATGGCGCTAATTCCATTAAGCTCCTGCACACTTCCATCGGCGTTGTGAACATTCGCACCGACAAACAGGATTGGAATCACAGCCATCAGAATCGAAAGGCAGAGCCCTGCCAATATCAATATCATAGAACGTCTTGTTTTAATTATCCTTTTTAGTTCAACAGTCAGCATTCTCATTTACTGTGCCTCCTTATCTTTGCCTTCATTTGGAAAGAGCCATAGATACAGGTCTTCTAATCTTGGAGCGGCCATTTCTGAATTTTCGATCTGCGCATGGTCGGAAAGGTATCGAATAGAGACCTGATTGTTGTCTTCTCCTCTTTGGTTGATGATGCGTAGCTTCATCTCCAGTTCCGGAATCATTCTCTCCGGAACCGTACAGTTCCACACCTTGCCTTCTATTTTCTTTACGAGTTGATCTGTTGTTCCAACGTCAACAATATGACCGTCTTTCATTATTGCCGTTTGTGTAGCAATGTATTCAATATCGGAGACGATATGTGTTGAAATCAGCACAATCCTTTCGTGCGCAAATTCGGATATGAAATTCCTGAAGCGAACACGTTCTCCCGGATCAAGGCCTGCGGTAGGCTCATCCAGTATTAGTACTTCAGGTTCGTTAAGCATCGCCTGAGCAATGCCGACTCGCCTTCTCATTCCACCTGACAATTTTGATATTCTTTTGTTCTTCACGTCTGAAAGCGTTAATACATCCAACAAATAGTTGATTCTCCTTTTGGCTGTGTCTTTAGGAATATCCTTAAGTGCAGCAATATATTCAAGATAGTCTTTCACGCTGAAATCGCGAGGGTATCCGAAATCCTGCGGCAAGAACCCAAAAACATTTCGATACTCTTCGCCAAGAGCAACGATGTCTTTTCCGTTATATAACACCTTTCCGCTGGTCGATTTCATGATATCAGCTATCATGCGCATCATCGTGGTCTTTCCGGCACCATTAGCGCCGAGTAATCCCCACACGCCCGGCGTCAATGTGAGATTTACATCATTGACGGCTTTCTTATCCTTGAAATGCTTGCTGATATTTTCGATTTTCAATTCCATTTTCATCACATCCTTTCTTTTCATTGATAGATATATTCAATGAATCTATATCTATATTTTAGAGAATTGCCAGATAGGAATCTCAAAGAAGAACGTCGGATTCTATTAAGAAATTCCTTAGATTATTAAAATACTTTCCTGCGGACATTCTTTTGATTTGCTTCAATAAAAATCACCCTTCACCGGCAATCAGCTGTATCAGGGTGATTAAGAGCCTCTATATACTGAGTTCTGTTATTCGGACAGCGGGAGACTTACAATGATTGTAATCGTTCGGTCCTCACTCTTGGTTGTGATTTCTCCGTCATGCAATTCGATAATCTCTTTTGCAATGGAAAGGCCTAATCCTGTCCCGCCAGTTGAGGATGTCCGTGCCTGATCCAAACGGTTGAACTTATCAAACATCGTCTGCAGCTCTTCCTGCGGTATTGTGTCACCTTTGTTCTGGAAGGAAACAACAGCAAGATTGTGTTCTCTCTTCGCTACAATAGTTATTTCAGAGCCCTTATCGCTGTATGCCGCCGCATTTTTCAGCAGATTTCCGAATACACGAGCAATCTTATCTGCATCTGCCGATATAATCAGCATATCCAATCTCTCAGATTTATTAAGCACAATTCCAATATATTTTTTCCTTTGTTCCTCCGGCATTTCAGGTGTTTCGCTGAGCAGATTCAGATATCCGATTACTGTAGTAAGCGGCGTTCTTATATCGTGAGCAAGATACATTACCAGCTCTTTCTTTTTCTCTTCTGCCTGTGCAACACTCATTTCGCTTCGCACAACAGACATCTTTATCTGATTCATCCAGTTTTCAACATCATGGAGAGGTTCAGAAAGAATAACTCCTTTGGAGCTTTTTTCATATACTGTTTCCATAGCGTCAACGACTTCATTCAAGTAGTTCCACGGCTTTTTCCAGTAGAAATAAAAAATGCCAAGGAATCCGACAATCAGATATATGATATATATGACATCTAACCTTGAAGAAAGCCAATCCCTTATTGCGATATCTGTCTTTTCAATCACAAACCCTATGACAATCATCATAGCAAATCCGGCAAGCACCCATACAGCCAATGTAATTAACAGCCGGGTACTTAATTTCTTTTCGATTTTTCTATTTGAAAAGTTCATAATTGTACCTCTGCTTTAGTTTTGCAATACGATATACAATACTCCACCGGCCATCAGTATCGTAATCAAATTAATCAAGATAGCAAATTCCTGTTCAGGCTTTTCCTTGCTGCGAAAAGCGGTGCGCCATATCAAAAATGCACTTATTCCAAGGATTCCTCCAATCGTATTTGTGATTAGATCACTGATATCAAAGCTTCCAACGGCAAGAATGTATTGAGCACACTCAAGCACTGATGAAGATGCAAAAACAAGACCGGCCTTTTTCAGAAAAGATATTTTTCTGAAAAGAAGGCAAAGATATGCACCTACAGGAACAAAAATAAGAACGTTATTGATGACCTCTGCAAAATGAAATCTACCGCCGCTTCCTTTTTCATAATTAAAAGGTATGAGGTTCAAGACTCGCTCTCCTTGGATTTCATGAAGTGAAAATCCCAGTTTGAATAAAATGACCCACATAACAAATATTATGTACAGCAGAAAACAGACTACGGTAATATATGAAAATATATTTCTTTCCTTTTGCATATCAGATCTCTTTTATATTTTATATCCTACGCCCCAAACCGTTTTGATGAAGAATGGATTTTCACCGGTATCGTTAAGCTTCTCTCGTATATGTCTGACATGAACAGTAATCGTACTGCTGTTTTTACTGTAATATTCATCTTTCCAGATGCCCTTAAATAATTCATCAACACTAACAACCGTTCCTGTGTTTTCTAACAGAATCTTCAGTATGGAGAACTCGGTAGGGGTCAGAGAAATTAATTCCCCATTCAGATGACACTCATGCCTGGCCGTATCTAACTCAAGATGCTCATATTGAAGTATTGAAAGAGCTTCTGAAATATTATCAGATCCTGCTGACGAGAACTTTTTATACCTTCTCAGCTGCGCTTTTACTCTTGCCATGAGTTCCAGTGGCTTAAAAGGCTTTGTCACATAATCGTCTGCGCCAAGAGTGAGACCGGTGATTTTATCAAGTTCTGCGTCTTTAGCCGTCAGCATTATAATCGGATAATAATGATTCTCTCGGATCTTTTTGCACAGTGTAAGGCCATCTGTTCCTGGCATCATAATATCCAAAATCGCCAAATCAAGCTCCTGCGTCTCAATGCACCTCATGGCATCATCGGACGTATAGAACTTGAATACATTATAGTTTTCGTTTTGCAGATAGACTTCAATGAGATCCGCAATATCTTTTTCGTCATCTACGACCAATACTTTCTCCACTTTCATCAACTCCTGATATCTATTTTACTCATGAACAGATATTATTTCTCAAACATCCACATAAGAACTTATTAAGATTTTCCTTATGTTGCTTTTTCTGCTATTGTTTTTCAATTACCTGTATGCCATGTCCCTATATCTCAATATATCCAACACGATAGAATACATTGGCGATATCCAGGTTATACGGCATAGAGGAGCCCCCTCATCTTTACGTTTGCAGAAATACCGGAAAAAATCAGCGGTAAATGAGATGGTGTCGTTTGAAACGCGGTGCGTAAAGGGATTTTCAGCAAGCATCTGCACCACATTTAACCTCCCTGGTAAATGATAGTATACCATTCTTTTTTCTAAATGATGATTAAATATGTGTCCATGTTTCGGGTTCCGTGATAAACTTATTAACACAATGCAATTTTGCGGTCAAATGTGATTTTTTGGCTGTCCACTAAATGGGGTACACCTCAAATCTTCTGCTATCCAAAAAAAATACCGGCCATTCGACCGGCATTTTTTTTGGCTAGGGTAGTAGGATTCGAACCTACGCATGACGGAATCAGAATCCGTTGCCTTACCGCTTGGCGATACCCCAACACTGTTAAAATAAAATGGGGTGGATAGTGGGATTCGAACCCACGCATAGCGGAGCCACAATCCGCCGTCTTAACCTCTTGACTATACCCACCACAGATTATGGAGGCGACACCCGGATTTGAACCGGGGAATAAAGGTTTTGCAGACCTCTGCCTTACCACTTGGCTATGTCGCCGTATTAAGGGAGAACCTCTCCCAAAAAAGAAAATTGGCGATCCGGAACGGGCTCGAACCGTCGACCTCCAGCGTGACAGGCTGGCATTCTAACCAACTGAACTACCGGACCGCGTTGGTAAACCTTTTACAGATTTATATTTATTGTGGTGGGCGCTATAGGGCTCGAACCTATGACCCTCTGCTTGTAAGGCAGATGCTCTCCCAGCTGAGCTAAGCGCCCAATATGGTAGCGGCGAGTGGAGTCGAACCACCGACCTTCCGGGTATGAACCGGACGCTCTAGCCAACTAAGCTACACCGCCACACACGCGACATATCTTTAGCCGCCGCAAAAAATATATTACCATCCGGACATCCTTATGTCAAGTAAAAACAATCATTATTTGTGCCGTCAACGAATCATTATCCGCGGTTAAAAGACCCCCCTTTTTAAATGATTGGTAATAATTTCTCCGCACTCTCTGCAGCCTGTCAGCTTTCCTCCCCTGCTCATAATGTCAGCGGTACGGAACCCTTCATCAAGGTATGCTGAAACCGCACTTTCAATGGCATCTGCCTCCTCCGTCATGTCAAAACTGTAGCGGAGCATCATAGCTGCAGAAAGAATTGCACCAACAGGATTTGCCTTGTTCTGCCCGGCAATATCCGGAGCGGAGCCGTGAATTGGTTCATACAGTCCGCAAGTGGTTGTTCCAAGGCTTGATGAAGGAATCATGCCGATAGACCCAGTAACCATAGATGCTTCATCGGAAAGAATGTCACCGAACATATTCTCTGTAACAATGACATCAAACTGGGAAGGGTCTCTTATAATCTGCATGGCACAGTTGTCAACGAGCATATCGGAAAGTTCCACATCGGGATATTCCTCCGCAAGTCCGTGCATCACCTTCCTCCAGAGACGGCTGGTGTCAAGAACATTGCTTTTATCAACCGAACAGAGCTTTTTTCTCCGCTTCCGTGCAGTTTCAAAACCGATTCTGCCTATACGTTCAATCTCGGATTTCGTGTATTTCATTACATCAATAGCTGTATCTCCTTCGGTTTTATGTTCTCCGAAGTAAATGCCGCTTACCAGTTCACGAACTATGATAAAATCGATATCCTTCTCAACAATTGATTCCTTAAGGGGAGAAGCCTGGGCAAGCTGGGGCCATATCTTTGTAGGCCGAATGTTGGAGTAGACACCCATTCCTGAGCGAATCCTGAATAAGCCCTCTTCCGGACGTATTTCAACCGGAACATCATTCCACTTGTTTCCCCCTACAGCTCCAAGGAGAACGCTGTCGGATTCAATACATTTTTTCAGCTCTTTTTCAGGTAAAGGATCTCCGTATTTGTCAATTGCATATCCGCCCATATCTACATTGATGTAATTAAATGTGTGTCCATAGAGTTTCCCGATTTCATCAAGCACCCTGATTGCCTCATTAATAATTTCGGGACCAATCCCGTCTCCACGAATAACAGCTATATTTTTAATCATTCTTTTGTCCTTCCTTCAGAGATTTCAATAATCCGCCGCTCTTTATAATGTTCTGAATAAAAGGCGGAACAGGCTGAACCCTGTATGTCTTGCCTCTAGTAATATTTGTAATAACACCGGTGTCAAAGTCAACCATAACTTCATCGTCTGCTCTTATTTCTTCCGCCGCTTCTTCACACTCTATAATCGGAAGTCCGATGTTGATAGCATTTCGATAAAAAATCCGGGCAAAACTCTTGGCTATAACACAGCCTGTTCCGCAAGTTTTGATAACAAGCGGAGCATGTTCCCTGGAAGAGCCGCAGCCGAAGTTCCATCCTGCGACCATAACATCACCCTTTTTTACTTTCTTCACAAATTCGGCATCAATATCCTCCATGCAGTGGAGCGCAAGCTCATTGGCATCAGGGGTATTAAGATACCGAGCCGGTATGATAACATCAGTGTCAACATTATCCGGATATTTAAAAACTTTTCCTTGTGTTTTCATTTCTCTATAACTCCTTATATTCGGTAATATACCCTGTCAGTGCACTTGCAGCAGCAGTCTGGGGCGATGCAAGGTAAACCTCACTGTCTGTATGTCCCATGCGACCTACAAAGTTACGATTGGTAGTCGCCACACATCTCTCGCCTGCTGCGAGGATTCCCATGTATCCTCCAAGACAAGGCCCGCATGTAGGTGTGGAAACAACGGCTCCCGCATCAATGAATGCCGTGTACCACCCGCGTTCCACACATTCCCGGAGAATTTCCATTGTGCCCGGAATAATAATGCAGCGTATGCCGTCGGCAATTGTCCTGCCCTTAAGAATATCATAAGCGGCTTCCATATCTTCCATTCTTCCGTTTGTGCAAGAGCCTATCACTACCTGGTCGATCTTAATATCATGCAGCTCCCCTGCAGGATGTGTGTTCTCGGGCAGGCTCGGACAGGCAACGACAGGTTCAATATCAGCAAGATCTATGTTAATAACCTTTTCATATTCTGCATCGTCATCCGTATCGAAAACTACAGGCTTTCTTTTGCTTCTGCCTTTCAGATAGTCCATTGTAATTTCATCCACAGGGAAAATTCCGTTTTTTGCTCCGGCTTCAATCACCATATTGCAGATACAAAGGCGATCATCCATTGAAAGATTCCTGATGCCTTCGCCCGTAAATTCCATGCTTTTGTAAAGAGCTCCGTCAACACCTATCATCCCTATAATGGTAAGAATTACATCCTTTCCGCTGCAGTTGGCCGGTAACTCCCCTGTCAGATTGAATTTGATCGCAGAAGGCACCTTAAACCATGCCATCCCCGTCGCCATACCGGCCGCCATATCAGTAGAGCCAACACCGGTAGAGAACGCACCGATCGCGCCATAAGTGCAGGTGTGACTATCTGCCCCGATAATACAATCCCCTGCGGTTACAATGCCCTGCTCCGGAAGAAGCACATGTTCAATTCCCATTTTACCAACATCATAGAAATGACTTATGTCATATGAATTGGCAAATTCCCTGCAGGTCTTTGACTGTTCAGCTGCTTTGATATCCTTATTAGGCACAAAGTGATCCAGAACGATTGCTACTCTGTCTTTATCAAAAACATCATTGAATCCCGCTTTTTTGAATTCCTTTACTGCCACAGGTGTAGTAATATCGTTGCCCAGAACGATGTCAACCTTTGCATTGATAAGCTGACCGGCAATTACTTTGTCAAGTCCTGCGTGGGCCGCAAGAATCTTTTGTGTCATAGTCATTCCCATTCTAATTTACCCCCTGGTCATATTATGGAATGCACTGAGCAGTGCCTTGATACTTGCTGTAATAACGTCTCTGTCCGTTCCTGCTCCCCAGTACATTTCGCCGTCCTCATCTTCAAGGCCGATATATGACGCCGCAACGCTATGGGTGCCATCGCCCTGCATACTGTGCTGTGTGAATACTTCTATCGAGTAATGCGCATCGGTAAACTCACAGAGAGCGGCACTTACGGCACTCAGAAGGCCTTCACCTTCGGCTTCAAGTTCAGTTTCCTCGCCATCTTGCATAAAAGAAATTTCAACCTTAGCCACATCGTTTTCCCGAATAAAGTCAAATTCAGTAACCTCAATGTCACCGTCAAGATTCAGATAATATTCTTTAAAGATAGCCATTACATCGTCAGGCTTGAGTTCTTTGTTCTCACGGTCGGAAATATCCTTGCACATATAGCTTAAATGCTCCCGCATCTCTGCAGGCAGATGATAACCGAAATTCTGCTCCAGAAGATAACCTATACCGCCCTTGCCCGATTGTGAGTTTACACGGATGACATCTGCATCATATGTTCTGCCTATATCCTTCGGATCAATCGGGATATAAGGAACGTTCCAATGGTGCAGTTTCTTTTTTTCCCTGTATTTCATTCCTTTTGCAATTGCATCCTGATGAGAACCGGAGAATGCAGCGAATACAAGCGAACCTGCATAAGGTGCCCTTTCGTAAACACGCATATGAGTACACTTTTCATATTTTTCAACAAGATATTTTATATCCGAAAGGTCCAGCTCCGGATCAACACCGTGAGAATACATGTTCATCGCCAGGGTGATTATATCCACGTTGCCTGTTCGCTCACCGTTGCCGAACAATGTCCCTTCAACACGATCCGCCCCTGCGAGAAGTCCAAGTTCGGTATCGGCAACACCGGTGCCTCTGTCATTGTGTGCATGCAGTGAGAGGGTCACGAATTCACGGTATTTGAGATTTTCACTCATATACTCGACCTGGCTCGCATAAACGTGCGGCATACTCATTTGTACAGTGGCCGGCAGATTGATTATGACATTATTGTCTTCACTCGGCTCCAGTATATCAAGAACCGCATTGCAGACTTCAAGTGCATATTCGGGCTCGGTTCCCGTAAAGGACTCCGGGGAATATTCAAAACGGAAATTGCCTTCGTATTCGCCCGCCAGTTTCTTTATTAAAGTTGCCCCGTCAATGACAATCTGTTTAATTTCATCCCTGCTTTTTTTAAAGACCTGTTCGCGCTGTGCTACGCTTACGGAATTGTAAAAATGGATAATAGCATTAGGCGCACCTTTGCAGGCTTCAAAGGTTTTGCGGATAATCTTTTCACGGCATTGAGTAAGAACCTGCACTGTTACATCTTCGGGAATCATATCGTTATCAATCAGCGTACGCAGAAACTCATACTCGGTTTTGCTTGCCGCAGGAAATCCAACTTCAATTTCCTTGAAGCCGACTTCCAGCAACACTTTATAATATTCAAGCTTTTCTTCAAGGCTCATTGGAATGACAAGGCTCTGGTTGCCATCCCGCATATCCACACTACACCAGATGGGAGCCTTCTCAATATGATCCTTCTCTACCCATTTGGTGTATTTTTTGTCTACAGGGAAATATCCCACTTGGTATTTGCTTGCGTCCATCATTTTCTTTTAATCCTTTCCAACCTATTACTCCTTTTACTTTGCGTTTAAAAAAACAATCCCGCCTCAAAACATTTAATTTGCTTTGAGACGGGTGTAAATCAGTTTTACACTCGCGGTACCACTCAAATTGCGGACATAAACATTCCGCCATCTCTTCGAAGTCCGACAACTTCTATACACTGACGTAGCATACACGGGAGGCGCCTACTAGGTGTTAACCTTTGGGACCTCCGGCTCGGAAGGGAGTAGAATGCTGTCGTTTTCTGCCGGGCTCTCACCATCCCCGACTCTCTGTATGAATGCTTTAACAGATTCGCTCTTCGTCATAGCCTTTATTTATTAATTAAACTACTTGATTTATACTTTTAACATACGAAAAAAACAATGTCAATACATTCCTAAAAATAATTGATATTTTTTCTAAAATAATTGATATTTTTTGAAGATCGAAACTTGCCACTGCAGTGATTTTATTTTATTTACCAAAGCCACAGTTTGGAAAAGTGCAAATCTCGCAGTCCAGGCATAGTCCGCCCTGTCCCATTATGTCAAAATCAGATTTGGTAAGCATTTCTCCTGCAATTACTCTCGGCAGTATCAGGTCGAAGATTGTACGTTGTGCATACATAACGCATCCCGGTAAACCCATTATGGGTATTTTTTCCCCTCCGTAATAAGCGAGAAGGAACATTGATCCCGGAAGCACCGGTGCTCCATATGTTACCACGCCGCCACATACATTTTTGATGGCAAGCGGAGTTCTGTCATCCGGATCTACACTCATCCCACCGGCGCATATAATCATATCTGAACCTTCATCAAGAAGCTTCCTGATAGCTTTCTCAATGTTTTCGTTATTATCGTCACTGTATTCATGTCCGATAATCTCAATCCCGAATTCTCTTATCTTGTCGAGTATCACAGGTGTAAATGTATCCTTAACCCTGCCAAGGAAAACTTCGGTTCCTGTAATTATTATCCCCACTTTCCTATGTCGGAACGGAACAACATTTAGGATAGGCTTACTGCCTGCTTTGTTCCTTACATCTTCCATTTTTTCTTTCTCAATGACCAGAGGAATGATCCGCGTGCCGGCCAGTTTTTCACCTTTGCGGACTGGAAAGTTCCCATGGCGCGTTGAGATTATCATCTGCCCGAATGAATTAACGATTTCCAATGTTTCATTATCTACTTTCAGAAGACCGTCGCACTCCGCCATCAGTTCTACCTTTCCTTCTTTGACTTCTCCGCGCGTTATATTATCGCCAAGACAAATCCCACATAGAACTTCTGCTGCATCATTTTCGTGCATCATTTTCTCATCATTTTCCCAAACATAAACATGATCCTTGCCCACACTGAGCAAAACAGAAATATCCTCCTCCCTGATAATATGTCCCCTTCGAAATACAGGACCCATGCTTACGTCTTTAACAATCTGTGTGATATCGTGACAGAGTACCTGTCCGACAGAATCTACTGTTTTTATCTCTTTCATTGTCTGCCTCCATAATATAAATTCCAGTTCAGTATACAAAAAATTATATGGCAGATTATTTATGTATCTCCTCGGATTCCTTTATAGTCTTCGAAAAGAAATCGTTGAGCTTACAGAAGCCTCTATAGAGAATCTCCTTTTCTTCTTCGGTGAAACCCTCACTGACTGCAAGAGCCAGCTCTTCCCTGAAGGCAGCCTGATAAGAAGCGAACATCCTTCCCTTCCTGGTCACCTTCACAAGAGTACTTCTTTCGTCTTCCGGCTCAGCGGTTCTCTCCACCAGCCCGTACCTTTCCAGTTTCTTAATCAAAGTCGTTGTTGACGGTCTGCTTATTTTAAGAAACTCCGCCACATCACTGATAATCACACCGTTTTCATAATGCATTAGATATGCGATGGCATTGCGGTCACGAAAAGAAAAGCTGGCACTGCTGTACTTCCTCTTTGTTTCTTCCGTCATCAGCATATGATGATAGGTTTCCACAAGTATTCTGTTAAATTTCTTATTGAAATCGTCCATGTTAGGCCAGTCCCCCTCTCCGGTACTATTCTTCCGTGTAAGCCAAAAGAGCTTCTCTCTCCTCCCCTGTTATATTCATTTTATTGCAGATATTCTCCAGTTCTTCCCGGGGAATGACGAATTCCGAATCAATGCAAAGCCTTGTGAAATGATTTTTATTGATTCCCGAACCACTGAAGGTAATCTCTCCGCACATGATTTTTCTGTCATAAATGCGCAGGAATCTCTGCGCAAAAGTAAGCTTCTCCATTGAGTTCTCCCTCGCTATCATTCTTGCCGCTTATTACAACGAATCCTCTATCAGCATATCTGTCGTAACAGAATATTTCTCCTTGAGCAGACCCATCTCTGCAAAATGTTCCGTCTCACGATGGACCGCCTGGTGATCCCTGGATTCCCACTGTTCCCATAGAAACAGGGTTGTATCCGAATCTGCCGGAAAGAAAAATTCATATCTGATACATCCTTCTTCATTCCGAGACTTTTTGATTATTCCTCTGTCGCGGACCTCCGCGTAGTATGCGTCTCTGGATGCCTTATCAGGCATGGTATAGGTCACATATAAATTAGTCATGCTATTCCTCCTTTTCCAATGATATATCCGAATCCGGCACAATTCAACCTATTATCCGCAGCATATCGCTGAAAATACCGTAAGCAGTCTGTTCGATCTCGGGCTCATGTTCAACAACCGATATCGTCCCCATGAGATCCGTTTCTATGGAAACAACAGATGTGGTTCCGGTTATTGTTGCCAGAATATCCTTCCTGGAAACCCTTTCAGGTCTTACCTGTGCTGTAATATCTTTTGAATCTACGGAATTATCAGAAGCCTTTGCACGACAAACCAGCTTGATAACTTTACCTTCCGCATCGGCTGCCTTGATATCTTCCGGAGTTATATCCTCTATGCCTTTGCGGTCAATCATGTCCGGTGTCATATCCGCACCCATAAGAACATTGACAAGGGCAGTCAGCTTGGCGGCAGCATCATATCCTTCGATATCCATAGCCGGATCCGCCTCGATGAAGCCTCTTCGCTGTCCTTCGGCAATTATTTCATCATAAGCTTTGCCTGCCGCCATTTCCTCCATCACATAATTGGTTGTACTGTTCAGAATCCCTGTAATCCCCGTTACACGGCACATTCTCAGCGTATAATCAGCCAGATTGAATACGGGAGTTCCATCCATTACCGTTGTCTCATGGCAGAACTCCACGCCTTTAGCTTCAGCCTCGGCCTTCAGCCTTTTATATGCCCAGGCTACAGGACCCTTGTTTGCCGTAATAACATGCTTACCCCGCGCAAAAGCTTCTCTGATATGAGTGATTGCAGGTTCCCCCGTCATGATATTCAGCGGAGTAAGCTCGCACATTATGTCGTAATCCGAAGTACGGATTACATTCAGTGCCTGATTCCCGTTATGTCCGTCAGTGCTGAAGCCGTCACCGGATAATGCCCTTCTTAAATCTATACCATTCTCATCTACCATAAATCCGTGACTTCCGGTTACAATGGCTGTTACAATTATCCTGGCATTATATTCTTCCTCAAGTTCTCTGCTTTTCTGTTCAAGCAGCCTCGCAAAGGCTTTGCCCGCATTGCCGAAACCGATGAGAGCAAGCCTGTATATCCGTAATCTATTCATGTTTTTCCTCCGCTATAAGTATACCATAAATTCAATATCCGGTGTATTTAGATGTTGACACTTACTGCTGCCATACTGTATAATTAATTTCGTTGCTACGAGATAAAATCTAATATTCCGAGGTAGCTCAATGGTGGAGCAACCGGCTGTTAACCGGTAGGCTGTGGGTTCGAGCCCCACCCTCGGAGCCAATTATTTATCTGAAGTCTCGTGCTTCGGATTTTATTTACGAGCCGGAGTGGCGGAATTGGCAGACGCACAGGACTTAAAATCCTGCGTTCCCTCAAAGAACGTACCGGTTCGATCCCGGTCTCCGGCACCAATCTTTGGACCAGCCGGTCAGGGTAACAACTTCATATCGCCGCGGGGTGGAGCAGTTGGTAGCTCGTCGGGCTCATAACCCGGAGGTCAGAGGTTCAAGTCCTCTCCCCGCAACCATGAAACAAACGCTGAACCTTTGGAATTATGAAGGTTCAGCGATTTTTATTATGCTCCACCAAACCACCACAATGAAGATGATGACCGAATCTGATTGCAAATTTGTAGATGTTGGCTTTTCAGAGATTTTTCATTCAATGTACCAACATAAATTCAATGTTTTGCCTTAATTCGGCTCAGTTCATAGTGGAGTGTTGGCTCTTTTTTGATTTCCAGAGCATTGTACCAACATTTTGCCAGCTGCGAGAGTTCGCGGATCAATTTCTGTTGGCCCTAAAGGATTGATTTTGCAAAAAGACCAACATGAAGAGAAAATCAGTCGCCGGCGGAAGCTTGTCAAGCGTGATTATGTTGGTAGATTCTGATTTTTTTCTTCAAAAGACCAACATAGCGGCATTAGCAAAGGCGTCTATGTAGATACCACCAAGAAAATTAAAGCCCTATAATTCAAAATAAGTTGCTTTTGTTCTATAATTGGGTCAGTACATAAACGGAGTGATAATAACATTGAAAAGAATCGCATTTATATTAATAACAGTACTTCTGGTCTTTTCCCTTTGCGCGTGTGAAACTGATACGGGAAAACAAACCGAACCTGCCCAGCCGGCAGCAAGCACTGAAACGAAAGAGTCCTCTGAAAATGCAACAAAGGGTGCTTTTTCCAACAACGAGGATTTTGATATCCCTGAGTACCGGGGAGAACCTTCTGTTGAAATAAACAACGGTGAACCCACATTCAGGAATTCACTTAAAAAAGAAGACTCGTTTGAAGAATATGGTGACCTCGATAAAAGAGGTCGCTGCACTACTGCTTTAGCCAGTCTTTCAGTTGATACACAGCCCGGGGCAGCCGAAGAACGTGAAGATATCTCTTCTGTTCGCCCATCAGGATGGATGTCAGGACAAGGTTGGGAGAGATGCCATCTTATAGGTTGGCAGCTTTCCGGTCAAAACGCCAATGCCAGAAATCTCGTTACGGGAACACACTATATGAATGTCAGCGGCATGCTCCCGTATGAAAATAAAATCGATTGGTATATTGAACGAACAGGCAATCATGTGTTATACGAAGTTACACCCATATTTGAGGGTAAAAACATGATTTGCACAGGTGTTCATATGCAGGCCGAATCAATAGAAGATAATGGTAAGGGTGTTTCTTTTAATGTTTTCTGCTTCAATGTCAGCCCCGGAAATGAGATTAACTACAAAACCGGAGAAGTCACTACAACGGATGAAGAACTTGCAAGTAAAAACGCATTCTCCAGAGTATATGTTCTTAATACAAATTCCATGAGATTCCATTACCCTTCCTGTTCAAGCGTGTCTCAAATGGCTCCTCACAATAAAAAACAGGTTAAGGCAACCAGACAGGAACTGATTGAGCAAGGATATAAGCCATGTGTTAATTGTGAACCATAAATATCTCTCAAACCAAAACATACCTCAATCAGATCACCTCCAGGTAGCTGCCGAGGTACGAAAATTCCTCCAGCTCCGTTTCAAGCTCACATATAAGACGTGTCAGTGCCGGCGAGTATACGGACGCATCCACATCGAAGTAAAACATGAACTCGAAATCACGCCCTATTATCGGGCGGCTTTCCAGCTTAGTTAAATTTATGCCGTGTGCAAAGAAACGGGCAAGAACGCGATAAAGCGAGCCCGGTTTATGCGGCAGAACCATCATCATGGATGTCCTGTCCGCACCGGGGTATATCTCAAGCTTCTTTGAAATACAGATAAAACGTGTGAAATTGCTGTCAGTATTTTGAATCCGAGTGTCAGCGACGTGCAGGTTATACAGTTCCGCACATGAACGCGACGATATCGCCGCAATGTCCGTGCGCTGCGATTCCGCTACTGTTTTTGCGGCAAATGCCGTGTTCTCGCAAACCGTAATCTTTATATTTTTGTTTTTCAGGTATTCACTGCACTGAGTAAGTGCCTGCTCATGCGAAATAATTTCCCTTATATCTTCAGGTTTAACACCCTTTTTCGTCAGCAGGACATGATTTACCTGTATACGTGTACTCCTTACTATGTAGAAATTATTCTTTATCATCAAATCATATATGTAAGGTACGGATCCGGCAGAGCTGTTCTCTATGGGAAGGATTCCGTAGCGGCAAAGCCCGCTGTCAACCGCTGAAAAAATGCTGTCGAAATTGTTGAAATACATAATGTCCGGCAGAGCGAACAACTTCTCACATGCCGCCTGAGAATATGACCCCTCCGCTCCCTGACATGCCACAATCGCCTTTTCAGGGAACAGACGCGGTGTGTTCTCCACTGCATCCTCCATTTTATCGGCAAGCCCTGACTGCGTCAGAATCAACCGGTTCTGATACGCCTTTGATAATTCCATCAGCATTGAAAAAAGTACGCGTGCTCCCGCTTCAAACTCCTCGCCCGCCTGTTCCGATACCGAACGCAGGATATTGCGTTCCCGTGACGGGTCGCTTACAGGAAGTGCGTTTTCTCGCTTTCCTTTCGCAATTTCAGCCGAAGCCTCCATGCGTGCCTTGTACAATGAGACAATCTCTGCGTCTATCTCATCAATTTTGCTTCGTATAGTTTCAATATCCATTTTACCCCTCCTCAATTATTATTGTATAACTCTTTCATTTTATCGAAAAAATCAGGATAGCTTTTTTCTACAGCCTCCGCTCCGACAATTGTTATGTCTCCGTCAGCCTCCGCAGATGCCACAGCCGCCGCCATTGCTATTCTGTGGTCATTTTGCGAGTCGACTGTTCCTCCGCGTATATGTCCGCCTTCTATGGTAATTTTCTCGTCATCCGCCTCTGCCGTTACTCCCAGTGCGGTTAACATGTCACATACTGATTTAATGCGGTCGCTTTCCTTCAGGCGTAGCCTGGTTACTCCGCGTATCACCGTTGTGCCCTCAGCCGCCGCCGCAACTACCGAAAGTACCGGCACGAGGTCGGGAATATCCGATGCATCAAAGTCTGTTCCGCTCAGCGATTTTCTCCGCACTGTAACCGTTTCACCTGATATTTTTACGTCGGCACCGAATTTTTCAAGCAGCGGATAAACTTCACGATCTCCCTGCACACTTCCAACATTCAGCGGCGAAACCGACACACCCTCACCGGAAAGCGCACCCATCGCAAGCCAGAACGCTCCGTTTGACCAGTCCCCCTCAATGCGCATTCGACCCGGTGAATGTATTTCCCCTGCTGCAATGTTGAAAATGCCACCCTTCTCTTCAATACTTACACCGAATTCTCTCAGCACGGCTACCGTCAAGTCAACGTATGGCCGGGATTCGAGTCGTCCCGTTACCTTGATTTTGCCGCCGCCTGAGGCCGCCAGCGCAAACATCAGTCCCGTTACAAACTGCGAGCTCACTCCGCCGTCGATTGTATACGAGCTTCCCTTAAGCTTTCCATCGCATACAAGCGGAAATCCGGTCTGTGTATCGGACATGCAGGTCATTCTGTGCGCTGTCAATTCCTCAATCAGCGGCGAAAGCGGACGTTTTCCAAGTCTCCCGCTGCCTGTCACATCGGCTTTAACACCGAGTGCTCCGATTACCGGAAGGATAAAACGCAGTGTTGAGCCGCTCTCTCCGCAATTAACGGTAACCCTTCCTTCCGGAATGTCCGCTATAGGCTGAACCCGGAAAATATTTCCGCGTATTTCTATTCCCGCACCCAGCGAACGCAGTGCACCAATTGTTGCCATTATATCAAGCGAGCTTGAATTACATTCTATCTCCGTCGGACTGTCAGCAAGTGCGGCACAAATCAACACACGGTGTGCCATTGATTTTGATGCAATAACATCCGTAACTGCTCCGCCCGGCTTTTTCGGTTTTAACGTCACTATCATAATAATCACTCCAATACTCTTATTGTTTCCATTCCGTATCAATCTTTTCCTTTTTCTCGCTTCCATCTCTGAGCAGCCCCCGAAGCTCCTCCCTTTCCCCGGACTTTATCGCGTCGCGGTATTCCGCAAGTGATGCGATTATACCGTCAATTTCAAATGCCAGATTGTCAGCATTTTCGATAAAAAGTTCGCTCCACATATCTTCGCTGAGTTTCGCCACCCGAGTGAGATCACGATAGCTCCCCGCCGAAAACCGGTGGTGACGCTCTGCCGTCGGGCTTTTTATGTATGCGTTCGATACAATATGTGCAAGCTGAGAGGTAAAAGCGATTATCCGGTCATGTTCCTCTGCGTTTGTCGTAGTAACCGACCTGAACCCCACAGTTTTTAAAAGATCATTCAGCCTGCCGATAACCGTCATATCCTCAGCCGGATGCGGCACAATCAGCATTATTGCACCTTCAAACAAATCCCCGCGAGAGTATTTAAACCCCGAATATTGTATCCCTGCCATAGGGTGTCCGCCGATAAAATGGAATCCGTTTTCACTTGCAAGCGTAAAACACCGCTCACAAATCATCCGCTTAACACCGCAGCAATCCACCACGAGAGCTCCCCGTTTAATCTTTCCGGCGTTTTTCTCCAGGTAATCAACCGTATCCTGCGGATACAGTGCAATGAAGATGCAGTCGCATTCGGATATATCGTCCTCCAGATGCCCGGCACAGGCACCGGACATAATTGCATAGTCCTCGGTGGATTTGTTTATATCCTCTCCGAAAACCTTGTAACCGGCACGCGTGTACGCTTTTGCAAGCGAGCCTCCTATCAACCCCAACCCTACAACACCAATCTTCATGTCCTTTCCCTCCGTTTCCAACACTCAAAACTCTGCCAGTAACTTACGGATTGCAAATACTTTTTCCGCAACATCCTTGAATTGTATCGGTGTAAGTGCCTGAGGGCCGTCGCAAAGGGCATGGCACGGATCATTATGTACTTCAATCATTATTCCATCTGCACCCGACGCAACAGAGGCAAGTGACATTGGTGACACGAGTCTGGAAACGCCGCAGGCATGGCTCGGGTCTACAACAATAGGAAGATGTGTGAGTTCACGCAGCATCGGAACGGCAGACAGGTCAAGCGTGTTGCGTGTGTAGGTTTCAAATGTGCGTATTCCGCGCTCACAAAGGATGACATTGTCATTGCCGCTTGCCATAATATATTCCGCACTCATGAGCAATTCCTTAAGCGTATTTGAAAAGCCACGTTTAAGCAGAATCGGCTTGTTTGTTTTACCCAGTTCTTTAAGCAGCTCAAAATTCTGCATGTTCCGTGCACCAACCTGAATAACATCCACTTTCTCAAACAGCGGCAGGTGATTCAAATTCATGATTTCCGTTACAATTGGCATTCCTGTCGATTTTTTTGCTTCCAGTAGAAGTTCGATTCCCTCGGCATGCAATCCCTGAAAATCATAAGGCGATGTGCGCGGCTTGAATGCCCCTCCACGAAGCAAATTTGCACCCGCTTCCTTAACATAATGTGCAATTTCAGATATCTGTTCGGGTGATTCTACCGAACATGGTCCGGCGATAAGCTGAAAATGACCGTCTCCGATTTTTATGCCGTTTCCACAATCCACAACGCTATTATCGGGATGAAACTTGCGGTTCGCTTTCTTGAACGGTTCTGTAATACGTGTCACGCTTTCTACAATGTCAAGCCCTTCAACGAGGTCCGTATCAATTTTGCCGGCATCACCGATCAGACCCAGCACGGTATTAAATTCTCCTTTGGAAATGTGTACTTTCAAATTTTGTGATTCAATCCATGAGATCAGATTTTCCTCTTGTTTTTTTGGCGCATTATTCTTCAATACAATTATCATTTTTGTCTCCTTTTTGTTCTAAATAAAAATAGGGGCTTCGTAGCAATTATCACTGCGAAACCCCTAAGATTTATGTTGTTTCCTGAATCATAATCAGTACCGATGGGAACATCAACTGTTTGCAGCATAAATTGCTCTTACCTTGTCTGATAAAAGAAAGTAAAAGTAATAATATGCACATGCAAACAATCTGTTTTTCATTACACTTTCCCCTTTAATGTAATTGTGATGATTTTTCGATAATGTATCATACTAATATTGTCTTGTCAACATACATTTCGCTGTTTTCTTCGTCGTTTTTATAGAATTATTTACATGCGGATGATAGGATAGATGTAGTATCTCAGGGACGAAAGGAGGGAACTTAATGGCAAATTCCAATCTAACAAAGCATGCACTTTCAACTGCCCTGAAAGAACTCATGGATGAAGTTCCTTTCGATAAAATCCGAATAGCAGATATTTGTGATCGGTGTGATATGAATCGAAAGAGTTTCTATTACCATTTTAAAGACAAGTATGATCTGTTGAACTGGATTTTTGATACCGAATTCATTTCATTTACCAAGAATCTTGTACAGGCTGAGGAACTTGATGAACATGTAGATGCACTTCGGGATATATACAACTATTTCTATGAAAACAGAGATTTCTATCGCAAGGCTTTGCAAACACGGGGGCAGAACTCTTTTCATGAACATTTCCGGGCATATATCATACCGATTCAGAAGCTGCGAATTGAATATTTGTTCGGTGACAGTGACGATGAATTTGCATTGAATTTTTTTACTGATGCGACTGTCAGTACAATAGAGCGCTGGCTATTGGATAAAAATTGTATGCCACCGGATGAATTTATGAATAAATTGATGCACCTTCTCCAACAGGGAGCCAAGGCACTAAATAAAGAATTCAATCAGGAAGAATAAACACAACTGTTACAACTATTCAATAGCAAAGGCATCATCGGAAATAATCGTGTCTATCAGACGGTTATCCCCCTTCAAATCCCAGGCGATGGTACTGTATAACTGGGCAAGACGGGTTTGCTTCACTTTCGAATATATTACCTGATGCACTTCTTTCGGACACGTTTTTTCCGGAATCAAAACGGTGAAAACAGGTAAAAGTTGCTGAGCATTGTGAAACAAATCACCATTTATGATGATGTCCGTATCTTTCTGTCCATACTGATACCATACAGAATAGAGCATTTTGTTTGCACGGAGTTCAGTACAAACATCAGCAGCATTTTCATCGTAACGGACAATGACCATCAGGTTTTGCAGCATGGCAGCTTCTTCAAGGAATGCGGGAGTTATGTCCTTTGTATCACAAAATATACAAAATGCACTCTCAGGATGTTTTTCTATCAGGGAAAACATTTTGCCGGGTTGGTTCAAGACAAAAAACATCCATGTGTAAATACCCGAGTTTTCACCCTCGGTAATCATATCATCATATTTGTGCTGATTTCTTCCAAACTGTTCTGTGTCCATCTCCTCGCATATTGTCCATGTGATATTGCAACCCTTTAATTTCTCATTTTCACGTATTCTCTGTGCACCTTCGGTGCAGCTGTTATATCCGATATTGAACCCGAACGTGTAGAGTTTTTCTGTATCTACATGTGTTATGACATCTCTTATCAGCTGATAATAAGCGCTGTTCTCATTCTGGAGCATTGTCCGGACTTCTGTAAAAAAGTATTTTTGAAATCTTCCATCTGAAAATTGCAAGGCCATATCTATAAGGTTTCTGACACTTCGCTCCGGACTGTGTCTAATGTTTTTCAGTGCTTTTTTGACAGTTGTTTCGATCAGTATTCTGGATAATCTCTTTCTCAATGTATTCATTTCCTTTTTTCTTAAATTCAGATGCTTTTTTTATTCTATTTATGATGATAAACAAGAAAATATTTCTTGGCGATGAACAAAATCATTTTTGTGTCATAAAAGGTAACAATTATTCAAATATGTCGTAATTTGTAACCTTTGTTATTTTGTGTCTAATGACATTCCGGAGGCTCTTTCATACAATATATATACATTAAGATTAATGAATACACAGGAAGGAGATGTACATGATGAACAGATCAATTAAAGAAAACATGCAAACATTCGCAGTAAAGCAAGTTCTTAACTACCTTGATGAAAATCCGGATAAGAGTCTGCCCAAAATCTTAAGGTGGGTTGAAAAGTTTGACAAGGGAGGTAAAAATGCACATCTATTTAAACCCTTCCATAATATTCTTGCCGACCCGGATAACAACTGGCATGTATTTATGAACAGTCTCTGGACTGACATAGACCCTGATGTTCGCAAAGTTTTCTTTGCGAATTTTATTTTAAATGCTACCGTAAACGCTTCATACCGGCATGATAAATTAAGAGAAGAACATGACTGTAATATTCCATGGGCAATTCTAATGGATCTTACGTCTGCCTGCAATTTGAAGTGTACAGGTTGCTGGGCAGCAGATTACGGTCAGAAGCTGAACCTGGAGTATGAGGTGCTTGATGATATTATCTGCCAGGGAACTGAGATGGGCACATACATGTATCTTTATTCCGGAGGAGAACCTCTGGTTCGTAAGGACGATATTATACGCTTGTGTGAAGCTCATCCCGACTGTATATTCCTGGCTTTCACCAACGGAACTCTGATAGACGAGAAGTTTGCTGATGAGATGCTGCGTGTTAAGAATTTCATACCTGCTATCAGCATTGAAGGATTTGAAGAAGCTACTGATTCCCGTCGGGGTAAAGGGACTTATCAGAAAGTCAGGAATGCCATGCGTATTTTGAAAGAGAAAAAGCTACTGTTTGGCGCATCCTGCTGCTATACCTCTAAGAATATCAATTCTCTGAGTTCTGAGGAATATATCGATATGCTGGTAGAGTCAGGAGTAAAATTTGCGTGGTTCTTTCACTATCTGCCTGTTGGCAATGCAGCTGTTCCAGAACTGTTACCTTTACCTGAACAGCGTGAAACTATGTACCACAAAATCAGAGAATACAGAAATACCAAACCAATCTTTACGATTGATTTCCAGAATGACGGTGAATACGTTGACGGATGTATCGCGGGTGGCCGCAGCTATCTGCACATTAACGCCAACGGCGATATCGAACCTTGTGCTTTTATCCACTACGCGGATTCAAACATCAGAACTTGTACACTTCTGGAAGCTTGTAAACGTTCTCTGTTCACGGCCTATAAAGAAGGGCAGCCTTTTAATGATAATTTGCTCCGTCCTTGTCCTATGCTGGAAAACCCGGAATGTCTGCGCAATATGGTAAAGCGTTCCGGTGCTCATTCAACCGAAATGCAGTCCCCAGAAAATATTGACGATTTATATGCCAAATGTAAGCCTTATGCAGATCGCTGGACTCCAAAAGCTGATGAGCTCTGGACTTCAAGTCATGGGAATTAATAGCGGATAACGCCAATGCTGAATCTTCCGAAATTGTGAAGGTTCAGCGTTTTTTTAATAAAGCACATAAAATTCAAAAAATACAAGTAAAATTTGACTTTTCTAACCGGATAATATTTAATGTATGTGTAATTGCTATAACCATTTCGGAAAGGAGACTGCTATATGAAATACATCTGTACCATTTGCGGATATGTCTATGACGAAGCAAAAGAAGGTACGCCTTTTGCCAAATTACCGGAGTCATGGGTATGCCCTCTATGTGGTGCTGATACATCAGCCTTTAAGCCGGAAGGCGAGACCGGAAATGCAAAAACACCGGTAAAACCTGTTCACATCGATGAGAACATGAAAAAGCTTTCAGCCGGAGAGCTTGCCGCCGTCTTCTCCAATCTGGCACTTGGATGTGAAAAGCAGTATAACGAGGAGGCATCTGCACTCTTAAGTGAAATTGCTGACTATTTTACATCTGTTACGCCTTCTGTACCGGATGCCGACATTGAACAGCTTGCCGAACTTATCCGGAACGATTTGGAAGAGGGATACCCTGATTTGGAAGCTGCCGCTGTGACCAATGCTGATCGGGGCACCCATCGTATTTGTGTCTGGGGTGGAAAATCGACAAACATTCTCAACTCTCTGCTTAAGCGTTGGGAAAAAGAAGGAGATGCCTTTTTACAGGACACCGAGGTCTGGGTTTGTACAGTCTGCGGTTTTATCTTTGTAGACGATTGTGCTCCGGAAATCTGTCCTGTCTGCAAAGTCCCTGCGTGGAAATTTGAAAAAATTGAAGGGAGGGCGAGCATATGAAAAAATTTGCCGTAAGAAACCTGCGCCTTTGCACAAAGGACTGTCTATGCCTCTATGTCTGCCCAACGGGTGCAAGTGACACTGAAAACAGCATAATTGATGTCAGCAAGTGCATAGGATGCGGTATTTGCGCCGATTCCTGCCCGGGTGCAGCTATTTCCATGGTACCTTTTGAATACCCGCCGCAGCAGGTAAAGGATGAGACCTTGGTGGCCATCTCTAACGCTCTTGCAAAGAGTAAGTCCAGACAGGAAAAGATTGCCCGTCAGCTGACAGAAACTACTGACAATGATAACCTCTATCGCCTGATGACAGCCTTTTATAAGTCCATCCGATGGATAAACGAGGATTTGCTCAGAGAAGCCGGTTATATGCTCCCTCAAAGCGGAAAGACTCATGAACTGCTCCGAAGCCTGGTTGATGCACCGCCATCTGACGACTTCCCCGTTGAAGCGGCAAAGAAACTGTTGGAAATTATTCCATGTAATGATATTAAAGAAAGAGAGAATAAAAAAATGAACAAATGGAAATGTACAGTATGTGGTTATATTCATGAAGCAGAGGAACTTCCTGCTGATTTCAAGTGTCCTGTATGCAAACAGCCTGCTTCCGTTTTCGTTAAATTGGAAAACGACCAGCCTAAGGTCAGCAAATATGCCGGAACTCAGACAGAGAAGAACCTGGAGGAGGCCTTTGCCGGGGAATCCCAGGCTCATACTAAGTATAAATATTTTTCTGCGGTTGCAGCCAATGAAGGATATGAGCAGATTGCCGGCCTCTTCCTCAAAACCGCTTTGAACGAGAAGGAACATGCTGAAATATGGTTTAAAGAACTGAACAATCTGGGTGATACAGCTGAAAATCTTCTTGCTGCCGCTGAAGGCGAAAACTATGAATGGACCGAGATGTATGATGGATTTGCGAAAACTGCAGAGGAAGAAGGCTTTCCTGAGCTGGCTGCCAAATTCCGACTCGTTGCTTCGGTTGAGAAGCGGCATGAGGAACGTTATCGCGCCCTGCTCCATAATGTAGAGGCTAAAGAAGTATTTTCCAAGAGCGAAAGTAAAGTCTGGGAATGCCGTAAATGCGGTTACCTCTTCACAGGCAAAACCGCACCGGAGGTATGTCCTACATGCTCATATTCTCAGAGCTATTTTGAAATCTACTGCGAAGAATTATAATCTTTGCCGATATCGTCACCAAAAAACGGGCACTCGCCCGTTTTTTTTGCTCTTTAGCTCTAATGGTTTTTATATGATAATTTGCGCTTTGCTCCCCCCGCTTTTTTCCTTTGTTACTACGATTTGCTTATCAATACGGCTCTTCAGATCGGCAACATGGGATATGATTCCCACAAGATGATTCCCGTCTGCTAAACTGGAAAGGGCTTTCATTGCATGGTCGAGAGACTCATCATCCAGCGAACCGAAGCCTTCGTCGACAAACATTGTATCAAGCTTAACTCCACCTGCAGAAGCCTGAATCTCATCGGAAAGACCCAATGCGAGGGAAAGCGATGCCTTGAAGGATTCGCCGCCGGAAAGAGTCTTGACACTTCTCTCGGTGCCATTGTAATGATCAATAACATCAAGATCGAGTCCGCTTTGGCTGCGGTTGTTTTCTGCTTCTTTACGGCGCTTAAGCTCATACTGTCCGCCGGACATGGTCATAAAGCGAGTGTTGGCGCGTGCTATAATCCGTTCGAAATACGTCATCTGAATATAGGTTTCCAGCATAACTTTTTCTTTGCCGGAAATATTTCCGTTTGCCGTACTTGACAGAGCTTTCATCCATGCGCAACGTTTTTCAAGTTCATCAAGATTACCGACTTTGGCACGAATATTCACCAGCGCCTTATTATTTGTTTCAATACGGGAATAAAGTGTCGTGGATATAGTGTCGTCAATTTTTCTCTTTTCCGTTATTTCGTCTTTTTTCTTTATTTCTTCCTCTTTGTCAAGATTGCAATCAGAAGAAAGTTGATCGGATAGTTCTTTGATGGATGCCTTATATCCTGCTATTTTTTCATTTGATCCGGTCAATTTTTTATGAACATTATCATATGCGTCTTTCAGTTCTTTGATGGCTTTTTCCAGGGCCATTACTTCTTTCTCAGCTTCTGCTTTGCTTCCGAACTGAAGTAATTTTTTATCATTATCATGCTGCGCTTTCTTTCCGCTCAATGATGCTTTTTGAGCCTCCAGAGCGTTATTGAGGGCAGAAATATCTTTTTCATTTTCCTTCAGCGATGCTTCTGTTTCTGGTATCGTTTCTGAAAGTTCAGATCTGCGCAAAATCTTTTTCTCTTCTTCGGAAATCGCTTCATTGAGTGTTTCTATGTGAACGGAAACATACGTCTGCTCCTCCTGAATCTTGTTTTTGGCCTCCTCAACAGAGATATCCTGCCACAATTCTTTGACCAGCTTTTCAACTTCCGCCTTTTTTGCATCGAGTTTAACTCTTGCTTCATTGCATTGACCACTCTTTTTTTCTGAGTTTCTGCGTGCTCTTTCGGCGTTGTCTTTCGCTTTTTTCAATTGTGCTTCAGTAGGTGCATTTTCTGATTTATGTGCTGCACAAGGGTGCTCTAAAGAGCCGCATACAGGGCAGGGCTTCCCTTCTTCTAAAGTTTCGGCTATAATCCCTGCCTGCTCGTCCAGAAAGGTGCGATTTTTTGCTTCATAGTCTGCGGACGCTTCTTCTGAGGCCTTCGCTGCCTCCTTGTACTCGCTTTGAAGCAGAATCAATTTATTGTTCAAATCATGAAAAAAATCAAGCTCCTCTGATATATTCCGGAGCCTTATCTGTCTTTCTTTTGCTTTGTCTCTTTGATTGGAAAGTTTTTCTTTATCTTTTCCTGCATCCGAAAGGGACTCATACTCCTTTTTAAATTTATCAAGCTCGGCTTCATCCAGGGCATGCCGGTTCTGATCCTTTCTCAGCTGTTCCTCATGCTCGGAAATGTCTTTTTCGTCATTTTGGATCTGATTTTCAAGGGTTGCCAATGCTTCATAGCGGGAAAACTCTGCTTCTATTTTCGCTTTTTCTTCCGAAAATTTATCTCTCTCCGGTATCTTTTGTTCTTCAACATGGAAAGCAAACTTCAAATTTTCATTTGTCTTAATTTCACCGGCTAAATCATCTGTGGCTTTATCCAGGGCTGCTTGTGCTTTTTCCTGTGTTTCAATTTTTCCAAGGTTACCATTAATGATTTCAAGCTGCTTGTCCGCGTCCTCGATTGATTTTTTCAGGACAGCGTTTTTATCCTTATCCTGATTCAGCAGGCGTTCAATCAATTCAATAACATCATTTGTGGGGAGTGTGCTGTTCTTTGCCTTTTCAACTTCAATACTTAAAACATCATTTTCATCGCAGGATATACCATCAATATACTGTCTGATACTATTGCGTACAGCATCACACCGCTCGTTCAGTGTGCCGGACTCACGTTTTAATTTTTCCTGTAAATTCTGATATAACTGTGTGTTAAATATCTGACGGAAAATCTTCTTGCGTTCTTCGGTAGGTGCAAGCAGAAGTTTCAGAAAATCCCCCTGTGCAATCATAGAAATCTGTAAAAACTGACTGCGGTTGATGCCCATGATATCGTATATTGCGTTATCCACCTCGCGTTGCTTTGTTACAGTACGTCTATCCGGGTATTGAAGCAGTGCTTCAGCCTTCTGGGTTGTATAGCCTTCTCCCCGGGTTCTCGGGCGTTCATATTCGGGGTTTCGTTTTACAACATATGTTTTCCCCCCATAAGAAAAAACCAGTTCCACCTCGGTAGGTGTATCCTCAGAGGCATACTTCGATCGAAACATAGAAGGCTCTCGGTTATCTCCGCTTGCTCCTCCATACAAGGCGTATGTGATTGCATCAAAAATTGTAGTCTTTCCCGCGCCGGTATCACCGGTAATAAGATAGAGACCATTTGTGCCGAGCTTGTCTAATTCAAGAACGGTTTTTCCTGCATAAGGACCGAAAGCCGATACTGTAAGTTTTATAGGCCTCATTGTTCGCCCTCCCATGTTTTCTCAATAAGTTCCTGCATGAACATGTACTGCTCTGAATTCATGGGCTGATTGTTCTGCATCTCATAAAAATCAGAAAATAGTTCCAACGGTGATTTTGAGTCCACATAGGATGCCCCGCTGATCTCCATATTAGAGCGTGTACGCCTGTTATCATAATCCAGTTTCATCAGTTGATGATACACAGACCGAAGTTTACCGATAGCATTCGGAATATCTTCTTCGTCTGTCAGCGTAATGTGTGTATAGTCTTCCTGCCATGTAGTATTCTCATAGAAGGATTTCAAAGTCAGTTCTTCATAAGTTCCTTTCAGTTCAACCAGATCATGCTTAGGAATAAGGTCAATGGTTTTATATGACACTTTTCCTTTTTTAAAAAGCTCAACTACTGTCACAGACTTTTGGTCTTTTGCTTCCGAAAATGAATACTTCAGAGGAGAGCCGCAGTATCGGATTGCATCCGAACCACAGTTCTGCGGTGAATGGAGATGACCAAGCGCCACATAGTCAAACGATTCAAAAACCCAGGCATCCACATTATCAGAACCGCCCACCGATATTTCTTCGGATTCAGAACGCAAAGCGCCCGTTACAAACTGGTGGGTAATAAGTATATTCCGGTTGGCGGAGTTGATATTCATTTTTGAAATAACATATTTTATTGCATCGGTATATGTAGTGATTTCATCTTCGCAAAACCTGCGAACATGAGCCGGCTTAAGAAACGGAATCATATAAATATCAACCGTTCCGTATTCATCCCTCATTGAAAAAGGTGCAATATCACCGCTGTACAACGGAGACATATGTATGCCACTGGCATCCATAATACGCGAACCGAAAGCAATCCTCTCCGGAGAGTCATGGTTTCCGCTGATAACAAACACTTCCCGATTCCGTTTTACAAGCTGAACAAGAAAATCGTCAAACAGCTGAACAGCTTCCGTCGATGGAATGGATTTATCATAAATATCCCCGGCAATTATCACGCTATCGGGAGTTTCATCATCAATAATATTGATTATCTTTTTGAGTATGTATTCCTGATCTTCAAGCATCGAAAATTCGTTTACTCTCTTCCCTAAGTGAAGATCAGATAAATGAATAAATTTCACACTATTTCCCCAGTCTCTTACTGATCTTCCTGCCCGGCTTATCAGGTTCTACTATGCTCGGTTCAGCCTTGTCGGCCTCTTCCATGTCGAATTTCTCCGGGTTCCTGATCGGAGCCGGCTCCTCTTCTTCCAGAAGTTTATTTTCTTTTTCGGCTTCTGCCATTTGAGCTGCATGCTCTGTCTGCTGAGCTTCTTCGATCAGTTTGATTTTTTCGGTGTATTTTTTTACATTTATTCTATCTTCCTGAGCCTCGTATATTTCCACAAGTTCTTTCATGGTGTCAATATGACTGCCATTGTCCTTTAAGACTTTTTTGAATTCGGAAACCGCATCGGAGACGCGTCCTGCCTGAACATATCCCCTTCCCAGATAGTAGTGGAGCGGCCACCAGTCGTTAAACTGACTTCGCAGATAAGGCTCCAGAATTTTCAGCCCCTCCTCATATCTGCCGTTATCTATCTTCAGGCAGCCGTCTTCAATGGCCACAGGATGAGATATCTGTTTGAGTCTCTTGTCGATTTCCCGCCTGTCTTTGGAATTTCTGGTGAACTTCATGAAATTCTGCCAGGCCAGACGTGCCTTGCCGTACAACCCGATATTAAGATATGAATACCCCAGATAGTAGTAGCCCATGGCGAAACGCGGATGGGTTTCGGTAAGAATCTCGAACCAGTCCATGGACTCCGCCTTGAATCTGCCTATATATTCCTGGTTTCTGCTGTTTTCATACATCACTCTGCAGGCACGGGCATATGAGTACATGCCATGAAGATAATCATGTTTCATGCACAGTGTCGCTCTGAACATTATGCAGGCATAGTCCATCTCTCCCTGCTCAGCAGCATCTCTTCCCTTCTTCAACATACCTTCAGTGAGCTTGTGGTTATACAATCTTTTAAGAATTGCAATATAATTCCCGGTGTATTTGAAATGGGGATCACAGCCCATAACCCATGCCATGTTTTCTGCAAGAACAAGGAAATCAATGCCTCTGCCACCGGCAAATTCTTTAACTTCCTTTCTGCGCAAAGGAATAGGAACCCCGCGAAGAAGCTCTTCTGCCTTTGACTCCCTGATGTAATCTTCAGAGAATTCAACAAAAACGAACTTCTTCAGATACTTCAGGAAGTATCTGCCGATACGATCCTCTCTGCACTGAATGTCTACTTCTTCTTTGGGTCTGATTACAGTTCTGGTAATTCCCATGGCCTGCAGCAGGTTCTGTCCCCCCTGCTGAATCTCCATGTTCCTGATTAATTCCTTATCTTTCTTTTTGCTCATCACTACCCTCTCTTCATAATTAAAAGCCACGATTTCCCGCTTCTTACAAGGCTCGGAAGCGTTCATCCTTGAACATGTGGCTGTTTTCCATTGCCCTGCGTATCTGTGCCATCATCTTCTCCTTATCATCAGGAAGATCACCGCGAAGCGACAGATAATTGGATGCATGGTTACTGCGGAATACACACTTCTTAGGCACATTTGCATGCTCAAGCATAAGCAATGTCTCTGCCATGACTTCTTCCGGACTGAGAAGTTTAAATCTCCCGCTTCTTATTTCTTCGGCTATAGGCACATCGGGATCAACTATCAGCGTAAGAAGAGCCACATAGGATGCACCCATCTCGCTTATCATAGTGCCTGTCTGAATGGCATGATCTTCCCAGCCATCCTTTCCCGCCAGACCCGAGATAAAAGTAACCGAAGCTTGCATTCCGCTGGCTTCAATCTTCTTTACGCCGTCAATAATCTGCTGCCTGGTCTCTCCTTTGCATATATCTTTAAGAACTTTGTCGCTTCCCGACTCGGCACCCAGATAAACCATTTTGATACCCGCCTCATACAGCTCTTTCATTTCTTCATCTGTTTTTTTCAGGACATTTGATGTTCTGCCGTAAATGGTTACTCTCTTGCATTCCGGAAAATTTTCACTGATATGATTCAGAATAGGCATCAATCTGTCGTTTGAAAGAGCCAGTGCGTCGCCATCGCAGAGAAAAATCTTTTCAACTCTTCTATACGTCTTTCTCGCCCATTTCAAATCTTCGATTACCTCTTCCAGCTTGCGTACGCGGAACTTCTTGTCCTTGAACATGCTGCAGAATGTGCACTTGTTGTGTGTGCAGCCTATGGTTACCTGCACCAGCAGACTGTATGCCTCACTTGGCGGCCTGTAAATATTCCCTTCATATCTCATTTTATTACATCCTCTCTCATTTTATTACATCCTCTCCGGCGCTTTCATGCCCAGCAGACCCAGACCTGTTTTAATTGCAGTCTTAGCCGCTATAACCATGGCAATCTTAGCCACCTTTTCATCTTCATCTTTAACCAGAATATGCTCATCATGATAGAACCTGTTAAAGCTCTGAGCTATATCCACAATATGTCTGGTAACCACGGAAGGCTCATACTTGGCTCCGGCATCTTCTATTACAGCCGGGAACTCATAGAGCAGTTTTGCCAGGGCATAGGCACTGTCCGAAGTTATATATCCCGGGTCAAAACCCTTTGAGGCCGCTGCCACAACCTCTTCACCTGCATTTCTCAGAATGCTGCACGCTCTGGCATGAGTGTACTGAACATAAGGACCGGTTTCACCTTCAAAGTTGAGAACGTTGCTCCACGAGAAAACATAGTCCTTTATACGGTAGTTGGACAGCTCGTTGAATACAACGGCGCCTATACCTACAGCACCGGCAATTTCTTCAACCGTATCATCGTCGGCATCGGGGTTCTTCTCCCTGATTATTTCTCTTGTCTTGTCAACTGCACCCTTGAGTACTTCTTCAAGAAATACAACTCTGCCCTCTCTCGTGGACATGGTTCCGTCCTCCAGGCTTACCAGACCGAAAGGGACATGTACGCAGTCCTGTGCCCACTCATAGCCCATAAGCTCAAGAATTTTTATCCACTGCTGGAAGTGGAGGTTTTGCTGTGAAGCTACAACATAGATGTTTTTATAGAAATCGTAAGTTTCCTTTCTGTATACTGCAGCTGCGATGTCACGTGTTATATAAAGAGTTGATCCATCGGACTTGGTGATGAGTGCCGGTGACATTCCGTACTCTTCCAGCCGTACGATCTGAGCTCCCTGATCCTCCTCCATAAGCCCCTTCTCACTCAATTCCTTTACGAAGCGGGGCATCTTGTCGGAGTAAAAACTTTCACCGGCATATGAATCATATGTGATTCCCAGCATATCATACACTCTGGAGAACTCTCTGAGGGATTCATCTCTGAACCACTGCCATAATTCCATCTCCTCCGTTTCACCTGCTTCCAGTCTGGCAAAGGTTGCTCTGGCTTCATCTTCCAGTGACGGGTTGTTCTCAACTTCAATATGAAATCTGGTATAGTATGAAAGCAGTGTTCTGATAGGCTCATCTATAACATCCTGTTTGTTCCCCCAGTGCCTGTAAGCAACGATCATCTTTCCGAACTGTGTACCGTAGTCCCCCAGGTGATTGATTCTTGTAACATTGTACCCCAGGAATTCGTATATGTGTGCTATTGAAGCGCCTATAACGGTACTTCTGATATGACCGATGTGAAACGGTTTGGCAATATTCGGGGAAGAATATTCAACGATAACAGGCTTGCCTTCACCCTGCCCGCTCTTGCCATAATCTTCTCCCACGGAAACGACTTCTTCTATAACATTCCTCACGAATTCATTTCTGGAAACAAACATGTTAACATATGCATTAACCTGCTCTACCTTCTCAAAAAGAGTGAATGACTCAATGGCTTCGGCAATTCCCGCTGCAATAAGCGGCGGGGCTTTTTTCATGACTTTCGCAAGCCTGAAACAGGGGAATGCATAGTCACCCATCCTGCTGTCCTGCGGCTTTTCAATCATCCCCACTATTTCCGTCTTTTCCATACCCGGAATCTGCTGTGCAAGTATTTCTGCAATTTTTTCTTCGTAATTAATCATTATGCCTCCTAATATTACTGTTCTATACCTTCAGCTTCACGACTGTCACGCCGTCTCCGCCTTCGTTGTAACCGCCTCTGCGGTATTCTTTAACATGTTTGTTCTTTCGCAATTCCGCTCTTATCCCCTTACTTAGGATTCCCTCTCCGCGGCCGTGAATTACGGTAACTTCCGCAAGTCCCGAAATAAAAGCATCGTCTATGTATTTTTCCACATCCGCAACCGCATCGTCAAGGGTTTTTCCCCGCACATCAAGGTCAATTGAAACAACCTGAGCTTTTTGCCTGTACAGGCTCCCATGGGAGGTTCTGATTTTTGGCTTTGATGCCGATGATTCAATCAGCATGAGATCAATTACATTGGCGGTAATCTTCATCGGTCCCGCCTGAACCTGCAGTTCTCCCTTCTCATCGGGAAGGGTAAGAACTTCTCCATTCTGTCCTATGGCCAGGATCTTTACTCTGTCACCCTTCTGCAAAGTCTCCGGATCCACCGGTCTCTCATTTGATTCGCGCTTTATTACGCTGCGATTCTTCTTTTCAACTGCCCTGAGCCTTCTCCTGCCTTCATCAAACCGTTTGTTACGCTCGCCCAGACTCTCCAGCTTGGCAATTTCTTTTAGTTCTTCTCTGAATTCTGCGGCAGCCTCCTGCGCCTCACGAATTATATCCCGTGCCTCTTCTCTGGCTCTCGCCAGTTCCTTTTCCCGGCGTTCCTCCAGTTTTCTTTCCTTTTTATCAAGCTCTTCCTTCCGGCGCTTCATCTCCACATTAATTGCAATGGCTTCATCTCTTTCTTCCTCCGCCCTTTTCTTGTCTTCCTCCAGAAACGAAATGACCTCTTCAAAGGCAATGTCTCCCCCTTGAAGCAATCCGGAAGCTCTGTCAATTATATCAGCCCCCAGACCCAGCTTGCCCGATATTTCGAAGGCATTGGATTTACCGGGGAGCCCTATAGTCAGCTTATATGTTGGGCTGAGAGTTTCCACATCGAATTCCATGGACGCATTCTCTACACCTTCCGTGGAAAGAGCATATTTCTTCAGCTCCGTATAGTGGGTTGTTGCTATAACACATGCCCCTTTATCCGCCAGAGATTCAAGTATTGCTATGGCCAGAGCCGCCCCTTCAGTGGGGTCGGTTCCCGCCCCAAGCTCGTCAAGAAGCACCAGAGAATCGCCATCCGCCCACTTCATAATATTTACAATGTTTGACATGTGAGATGAGAATGTTGAAAGGCTTTGCTCGATGCTCTGTTCGTCACCTATATCAGCAAATACCTGCCTGTAAACCGGCACCCTGCTTCCCGGTGCCACAGGTATATGCAAACCCGTCTGTGCCATGAGAGCCAACAGTCCAACGGTTTTCAGCGTTACGGTTTTCCCTCCCGTGTTTGGCCCGGTAACAACCAGCGTCCTGTATCCTTGGCCTATACCCACATTAATGGGCACTACCTTCCCGGAATCTATAAGCGGATGTGCTGCAGACCTGAGTTCCAGAATTCCATCCTCTCTTATTTCCGGCTCCTCACCATCCATACCAATTGACAGTTTTCCTTTGGCCATAAACAGATCAAGCTGAATCAGCAGCTGCTGATTGTTGACCAGGTCATGATGGTATTCGCTGACAGCTTCCGACAGAGCCCGGAGAATTCTGCTCATCTCCTCTTTTTCGTCCAGCTCCAGCTGCTTCAGCTCGTTGTTCATATTCACTATTGCCTGAGGCTCTATGAAAAGGGTTGCACCGCTTCCGCTCTGGTCGTGAACGATTCCCGGCACTCTCCCTTTGTGTTCCTGTTTAACCGGAATAACATACCTGCCGTTTCTCAGGGTTACTATAGCATCCTGAAGAACCGTCCTCTCGGAATTAAGTATGTGGTTCATCTTTGCCTTCAGTGCTTCACTCTGCCGCACTATGGCTTTTCTTATTTTTCTGAGATCCGGACTGGCACTGTCCGCCATTTCATCTTCGGTCAGAATACATCTGTCTATTTCCCCGGACAGATTCCTGTTAACTCCTATTATCTCAACAATGGCTTCAATAATCGGAAGCTCCGGGACATCGCTTCCCCTTAAAAACTTTACCACACGTTCTGCGGTTTTCATGTTATACAAAACCTTCAGAAGCTGTGCCATTGTAAGGATTCCTCCCTTGCAGGCAAAAGAAATCAGCCCCTCAATATCATAAAAACCACCGACCGGCAAAGGTCCTTTGGCCTTGATAAGTCTCACCGCTTCCGTGGTTTCTTCCTGTTTTTCTCTTATTTCCCTGATATCATAAACAGGCTTAAGACCCGAAATGACTTTTTTCGTCATTTCGGAACCCGCCTGCTCTTCCAGCATATTTATTATTTTACCGTACTCTAATACTTTTAGAGGCTTGTCTTGTATTTTTCCAGTTCCTTCTTCAGCTGGAGGTTTTCCATCTGAAGATCGAAGAAGCTGTTCTCCAGTTCTCTGCACTTTCCTTCGACCTCTCTGATAACATCGTCCATGCCGCTCTGCATCTGTGTCTTTGTCGATTCTGCAGATGCCTTAAGTTCGGCAATCTGATCATCCTTGGCTCTGAGCTCACTCATCAGTTCGTCTTTCTGGAGAACTATTGCCTGAGTTTCCTCTTTGTATTCCGTGTAGTTCTTTTTGCTTTCATCCCACAGCTGGACATAATGTTCAGCATCCTTTTCCAGCTGAACGTTGAGTTGCTTAAGAATATCAATTTCGTTGAGAGTCTTCAGATTCTCATTGGCGATATTCATGGCAGCAAGAATTGCAACATTGTGCGGAGTGGCACCTGCCGACTTGGCGGCATCGGCAATTTCATGCATCTTCATGTCAACATAAGCTGCAACCTTAACTATATCCTCCTTTGAAGAATCTCCGGTTACAGTATACTCCTGGCCATAGATTTTGACGTTTACCTTGTTGTTTTCCATATCGACTTCTCCTGCATTCCCCGAGATGATTACATCTCTCTCAAAACAGCATTAAGCTCTTCCCTTAGTGCAGCCAGAACCCCATCATGAACGGCCGCAACCTCCTCATCGGTCAATGTCTTGTCCCTGTCTCTGTACACCAGTGTAAACGCTACACTCTTCTTCCCTTTGCCTATCTGTTTCCCTCGGTATACATCAAAGAGTCTAACGCTCTCCAGAATACTTTTACCCTTGGACCTGATAACTTTTTCTATACTTCCCACTTCCATATCCTCATCAACCAGCAGAGCAATATCCCTGGCTGTTGAAGGATACTTAGGAAGCGGAGAATAGACAATTTCAGTATCTGCCTTTCTCAAAACGGCACTGAAGATGAGCTCGCAGCAGTAGATTCTCTCTCCATCCATTCCATAGTTTTCGGCAACGTCAGGATGAATTTCACCCATGATTCCCAGTTCCTCATATTCTTCACCGGCAGCTTTCATGGCTTCCGATGACTCTGTCAGCACGCGGGCACATCTGCCCGGATGATATACACCGTAGTCCGATTCCGCAGCAAATACCGGATTATGTATTCCCAGGCTGAAAAGCAACTCCTGTATAACACCCTTGAGCGAGAAGAAATCCTCGTCCTTGCCGTACATTGCTATGCACAGAGAATGGTCTTCGTCAGGCAGGTGGTCCGGGTTGACAGGACTGTCCATGAATGTATTTCCTATTTCAAATGCCCTGACAGCATCAATGTTTCTGGAATAATTTCTCGCCAGCACCTCCATCATATTCGGTGTGAGAATCGTCCTCATAACGGAGTTTTCTTCGCCCAGCGGATTGATGATTCTGACAAAGGCTCTCTCCCATGAATCCTCGCCGATGTTTACCTTGTCAACACCGGATGGGCTTACGAAGGAGTATGTCTGAACCTCATTGAGACCCATGCCGCAGAGAGCTTCTCTGGCAAGATCTCTTATACTTCTGTCATATGGCATTCCGGCTTCGCAATTTCCTTTTGGCAGGGTAACCGGCAGTTTGTCATATCCGTAAAACCTGGCAATTTCCTCTATGTAGTCCTCTTCTTCCAGAAGATCCTGTCTGACGGTCGGCGGTGTTACGGTTAAAATGTCATCCGCACCGGTCACCTTGATCTCCAGCCCTTCCAGCATGGCGGCCATTTCTTCTCTGGTCAGCCGGATGCCGAGAACATAGTTGATTCTGCTTACTCTGACATCAATGGTTTTGGCAATCTCCGGTGTCGGATATACATCTACTCTGCCTCTGCACACCTTGCCTGCACCTGTCATTTCAATAATTCGGCACACCCTGTCCGCAGCCGCCTCAGCCATGTTGGGGTCAATGCCCTTCTCAAATCTGGATGATGCCTCCGTTCTCAGACCAAGCTTCTTGGCCGTAGTCCTGACGCTGTCACCGTTGAAGTTGGCCGATTCTATTATGATTGTCTTTGTGTCCGCTTCTATTTCCGAATTCAATCCGCCCATTACTCCGGCAATGGCAATATTTCTTTCGGCGTCCTTAATCATTAGCATGTCGGAGTCCATAGTTCTCTCACTCTCGTCAAGAGTCGTAAACTTTTCTCCTGCCGCTGCATTCTCAACAACAATCTTACCACCCTGTACCTGCCTGATATCAAAGGCATGGATCGGCTGACCGTATTCCAGCATTACGAAATTGGTTATATCAACAATATTGTTAATCGGTCTCATGCCGGCAAACATAAGCCTCTTCTGAAGCCACCAAGGTGATTGCTCTACTTTCACATCCTTTACGATTCTCGCCACATATCTTCTGCAGCCTTCCGGATTATTTATCTCAACACTCACATGTTCCGCGGATTTATCTCCGGTTTCCTCCGCCACATCGGTATCCGGATAGGAGAAGGTCTTTCCAAAGGTTGCCGCCGCCTCTCTGGCCATACCGATCATGGCAAGGCAGTCAGGCCTGTTTGGAGTAATTTCAAATTCTACCACAGACTGTTTCAACTGAAGCACTTCTGCAAAATCTTCACCCAGCTTGTTTTCAATTCCTTTGTGGACAGAAGGGTCCAGAATCCATATTCCGTCTTTATGAACTACGGGAATCACCTTGTCCTCAAAGCCCATCTCTCCTGCCGAGCAAAGCATTCCCCAGGAGTCAATTCCTCTGAACTTACCTCCGGTAATCGTAACTCCGCCCTCCTGCTCAGGCTTGCCGTGCAGAGGTCCGGGTATTCTGCTTCCATGAACCGCAACAGGAACATATGCCCCTTCAAACACGTTAGGTGCACCTGTGACAATCTGAAGCATGCCATTTTCATCTTTACCTTCTGCTTCAGCCCCGCCGATATTCATACTGCATACAGCCAATCTGTCTGCATCGGGATGCTGCACAAGCTTATCTATCCGGCCCACAATAACCCCTTCCATTTTCTCGCAGAAATGCTCACAGGCTTCAATATTGGAACCGGACATTATCATTTTCTCACAGAACTCCTCTATATCTATATCCTTGATATCTATATAATCATTTATCCATTCTACAGGAACTAACATTTCCTAATTACTCCTATCTTAACTATTTTATTTTATTTAAACTGATTGATGAAGCGCATATCATTTTCATAAAACAGTCTGATATCGTCCACACCGTACTTGAGCATAGCAACCCGTTCAACACCCATCCCGAAAGCAAAACCGGTGTATTTTTCCGTATCCACACCGCCAACCTTAAGTACATTGGGATGTACCATTCCGCAGCCCAGAATTTCAATCCAGCCGGAGCCTTTGCATACTCTGCAGCCTTTACCCCCGCATTTGAAGCAGGATACATCCACTTCCGCACTTGGTTCCGTGAACGGGAAATAATGCGGTCTGAACTTTGTCTCTGTTTCTGCTCCGAAAAGCTGCTTGGCAAAGCGGTCCAGAGTGCCTTTAAGGTCCGCCATGGTAATACCTTCGTCCACAACCAGACCTTCTATCTGATGGAACATCGGTGAATGTGTTGCATCAGGAGTATCACATCTGAAACACCTGCCCGGCGAAATGACCTTAATCGGCGGATCCTGCTTCATAAGTGTTCTTATCTGTACAGGCGAAGTCTGCGTTCTGAGCAGAATATCATCGCTTATATAGAAGGTGTCCGTCATATCTCTCGACGGATGTGTGGTCGGAGAATTGAGTGCATCAAAGTTGTTAAATACGGTTTCAACCTCAGGTCCTTCCACGATGAAAAATCCCATATTCATAAACACCTTTGAAATTTCTTCCATAGTAATAGTCAGAGGATGCTTGACTCCCAGAGTAATCTGCCTGCCCGGTTCGGTAACGTCAATTCTTTCTTCCCTGAACTGTGCTTCCTTGGCGGCTTTCCTGGCAGCTTCAAACTTATCTTCCAGCATGGATTCTATTTCGTTTCTGACACTGTTGGCCAGCTGTCCTGTTTTCTTTCTTTCTTCGGGTGTAAGTTTACCCATTCCCCTGAGAATCTGTGTAAGTTCTCCCTTCTTTCCCAGAAATCTTACTCTGATATTCTCCAGCTCCGCCTGTGCAGCAGCAGCTTCCAGCTGTTTCCCGGCTTCCTCCAGAATTCTGTTTAATTCAGCTTGCATTATTTACCTCTCATCATAATTATTTATTTCCATGAAACATCAGTATGCCCGCGGCAACCGCAACATTGAGCGATTCTATCTGACCCTTCATGGGTATTTTCACTTTTATGTCCGCCAGTGCCATGAATTCGTCACTGACACCGCCGCCCTCATTTCCGACTATAAGAGCCATATCTGCACCAAGGTCGGCCTCACGATAATCAACAGCACCATCCGGACATGTGACAACCAGTTTCCGCCCGGTCCTGTGCAGAAACTCCGCTGCTTCTGTTGCATTATTAAAGAACAACACAGGCATACGTATCAGAGAGCCGGCAGCGGCACGAACTACCTTAGGCGAGTATATATCCACTGTTCCCCTGATGACCGCAATTCCACCGTACCCGGCCGCTTCCGCAGTTCTTATTATGGTGCCTGTGTTCCCCGGGTCCTGAAGTCTGTCGAGAACAGCAATGCCTCCTTCACCGATGTCTGCCGTACTCTTTACTACAGCGGCAATTATACCCTGTGATGCTTCGGTATCGGAAAGCCCTGAAAAAAGCTTGCCTTTAAGACAACAAGCGCTGCAGCTTTCAGGAAGTTCGGCAAGTATACCGACCGTTGCCGGGTGTTCCGACACACTGTCACTGACAAACACGGATTTAATATCCATGCCTGCAGTAAGTGCATCTTTCAGAGGCTTGATTCCCTCCAGAAGAAACATTCCGGTTTCATCACGATACTTCTTTCTTGTAAGTTTCAGCGCACTTTTGTATATTGGGTTATCCCTGGAACTAATGTATTTCATCCGATAATTGAGAATAGCCGGTGTTACACCGGCTATTGAAACTTGTTTCTCTTATCTCTTTAAGAATTCCGGAATATCCATTCCCGGTAAGCCTTTGTAATCAGCCGCGCCGGTTGCGATTTCTTCCTCACTGTCATCTGCTTTCTGAACACCTTCATCTGCCGGCCTTGATGGAATTATAGATCCGCCCAGTTCTCTGGGCTTCTCAAAGCCTGCGGCAATTACCGTCACTGAAATCTCCTCCTGCATTTCATCCTTGATGGAGGTACCGAGAATGATTATTGCATCGTCATCGGCCTCTTCATCAATCTGGGAAGCAACCTTGTCAACATCAAACATTGTCAGATCCTTGCCTCCGGTAATATTGATGAGAACGGCCTTTGCACCGGATATCTCTGTTTCAAGAAGCGGACTGGCAATTGCATTTCTTACTGCATCTGCAATCTTCTCTGTTCCGCGTCCGTGTCCGACACCCATGTGTACAACACCTCTGTCCTTCATGATGGTCATTACATCAGCGAAGTCCAGGTTAATGAGAGCATCGTCAACGATAATATCCGAAATTGACTGGACACCCTGCTTGAGAACGTCATCAGCCATTGAGAATGCTTCAAGAAGTGATGTCTGTTCCTGAACTGTATCCATAAGCTTGTCATTGGGAACAACAACCAGAGAATCAACATATTTCTTCAGGTACTTTATTCCCAGTTCAGCTTGTTCCCGTCTCTTCTTGCCTTCAAATTTAAAAGGCTTGGTTACAACACCTACGGTAAGGATTCCCATTTCTTTGGCTATCTTGGCTATAATCGGTGCTGCACCGGTGCCTGTTCCACCACCCATTCCACAGGTTACAAATACCATGTCGGCGCCGGCTACAAACTTCTCCAGATCTTCCATGTTTTCCTCTGCGGATTTCTGTCCGATTTCAGGCTTGCCTCCGGCACCCAGTCCCTTGGTCAACTTCTCGCCGATCTGGATTTTTGTCTCTGCTCTGTTCTTTGACAGAGCCTGCTTATCTGTATTAACAGCTACAAAGGTAACTCCCTTCATGCCGCCTTCAATCATTCTGTTAACAGCATTACATCCGCCACCGCCTACACCGATGACTTTAATAACCTGTAATGCATTCTCATTCATCTCAAATTGTAGCATTCAGACAATCCTCCCATGTATATTTAAACCTGAGTAATTATATCATACTATTTCTTTGGCGTAAAGAAACAATAATCGTGATCGCTTACGGTAATCGTTCCTTTTTCTTCCCCTTTCTGATAGAGATCATACACCACTGATTTGAGGACTCCGGACTCCAGACAGCTGACCAGATTACCGTATTCGCCCCGGCAACTAAGGCTGTCATATATGTGAGCCTCCACTTTGTTTTCCCTTATTGCCAGTCTCTTGAAATACATGTCGCTGTCCTCGGTTATTCTGACCAGTTCCAGGCCTTTTGCCAGACGTTTCTCCTGCCTGACCTTAACCTTTTTCTTCCGGTCAGCCTCTATTATATCTACATTCTCTATGAGCGTTGCGGGCTTTTCCGTCCGGGATATTTCTATAACCTTTCCCTCGTTGTCTATGACCACGTAGTTCTTTCCCATAACAAGCTGTGCTCTGGCCGGTTTCTCTGCTACGATTATTTCAATTGTATCCGGGGGTTTGAGATTTACGTTGACTTCCTCGATATACAGGTTTTTCCTGATTCGGTATTGAGCAATCGGAGGGATAACATCAAACACGCTTTTACCCTTCTCCACCCTGGAAAGTCTGATTATCTCCTCGGTTGTGACCTCGGCGTTGCCGACTACCTTAACAGTTTTTACATCAAACCCCGGCACATGCATAATAGCCCCGATAACTGCAATCACCGCAATAATTATACCGAGCTTCAGAAGATATCTGGGCTTCTTTCTCCTTTTCCTTTTCTGTTGCTGATGTTCCCGCTCTCCCTGTGGATTATTCATCCGCATAATCCTCCAGAATAGTGTCGCAAATGACCTTTGTCGCCTCTCTCAGCCCGCTGGCTCTGCTCTTTTCAGACATTGTCTTCAACATCTCAGGATTGTTTCTCAGATTCTTAATTGCTTCAATGAGCCTTCCTTTGTCCTCCAGGTTCTTTTCTTCAAATACAAAAGCCCCGCCTTTTTCTGCAAGAGCCATGGCATTGTAGTACTGATGGTTGTCGGTTACGATAGGTGAAGGAATAAAAATGGTAGGTGCTCCGCTTACTGCCACCTCAGCAACTGTCAATGCCCCGCTTCTGGATATCACCAGATCCGCAGCAGCAAGGTATGATGCCATATCATCTATAAATTCCATTACTACAACATTGTCCCCCAATTCAATTCCGTTCTCAGACAGTTCGCTCAGAATTGCCTTGTTGTAATAGCTGCCTGTCCCCAGACATATTTTGAACTTTTCATCTGAGTTAAATTCACTGATTACGCTGAGCATGGCCTTATTGATTTTGCCTGCACCCTGACTTCCTCCAAAAGCAAGCAATACAAAATCGTCTTCTGCAAATCCCAGTTCTCTCCTGGACTCTTCCCTGGTTGCATTCAGAAATTCACCTCTCACAGGATTTCCGGTAACAATCTGTTTATCCTTGTTTCTGAAATGCTCCGATGCCTTTTCGAATCCCAGAAAAATCTTTCGCACGTGCTTTTCAAGGAGCTTATTAGTAACTCCGGGTACCGCGTTCTGCTCATGAATGTATGTCGGCACACCTTCTTTTTGCGCCATTTTAACAACCGGTGCACTGGCATAGCCGCCCGTACCCACAACAAAATCCGGCCGGAAAGTTTTTATGATTTCTCTCGCCCGAGCATTTCCCTTCATGAGTTTTCTTATTACGCCGATATTCCTTACGATGTTTTTTCTGTCGAATCCCTCCAGAGTCAGAAGCTCAATGGGGTATCCTCTCTTTGGAACAAGTGTCTTTTCAAGACCTTTCTGTGCTCCCACAAAAAGAATCTGTGTCTCCTTATCTCTGTCTTTGATTTCATCGGCTATGGCTATGGCGGGGTAAATATGTCCGCCGGTGCCTCCACCCGTCATTATCACTCTCATTTTATTTTGCCTCCGCAGCCACCTTGGCAGCAGCCCTTGCAGCTTCAACCTTCTCCGGTTCATGCCGCGATATATTTAAAATAACACCGGTCAGAAACATGAATATTATAAGGGCATTGCCGCCATAACTTATAAACGGCAGGTTGATTCCTGTAGCCGGCATAGAGGATGTTACAACGGCTATGTTGAGAATCACCTGTATTGCCACCATTATAACAACGCCGGATGCCAGCAGCATGCCGAACTGATCCTGTGCTTTTATTGCTACTCTGGTTCCTCTCCAGAGAAATACACTGTATGCAAGAATCAGAAGTATAATACCAACGAATCCCAGCTCCTCTCCGATAATTGCCAGTATAAAGTCATTCTGCGGCTCAGGCAGATACAGGCTTTTCTGTACACTCTTTCCCAGTCCGACTCCAAACAGCTCTCCGGAGCCCAGGGCAAGAAGCGACTGAACAATCTGATAGCTGCTGTCTGCCGTATCCCCAAACGGATTGAGGAATCCGGTGAATCTCTCCCCCCAGTATCCCGGGTCATTGCGAACCAGTATCAGAAGGCTCGCTATACCGCCACCTGCCATTATAACCACATACAGCCATCTCATACCTGCCACCAGCATCATCGCAACCGTTATACCGCAGAGTGTAATTGCCGTTGACAGATTGGGCTGCAGGAGAATAAGAAAAGCAAAAATTACCATAACGGCAGCCATCGGTGCTATCCCGAAAATCAGAGATTCGGATCTTGCCGGTTTGTCGCTGAAAAACCAGGCTGCCAGCAAAATCATTCCCGCTTTGGCTATTTCGCCGGGCATTATAGTAATCGGACCCACAGTTATCCACCTGGACGCATAGTTTATTTCCGTTCCCAGAGGTGTCAGTACTATAATAAGCAACAACAGGCAGATTCCCAGTATAACGAGAACAAAAGTCCTGTTATTATATTTCCTGTAATCCAGCATGGAGCCTAAAAGCATTGCTCCCAGCCCGATTATAACCCATATTCCATCTCTTATAAGATAGGTGAACGGTGAGCCTGTCCTGCTTATAGAGTAGTAATAGCTGGAGCTGAAAACCATAATCAGTCCGAAAGCAACCAGAATAAGAGTCACAAGCAGCAGAATAAAGTCAACAGACCTGACCTTCGACGGGTTAATTCTGTGTGACCCCAGTCTCTCGCTTCTTGTGGCTTTTATCCCAGCTTCCGAACCCATGATTTGAAGTCCTCTCCTCTTTCCTCGAAATTGTTGTACATACCCCAGCTGGCACATGCAGGCGAAAGCAGAACAACATCTCCGGCTTCAGCCATCTCCTTTGCCTGTGCCACACATTCTCCCATGTTTCCGGCATCAAAGATATTGGTGAACCCTGCAGCCTCCGCAGCATCTCTTATCTTTTTTGCGGTAACACCCATAAGTATCAGTGCCTTGACTCTGCCCGGGAAGGACGCTACGAATTTATCATAGCTTGAACCCTTATCATATCCGCCGGCAATGAGAATAATATTTTCTTTCATAGCCTCTATGGCTTTAATAGCTGCATCCGGATTTGTTCCTTTGGAGTCATTTACGAATCTGACTCCGTCTATTTCACAGCAAAGCTCTATTCTGTGAGAGACTCCGGAGAATTCTCTCATGGCTTTGCCTATTACATCAGCATCTATACCGGTAACCCAGGTTATCGCCGCTGCGGCCAGTGCATTCTCCAGGTTATGGCTTCCCGGAATTTTAAGTTCGTTCGTTCCGCATATCACCCTGTCCTTGCCGGTATCATCTCTAATCACGATGTTTCCATCCTTAACGAAAGCTCCGAATTCAAGTTCCTCAAATCTGCTGAAGGGAACTACCCGGGCGTTGCAGCCTTCTCTCTCTGCCAGCTCATAGCAGGCTTTATCATCATAGTTGAGAATACAAAACTGTTCTTCCGTCTGATTGGCAAATATTGCAGCCTTGGCACGGCCGTAATTCTCCATTGTTTTATGTCTGTCCATATGGTCCGGCGTCAGATTCAGAATTGCCGAAACAACAGGCCTGAATCTTTTTACGGTTTCCAGCTGGAAACTGCTGACCTCGGTTACCAGCACAGTATCCTCATTTGAGTCACGTGCGCCCGTAACAACTGCTACTCCTATATTTCCGGCAACATTGGTATCCCTTCCCGCTGCCTTGAAGATCTCTCCTGCCAGGGTGGTTGTTGTCGTCTTGCCATTAGTTCCCGTAATGGCGATAAATGAACCTTTGCTCAGCCTGTAGGCCAGTTCCAGTTCCCCTATAATTTCAGCTCCTGACTCTTCTGCTTCAAGAATATAATCCAGCGTCGGCGGGACGCCGGGACTCAGTATCAGCATATCAAAATCGGACATATTATCCGGTCTTATACCGAAATATTGTCTGACTCCGTTTTTGTTTAGATAATCAATAAAGTCGGCATCCAGCTGACCGGGAGCTTTGCTGTCCATAGCCGATACTATTGCCCCCTCGGCGAGTGCCGCATCAATTACCGCCTTTCCTGATTTCCCCATACCAATTATAAGAACCCTGCTGCCTTTCACTTAAGCCTCCATTCTAAATCATGAAAAATGCCGCAATGCAGCATACCAGTGTAAACAGCCAGAAGGAGAGGACAACCTGCCTCTCACTGAATCCGCACAACTCGAAATGATGATGTATGGGAGCCATTTTAAATATTCTTTTGCCGCGTGTAATTTTGAAATATGATACCTGAAGCACCACAGACAGAACTTCTATTACGTAGATTATTCCGGCTATGATCAGAAGTAATTCCAGATGCAGCATTATTGCCGCAGCCGCCAGCCCGCCGCCCATTGCCAGTGACCCCGTATCGCCCATGAAAACTTTAGCAGGATTTTTGTTAAATACCAGAAAGCCCAGACAGGCTCCGCATAATGCCGCGAAGAAAAATATCTCGGTCGATCCGAATCCCGCCCGCATTTCCGATCCGGCTGTGCCCGGCTGTATTATATACTGTGCGAATTTCATTCCGCCTATGGCGAAAAACAGTGCTACAATAGCAGTAACACCGCTTGCCATACCGTCCAGACCATCCGTCAGATTAACGGCATTGGTCATTGCCAGAACAGCAAATATCTCAAACACATAATACCAGATTCCGAACTCCACAAAGGTATCCGCCAACGGGATATATACCATTGTGCCAAAATCGGAAATCTGAGCGGCTGCTATTGCGAAAGCAATGGCAATAACAGTCTGAAGTCCGAACTTCTGTCCCGGCTTTAAACCTTCGTTATGTTTTTTAATTATCTTAAGGTAGTCGTCAAAAAAACCAATGAGGCCGTAACCAAGAAAGACCATCAGTATAAGCAGGGTTTCAGTGACATCACAGCCAAATGCCAATGATGCGGCAGAGAATGTCAGACATACTGAAATTATAATGCTTATTCCACCCATACTCGGCGTACCGGCTTTTGAATAATGAGATTCCAGACCATCTTCTCTTATGTTTTGTCCCGCTTTTTTTCTGAGAATCGGTATTTCGCATTTTGTTATGATTAAGGCAATGACAAAAGCAGCGGCGACTACTATAAGTATATTTATCAAATTGATTGTATCCATTCAACTACCTCTTCCATGTGCATTCCCCTTGATGCCTTAACAAGAACCAGATCACCTTCCCCGATAAAACTACCGGCTTCTTCAAAAAATGATTCCTTGTCCGGATAGTGTTTAACTATTGCGCTTCCGCCCTTCGCTCCTTCGGCTATGGCCGCCGCACTTTCGCCTATGGTCACTACCTGGTCTATTCCGCAGCCTCCGGCGAAAAGCCCCACATCAAAGTGACCGCTGCGGCTTTCTTCTCCCAGCTCATACATGTCTCCAAGTATTGCGGTTTTTCTGCCTGCACTCTTGCTTGAGGCAAGCACCCTTAGCCCGCTCTTCATGGAGTCGGGATTGGCATTATAACTGTCATCAATTATGGTCACCCGGCCGTTCAGAACCTTTAATCTGCTTCCAGTAAGCTCAACCTTAGCCAGGCCTTTGACCGCAGTATCCATATCAACTCCCAGTGTGGCACCTGCAGCAATCGCCAATGTGGCATTTACAGCATTGTGAGCACCTGAAACGGGAAGTTTGATTCTCTGTATCTGCTCATTGAATTCCACCGTAAATTCTATACCCTCGATACCGAAATCGTCAACATCGGATATGATGTATTTGCTGTGCCCGTCCTTTCCCACAGAAATCTGTCTGTAGTCTCCCGCTGTTCTTTCTTCTGTCAGATACTCGCCATCAGCCGCATACACCAGGGAACCTCCCTCGCTTGCAGTTACTATATTGTCAGCTATTTCCATCTTGGCCCTGAATATCCCTTCCCGGCTTCCCAGTCTCTCTATATGGGCTACACCTATATTGGTTATTACAGCCGTCTCCGGATTCACAATTTCTCCCAGTCTTTCTATCTCTCCGAACCTGTCCATGCCCATTTCCAGGACAACCGCTTCCGTATTGTCATCAAAGCTTAAAACGGAAATCGGAAGACCGATCAGGTTATTGTAGTTTTTCATATTACGGCCACAGTTGTACTTCTCGCTGAGAACATAGTATATCATATCCCTTACCGTTGTCTTGCCGACACTGCCTGTAACCGCAACTCTCCTTACATTAAGCTCTTTCAGATAGTTCCTGGCCAGTTCTCCCAAAGCGTACTCCGTGTCTTCTACCAGAATTAAATTTACGGATTTTGCACCGGTGCGGAGGGCTTCCCGCCACTCACCTTCAGCCTCTGAAACCATGACCGTACTGCATCCGGCTTCCGCCACGGAAGGAATATACTTGTGCCCATTCTGATTTTCCCCGATGATGGCAACGAACATGGCCCCCGTTTCCGCATGTCTGGAATCCTGAACTACTTTTCTTATTTCCTTTTCCTCACATTCCTGAATGAGCTTACCGCCTGTTGCATTCAGAATTGTTTCGATGGTCATTTTAATCATTGTGTAGGTACACCTTTGTTCCCTTCTTTACTTTGGTACCTGCGGCAGGATACTGCTTGACTATAATGAAGTCTTCTTTTTCGGCCGCCTCATCATCCATATCGTACTTCAGATCTTTTCCCGCAAGAATACCTATTCCGTCTGCAGCGCGCCTTCCCACCACATCAGGTACTCTGACCTTGCTATCCTCATTTATCTCCCGGTTGCCATCAGGTGGAATGTTCAGGTGTTTAAGAGTCTTTGACAATATTTCGCTCACAACGGGTCCCGCTGTTACACTGCCGTACTTGATTCCCTTCGGGCTGTCAATTACAACCAGTACGGTGATTTTCGGATCGCCCATAGGTGCCATCGCCAGACAGGAAGAATAGGTGTCCTCACTGTATCCTCCTTTTTCTGCCTTGTATGCCGTTCCGGTCTTTCCTCCGACTCTGTATCCGTCAACAGCCGCGGTTCCACCACCGCCGTCTTCAACCACGTACTCCATTATTTCGCAAATTTCATCTGCGGTTTCCCTGGAAACTGTCTGCCGCAAAACCTCCGGCTCAATTTTTTCAACTGTTTTCCCCTTGTCATCTCTTATTTCCTTAACGAGTCTCGGCTGCATAAGCTTGCCATTGTTCCCCAGAGAACTTATTGCCGTAACAAGCTGTACGGGGGTAACGGCAATACCTTGTCCGAACCCTATGGTTGCCAGTCCGACAGGACCGGCTGTTTCTTCGGGCTGCAGGATTGCTCTTCCCTCAGACGGATAGTCGACTCCTGTTATTCCCGTAATACCGAAGGTGTCCATATAATCATAAAACTTCTCGATTCCCAACTTTGTCGCCAGTTCTATAAATACAGGGTTGCATGAATTGCCTACCGCCTGCTTAAGTGACTGTTTGCCATGAATGCGAGGATAGTACCAGCAGTGAATTGTTCTGTCTGCCACCTTCTTCTTTCCTTCGCAGTAATATGCACTGTCCATAGATGCTACATCTTCCTCAAGAGCTATAGATGTAGTAAGGAGCTTGAATACCGATCCCGGTTCATACACATCGTTTATAGGCCAGCATCTCCACATACTGCTGAGATTTGCTGTCTTTTCATCGGCAGTCATTTTATCAAATTCAGCCTTTTCCTTTTTACCCGAAGGCTCGTATGGATTATTCGGATCGAAGCTCGGGGTTTGAGCCAGTGCCAGGATTTCCCCCGTTTCAACAGACATTACTATTGCCATCGCCCTGTCTGCCGCCGTCTTTTTCATTGACTTTTCCAGTGCAGACTCAGCATAACTCTGAACAACTTCATCAATGGTTGTAACCAGGCTGTATCCGTCTTCAGCCTGATAGTATTTTTCATTCTCCGGTGAATAGCTGAGCTGATTGCCCCTTGTGTCCGTATAGTTCACCCACCTCCCGGAAATACCTTTCAGGTATTTGTTGTAATACAGCTCCAATCCTGACTGCCCCATGTTCTCTTCGCTTACCGCACCAAGAACATTGGCCGCCAGAGTGCCTCCGGGATATTGTCTTTTCGTATCATTGCTGATGGTTATTCCGCTCAGTTTCTCATCTCTGATCTTGTCCGCAGTATCAGCGTCAATACCTCCGATGATTCTTATCTGACTCCTGTCCGTTGCCAGCAATTCTGCCATCCCGCTCTTTTCCACATCCAGAATATCGGCAAGCTTCTGGGCTGTCTGGTCCAGAGCATATTCCTTCTTATCGCCCTTCAGATCTTTTCCTATTTCAGACGGAGTGGCATAAACTGTATAGCACTTGACACTTACCGCCAGTTTCTCGCCATTACGGTCATATATTATTCCCCTTTCGGCTTCTATAGGGGTGTCCTTGGTCTGCTGCTGCAAAGCCATCTCTTTGTATTCGCTGCCCTTAACGATCTGTATCCAGCCGACTCTTATAGTTATTGCCAATAAAAACGTAAAGATAATCATCATCACTATTATTAAGTTCTTTCTGCTTTTATTTGAAGTCTGCATTTGCGGTTCTCCGATTTTCTTTTCTTTTTTTACAAATGCGAGAAAAACCCGGACATCTTTTCTCTTTTTTGTCCGGGCTTTATGATTTCTGTGTTAATTATCGTATGCTTTGTCTTTCAGAATTTCGGCAAAACCTTCATCAGGTACTTCTTCTGCCGCAATATACACACAGTTCTTACCGGCATTTTTCATCCCCAGTTTTTCTTTTGCCTGTCTTTCGATGTAACTGATATTGCTGGTGCTTAAAATTTTTACATCCAGATCTTCTATCTCTCCTGTTATTACATCATTTCGGGCCTTTGCCTTGTTTATGTCAAAGGTGATCTTAGCAGCATAGGATGTCATGAGTACCGCAAATACAAGCACAACTGCACCGATAAGAACCAGTGAAAGCATAATCTTTCGATCATTGCCGAAAGTAAGAACCATTTCCCTCGAGAAAGGATTTTTCTTTTCTCTTCTGCGCTTCTTTCGCTGTTCTCCGCGGCCAGACTGCGGTTTCATATCAATGCCGTATTTCTGATATTGTCTCTGGTATTCGTACCATTGTTCAGGTGCAATCATTTTATTACCTCACTGATTACAGTTTCTCTATTATTCTCAGTTTGGCACTTCTGCCCCTTGGGTTGCGCTCCAGTTCTTCTTCCCGGGATACTATGGGTTTCCCTGTCACCTTCTTTACATCGGTCACCTTACCGCACACACATACCGGAAAATCTTTCGGACATGAACACGGGTTCAGCCTCCTGTTATAGGCTTCCTTTACTATCCTGTCCTCCAGGGAGTGAAAGGTTATTATTGCAAGCCTGCCTCCGGGCTTCAGAACATCGCAAAATTCATCAACGGCCTTCTGCAGCTGCTCCAGCTCACTGTTAACTTCAATTCTTATGGCCTGAAAAGTTCTCTTTGCAGGATGCGGTCCCTCTCTTCTGGCCGATGCGGGAATAGCCGCTTTTATGACTCTCACCAGCTCTCCCGTGGTTTCTATGGTACCGTTCTTTCTTTTTGTTACGATGAAGTCCGCTATTCTGGATGCCCATCTTTCTTCACCGTATTTCTTTATTATTTCTGTCAGCTGCTTCTTGTCATAACCGTTCACCACATCCCATGCGGAAAAGGAATCTTCCCTGTTCATCCTCATGTCCAGAGGTGCGTCATGCATGTACGAAAAGCCTCTTTCTCTATTGTCCAGCTGGAAGGACGACACTCCTATATCCAGAAGTGCACCGTCAATGCTGTCAATGTCCAGTCTTAAGAGAACATCTTTTATCTCTGCGTAAGTGCTCCTGACAAGTTCCTTCTGACACTTCAGCGGTTCCAGTCTCTTTCGGGCTGCATCCAGAGCATCTGCATCACGGTCTATTCCTATCAGAAGACCTTTTTCGCTCAATCGTTCCCCTATTCCGAAGGCGTGTCCGCCTCCGCCTAAAGTTCCGTCCACATATATGCCGTCAGGCTTTATATTCAGATTATCCATACATTCGGAATAAAGAACGGGAACATGTTTAAAATCCATACTTTTCAAGACTCTGTACCACCTGACCGGCATCGATCAATTCACCGGACTCTTCATCCAGCTGTGCATCCCAGAATTCTCTTGACCATACTTCAATAACCTTATTGCTTCCTACGGTTACCAGTTCCCTGTCAATTCCCGCATAGTCTTTCAGTTCCTGAGGAACAGTCAGTCTCCCCTGCTTGTCGATGTCACATTCTGCAGCGGATGCATTGAAATGTCTTTTTATCAGTCTTGCCTCCGGATTACTTCTGGGAAGCTTGTCCAACTCATCAACAAAGGCCTGCCATTCTTCAATAGTGTAAATAGTCAGACATCTGTCCAGAGCCTTAGCTATTACGCACTTGCCTCTCAACCCGTCTCTGAATTTCGCAGGCACAATAAGTCGCGATTTGCCGTCTATTGAATTGTTAAACTTACCTACGAACATTCTCCTGTACCTTCTGTTGAGAGGTGGAAGTGGCAGGAGACGCCTGCTGCACAGACAGTCTGCTGCCACATTATCTTCAATTTTTCTCCATTCTAATGCAATAATCCTCCTTTGTCAACCATTTTACTCCACCGATAAGCTTTTTCTCTCACATTTGTACCAAATCGTGCTTTTTTTATGTAAATTCCCCCTATACCACTTGATAACAGAGCGTTTCAGGTGTAATATTTTATTGTATGAAGAGGTGATAATGATGAGGTTATTTAACACGGGTAACCGGCATAAACTTTTTTCTTTTCTTGTCTGTACCACAGTGGTTTTTTCTATAGGACTGACCATGGCAGGGTGCGGTGACAAATCAGGCGGAACCTATGACGAACCGGAAATTACTGCTGAATATCTTATGGGGGAATATGCCGAGCAGCTGCTGACCGATGGAGCCGAACCAATTCAGGGATCGGTTGAAATGACTGAAACCGACGAAACCTATACATTAACCGTGGCACAGAAGGAAATAGTTCCGAGCGAAAACTATAAAGATGGGTACTATATTGCTGACAGGAATCTGAAAACGGAACTGTATCTTGACAACGAATGCCGTATAGTATGGGACAATAACGGCACATATGAGGTGGGCAACACTGAGGAATTTATCTCCGACTACAATGGAAAGCCGGATACGATTTATACCGTGTACTGCTTTGGTGACCTGGCTGAACTCATTGTTGTTATTGACCCGGCTGATATGATTTAATTATTGTAAAATAACCATAAAAAGTCAGAGCTGTGCGACTGCACAGCTCTTTATTAAGTAAGAGAAAGGGAAAAATATGCCGCAACCGAATCCTGTAGCATTTACAATATTCAATATAGATGTCATGTGGTATGCCATTATGATTACCACCGGCATTATTATCTGCGTAATTGTCTCGTCACTTAGGGCACAGAAACACGGCATGACCGCAGATAATGTTCTGAACCTTGCCATTATAACCGTTCCTGTGGGTATTATAGGCGCACGTCTTTATTACATAGTATTTAACTGGGATCTGTATGCCGGCGATTTTCTTAAGATGATTAACTTCAGAGAAGGCGGTCTGGCTATTCACGGAGGTCTGATCTTTGGTATGGCCATGGGGGCCCTGCTGTGTTATATCTGGAAAATCCGGCCGCTCAATGCCCTGGATCTTGTAGTGCCTTCCATAGCGCTGGCCCAATCCATAGGCAGATGGGGAAATTATTTCAATTCAGAGGCACACGGTGGTTCTACTGATCTGCCCTGGGCTGTTTATATTGACGGCATCGGCTACCACCCTACCTTCCTGTACGAATCCATTTGGTGCCTGCTTTTGTTCTTCCTGCTGATCTATGTGGACAATCACCGCAAATTCGAGGGTCAGGTTTTGCTCCTATACGGGATTTTGTATTCCCTCGAAAGATTTTTCGTTGAGGCCTTAAGAACTGACAGTCTGATGATTGGACCATTCAAACAGGCACAGTTACTAAGCCTGACCGTAATTGTAGTTTTCACTTTGATTTATGTTATAATGTGGAAGCGCAACAAAAGAAAGGATGAGTAACTATGTGTTTATTGAATATTCCTTTTGGGTTCATAACAATACTGATTATTGCTGTGGCAGTTATTATTCTTGCGATAATATATTTCGCTGCACCAAAAAAGGAGGACAAGAAGGAGCCGCCGGAAGCTCAGTATGCGTCAAGCCAGACATTGACGGATGAACTTAACAAAGAACGGAAAAAAGAGGGCAAGTATACTATTACTCCTATTAATTCTGGGAGTACCAGTACTAGCACCTATGCGAGAAAGGATAAATCCTACAGCAACACTATTGATTTTTTCGTGAAACTGTTTAAGAAATGACATTAATCTTATAAAATTGCCTCCATTCTTTGAATTGTTTTTTTCAGCCAAGCAATGGTGGCGTCATTTTGCACGATGCCGTAGTCCAATACTAAGTCATATGAGAGATTGCCCTCTCCCGATGTGAAGGATTTCTGCAAAGCCACATACACTTCTTGTTGTTCCAGCAATTCGTTCAGGACATGTTTCAAATCGATCAGCAGCGCCGGATAGTCTTTCCGTTTGCTTACAAACAGTTTCAGGAGCAGCTCATCCCGATAAATTGTGGTGTGTTTGTGATTGGACAACCATTCCGACAGAGCTTTCCGTCCCAGGTCGGTAATGTCAAAAATATTTTTGTTTCTGCTGCCCGGCTCCGCAGACTTGGTTACCAATCGCTCCTCCGCCAGCATGTTTAATGTGCGGTGTACATTGCTGTACGACTCATTCCAGAAATAGCCGATCGATTCCTTCGCAAATTTTTCCAGAGCATATGCGGACATTTTGTGGATATCCAATAAACCCAATAATGCAAATTTTGTTGACACAGGCCCTCCTTATGATGGATAAAGTATCTGAATAATTTGGATTAACAGTTTGAAACTGTCACTCATATCTTTCGTATTACCCACATTGAGGACAAAGCTCGCATGTGTTTCCGGGTCATACCAAGCATGTACGCCGGTGACACCCAAGTGCCCCTGTAAGCGCGGGAGATCTTTCAGGAGGAAGAAAAACTCGTCAAAGTGCACCTGCATCATGCCCAGTCCATAGTGGATGCCCTTGATATATTTGTGTTCAAAGTCGGCCATCATATCCAATGATTGTTGGCTGACGAAGCGCTCACTTTGCAAAGCATCCAGAAATTTCAGCAAATCTTCCGCCGTAATGGACAATCCGCCGCCTGAAAAGTCGGCGCTGATGCTGCGAAACAGATGCACATCAACCCCGTTGATATACAAAGGCGCCAAAGCTTCCTGATCGAAGCCGTCGCTGTAAAAACACAGATCCGTCTCCTGCATATCGGCCGGGTCAAAAATATAGGTCTGCAGCGCCTCGTGAAACGGCATATCGTAGATTTCTTCAATGATGAGCCCCAAGAGGATATAACCGGTGTCGGAATACAAAAACTTCTCCCCGGGCTTGCCAACGGCCTCTTGGTTGTCGCGGGTATAGGCAATCAGTTCCGGCGGAGTCCAGAAGGTATCGGGATTGTTGATCATGTCCTCGGTAAATGTGGAGCCGTCAAAGGTATCGCTTTCGTAATAGTCGTTCACACCGGACATATGACCCAGCAGATGTCGGACAGTCACCTGATCCTTATAGTCGGTGCCCTGATAAACAAACAAACCGTTTAACAGCTCATCTCCTAAAATACTGCTGATCGGTGTCTCGAGTGTCAATTTTCCCTGCTCGATGGCCATAAAAATCAGCGTAGACGTCATCAGTTTACCTGCGCTGGCACTGTGAAACCGTTGATTCGGCACGGTACTCGAAAATGAATAATTAATCCCCGATTCAGGCACGTTCATGGCAAACTGCAAGGTCGTGGTCTTCTCGGCATGCTCCGTCAATAATGCCTCAATTTTTTCTGTTCTTTCTGTCGGCGTTAAATTAGCGTACTCAGCCGCTCTCTTGCTCTGCATTGCGAAAAAGACCACGGCGAGCACGACCAGGACTAAAAGCACAACGCCTAAAACAATGAATACTTTTTTCATCAAATTCCCTCGATTCTTTTAATTCTTTTGATTCTTTTGTGCAGCCATGCGATGCCCGCTCTTTTCGGGAAGATCCATGACAATATATCTATCAGATATATATGATTATAAGGTATCTGATAGATATGTCAACACTTTTTTTGCATTTTTCGTACGCCGTACCAAGCGCAACATTGAAACATAATCCTGTTTGTGCTAAAATTTGTTGGTCACAGCGTGTAAACTACTAAAGTTGCCGGATTATTTAAGGAGATATATAATAAAATGAAATTAGGAATCGTAGGTCTCCCCAATGTGGGCAAAAGCACACTCTTTAATGCCATCACCAATGCAGGAGCCGAAGCGGTCAACTATCCTTTCTGCACCATAGAACCCAATATAGGTGTCGTTATCGTGCCTGACGAAAGGGTGACAAAGCTGGCTGAAATATATAAGTCAAAGAAAACCATCTATACTACCATTGAATTCTGCGACATTGCCGGACTGGTCAAAGGGGCAAACAAAGGTGAAGGTCTGGGGAATAAGTTTCTCAGTCACATTCGCGGTGTGGAAGCTATCGTTCATGTGGTTCGCTGCTTTGAAGACGACAATGTTGTCCATGTTAACGGTCAGACCGATCCTGTTTCCGATATTGAAACCATCAATATGGAGCTTATTCTGTCAGATATGGAGATTCTGGAAAGAAGAATAGCAAAAGCAGCAAAAATGCTTAAGGGAGACAAGTCCCTGCAGAAGGAAATAGATCTTCTCACAAAGATTAACGATTTTCTCGGTGAAGGGAAAGTTGCCAGAATGATGGATCTGGATAAAGACGAGGCTGCTTTCATCAGGACTTTGGATCTTCTCACATACAAACCTGTAATCTACGCTGCAAATGTAGCGGAGGAAGACGCTGCCGATGATGTTGCCGACAATGAATCGGTTGCTTCGGTACGCAGGCTGGCTGCTGTCGAAAACTCAGAAGTTGTAGTAATCAGTGCTAAAGTCGAAGCCGAGCTGTCCGAACTGGAAGATGACGAACGGGATATGTTTCTCGAAGAACTGGGAATTACTGAATCCGGTCTGAACAAACTGATTAAGTCATCCTATTCCCTGCTTGACCTGATTTCTTTTATTACTATCGGTGAGGATGAAACACGTGCCTGGACCGTACGTCGGGGTACCCTGGCACCACAGGCAGCAGGTAAAATTCACACTGACTTCGAAAAGGGGTTCATACGTTCAGAAACCATAGCCTACGACAAGCTGATGGAAGCCGGCGGCAGGCTGTCTGTCGCCAGGGAAAAAGGATGGCTCCGATCCGAAGGAAAAGAATATGAGATTAAGGATGGTGATGTCTGCCACTTCCTGTTCAACGTATAACCGATTTTTGTTTCATGTGGGAAAACGGAAAGGAACAGTAAATTTCATGAAAAAACTAATAGCATTAACACTGACAGCCATCATGGCGATGACACTCATTCCGCAAGCTGTGTTTGCGAACGGGGCAGTAACTATAAAAGAAACAAAAGTCGATAATCTTGCACTCGAACCAACGGTAACAGCAAGAGATACTTTAATCGACAACATAACCATAGAAAATGGATATGGAAGAACCGTAAAGCTTCAGATGCAATCGGGGTCATCATGGGTAGATAAAGGGTCGTTCGCAATGACTAAAGATGAGGTTCAGGATGTCAGCATTGAATATCCTGAAGACTGGTGGTATGTAAGGACTTCTAAATGGAGAATTGTGATTGATGAAACTGAAGAAGTAATCACTCCTGAACCGACAGCACCGGTGCCGGAACCCGAAACGTCAGTTCCCGTGACGGATGGTATTGCTTCTCAGTCCGAAGAAGCTCTGTCAGAAGATGCGGATACATCAGAAGGTGCGGATATAAATGTGACAAAGTATGAAGCCTACACAAGCGACGTAATAACAATTACAACAAAGGATTACTATAAAAATCCATCGGGATGGTTTCAGATACAGGATAAATTAACGCTGAAGGGTGGCGGATACACTCTCTACAGAGGATACATGGGGCTTAAGGTGCGAAAAGTCAACAGATACTTCAGAATAGGAAGCAAGTACTGGCCACGCTATACATTAACCACTTACAGTAAGGTAAAGAAGTTTCAGAAAAGGAAGAGGCTCAGGATTACAGGAAATGTAAACCTTGAAACATGGAAAAAGATGGGGTTCTCTGAAAGCGACTGGTATAACATGGGAGCATATGTAACACCAAAGGATAATAAGATTACCCCTGCTTCTGACAGGAGTGACTATGTCAATGCCATGATAAGAACCGCCAATAACTATCGTGGTGCTGACTATGTTGTCGGAGCTTCGGGTAAAAAGAGCCAGGGACTTGACTGTTCGGGTCTTATTATGCAGTGCATGTATGCAGCAGGCATCGGGTCAGACAGGATTAATCCGGTAAGCCATTCAAAGAAGGGTCACGAATACGAATCCAGAAATCTTTGGAAGTGTACACAGCTTAAGAGAGTATCATACAAAAACAAGAAGCCGGGCGATTTGATTTTCTACTCAAAGAGAAGCAAAATAATCCATGTTGCTATATACACAGGTAACGGCAAGATTGTCCACTCGTGGCCGAACAAAGTAATAAAAAGTAGAATAAATAATAAGAGATGGGGCAGGATTCATGGAGTTAAAAGAGTTTTAACAACTGATAAGCCGGCGCCCCCTGAAGAAGTAGTTTTATAAAATCTAACCCATAAATAACTGTATAATCCATACGCACAGCGCACCCAGTGTCATGGTAACCGGCAGCGTTACAACCCATGCGGTGAAAATATTGCTGGCAATGCCCCACTTTACGGCTTTTGCGCGCTTGGCCGTGCCTGCACCCATGATGGATGTTGTAATGACCTGCGTGGTACTTACCGGTGCTCCGATGAATGACATGAGCTCTATAACCAATGCTGCCGTTGTCTGAGCCGCAAATCCTGAAGCCGGTGAAAGCTTGGTCACTCCGCCGCCCATAGTCTTTAATATTTTCCACCCACCGGCAGCTGTTCCCAGTGCCATTGTGGTTGCACATGTAATCTTTACCCAGAAAGGTACACCGTCATCAGGGTTTACCAATCCGCCTGTTACCAGAGCCAGAGTGATTATTCCCATAGTTTTCTGAGCGTCGTTATTACCATGTGAAAATGCTACCAGTGCTGACGAGAATATCTGCATTCTCAGAAACAAGTTGTTAACTTTTGCAGGCATCCAGTTTCTGAACAGTGCATATATTGCTTTCATGGAAAAGAATCCGATTAACAGTCCCAGAAGCGGCGACGTAAAGAGAGGTATGATTACTTTCTTAAGGACTCCGGACCATATAACGTGCTGCATGCTGGAGGTGTACATTATTACCGCACCCAGCAGACCTCCTATAAGGGCGTGGGATGAACTGGAAGGAATTCCCTTCCACCAGGTAAACAGGTTCCAGACTATAGCGGCAACAAGTGCCGCCATGATTACATACTGTTCCAGTGTTACATCCACCAGTCCCTTGGAAATAGTGCTCGCTACTTTTTCGCTGGCCATGGCACCCAGAAGGTTCATTACTGCCGCCAGCATGATGGCTTTGTTTGCTGTAAGGGCTCTGGTATAAACTGATGTGGCGATGGCGTTCGCAGTGTCGTGAAATCCGTTGATGAATTCGAAAATATATGCAAACGCTATTACGCCGATTAGCGTTGCACTAAGCATTCTTCATCATCACCCCTTCTACTGAATCTGCCAGATGTTCGCATGCATCCAGTGCATCCTCAAGTCCCTCATACAGACCGTTCCACCTGATAATTTCAACAGGATCTTTCTCTTCCCTGAACAGCTTGGCGATAGCTCTTCTGAAAATCGCGTCAGCAATATTTTCAAGTCTGTTAATTTCAATTATTGCGGCCTTGGTTGTATCACTTTTCTTTGAGTCGGCCAGTCCGTCAAAGATAATCTTTACATGAAGAGTGGACTCTACGATTATATTGCCCATCTCAACAGCATCTTCTCTCAATACCTTTACATCATATATTACAAACTTATTGGCTATATCTTCCATGTAGTCAGCAATATCATCCAGCTGATCGGCAATAAGAACTATATCCTCTCTGTCAAACGGCGTAATAAAGGATTCGTTAAGCTGTCCCAGTATCTTGTGTTTCTTTACATCACATTCCGATTCCAAAGTCTTCAGTTCGGCAATCTGCTCTTCCGCATTCCCATAGTCGTTTATAACCTTGCTGAAACTTTCACCCATTCCACGAGTGAGTCCGCAAAATCCTTGAACATTGTGAAAAAAATATCTTCCTTTTTTCTTTTGAACGCCATTTTCATTTCCTTTCCTGACTGTTTGTGACCCACCCCAACCTAATTTAACATCACTGATTATTCTTGTCAATATTATCCCGGAACTGCTGTACAGGTGTAATTTATGAAAACAAAAACAGCCGGAGAAACAGCATCCCCGACGGTTTTTTCTTATCCGCTGATAAATATTTCTATCCCTATAAATATCAGTATACAACCTCCCAGAATTCCTGCTTTGTTTGCCAGTTTCATGCCGGCTTTGCGCCCGATAATAAGTCCAAGGATGCATATGATATATGTTACAGTTGCGATTATAAGAGCAGATATCAGTGCCTGCACCCAGCCATAGCCGGAAATTGTGAAACCTACGGAAAGAGCATCAATTGATGTAGCAATGCCCTGTAAAAACAAAGCTCCTATAGTTATTCCGGACAGGCTTACCGCCTCGCCTTCTCTGTTTTTGCGGATGTTAATTATGCTTTCAATAAGCATTTTCCCGCCGATAAACAAAAGCAGTACAAGAGCAATCCAGGGGATGAATCTCTCGAATGCTTTGAAATAGTTCACAAGATAGTGAACAAAAAACCATCCTATCATCGGCATCAAACCCTGGAACAATCCGAATACACCGGCGATGAGTGTCATTTTTCCTTTGCTCATATGCTGTTCAGTCAATCCGTTTGCCAGAGAGACACTGAACGCGTCCATAGCCAGCCCTGTGCCCAGAAGCAGGCTGTTGAATATGAGCATGAAACCTGTTTCCATACAAAACCCTTTTACTCTTCCTCTTCCAGATCTTTAAAGGCTTCTTCCAGGTCAATCTTCCTGCCGAATCTTGTTACAACATCGGTCGTGTTGCCTCTTCTGGTCTTCACTACCGAAAAGATAATGCTTGCGGTAAGAATCACTATTATTATCCCGATTGAAATCAGGTTGTGGATATGAAGATTAAAGATGCCCAGAAGCATTTTGATTCCGGTAAAAATCAGAATAACAGCAACACCGATTCTGACATACTGAAATCTCTCATGCATGTGTTCCAGAACAAAGAACAGCTGCCTTAATCCCATAACCGCAAAAAAGTTTGATGTATAAACTATGAACATATTTGTTGTCATTGAAACAACGGCAGGAACCGAGTCTATTGCAAAAATAATATCGGCACCGATAATAAGAGCCATCACTACCATCATAGGAGTGCAAAGCCACTTCGACTTCTTTGATATAGGACATGCCTCCCCGTCATAATTGGTTCCGTCATTTCTCACTATGAATTTCTCACCCACAAAATCCGAGCACATAGGCATGAACCTGGTGACAGCTTTGTACATGGTGCCATCCCGCGGATCCTTGTCCTCATCATGCACGAACATTTTAGCCCCACTGAAGATAAGCAGTGCACCGAATATCCACAGCACCCATTCAAATGCGTTTACAAGCGAAATACCAATAAACAGGAACAGGAATCTGAGAAGGACAGTTCCCGCAATACCATAAAACAATACCCTGTGCTGTGCATGTTCATCTATTCCGAAACTGATAAATATAAGCAGAAACACAAACAGATTATCCACACTTAGGCTCAGTTCTATCAGATATGCACCTGCATAATCAATTGCATGATTCGTCCCCATGAAGAAATAAATTCCCACACCGAACAAGGTCGCAATCAGTATCCAGAAGTACAGCCATTTGTACTGCCACAGATCAAATTTTTTTTCTTTCTTTCTACCCATTTTCTTTCCCTTTTCAAAAAACAAGAGACTGCCCCGTAACTTACGGATAAGTCTCATCATTTAAGATCATGCCAGGACACTGTTTATGTCCGGGATTGTTGACATCATCACGGAGCGGCTCAGTCTCATGAACGCCATTGCCGTTGACTACTCCCTTATTCATGGCACACATTTTAACACATCTTTCTCTTATTTACCATTTGTATTTTATTATGATATAATATTTTTGCAAATTTACCGGAAGGAGCATCTATGGATAATATTTTCACAAAATCAAATAAAATGTTCCTGATATATATGTTCAGGTTAACAGCCAGAGTTTTGATTTTTATCGCATGCATGTGGGGATATATATTTCATAAAGAAGTTTTTGTTTCTGCTCTGACAAACGAATTCTTCAGTACATTTACTCCTATCCATGTGCTGTGGATTGTACTGATGGGCGGAATGATTCTTCATCTGCTTCCAAAAGTTAAGATGACAATGAGCGGACTGAAAAGTCGTCCTTACTCATATCGTGAACCTGAAGGAGGATATGACCGCCTTCAGCTTTTTGAATATGTCAATGCTATGAACATAAGAGCATGGAGAGTTCTGCTTGTATGGCTCTGCTTCAATGCCATATTCGGAATTCTGTATCTGGCGGGAATTCTGGGTGCGGTGGAACTGGTAATGCTGTCGATTTTTTATTTCACCTGTGACCTTATATGCATGTTGCTTTTCTGCCCGTTCCAGAAGTATATGATGGGTAACCGCTGCTGTGTGAACTGCAGAATATTTGACTGGGGACATATGATGATGTATACACCAATGCTTTTTATCCCCAGCTTCTTCAGCTGGAGCCTCCTGTTCACTTCACTTATTGTAATGCTCCGCTGGGAACTGGTTTACGCCATGCATCCTGAACGCTTCTGGAGAGGCTCAAACGCAACTATCCGATGCGAGAACTGCAGGGATAAAACCTGCCGAATTAAAAAGCCGCTTGTCACCGGAATCGATAAGATTGCCTCAGCTATGCCGAGACCTGTTGATATGATCAGTGCGAGCGCGGAAGAACTGGAAAAGGAATTTGAAGAGGATTAATTAAGTGTACTCCCGTAATTCTGACTGAAGAATGTCTTTGAATATTTTTCAAGTTTCCAGTCAGGAATCCTGCATTGGGGGCATGGTTCCGTCACCCATTTGTTGCGCAGCCATCTCGCCGCCCTGCAGTTTCTGGAATCGCGAACGGTAAAAGTCTGCCCGCAATGGGTTGTGATAACAGCAAATTTGCCGTGGCGGTCAATGTTCTTAATGCCATGCAAAAGCCCCGTCCTCGACGGCCACAGCTTCATCTTGTCAATCAGGAGCAAAAGCTCCGTTTTTTTTCTGTAATATCTTTTCTTTTCGCTCATGCAAAACCTCTCGGGAGTTTAAATAAAAGTGGCGAGGAACCCGGGAGTTTCACCCGGCTGCGAGGATTTAGAGTCCACGTGATCAATCCGATCTGTCCCTCAAAATACTAACTCCATTCATACGACTTGCGGCTTGCCAATCGCGCTTCGCTCTCTTGGGCCGCAAAAGCATAAGGAGTTCCATCGAAGCACAGCTTCGTGGCAACTCCATTCATACGACTTGCGGCTTGCCAATCGCGCTTCGCTCTCTTGGGCCGCAAAAGCATAAGGAGTTCCATCGAAGCACAGCTTCGTGGCAACTCCATTCATACGACTTGCGGCTTGCCAATCGCGCTTCGCTCTCTTGGGCCGCAAAAGCATAAGGAGTTCCATCGAAGCACAGCTTCGTGGCAACTCCATTATATAATATGCTTTCGCACGCTGCATAAAGTACAGGTCTTTTTATTGCCAAAGCAAAGTTCACATGCCCTGTTGAGTTCCTTGTAACCTTCGTTAACCTTAAAAATAATTCCCGCACAAGATTTCAGTGGCAAAATAACACTGCTCTCCCGAACCTCCATGCCAAGAGACTCAAAATCAACCAGCTCAGGCATCTTATGCATCTCACTTACATCCATGCCGTAAAATCCCGGTCCGAAGCTGTCACTTACCGGGTGTTGCGCCTTCAGTTGTTCCATGAGGATTCCGCGAGTCGCATCCGTGAATGCCGTCCCCCATATGTCCGCATAGAGCTGCTTCATTATCGGCATGTCCTCCAGATAGTAATCCCCGGCTGTTACCGCATAAAAATACACGCCTTCGACTGTATCGGGATCAATTTGCTCAAATGCCGTACACTTCAGCACAATCTCTTTATTGTTCCTTCCGTGCACCTTGAGGACCTGCCCTTCCAGGGAAAAATCATCATAAAAACGATATAAGCCTTTTACATCAATTCTTGGTTCAATGAGTTTGCGGATTTCAAAAGCTTCCCTGTGCATACGATCGTATTTGTCACCCTCATTGCCGACACCCGTATCCTCGACAAAGCGTTCCGTTGCCCTATCGCAGCATTTGTTGATATCAAATTGCAGTTCTACATTTTTTTTGCTCATTTAAGTCCTCCGTTTGTTATTCCGCCAAAACCTCTCCGATTTCAGCACAGAATTTCTTTAGGCGATCTGAATAATCATCGAGAGCAGTCTGCCAGTTTATCAGACAATGTCTGCCGTTATCGGTTATTGAGTATATCTTTTTCGGCTTATCTCCTGCCTCATCAAGCACCCACTCCGATTTCAGCAGTTCTGCCGCTTCCATTTTTTTCAGATACCTGTATACCCCCGCCTTGTCAGGAGCAGTTCCTCCAAACATAATGGTTCTTCCGAGTTCATTGATGATTGCGAATCCATGCAGATCCTTATCAAACAAAATCATCAAAATGGCAGGCTGTATCATCTTGTCTAAATTGCTGCCTTTGCAGGCACAATCCATCGCAAAAAATGTAGTCATATCCAGGCTCCGTTTTCAGTTTATTAAAGATTAACTTAACATAATTATAATACATAAAGGGTGCCGTTGCCAGCACCCCTTTTTAAAATCACTATCCTGATATAGCTTTCAATCAGATTAATGAATCCGTCTTTTCCAGATATTCGTATGTCAACGGAATTTTCGTTCCGTCCCCTTTGAGCAGATACTCAAAACCACACTCAAACAAGTGCTTTCTGCATCTGTAAATATCCCAACCGCGGCCTTCACTTGTGTCAACTGCCACATCCCTTGGGTTAACACCGGTCTCAGCGGTTACAAAGTTGGCACCCGACAGATACCCTGCCTCACTCGGTTCATGCACTCCGAAAAATCTGGCTGTAGGAACCGATGCATATGCCAATCCGACACATCCCACAACATGGGCCATTTTGAGATTGCTTATCTGCCCTGAATCGCCAAATGGTGATCCCGGTACGGCAATTCGTCTCATAGCTCCGAACTGCGTAACTTCCAGATCAACGCATCTCATTATTTCTTCTGCCATTTCTTCCACACTGTGCTCCGGTCCGATAGGCTCAACGCAACTGAACAGATCCATGCCCGCTTCCCTTATGTACTTCATGCTCTTGACTCTCGTTTCGGAATCCAACCTCGTGTCCACACCCTCTCTCAATCTGTGAACATGATATGCGCCCACGGCTCCGGCTGCTGCAACCTTCTTATAGAATTCCGCATCATTGTCTCCGGTATTTATCCATATTTGAGTCTCCGGTTGTGCTACCTCTCTGGCATATTTAACGGCTTCAATCAGATATTCCTGATCCGTATCTGCCATGGTCATCAGGTAAAGACCATACAGGTCTCCGCCTTTACAGAATTCGTCTATTGCCGCCTTAATGCCCGGCTTATCCAGTTTGAACGTTGGCAACTGTGTTGAACCTTCGGCACATGAACAGAATTTACATGCCGCCTCACAAGGATGTATATCCACACCCACCTGAGCGATTATTATTGCACTGTTTTCATTCTTTTCTCTGATAAGCCTATCGGCCATAGATCTTACCAGCGCTGATTCATGTGATGCTTCAGGCAAATTCAAAATGTACATTAACTCATTTTTGGTTATGGGTATTCTTGCCTCGGCCTTTGCAAGTATTTCCTGTAATCTGCTGTTTTTCATTATCTCTTTTCTCCTTCCTTTTAATTTAATATTTTGAGTTATGATTATATCTAGTGGTTGACTATATCTACTTCATGGGTATTTTGCTGCCCGGCAGGCGATTGCCCGCCGGGCTGAGATTTTTCGAATTTTTAATTTCGCAAACCCTTACTTATGCTTCTTGTCGTAGGCAGCTTTTACTGCATTCAGCAGTTCCTCTCGTGAAGGAATAATCGAAAGGAATAAAGGTTCGCCATCTACTGCCATTGTAGGCAGCTTGGCAATTTCCATCTTTTTTGTCCTGGCAATGTCTTCCTTGATGGTATACAGATATTCTCTGATTTCAGCTATATCCTTCATGTCCTCGTAGGCATCCACAGCTGCAGCCTTCATATATGTACATGCGGCACACTGTTCAGGATCAATCAGGAACAGTTCAACGAGAACCTTGTCTTCATTGGCGTAATCAGGAATTTCAACATCGATATCATCAAATGAGCTCTGGTAGTTCTCAACCAGTTTTCTGGAACCCTCAGGATTCTTTACGGCCTGAGCACATGCCACTGTGTTTTCTCTCGGCGTTGCATACGGCATATCACATCCCGGGGAAACGATGAAGTTTCTCTTGTCCTTAACGCTGTCAATCAGATCAAGTGTTACTTTAATGTTGTCCTCCTGAGTTCCGTGGAGCATTGTGGTTGTCAGAGGGATATTACCGCCGATACAGATATTGTACCTGTCAGAGATTTCTTTGGCCTTTGCCAGATCTACGTTCTCATCGATGGAGATTCCGTCCGGATTTGTCTTGCACATCTCTTCAATCTGTTTAGTTGCGTCACCGCAAACAAAGAAACATGAAAACACTTCTCTCATTCTCAGGTAGTCAAAAATCGCTATAAACGGCTCAGCCAGGAGCTGATTGATCATCTTTGGCGATACCTGTGAAATCAGCGGGTCAACAACGGCGATTACATCCATACCTGCATCAATGTACATCTCGCACATTCTGAGTGCAACCTGTCCGCAGTAAGCCATCAGTTCCTTAACATATTCCTTATCCCTCATCATATCCATGAAGATGTCGGAACCTCTCAAATGTGATGCCAGAGTGAACGGTCCGCAAATAAGTCCGTACAAAGCGATGTCATCGCCCAGTTCCTTCTTCATTCTTCTCTTGGCATCCAGAATCATAGGCAGTCTGCCGTCTTCCGGAGTCGGTAGCTTGCATTGACAAGGGAGACCCTTGTTATCGCCTGCCAACGGATGTGTCTTGACCGATGGTGGATTGTCCTTGGCCCACATCAGTTCGCAACCCAGAATTTCTGCCTCAACCTGCAAGTCAAACAGTACAGGAAGTCCGTCCGGCTGATACAGCTTGGCAGCCTCCTTCATCGATTCAACAAGTTTGTCTGCTTCTGTCAGCATTTCCTCTGCAGTGTAGCCCTTCAGTTGTCCCGCATGAACACCGGCAAACGGTACCCATGGAATCTCGTCCATTGGCTCGTGTCTTAATGCTTTGAAAATTAATTCTTTACCCATGAAATTTTCTCCTTTTTTATAATTTGCATCAACTTATTTTTACGTACATTTTGTCTATATTAATTATCCTACTTTTGGGGAAAAAACGCTATAAAATTATTTCTATATTTTAATAATAATATTTGTGTTTTTCTTCTTTGTATTATAATATCATTACAAGAAAGCATTGTCCAACAGGAAATTTTTTATATTTTTTATAAAGATTTTACAATTATGAAACATCTTTACGAATTACATGTCGCAACAAACCGAGAAAAAGCGGTTCTGACATCCCTCGAAGAATCGGTTGTCGCTTTTTCGGAGGTTACAGGAATACCTGCTTCTTTTTACTCACCGGAGGGGGAACTTCTGTGGGAACACAATAAAAAATGTAAGCTTTGCAGTGCCAACAATACCTACAGCGATGAACAGTCACACTGCAGACATACTCTTAAGTCCGCAATGAATATTGCTCTGGGGCTTGGGGAGGAATACATATTTCTCTGTGATTCCGGGCTCATTAACCTGGCTCATGCTCTCACCGGCAAATCATCCGTTGTCGGATATGTGGTAGCCGGACCCATCCCCATGGGAACCAGTCGTGAAAAGGCAATCCGTCATTTCTGCGAAAAGATGCCTTCAGATAATGTGGACTTTCCCCTTTTGATGAGCATTTTGAGCGGTTTGAGAATGTATACGCCGACCGAAATCACTCATCTGATGAAACTGTTTTCGAACATTTTCAAGTCACTTAATCCCGGCGAAAGTCTCACTGCGGTTAATCGCCAGAAAAGTGTCGAACAGAGCAATGTAGTTTCAAAGATTATCGAAATGAAGAGAAGCAATATTGAACTGGCATACCCTGTCACCTCCGAAAACGAACTGCTTCGCAGTATATCAAACGGAGACTCATCCACCGGTATGCGAAACCTCTCCAAATATGTTGAGGACCTTATGGTGTTCGAAAACGGCGATTTATCAATTATCAAACTCCGACTTCTTTCTCTGTTCGGTCAGCTTACAAGAGAATCCGGAAAAGGTGCGCCGGCATCCTCTGAATACGAAATTTTGTCTGCGCTGGAATCCCTTAACAGTGCAGGAAATTTCAAGGAACTAATGAATGCCGCCGGAGAATTCGTTTTGTCAATGTCTGAAACCATATTCTCAGACATGTACTCCGGTGATTCCGAAGTTATAGCCAGGGCTCTTGCATATATCCACAGAAGTTATTCGGGGGTTCTCTCACTGGCGAGCATTGCGGATGAGATTCATATAAGCAGCTCTTATCTTTCTACGCTTTTTAAACGAGAAACAGGATTGACGGTTTCCGCATATATCAAGGAACTTCGCCTGTCTAATGCAGAAAAAAAACTCCGCAATTCCACTCTGGGAATTACAGAGATTTCGCTCTCGTGCGGCTTCGAAAGCCCCAGCTATTTCACTAAACTCTTTAAGGAAAAGTACGGTCAAACGCCGAGGCAATACCGGACGAGCCAATAGTGTGCCCCTTCTGCATCACCATTCCCAGCATAACGGCGGTACCTATTTCAAGCATATCATGGATGTATCTCCCTTCTAGCTTATTTGCCGATTCTTCATCCAGCAACAGAGGGATTCCCGGTGCGGCAATAAGTACAGAAGATTCATCGTGCAGTTCATCAGCACTTAGCCATCCGCCCTCGCATGTGGCATCGGCAACAAGATTGTACTCGGCAATTTCTTTACGATTAATCCAAAGATATCCATCCGAATTCACCTGTGCCTTTTTTGTTTCGTCCTTTTCATATACCGCAACCCGCGCCCCATGCGATGCCAGTCTCTCTGCCATCAGCTGTCCTACAATTCCATAGCCGAGAACAGCCACAGGTTTATCATTGAGTGCTCCTGTCATGCCGCCATCCCGTGCTCCGGCCATATTCCTCATGATTTCGGCATAGCCGTAAGCTGTCGCCATATTATTCTCGCTCATTTTGCCGTTTATCAGGTTCAATGCCACGTACCTGAAGTCATCAGCCATAAAAACAATGCCGGCATCACGGACCTTAGCCTCATAAAGACCGTCAACATCAGTGGATTCGGTTACAAAGGCTTTGAATCCCATGGCTCTGACAATCGCCGCTACCGATTCTGCGAAATTGCCGATAACACCTTCACCACAGGTGACAGGCACCGCTGCAACAGCTATTGTCTCTGATGCATTCAAAATATCGGAGACATCTGTCCCGCTGACTGCTGCGGCCAGCTCAATGTAGCCCATGCCCGTATAGTCCTTGAGCTGCTCGTTCCAATCGGCAGCATTCTCTTCCATATCACTTATCCAGTCTGTAATCAATCTTGTCATCACACGCCTCCGGATTTTATAACTTCAGCGAAATCCCGTTTACATATGCTGTCGACTTGCCTGCTCTCTTTATGGTCTGATAGTCTCCCTTCACCATGGCCAGACGCTCTATCCCCAGTCCGATTCCCACCCAGGTGTCAAAGATTCCCCAGTTGGCATCGAGAGGATGCGGTCCGAAAGATCCTGATGCGATTTCCACATCATCAAAAATAATGTCCAAAGTGTCTATGTACACTCCCGACTCACTACGCACTAGTTGGTAGTTGTCGATACCCACGGCAGCCATTGCACCCTGTGCTAACTGTTTAAGCCGTGCCATCTGTTCACCTTCCTTAACGCTTGCCAGCTCCACCAGGTTAAGCATTGTAAACTCGTTCATATGCTGTGCACCCTGACTCTCTTTTCTGAAGCAGGATCCGGCCTCAAAGATTCTGACCGGTTCCCGGGTAATTTTTCTGATATCCCTCATAACTTCGTAGAGGTTCGGTGCCAGCATTGGTCTCAGACACCTGCCGTCAGCCAGCCAGAAAATCTGCTCTCGCAAATCCGCATCCTCATGGATGTTCATCTTTTTTATCTTCTCAGAATCCAGAATAATGGGAGTTGCCACGCGAGTGTAACCTTCCTCTTCAGTTAACCACTTCTCAAGCATATCCTCTATGCGCAAAGTCAGCGGAATATGCTCCACATCTATGAGCTCTTGAAGTTTCTGCCTGTTTCCTCTGACAAGAGAGCGTTCCGCTTCCTTAAAAGCTGTATTTCTCTCTTCAACATTATCAAATTCGACTTCCGTTATATCCCTTCCGGCATTGAGCTCTATAAGTCTCTGTTTTTGCGTTACAGAATAAGGTTCCATTTTTTCACCTCTTTATCCAGCATTTCCATATCTTCAGCCCAGTTTACAAAAAATCCCCGCCACTCTTCCGCACCGTTTTCTCTGCTCCAGATACGATCGGTTACCGCGCGGGAACCGCAATACTCTCCCGGTTTGGAAATACAAAGCTCACAATCAAACTCCAACAGGCCACCCTCCACCAGGATGTGCTCACCAAGACACTCTGCAACGCTGTTTCGCCGTACCAGATATTGCGTATATATGGCACAAAGACCTCTGTCAGTTTTCGAATCGATAAATTTTCCGTTAACAAACAGATCGTACAATTCTTTAATATAATTCATCCCTGTGGCGTGATACACCGCAACCGATGTCTGGCTGGGTAATCTGGCGTCGATTTCAAGAATTTTTATACCTTTGCCCGCACCCGGCGCTCCATCAGGCGCCTCATCCGTGTCGATAACCTCCAGATCCATAATGCCCTTGAGTCGAAGCAATTCGGCAATCCTGACAGCGTACCCCTCAAGCAGGATCCTCTTTTTTTTCGTTATAACGCGATTTGCTGCAGCTACATTACAGTCGTAATCAGAGTCCACAAAAATCTGCGTTGGCTCATAAACGCGATAATTGCCCGGCTCTCCGATAATTTCAACAGAATATGATGGCCCGCTAACAAACTCCTGTACGACATATTTCTCTGCACCGCCGTCTCTAATGAATGCCTCCAGCTCTGCCTGCTCTTCTTGAGAATCCTTGTTCCCTGTCCCAAACGCCTTAATGCCGTGGCTGCCGCTGTCCAAATCAGGCTTGGCTATATATGGCAAATTGCCATTCGGCCAATACTCGGGACACGGCAGATTATTGGAAGCGAAAAGCTCATCCGATGATTTCTTTGATGATGTCACTTCGTAGGCATCCATGTCAAATGCCAGCCGGTACCCTTTTTTCTCACATAGTTTCTCCAGCCCGCAGAGCACCTCGTAATTCTCCATTGTCGGCAGAATCATATCCGCTGCTTCAAGAGCCGCCAAAACCTCGGGATTCCCTCCAAGCACATCTCCACAAAGGAATCTGCTGCAAAGTTTCTGTGCCGGTGCCATGGGATCCGAGTCAATCAGTATTACATCTATCTCGGCTTCCCGCCCCAGATAAGCCGCTTCACCGCCCTGGAGTTTGCCGCCGACAATCACTATATTTGCCATACGGTCCGCACCCTCTGAAATCTATAGCCTGACAAATCCTTCCAGATTATCTTTTATCGCTTTCGTTAATATGCTCATCATCCTGACCCCTACCGCAGATATAACAACTATCTCTGTTTTTTCAACCGGCTCTTGCCAGTCATTTACATTAATATTCTTGCCGACCGCACTGATTTCCTTCGATCCTTCATCCGTATCAGCGAAGCCCTTAACTCTATACGCGTCTGGACAAACCGCTTCAAGTAAGTTTTTCAAACCATCAAGAGGCACCTGCTTAATTCCTTTAACAATAAAAGTAACAGGCCGTGTCTCATATGTATTGCTGCTGTCTCTGGCAATTGCCGGGCTTTGAACCAGATTTTCCACAACATCACGAACATCTATACGACAATATGAAGTCACATATGTAGCAGCAGCAGGGTTTATTTCTTTCACTATTTCCATAATCTCTCCCAACTGCTCCTCATTAATCAAATCTGCTTTGTTAATTACTGCCGCACCGCAAAACTCCAGCTGTGAAGTAATTGCCGGCAACATCTCGTATAAATCAACGAAGGTCTCACCATCAATCACACAGACAGACCCCTTATAGTCGTAATCATTCTGAAGCTTATGCCTGATTCCATCAAGAATGCGATTGATGCTCGATGGGTCAGCCAGACCTGATGCCTCAATGAACAGATAATCCAAATCTCGTGTCGACATCTCAATAAGGCTGTCCACGAACTTATCCTGAATACATGCACAGAAAATCGACCCGTTGGACAGCTCCGCCATCTCGATTCCATCGCCCGTTTCCTTTGCAATCAGCTTCGCATCTATGTTCACTTCGCCGAACTCATTGACAATTACACCAACTTTTGTACCTTCGTATCCCGTTAGAATCTCTTTCAAGAGAGTGGTTTTACCAGCTCCCAGAAACCCTGTCAATAATGCCATTTTAATCATGTTTTCTCTCCATTCAAACCACTTCAACTACAGCCTCTATTTGTCAAAACCCATCGCTTTCATATACACCATCTGAAAGTTCGGATCCTCCGCCAGCTCTACATGTTCTACAATATCCGGAATTCTTCGGGCAAAATCCTCAGACTCCCTGCTGACCAGAACCATAGATATCCCCGCTCCTGCCGTATTACCGGCCGAGATAATCTTATCCAGCGGAATGTTCGGCAGCACACCTATTCTCACCGCACTTTCCTTATCTATATAGTTGCCGAATGCACCGGCAATTACCACATGATCTATGTCGTCTGCGCTCTTATCCATAGACCCCAGCATAAGCTGAATTCCCGCACTGATGGCACCCTTGGCAAGCTGAACCTCACGTATGTCGTTCTGCGTGATTACAATTTCGGATGTCTCCCCGGAGATATCCGTATCGCCACCGGGCACAAGAACAAATCTTCTCTCTCCATCAACCTCCAGAAGCTGCTCTTCCAGCCTCTTATCGATACCTTTCTTCTCAACTTCCTCAGCAGCCGCCAATCTGCCATTCCTGTCAATCAGTCCGGCATCCAGCATCTGAGCGATGACATCAATCAGGCCCGACCCGCAAATGCCTTGAGGCTTCGCCTCTCCAATGGTTCTGAACAGCACATCGCCATTGGTAATCTTTACTTTTTCAATTGCACCGGTGGCGGCTCTCATGCCACAGCGGATAGCGGCACCTTCAAAGGCAGGTCCTGCCGCCGTGGAGCAGGCCAGATTATGTTCTCCATCCGTAAGCACAATTTCACCATTGGTACCGATATCTATAAAAATCGTCAGACCATCCATGGAAAGAACCTCTGACGCTATAATTCCTGCAGTAATATCTCCGCCGACATGACCCGCAATATTGGGAATCACAATAACGCCGGCTTCATCGGTTCCGCCGATTTTAAGCCCCGCTTCAGCCGCCGTCATCGACAGCATCCCCGTATAAGCAGGTGCAAACGGCGCTATCGCCAGGCTAATAGGTGAATAGCCGGCAACCAAGTGTGACATGGTGGTGTTGCCGCAAATTGCTGCCTTTACCACATCAGCGGTTTTGTATTCCCCGGCCTTTTCACAAAGTTCCTTTGTAATCTCATTAAGGCAGGTTACAATCTTCTCGCGGAGTACTTCCAGGTTTTCCCCTTTTCGGCCGCTGTAAGTAATTCTCGAGATAACATCCATTCCAAACTGGTTTTGAGGATTTGTCTTCGCCGCCGTTGCAATCTGCTCTCCCTTCTCCAGATCCCACAGCATTCCGACTACTGTGGTCGTTCCTATATCAAAAGCAACCCCCAGTCCGTTGCCCCCGGTATCGGCAGAGAACCCTTCAGGGTAACTGAGCATTTTTGTCTTTCTCTCATTTGCCCCGCTCATCATAGCGGAATCCTTGCATCTGCCGCAGGTAGCACAGATACCCGTACATTTAATCATATTTTCCCCTCCGTATGCCTGTATATATATTTGTATATAATTATAACATGACGGATTACTGTTGAAACAGTCGCATTTAAATATAAATGCGACTGTTTTTTAAACTATTCAGTAGAAAACCTTATTATTCTTCATCCTTAACAGCCAAATAATCCTCGGTAAGGTCTCTTCCGCCTTCCATTGTTTGCTGATAGCCACACGGGTCATCAAGATCTCCGGTAAACGTTTCCTTCTTGTCCGAAGCTCTGTACTTGTCAAGCAGACCCTTCTTATCGTCTTCTTTCAGCCACATAAGAGTTCTCACACCCATGAAGGCAACGACTATCATGAACGGCATCGATATGATAATCGCCATTATCTTAAGAGTTTCGAAAGGTGCTTCTGCGAACATGATTGACAGCGGAATCAGAGTAAGCACGATACACCAGAATACTCTGAGAGCTCTGCTCACATTTCCGTGCTTATCGGTTATCTTCTGTGTCGTCTGCGAAAGTGACAGCGACGCAGAGTCCAGGGATGTGGCCACGAAGCCTACTATTATCAGCAGCACGAGAGCAGGCAGGATCATGGCACCTCCCGGCAGAACTCCAAGCACCTGATAAATCCCCGCTTCACCGACACCGCTGTTAACCAGTGCAACCACGTCAGTCAGACCGTTAACGTGAGTCCAGATTGAGAATGAGCTGTCGATTGCAAATATTGTCCAGCCACCTGCGGAAATACCGAACAGAGTACAGAGTGCCATACATCTGATAGTCCTTCCCCTCGAAATCTTGGTGATGAATATACCCATCATAGCGGCATAGTTCAGATAGAAAGCCTGGAAGAATATTGTCCAGCCTTCAGGGAAGCCCTTTGATTCAATAGGATCCGTAAAGAATGATGCTCTCGGGAAGATTTCCATCATCCATCCGAATGAGTTTGCAACATTCTTGATTATGAAATCGGTAGGTCCCAGCAGGAATATCCACAAAATCATAACTCCGGCACAGGCTACCGAGAAGTTCGACAGTCTCTGCATTCCTTTCTTTGTGCCTATGAATGATGTAAATGTGAATATACATGCAATAACCAGAACAATCCCAACCTTCATCGGAAAGGTTATCTCTATTCCGAACAGCGCTGTCAGTGCTCCTCCCGCAAGCGGAACAGCCAGACCCAGCGATACGCCGAGGCCGCCCATTATTCCGAATATTACCAGGAAGTCAACCACTTTACCCGTTGCTTTTCTGGCACCGTCTCCTATTTTTTCGCCCATCATGGCCTGACATACGGCACTGGTCTGAAGAGACGGAACCTTTCTTATATAGTAGGCATAGGCGATTGCCAGTGCAATAACCACATAGATTGCCTGTCCCGAAAGCCCCCAGTGGAAGAAGGAGTAAGCCAGTCCGGCTTCGAGAGCCGCTGTTGATTCCGGTTCAAGACCGATACCCGGCGATTCGTAATAATAGCACCACTCTGTGAATGACCAGTAGATGATTGCTGATGCCACACATGCCAGAAACATCATCGCAATATAACTGAACAGATTGTACTCAGGTTCCTCATTACCCAGCTTGACGCTTCCGTACTTGCTGCTGATACAGAAGAAAAGAGATATCACAACCGCAGCAAATGTGAATGTCTCGATGAAACCACCCATATACTTGATCAGGGTATCAAACAGACCGTTTACAGCTTCAAGTGTAGAGTCAGGTTTAATGGACATGAATATAACGAATCCGAAGATTATAGCACAACTGACTACAATCAGTCCTACTTCATATTTTCGTCCTTTCTGTGGTGTGTTTAGATTATTTTCCATAATTTCACTCTCCTCCCGGAATCTTACTGCATTCCGATTTTTTTCTTGAATTTTTCTACACTTGGAATAACAATATCAAGTTTTTTTGCAATATTAATCTTTGCAGCCATGCCGTAAGATGCGTGCGGTGTGATGATGATGTGTCCCAGATCGAGAGATTCCCTGATCTCCTTCATCGCGAACTCATCGTGCAGATCTTCAACATCGCATCCCAGCTTATCGGCAACGTATTTCTTGGCTTCGCCTATCTTCATACCTTTCAATACCATACGTGCAACCAGATCTCCGGCAGCTCGTACACCCTGTAATCCGGCAGAAGCTTCATGCATTGCAGCCATTCCGAAAGCATCTCCATGACCTATCTACAACCCGTCGGCTTTACCGATTTCCATCATTGCCTTTGATACCCTTGTGGTAGCATCAATAGGACATACATTGGTAAGCGGAATACCGCCAACGCCCATGCCCACATCCACAAGAACAGGAATGTTTGCAACCGCAGTACAGTTTTGAACATATGTAACCGCTCTTGCCAGGTTCCATGCGAATGATTTTGAAGAGTTTGTATTGATTACAGCACCGAAGCTGTCAACACCTGCAGCTTCACAAAGCTTAACCTGCTTGTCCGGATATGTTCCTGCAATTCTCTCTCCTTCAAACTTGAGCCTGCCGTGCATACCAAGCGTGAACTCATTTGCCATACCCATTGTTATACACATATCAGGATACTTTTCCTTGAGAACCTTTGCGGCATCCAGTGCAGCCATAAAGTCAGCATCTCCTGCGGCTCCCGCAGTATCAAACTGAATACCGTCGGCACCTGCTTCAGCCATAGCTGAGCCGATGAAAATCATATCCTTGGTACAAAGTGCCGCTGCGTCCTCCTGAGCCTTCATAGCTTCTTTGATTTTGCCCTGCGGCAGAAGCTCCGACCAGTTTTCAACCGGCCCGTCAGGATAGGTATAAAGCCCCAGATTAGGCATAGCTCCGTAGAACAGCGGAATTATCGTTGTCTGCAGACACTGCTCCATCATCATTGCTTCTTCCGGCGTGATAGCCTTGATTGGCTTAAATGAATAGTCAACATGGCAGAGCTCCATTGCGTCTGACATGAGAACTTTCTCGTGAACCAGGCAGGTAGTTTCTCTGTCAATAGGAACACCTGATCTTACCGGAATCTTCAGCGTTCCGGCATCAAAAATGGTAATGCCTTCATATCCGCGTTCCACGCCTACCAGCCTGCCTTCCATTGTAAGGATATCAACCAGGGAATCGATGTCTTCCTGAGACATAGGTTTCTGTTTACCCCTGGTTACAGCATCATTCATTCCATCGAGTGCATCGTCAAGGATTTCCTGTTTGGTCATCCATACGGCCTCGCCGTCACCAAGTCTGGTGAAATATTTCTTATCGCTCATAATCTCTCCTTTCTATACATATCAATCGCAGCAAAGCTATTATTTTTCCACCAGCCTGGCTGCAACTTCACAGCATTCGGAAGCATCTTCCGAGTAAGCTGTTGCACCGATCTTCTCTGCCCACCTTGATGTTACAGGGGAACCGCCTACCATGGTCTTAAATTTGTCCTTAAGGCCGGCTGCCTCCAGTTTCTCTTCAATCTCCCTCTGCACTACCATCGTTGTTGTCAGCAGCGCAGATGAACCAATGATGTCAGCATTAACTTCCTGTGCTTTAGCAATGTAATCATCAGCAGGAACCTCTCTGCCCAGATCATACACATCGAACCCGGATGCCTTGAGCATTGAAACACAGATACCCTTACCGATATCATGTACGTCACCCTCAACTGTAGCAATTACTATCTTGCCTTTTTCGGTAACTTCTCCCTTTGCTGCAAGTTCTTCATCAACTGCATCAGTTGCAACGCTCATTACCTCAGTTGCAAAAATCAGCTCAGGAAGGAAGATTTCTCCTCTTCCAAACTGGTCTCCCAGCTCATTCATTCCCTTACTGAAGCCTTCCTGCAGCATTTCCACACAGGTTACTCCCATGGCCTTTCCTTCTTCCAGCGCTTCAGCCGCCATATCCTCGTCGGCTTCAACGATGGAGTCAAAGGCCTTCTTCATTAATTCTTCTCTTGTCATAATTCCCTCCTTTTCATCCTAGACTACCTTATTAACTTAACTTTGCCGGCTTTTAAAACCAGCTTTTTACTTACATATGTATCTATAGCAATATTAGTGCCAAAATGAACCGGCGTTATCTTTTACCTTGCTGAATCATTGATATTTCAACGCGAAATAGTTTTTTCTAAATTATTACATGAATTTTTAAACTTGTCTGAGAACTTTGAAAAACAAAAAGCAATGAAAAATTTCATTGCTTTAATGATTATTTTCATTGCCCTCTGCGGGATCATTCCGTCTCTGTTTCAGTATATTTTTTAAGAAGCTTTGCAACGGTGGACTGGTCCACATGAAGCGCTTCTGCCGCCTTGTATGTACTGCCGCACTCCTTGTAGGCACGAAGCACCAGCTGACGTTCCAGGTCGCGTTTAGCTTCCCTAAGAGGCATAATTCCGTCGCAGATAACTCTGCATTTGTACTCACTGTCCGGCCCGAAAGCATCCTTATGGCCGTTTATACCCGATGCCGCTATAATATCCTCTCCGGTAATCACCTTGTCATCCGACATAATGTATACCTGTTCGATAAAATGATGAAGTTCACGCACATTGCCGGGCCAGTCATGCTCACGTATGAGTTTCAGTGCCTTCCTGTTCAGTCTCTTTTTGTCATTATATTTGGAATTGCATTCCGACAGAAAATAAATTATAAACGCATCCAGATCCTCCGGTCTTTTCCGAAGCGGAGGTATTTCAAGCGGGATAACATTTAATCTGAAATACAGGTCAAACCTGAAGTCTCCGTTTTCACACATCTTTTTCAGATTTCTGTTGGTGGCAGAAATAATTCTTGTATTAACCTTCTTCTCTTCTATACCGCCCACTCTTGTGAAGGTTCCGTCCTGAATGAAGTCCAGCAGTTTTACCTGCATTTTCAGAGGCATTTCCCCTATCTCATCAAGGAACAGAGTGCCTCCTTCAGCCATCTCTATCTTTCCTTTCTTGCCTTCCCTGTTGGCTCCCGTAAAAGCTCCAGCTTCATAACCGAACAGCTCGGACTCGATAAGGTTCTCCGGAATGGTTCCGCAGTTGATTTTGATTATGGGCCTGCTTCTGCCGTATTTCAGTATGTGCATGGCTTTTGCAGCAACCTCTTTCCCGACTCCTGTCTCCCCCTGAATTAGCACAGGAACATCCAAATGCGCCAGCTTGGCAATCTTGTTGCTGATTCCATAAGGGTCATTTACGGCAGAAATAAAACCGGAATCCTGTAAAGCTATATTGCGCAGATTTTCCAGCTCAACCTCTTTATCATCCAGCTTTTTGAAGAGTGCAGAAATCTCATCGACCTTCTTTGTAGTACTTACGACCATCTTGATTACACCGTCATCATCAAAGACCGGAATACCTGAACAAAGTACTTTCTGACCGTCATACAAAGTCTGAATTATATTCATTGGTTTGCGATTCTTCAGCACTTCAAGGGTAACGCTTGGGTAAAACATTCCTTCTTCAACAACATCTCCCACGAAACGACCGATTACATCTTCCGGTGCCGAACCTATATCCTTGGCTGATACAGGATTGATAAAGAGAATTATGCCTGCCCCGTCGGTAACAAAAATCTCATCTCCGAAATTTTCGGACATGATCTTGTAGAAGTCGTTATCATATCTGCCAAAAAAATCGCTATTGCTTTTAGTCATTGCATTCTTCCCCCCCCCTTACAACCCTTTAACAGCCTCGCCCAGTACCTTTCCAATTGAATCATAGATGACCAGATCAGCTCTTCCGTCAAATCCTGTTTCACTCTTGTTTATGAGCACCAGCTTACTCCCTCTGAAATTGTTTATGAAGCCTGCCGCAGGGTATACAGCCAGTGAAGTTCCGCCAATAATAAGAACATCTGCATTACGAATTGCATTTACGGCGCCGGTTACCTGTTTTTCATCAAGGGCTTCCTCGTAGAGAACCACATCCGGTTTGACTATCCCTCCGCATTTATCGCAGCGAGGAACCAGGTCAATGCAATTCTCTTCATTCAAAATATATTCCAGATTGAAAAACTTGCCGCAATCCATGCAGTTGTTGCGAAGCACAGAACCATGCAGTTCGTATACCACCTCGCTTCCCGCCTTCTGATGCAGGCCATCAATATTCTGTGTTATAACGGCCTTAAGCTTACCCATATCTTCCAGCTTCGCAAGAGCCTTGTGTGCTTTATTGGGTTCTGCAGACCTGTATATCATGTTGTTTTTATAATAGTCAAAAAAGGTTTTTGTATCGCCCATAAAGAAGCTGTGTGACAGCATTCTCTCCGGTGACATACCGTACTGCTGCTGTGCATTATACAGTCCGCTCTCGGATCTGAAATCCGGAATGTTGCTCTCCGTCGATACGCCTGCACCTCCAAAAAATACTATATTATCGCTTTCCTTAATTATTTTTCTCAGTTCTTCATACATCTTTGTAACCTCCTATTCAACCTTATCTTCAATCTTATCTATAACCGCTATTATCAACATCGCTCCCGCGGCAGTAGCCAGGGTTGCGATAAAAGTAAGCATTTTGGGTCCCGCCATATCAAGAATCCATCCGCCCAGGAGACTTGAGAATATGGTGGTAACCGTAACCATTGTGGTGAACAGCGCCTGTCCCTTGACTGCCTCTCCTTTGCTCATTATTTCATCGGTGAAGTGAACAATTCCGGGGAGCCATAATGCGAAGGACACCAGCTGAAAGACCTGCCCAATATAAAGCATCAGTACCGAATCCGCCAGCCAGCAAATGGTTATTTTTACCGCGAACCCCACAGCTGCAACCTTTAGAAGCAGGCGGCAGGAAAACCTCTCCTTAATCCGATTAAAAAATACCATTGTGGGTATCTCAAGCGCCGCCATTAAGGAAAGTATTCTCCCCATGTCCCCGGTACTTCCTTCAACCCCATCGACAATCTGTGCCATATAATTATTCAGGACTGCATTGCTGAAAAACAGTCCCACAACTCCCACGTTGACCAGGAAGAACAGCTTATTTCTATTCACAAATTGTATCAGCGTTATTTCATCGCTGTATCCTGTCCCGCGTCTGTGCGGCATGAAACGGCGATCGTCAGTAATCTTCTGCTTCATGGTCTTGTGGAAATTAAGTCCGACAAAAACAAGACTTACAATCAGCAGTGCACATGTGATTTCACCCGTAACAGGCAAAAGACCGGTTCCGAACTTCTCCACCATTGTCCCGAGAATCGCAACCAATACGGCGTATGCCAGAGAGCCCACGGCTCTTGCCGCACCGAAGTTTATGGAATACCCCGTTTCCTCCAGTCTGAAGGCCATGGCATTAAACAGAGGCTGCATCACCGTATGCCATGCTATCACAAGTACAAAGATAACGCACAGTGCCGGTGTCCCTCCGCTGAATGTAAACATTCCAACCATGAACAGCATTATCATCGCAGTTATGATTTCCGTCAGTCCGATTACTCCGATCCGCCTGGATCTGTCTGCAAAGTCCGCTATTACCGGTTGTATTATTACGGCCAGCACATTGGCAACAGCAAGAGTTGCCCCTATTTCTGAATTCGTATATCCTTCAGCCAGAAGAAAAATGGATGAAAAGCTGCTCACAACCGCATAGATCATCCAGTAGGTGCCAAAGACGCATCCGTATCCTATGTTTAATATCTTTCCCATGACAGTTATATTTGATAGGGCTGTTTGAACTCAAAGATCATAATAAAGAGAAAATTCTGCCGGATGAGGAATTGAGTTAACCTTATGAAAATCACTCTTTTTCTTTTCAATCCAGAGTTTTATCAGTTTCTCCGGAAAAACTCCGCCGGCTGTCAGGTATTCGTGATCCTCCTCAAGGGCATCCAGTGCGTCCATCAGGTTCCTCGGAAGTGCCTTGATTGTCTTTTTCTGTTCTTTGCTGAGCTCATACAGATTAAAGTCATAGGGACCCCATCCACCATGCATAGGGTCTATCTTTCTCTTCACCCCGTCTATTCCGGCCATTAGGATTGCCGCATAAGCGTAGTACGGATTACATGTGCCGTCAGGGTTTCTCAGTTCAAATCTCTTGGTCTCCGGGGTCTTGGCATAAGCGGGGATTCTGATAACCGAGCTTCTGTTAGCGGTTGCGAAACCTATGGTTACAGGAGCCTCAAAGCCGGGAACAAGTCTCTTATATGAATTGGTTGAAGGATTGGTAAAAGCGCAAAGGCTGCGGGCATGCTCCAGCAGCCCTCCCATAAAGTGCAATGCCAGTCCGGACAGCCCGGAATATCCATTCTCATCGTAAAACAGCGGCTTGCCGTCTTTGAAGAGGTGCATGTGAACATGCAGTCCGCTTCCCGCTTCATCGTAAATCGGTTTAGGCAGGAAGGTTGCTGTCCGGTTCTCCTCGACAGCAGTATTTTTGATGATGTACTTAGCTATCATGGTCTTATCTGCCATTTCCGTCATTTCACCCAGCTCAACCTCAATTTCCACTTGACCGGGTCCTCCAACCTCATGATGATGATATTTGACCCTGACGCCCCAGTCCTCCAGGGTCATGCACATTTTAGCTCTGGAATTGTAGGTGATGTCCTGAGGTATATCAGCATGATAACCTCTCCTGCGGCCTACCTGGTAACCTTTATTCCTTATGTCGTCTTCCAGTGCGGAGTTCCATTGAGCCTGCTGTGTATCAACTTCACAGAAAACGCATTCCTCCCTCACCTGATAGGCAACTCTGTCAAACAGATAGAATTCGAATTCCGGTCCGATTATCATCTGGTCAGCTATGCCTTCATCTCTCATATACTGCTCCGCCGCCAGAGAAACATTTCTCGGATATTGATCAAAAGGCTTGTTCTCCGGCTCTCCAATCACATAAACATCACCCATCATGGTCAGTGTGGGAATTTCAACAAATTTATCAAAAATAGCCGTCCCCAGTTTGGGTATAAAAATCATATCGGATTTTTCAATGGGTGCGTAACCGTAGTTGGATCCATCGAAGCCTATTCCTTCAACCATTGTTTTTTCGGTAAACCTTTCAACCGGTATGGAAAGATGTCTCCATCTTCCATCCAGATCGACCATTTTGAAATCGACCATAGCTATTCTGTTGGCTTTGATAAATTCCTGTATTTCTTTTACGGAGTTGAACATATTTTTTCCCTTTCATCTTTCTTCTGTTTTGTGACCCTTACACGACTTCTTCAAATTCATTGCTGCAGTGCGGGCATTTAATTTTGATTTTCCCCGCCCCTACCGGAACCCGAAGTTTCTCCTTGCAGTAAGGACATATAAGCACTCTTCCTGAACTTTTGTGTCTTTTTTCAGAAGGCTTGGCTTTATTACCTTTCCCCCGAAATCCGGCTCTGATCTCCATATATTTCATATTCTCCTTTTGCCTGTTGTATATGCTTCTTGAAAACATTCTCGCATAGAGAATAATCAGCAGTAATACAATTACTAAATGAAGTATTCTCCATGACAGAAATATATTGAGAACAATAAGTATAAGGGACAGATACAGCACAAACCTGTTCAGGTCGTCCATGCCGTATCTTCCTCTCATTATAGTCGCCATCCATTGTCTGAATCCGTTCATCCGAATACCTCCTGTGCAGCTTCAACAGACTTCATTGCATCCTCACAGTAGTAGTCCGCTCCGATTTCGGCAGCATAGTCAGCGGTGAGTACCGCCCCGCCTACCATGATTTTGCAATCGGGAACTTCTGCGCGAAGTGCCGTAATTGTATCAGCCATACTCGCTAATGTCGTAGTCATAAGAGCAGACAGACCCACTAATCTGATATTGTGCTCTTTTGCTGCCTCAACCACATTCTCTACAGGAACATCCCTTCCCAGGTCAATCATGTTAAAACCGTAATTCTCCATAATAACTTTTACTATATTTTTGCCTATATCATGTATATCACCCCTGACAGTCGCTATAATAACATCTCCTTTGCTTTCAGTCTGCTGTCCCGCCGCTGTCATCCTTTTCCTTATAATTTCAAATCCTGCCTGGGCCGCTTCCGCGGATTTAATCATAGAAGGAAGGAATATCTCTCCTGTTTCAAATCCCTTGCCCACCCTGTCCAGAGCCGGGATAAGCTCTTTATTTACTATGGCCATTGCATCCATAGAATCCAGAAGTTTTTCAACAGCCTTTGCCGTTTCAGCTTCCATCCCTCTCTCTACAGCATAGACAATTTCACTCTCTCCATTTGAACCTGCCCTGGCAGTACCCTTGGCTGCGGCATCTGATTCCGAGTATCTGGCTATATATTCAGTTGCACCCTTATCCCTGTTCTTGAGAACATTAAAGGCAAAAACCGCAGCCATCATATCCTCATCATTCGGATCGATTATAGGCAGATCCAGACCGTTCTCCAATGCCATTGTCAGAAAGGTTCTGTTGACAACTCCCCTCAAGGGCAGTCCGAAGCTCACATTTGACACTCCCAGGGCGGTCTTAAGCCTCAGCTCTTCCTTAACGCGACGAAGTGTCTTCAGAGTTTCGTCAACCTCTTTCTGCTGTGCAGATGCCGTCAGCGTCAGACAATCTATTATTACATCTTCCTTTGGTATTCCGTAGGAAATGGCTTTTGCAAGTATCCTTTCGGCAATTGCAAATCGCTGCTCACAGGTTTCGGGAATTCCCGTGTCGTCAAGAGTCAGTCCTATTACAGCTGCCCCGTATTTCTTTACTATAGGCAAAACCTTATCCATAACGGCCTCTTCGCCGTTTACAGAATTTACTATCGCCTTACCGTTATATACCCTCAGTGCTGCTTCTATAGCTTCATGATTGGAAGAATCTATCTGAAGAGGCAAGTCTGTTACAGACTGGAGTCTCTTTATAACCTCGCGCATTACCGCCGGCTCATCTATCCCCGGAACACCCACATTCACGTCCAGAATTTCCGCACCTGCATCAGCCTGACTTATGGCCTGTCTGACAAGATAATCGTAATCCCCTGCAAGCAATGCTTCCCTCAGCCTCTTTTTGCCCGTAGGGTTCAATCTCTCCCCCACAACTGTTACATGATCAACCTTTACCACCCTTTGCCCGCTTGTAAGGCAAAGGGTTCTCTTTCTATTATCCTTTATGCTTTGTTCTGCTGTCAGGTTCCTGCTTCGTCCTCTTATCTCCCTGCCATATTCGGCAAGTCCGCGAATATGCTCCGGCGTAGTTCCGCAGCAGCCGCCAACCATAGATACACCTTCATCCATAAAGTCTTTCATGACTTCAATGAATTTTGCTGCCGTAATATCATATTCGCCCGTAGCCGGATCGGGTAGACCTGCATTGGGCTTGGCCACAATCGGCAAATCGGTGTACTTCATAAGTTCTCTGATAATCGGAAGGATTTGTACCGGTCCCAGGGAACAGTTGATTCCCATGGCATCAACACCGAGACCTTCCAGCACCAGAGCCATGGTATGAAGACCGGTTCCCGTAAATGTTCTTCCATCTTCTTCAAAGGACATTGTTACCATCACCGGCAGATCAGAGTTCTCCTTCGCTGCCAAAACTGCCGCCTTCACGTCATAGATATCTGTCATTGTTTCTATAGTTATGGCATCGGCACCATGGGCGACGCCTGCCCTTACCTGTTCCGCATAAAATTCATACGCATCTTCAAATGTCAGCTTGCCCACAGGCTCCAGCATCTCTCCCTGCGGACCTATATCCAGCGAAATATAAATTTTACGCCCTCTGCCGGCATATTCCTCCTTCAGCTCCAGGGCAGGTGCCATAAGTTTGCCGATTATTTCTTCTGTTGTCATTCCCAGTGCCTCAATCTTGGCCCTGTTCAGATTGAACGTAGGTGAATATATTAAATCAGACCCAGCCTCAAGGTACTGCCTTTCAATATCCTTTACTATATGGGGATTCTTAATGGCGAAAGCTGTAGAATCTTCTCCCGCAGCCATCCCTTTCTGCTGAAAAAGTGTGCCTGTTGCTCCATCCAGTATTACAGGTCCTTTTCCGAAATCAATTATCATCCTCTTTCTTCTCCCTTTACTCGTAATCCGGTGCCGGCTCCTGCCCCAGATATTCCTCCAGTGTAACACCCTTCTTATATATTCTTCCGGCATCTTCAATACCCACATATCTCAAGTGCCAGGGTTCATAACTATATCCGGTTATATTTTCTTTGCCATCCGGGTATCTTATAATGAAGCCGTATTTATGACAGTTTTCGGCTACCCAGATGCCTTCTTCAGTATCTCCGAAGGCTCTGGTGAGCTCATAGCCCATTCCCGGGGAAGAAATGTCCGCAGCCAGTCCTGTCTGATGTTCACTGTATCCGGGTCTTGCCGAATACGTATCGGCCTTTTCTCTGCCGTCCTTTCGCACATAGTTGTCATACAGCTGTTTCTGGAAAGACCCCGGTCTGAAGGCGGTTGTAACCGCAATGGTATGACCTTCCTTTCCGGCATCCGCTGCCAGTTTGTTAAAGGCCTCGGCCGCCGCCTTTCTCAGGTATTGATTTCCGTCCGGTCTGTCACTGGCCCTGTAGTCAGGCAAAACCAAATCATCCGGCTTGTAATCCTCGTCAATCTTATTATGCTTGTTAACAAGTATCAGATATTCCGAATCTGCATCCGGAACATATTCTGTGGTCTCCTGCTCTGCGGCCGCATTCTGTGTCACTGTTGTTTCATCTGTTCTTTTTCCTTCTCCGGAACATTTCGTCATTATCAGCAAACCAAAAACCAGGAAAATGGCAAACGCCAGCAGCATAACCGCAATAAGCTGCCTGTTCTTTTTCTTTTTTTCCCTTCGTGCACTGCGCATGTTTCTACTCTCTTTCACACTCTTTATTATACTATAACGAATGAGAATCACAATTGGCAATTGCCGTCAGAATCTTAATAAAATGAAATTCCCACTTGCAAACTTTGTATGGTATAATGCAAATGTATTTTTATAGGAATAACATATGTTTATATATTTTAATATCGGAGGACAGAATATTGTCTAAAAAGTATCGGAGCGATGAAGATTTCTTCGCAGCGTTTGACAAAGTTGATGATATCGGCTCTAAAGACAGTGATACCGGAAATTCAGATGAGTTTTTTTACGGATCCGGTCGTAATTACCGTAAGAACAAACAGCAGACCGAGGCAAATCGCTTTGCCGGAAAAAATGAAGTTAAACAGACCCGCAGAGGAACGTCACGAAAAAGCCAGGGCTCCCGCTCAGGTAAGGCCTCTGCAGGAGCTTCCTATTACGGAAAAAAATCAACCGTAAGCAGCCGCAGCAAATCAGCTGCAACCCGTCAGAAAAAATCAGGCAAAAGTGATCAATATATTGCTATGGCCGAAAAGGGAATTGCCAGGGCTCAGAAGTATGTGGGAACCGGTGCCGCAAACAGGATTTCCGATGAAGGATTCAAGGGAATAATAAAGCTTGCGGTTCTCGCATGTATGGTTCTTGTAATGGGTGCAGGCGTGTATGTTGCTTTTACATTTTTAAAGGCCCCCATCGTTAACGGTGATGAAATATACGATGCTGTAAGCCAGAGTTCCATAATGTATGATACCGATGGAAATGAAATTCAGAGCTTATATCTGGACGGCGGTAACAGGTCTATAATAAAATACAAAGATATTCCTCAGAATATGATTGATTCTATCGTCGCAATTGAAGACCAGAAGTTCTGGACTCATAACGGCTTTAACTTTATCCGTATGATCGGCGCTGTCAAGGACAGTATTTTTGGCGGCGGCCAGATTCGCGGAACCAGTACCGTTACCCAGCAGCTTGCAAGAAATGTATATCTGGCGGAAATAAAGAGTCAGCGATCCATTTCACGTAAAATTACAGAAATGTACTGTACCATTGCATTGGAAAAGGAGCTGACCAAGGAAGAAATCATGGAGGCTTATCTGAATACGATTTACCTTGGCTTCAATTCATATGGAATTGAAACTGCTGCTGACTCGTATTTCAACAAAAATGCCAAGGATATGACTTTAACGGAATGTGCTGCCCTTGCCGCTCTTCCTCAGTCACCTGACAGCTATGCCATAGTTTATGCGGACTATTACAACAATAGAACCGACCTGCCGGTTATCAAAAAAACCTATTCCGTAACCTACCGCTATAATGGAGCACTTTCCGAAGACAGGCGTAATCTGGTTCTGGACAATATGTTTGAAATGGGTTATATCGATGCATCTGAGCGGGATAAATCCAAAGCTGCAAAGCTTGAAAAACTCATATCCATAGGAGCAATGGCGGATGCCAGTGCCTCATCATACTTCACAGACTACGCTCTGGATACCCTCATTGAGGACATGACTGCAGAGAAAGGTCTTACCGAGGCTGATGTCCGAAGCTTAATCTACACCGGCGGATTAAAAATTTACACAACAATGGATTCAAGGATGCAGAACATCATGGAAGAAGAATTTGCAAAACCCGAAAACTTCTCACGTGTTGCCTATGCCAGAAAAAATGCCGACGGTGATATAGTCGGCGAAAAAGGTAAACTCCTGGCCTATGCCAAATCCAACATACTCGACGGCAATGATGCTTTCCTGCTTAAAAAAGGAGAGTACAGGAATAACAACGATGGCAGTATTACCATCTACAAAGGCAAGCGTTTAAACCTCTTTTCAACTGAAGTTAACGGAGCTCCCGATGTCAGCATAGAGTTCAAGGAAATGTACACTATCGAGGACGGCGTTTTCTATCTGATAGAAAGCGGTGCTCTTTCCATCCCTCAGGGATATAAGGAAAGCGATGCCAAAGGTAACTGCATTGTTTCTGCTCAGTTCTTCACCGACTATCCGGATTTCTTCGAGAAAGTTGATGGCGGTTTGCAGGTAAGCAGTGCCAACTACTCGCTCAAGCAGAAAGTCCGCCAGCCTCAGGGAGCCTCCGTTATAATTGAAAACGGTACCGGCGAGGTCAGAGCCATGATGGGCGGTCGCGGAATCGAAGGCAAACGACTCTTCAACAGAGCTGTACACCCGAGACAGCCGGGCTCGTCAATAAAGCCTCTCGCAATATACGGACCTGCTCTTCAGATGAGTTTAGAGTACGAGGAAGACAATAAGGGTCTCTACCTCGATACCAGCGAGGGCAGTGACTGGGGCAAGTACATGACCGCAGGCAGCATCATAAATGACGCAAAAACTGTGGATGGTAACGGCAAAGTCTGGCCAAGGAACGTATACAGAGGTTATAAAGGCAACATGACAATGCGGGAAGCAATTCAGCAGTCGGTAAATGTATGTTCATATAAGACCTACCTGCAGATTGAAAGAAATGAAGGACCTCAATACTCCATTGAACTTCTGAAGAGGATGGGGATTACCACTCTCAACGAAGAAATTGATGCCAACCCTGCAGCTTTGGCTTTGGGAGGACTTTCAAGGGGTATGACTCCTCTTGAGGAAGCGGCTGCTTTTGCAACCTTCCCTAACGGCGGAACATATCAGTCACCGATATTCTACACCAAGGTCTGTGACAGAAACGGAGATGTGCTTATGGAGAACTCCAGTAAGGGGTCTCCGGTATTTGACCCGGGAGTCGCCTGGATTATGACAGACATACTCAGAACCGTTGTAACTTCCGGAGGTGGAAGAAATGCGGCAATAGGCACACAGCCTGTGGGAGGCAAAACAGGTACAACCACCGACCAGTATGATATCTGGTTTACGGGATTCACCCCTCAGTACACCATGTCAATGTGGATGGGTAACGATATCAATATGGACCTTTCAGACAGCTCGCCTAAGGCAGCCAGATTCTGGTCTACAATTATGCGGCGCGTATGCGAGGGTATACCTACGGGCTCCTTCTTTGCCAGACCTGCCAACGTTCAGGTGGTGGGTGGTGAATACTACACAATCGGAACTTACTCAAAGGTGTCAAAGAAAAAGAGTACCGAATCGAAGACCACTGAACCGACAACGGAAGAAACGCTGCCATCCATTACGGATCCGCCGCCTACAACTACAACGCCAACGGTGCCTTCATCAAGTTCGACAGCACCGAGTTCACATACACCTTAAATCTGAGGAATTATGTAACATGAAACTGATTCTGGCATCCGCCTCTCCGAGGCGCATTGAAATGTTTATAAACGCCGGCTACGATCCAATCGTCATGCCGGCGTCTGTTTCTGAAGAGGTTCCTTTCCCTATGACGCCTGAAACGACCACCATGTTTCTGGCTCTGAAGAAAGGAGAAGCTGTTCGCCGTCGTATTGAGGACAAGTCTGCAATTACCATTGTTGCTGCCGATACTGTTGTGGTTTGCGACGGTGAAATAATCGGTAAACCCGAAGAAAGAACCGACGCATATCGTATACTCAGTAATCTGCGGGGCCGATCACACGATGTGATTACCGGCTGCTGTGTCATTGAAGTGCCCCCGGCTGTATCAACCGGTGGAGCTTCACAGAATTCAATTGCTCTCAAGCATTGCTTTTTTGAAAAGACAATTGTCCATTTCAAGTACTACACCGACGACGAACTGCTTGAATACATAAATACCGAAGAGCCTTATGACAAGGCCGGCGGATATGCCATTCAGGGAACCTTTAGCAACCACATTGACCACATTGAAGGCGATTTCAATAATGTGGTCGGTCTGCCTTTATCCCGCATTCTCCCCTATTTATAAGTTCCTTATATGAAAAACAGGCATGGTCGGATTTCTCCGACTGTGCCTGTTTTTCATTGTAAACATCTAACTGTTTTTTCTTATTTAGTTGAAGCATCATAGAGTGCTTCGGCATTGTCCCACTCTGCAATGATTTCAGGAATAACTTTATACAGATCCCCTACAACACCGAAGTCGGCAACTTCAAAAATAGGAGCATCGCAATCCTTGTTGATGGCAACGATTATTTCTGATGTCTGCATTCCTGCTAGGTGCTGGATAGCACCGGAGATACCGCAAGCGAAGTAAATGTTCGGCTTAACGGTTGTTCCTGTCTGCCCCACCTGATGTGAATGATCGATCCAGCCTGCATCTACAGCAGCTCTGGATGAACCGACAACTCCGCCAACCTTATCAGCGAATTTCTTGATGAGCTCAAATCCGGAAGCATCGCCAAGACCTCTTCCGCCCGAACAGATTATTTCCGCATCGGTCAAAGATACCATTTCCTTAGCGGACTTAACGATGTCCTTGAGCTTGATGTTAATTACATCTTCGGTTACCGTTGTCTTTACATCAATAACTTCACCGGTGGCTCCGGGCTTAGGCTCCATCTTCTGCATTACTCCGGGACGAACCGTCGACATCTGAGGTCTGGTTCTCGGGCAGATAATTGTAGCCATCAGGTTACCGCCAAATGCAGGTCTTGTCTGCTTGATGCCTGTCGATGGATCATCAGGATCCAGAGTTGATGTGTCGAGAGTAGTGTTCTTCTTCGCATAATCGATGTAGCTTGATACTCTTACGTCCAGTCTGGTACAGTCAGCGGTCAGACCTGTGTTGCATCTTGCCGCGATTCTCGGAGCAAAGTCTCTGCCGATGTGAGTAGCCCCATAAAGAATAATTTCAGGTTTGTACTCATCGATAGCTTCCTTCAGAGCATATGTATATGCATCTGTAGTGTAGTTCTTCAGCACAGGGCTTGCAATCTTGTACACTTTATCTGCACCGTACGTGAAGCACTCGTCAACCAGTGGTATGATGTCTTCATCCGCACCGATGAGAACCGCACAAACTTCAGTATCATCGCTGATTTCCTTGGCCAGTCTGCGGCCTTCACCAATCAGTTCAAGAGCAACGTTCATCAGCTTTCCTGCTCTCTGCTCCGCATAAACCCAGACGTGCTTGTAATCGCCCATGTCAGCCTGAACTTCTATCTTCTTTTCTTCAATAGCTCCGAATTTGCATGAAGTCAGACACTGATTACAGAAGTCGCAGTTAGCATTGATGGCAACTACCTTACCCAGCTTATTGCCATCATATGGTACGAAATAAAATGCATCTCTTGGGCAGCTCTTGAAGCACAGTCCGCAACCGGTACATTTTTCTTTAATAATGTTAATAGCCATTTGTAATTCCTCCTCCTTCTTAGATTACATGCTTGCCCTTAAGCTTAATCAGTAAGTTTTTTGCCAGCTCATTCTCAGTGTGACCTTCGATTAACACACCAGGCTCCTTCGGAGCAGGAGTAAATGATCTGAATACGTTTGTCGGGGAAGCCTCAAGACCTACTGTTGTAAGGTCAACTTCGATATCCCTGGCGTTCCAGACTTTCATGTTCTTGTCGCCATAAATTCCGGCAATTGTCATGTATCTAGGAGTGTTCAGCTCTTTGATTGTTGTCAGCAGGCAAGGAGTCTTGATCTCAATAAGCTCATAGCCGTCTTCCATCTTTCTCTTTACGGTAATTGTCTTCATGTCATCGGCCATGTTGAATTCTTCTACATATGAAACCTGTGGCAGTCCCAGCTTTTCAGCAAGCTGCGGCCCAACCTGTGCAGTATCTCCGTCAATGGCCTGTCTTCCTGTGAATATCAGATTATAATCGCCGTTTTCTTTAACCCATTTCTGTATCGCCGCTTCCAGTGTATTGGAAGTAGCCCATGTATCTGATCCGCCTACTGCTCTGTCAGATACCAGAATCCCTTCGTCAGCGCCTTTAGCGACACATTCAAACAGAAGGTCGTTAGCCTGAGGAGGTCCCATTGTGATAACTGTAACATGTACGTCATCAAACTTGTCTTTAATCTGTAAAGCCTGCTCCAGTGCGTTAGCATCATCATGATTCAGGATGCTGGAAACTCCTTCCCTGATCAGAGTACCGGTCTTAGGGTTGATTTTGATAACATTGGTATCAGGAACCTGCTTTGCACATACTATAATATTAAATGCCATTTGTAATTCCTCCCTCTCTATTACTTACCAAGAATTGATGCAGCTATAACCATCTTCTGAACCTCGGTCGTGCCTTCATAGATTTCAGTGATCTTTGCGTCTCTCATCATTCTTTCTACCGGATAATCCTTAGTGTAACCATATCCGCCGTGAAGCTGCACGCATTTGGTGGTTACATGCATTGCTGTTTCGGAAGCATAGTACTTAGCCATTGCAGCAGCAGGTCCGTAAGGCAGATTCTTATCTTTCATATCAGCAGCCTTGTAAATCAGAAGTCTGGAAGCTTCGATCTGGGTCGCCAGTTCAGCAACCATAAACTGCAGTGCCTGGAATTTTGACAGGCTCTTCCCAAACTGCTTTCTGGCTTTCATGTAGTCAACGGTTACGTCCAGTGCACCCTGAGCGATGCCCAGTGCCTGTGCAGCTATACCGATACGTCCGCCGTCGAGAGTTGACATGGCAACTTTGAATCCGTCACCGACTTCACCCAGAAGTCTATCCTTAGGAATCGTGCAGTTCTGGAAAACAAGCTCAGTAGTTGAGGATGCACATATACCCATCTTGTCTTCTGTCTTACCGATAGAGAAGCCTTCGTCACCCTTTTCCACGATGAATGCACTTATCCCACGATTACCCTTGGATCTGTCGGTCATAGCCATTACTACAAGAACGTCTGCATATCCACCGTTTGTGATGAATACCTTGGCTCCGTTGAGAATCCAGTGGTCTCCGCAGTCTTCTGCTCTTGTCTGCTGCCCTGAAGCGTCTGTTCCTGCATTTGGCTCAGTAAGCCCGAATGCACCCAGATGCTTTCCCGAAAGCAGGTCCGGCAGATATTTTCTCTTCTGGTCTTCGGTACCCCAGTAAAAAATCGGCCAGCAGCAAAGTGAAGTATGAGCTGAGCAGATAACGCCTGTTGATGCACACTTTCTTGAAAGTTCTTCAACAGTAATCGCATAGGAAATATGGTCTCCGCCTGCTCCGCCGTATTCGGTTGGGAACGGAACACCGAGTAACCCGTATCGGCCCATTTTTTCTACATTTTCAACCGGGAATTTATGTTCCAGGTCGATCTCTGCAGCAATAGGCTCAACCTCAGTCTCGGCAAAATCGCTTACCATTTTTCTTACGAATTCTTGTTCCTTCGTCAGTGAAAAGTTCATTATATTGCCTCCTTAATCATAACATTTTGTTATTTTTATAACAAATCATACATCATTTATTAAATCACAAGCACCCCTCTTTTTCAAGAGAATATTTGCCGCTTTCTTACTTATAAGACACTTCTTTTGCTTTATTTTTCAATATGTTTCGCAATATTCAGACAATAACTATTTTTCTTTTATTTCTCCGTTTTTGTATGCTTCTACAAGCTCTCCCAGTTCCGCTCTTTCCCGTGCCAGCTCCTTACCCAGATCCGTATCAGCTACAAGCATTCGCTTCGACATATTATTTACAACTGTGATTACCGGTGAATGAAAGACCTGCGTTCCATCTGCCTTCATCGGACTGTAAGGTTTGTGTTCTGCCAGAGCCATATATCTGGAGTTGATTATAAAGGTATATCCGGCAATTCCCGTTGTCTTCTGATATGCCTTTGACATACCCCCGTCGATTATGAACAGCTTGCCGCCGCCTTTGACAGGACTCTCACCGTCCTTTATTTTAACAGGCACATGACCGTTAAGAATAATCCCCTTTTCCGGATCAAGCCCGAACTCCACAATTATATCTTCGCAGACCTTTCTGTTGTCAATAAGTGTATAGTAAGGAACCGTATTTTCCTTATGGGTTATCTTATCGGCTATAAAGCACCTCTCAAAGGTTGTCATCTGATCCTTTCCAAAGAGCGGGCTGTTAGGACCCAGCCAGAGATACCACATCAGGTCTCCGTTCCTGCCGATTTCCTCATATGGCTTTGGATTAAAATATACCTCACGAACCTGCTCATCCAGAAAATCCATATAAGCCTTGCCGCTGAGCTTCATACCTCCTACGGAGCATTCCTTAAAAGTTCCGTCCTCATTCATAGGTATACAGCCATGAAACAGCAGATTACCGTTTACCGTAGTGTACAGAGCCCCGCGAGTGAACATAAATCTGATGTGCGCCTGCAGCTTATCATTATGTGTGAAGCTCGGCTCAATGGCATACAGCATTGCTTCTTCTTCAGGCGAAAGTCTGTAAGGATCCTCAGGATCAATTGTAGGGAAGTTAGTGTCACGCAGCGGAAATTCGCCCATAGGCAGCTTAATGGTTCCCTTGTCATAGTCTATTTTATCGAGCAAAAGTCTGTGCTCCAGACCGTATTCAGGTTTAGCCTTAATCAGCTGTCCTTCCACTTTGAACTGGCATATGGATATAGCCTTGTTCATCTTTGCAGCCAGAGTCTCATCAACGGGGTCGAATTTGTTTGCTTCGATGGTCTTAGGGAGGAAAGCTTCACATGAATCATCGGCATAAATCTCGGCAGCCATAATTGCCAGAGGTCTCAGATTAAATCCATAGCCCACTTCCATCATGTCAAAATTGTTGTAGTTTATATTAATTCTCAGCAGATTGGTGATACATGCCCAATTTCCCGTTGCGGCGCCCATCCAGAGAATATCATGGTTTCCCCACTGGAAGTCCACATCGTGAAAACCCATAAGATAGTCCATTATCTTGTCCGGCTGTGCACCTCTGTCCCATATATCTCCTATGACATGCAGCTTATCAACGGCCAGTCTGCTTATGGTATCCGTCATTTCTATAATGAACTCTTCCGCTTCACCGAATTCCACCAGGGTTTCCACAATCCTGGTGTAGTACTCTCCCATATTGAACTTGGAATCAGCATGCAAAAGTTCATCCATGATATATGCATACTGCTTCGGCAGTCTTTTTCTTACCTTGGACTGTGTATACTTGTTCGTTACGGATTTAAGAATCAAGGTAAGCTGTGTTATGGCAATCTTGCACCACTTGTCAAAATCTGTCTCGGAAACCTTCCTGCGTTTGATCTCAGCAGTTGCATTGTATACCAATGCCGCCAGTGCCTCTCTTTCATCGGATGTCAGATCCGGTCCGAAGACATCATCTATTTTATCCTTTATTACTCCCGAAGCACTCTTAAGCATGTGAATAAAAGCCTCATGCTCCCCGTGAAGATCACTGAAAAAATACTCAGTCCCTTTAGGTAATGCCAGGATTGCACTCAAGTTGACTATTTCTTCCGTTGCTGCTTTTACATTGGGAAATTGTTTTGATAGGTTCTTAAGCAGAGCTCTATCAACTGTTGACTTCTTATCCATATCTGTGTTCCCCGCTATCTTCTTTCATCATCTGATTGTTCTCTGTTGAATTCCGCCAGCTTCTTTCTGTATACCTTAAAAAGAATCAGACCGCTGCTCATTAAAACTATTGCCACAATGAGTGCGATTATTCCCAGAATCTGCATATTATCCATATTGTTTTCCTTACAAAAACTGACAGAAAAATCCTGCCAGTCATTTTGATAATTTTATTTATATCCTCTGAATTTCTTTTTTTCTTTGTCCGTTGGTTTAAGAACCTCTGCAGATGCCGGCAGTGGATTGTAAACCCTGTATTCGCCGTAATCCGCGCTATCGGTCAACGGAAAAAGTCCTGACAGATCATAGCCGCCTTTACCATTGGTTATCGCATTGATTTTGAAAAGGTAATTGCTGTTATCCACAATTCGAAGCATATAAACGCTAAATGTTCCTCTGCTGTCATCTGCCTCAGAGCCTACAATTCTGAACGAACTTAAATGTGTTTTTTTCAGTCTTTCCTTGACGGCCTTCTCCACATTCTTGTCTCTTCTCTTCTTCTCATTAGCCATAGGGATTAACCTCCTGTCTCGCTTCATAATCTGCGTCTGCTTACCGGCCACTTTCATAGTATCGCAAATCCTTAAGCTTTTCAAGGATTTCTCTATTCTTCAAAAGCTTCTCTCCAGGCATCTTCCTTGCCGTCCCGCAGGTCATCCAGATTATACGGTGTCGCCTGATACAGGTAATAGTTCAGCCAATTTGAAAAAAGCAGGAATGCATGACCTCTCCAGCGAAACATTATCTCATCCTCCGGATCATCATTTCTGAAATAGTTGGCAGGCACCTGAATGTCCAGACCCTTATCCACATCACGGAAATATTCATGGGACAGGGTCGCTTTATCATATTCCTGATGCCCCAAAATGAATATCTGTCTGCCGTTATCGGTGGCGATTATATGAGGGCCCACCTCCGGCGAATCTGCCAGAATTCTCAATTCTCTGTTGGACTCTATATCCTTTCTCAAAACCTCAGTATGCCTGGAATGCGGTGCATAGAACAACTCATCAAATCCTCTGACCAGCGGGCTGTGTGAACGCGTAACTCTGTGCTCAAACACACCGAAGATCTTGTCATCCATCATATGCTTAGGTATCCCGTAGTAGTAATAAAGAGCCGCCTGAGCCCCCCAGCATATGAACATATTGCTGTACACATGAGCCTTTGCCCATTCAAAGATATCACAGAGCTCGTCCCAGTAATCCACCTCTTCATAAGGCATCTGTTCCACAGGTGCACCGGTCAGAATCATACCGTCAAAATAATCGTCCTTGATTTCATCAATGGTTTTGTAAAATGCACTCATATGGTCTCTGCTGACGTGAGTGGACTCATGACTGTCCATGGCAATCAAAGTCATTTCCACCTGCAGCGGGCTGTTAGCCAGTACGCGTGCCAGCTGAGTCTCCGTATCGATTTTTGTCGGCATCAGGTTCACTATAACCACTTTCAGGGGTCTGATGTCCTGTGTCGATGCACGAGCCTCGTTCATTATAAAGATATTTTCCTGCTTCAGCGTATCCGACGCAGGAAGTTTATTTGGTATTATTAAAGGCATTATTCTCTCCCGTTTTATCCTATACTTTACTTAGAGCCTGATCCAGATCCTCAATAATGTCATCTATATTTTCAAGCCCCACCGATAGTCTGATCAGTGAGGGGTCGATTCCCGCAGACAGCTGCGCTTCTTCGGAAAGCTGTCTGTGTGTTGTGCTGGCCGGATGCAGTACGCTGGTGTGAATATCACCCACATGTACAACAATGCTTGCCAGCTCGAGGTTTTCCAAGAATTTCTCCCCGGCTTCTCTACCGCCTTTGACTCCGAAGCTCATTACACCGCTGGCACCTTTCGGCATATATTTCTTCGCCAGATCATAGTATTTATCTCCCTTAAGCCCCGGATACACGATCCAGTCAACCTTAGGATGCTTTTCCAGAAATTCCGCGACAGCCTGTGCGTTTTTACAGTGACGCTCCATTCTGACATCCAGAGTCTGCAGACCCTGATGTGTCAGATATGCATTCATAGGCGACATGGTACAGCCCATATCTCTCACCAGAACATCCTTAAGTCTGAGACAAAAGGCGATATTTCCAAACTTCTCATAGAAATTCAATCCATGATAGCTTTCGTCCGGTTCAGCCATGCTCGGGAACTTGCTGGTTCCATCGGCATTCTTAACGGTCCAGTCGAAGTTACCGCCTTCAACAACGCAGCCGCCGACGCTGGTGCCGTGCCCGTCCGCAAACTTGGTTGTAGAATTGGTTACGATATTTGCACCGTATTCCATAGGTCTGCAAAGTGCCGGTGTCGCCAATGTATTGTCTATTATAAGCGGCACCTGCATTTCTACCGCCGCCCTGGCAAATTTCTCTATGTCCAGCACGGAAAGTGCGGGGTTTCCGAGAGTTTCTCCGAATAATGCCTTGGTGTTCGGCCTGGCATATGCTGTTATTTCTTCCAACGAAATGTCCTGATCTATGAAATCAAACTCGATGCCCAGTTTTCTCAGTGTAACATGAAAAAGATTATATGTTCCGCCATATATATTAGCAGCACAAATAATATGGTCACCGGCCTTGGCTATATTCAGAATAGCAATCATGTTTGCTGCCTGCCCCGAGGACGTTGCCATTCCCGCAGTTCCGAATTCCAGCAGAGCCATCTTTTGCTCCAGTGCATCCACTGTAGGACTGCCCAGTCTGGTATACATATGGTTGGGACTGTCCAGATCAAAAAGTTCCGCTACGTCCTGAGCGGTGTAATATCTATAGGTAGTGCTCTGAATAATAGGCAGGTTCTGCGGAGCAGCACCCTCTGCCTTGTATGCACCGTGCACGCATCTTGTTTCGAATTTCTTTTTTTTCATTCTGTTTCTCCTTGCTTTTTTATATTATCGGCCGCAGCTCCTATTACAGTACCAGCTGCTTACCGGTATTATCTCCATAATTCACATGCATGAAATTGGCTGTTGCAATTGCCAGAAATTTGCCATCATCCTCATCGTAGGCTCTGGACAGAAGTCTTATGACCCTGCGCCCCACCTGTACAGCTTCTGACTCTATTATAAACGACTTGCCTCTGAAAGGTTTCAGGAAGCTGATATTCATATCAGATGTGGAAACGCTTCCTTCCGTCAGGGCAATGGCATTAATGCCCATGGTCGTATCCATCATTGCAGCTATTACCCCACCGTGAACTTCACCTCGTCCGTTATCCTGCCATTTATATTTTTTATACTTGATTCTGCATGAATTATTATCCGGATTACAATCCACAAACTGTGGGTCGATCATATCATTGAGCATACCGAAACCATAGCCTTTTATTTCACCGATAATATCCCGTATTCGCTTCTCGAAATTCACACTTTTATTTTCAATTTCCTTTACCATCTCTTCCTCATATCTTTCGAGCCTAATTATTCACCCACTTTGAAATTATACACCACTGCTTTTCTTTTTTTCAAGCCTTTGCGAGAATATCCTCATCTCGCGCATCAGTATATTCAAATCCTCTATTCGGCGAGCCACCGTATATACATCCTTTTCCTTATACATGAATATTGTGTTTATAGTATGTTCAAGCTGATTATATGTCTCTTCCATCTCTTCCGCATATTCACTGCAGTTAATAATCTCGTCCGCATGGAAGCAATCCCTGCTGTAATAATATTCTATGCCAAAAAGCTCTTTTACCTTAATTACCAGGGAGCTCTTCCGTTCATTGAGCCGGGCTCTGAGGATTTTGCATTCCGGTTCCGAAATAAGCATCTTTCTGTCTGATTCACGGTATTCCTCCAGCATTCTTCCCAGCTCCCTGAAACGCATATTGAACACATTGGGTGCCATCTGCAGCACCTGACGGTAAGAACGTATCTGAGCCCGTGTGCTTTCCAGAATCTCCAGAAGTTTCAGCCGAACGGATTCCTCCATGATTTCTTCCGACTTGTTGAGTATATCGGTTCGTACCAAACCGGTCAGCACGTCAATGCCGTTTCCTTTTTTCGCACTGATTGGAATCAGGTGCAAATTCTCACAACCCATTATGTCGCTGAGAAGCATGGTGCAGTACTCCATATATTCTTCCAGGTCTGCCGGTTCAACTGTATCCACCTTGTTTACAACGAAATAGAATTTGCCTGCAAACCTTCGCACACTTTTAAGAAACTCCACCTCAATCCGGTTAACCGGGCTGTCTACCGACAGCATAAAGATTACCCCATCGCTCTCCCGGACAAAATCATATGCCGATTTAGAGTTTTTCTCGTGGACAGACCCCACTCCCGGTGTATCTACCAGAATCAGACCGTCTTTAAGAAAATCGGACTCAATATGCAGGGAAACCTCTGTCACTCCCTTCCGGTTCTCATGATTTTCCTGTTCACTGATATATTTGTAAAGATCCTCAATGGGAACTTTCTCGGATAAGCCGTTAAAGTAATGCACCTCGGCGTTAAGAGACCCGTATTCGATACGAGTGACTGCAGCAGTAACAGGCACTATTCCCACAGGCAGCAGCTTTTCGCCGAGTATGCTGTTAACCATGGTTGTCTTCCCACGCTTAAACTGGCCGATAACCGCCAGCGTTACGCTTTTATTCCGCAGTTTATCGGCCAGTGTTTTTACCTGACTTGCCTGAAGCCGGCAAAGTTCATACTCTTCAAACAGCTTCTGTATATTTTCTGTCGTTTCCAGAATTCTCAATGTAACAAATCTCCAATCCGATACTTCTATCGGTAAATGCCCGATTCACATACTACGTAGTCCGGTTTGATGTCATGTTCTTCAACAGGCAGTTCATCCACTAACTGTAAATCGTAACACACTCCAATGGTTTTGCACATAGGATACTTTGTCAGATATCTGTCATAAAAACCCCCGCCGTAGCCTATACGTTCGCGCCATGGAGTATATACGGCACCCGGAAGTATCAAAAGAGTATTGTCTCCCGGTTCAAGAATCTCGTCGGAAGTGGATTCGATAATGCCGTAAGCACCCTCCGTCACTTTTCCCGCGTTACTGCCGAGATAGCGGTTAAACACCATCTCTCCCGCATGGCTTATCGTCTTTTCCCCTCCTGTCCTTACAGGTTTCTTCAGTACCTTCGGCACCCAGATCCGCTTGCCCTGCTTCTCCGCAACTTCTGCTAGAAGCATAACATCCACTTCATTGTTATACGGCATATAGAGACAGATATCCTCGGCCTCTTCATATATATCAATGTCCATAAGTTTACGGCAGATTACCTGTGATGCCAATGCTGCTGTTTCCGGGTCAATAGCCCCGCGTTCCGCCAGTATTGCTTTTCTTATTTCTTCTTTTATTGCCGTCCTTTTCATTTTTATTTAAGTTTTTCGGCCAGATTCCTGACGAAATCCTGAACATTGGTTACTATACCTTTAGCCGCCAGGCTTCCTCTGTCTCCCAGTTTATTTACGGCAAATTCATCGGTATCTATGGTATAGAAATAAACAGGTCTCACTGTGCCGTCCGCACTGACCCGATAACTCGGTGCCATGTTGCCCGCAGCTATTGTATGAAGAACCGTTGCCATACCTATAACGGTTGTTGCCTTTCGCATGTGGCTTCTGATTGCGTCCTGACCCACATATGTGTGTTCATAAACCTCAGGCAGAGGACCGTCGTCACGTATTGATCCGTTGAGAACGAAAGGAATATCATACTTCAGACAGCTGTATATTATACCGTTATCAATACCTTCTCCTTCGATAAATGCCGGGATGGAACCGTAAGTATTTATTGCATTAATTGTTATCAGATGGTTATAGTGGCCGTTGAAATGCGGCTTCTGATTAACAATATTCTGTCCCAGTGCGGTGCCCATATATGCCGCCTCCAGATCATGGGTCGCCAGGGCGTTTCCTGCCAGAATCGCGTGAACATATCCCTTTTCAATCAGTCTGGAAAAAGATTCTCTGGCTCTCACATCAAATGTGCAGGCGGGCCCCAGAACCCATGTAATATATCCGTGGTCTTTCTCATACTCAAGCAGATCACAAATGCTGCTGTAATCGTAGGAAAAAGCCGTCTCTCTGCTTCTCGTCTGCCTGAATGCAAAAGCATTACGCTGCTCTTCCTCCTCTTCCTCTTCCGGAAAAATAAACCCATCGTCATGAACATATATGCCTTCCTCGCAATTTTCCGTTCTGCCCAGGAAACATAAATCTCCCTCCATGATATTTCTGAATTCCCTTATATGAATTTCTCCGTTCTCCAGAACCGGCACGCAGTCCATCCTTGAATCTTCCGGCAAAATCCATTCGCCGTTAACCTTGAAATACTCAGGGAAAATAGACATGGCATGAAAACCCTCCGGTGCCGCCTTGTCTCTCGGAGCTCTTGCCATCTCGGCATCAGGTGCATTGACGAACTTCGGCAAGCTGAAATCCGGTGCAGTATATTTGGCTAATTTAAATGTCATATTACAATTCCTCCACTTTTGTCTTATGTCATTATAGAAGTATAACACAGCAAAGTGCAGACCTCAATAATATACTTTGTTGCCATATTACCGGCTATTGCGGCTATTGCCGGCCAGTTTTTATGATATACTTATACTGCATTAAGGAAGGAGGCATCCATGAACTTCAAGGAATACATCAGCCATAAAAAGAAAGAGCGGTTTATCAGAACGTTGACCTCAGATACTTTTAAGGATTTTTTTGACCGCAACGCGAAGCCTTTGCAGAAAATGTTCACGTACTATGAATGTGCAATGATGGAGGTTGAAACCAAATTTAATGTACTGAATCGGGAATTTTTGCTCTATCATGACTCCAGTCCCATTGAAACCATTAAAACCAGACTTAAAACCATGGAAAGCATTCTGAAAAAAATCAATCGTTACAACTGCCTTCTCAGCATTGAATCCATTGAGAAAAATATAAGCGATATAGCCGGCATCAGAATCATATGCTCCTTCCCGGAGGACATATACTCTCTGGCGGACTGTTTCATAAGGCAGGATGACGTAACTCTCCTGGATAAGCGGGACTACATTAAAAACCCGAAACCCAGCGGTTACAGAAGCCTTCATCTCATCGTTACCGTTCCCATATATCTGGAGCAAGAAAAACGCGACATGAAGGTGGAAGTGCAGCTGAGAACCATCGCAATGGATTTCTGGGCCAGTCTGGAACATAAGCTCCGATACAAGAAGAATCTGCCTCCTGATCTGGCTGACCGTCTGGGGGAAGAGCTTCTGACCTGTGCCAATTACAGTGCCGATCTGGATATGCGGATGCAGAATATAAGGCGACAGCTTTCCGGCGGATCATCGGAAGTTGATGAAATAATAGACGCAAGAGAGTGGCTGTAAGATCAGAAAAGGGAGCGGCTTATGCCACTCCCTCCGATATTACAGCACCGTCGCTTCAGAATATCAGGAATTTTATGATTGTAAGAACCATAGATATCCCGAAGATACCAAACGCAAAAGCCATGCTATCCTTCTTGTTGAACCGCCTCACTCTCATAAAGGCGTAACAGCATGCCGAAAGGATGGCACTACCGTACGCGTACAAGAACGGCTCGCTCAAAAAAATGTTCATGTTAATTACCTCTTTCAGCCGCGTCAGCTGCAATTATTTGTTGAGCTGAGCCGCTACTTCTGAAGCAAAATCTTCTTCCTTCTTTTCGATACCTTCGCCTACTTCGTATCTGACCATGGAAACGAGAGTCATTTCCCTGCCGATTTCGGCTGCACAGTTTGAAACGTACTTCTCCACTGTTATATCGCTGTCTTTAACGAACTTCTGGTCAACCAGGCATACTTCCTTCAGGATTGCCTTAACCTTACCGGGTATAATTTTATCAAGGAGTTCTTCTTTCTTTCCTTCGTTCAGCAGCTGTTCTCTGGCAATCTTCTTTTCGCTTTCCAGCCAGTCGGCATCAACTTCAGATTCATTGAGGAACTTAGGACTCATTGATGCAACCTGCATTGCAACGTCCTTGCCGCAGACAGCTATTTCGTCTGCGGAAGCATCGGTCTTAATGCCAACGATAACACCGATCTGACCGTTATTGTGAATATAACCCGTATAAACAACACCTTCTTCATCAAATTTCCGGAATCTTCTAATGTTCATGTTTTCGCCGATTCTGGCAATCTTGTTGGTCAGAGCTTCCTTAACCGTTCCCTCATCAGCGTAAGGGAGTGCCATAAAAGCATCCATATCAGCAGGAGCATTTTCCAGAACCATCTGTGCCAGGGTTTCAACGAATTCGATAAATTCCTCGTTCTTGGCAACAAAGTCGGTTTCCGAATTAACTTCCACTATTGCTGCAGCCTTGCCATCAGTGGCAAACGCAGTCTTTACAAGACCCATTGCAGCAATTCTTCCGGCCTTCTTGGCCGCCTTTGACAGACCCTTTTCTCTGAGAATCTCAACAGCCTTCTGTATATCGCCGTCAGTTTCTACCAGAGCCTTTTTGCAGTCCATCATACCTGCGCCTGTCATTTCACGCAGTTCTTTTACCATCGACGCAGTTACAGCCATTATTCTTCCTCCTTATCGTCAGCTTCATCAGCTTCAGGGGCTTCGTCAGCTTCGGGAGCCTCAACAGCGTCTTCTGCTTTTTCCGCTTCTTCTGCTCCTTCAGCCTCGCCTTCATCGAAACTTTCACCCTGCCTGGCTTCAATAATAGCATCAGCCATGCAGCCTGCAATCAGCTTTACCGCTCTGATAGCATCATCATTTGCAGGAATAATGTAATCAACATCGTCAGGATCACAGTTTGTATCAACGATACCGATTACAGGAATACCCAATATTCTTGCTTCCTTAACGGCAATCTTTTCCTTTTTAGGGTCAACAACGAAAACTGCCCCCGGCATACCCTTCATTTCCTTTATGCCGCCCAGAAACTTCTCCAGCTTATCGTATTCCAGTCTCAGCTTGCCGACTTCCTTCTTCGACAGCTTTTCAAAAGTGCCGTCTTCTTCCATAGTTTCAATCTCGTAAAGTCTCTTGATTCTCTGTGAAATTGTCTTGTAATTAGTAAGCATTCCGCCTAACCATCTCTGGTTTACGTAGAACATTCCACATCTCTTTGCTTCGTCACAAATAGCTGACTGAGCCTGCTTCTTTGTTCCTACAAACAGAACCGGCTTGCCTGTTTCAGCTACGTTTTTCATAAAGTCGTACGCTTCATCGATCTTCTTTACAGTCTTCTGCAGGTCAATGATGTATATCCCGTTTCTTTCAGTGAAGATATACGGAGCCATTTTTGGGTTCCATCTTCTGGTCTGGTGTCCGAAGTGTACACCTGCTTCAAGTAACTGTTTCATTGAAATTACTGACATTTGTTTGTCTCCTCTCGGTTTTTGTTCCTTCCACCGCAGCCCTCTGAAAGGCAACCTTCTGCACGCTTCCGCAAAATCTTTTTCACTTTCGCGCGACAGCCGGGTGAGATCCGGCCGTTAAGGCACCGGCCTTTGCGACACTGCCGTGTGATAAATTGATTTTTACGGCATCTTTTTCTTAAGACGCCGTAAAATAATATACTACACAATCCGTTGCTGTGCAAGGACTTTCAGGGTTTTTGTGTAATATAATCCTCAAAAATTTTTCTGCCTCGCAGGTAGGATGTACTTCCGAAATGGTATCTTGTTTCGTCGGACATTATAATTTCGCTGCGGCCGAAGCAAACAATCATATCCATGTTAAGCACGTAACTCCTGTGGCAGCACAGGAACCTTCCGTCAAGTTCCGGCAAAAGCTCGGCAAAGGTGCCATAATACTCAATGCAGCCCCTGCTGGTATGCAAGCGAATTTTTCTTAAATTCTTCTCGAAACATACTATTTCACCAAAAGGAACCGCATACAATTTCCCACCCTTTTTTACAGTCACTTCCTTAGCCATAACAAAATCCCCTCCTGTAAGTGAATTAAATTGTCTCACAACGGATGGGGATAAAAAAACACAAATGATAATCATCCTGTCTGTTTTTGGTACAGTCGGTCTGTATTCAGCCTTCTCTGTATGTAATCAGATCCTCTGCAATTTCATTTGCTGCGATGGATACCGGCTTGCTCACCTCTTCCTCAGTGAGTTTAGGCATTCCTTCAATGATGTCTCTGGATCTTTTAGCCGCCAGAATTACCAATGTGTACCTGCTGTCGGTCTTTGTTCTGATTTTATTGATTGATGGATATAACATTTTTATTCCTCTCTTTCTTTATGATCTCACAAACCTGCCTGACCGCATTGTCCAACGTGTCGTTGACCACCCTGTAATCATATCTTTCGGCCTGAACAATGTCGCTCATAGCCTGTTCAAGTCTTTTCTGCATTGACTCTTCCGTTTCCGATCCCCTGCACATTATTCTTTCCTTCAGCTCCTCTACGGACGGCGGAAGAATAAAAATCAGCACAGATTCCGGATAGGATTCTCTGACCTGAAAGGCACCATGCCAGTCAATCTCAAGAATTACATCGCAGCCTGCTGCCAGCCATTCCATAACCGGCTCCTTCGGCGTTCCGTAATAGTTATCCACAAATGTGTTGTATTCCAGAAGTCCTCCATCTGCCAGAAGCTTTTCAAATTCTTCCTTGGTAACGAAGTAGTAGTCTACGGCCTCCTTTTCACCTTCTCTGGGCGGGCGGGTAGTCATAGACACGGAAAACCTGGTGTTACTTTCCGCAGAAAAAATCTCTCTGCAGATAGTTCCCTTCCCGACACCTGAGGGTCCGGATATAACAAACAGTTTTCCTTCAGTCATTACCATGCTCCTTAAAGTATTCTGCACTGGCTAAATATTTTACCACATTTTTTTGCCTGCATCAATAAATAATATGTGTTATCATGCTTTTTCGTCTTTTCGTCTTTTATTCAATTTTCAATTTCAGCTTCCACAAGCCTGCAGCTCTTAAACCCGTTCTGATCATAGGTCTCAAAGACACCCGTGACCGTAATTTCAGACTTTATTTCCGGATAGTCATCCGGATAGGTATGCTCGCCGGCAAGGACGAACTCCAAGCCTTGCGAGCAGCATGCAGCGGCATCTGAGACGAAGCAATAAAAATATAATTTGTTTTTCTCCGATACTTCATAGCAATCAAATTCTCCTTTAATTCTGATGGTTTTGCCTACATAGTCTTCAGGGTAAATCATCATATTATAGACTTCAGAGAAGACCATAGTCTTGCTGAGCCCGGTCAAATCAACATAGGCATCGCCATCGCCGGTCGCCTGAGTTTCAGATGTTGCTGTTTCAGGTTCTTCACCTGCAGCCGGACTCTTCATATTTTCCTTTTCCCCGCAGGCGGAAAGCGCAAGAGCAATAACGGCCACCAGGACTATACAAATTATTTTTTTCATTTTCCCGCACCTCCTGAAACTGTACCCGCTGCGCAAAACAAGCCGAAAACAGCCAGCTGAACAGCTACAATAGTCGACCCCACCGGTGTTCCGGCAAGAATTGAAATCAGTACTCCCGTCACAGAACAGATAATCGATAAGGCGGCAGCACAAATAGTTACGCTGCGGAAGCTCTTGAATATCCGCATGGCGGAAAGTGCCGGAAAAATAACCAAAGCCGATATCAGAAGCGCTCCGACTAAGTTCATTGCCAACACTATAATAACGGCGACTATGATTGCAATCAAAAGATTATAGCGCCCTGCTCCGACTCCTGTGGCTCGTGCAAAGTCTTCATCAAATGTAACAGCAAAAATTTTGTTATAAAAAAGAAGAAAGGTTAAAACCACGAGGACCGACATCCCTGCACTTAACCGGACATCCGTTATGGACAGTGTTAAAATCGATGTCGAGCCGAACAGGGTGGTGCATACATCTCCGGAAATATTTGCGGAAGTTGCAAACAAATTAACAAGCAAATAACCTATGGCCAGAGCACTGACTGAAATCATTGCCACAGCAGCATCACCTTTGATTTTAGCGTTTTGTCCGGTACGAAGCAGCAGAATTGCACTTGCCATTGTGATAGCCATCACGATAGGCATGTCATTTGTAATCTGCAGCACGGCAGCAATTGCCGTGGCGCCAAATCCCACATGAGATAAACCTTCGCCAATAAGCGAAAACCTTTTTAACACTAATATCACCCCCAGCAGCGATGAGCACAGAGCAATCAGAGTGCCCACCAACAGAGCATAACGAACAAAGGGATAAGTCCAGTAAAAAGCGAGAGTCTCTAAAACTTCATACATTACGCATCACCGCCTCTCTCACCGACAAAATTCCTTCCCGGCGGGCTTTGCAGATACTCATCTTTCGTTCCAAAGAAAACCCCATCGCCGATGTGAAGAACATGACTTGCCCGGTCAATTGCCTCTTCAATATCGTGTGAAACCATAATGATGGTAATTCCATCTTCCCTATTGAGCTTTTCAATGAAAGCATACATTTCCGCCGTAACCTTGGGATCAAGTCCTGATACGGGTTCATCCAAAACCATCATCTTTCGGGCAGCACAAAGAGCACGGGCAAGCAACACCCGCTGCTGCTGTCCTCCGGACAATTCCCTGAAGCATCGCCCGGCCAGTTTCTCAATCCGCACTTTTTTCATAGCTTCCGCCGCAAGCCGCCTTTCTTCTCTGTTGTAATAGGGGCGGATACCGCAGCGGCTCTGGCATCCGGAGAGGACAATTTCCCTGACGGATGCCGGAAAATCTTTCCGGACAACAGCCTGCTGCGGCAGATATCCTATTTGGTTTCTCTTCAGCCCACCTTTCAAAAAAATCTTTCCGCTGATGGATGATTGCAGACCAAGAATCGTTTTCATAAGAGTACTCTTGCCGGAGCCGTTTTCTCCGACAATGCATAGATAATCGCCTGTATTTACCAGAAAGTTCAAGTCTTTAACAAGGGCTTTTCCGTCATAACCTATGCAGAGATTTTTACAGATAAGCTGAATCATCAAACCACCCTCCCTAATCCAATGCTTCTTTCAGCACATTGAGATTTTTTTCCATAACCGAAAGATAGGTCAAACCGTCTTTCACATCTTTAGCGGTGGCAGATTGCATGGAGTTCATGGTAAGTACCTTCTGATTCTTTTTGGCAGTATTCTGCACTATACTATCGGCAATTTCATGCCGTTCTCCCTCAATGGTCAGCACGCAGGGTAACTCAAGCTCATCCACCTTTTTCGCAAGAAAAGATATGGTTTCAAAACTGGCCTCCGTTTCGGCAGAACAACCCATAAAGGCAGCGTAGTAACTCAATCCGTAATCGTCAGTCATATATCGAAACGGGAAACGGTCGCCAAAGAGAAGGGTTTTAAAAGTTCCCTCTTCCACAGTCTTTTTATATTCTTCATCCAGCGCAGAAAGCTTTTCAACATAAGCGAAAGTGTTGGTCTCATAGATGTCTTTGTTGTCAGGATCGATCTCCTGTAAAGCCTCGGAAATTGAATAGCATAAAATCTTTACATTTTTAAGGGACAGCCAGACATGCTCATCATGATGTCCGTCTTCATGCTCTTCATGATGTCCGTTTTCATGTTCGTGATTGTGCTCTCCTTCTTCCATGCCCTCTATGGCTTCCTCCGTCTTAACGGAATCTCCCAGCACTTCCATCAGATTGATGACTTTCATGTTTTTATTGTCGGCATTTTCAAGAGCATCCTGTACCCATTCATCGGACTCCCCTCCCACATAGATAAACAAATCGCATCCGGATATTTTGACAACATCTTCAGCTGTGGGCTGATAGCTATGCAGGTCAACACCATCATCCAGTAACATCGTGATTTCAGCACTATCAGCCTTATCGCCCAAAATCTCACGCACCCAATCATATTCAGGAAAGATTGTAGTGACAATGCTGATTTTATCGGTTTTATCGGAACCGTTCTGCTTTTCGCAACCGGTAGTAAAACCGGCCACCATAATAAGCGCCAGCAGCAGCGCAAATATCTTTTTCATAGAATTATTTACCTCCGGGTTTTTTATAGAATTTAAAAAACAGCACAAAAATATAAGGGTAACGGCACGCCGAAACAATCATCAAAAAACAGATGAATCATACCCTTATAAAAAGTTGTCACTCAATTTGAGAGTTTGACCTTGAGAGAAACCAAGGTATATCTTTGAACGAAATTTGTGCAGGCATAAAAACACATACACAGATTATATATAAGTGCAACAGCAGAGATTGCTGCAGCCAGTACAACGGCAGACAGTTCCTTCAGCGTGCTCTGACAAATGCTGATTTGATGACAGACAGGACAGTTTTCACCAGTGCATTCATGGCTTGATTCCGCGGAAATGTAGATAACAGAATAGAGCATGACAAAAGCTACCGCAACTGCGATAAACATAGATATTATGCGCTTTTTCTCTGCCTTGATAATCATCTTCCTCTATCTTCGCTAAGCCCCGCAAATACCGTTAAGAATTACTTTGAGTTTTGCGACAGGCTATTCTTTTCTATCCTCTTCATGGCAGAATCCCGACATAGAACAACCGGAGCAGCCGCACCCGCAGGAGCTCTTACCCTGTCTCTTTTTGTGAACCTGATGGACTATGGCCGCAATCACCGCCAATGCTACAAGTCCTGTAACTATTATTGTTGACATATTCATATTTTGCCCTCATCTTATATACTTTTTTATACTTTTTAAGTTTCTTATTTTCCACTGTTCCTATTGGTTAGTTTATGCTAACTAATCGTGTGTGTCAAGTATTTTTTGTTTCTTAATCAGCTCGTAGCTATTAACCCTTAATTGCAATTCTTTCACGACAAGTGTATAATTATTGCCGTGTAACATACAGATAACAGGAGGTCAGTAATACAATGAAGAGAAAACCGAACATTGCGGTAGTGGGTGTGACGGGGGTTGTCGGGTCAACATACCTGAAAGTTCTCGAAGAAAGAGATTTCCCTTTCGAAAACATATATTTTATGGCATCAGCCAGATCGGCCGGTAAGACAATCACATTCAGGGGAAAGGACTATACCGTAGAAGAACTGACCGAAAATTCATTTGATAAACCAATTGATATTGCCATGTTCTCGGCAGGCGGTTCTACAAGTGCGAAATTCGCACCCATCGCTGCTTCAAAAGGTGTAACGGTTGTGGATAACAGCAGTCAGTGGAGAATGGATGAGGGGGTTCCCCTTGTAGTCCCTGAAGTTAATCCTGAAGACGTTAAATGGAATAAAGGTATTATCTCCAATCCCAACTGCTCTACAATACAGGCTATGGTTGCGTTGAAACCGCTTCATGACAGATATGGAATAAAAAGAGTTGTTTTTTCAACTTATCAGGCCGTATCCGGCTCCGGAGTTAAAGGCATAAATGACCTGAAGAACGGTCTCGCGGGAAACGATGAGCCACTGCAGGCATATACGCATCCGATTGCAGGTAACTGCCTGCCTCATATTGATGTCTTCATGGAGAACGGTTACACCAAAGAAGAAATGAAGATGATCAATGAGACCAACAAAATCCTTGGGGATGATTCCATCAGAGTAACCGCAACAACAGTGAGAGTTCCTGTTTTCGATTCTCACAGCGAATCAATCAATGTTGAACTTGATAAGCCTTTCAGAATAGAGGACATCAGAGAGCTTTTTGAGAACTCACCTGGGATAGTTGTTCAGGACGACACTGCAAACAATGTCTACCCGCTGGCAATGAATGCCACAGGCAGGGATGAGGTTTTTGTAGGTCGAATCCGCCGCGACTTCTCCGTAGAAAACGGAATCAACATGTGGGTTGTGTCTGATAACATCCGTAAGGGTGCTGCTACAAATGCAATTCAGATAGCGGAGCTGTTGCTGGAATGCCTTCCTGACTAAACCTTTCGGGGATGCAGCTGGGATATTATTATAGCCGCAAACATAAGCATGCAGCCGATATATTCATTAAATGTAAGAACCTCGCCAAACACCAGCCAGCCGGCCCCCAGACTGAAAACTGTCTCAAGCGACAGAATCAGGCTGGCAAGGGAAGGATCCGTCTCTTTCTGCCCCAAAACCTGAAAGGTATAGCCGATTCCGCAGGAAAACAGTGCAGCATAGAGAATCGGAACGGCACACTCTATCACCGCATTCATGGTCGTAGTTTCAAAAATAACAGCGGGAATTACACAAACCAGACCGGCAACGATGAACTGATAGGCCGACAGCTTAACCGGCTCCACCGTCTCAACAAAGTGATCGATTACGTGGAGATGCACAGCACACACCACCGCTGCACATAACATCATACCGTCTCCGAATGTCAATGATCCCAGACCGTTATAGAGACAAAGGAAATACATTCCCACAATACCGACGGCAACACCAATCCACAGATTTCCCGAAATCTTTTTCCCCAGAAATATTCCCATAATCGGAGTAATCAGAATATATAGTGCGGTAATGAACCCGGCCTTTCCCACCGTAGTATAAGGAAGTCCGAATTGCTGAAACAGGATGAGACCTGCCAGCACAGTGCCACATATCAGCGAACCAAGGATAGTATTTCGACGGCTGAATCCTGCCGGTTTTTCATATTCCGGCTTCGATTGCCGCTTTCTGTTCATACGGGCAATCAGCGGGAGCATAAGCACACCACCCATGGTGCATCTGATGGCGGTAAAAGCAAACGGTCCCAGATAGAACATACCCGCCTTTTGTGCCACAAGGGCAAACCCCCATACAAGGGCTGCCGTAAGAAGAAAGATATTTCCCTTTTTACTATGTCTCATTCCCGTATTCATACTGTGATTTTATACTATTTGCGAAGGCTGCACAATTGTACAATGACAAAAAAACGACATCGCAGGATGTCGTTCTCTGTCAATATGGTATGCTTCTGTTATTCTGAAGCAACAACTTCTTTACCGTCATAGTGGTTGCAATTAGGGCAAACTCTATGCGGAAGCTTAGGCTCGTGGCACTGCGGACAAGTCGAGAGACCCGGTGTCTGCATCTTCATGTTAGTTGCCTTTCTCTGTCGGGTCTTAGCTTTTGAAGTTTTTCTCTTAGGTACTGCCATATATCTACACCTCCTTGCAGGATTCTAATGTTCATCAAAGTGCGAAATCTCAAATTCGCAACATTGAAAGTATACAATGCCCTGCAATTGCTGTCAAGGATTTATTTCTTTTTTCCGGAAGCAATCTGGTATGTATCTCTTGCAATCATCAGCTCCTCGTTTGTAGGAATCAGAATCAGTTTAACCCTGGAATCATCTCTGGAGATTATGGCTTCCTGTCCTCTGACTCTGTTCTTTACAACGTCCAGTTTGATTCCCAGATTTCCGAGATCGTTGCAGATGATATCTCTCATGCCGATATCATTCTCACCGACACCTGCAGTGAAGATGATGGCATCGCACCCGTTCATTTCAGCAATATAGGCACCTATATAGAATCTCACTTTGCGGGCGAAAACCTTGAGGGCCAGCTGAGCCCGCGCATTGCCTTCTCTCGCGGCTATTTCCAGATCCCTGAAATCGCTTGATACTCCGGAGATACCCAAAACACCGGATTTCTTGTTAAGAATTTCATTGGCACCCCCTGAGGATAGATTTTCCTTCTCCCTGATAAAAGTTACTATGGCAGGGTCAATATCCCCTGATCTCGTTCCCATTACCAGTCCTTCCAGCGGAGTGAATCCCATGGAAGTATCTATACACTTACCTCTCTTGATGGCGGATACAGATGCTCCGTTGCCTAAATGACATGTAATCAGTTTCAGATCATCAAGGCTGACATTCAGGATGTCAGACGCCCTTTCAGCAACATACTTATGTGAAGTCCCGTGGAATCCGTATCTTCTGATTCCGTACTTTTCATAGTATTCATAAGGAATAGCGTAAATGTATGACTCAGGAGGCATGGTCTGATGGAACGCTGTATCAAAAACAGCAACCATAGGTGTTCCCGGCATCAACTCCTGGCATGCAGCAATACCGAGTAGGTTTGGCGGATTGTGCAGAGGTGCCAGTTCCGTACATTCTTCCAGAGCAGCAATTACCTCATCTGTAATTAAAGCTGATTCGGAAAACTTTTCACCAGCATGAACTACCCTGTGTCCCACTGCTCCTATTTCAGACATGTCTTTAACAACACCGTGTCTTTCATCTTTTACAGCATTGATTACGTGGCTGATTGCATCCTTATGGTCAGCCATTGGGGCAACCAGCTTGAACTTGTCCATTCCAATCTTTTCATGAGTAATTGCGGAGCCTTCCATACCTATTCTTTCAACCAGACCCTTACATTCAAGAACTTCATTTGTCATATCCAAAACCTGGTACTTCAATGATGAACTTCCGCAGTTGATAACTAAAACTTTCATTATATATCCTCCTGTATATTTTTATTATGTATCTTTAACGCCCTTTGCAATAATTAATCCGTTCCACGTAATTATATCGCTGCGGCATGATTTTTTCAAGGTTGAATATAGGGCTTCACAACCCTGTCGGAGTATCCGTACAGACTTCTTTCCATCATCAGATTGAACATGTCCGATGATTTGATATCGTTCAGAAGCATCATCCTGAATCTGTCATCTGCATCCTTGGGAATTTCTCTGTTGATATTGGTCAGAACGGGCACCTGTGCCCTCTCTTCTTTTTTAATACGGTTCAGCAGCTCTCTGCCTCCGGCTCCTGCTGCCAGAACCCTCGCATACTGCACCCCGCCTTCAAGAATACTGTCCGCTTCACATCCCCTTACGTTCAGAATGATGTAGTTAAGAATTCTCTTGATGGTTGCCGCTGTATACCTCTTCGAAACCATTCTTTCTATAAGATCTTCCATGGATGCGGCCGGAACAATTTCACGTTTAAGTCTGTTTTCAAGACCCTCTCCCACACAGTAAATACCGGCGAGTTCTTCAGCACTGCTGACAAGTATCCGGCTCCTCAATATTTCAAAAGCCTTTTCCCTTGTTCTATCATGACTTTTCTTTTGAGATACTATGTCTCCTGCCTCCTCAAGGGTTGCGGCCGGAACATATTCCGCCACAACATCTTCAGAATCCATCTTTCTTATTTCCGCAGCACCGGCAAAACCTTTACCAACATCATAATATCCGGATCCGTAACGCAGTACGGGAACATCTGCTATAAATCTGCCTTCGGCTCTGTGAAACTCCATTCGCTTCAGATATTCCAAAGCCAGAATGTTATTGGGATTGGATATTATTTCCGCATTCTGTGCAGCCTCTTTTTTGTTTGCGGACATTTTGATAACAGTCAGCTCATGGGCCTTCGCCCTTGAAATGCCATGCTCTTTCATGAGTTCTGCCACAGCGGGTTCCAGTTCTTTAAAACCAACAACCATTTTGCGTGCCAGTCTTCTCAACGCTTCTTCGTTCTCAGCCTCACAACCGAAAGAAATATGTGTAACGCCCAGTGATACCAGTGTATCCACCGCTCCCCCCGCGAAATGCTCTGCGCGATTGCACGCAAAGATGAAGGGCAGTTCAACCACCAGATCGGCGCCGCATCTGACCGCAATCCTGCTTCTTGTCCACTTGTCCATAAATGCGGGTTCACCCCGCTGGACAAAATTGCCACTCATGCAGACAACTGTATAATCGGTCCCGGTAAGTTCCTTTGCCCTTTTCAGATGGTACTCATGACCATTGTGAAATGGATTATATTCAGCTGTAACTCCCAGAATTTTCATTGCCTTTTACTCTATGTTCTGTACCTGTTCTCTTATCTTCTCAATTTCGCTCTTGGTTTCCAGAATCAGAGAAGTTATTTCCAGGTCATTGGCCTTGGATCCTATGGTATTGGCTTCCCTGTTCATTTCCTGCACCAGGAAGTCCAGCTTCTTTCCAACGGGTCCTTTTTCTTTCGTGAGGAATGTTCGCAGCTGATTCATGTGACTGTCCAGGCGAACCAGCTCTTCGGTTATGCTGGCTTTATCAGCAAATACTGCCGCTTCAATGAGAATTCGATCCTCCGGAACATCCACTTTGTCTTCCACCAGCTCTTTTATACGGGCAAACAGCTTTTCCGTATATTCTTCTGCTACCAGGGGGGCACGTATTTCAATCTTTTTGACTATTTCTTTGATAATATCTCCGCGCATAAGCAAATCATCTGCCAGTTTACCGCCTTCCACACCTCTCATCTCATTCAGGCTTGTGCATGCGGTACAAACCGCTTCACAGATGACATCTGTGACCTCTTCTTCGTCCTCAACGTCAGGAATGGACCTGATTACATCAGGCATTCCGGAAACCAGCTGCAGATTAACGGTGCCTTCCAGACCGTAAGTATCTTTTAACTCCTCCAGACTGGCTATGTACTGTTCCGCCACAGGAACGTTCAATTTAACCGTGATATCCCCTTCCGTCAGATTCTCCACCATGATGGATACATCTGCCTTGCCTCTCTTTACCTGTTCCCTGATTAGTGATTTTATTCTTTCCTCGGCAAATGAATATCGTTTCGGCATCTTTACTGTTATATCAGCATAGCGGTGATTTACTGTTCTTATCTCGCAAACAACGCTTCTCTTACCGTCGGTATATTCGCCTCTTCCGAACCCTGTCATGCTTTTTATCATACAATTTTCTCCATTCTTATGTTCATTTATGATAATATATTTATTGTAATTTATTTAATGTAAATCTTCAAGGAGCACTTATGTCCTATGATGGAACGGTTACCCGCGCCATGGCACGGGAGCTTCGGGATAATCTCAAATACGGCAAAATAGAAAAGATATATCAGCCGCAGCCTGAACAGCTGCTTTTTCATGTGCATACCCGGAGCGGAAGGCGCAGATTCTTTATTTCCGTTTCAGGTAATCACAGTGCCGCATATCTGGTGGATGAGGCTCCGGAAAATCCCGAAAGACCGCCGGCCTTCTGTATGGTTCTCAGAAAGCATCTTTCCGCTGCCCGTATAACCGACATATCTCAGCACGGTGACGAGAGAATTCTTGAAGTCTTTTTGGAAACAGTAGACGAGCTGGGTTTTAATGTTAATCGCAAACTTATAATTGAAATTATGGGCAAGCACTCCAATGTGCTGCTTGTGGATATGCAGACAGAAAAAATAATCGACAGTATCAAGCACGTCAGTATTGATGTAAATCGTGCACGCCAGATCCTGCCGGGCAAGTTGTATGAATACCCGCCATCCCAGAACAAAATCCCTTTTACGGAGGTTACCGAAGAGCAATTTCGCTCACTGATCGAAGGACAACTCCAGCCGGAACGCAGTCTTCTCAACGGTATTCAGGGAATCTCCCCTTCCCTTGCCTACACTCTGGCTTCAGGCGTCACAACCCTTCCTTTTCTGACGAACTCTATTGACAGAGGCTGTATCACTCCTCTTGTATATCTGGATAAAGACAATAAGCCTGCTGATTTTCATATTACGGAACTAACATCATATGAAGAAGACGAAAGGTTCAGACGGATATCCTTTGATACCGTCAGTGAGGCGGCTGCATACTACTTCATTAATCGCGAATCTTCCAATACCATAAGGCAGAAGTCTAATGACCTGGCAAGAGTTGTCAGAGGACACACCGATAAACTGAAACTTAAGATTCAGCGTCTGAACGAGGATCTGCAAAAGGCAGAAAATGCGGATAAATACAGGCTCTGCGGAGAGCTTCTTACTGCTAACCTGCATCTGGTTAAGCCCGGCATGGACAGAATCAGAGTAACAAGCTATTATGACGGCAATGATGTGGATATTCCACTGGATCCCAGGTATACTCCTGCAGGAAACGCCCAGAATTACTATAAAAAATACGGCAAATATAAAACGGCCATCAAAGAAAAGCAGATTCAGCTGGATGAAACCTACGCTGACATAGACTATCTGGAATCGGTCATTACTTTCATCGAACGGGCCGCCAGCATTGAGGAAATTAATCTCCTGCGCAGTGAACTGGTAGAATCGGGTTTCATCCGCTTCCGCCGGTCAGACAAAAAAGCCGGACAGAAGGGGACAAAAAAAGAAAAGCATGCGCCTCACAGCTACACGCTTAAATCCGGAAAAAAGGTTCTTGTGGGAAGGAACAACAAAGAAAATGACTGGCTCACCTTTAAGAAGGCTTCTCCCAACGATATATGGCTTCACACAAAGGACATACCCGGGTCTCACGTCATCCTTTTTACGGACGGTACTGAGCCGACGGAAGAGGATCTGTTCGAAGCTGCCGGTATCGCAGCACATCACAGCAAGGCCTCTGCATCTCAGAATGTACCTGTGGATTATGTGAAAGTCCGCCACGTAAAAAAGCCGAGCGGTGCAAAGCCCGGCTTTGTTATCTTTACTAAAAATCGTACGCTGTATGTGTAGAGCTGACGAACTCTATTATGCTTTCGATTACCTCGTCACCTCTGCTTTCCGGTCCGCCGTTGTGAATCTCATGGAAATATCCTTCCCATTCTGTTAAGAAGACTTCCTCGCCCCGAGCCTTCAGAGTTTCATAAACTCTGCGGCTTCCTTCAATGTCACATATGCCGTCAGCTGTGCCGTGCATAATCATCGTCGGAATACGGGCTGCCCGGCCGTTGCTCTCATTTGTCCCATCTTCCATAGCTTTGCCTGTTTCAAAGCTCTCAAGTACGCATTGCAGAGATATTCTGCCATGTATCATGGGGTTCCGGGCATAAGGCCCGACAGAATCGGGATGCCCGAGAATCTTTTCATCAACATTATTCGGTATCGTCATTTTCGGAACCACCTTGCTGAGACCCTTGAGTACATAATAGAGCAGGCTGCTGACAGGCCTGACCAGCCTTATCCACGGTGCGGATATCATGTATCCCGCAGGAACGGAATTGTATTCGCCGCGGCTCCTGTAATCCAGCGCAATGTTTCCTCCCATACTATGGCCGTAAACCACGATTTCCCTGCCCGGATAATTCTTCCGGGCATAAAGAATAAGCTCGCTTACATCCCGCAGGACTTCATCTCTCGGAGCACAGTGCCCTCTCTTTCCAAAAGAATTCCCGTGGCCTCTCAGATCCATGGTTACGACAGCAATATTTGCTGCTGTTAACCTTTCCGCCACTCTGTTATATCTGGCACCGTATTCACCGATTCCATGAATTATGCAGACAACCTTATCCGGATCCGACAGGGGCCATTCATATCCTGCTATTTCTCCTGCGTCCGTCTTTTCTAAAATGAATCTGGTATACATAACTTCTGCCGCCTTTCATTTTATGATTTTGCTTCATTACAACAATCCACCTGTTTATTACATATAAACCTTTAATGCTTGACCCGGTCCTGCACGGGTATTAGATTGGTGTCACGAGGCACCGATATCGGTAAAGGTTTTGACGACTATCTTAAAAATTTAATTACGGGAAAGGAGGACGCACTCATGAATAGCAATAAATGCAGCATCTGTGGTCGCACATACGACACATTTTTATTCAAGGGCGGATATATCTGCGAAGACTGTGTTCAGTATCTGAAGACAGGCTACCAGATTGATTCCCATGTGCGTAAAAGGAGATAGTTTCCCCTCCCATGACTCATACCTTTACTGCTATCGGAGCTTCTGCAGCACTTTAGCCATATCCTCCGGAATCGGACTTTCGAATTCCATATATTCTCCCGTTGACGGATGGCTGAATCCAAGAATGCCGGCATGAAGCATCTGTCTGCCGGCACCATGCCTGTTTTTGACCGGTCCGTAAAGCTCATCGCCCAGAAGAGGATGTCCTCTGTACTTCATATGAACTCTTATCTGATGAGTTCTTCCCGTTTCAAGCTTCACTTCAATAAATGTGAACCGGCCTAATCGTTCCAGCACTCTGAAATGTGTTACTGCCTTTCGGGCATCCGGTCTGTCCGGCGTGACTACCGCATTTCTCATACGATTTCCAGGATCCCTGCCTATACATGCATCTATTGTGCCCTCATCTTCTCTGATATTATTCCACACGATAGCCCGATACCTTCTGTTGACGGAATGCTCCGCCAGCTGCACCGAAAGAATCCTGTGAGCGGCATCGTTTTTTGCAACCATGAGCAGACCGCTGGTATCCTTGTCTGTTCTATGCACTATACCGCGTCTGATCGGTCCGTTTATTGACGAAAGGTTATCGCCGCAGTGATACATGAGAGCATTAACCAGAGTACCCGACGAATTCCCGGCCGCCGGATGCACAACCATTCCCGCAGGCTTGTCAACAACCAGCATATCATCGTCCTCATAGACTATATTAATAGGAATATCCTCTGCAGATACCTCCGTCATTTCAGGTTCCGGAATGTTCACCGTCACTGTATCTCCGGGGAATGCCTTGTATTTCTTTGAATCGCATACCGTACCGTTAACTTCCACGTTTCCGCTTTCAAACAGTTTATGAATGAAACTTCGGGAGTAATCCTCCAGGGTAGCAGAAAGAACCAGATCCAGTCTGGTTCCTTTATTCTCCTCCGTAATATTCACCTGAAAACTTTGTATAATGTTTTGCATGGCACTCATTCCTGAGTTTTTTTACCGTCAAAGGCTATCATGTACAGCAGCAGGAGTCCGCAACCCACAGTGACTGCAATGTCCGCCACATTAAACACCGGAAACGATCCGAAGTCCAGCATGTCAATCACATATCCGTAGGCCGCCCTGTCCGTAACATTGCCCAGTCCGCCTCCGCAAATGAGGGACAGAGCTACCATAAAAATCCGTTTGTATGATTTGTGTCTGATAACGATAAAGAGAATAGCTATTGTTATGACAATGGCAGGCACTATAATCAGTAATGTGGTGTGATCCTCCAGTATGCTGAAAGCCGCCCCCCTGTTCTGCACGTATGTTATGCTGAAAAAATCTCCGATTACAGGTATGGATTCCCTGACTTCCATGCTGCCGGCAATATACATCTTGACCACCCGGTCCAGAATCATTATTGCAACTATTATAATTATATAAATCATCTACAGTTTCATCGTCCTTTTCTGAAGGTCATCGGTATCGAACTGTGATTTGGCTGCAACCGATGGAATACCTTGAAGCTGGTCCGCTATCTTAACCTCCAGTTCCGGCAGGTCATCGAAATCATCCAGACTCATTTCGGACCCTGATGAAGATTCGAACTTTTCCATTTCCTGCTGAAGCATCTGCATATATCTCTTCCTGAAAGATTTGAATCTGGACTTCAGATTTTCACTCTCTCTTGAAATAATTTCCGCCTCCTCGCGGGCAGCCTTAAGAATGAGCTCGGCATCCAGCTCTGCATTCTTAAGCAAAATCTCCGCCCTCTTGTCGGCACTGGCTGAAATATCGACCATAAGAGATTTGGCCGCTGACAGCGTTTCAACGACGGCTCCCTCCGAACCTCTGAATCTTTCCAGCTCTGCAACCAGTCTGCTGTTCTCTTCGCGGGTTTCCTTCAGCTCATTAAGGAGTCTGTCCAGGTCCAGAGTAATATCGTCCAGGAATTCGTTGACCTCTTCCTCCTTGTAGCCGCGAACGGCTCTGGTAAATTTTTTTTCCTGAATATCTATTGGTCTTATCATTTTCAAACCTCCGTCTTACTTCCACGGATTCTCATCGGTTCCCGCAAAGCTGTACGGCTTATTTTCTCCGTCAGCGAAGATTGCAACATTCTCGGGAGCGAAAACAAAAATATTATTCGCCACCTTCTGAACATTCCCGTTGAGCGCATAGGTAGCTCCGCCCAAAAAGTCAAATATCTTTCTGGCTGTATCGCTGTCCAGCTTCTCCAGATTGACAATTATGGGCTTCCTGCTCTTAAGGCTGTCAACCAGCCTGGAGCATTCATCAAAGCCCTGGGGCTCAATAACAACCAGCTTAAAAGCATTCGTAATGGACTTTACCGTTTTGTTCTGCATCGGAACGACATTACTTGTTTCATATCTCGGCGATGTGCTCAATGGCTGTCTGGGCTCTATACGTCTTCTTTCAAAGTGTGAAGGCTGCTTGTATGCTTCGTCTTCCTCCTCGAATTCCTCTTCATCATATTCTTCCAGACCGATTAAATCCTTAAACTTGTTAAACATTCCCATTGTTTTTTGCCTCCTGATCCTTTCTGTACTGCGCATAATCTCTTTCCCCGAAAATGGCGCTTCCTACTCTAACTAAATTTGAACCGGCTTCTATTGCAACCTGGAAGTCATTTGACATTCCCATGGATAAATACTCAAAATCAAGTCTCGGATGGCTTATTGCCTTAAGCTCCTCATATTTGGCCTTTACTCCATCAAAGTACGGTTTCACATCTCTGGGATCCTCGGCAATGGGGGCGACACTCATAAGCCCTTTGATTCTTATGTTTTCAAAGTTCTGTAATATTTCTTCCACCAGCGGCCCCGCATCGTCTATGCTCACACCGAACTTACTCTCCTCAAGGGCCGGATTAATCTGAACCAGCACATCCATAACCCTGCCGCAAGCTCCTGCACGCTTGTCAATTTCCCCGGCCAGCCTTATTGAATCCACTGAGTGAATCATATCAACCTTGTCTATTATATACTTGACCTTGTTTCTCTGAAGGTGACCTATCATGTGCCATCTGACCGGCTTGACAGCATCAAACTTCTCCATGATTTCCTGCACCTTGTTCTCACCGATGTCAGTTACTCCGGCATCGATTGCTTTATTAATCTCTTCAGGTGTCCTTGTTTTGCTTACGGCAACAAGCAAAACCTCTTCGCCCTTTCTCCCGCATGCTTCTGCCGCTCTGTTCTTTTTCTCTTCGAATTTTTTGAGGTTATCTCTAATATCCTCCATTATTTTAATTCCTCCGTCTTATCTTTCTTCTGATTATTCTTTATCTTATGATTATCCTTTGGGTTTTTGACCACTTCATCGTATACATTTACGGTTTTCACCTGCTCGTATTTTTCATTTGTAAAGATTCCGTCATAAAGCACCGATTGTTTACCGTCAGTTGCCTTGACCTTTACAGGCTTGAAAATGTATTCATTGTTCTTGGTAACAACATACACGCCTTTGACCCCATCTTCTTCGATAATGCATTCGTTATCTGCAATGAGACCTGTGTTGTTACTGATTACTATAGTCATGTCCGCTTTTCTGGTGGTGGAAAACTCCTCGTAATAGGCATTGAGATAGAATATCACTCTGTTGTTCAGGGTTTCCGATGTCTTTTCCCTGGTATTGCTTAGCACCGTTGCCTTAACACTCCCTGCCGGAAGCTGCAGATCAACAGCAAGTCCTTCCTGATATGATTTTGCATCCTTAGCTTCCATCCAGCAAACTATATACCAGTTATCGTCTCCGGAAATTTTGAAAATCGGCTCTCCCTTTATAACCCCGGTTCTGTTTAAATCCAGGTCTTTTATATCTGTTTCTTCGGCCTCTTCTCTTCTTATGTTGTCAAGATTATCTGTACTGAAATACTTCTCTCCGCCATCTATATGACTGCTGTAAACACCGCTGATGGGAGCTTCTGTGCCCGAATAAACATGCTCGTAATTAATCAGTTTCTTCAGATAGGGCTTGTACTTGCCCCTGACGGTTTTTTCCTCACCATCCTCGGCGGGAGCTGCCTCAAGCTTAACCAGTGCGGTTCCCTTCTTTACGACAGTTCCCTCATCAATAAGGAATTCAACAGCCCCGGTGTCTTCCGCCGTTACCACAGCCTCCTCCTTAACCAGAAACCCCTCCGCATCACATGATACGGTCAAAGTCCCCGGTTCAAGCACCTGTGTAGCTTCAAAAACATCCGTCACCCTGGGCAGTGCATATATAATAAGATACAGCAGCACCAGCAGAGCAACATAGCCCAGCAAAATGCTTTTTGTCCTTTTGGTAATCTTAATCTTCATTATTTTATTTTACACTAAACACCCAGCCGTTGCAATGTCAGACAAGGGGCACGTGCCTTGTTCTTTTACTTTATTTCTTCGAGAATTTTTTCCTCTTCCCTGGTCAGATTCCCCGGATTTTTTACGAATTCCGCGAACATATCCGGTCGTCTCTCTTTTGTAAGAATCAGACTCTCACGGAATTTCCACAGATTTATCAGCTTGTGATTCCCGCTGAGCAGCACCTCGGGTACCTCCATCCCCCGATATTCTCTCGGCTGTGTGTACTGCGGATGTTCCAGAAGCCCGGAATAGATTGATTCGTCCATTGCCGACTTTTCGTTTCCCAGGACATCCGGCAGCATTCTTGCCACACAATCAATAAGCACCATTGCAGGCAACTCACCTCCTGTAAGCACATAGTCACCAATGGAGATTTCTTCGGCATGGAAGTAATCCAGCACGCGCTGATCCACTCCTTCATAGTGTCCGCACAGAATAATAATTTCTTCCAGCTCCGACAGCTCCTTAGCCTTCTTTTCATCAAGTATTCGTCCCCTCGGTGACATATATATAATCCTGCATTGTGAATCAGGCTTTATTTTCTCCAGCGCACTGAAAATGGGATCGGGTGTCATAACCATGCCCCCACCGCCGCCAAAGGGGTAATCATCTGTTTTCCTGTGTTTGTTATTGCTGAAATCCCTGATATCGATCAGGGTGATTTCCAGTATGCCTTTTTCCTCTGCACGACCCAGTATACTGGTTCTTACCGGGGTAAACATCTCGGGGAAAAGGGTAAGTACATCTATTCTCATGTCTGCAGCATTCCTTCAATAAGTCTCACTGTAATGACTCTTTTATCCTCATTAATATTGATAACAAATTCCGGCACCCTGGGAATAAGTACCTTTCTTCCGTCACCTGCCTCCACTTCAAATAAATCCTGTGCGGTTCTCTGAATAACATCTGTTACAATGCCCAGATTTTCACCGGACTTATAACCGTCACAATCTTCTGCAAGCAGTACTTCCATACCGATGAGGTCACGCACATAGTACTGGCCTTCAGGCAGCTCCGGCAGATCCTCTTCGGTTACGAACACTTCTGTCCCGCGCATTCTCTCGGCCCCGTCTCTGTCGTCGATTCCTTCCAGCTTAAGCAGAACCATCCCTTTCTGCTCTCTCACTCCTCTTATCTCAATAAGTCTGTCCCCGAAGTACATGACCCGGGTTCTCCTATAAATATCAATGCTGTCCGAATAATTGTAGACCTTTATTTCACCGTTGAGCCCGTGAACATTGACTATTTCCCCAATTTTGATTTTTGCGTTTTCATCCATAAATAATTACCAAAGTGGGACTAAGGTTTTGCATTAAAACCCTGCCCCACTTCTGTCGTCTTTTATTGAACTATTTCAATCACTACTTTTATGTTGGCTTTTGTTGCTGCCGCTTTAACGACAGTTCTGATTGCCTTGGCAATTCTTCCCTGTTTGCCGATAACCTTTCCCATGTCGTCGGAAGCGACTTTCAACTGTATAACTGATGTGCCGTTTGACTGCGTTTCGGAAACCTCCACGGCCTCCGGATGTTCAACCAGCGACTTTGCTATTGCACTAACCAATTCTACCATTGAAATCACCGCTTTCTTTAAAGGATGCCGGTCTGCTTGAACAGGGCCTTTACAGTATCTGTAGGCTGAGCACCGCTTCCTAACCACTTCTTTGCTGCTTCTTCATCAATATTGATTTCCACAGGATCCTTAAGTGGGTTGTAATAACCAATCTCCTCGATGAACCTGCCATCTCTCGGAGTTCTTGAATCTGCTACGATTACACGATAGAAAGGCTTTTTATGAGCGCCCATCCTTTTTAGTCTGATTTTTACCATTTTTTCTCTTTCCTCCTGTTTAGTAAAAAATTATTAATTAAAATCCTCTGAACATCTTGTTAAGCCTGACACTTCCCTGCGGACTCATCATGGATTTCATCATCTTTCGCGATTCTTCGTATCGCTTAACAAGCTGATTTATCTTTTGAACCGTCTGGCCTGACCCGGCGGCGATTCTCTTTCTTCTGCTGGCGTTCAGCAGCTGAGGGTTTTCTCTTTCGGCTTTTGTCATGGACTGAATAATAGCTTCAAAACAGATGAAATCCTTTTCGCTTTGCTCCATATTCAAATTTTTGCCGGGACCCATACCGGGCATCATTTCCAGCATTTTACCGATCCCACCCATCTTTTTTATCTGTCCCATCTGATCCAGAAAGTCCTCAAGCGTAAACTTGTTCTTCCGGATTTTCTTCTCCATTTCGATGGCTTTCTGTTCGTCATAGTCCTCCTGAGCCTTTTCAATAAGTGACATCATGTCACCCATTCCCAGGATTCGGCCGGCCATTCTTTCCGGATGAAATTCTTCCAGTGCATCCATCTTTTCGCCCGTACCGACGAACTTGATAGGTCTGCCGGTTACCTTCTTGGTACTGAGTGCCGCACCTCCTCTGGAGTCACCATCCATCTTTGTCATGATGATACCGTCGATACCCAGAGCTTCGTTGAAACCCTCGGCCGCATTAACCGCGTCCTGACCGGTAAGAGCATCCACAACCAGCAGAATTTCATGGGGCTTAATTTCTTTCTTGAGAGTCTTAAGCTCATCCATGAGTTCCTCATCAATCTGCAGGCGTCCTGCAGTATCGACAATCAGCACATTGAGACCTTTGTTCTCGGCTTCCCTGATTGCAGCTCCGGCAATCTTTGAAGGATCCTTGCTGTCCCTCATGGTGAATACGGGAACATCTACACTCTTACCCACAACCTCCAGCTGATCTATGGCCGCCGGTCTGTATATATCGCAGGCACAAAGCATAGGCTTCTTGCCGTTTCTGGCGAGCCACCCGGCCAGCTTGCCGCAGGTTGTCGTCTTACCTGTCCCCTGCAGACCTACCATCAAATAAACGGTAAATCCTCTCGGCGAATAAGTCAGCTTGCTGCCGGTTCCGCCCATGAGCTCAGTCAGTTCCTCATTTACAATCTTAATAACCTGTTGCGCCGGTGTCAGAGAAGCCATGACCTCCTCGCCCAGAGCCTTTTCTTTGACCGAAGCAACGAACTCCCTGACCACCTTGAAGTTGACATCCGCCTCCAGGAGAGCCAGCTTAACCTCCCGCATCGCTGTATTTATATCTGCTTCCGTAAGGCTGCCCTTACCCTTGAGCCCCTTAAAGACCCCCTGCAGTTTTTCCGACAATCCTTCAAAAGCCATGGATTATTCCTCCAGTTTATCTATAATTCTCTTAACTTGCAGCAAGCGTTCACTATCACCGCAATCTTGTCTCTCTATAATCTCATCAATCTTCTCGTCGATTTCATTTATGGCATTCGATGTCTTTCTGAATTTCTCAAGCAGCCCCAGTTTCTCTTCGTATTCTTCCAAAGCCTTCTGACCGTTCTTGAGCGCATCATGCACCCCCTGCCTGCTGATTCCGAATTCAGCCGCAATCTCTGCCAAGGTCAGATTTTCCTCATTATACAGTTCCATCACCTGCCGCTGTCTCTCACTGAGCAATGCCCCGTAAAAGTCATAAAGCAGACTTTGTTTAGCAATGTGGTTAATATTCATATCTCCATCTCCGATGCCGGACCGGCCGTGCCGACAAGCAAAAACACTTGACACCTGCTACATTATATGATTACGAGTGCAGCCTGTCAAGTGTTTTTACTGGACTAACCCATATATCAGAAACCATATCGGCGGGACAATAAGTGCCGGCAGAAAGTTCAGGGTTTTGCAATCCTTGATCTCCAGTATTCCCAGGCCGGACATGGCAATAAGGAAGCCTCCCACAATACCCAGTTCACACATTATAGTGTCGGTTATGAAGTTCCCTACCAGCAGAGTCAGCCCGTATATCCCACCTTGCCAGCAGAACAGGAATATCGCCGACAGCCACATTCCGGCACCGTAGGTTGATGCCAGAACCATTGCTGTAACCAAATCCAGGGTTGCATTGGTAAAAAGAAAAGTATGATCCTGATACAGAGCACTTTGCACCGGTCCCAGAATTGACAGAGTCCCTATGCAGAAAAGCAGGCATCCGGTCACAATGCCCTGCCCCAGCCTGCCTCCGTCGCCGCGTCTTTCGGTAATCCTCTTTACACGCTCATCAATCTGAAGCAGCGTCCCTATGGTACCGCCCACCGCCAGACTCACAATGAAGAGTACAGGAAAAGAACTGTTGGGCATATTCTGCACCACAGCATTGATTCCGAGACCGAAGGCCGCCAGTCCCATAGCAATAAACAGAGCATTATTCACACGCTCACTCATCACTTTTTTGAACAGTCCGCCAACCAGACTGCCGATGATAATAGTGCCGACATTTACAAATGTTCCTATCATGCGCATCCTCCGCACAGAATTATAACATAAAAAACCAGTTGATGTTGCCTTCATAAATTACATATAATGAAATTGTATTAAATAAAAAAACAGGAGGAGAAATGAACTTATTGTACAAAACTTTCTGTCGCACCTTTCAGATTGGACTAAAATTCGGCAATTACTTCCTAGGTTACGGTTTTCCCCAACTGATTGAGGGACCGGGCAGTGTTATCAGCCTCCCGAAATTTATTGCAGAAAAAGGTCTTAACAAGGTTCTGATTGTGGCAGGCCGGACCACATCCAGCATGGGTTCTTTTAACGATATGCTGACGACTGCCCGTGAGACCGGATTGGAATATGAAATCTACAACAAAGTAAATCCTAACCCCACTACTGATAATGTGGAGGAGGGGTTAGCTATTTACAATTCCAACAGCTGCGAGGGCATCATTGCATTTGGCGGCGGCTCCCCTATGGACTGTGCCAAGGCAATAGGCGCCAGAGTTGCCAGACCCGATAAAACAGTTTCGCAGCTGCAGGGGATACTGAAAGTCAGGAAAAAGCTGCCCCTCATTTTCGCGGTGCCGACGACTGCAGGAACAGGTTCTGAAACTACTATTGCAGCCGTTATAACAGACAGTATCACACACCACAAGGCATCCATTAACGATCCTGCTATCATGCCGGAATATGCGGTTCTTGACCCGAAACTGACAGTAGGTCTGCCGCCTTTTATCACTGCAACAACGGGGATGGATGCTCTCTGCCATGCAATTGAAGCCTATACCAACCATACCTACAACACCAGACTGGAAAATCAGTTGGCTCTCGATGCTGTTAAACTCATATACCGTAACCTTCTGAAAGTGTATATGGACGGAACTGATATTGAAGCCCGTCAGAACATGCAGATAGCCGCCTTCAAAGCGGGGCGTGCTTTCACCAGAGGCTGTGTGGGTCATGTTCACGCCATAGGTCACACCTTAGGCGGACTTTATGGCGTACCCCACGGACTGGCCATGTCCATTCTGCTCCCTAAGGTAATGAAAAAATTCGGTGTGTCAGTTCACCGTCGCCTGGCAGAACTGGCAGATTATTCAGGGATGACAAAAGCCCTCGATATCATGGATGAATCCGATAAAACGAAGGCACAAAAGTTTATTGAATGGATTGAGGAAACCAATGCCGCTATGGGCATTCCGGACAAATCCGATAAAATTCTGCCGGAGGACATTCCTCAGCTGATTACCTGGGCCTCGGCAGAAGCCAATCCACTATACCCGGTTCCTGAACTCTGGACGAGGGAGGATTTCAGGGAGGTTATCGAAAGTATCAGCACATGATTCCCATAGTTTCGACCGGGAACTTTTTTACATTAAAATGAATAAATACACACCCACTTATTATGCTATACTTTTTATCGAAGACGTTTTTAGAAAGGAGCATAAGTTTGAAAATGAAAAGAGTCGATTTAATCGGAGTACAGATGGACCTGGGAGCAGGTACCAGAGGCGTGAATATGGGTCCTGCTGCCATAAGATATGCAGGTCTTGTCAAGGGCATTGAAGGACTGGGATATAAATGTAACGACAAGGGTGATCTTATTCCCATGGCACAGGGTGCGACTTCCGATAAGCTCAGATTTTATGAACAGGTTGCCGACCTGAACGGGAAACTGTACAGGGAGGTTTTGAATTCTCACAAGGAAGGTTCTTTCCCCGTGGTTCTCGGTGGAGACCACAGCATTGCTGCCGGCAGCATACCGGCAACGCTGGAACATTACAAAAAAATAGGCATCATATGGGTTGATGCTCACGGCGACTGGAACGGTCCGGAAACATCTCCTTCCGGCAACATGCACGGGATGCCCTTTTCCGCAGTATGCGGTGCAGGTCCTGACATAATGGCCGATTTCGGGCAGACGCCTAAATTTGTGAACACAAAGAACTGCGTTCAGATTGCAGGCCGGGATATCGACCCCGGCGAGAGAACGCGTATGAAAGAACACGGTGTTACCGTATTTTCCATTGCTGATATCGACCGCATGGGCATGCCGGCAGTCATCGATGAAGCTATAAAAATAGCCACAGACGGAACGGAGGGAATTCATCTAAGCTTTGATGTTGACTCTATTACACCGGAATCCGCACCGGGAACGGGCACTATAGTTCACAGCGGACTCACTCTTCGTGAAGCTTTTTATCTCATTGAGACTCTTCACGATTCCGGCAAAGTCATAGCATGCGATATGGTGGAAGTAAATCCTATGCTGGATATAAGAAATCAGACCGGCAGACTGGCAAGCGAACTTATTCTGTCACTGCTGGGAAAAGTGGTTTATTGATTTTGCATAAGGTTATAAAATATGGTACAATTACCTCGCAGATTAAGATTAACTGAAGGGGATAAGGGATAAGGGATAACAAAATGAAATTTGACTTACATTGCCATACGAAAGAAGGCTCTTTTGATGCCAAGGTCACTGTTCGTGAATATGCCGAAAAATTTATGGAGCTGGGATTCGACGGATTTATGATTACCGACCACAACAGTTTCCGGGGCTGCCAGGAATGGGACCGTATAAAGGATGAACCGCAATACCGTGAGTATAATGGGGGAAAGGGGCTTACGGTCCTGCAGGGAATTGAATATGACACCAAGGATGCCGGCCATATGCTGGTCGTGCTACCGGACGGTGTCTATTTACCTTTGCTTAAGATGCGCGGAATGCGCTGCAAGAAACTGATAAGTTTCGTGCATTCATGCGGAGGAATTCTCGGGCTGGCACATCCTTTCGGAGTGCCGTCTTCCTCTGCCATGGGGTTTAAACTTATGAATGAGAAGCTGATCCGTCGTATGGATTTTATCGAGGTTTTTAACACCTGCGAGACTCCTGTTTCCAATAAACTGGCACTGGAACTTGCAGAAAAATACGGTCTGCCGGGAATATCAGGTTCCGATTCACATGTAGCCGACTATATAGGCAGTGCATATACGGAGTTTTCAGAATTTGATATAACCTGCAACAATGACCTGATTGCAGCCATCAAGGGCGGACACATTACAGCTGCAATAGGTGTGGAGCGTGAAGAGACAAAAAAGGCCCGGGTCAAAGGGCACTGGATTTCCCAGCTGGGTTACAGGGCATATAATCGCGGCCTCGGTAAAGTTGAGTTCCCTTTCCGCCGGTTATCACACCACAATACGGTTCATAAGGGACCGCATTCCGACAAGTTCAGCCCTCATTACAAGCGTATTGTATAAATTCCATTTTTGTTGTTATCAGCCATGTGAAGCGCCCCCTTCCACTATCACTTTCCAGCTTCCAAAAAGGCTCTGGTGGACGACATCCTTCGGTTCGAACTTGACGGTAAGGAATGCCAGCTGCTGCATGAGACCGACTCCCACCGGTGAGATAACTGTTCCGATGCCGACAGGTCCACCGAGGACCCATCCGGCGGTAAGAACAATCAGCATAAGAATAGTCAGAACAACCCCAATAGGCACTTTAGGCATTCTTCGGCCAAGCGCCACCTGGAGAGCATCTCTCGGTCCGAAGCAAAGCCCTACCTTCATATAAATATACTGCCCGTATCCCATAATAAGGAATGCTATCGGCAGCATTCCGATGCTTAGCGGCAGATTGTCATAAACCATCGGAACCGGATCCAGCCACATGAGCAGATCGACGGTTTTACCCACAACGACGGAATCAATCAACGTACCCAGACCGATTTTTTCTTTCATGATTACATCAATGAGAACCACGGTAAGTGAAATCCCTATGGATGCGGTTCCGTATTTTACTCCTATGGTCCATGCAACTCCGAAACAGAGCACATCCCATGGAGCCACACCGATATTCGCCTGTATGATAAGATAAAGGCCGCAGGAAAAGAGCATAAGCCCCAAGGCGGCCACTATTGATTTTTTTAATAATAATCTTCTTGTCATATTCTCATTCATCGTCTATATTATACCACATCTGGAATCCCCGACTGAAAAACCGTCGAGAAAGAGAGGCCCCAAAGGACCTCTCTTAAATGGATTTTTTCAACATTCCGGCAGCCGCCGGACCCCTCACCCTTATCCATTAACTGTAGTAACCTCTACCAGCTTCTGCTTCAGATTGTTCTCGATATTAATCATTTCCTTTTCGGCAGCCTGTCTCTTCGCTCTGCCCTCAGCCTGTATTCTCAGAATATCGTCAAGAGTCGCAATGAGCTCTTCGTTAGTGTGCTGCAGAGTTTCAAGATCCACTATGCCTCTCTCATTCTCTGTAGCAATGTCAACCGTTGTCTGATGAAGCATTTCTGCGTTTTTCCTCAGAATTTCATTGGTTGTATCGGTGACCATGGTCTGAGCCTTGATAGCCTCTTCCGCATGAACCATGCCCAAAGCTATTATCATCTGATTCTTCCATAGAGGTAGCGTATTTACAATAGCCGAATGGATCTTATCCGAAAGGATAATGGCATTGTTCTGCACCAGTCTGATCTGAGGTGCGTTCTGCAGACATATTACCCTTGTCAAATCCAGATCATGCAGTTTCTTCTCAAAGCGTTCACACATTGATGCAAAATCCTTTACCTCCTGTGCATCCTCAGCCAATCCTGTCTCTGCAGCCTTCGCCTTTAATTTAGGCAGTTCTTCTTCCACCGCCTTCCTGAGTGCGATCTTACCCGCAGCAATATACATGGTAAGTTCCTTAAAGAAAGCTTTATTATTATCAAAGAGCATATCCTGGACAGCCACATCCTTGAGCAAAGTTACCTGATGCTCTTCAAGCCTCTTTGCAACGGCATCAACATTGCTGCTTACCTTGGAGTAGTGTGCTTTCATCTTTTCCAGCTTATTGCCTGCCTTGCTGAAGAGAGCTGCCAGACCTTTCTTCTCACCCGGTTCCGTCTTCAGGTCGGCAACTAGATCACTGAGCATTTCTCCCACTTCATCAAGATCCTTGGCACGGATCTGTGACAGTGCGGAATCCGAAAACTCAGCCATTCTCTTTTGTGTACCTGCTCCGTATGTGATAATCAGATTGGCGTCACGCAGATCAATTTTCTCTGAAAACTCCTGAATCTGTGCCATTTCTTCGTCATTGAACTGCTGAATTCTGAAGGTTTCAACATCCTTCTTCTCCAATGCGTTCAGCGCAGGTGTATCGATAGCTTCCAGTTCCAGTACCGGTGCTATGATTTCCTTGTTTTTTTCAGCAACCTTTGTCTCCATAATTTACCTCCATTAAATCCCCAAAACTATTCATTATCAATATCAAAATCGGATCCCAGGAGTCCCTCTCTTTCGAGAGTCTGCTTGAGCACTTCAATATCAACCTGGGTATCAATATTTTCTCTTTCGTATACTTTTTCCTCTATTTCCTTAAATGCTTCTGCACATATTACGAGCATTTCTTTGATCTTATCCAGAATATCCAATCCAACTTTTCTGCCTCTGTACTTTTCAACCAGTTCGACCGTCTTAGGCAGAAATGTCTCCTTCATCTTGACAACGCTGGACATCCTGGCCAGTTCCGGCTTATCCTTGAGTCTTAAATTGATTCGCCTCAGAGAGTTATCAATCTCACACAGAGATCTTACCACATCACTATCTTCAATAGCCTGTATAGCCTCCTGAATCTTAAGCTGTTGCTTTTCTTCCATGGACAAAGCTTCTCTCGCCCTTGCCTCTTCTTCAGCTTTCTTCTTTTCTTCTTCAGCCTTTTTTGCTTCTGCCTTTACCTTGGCTCTCTCCGCTCTTTGGTCAGCGAAGGATGTAAATGTACCATCCTTTCTCTTCCCGGAAAGGATGAGCAGAACTCCGCCCACGCAAAATGCTGTGGCATACAAAAGCACTGTTATGCTGAAATCCTCAACAATCGAGATAGCCATGAGAATCCCAAGAATAACCAAAATCCATCCGGCAATTTTTGATCCTCTTCCGGAACTTTTAGCAGGTTTGGCTGTCTGTGCCGTATATTCCGCCTGCTGTTCATAGGCGGTGCCTTCCCCGGAAAGGGGTGGAGATGGTACATCTTTTTTTAAAAACACCTTGTATACCAGCAACACAAGCCCCAGCGGCCAGAACAGTAAGATTGCCAGAATTATGAACCATGTCTTCTCATAGAACTTCTCCTCGTTAAACTGCCTTTCATACCACTGTTCTATTGTCTCTTCGCCCGGGTCAGATTCCGGCCGGGCTCCTCCAAAGGTTTTTCGAATTCTGCCATCACCATCCGTCTTTGTGCTCCAAGACTTAATATCCTTTGTGGGATTGGCACGCCATACCCGGTCGTTATTATCTTTCCATGTATTTTCATCCTGATTGTTTTGTTTCATCTCAACCTCCTGTTAAACCTCATGTACCCGATTTAACCTTCTGAAACATTATACACCATTGTATCCCTATTTAACAATAAAAACCCACCTGACCGGCGAGTTCTTTGTGTTCTTTTGTATATTTATTTTTTACTGTTGTAACCCTCATCCTCAACTCTTTTCGCAGCATCCGCCTTTTTTCGGCGGCGTTTCAATTTATATCGTTTTAAAATTCTCCCGCCCCAATTTGCATGAATAAATGCTGACGCCCTTGCTCTTATATACCAGAGCATCAAATTCCTCTGATGAATAAACAGGACGATGAGGTTCAGTGCGGTCTGTTCCGATATCCATCAAAACATCGCCGATTACAGCATCACCGTGAAACTCCATTTCATACAGCTGTTTCCCTAAATCTTCCGGCTGCCCACCGGCCATATAGTATGTTGCCCTTCCCGCAGGCTCATTTGGAATGTTAACTCGATCCCTTTTATTCACCTGCCGCCATTGAGTAGCTTTGCTTATTAACATGAATCTCCGAAGTTTCGCCCGGTTCAGTCGTCCCTCCCGGTTCTCCGTCCAGTACCCAGTCCAATGTGTGCCCGGATTGATTCTCTATAGTGATTTTGCTTGCCGAATAGGTTTCAATAGTTTCCTGAATGCTTGCCGGGCTTGGTTTTTTTACCAGCAGCACTTCAAATATGCCATCATCCGGAGATACCTGATCCCACAGTTTAATACCTCCTACCATATGTGAGTTGGTTATCAGCACCATTAAATATTTGCCGCTTACAACTGTATCGTCCATCGTTATGCACACTTCGTATTCACGCATGCCTAACAGTGATTGTATGGCGGAGATAACATAGGCGGCATAGCCTATTACCTTTTTCGTCCTATTGCTTGTCTTATGGGACACTTGTGCAATACCGCCAAACCCCGCAACATAAGCGAAGCTGCAGCCATCCAGATCGCCGCTGTCAATTCTTCTCACATTGCTGCCGGTGGCCACTTCAACAGCCTTTGCGATATCTGTGGAAATACCGAGTGTCTTCGCAAAGTCATTTGTGGTTCCTGCCGGAATTAATGCTATCAGCACATTGTGGTTTGCCTTCAGGCTTTGATTGACGCACCTGCTCAAAACGCGGTCGCCTCCGCAGCAAATTAACCTGTCATATTCTTTGTAATTCTTCCTTGTAAAGTCGGTATCTTCCGGACCTGTTATCACTTCCCATCCGCGGCTTATGAATCCGGCTATTGTCTCCGAAACCCATGGAAACATACTATTATCAGCGTCCAGTATTTCACCTGCCAGTATTGCCCTGCGGTTTCTCGTATCCCCTGCGGTTTCCGAATAAGGTGCATCATGCCAGCGGGTAACCGGCGTCAGGAAACTGTATTCCTTTTCATGAGGCAGCTCTTTCTCTATGGCTTTTGCTTTTCCCTCTCCTACAGCTTTTTCCAGCAATTCAAATACATCCATTGGACCGTGAAGGTTAACATCTTTTTCCGGAACAATATCCGTATGTTTATCGATTATCTCTGCCACGAAGGTACTGCATATGAAACTGTCCTCGGAATCCACCGAAATACCTGCCGGCAGCATTAAGGCACTGAGATAGTTGTATATTCTGACATGTGCCTTCATTTCAACGATTCTCTCACTGAGTCCGGAATACTGTTCTTCGCTCAATGGAATCTCGTATATATTATATTTCTGAAAATGAACCGCATTCTCCTGCGTGAAACATCCGGTAAACCAGAATTCACGGTATCTTCTTGAAAACCCGTATATATTCCTTACATCTCCATCCAAATAAAAAGAGCAATGGTTGTAATCGCCCCCTATGACAGCCCTTATCATGCTGCCCATTCGCGTCTCCGTTCTGGAAACAATTATGTTAAGTGTATGGTTATTATTCATAGTTTTCAGCCGTAAATCCATCCCGCCGGAATCAGGAACAGGTACGGTGCCGTAATAATCGCCAGCCACCTAGCTGACTTCTTTGCCTGATCTATGGCGAGTCCCGCTCTTATCATAATCTTCCTGTCTATAAAATATATGAGTACACCGGCAATTGCTATTGAAAAGAAGCATATAAGCAATGCCAGCGGATTGGCAAAGGGAATATCGTAGAGGGCATAGCTGACATCTTTCAGCCACTTCACACCCATGTCCGGCCCGAAAGTGCCGATTACAAACAGAATCGCACTCCCTACCAAATCGCTGAAGAATCCGGCAAGGCAGATTTTCCAAGTGTTTCGTATGCAGAACTGCCACCGGTTTTCATCTTTTGGCAAAGTGAAGTAAGTTACTATAGTATCCAAAATGTAGTTAGCCGGAATCAGCAGTAACCACAGCCACGATGGAATCCATATCAGAAACCAGATGGGAAACAGCAAGTTGTATAGTTTGGTTGATTTCATCAGTATAAACCCTCCCCGTAATATTCAGCATAACAGAATGGTCCGAATTTGGTTACTTTCCATGTATACAGACTGCCATCGGTTTCTTTCTCCACCGGTTCATTTTTAGTAATTTTGTATATGGTTTCTTTTTTCGCAGGAGTTGCAGCGACTTCGAATTCCATAGTAAATGCACTTTTGGGAGAAGCAAAAAACACGGCCGCACGCAAAGCTCCCTCCTCCGTCAGGGTACACAGCAAAACAACTGCGGCAAGTACTGCTGATATTACCAACAGGATTCGTTTTTTCAGTTTCATTGGATACCTGCCTCCCTTTGTTTCTTTTTCTGCTCCTTCTTAAAAACCTTTTCCATGCGCCTCGAATCCAACATTGACTCGACTTCCGGGAGGGTATGATTGCTAAATATATTTGACATAGAATTTCATGTCAGCGGGCTGATACCCTATCACCCTGTAAAACTCCATGGCGTTGGGATTCGTCAGTTCCGACTGGAATTGAATTCTTTTGCAGCCTCGCTCCTTTGCGTATTCTTCAATCATTTCCATGGCACTTCTGCCATATCCTTTCCCCCTGTAATCCGGCCTCAGATACAAGTCATCGATTACCAATGCTGGGCCATGTGTCCATACACTGAAAACAATCATAAGATTCGCAAAACCTACCGGAATGTCATCCTCCTCAAAAAGAAGAAAACCGACCTGTTGGGAAGCTTTTAATCCCGCATGGAATGTGTCCTGAAACTGCTCGTCACTAACCTGGTCAGCGCCATGCCATAATTCTTCATCCTGTATTTCTTCTGCCATGAATTCTCTGTTCAGCAGAATCCAGACCTCACAGTCCGACTTTTCGCAACTTCTGTATTCAATCATTTACTATCATTCCTTCCCCTTTATCCCTCAGTTATCCTTGCATTTGCGATATATACTCCGATAATAATGACAGCGGCTCCAAAACCCTGCCAAACGGTAAACATCTCCTTTAACACCACCGTTCCTGTAATAACGGAAACTACCGTAGACACTCCGATGAATGATGCTGTCCTGTTGACACCAATCCTTGCAATTGCCGCATTGGACAGGAAAAAGGCAAAAATTGAGCATCCTATTCCCTGATACAGAATTGCACTTAAGAAATTTGCCTCCCTGAACGGCATTGTAAGCAATTGAATGACACTGCCCCCAATCAGAGCCTCACCAATTGCCAGTACCACAAATACGATTGCTCCGGCAACAATCATTATATATGTAATTTCCGCTGCAGAATAACCCGCCGCTTTATCCACAAACACGGCATATAGCGCATAGGATATGACTGCTGCAAGCAGAAATGCATAGCCGATAACAGACAAGCTGGATGAAACCCCGACTGCCAGAACAGTGATGGAAACACCTATAAGGGTTATAAGAATTCCCGTAATCTGTAACCGCGATGGTTTTTTGTGAAGAATCACCGTCGACGCAATGAGGGATGCAACAGGAATACAAGCGAGAAAAACCCCGCTTTCAGATGCTGTCGTATTGCTGATCCCGGCGGTCTCGCCTATGAAGTAAATAACCGGGCTGAACAGAGCCACAATTAACAGAGGCCTGAGTTTCTTCCCCTTTATATCCACCTTGATTATCCGCAGGAAAACACAGAGACTCATTATTACAAAAGCAACCAGAAAACGCCATCCCAGCAGTGACAATTCGCTGGCAACAGTTGTTGCCTGTTTGGTGAAAATGTAGCTTGCTCCATAGAGTACTTCACAACCTATTGCACACAGAATTCCTGTAACCAGATCATTTCTTTTCAAGTGATTCTCCTGTTTTTTCTGACCTTGATAACGATTATAACAACAAAGGCAGCGACAAACAGCACCCGTATGAGAAGGAACACAGTCAATCCGATTTGCGAGGATATTCCCATTGTAGCTGCAAGAGAGGTAAACGCAATGGCCAGATATGTCATTACCATAAGAATCTTCAGTATTGTACTTCCGGAAAACAGCAATGTTAGTACAGCCGCCAAACCGATGACATACACACCCACAGTAAACGGATTCACATAGGGTATAATCCACTCCATTATTCCTCCGGCAAAATTGTCGGAAATCCAAAGTAAAAAGGCGACAAAATAAGCTATACATACTATGTCAATGATCCAGATTAAAATATTTACCCTTTTGCCCGTCTCCTTGATTTTATTCATTATGTCTTCCCTCACAATACATTAAACCGAGTTTATCTCTCTGCAAAAATCCTCTATCTCCGAATCCGTCTCCGGTGATGTCTTCCGCTTAGGCTCGATAAAAACAGCTGTAACCCTGAATGATTCCCCAGTCAGTTCCTCCAGTTTTTTTAAGGCCGTTTCTGCACCTTTTCCGCTTTGACAAGCGTATGATACGATGTTCTTACCGGCCAAAGCTTCTTTGTTTTCCTTAACAAAGGTTCTCAATGGCGGTGCAAAGGTGCCCGCCCATACCGGGAAGCCAAATATAATACGGTCATATGATGTCAGTTCCACATTATATGGTTTCAGTGCCGGTGACTCTGCCATGATTGCACTTTTTCCACCCCATAAAAATTTGGTAAAACCCTTATCCTTGTATGCTTTTTCAGTTCTCAGCCGAAGGAGTTCGGCACCGGTTCTTTCTGCAATTTTTCCGGCGACATAGTCGGTGTTTCCTTCAAGAGAAAAATAAACTACCAATGTTTTCATCTTTGCCCCCTATAAATTCAATAGATTCAATTTTCCAAATCCATACTAACACAATTCTTTACTCATTTATATGCTTTTAGCATTAAACCGTCTGAAAAACCGCTGAAAACGCAGTAGCCTTTTGACTGTTTTAGTCCAGCTTGTTTTTTTGTTGTTTTTTTAGGGGTTTATATGTACAATATCCACTACATAGTGTATAATTATTGCACAGCGACCACAACAGGAGGTGTAAAAATGTCAATAAGAATAACAGGAAATGCTGACGCCCGCGAGGCGCAGGCTTATGTAGAATATCTTCAGAATAAGCACCACAGGAAGCTGGAGACGCTGGACATCAATCTGGATGGAGACTATGCGAATCTCACCTATGAATTTGAGAACGTTCCATTCGAGAGAATTCGCAGAATTACCGGCTATCTTGTAGGTACCATGGATCAGTGGAATGATGCAAAGACTGCCGAAGAAAGAGACAGGATTAAGCATACACTTTCAGGCATGAAGGATGCTTAATTCCATATATTTTTTTATTGCTTGCTGTTAAAAACCCGGAAACCGATTAAGGGCTTCCGGGTTTTTAGTTTGCTTCCAACATATTTGTGACACTTTTGAAAAAGTCTTCATACCACAGCTAATGCTTGCATAATAATCTCACATTTGCGGATCTATATAGTTCTGATATAAATTCTATTTCAGCAAGATTTAATCCCGATAATGCAACCTCTTCCATTCGAAGATTATCAATTAAAAGTTCCTCCATTTCTGTAATGTTTTTTGTCGGCTTCATCACATAAAGCTTGTCGCAAAGTGCTTTTTCTCTTGTTGCAATCCGAAAGGAGTATTCGCCCTCCGTTACAAGTCTGATTCCATAAGGGAACACCCCTGCCGGTCCATCCCTATATATAAAATCACCAAATGGAGTATGGTATTCCTTGATTTTATTCTTTTTAAATGTCGCTGACGTTATTGTTCAAACCGCTTCCGGGATCATCCCATAGTATGACAATGCAAAATCAAAGGATAAATAAGATGGACCATATATGCTTCCCGCAAGCAAATAACCGGCAGTATCAGAATTGGTTTCATAAATACCCTTAACAACTTTTGTGTATTCACCCAACCGTGAATCCGGCAATGATGAAACCTATTGATGCAAAGACTCCTGCCAACAGACCCAATGGCATCTGTGTCCAGGCATGGTCAAAGTTATTACAGCCTGAAGCTGCTGATGTTACTACTGTACAGTCGGAGAAGAAGCATACGTGGCTTCCCAGTACTCCGGCCGATAAAACGGCAGCAACCGCTAATACAGGACTTCCTCCAACCTGGTCAACAAGAGGAAGCACGATAGGTAGAGCGATAACATACATTCCCCAGTTTGTTCCTGTAACAATCTGAGTAAGAGCCAGAACAAAGAACAGTACTACCGGCATCCATTGTGGTGTCATGATTGCTGAAGCACTTTCAATAACATATGTTGTGAAACCGATCCTTTCGTTCATGTCGGCAAAAACAAAAGCCAGTACCATCAGCAAAAGCGGATATATCATGTTCTTTATTCCGTGGAGCGACACATCAGTGAATTCTTCTGCCGACATGAGATTTTGCAAGAGATATGCAACAAAGGACACACCCATTGTTACAAGAACACCCATCATCATGTCATTGCCGAAGAAAACAGTTGCTGCTACCAATACGATCATCGGCAGGAAGAAGTTGAATACTTTCGGGTTATCCGGAACTTCCATCTGTACTCCGGCCTTAATATCAATTTTTTCCGATCCCGGAGGTGCAACAGGGCCACCATCGGCAACACGCTTTTCAGCCTTTCTCATCGGTCCGAATAAAGGAATAACACCCATGATTACCAGTGGTACCATGATTACGGCTGCCCACGCATAGTAGTTATACGGGATGGTCATAACAAAGTATTCTATTCCCTTTCCCGGAGGTGCCCAGCCGTTCGCTTCCAGAAGTCTGCTGCAAAAAGCAGCCCAGGTGGTAATCGGCATCAATACACACATTGGTGCAGCAGTCGAACTTACAACATACGACAGATACTCTCGTGAAGTCCCGTACCTGTCAGTAACTGGTGACATACTTACACCTCGTGCCATGGAATTAAGATAATCATCCACAAAGAGAGCCAATCCGACAATCCATGTCCACATCAATGCTGATCTTTTGGTCTTTGCAATCCTCAAAACAAAGTTACCGAAGGCCATCGCTCCGCCTGATCTTTCCATCAGGTTAATTATACTTCCCATAAGTCCGCATACGATAAATAACCAAGCGATATCCTCGCTCATCATGGTTGTCAAAAGAGAGTCACTGAATACCAGCAACACATTGTCTTCCGCAGTCCTGTCCACCATGATGAAGCCCATAATAGAAACTAAGGTAAGAGCTTCAAGGATTCTCTGAGTCACAAAGATGTAGACCATCAGAAACAGTGAGGGAACCAGAGTAAGAACTCCTAATTCAGCGGGATCTTCCGGAAAAACCGTGTATGTGAGGACATACGTGATGATAATAATCAGAAGAGCCACAAAGAAAGATCGTCTGCCGCTGACCCTCATTACTTCCTGTTCTAACAATTCTTTTAATTTCATTTCTAGCTTTTCCTTTCTCAATACAATTGCAATAATTTCCTCTTGAGCATTAAACTAGATTTTTTACGCACGGATCGCTTCTGCCGTACAGTATCACACTCCTTCCATTTCTTTACAAAGACTCTTGTAACATACCATATTATATTCTACAAATTAGTGAATGTATAGGATTAAGAGCAAGAAATAATGTATACATAACACCTATACATAACACATGTCTCACACTCTACTCTTTGAAAAGCTTTACTATTGCTCCATAAAAATCCGCCTGCCTTTGCGTTGAGACAAGCGGATTCCTGTAATTCTATTTCTTGCTACTATATTAAGCACGTCGCATGTATGATAGCAACCAGTAGCCAATCAGGCTCTATACGGCATTTGCGAAACCTGCGGTAATTGCCGGTTAGATTGTGATCCCGATGTTTTTCGTCCAAAGGCTGCCTGGCGGCGAGTGTATCTACCACTTCCTTGAGATGATCCGGTTTAAATCTGCACTTTTTAGCAAGCTTAAGATCCTTTCTGATTTATTTCTCTGGCTGATGCTTTTCTCTGTTTAATTATGGACGTAAAAAAACCGGCCCTTATTTCATGGCCAGTTTCAATCGCCCTGCCTCCATATCGGAAAGAGCCATTTCCTTCACCAGGTAATGCTGCAGTTTCCCTGTTGCAGTCATAGGTAATTCCTTTACAAACCTGTAGAACCTCGGCATTTTGTATACTGACAGGTAATCCGATTCCATACAGAAATCTATCATGTCCGATACTGTCAGGCTGTCGTCTTCAGGCACGATGTATGCAACTACTGCCTCCCCTCTGATTTTGTCAGGAATGCCCGTCACCGCTGACTGGCGGACTTTCGGATGCATGTTAAGAGCTTCCTCTATTATGACAGGATAAATATTCTCGCCTTTTGAGATAATCATGTCATCTTTTCTTCCTGCGATGGTTATAAACTGGTGGCTGTCCCAGGTAGCAAGATCTCCTGTATACATCCAGCCTCCGTAGAATTTCTTTTTTTCCTCTTCACTGTTATTGTGGTAACAGTAAGATGACTTCGGGGTTCTGATAATAACTTCCCCTGTTTCCGTTTCATCCATTGCCACTATATCGTCCGGATTCGCAAACCTGTCTTCATAAACCCTGACTACTCTTACATCATCATCGGTACACGCCCGACCGGCGGTACCTGCCATTTTCGGAAGTTCATATGGCCTGAGAAAAGTATTCCAGAATGTCTCTGTTGTGCCGTATCCGTTGAATATATTCGCAGTAAGAACCTCCTGAACACGAATGCAGTCGGCTCTTTCAAAAGGCGCTCCCATAGTTACAATGCCCTTAAGGGATGTGAGATCCGCACCATACTTCACCTGCTGATTTACCAGCATTTTCATTATTGACGGTGTACCGACAAGAAATGTAACACCGTACTTCTGTACATATTTGAGTGCAAGCTGAGGCTGGAATAACTTCATGATAACCACCTTGCCTCCCGCAAAGAATGTTGGAGCAGGACCTCCTGAATGTATTCCGCCGCGATGAAACCATGGTGTTGTGTTCATAGAAACATCCGTAGAGTTCATCGGGAAATGCATCATTACATCATGACACGAAAGCACCTCGTTCGCATTGAAAAGCGGCACACCTTTCGGTTTCCCGGTTGTTCCGGATGTGTAAAGTCTCATGATTTCGTCATATATATAAGGCTCAAAATCCGTCACCGGTTCGGTATCAGGGTACTTCTTAACAAAATCATCGAAACGTATATGCCCTTCCGCCAATTCGCCGGCTCCCGTCATTATGATAATGTCAGGTTTTTCTCCCAGAGATTCAAGAGCCCTGATTACATCTTCCCTGTTCGACTCATCATATATGTATACTTTCGGCTTGCTTGACTCCAGGCATGCCTTTGTTTCCTCCGGAGAAAACCCCGGATTTGCAGGGCTTGTTACTGCCCCGATCTTTTGGGGCGCGAGATACGAAAAAATGAATTCCGGACAGTTGTGCAGCTGAAACAGGACAGCATCGCCTTTCATCACACCTGCATCAAGAAGAGCATTGGACAGTCTGTTTACATCTCCGTTGAGCTGACTGTATGTCCAGACTCTGCCGGCTGCAGGGTCCACAAGCGCTTCCTTTTCCGGCATTCTCCGTACAACACGAAGAAATCCCTCAATATAGGTAAAGTCATGTTCAAAAACTTTTCTGAACATATTTTTGTGATTGGAAACCCGATGATTCATGAGTTCATCTATGGATACATCCAGCTCTTTTGCCATTTTCAGTGCATACGAAACTGTCGGTTCTGCATCACCGGCACAATATTTTTTTATCATGTTATAGGTAATGCCGGTACTGTTCGCCAGTTCTGTCATGGACATATTGTTCCGTGCAAGTGCTTCTTTAAGATTTTGACTAAAGGACATTTTTTTACCTCCTGTAACTATTCCTGATGTTACATATAATATATGTAAATTATAGTTCAGGCAAGATAATATTTGTTTAAGTTAACTGAAATATAATTCGCCCCTGTTAACAGAAGTGAAGTGACCCCAAAAGTTAGAGTCCCAAAATTTACAGGACCAGCTCCATGACTGCTTCGATAAACTGCTCTGGCAGGTCGGCATGGATATCGTGGATTGATTTGTATCCGGACTTAAGCGTGCTCCCCCTGATTAAAGACTTTACCATTTCTGAATCCTTTTCATCCATTGCCGAAAGCAGGATTCCATTCTCATCATAATAACTCGGTGCTGTCTCCTTTGATGGAGCAACATGGAGAATTACTGTCGGGCACTCAATTTCACTCAGCGTCTCCCTCTGATCAAAACCCTTAAACCAGGAAAAGTCATAAAATGTTTTACCGAACCTCAGGTCATACTCACCTGTCCCATCCTGCAGATTGCGTGTTATAAAAACCATTCCGTTCAAACCGATTTCGGGAGGATAGTACCAGACAACCGGCATTTTGCCGCTGTTTTCATCTATGCGTTTTGTGTAAGGATCTTTCACAATAGTTGACCAGCTATCTTCACCGTCCCTATTAAAAAGTTCTTTAGTGTATGTGTGCTCGAGAAAATATTTCGTGTAGTTTTTTTCTGTGTTCTGCGAAAGAAAGTCATTGATTGTCTTAAAGTCCAGGTAGGCGAAAGTCTTTTCCGCTCTTCCCGGTTCAGTTGAGAAGAAAGGACCGTCTTCAAGAAGCAGGCCTTTCATCTGTTCTTTGTTCTCTGCGGCTATCGCTGCACTGATAAGTGCCCCGGAGGAATGGCCGGTTACGAAAGTTTTTTCCCGAATTACATCGTGCATAAATGAAATCAGATCGTCGCGGATGGAAATTATGTTGTACTTTTCAGGATCTTTTGATGATTTGCCGTGACCGTAACAATCTACCGCAAAAATATGAAAGTGCTTTGATAATTCCGGGAGAACCTTGGCATAATCCTCTTTGGACACCATCTGACCGTGAATGAGCAGAAGCGGATCTCCATTGTCCGGGCCTTCAAGATAAGCGATTTCACTGCCGTCTTCGGTCTGATATATTTGCTCCCGGAACCCGATTGCCGCACCCTTCTTCTCCATAAACCGATCGTTTCCGTAATCGTAATTAAGGTTTCTATATGCAAAGGCTACTAACAATGCGATAACAACGCTGATGATTACAATAATTAATTTCCACAATCTCATAATAATTCCCCTTTAATCTTTCGGAGCATTTCTTTCATGTTGTCACCGCTGACTAAAGCGATGCCCTGACTTTTATCTCCAAGCAAGAGTACTGTGTCACCGCTGTTGATATTAAATAGATCTCTTGCCTCTTTAGGGATCACAATCTGCCCCTTACTCCCCACTTTTGCCGTCCAGGCGTACAATCCCTGCTCCTTCTTTTCTATTCTCATAAGTTTCGCCTCCCTTTTGTATGTTAATTCATACTTTTCATACTTATTATACTGCAAAATCAAATTTTGTCAAATAAAAACCCGCCTGACTCTGAATTTAGACAAGCGGATTGAAATTGTTCTGTTTCCTAAAAGTGTCATTTTCTGATTGATGCTATATATTCCTGTATCTGGTCGTTTATGTTGCGGATATGATTTTCCATCATAAATTTCATAAATGAAGTGTTATCCTCCGAAGCCTGTGAATCAGCCAGGCTTTTTATATATTCCGCTCTGCTCTCTTTTTTTACAATAGATGGAATCACACCGGCCTCACGCTGAATGATATTCATTACAAGACGCGCCATCCTGCCGTTTCCATCCGCCCAAGGATGTATACCTACCAAACGGTAATGTACTTCAAAACTTAGCTTATAAGCGCTGTCAATATCTCCGGGTTTTAGATTGTTTCGCTCCTCTTTCAACCAGGAACAGAATTCTTCCAGCCTCCCCGGCACTTTTTGCCAGGCCACATAGCTTTTGCCTCCGCGGCCGGCACTGACATTCAAAAGCCTTAAATCCCCATCTGCACTGCTGAAAGTTCCCGCGATTGTGTTATACAAAGATCCGGTGTTCTTCATCAGAATACCGGACAAACTGCAAAGCAGTTCGATTGTAATCTCCTCATGGTTATCCGCAACTGCAAAGGCTCTCTCATAGGCTTTCTTCAAATCGAGATTCATAAGCTGTTCCGGCATCGGCTTGCCGGAACTGATTCCTTCATCAAAAAGAAGCTGATTTTCTATTTCCGTTACCGTCGAACCCTCAATTGCTGTTGAATGCGTGATAATGGAGTACAGGTAGAATTTATCGTAATCCAACTGCTGATCAATTCCAAGTTGTTTGTATTCCCTGAGCACATCCTCTATCTTGCTCATGACTATCCCCTCCGCATCTTTTTGCTGGTTTCCTCTACACATATTATACTTGTAATCATTTTCTTTTTTCAACCATAATCCGGTAATGTTTGTTGATAAAAGAAACAAAAAGAAAACCCCGGAACCACCATTCCGAAGTTTTCGTGTGCCATATGTTTCTATGTACGCTTTGCCTATGTGTATTATAGCACCTCAAAAATTATAGTCAATAGCCGCTACACATAATAACGATCATCTTCATACCAGTAGCCGCCTCCGGCTTTCGGGGTGGCTTTCTGAATGTTGATTTCACTGTCGGAAAGAGTCGTCAGTATGCCGGCAACTGCTTTGCGCTCCATCTTAACTTCATAATCTTCTTCCAGTTTATCTATTACATCCTGAACTTTGAATCGATGGTCCCTGTCCGTGTACTTCTCCAAAATCCTGTAGATGAAAGCACTGGCTACCGTCTTTCTCTTTCGGGCTGTCGCTTTTGGACGGTAAAGATCGTCGAGTTCTTCTTCGGACATGTAATCTTCATCAATGTCCCCGACATGAAGAAACCTGAATCTCTCGTCCTGTTCAAAACGGTCAGCCCATGAAAAATTCAGTTCGCGATATCTTCTGAACTTATCATTCCAGACTCGATCCGTTTCAACTCTGTATAATTCATCCGCCCACTTGCCGCAGAACTTGTCTATAATCTCCATTTCAGCAAGGACAGCATGTGTTAAATCCGATTCACCAAGCCGCATCAAAGCTTCTGCCGCCCACCTTATGAATACTCTTATATTATCAAGTAATGCTCCCAGCATATCCGGAGAGATAGGACCATTATCAAAATCCTTCCCCATCTTACATATCTCTGCAGCTACATCCCTGACATAGGGCGGTGCATCTACCAAATCGCCCTTTCTCCTGAGGTCCTTCAGGGTGACAAAAGATTCTGTACCATCAGGGCTGGAGATTTTGCAACAAATCAGATACAGAAGTCCCTCGCATATTCTTTTCAGGTGCTTGTACAGAGAACTGCCGATGGAGTCGATTGCATCAGTGTTGGCATAATCCCAGCCCAGAAGTTCATCATGAAATTCATTAATAATAATGGTATTTCTTACACTTCTCCTGATTTCACGGACTGCTTCACTCTCATTCCTAAACATCTTTGCTGCCATGTCATTACCTCCTAATCTTCCGCATGATACTGGACTGTGTGAGTAGGCTTTTTGTGAATATAGTGTACAGAACCTTCTTGTATTCTGTTGCTCCCATTCCGGACCTCCTGTCGGTTTAATGAATCATCTTACAGTTTCATTATACAGGTCGGGTTGTACCGAATTTGGGACATGCAATCAGGACATGCAAAATAGTCAATTCTTCTTTCTGCTCCTGACTATTCACTGCAGAGAATCCCCTTATTGAACTTCTCTTCATTGCTTTTAATCTGATATACAAAATCATCATAAGTGTTAGCGTCTACAGGAATTCTCAATCCGTGTTTCTTTACGCATATATCGCCTCTTGGTTTAACATTTTTTTCGTATGTAACGCCCTCGTTCATCCAAAGCAATCGGTCATTATTACCTTCGTTTTCCGGATAAAGATAATAGCCCTTACTGGCATCAAATCTGTACATATATGCGAGAACCTGCAAATAATCACTGCTGCTAATATTTTTAGCTGGTTTATATTTGGCATCAGCAATGACTCGATTATTGCTGTTTTTACTTATGAAATCAGGATATATTTTGCCTTCCTTATTATCAAACAGGTGCTGCGTACCAGTCCTTTTGGTATTCATAGGATGATAAAAGGCTTTGCCTAAAAGTTTCGCAACATATTCTTCCCATAACCACGCACCATCAAATAATATTCCGTACATCCTTTGCTTGCCATAAGCATAGTAATGTTTCTGTCTATGAAGTATAAGGATACGTAGTCGTTGCAAATCCCTATACTCATGGTAATATGCATGCCTTATAAAACTCTTTCTATTGGTTTCGAGTATTTTTCTTCTGTCGGCCGCATGATAGCTATGGGTTGCATCAACTACAAGTTTAACCTCATCCCTTGCTTTGCTCAAAAGCTGATATCCATAGCTTTTGCTTTTGATATATTCGATGGTATGTCGTACTAATTGCATGAGATAATTATCAAATGAATGCTCTCTCTGACTATATGCAATCTTACCAACAAATGGTGTGTTCTTTCGAATGTGTCTTGGGACTTCAATTATTCCCCTTACATTATCATCATTATATGTTCTTCTAATATAGGTCTTAAAAACACCTTTACGAGCTGCTCGTTTTAAATAATGAGGGAACAGAAATATCAACAGGCTAAACATCCTATCCTCTTGATTTGCATTAGTGTTCAGGTTTATGAAGTTGGGAAGACCTAGTACCCTGTATAATAAATATTGGAAGAAGAAATCATTTTCGCCTGAACTGAATCTTGACTCTATAACCAAACGCTCATCTCCAGCACCGAGAAACCCCATTACATTGCCGGAAACATACATTTCATTATAACTTTGAAGAATCATCTGTTCTCTTGTTATATCATCTGTATCCCTTATGAACTCCGGGAATACAAATACACCTTCGCGTTCAAGTTGTTCCAATGTTTTATCCGAAACGCATTCAACCACATGCTTTACTTCTTCGAAGTCTGATTTTTGCCTGAATTGGTTATCTTTAATATTCAGCTGTTTCATCAGTGTCACCTGCACCCGAAGCAGTATAACCATATGCCGCAGCAAAACCCTTCATTATGTCAGCCTCATCATGTAGCCCACGAACATAATCTTGCAAAAGCGGTTCCAAATAATCTTCCCAAAGGTCATCAAACCCAATCGTTTTCAAATTTAAGAAATATGAGGCGCCAATTTGATAGTTTTCATTCAACCCCTCTACTTTTACAATATTTTCATTAAGCTTATTCATGCGCTCCACAGCTTCATCCTTGAGCTCTTCATCCTCAAGTGATTCCAGCATATCCTGTGTTTCATCTGCCTTTATCTCTATAAATCTAAATCGCCTACGCATTGCAAAATCAAAGCTGTCAACGGATCTATCAATGTCATTCATAGTGCCAATTATATATACATTCTCCGGAATATAAATTTTTTCAGCAGGATTAGAGTGCATATTGAAATATTGTGTAGTTACCTCTCCATCCTTTCCACGATATCCCGGATCTATGGAGAAAAACAACTCCCCTAATATCTTTGAAATCTCTCCACGATTAATCTCATCAATAATAAATATATACTTTTTTAACTCTTCCGGATCTGTTGCAGTATGTAATCCCTTTTGTCCTTCTTCGTTTATGACTCTATACAATGCAAAATAATAGGAATACGCCTGCGTAGCAAACTGCTTCCCAAAGAAATCAGTTATGTCACTGACTTTTTCAAATTCAATTCCGGACTCAAGCATCTTCTGAAGGTCATTGATTTTAAGGCTCAGTTTATCAACAGTGTCATTCTCCGGAATATAAATATAGATGTTTTCATCATCTACATTTGTGATAGTAAATTCGCTACCCTTAATTGTCTGGAATTGTTCTTTTCCAAACTCAAGGTTGGATAAGAAATTTGTCAGATCCGCTTTAGCCGAAACTTCCTTTTCTAGAATTTCTTTGGACTTCTGTGAATCTTCAAAGTTTTGTTTTGCTCGTTCGACAAATCTTTTAAATATACCATCTTGCAATTCAAACCCCATACTTCCATCATCGTTCATTTTGGGTCGAAGCCCTTCAACAAAATCCGAATAATCATAGCTTGGATGGAATTGAACAAATTCGACTTGCTTTTTTTGTTCATCTGTTAAATCTATATATTGTTCTGTATAACCACCGCTAATAATGTCAGCAGCAATCGCCTTTGCCAGGTAAGTCTTCCCGGTGCCAGGTGCCCCATGAAATATAATGTTTTTTGATTCTAGGAGGACTTTTGAATATGGGTTCTTGCTCTCCCGTGTTGTTTTCTTTACATCCTCTGTTATAGCCTCTTCATTTTTTGTTTGATTTCTCTCTTGTTCTGTTTTATCTCTGTATACAAGAACAAAACTATCACCGGTCTTACCAAAACGCCTCAAGCATTCCTTAACAAATAATAGTGTTGAAAATATATTCCAAGAATGAAAAACAAACTGCGGACCGTTTTCTCTTCTGTATACCATTGCCCATGTGGTATTTTTGTATTCTTTATATTCCGCCTTTGATGGATAAATCCCATGAATAAGCTGACTATCAGGCGTATACTGGCATATTGGAAATCCTTTCTTGTCGGAATCTGACAATGAGTCTATCTCTGCTTCAAAAATCTGACAAGCTAACCGTGGTAATGTCTGATTGGATACCCTTTTCTCGTTTGGATTTCTCTTCCTACGAACCACTTCGCCATCAGCAGAATAAAAGTAAACATCTATTGGCTTGTAATTATCTCCCAAGTTTAAATTATCCATGGTAAATCTCTCATCCGTTGATGTTACTGTATCTGCTGTTATTGTGAGTTCAAATTTTTCCTGCTTCATTTCAATTCTCCTCGTATAATAATGCTGTAATTATTCTCCTCAACCAAAAGCCTATCAAGAACATTTATGCTATTTAGTTTTAAAATATCATCTTGTATATTTATAATCATAAATTAATCAAAACTTTCTATTATTGTGCCTACATAGCATTTATTATACCACTCCCCCTACATTATGAAATGCGATATTTAATCTTTAGATAGTGTCAACTTGTTGTGGAGTTTTTGATTGACATCAACTCCAAAGTGTATTTCTAACAGTTCCAAATCCTTGTATTAGTATTTGAGTTCCACTGGCTCCATCAAATACAGGTGGCTCACCTTCAAATACAGTCCAGTCCACAGCTCCTGTTATTGCTTCCTTGATAAACTGTTCCGCATATTCGCTGTAAGTCTGTTTCTGTCCCTTCTTGAAATCTTCAGCCGTGATTTTTCCGCCATTTTTAACATATACACGCAGCTTTGCCAGCTTTCCAAGACCCGCCTCGCTCCAGCCCAGAGGATCTCTGCTAAATCTTTCAGATAAAACATGACTGACCTGTGCTTCCGTACAACTGCCGGGTATATTTAAATTTTTACGATTTACAATCTCGTTCCAGTTTCCAAACAGATATGTACCAAATTCTGAAATATGCTTTATCTGCTTCTCATCTTCTGCAATATCATAAAGACCCTGAAGGATTTCGTCTGCCTTTGCTTTATCTTCATCTTTTATGGCTTTTGTTATACGCGTTGATACCTTTTTCCCGGGGAACTTGTTGGAGAAGCCTTTTACTCTTTTCCCCAAGTGATAGCCATCCATGACGTGAACAGTTTGTGGAAAATTCTCCAGTCCGTTTTTAATCCATCTTCCTCCGTCTCCATGAATAAAAATCTTCTTAACTTTTGTTACATCATAGGTTTTATCAAGGTAGCCTTCCACGCTCTTCCAAAGATTCTTTGTATCAAATGATTCATCTACAAAGTGCATGGTTCCAATTGTTTTATGTCTTTTTTCATTTTCTGTATCCATTCCCTCGGTCACTGTAACCAGTGGAACAATCTTGCTCGATTTGCCTTTTTCCTTGTTTGGTTTTTGCATGTGTGCATGGTCTTCGTCTGCGTAGATGTGAAGTTCTCCTATGTCTTTTTTCTCGGCGCTCTCCGGCTCCTTTTCCATTGCGGGCAGTTTACCAATATGGTTCTTCACGGTCTGTCTGCTTAATGTTCCTCCGCTGGCAATTGCCGCACTTTTTGCATAGGACACATCAGTTGCAAGAGTGACCAGAGCAACACTCAGATTATCTCCAATACGCTCATACGGACGAATGCCTGTTATGTGATCAAGAATGAAAACATATTGGTCATTGATTTTATCGTAGTAGTAATCACGAGGAAGCTTTAGTATTCCTAATTCGGTATGGAGTTCCCTAGTTCGATCTTTTTCTTTTAGAATCAGTCCCTGTTCTTTACGGCCGGCCTTATCTGCTCTTATCTGCATGTTTAGCCCTGTAAAAATCGTTTCAACGATTGCTGACGCTGTCAATTTGCAATCCTGTAATATGTCTGAACATAGTTGATCAATATCCTGAATTCCGCCCGAATATGCTTTTTCTGTAACTTTCTTTCCCAATTCTTGTGTGATTTCCTGTATAATTGTTTCCATAGAGATCTTCCTTTCGTTTAATAATTTTCCAAAACTATTTTAACACTCAGGAATTGATCTCTATTTCTTTATTTTTAAAAACTCCACAATTATTTTACACTAACTTAATCTTTAAGTTGTTTAAAGATGAGTTATATTTTATATGTCCTTCCTTTTGGAGTCTACCTACAACAATACCCCTGTCTATTCCTATCTTATTTGCAAACCCTACAATTGATTCTTCAGAAAAATCCCCTTTTTCTATAAACCTTTTATAATCTTTAGGTGATATAAGCGTATCTGCAGAAAATGCATCTGCCGCACTCTCATCTTCAGATGTTGGCCCACTTTTTAGTGCAATGTGTCCAAGGACAATATGTCCAATTTCATGAAAAAGGCTAAACCAAAAGCGATCAGCATCTTTCCCCCTTACAGTCATTCCTAAAACAATTTTTTTCCCATCATAAAATGTTGCTCCATGCAGGAAAGTTCCTTTAATGTGCGGTAAAAACACAAGAGCAATTCCACACTCACTCAATATTTCACACAATTGAGGGCAAAACTCCTCAGGTGACATCATAGTCATTGCTCTCATTTCACCTATTGACGCTTCCAGTTTTTGTATGTTAACCGCCTTAACAAAAATGCCACGTGCATCAAGTTTAGCTTTCTGAGACCACGCCATAAGTCCATAATCACCTTTTTCTGACTCTCCTAACCTCCTATAAGCGAGACCTACATCTCCAGTCCCCTTAAGCAGGGTAAGCCTTACGACCTCAAAAAACTTCCTTAAATTTATTACCTTGTCTGTAGGTTTTGTTGCCTGTGGCACCCAACCATTTTTTGACATTTCGCTATATGGAAATAGTTTAACTAATTCTTTATCCTCTTCCATCTCATTTTCAGCATTCGCTTTTATATTTTTTTCACGATAAATTGCTTCTAGTTTATTCCAAAAATTTGCCGGAATACCAAGAACCATTTCTAAACGAACAGCAACATCCGGCGTCAATGGAACATTACCATTAATCAGCTGGCTAATGTGCTTTTCTGTCATCTCTATTCGCGATGCAAATTCCTTCTGGCTCATACCTCTGTCCTGGAGCTGCTCTTTTATTGTGGCACCAGGTGGTACAGCAATAATATTCTTACTCCTAATCATTTTGTTTCCTCCCTCGTATCATTATAAGATCTTAATGATAATCAACGATTTCTTCTATATATGCAATTACTATGGTTCCCTCTAACACAGAAAATATCAGTCTATACGGATGCACTAAATCAACAGCATACTGTCCTTTCCGCTTTCCTTTTAGCGGATGACACCTGCCAATTCTAAACTGAATCATTAATTCCACTGTATCAGCGGCTTCAATTTCTCCAATCCGTTTTTGTATTGCATATGCCATATCTATACCATATTTTTTTCTCGCCTCATCTGCACTAATGCAAACTTTTTCAATTTGCTTGCTTCTATACTCTATAACCAATTAAGCACCTCAAATGTTATGAATTTCTACTTTGGTAAATTAAGTATAACATAGAAGATTGAGTTTTTAAATAAAAAATTTACCTTTTAGGTAAATTTTTTAACCAAGACGAATGCAGGCTGCTCGTCTTAATATTGTATCCATTAAAAACTTATACTATCTGCTGCTACCTATCATCCATTATTTCATCATATAACATATAACTCGGTTTCCATTTCCACATGGAATTATTCCTCAAATTCATCAATATATTCATTTCTTACAGATAATTCGTAATAGATTCCATCGATAGCATTAATCAGGCTTTCCATAAACTCTGCAATATTCATGAAATCAAGAGTCGTTTGCTTTCGAAAATAGATATCCATTTTCTTTGTGCAGGGATATCTGAATCTACTTGCATCACTGTCAAAGTTATGTAATTCTTGGCAGCATTTTTCTATTTCATCGAAATACTGTTTTGTGGAATTACCTTCTTTGTAAAAAGTAGTAATCCAAACCCGAAGTTTTTTCCATAAACCTATAATACTATGCTTCTTATCATAAAGGACTTTACATCGATTTTAGAAATCTTCTCTCGTTACTTCAAACCATACCGCTTTTATAAATAACTCAACAGCATTCCGATACAAGTAACACATTGGAAGAAAAAGGGCATCTTTAACCAAGGTATCCCCATTATCTTGAGCCTCCTTCATACAATGTCTAAAATATCCAGCTGTTTCAACATAAGCACTGACATAAGGAAAATAATCTTGTCTTTTATATCCATAGCCAACCACGGCTTGGCCATAATAGGATCCACCCTTTTCGATAAACACAGGTTCTAATTCTTTCCAATTTTTTGTACTCGTAGATTTTTTTTCATACCACAGCCTTAAGATTTCATAAGCTGCTTCAAATTTATTGGCAAACTTTACCAGATCAATGTGTGTTTGATTTTCAAATACCCGCTCAATGTCATATTGTGCACCGGAAATAGGATTACTCTTTCGCTTTATATGAAAAGGATATCTAAACGAATCCGATTCCTTATCCATAATAGATATGTCTTTGAAATGAGATTGTAGCCAATCTATTTCTGCTTTAGTTCTATTGCCATTATTCTGTAACATTATTATTTTATTTAAAATTAATTCTAAATTATGGAATGTATCCTTTGCAAAATTTACACGTGCTGTTTTATTCGTTATCGTTTGGAAAGCAATTCCCTTCAATAACAACTCTATACTATGGCGATATAAAAATGCCGTCGGAAATACAAAAGTATCAAGTTCTGGAACACTTGTATTTTTTGATTCTAGAAGTGAAGACGCTATTTTATTTGCCGCTTGATAAAATTTCTCGGCATATTCGCCGAAGCCCTTCTCCAAATTCGTGGAAGTAACAACTTTGACCCGGTATGTTGTCCGAAGTTTTTTGATTTTTCTTGCTGAATCCAACTTAACTGATAATCTGTATTCAGAGTACAAGCTCTACACCTCCATTCTAATAGCACGATTCATTTCTTTAAAAGCTGACTCATATTTCCTTATTTGTATCAATGGCTTTTAAATATCTTCTTTCCTTTTACTTTCAATAATGGCTTGTTCAATTCCCCAACAAATTCTAGTTGCAACACTTTCAGGTATTTTTGAATCTTTATTATCACTAATTATCCAATAGCGCCCTGTAACATGACCATAGTCATTATAGTCTATTGAGAATTTCCAATCTGAGATTCCACTATTTGATTCAACTATTGCAAAGACTACATGACCATCAACCCATCCCTTATTAATCCGTTTTATTCTTTTTAACTCTTTTTCCGCAATTATACGAAACTCTTGTTCAGAAACGCCCATATCGAAAGAACACTCCATATAAGGTCTGTTGCGCCTTCTTTTCCTCTCCTCAGGTGTTTCTTTAATAATTTCTATAATTCCTCTAAAAAAATATTTTACAAAAGACTCCATTGCCTACCTCCTTTAGCCAATTTGACAATCGCCACTTATAAAAATATCCTTATACTACCCGCTACAAGTACTCCCCCAACATTACCCTCACAACTTCTTCAATCTCTCTCACCCTTGCTTTTGCATACGATGCATCTATCCCCGCTATCTTGGCAACCTGGAGAATGTGTTCTCTTCCCGGATTTTTCCTTTCCCCGCTAATTGTAGTCGCATGCTCTCCACCCTGTGAGCTGCTGTATGTCAGGTCGTAGGCAGGAGACACTATCCATCGCATTTCTTCCTCATCGTACAGAAAAGAGAAGTTCTTGGAATGGTCATCTCTATTATGCGCATACACATTGAAGCACATACGGTCGTACATTTTTTTCACTTCCTGCATGTCACGGGTAAGAAGCAGCGTCAACTTCATGAGCTCATTATAATCCAGATTCGGGTACCTGTGCGAAGTCTCCAGAAGCCCGCTTGCGGAAATCATATGAACTCTTCTGCCATCACTCTTTCTGTCGAAACGCTTCGTACCGAAATATCCGGCGCATATCTCTGATGGAAAAAGTCGGGTTTCACTCATTTCTATACCGCAAGCCTTTGCGCAAAGGCTGTATTCATATTCCTGCAGTCCGATGTTTTGACTGTCATAGGTTGATGGGAATTTAATAATCCATTCCTCTCCATTTACTTTAGTATGAATTTTTGGTTTTGCGCCGCCCGAAGATCCCCCAAGCTGAAAGAGTTCATCCAGATTTTCGATGTTTTCTTCTCTAAGCAACCTGCCGCACTCCTCGGCCAGCTCGTCGTAGTTTCCTGCAAAATCTTCAGCGCTAACATCCATTGCAGGCCTATAGCTTAATGCGCCCAGTCCGGAATCTGATACAAGTGTCTGCCTTTGAAAACCTCCGATGTCAGAGGCATTCACCCCAAACTTCTGTCTGATATATCTGTCCACAATCAATCTGCCCCATCCGTCAGGAAGTGTGTCCGCAAAGACTCCAAATACACCCTCAAAAGGTTCGTATTCCGGAATGAACAAACTTCTTTCAAGAGGCAGAGAAAAAGGACTTATGCTGAATCCGTTTTCAAGCCATTCGTCACTATATTGAAAAGCTGCTCTGTGCTGTGTTTCTGCCAGAGTACCCACATGCCTTTCATTTATAAAAACATCTATTCTATCTGTTTTTATCATTTAGAATTTCCTCTATGGATGTATATTCCGGTTTCTTGAATAATCCTTCAAAATCTTTCAGGCATCCCAGTGCCATAGCTATATTCAGCAAAGAGGAAAGAGAGATTTTGCCGGTTCTTTCAAAACGCTTCAAAGATCCCAAACTCACCCCTGACTTTTCGGCAAGCTGCACCTGCGTAAGCTTCATGTACTTCCGCCTGAGTTTTACCTTCTCCGATATTTCCATGGAAACTTCATATGGAGTTTTGAAGCTCAAAAAATTCTTGTTCATAGTTAATATATTATCCTTTATATAGTATTTTGGTAAGTTATAGCTAATATATTAACTATATTATACATCCATATGAGTTCTTTTACAATAAAAAAGCACCAATTATATTAAAATGATGCTTTCCATTTTTTTATTAATCTTTGATACATGGATATCTGATTATGGTGTTGTCTTCCCTCTTTTTTCGCTCATAAATGCCTGCTGCATAACTGTCGTAATCCGCTTCAATGGAAGCAACAATGCAATTTATTACCTTCGCCAAAAGCTCCCATTCATCGGGAACAATACACCAGCATTCATATACAATATCAATTTCATCAAATACAGTAACCTTAAAGTTATGTCCATCAAGTCCCAACGGTTTTTCCTCAATGACAGGCAGACCGATGGCAATCAATTCCTTTATCAGGGCGATTTGCTTATCTGACAAAGGCATTTCGGCAGGCTGCTCTATCTCCTGCAGCTTTGATATTAGCTCTTCATTTTTTAATGAGTCAGAAAATGACATAGCTTCATTACTGTTATTCATGTATTCCCTGACTATTCCCAGCCCATCTTCCGGCATTAAGCCAAATTTCCAACACATCACCCATTGTCCGTCATTCTGTTTGTGAATCTGTATATTAAGATTTTGTGAAAAGGACGGAGAAATAACTATATCCAGTATTTGTCTTTTGCTTTCTACAACGAACTTCTCGCTACCGTAAAAGTACATGTTTCATTACTCCTCATTAATTTTTACCCACCAGCCGCAGCCATCTCTGTAACCATACTTTTCCATAAAAGCCTCCAGCTGTTTAACGGTTCCTGAATTCGGTTGCCTTTTACCCAACAATCCTTCTTCAGCAGCTATTACCTTTATTCGGTCAGCGATTTCATCCATTAAATCTCCCCAGGCGTCCACTTTAATACATACTTTCTCATACTCATTAGTGCCGTCTTCGTAATCATAGACTTCATCTTCAATAAACCAAAACTTGTTATGTACATTAGCATAAATATCAACAAGTTCTTGAACTGATGAGATTCTTTCAATATTGTGACGCATATCTTCTATGGTTTTATCCGGCACGGGGTCGTCGGCAAATACAACGGCTCTTTCTGGAAGCAGTTCTTTTGCCGGAATAGATTTACCTTGACCAACATCAATATAAAAGCTATCCATATTTCTTATAATATCAGACATTTTTATCTATGCGCCTCCCGTTTGCAAATCTTCACAAATACTACTCCTGCATCTCATTCACCGCTTCTTCGATCTCTCTTGCCTTTTCTTTTGCATAAGATATGCATCTATCCTTGTTATGCGGGTATACATTGAATCATTTGAATCCTTCTACCGCCGGTCTTTCTGTCAAAACGCTTTGTGTAATGCAATACTGTAGAGCTCTACAGTTTTTGTTGTTTTCTTATTATATTTAAGCAGGCTTTTTTGTAAAAAAGCAGGATTCCCTTGACGAAAATCCTGCACATCGCTCTTAGAACAAGTCGGAATGCGTACCGGTGCGAAACAGAAACAATTCCAGCTCATCATCTTCTATACGATAAATAAGCAGCCGATCAGGCTCTATGTGGCATTCGCGAAATCCGCGGTAATTGCCGGTTAGATTGTGATCCCGATATTTTTCATCCAGAGGCTGCCTGGCAGCGAGTGTATCTACCACTTCCTTGAGATGTTCCAGTTTAAATCTGCGCTTTTTGGCAAGCTTAAGATCCTTTCTGAACTGGTTGGATGCAACAATTTTAAGCATTATCAAAAACCTCTTCCATCAGCTCATCGAAAGTGTCGTAGCGCTTGTAGCGTTCGAAATTCTTCTTCATCTCTTCATATTCTGCCAGTGCCGCTCTGGTCTCCACACTTGGTGTCACACGCTTAACCTCAAAAGGAATACCGTCGTGACTGACAGCACTACGGAGAAACATGGTAATTGCAGAAGACATGTTCAACCCCAAATCAGCAAATAATTCTTCTGCTGATTTTTTTAGTTCGGTATCGATGCGAACATTAATATTCGTTGTAGTCAAAAAAATCACTCCTTTCTTGAGTACATTGTATGTCAATAGTCAAACAATGTCAACATAATATCTTTAATTGTTTGCATAACTCATACATTCACTCATTCGTCGCTTCACTCACTCCGCCGACTTAAAATTATATACCGGCTTCAGCACATCGATAATATCAACAGCCTCGCCGACTACATCGATAATATCATCAATGGACTTGTAGGCCATTGGCGCCTCGTCTAATGTTGATGCATTCACCGAAGTTGTATAAATGCCCTCCATGGATTTTGCATACTCGTCCATGTCCAAAGTCCCCTTTGCCTTTCTTCTTGACATGATTCTGCCTGCACCGTGCGGCGCCGAGTAGTTCCAGTCAGGATTACCCTTCCCTCTTGCCAGGATGCTGCCGTCTCTCATGTTGATTGGAATCAGAACCAGCTCTCCGGCTTTTGCGGAAATTGCACCCTTTCTCAAAATTCGCTCCTCGGTATTAATGTAGTTGTGTATGGTGTGGAAGCCGCCGATGTTGTCAAATCCCATTCCATCTATAATAATCCCGGCCATCTTCTCCCTGCTTTTTCTTGCAAAATCCTGACATATCTCCACATCATGCAGGTACTCGTCCAGATATCTTCCCTCCAGATAGCAGAGATCCTGAGGAATAGTTGTCTCCGCATTCAGCTCACACTTCAGCGACTCCAGCGCACTATGAATTTCTGAGCGTCTCCCCTGCTCTTTGTAAGTTTTTATCAGATTCTCTCTGGCCTCCAGATAATCACCGATTCCTCTGTTCAGATTTGTTGCCAACTCCTGATAATAATCGGCAACCTGCTTGCCCAGATTTCTGCTTCCTGAATGCACCACCAGATAATTTGTTCCGTCTGCAGCTCTGTCAATCTCAATAAAGTGATTGCCGCCGCCCAGGGTTCCCAGACTTCTCTCCAACCTTCTGGTCTGCTTCAGATGTCTGTAGCACTTGAGCCTGGTCAGATCAAAACGCTCCTGCCTGCCGTCCCACACATCTCTTCCCGCCGGAATAGTGTGAACCACGGCATCCAGTTTCGCAAAATCAATATCTCCCGCTCCGATGTTCACTGTGTACATGCCACAGCCGATATCAACCCCTACTACATTTGGCACTGCCTTGTCCAGAATTGTCATCGTTGTGCCTATCGTACAACCTTTGCCCGCGTGAACATCCGGCATAATTCTGATTTTGCTGTCTCTCGTGAACTCATAGTCACACATTCTTCTTATCTGCTCTCTTGCCTCGTCCTCAACGGTTTTGGCATAGCATATTGCCGTATTCACGGCACCTTTTATCTCTATCATTGTTTCCTCCATCTCTTTCTATTTCATTCTACTATATCTTCTGTCCGTAAAACAGTTCTCTGAGCCACTCACGCTTGGAAATTCCTCTCTCCTTTGCCGCATTGATGCTGGCAACAATCTCGGCGTCTTCATCAACCCTCAGCTTGAACATCTCCTGCTGATATGTTTTTGTATTGTATTTTGCATTGGCCTCAGCCCTTGCTCTTGTATATCCTGTATATGTACTCATAACTTAATTCTCCTCAAAATAAAAACCCCCACTCCTTTTCCAGAGTGAGGATTGTTAGCTAAAACATTATTAGACGCAATTAAAGGTCTGCAAAATCTACTCTCTCATCCGGAAAAAATTCACCACAACAAATAAGCATATGCTGTCCGTCATACGCTTTGAGTTCGGGTGTATTAGATTCCAATGAGATTGTTCTGATAAACATCTATCGCGTCCTTTCTTTAGTCTATAGATTAAGCTTAAAGGTTACCGTGTATGGCTGTCAACACCCTTTTTGAATTTTTATATTTGGAACCTATTATCCCGGCTATTGGCCTTGATTGGTTGATGCAGGATGCTGGCAGAATAGCGTTGTTAAAAAAAGAGCCAATGTTTTTGTTTTTCCCATGTCTTTCGGGATGATTTTTTGCCATCATGTTAAGTCTCCATAAAGCCAATCTGCTATATCTCTTATTATAATTCCTTCATATTCCGAGATATTCAATATTTTCATTTTCTCGGAATAGGATGATTGTGTTCGGCAACATAAAATACATTAAACTATCTTCTATAAACGAGATAATGAGCTCTCTTTATCCGCACTTGCTGAATCCGCAGTTTCTGCAGACGACACAGCCGCCTTCGTGTTCCACCGCACCGTTACACTCGGGACAATGATGGATAGCCTTGACGGAATTGGGTACATAGATGGTAGTAGGTGCATTTTCCGCATCCTTCTTCAAGGGAGCAAACTCCTCCGGCACATCGATGGTCCTGCCGTTTCCCTTCTCCGTATCGATAAACTTAGAGACTTTCATCAAAGCCTTTGCAATGGCATCAGGACAGGAGGTACAGCTCATTCCCTGTTGCCGGATGGTGGACGGACAACGAATTCCCTTCAACTGGTCGTAGACTTCTTCGATGGAAATGCCGCTGCGCAAAGCCACAGAGGCAAGACGCGCCGTGGCCTCACTCTGACTGGGACAGCCGCCGGCCTTACCGGTACTGGTGAAGACTTCACAAATTCCATTTTCATCATAGTTGGTGGTGATGTACAGGTTTCCGCAACCGATCTTGACCTTTTCGGTGAAGCCCTGGGTCACGGTGGAGCGAGGTCGGGGCTCAATCTTTCCGAACTCAGGGACTTTCTCTTCTTCCTTTCCGGATACCTTTCCGATGTTCAAAACCTGCCCGTCTCTGCTGCCGTCTCTGTATATGGTTACCCCCTTGAGGCCTTCCTTGTAGGCCAGTTTGTAGACTTCATCCACATCTTCCTTGGTGGCCGTGCTCTCAAAGTTGACGGTCTTAGAGACCGCGTTGTCCGTGTGCCGCTGAAAAGCCGCCTGCATCTTGATATGATCAATGGGACTGATATCGTGAGCACAGACAAAAACGCGCCGAATCTCCTCCGGGATTTCCCTGCAGTGGGCAATGGTTCCTTCCCTGGCAATCTTCTTCATCAGTTCTTCACTGTATACGCCCGCTTCTTTCAGTTTCTCCATGAGGATAGGGTTCACTTCCATAAACTCGTCCCCGTCCATGACGTTTCGGATGTATACATAGGCGAAGACAGGCTCTACGCCGGAGGAACATCCTCCGATGATGGACAAGGTTCCGGTGGGTGCGATTGTGGTCACCGTTCCGTTTCGAATCTCCTCATCATTAGCATAGATGCTGGTTTCGAAAAGGGGGAAGGCCCCTCTTTCCCTGGCCAACTTCTTGCTGACCGTATGTCCTACTGTATTGATGTACTTCATAATCTTTTCCGCCAGCTTCACGCCTTGATCGGAATTGTATGGAATCCCCATGAGGAGAAGAAGATCCGCAAAACCCATAACGCCAAGTCCAATCTTTCGGGTGGACTTGGTCACCTGATCGATAATTTCCAAGGGATAATTGTTTACATCGATGACATTGTCCAAAAAATGAACCGCTTCCTCTACGGTCTTATGGAGAAGATCGTAATCCACCTGTGCTTTTCCATCCACGTATTTGACCATCTTGGTCAGATTGATGGAACCAAGGTTACAGCTCTCGTAGGGAAGAAGAGGCTGTTCACCACAAGGGTTGGTGCTCTCAATTTCCCCCTGTCCCGGCACCACATTGTCTCTATTGAGTCTGTCCAGGAATATAATTCCCGGTTCTCCGTTTTCCCATGCGGAATCAACGATGAGCTTGTAGACCTTCCCTGCGTTCAGGTGATCCACAGCCACTCCCGTTTTCGGGTCAATCAAATCATAATCTTCCCGATTCTCCACCGCCTCCATAAACTTCTCAGTGATACCGATGGAAATATTGAAGTTAGTGATATCGGAAGTATCCTTCTTGCAGCTGATGAACTCCAATATATCCGGGTGATCAATGCGAAGGATTCCCATGTTGGCGCCTCTTCTGGTACCACCCTGCTTGACTGCCTCTGTGGCCGCGTTGAAGACTTTCATAAAACTGACCGGTCCGCTGGCTACGCCGCCGGTGGACTTGACCTGAGCTCCCTTCTGCCGGATTCGTGAAAAGGAAAACCCGGTGCCGCCGCCGGACTTATGAATCAATGCGGCATTCTTGACAGCATCGAAGATTTCTTCCATGCTGTCTCCTACAGGCAACACAAAACATGCAGAGAGCTGCCCCAGAGGCCTTCCCGCATTCATCAAAGTGGGAGAGTTGGGTAGGAACTTGAGACTGGTCATCAACTCAAAAAACTCGTCGCTAACCTTCTCCACGTCCGCGTCCGGATCGTAAGTTTTGTCCGCCGCCGCAATGGCATTGGAGACCCTGCGAAACATTTCCTCCACATCTTCCGTAACATTGCCGTCCACATCCTTGCCCAGATAGCGCCGTTCCAGCACCTCCAAGGCGGTTTTCCCTATATCTGAAATCGCCATAACTCCTCCTTTTATTATAATTTCATCATACATTTCCTTGCTATTATACCACTACATATATGGCTTCGCAACATTATAATCCACTATATAAAGTGTATTTTCTTGTTTTTCAACACATATGTTACAATCTGAAAAGTGCTCTGCCACAACTAAAGCCTTCGCTAAATGGGGTGTTGGTCCTTTGAAGAAAAATGTCATCATCTACCAACATAATCAACGCTTGACAAGCTTCCGCTGCTACTGATTTTCTCTTGATGTTGGTCTTTTTGCAAAATCAATCCTTTAGAGCCAACATAAATTGATTCGTGAACTCTCGCAGCTTACAAAATGTTGGTATATCACTCTGGAAATCAAAAAAGAGCCAACATCTGCACAGTCATCAATCCGAATTTTGGCAAAATATCGAATTCATGTTGGTACATTGAATTAATAATCTCTGAAGAGCCAACATCTACAAATTTGCAATCAGATTTAGTCATCATCATGTCGGTTGGAGTGAGGTGAGGTGTACCCCATTTAGTGGACAGCTAAAAATCAAGTTTGACCGCAAAATTGCATTGTGTTAATGAGTTTATCACGGAACCCGAAGCGTGGACACATATTAAACCATCATTTCAGAATATACGACCATGCAATAAATCTAATAATATCGCAAAAAGACTGCCTGGAAACTTTAATTTGGTTTCCAAGGCAGTCCTTTTTGATGTAAAACCACTATTAATGTTAGACCACAACTTAGTAGTCAACCACTAAAAACGTTAAAGTGCCAGAAAAACAATCCCGGCGGTGGAAATAACCGTCAGAATTGTGGATACGATGGTGGAAGTGGCGGAAAAGCGTATGCTTCGCATCCGTCGTCCTTGGCTCCCCTTTCGGTCGCCTGCGGACACCTCGCTGCTCGACAGTCCACCGGACTGTCTCGGCTGAGCTCGGGCCCTCTCAGGGTTCGATTCCCTACTATATCATTATGAACACTAAAAAAGGGCTCTTGGCCCTTTTTTGTGTTCATGGTGGAGATGGCGGGAATCGAACCCGCGTCCGAAAGCATTTCCGGCAGAGTTTCTCCGAGCGCAGCTTCCGCTTTATTGTTTCGCCTCCTGAACCGCCCGAAAGCAGGCTGAACATTCAGCTATCCCGTAATTCCCTTACGCTACCGGGAGCTCACGCAAGGTTTTCCTGCATGTTTGACGCGTCGACCCGAACCTGCAGGGGAATCCGGCGACACGCGCGGGGCAGAACTATGCTGCCAGTGCGAAATTAGGTTTAGTTTTAGCGTTTATCTTTAACGGCCCTTTTTTACGCAGACTGGGCAACTGCGGCTCGCTTCTCCGATTTCCACACCCCCGTCGAAACCAGTGCACCCCCATATATATTCGACCTCAAAGCCGGACCTCTTTACAGCCGGTCTTCTCCATCGCTGTCTCTCCTTGCCTGATGTGCCTCTTTCGTCTCAAGAATCTGTCTGTCCAGATCATCGAATTCCTCGCGGAGATCCTGAATTTTTTTACAATAAGTCAGCAGCTTCTCATCGGTCAGTTCACCGTCCTCAAACTTCTTGTAAATATAGTCGCCGATCTTTCTCTTTGTTGCCGACATATCTGTCCTCAGCTCATTCTGACGGTTCTTAAGCTTGTTGACCTCAACGAATTCGCCGGCTTTGCTCGCCGCTGTATTTGCTACATTTGACGCTGTCTTCCCCAGCTTATCAAAAAATCCCTGCATTTGTTACCTCCTCACCGCCTGCTGCATCCTTCTGTCCGCATCTCTTTTGGCGATATCATGTCTTTTATCATATTCCTTCTTGCCCTTTGCAACAGCCAGCTCTATTTTGGCACGCCCGGCACTATTAATATACATCTTCAGCGGTACCAGAGTCAAACCCTTTTGGGTCGTATATCCGATGAGCTTGCGGATTTCCCTCTTGTGGAGCAAAAGCTTTCTCGGCCTTAATGGATCCACATTGAAACGGTTCCCCTGTTCATAGGGACTTATATTCATTCCGAACAGAAAAACCTCACCATCAACAACCTTGGCAAAACTCTCCTTAATGCTGGCCTTGCCCTGTCTTACCGACTTGATTTCCGTACCGGTCAGAACGATACCCGCCTCATAGGTTTCCTCTATGAAATAATCATGTCTTGCTTTTTTGTTGTTGGCTATCAGTTTCATTTATTCCCCCTATAGCCCCTTCTCATGCCTTTAATGCCAAATTCCCATCAGATTTTCTTCGTTTTCCGAACAAATTACGTTATTTGGACCTTTTTTGCGGAAAAAGAGTCAGTCAGAAAACATTAAACATCGTCCTGCTATAGAAAAGAGGCTGCAAACCGCAAACTAATCAGAGTTACCCATCCATTATCAGCAAGTTTGTTTGTTTATATCAGACCACACCGTGGCCGATTCTGCAAAATCACTGTAAAAAGCAGAATTTATTCGGAAATCAAGCTTTTTCACCTTCCCGCAGTCCTGACGATGCCCTGATTACGCTCTGCCGCCCTGATGACGCCTTGACACCGCCCCTGCCCTACAACAGGCGTATTTCATCAAATGGATAGAGCCTCACAAAGGCTTTCCCCATTATATCCAACTCCGACACGGTGCCCACTGACGGAGATCGCGAATCCATACTGACTTCCCGGTGGTCACCCATAACGAACACCCTGTCGTACGGAATCTCAAACCCGTCTATTTCCATGCTCGCATCCTCTATAGTACTCCCCGGCATATACAGATAATCCTCATTGAGCAGCTGTCCGTTTCGGTAAACATTGCCGCCCTCAATGGTAATAACATCTCCCTCTACGCCTATAACTCTCTTAATGAGGAGCTTTTTCTTGCCCGTCTCTTCATTTTCCAGATCCGAATTAAAAACGATTATATCACCGGGATCAGGATGATCCTTGAATTTGTATGCCATCTTGTTAATCAGCAGATAATTGTTTTCGTACAAGGTAGGCTCCATGGAGCTTTCTTTCACTATTGTGGGCTTTATGACCAGAGCCAGTGCACCCACAACCAGCAGTGCTATAATTATGTCCTTTATAAAACTTTTCATGATGTCCCCTTAATTGATTTTTACTCTATCGTACCAAATTCCCCAATCGGCCACACCCGAAGCAGTACATTGCCTTTGATATCATCTTTCATATTTATTACACCCAGGTCTTCATTGCGGCTGTCATATTCCGACATCTCGCGATTATCTCCCATAACAAAGACATGACCCTTCTTCAGTTTCACCTTCATATCCCCGCCGACAGCACCCCGGATACCTCCTTCAGTCGTGTGCCTTTTGCCGTCGATAAATACCTGACCGTCCTTAATTTCAATCGTTTCTCCCGGCAATCCGATCACCCTGGTAATAATATTGTCATCGGCAACATCCATGGACCTGGCTTTTTCCAGAATAACAATCTTATCCCTGTCCGGAATGCGGCCTCTCTTCTCGGAATAGTCGTGCTTGCTCACAATCAGCAAATCACCATCGTTAATCGTCGGACTCATGGACTCCCCGTCCATTACTTCCGGGCCTCCCAGAAGCACCATCACCAGCGCCAGGCAGGCTGCGATGAGATAAGGTGCGTTCCTGCGCTTCCAGCCTTTGTACCGCTCTTCCCTGTATTGACCCATTTCTTACTCCCAATTCTATCTTATTTTTTCTATAACTCTCGCAAAATCTTCAGGCAGCTCTGCCTCAACAACGAGTCCATCCAGTTTCTCAAAACCTTGCGGCATAAATTCATTGCCGCTGACATTTCCAAATTCCAGGCGGCACGCGTGCAGCAGCTGCGTCGTTACACCCAGCTCACGCATTTTTTCGTTGGCCCTCCTGTCTCTCGGACTCGTCCCGTATTTGGAGTCTCCCGCCAGCGGGAAGCCTTTGCTCGCCAGATGCACCCGTATCTGATGGGTTCTGCCCGTCACAAGCTCCACTTCAACCAGTGAAAAAGCCTTAAAGTTGTCAACCGGCCGTACGATGGATTTTGCATAAACTCCGTCTTCATCAACGATAACCCTGTTGGTATTTTCATCCTTCGCAAGAGAATCTTCAATAACCACCTCTGACCTGAAGTTTCCGGCCACCAGTGTCATATAATATCTGTAAACTGTATCGCGTTGCCTGAAAAGTTTTGTCAGAAACCTCAGGCCGGCAGCATTCTTTCCAAAGATAACCAGACCCGTCGTGTTTCTGTCCAGCCTGTTAACCGGTGACGGTGTGAACGATTTTTCCGCTGCAGGATCGTACTCGCCTTTCTCCTGCAGATAGCCGCACACCTGGTTCATCAGCGTGTTTTTTTTCTCCCGGGAGTCACCGTGAGTCAGCAGTCCCCACGGTTTTTCAACTATGAGAACATTTTCATCCTCGTAAGCCACCTTGAACTGTTTTTTTGCCGCTCGCTTTTTAACCTGTCTGGTCAGTTCAGCGAAACGCTCTCCTCTCATATAAAAACAGAGCTCATCGCCTTCAGCCAGGATCGTTTCTTCGCCTGCTCTTTTCCCGTTAACCTTGAGATCCTTTCTTATTATCCTGTAAATGCCGCTCAGCGATGCCCTTCTCAGGAACTTTTTCAGGAACCTGTCCAGCCGCTGTCCCGCATCGTTAGCCGTTATTACAATCTTAATCATACGCAATGTATTATACACTATTTCCACTGTAAACTCCACAGAAATGATAGGAGTATCCCTTTTAGCATCTTGAGCAAAACCACCAAATATGGTATTGTATCAGTAGATAAAATCGAGTTGAACACATGGAGATGACGATGAACAGGATTAAGGATTTCTTTTATAACAAAAATGACATTATTATCACAATTGTTATTCTTGTGGCGGCGGCCTTTCTGATTTTTAACAGAGTGGAAGCTCTGATGGATTACCCGGCAAAGCTGGCAGAAGAAAGAGCGGCGGAGACGGAAGTCAAGACCACACAGGAAACAGAGAAAAAGGAGTAGGAAAAAATGGCTCTCATTACATCAAAGGAAATGTTTGCAAAGGCCCTTAAAAGCGATTACGCCGTAGGTGCATTCAATGTAAACAATATGGAAATCATTCAGGGTATTGTTGAAGCTGCACAGCAGGAGAATGCTCCGCTGATTCTGCAGGTTTCGGCAGGTGCCAGGAAGTACGCCAAGCCGGCTTACCTTATCAAGCTGGTGGAGGCAGCGATTATTGATACAGGTGTTGATATATGCCTGCATCTGGATCATGGCGAAGACTTTGAAATATGCAAAAAGTGCGTGGATGACGGGTTCACATCGGTAATGATCGATGGCTCGAAACATCCTTTCGAAGAAAACATCAGAATCACGAAAGAGGTTGTCGAGTACGCTCACGCCCACGGGGTAGTGGTTGAGGCTGAACTGGGCAAGCTGGCGGGAATCGAAGATGCGGTGAATGTTTCCGCCAGAGATGCCACTTTTACCGTGCCTGAAGAAGCGGCGGAATTTGTTGCAAGGACAGGAGTTGACTCTCTGGCAATAGCCATCGGAACCAGCCACGGTGCCTACAAGTTCAAGGGGGAGCCTTATCTGGATTTCGAAAGGCTCAAAGCAATCAATGCACTGATTCCCGGTACTCCGCTGGTTCTCCACGGTGCATCAACAGTGCTGCCGGAATTTGTGGCAAAGTGCAATGAATACGGCGGCGAAATCCCGGGTGCACAGGGAGTGCCCGAGGAAATGATTCGTGAAGCAACAAAACACGGAGTATGCAAGGTGAATATCGATACCGACCTGCGTCTGGCAATGACTGCGGAAATTCGCAAACACTTTGCTGAACATCCTGCGGATTTCGACCCTCGCAAATATCTGGGCCCTGCCCGTGATGCTATCCGCAGCATGGTTGCACATAAAATCAGAAACGTTCTCGGAGCATCCAATAAGAGATAATTCGGATTCCGGCAAGAGATAATTCAGATAAGGTGAGACAACATGAAAGTCAAATGTGAATACTGCGGTGCTCATATTGATCGCACAGCCGAAAAATGTGAAAACTGCGGTGCAGTCAATCTGCATCAGATGAGAAGCGGCGACGGCGTTCCCAAGACCATTGAGGAGCTTCTGGCTTTTGCCAAGGAAAAGAATCTCCCTCTTGAGGATATGCGATTCTTCATCGGTGAGGATTATAGGGAGCCGCGTGCCTTCGGAATATACAAGGACCCGTCTTCGGGCAACTTTGTGGTTTACAAGAATAAATCCGACGGCTCGCGTGTCATAAGATATGAAGGCACGGACGAAGCATATGCGGTTAATGAACTTTATCAGAAGATGCGTTCCGAGGTTATGGAACAGAAAGCTGATCTGCAAGCCGGTTCAGTGGGTAAACATGCCGGTAAATCCGGTGCCGGAAACCGCGGCCTGAAGCTCTTTGCTATCGTGATAATCGTAGTACTCGGCCTGGGAATCCTCTCATCCTCAATTTTTAATGTTATAGGTACCGGTGACAGCAACAGCAACGGCTACTATTACAACGACGACTATGACACCGACTACTACGATGATAATTCCTACTGGGACTGGGATTACGGCGGTGACGACGACACTTACTACAACGATTACGACTCATGGGCAGATGACTGGGATGATGACGACTGGGACTGGGACTCCGGTGACAGCTGGGACTCCGGTGGAAGTGACTGGGATTCTGACTGGTAAGAAGAGACGGGGATGCGGACGTTTTCTTGGACAGTCTATGCGGCCAATCAAAATGTTCGCCTGTACTCCACAGGGCTCAAATACCCTAATGTTTTTTGTATTCTTTTCTCACCCCTTTGGGAAACTTCATTCGCTAAAATAAATATTTTATAATCTCAACAAACAGCAAAATAGTGCCCATAGAAAATACAGTGGTTAAAAACATAATTCTACTTCCCAAGTCCTTGTTCTGTTGTTCCTGCTCTGCCAACATTGGCACTACAGTACCAGTTGGCAACACAAAGGATAGAACCGTTATGGATTTAACCAAAGTATCGGCGGGCATAAAATAAACAGCAATTATAGTTAATATTGGAACTATAAAAAGTTTAATTATCGAAGCTTCCCAGACAATTTTATGTTTGAAAACTTCTTTAAAACTGTGTTCGGCTAAGGTTGACCCTATAAATACCATTGCCATTGGAGTCGCAATACTTCCAATCATCTGCATATATTCACCCACGATATTGTCTATTGGTATCCTTAGTAAGCAAACTGCGATTCCTACGGCAACACCTAGTATATTTGGATTTAATAGTAGCTTCCCTATCATTAAAACAAATCCGGCAAATGTAAATCTTGTATTATGTTCATTATTTCTCCTGAGAGCAACTAAACCATATGAAAATACAAACAAACTCAAAGCCGCATTATTCGCAACCATAAATAGCAATCCCAACTCTCCAAAAAATGATAAAGCGATGGGAAATCCCATAAATCCATTGTTTGTTGAAATAACTGTTAACTCAAACACGTTACTCTCATTGACTTTCTTTTTTGTGATGGTTGCGTACCTCTTCATGCATTGACCATAAATGAAAAGCAATGCCGTTGACAAAAAAAGGACAATTATAAAGTTTTTTAGTAATTCAAACGTTAATTCGAGCGTACCTATACAATAAACTAGCAAACAAGGGTACGCAAAATACATAATAAATTTATTCAATCCACTATTCATTTCAGCGTTTATAAAGCTCACTTTTCTAAGAAGAAAGCCTGTAAACACTATTGAAAACAGAAGAAAAAATTGATTATACATTTCGCTCTCCAAAGTTTGGAACAATATTGTATCTCTTCATTTTTCTAGTTATTGTACTTCTGTCAACTTCTAGCTCTTCAGCCATTTCTTGCGTGTTAGTACTATTTCTCATGACGCCATATAAAAGTTGCTTTTCGAATTTTTCATAAGCTTCCCCATAAGATAAATTAAGAAATTGCTCTCCCCCATTACTATGAATAGATGTACTTATGTCACCTCCGATAGCTTCCATTACCTCGTCATCTTGTATAAGGTTCGCTGCTGTTGTCACTACAAGGTATTCAATAACATGTTGTAACTCCCGTACATTTCCCGGCCACTTATATGCCTGCAAAATTCTATATGCAGGTCTCGTTAATATTTTACTGCATCCATACTGTTCGTTATATCGTTTCAAATAGAAATCAATAAGATATCTAATATCCTCCTTTCTTTCCACAAGTGGTGGAATATTAATCGGTATGACCTTCAACCTATAATACAAGTCACTCCTAAAAGTTCCCTCTAAGACCATTTGATTCAAGTCTCTGTTGCTAGCAGAAATAATACGTACATCAACTGTAATTGGTACAACTCCCCCCACCTTATAAAACGCTCTCTCCTGAAGCATACTTAATAACTTAGTTTGGAGTTCTAATGGCAATTCACCGATTTCATCAAGAAAAAGTGTACCACCATCAGCCATTTCAACTAACCCTTTTTTTCCGTTCTTTTCAGCCCCTGTAAATGCTCCTTTTTCATAACCAAACAGTTCAGATTCTAATAGTGTTGAAGGGATTGCTGCACAATCAATTTTAACAAAAGGCTTTTCCTTTCTCATACTATGTTTGTGAATAGTTTCGCTTATAAGTCCCTTTCCTACACCAGATTCACCTTGGAGCAAAATGGACGCATCAACACTAGAAATCTGCAAAATAAGATCCATTATCTTTTTCATGCTATTACTCTTGCATACAAAAGTTTGAGTCATATCTCTTTCTGCTTCCAATTCATCTAATCTCTTCTTATATTGAGCTGCTAGGTCTTGCATATTGACAAACTCTTTTCGCATTTTTGGTATATCAAACATATCACTTGTTACTCTCATAAGAGAAATTTCATTTCGCTCTTGCATTATTTGAATGATATTTGCTTGCTTTACCTTGGGATTCATAACCTCATCAAAATGGCGTAAATCTTCATCATCAATCTTTAAATCATCCTGTTTAGTGATATCCTCGATAATGTAGGCATTGTTATTTAAAGCAAAGGTTTTTCCTTTATCAACAGTAACATATACACCTTCATAATTGTCTTCTATAATCGCATCAAAACACTTATCTAAATCGTCCATGACTTCATTTGGGATATCATCGGTTATTTCCCCCGAACTAAAACTGTCGGGTTGTTTCATTTCAACCATTTTAATATAATCTCTCCCTGGTATATAGCATTTCATTGTAATTTTGTTTGAAAAACCCTTATACTTTCCCTCTAAATCAACAAATGGCAATATGTCCTGCTTCATTAACTTAAAACTAAAAACACCTTCTTTCTCCCCGGCAACATAAAAATCCGTTTTTAAAAATCTTTTTAGGTCTACCACTGGTTCAGATACTCTTATAATGTCAAATAAATTAACTATTCCAACCAAATAGCCATCATCATCTACCACAGGCAATTGAAAAGATTTACACCTTTCAAATATAGATATAATTTCAGACTTGTCCGATGTATTGACTCCTAAGTGCATTGTGTATTCAAAATAATGTTGCATAGCATTACCTTCCGCTCTTCAACTTAATGGAACTGCCAAAAAGTGCAGCCCATACATAGACCAATTTGTTAAGCGACTGATGATACACCCCTCTTATGGAGCTGTATCATTAAAGTAGAGTCGTCAAACGTACCAACCAGATGCTACAATAGCATTGAAAGAACGGTGACATTATGCACTACAATAAAGCCTTTAAGGAAGAAGCCGTATGCCTCTCGGATGAGATTGGCATAAAGAAGGCTTCCGAACAGCTCGGTATATCATACAATACCCTTGCAGGATGGCGACGTTCCAAAGCTCGCTATGGAGAAAACGCCTATGTTGGCAGCGGGAATCGGCACAAGCCGACAAATGCCAAGGATCAGCGCATTCTCAATCTTGAAAAAGAGAACCGCGAACTCAAACGAGCTAATGATATCTTCAAGGACGTACTTGGTTTTTTCGCAGAGAGCCGAAAGAAGTAAGAGCACATAAGCACTATAGGTTCATCCATTCCCGGAGAGAAACCTAGCCGGTCAATATTCTTTGCGAAACCCTTGAGGTTAGCGAATCCGGATATTACCGGTTCGTCAAGAACCTTGGAAAACCCGGTAAGGATGGGGCTCTTTCGGTAGCCATCAAAAGCATCCTTGACGAGGATATATATAACGATGACTATGGTGTGCCTCGCATGAAGCTTGCACTGGAACAGCGAGGAATCAAGGTCGGCACCATACGGCTGACCCGCGTTATGCGGGAACACGGCTGGCTCCACAAGCCAAACAGAAGACCACATGGTTTGACAAAATCCACAACAGAGATACAGGAAAAGGAAAATCTAATAAAACAGGATTTCACTTAATCAAGTCCACTATCTCTGCTGTTGACCGATATTTCTCAAATTCAATGTTATGACAGAAAGCTCTACATGTCACCCATACTGGATTGCTTCAACGGAGAAATCGTTTCTCTGCAGATGCGCTCCAACATGAAGAAAGAGCTATGTATTGATACGTTCGCGCCCTTTCAGGAAAAGATATCCCATGCGGTGCAATCCTGCATAGTGACCGTGGCAGCCAGTACACCAGCGATGTCTTTAAGGACACTCTTGCCAGTTACAGTCTATCACAGTGCCTCTCCGGTGTAAATCATCGTTACGATAACGCTCGGATGGAGAGTTTCTGCAACACTGAAGAAAGAATTATTGTACCGTCTTCCCACCTACCGGATGAAGATGGAGGAAGTAAGACGATAGATATTCCACTATGTATTTACCTATTACAATCGGAAAATAATCCACACCAGTAATCCAGGTAGCCTGCCACCGGCGGCATACCGAAGGCTTCAGGAAAAACCGTTATTGGCCGCTTTACAAATTAGTGTGTTTGGAGACTGCACTTTTCTTGACAGTTCCACTTACTTTAAATTTGTATTTCTTACTACGCCTTTATTTACAAGGTTTCTAGGAAGTTTGCCGTCTTTTAATACGTCTAGAATTTGCAAAGCGTTTGTCTCACGCAATTCAATTGTGGATTCTTCTGAGTAATAGGCATAATGTGGCGTTATAACGACTTCAGGCATATCAAATAAAATGCTATTGAATGTAACTTCATCTTCAATTACATCCATTGCTGCAGCGGGAATACGTCCTTCTTCTATGACCTGTCTCAACGCAACCTCATCCACTACACCGCCTCTTCCAGTTACCACAAACAACGCTCCTTGCTTAATATTCGTCAGTTCTTCTATTCCTATCATGTGTCTCGTCTGGTTATTCAAAGGTGTATGAACCGATATAATATCGCTTTGCTCAAATAATTCCTTTAGAGTGCCACATTTTTTAACATTAGCTTTACTTAAATCCTCCTCATTAATAAATGGGTCGTACGTGATAAAATTTAATTCAAAACCTTTCATCATGTGTACAATTTTTTGAGGAATGTTGCCAAAGGAAACCAAACCGTAAGTTTGACCTTTCATTCTGTGCTGAATACCTCTTTCGCTCCAATCCCATTTGCCAGTTCGTACATGTCTATCCATACGCGATATTCTTCTCACGCAATCCATAACAAGTGCGATTGTATGTGTTGCAACCTCATCAATACAGTAACTAGGAGCGTTGCATACACAAATACCAAGTTCTGCCGCTGCCTTAAGATCGAATGGGTCTACTCCCAATGCCGGAGCAGCAATCACTTGACATTTCTTCATTTGCTCAAGCTCCTTTTTCCCAAGCGGAAGATAACAGCATATTGCATCAGCATCCTTTACATGTTCTACGAAAGACTGCGTGTTTTTATTGCTGCATCTTTGAATCTCATAATTAGAAAATCCGTTTGCTTTAAAAACCTCATTCTCAATAGATAAATCATCTTCAACTATTACATCATCCCATATTATTTTGTATTTTGCCATCACGCCATGCCTCCTACCAATACCAATGATACACTAGGTACATAGGTTACAATTGCCAATACAATAATGAGTGCAAGTATAAACAATAACAATGTTTTAATTATTTTTTCCATCTTTACTCCAGCAATACTGCATGCAATAAAAACATTTGGTCCATATGGCGGCGTGCAAAGACCAATTGTTGTGTTTAGTACCATCACAACACCAAAATGTATTGGATTCATACCCACAGTACCTACTACTATAGGCATAAGCATTGGTGCCAAAATAATAATAATAGGAATGTTGTCCAAAATCATTCCAAGAAGTAATAGCATGACATTAATAATCAGCAAAATTAGAAACGGATTATCTGTAATATTTGTGATTAATCCAGTAAGTTTTGTTGGAACCTGTGCAAGACTTAGATATCTAGCGAAGCCAGTCGCTAATCCCAACATAAACAAAATAATACCATTCAAAACCATTGCTTCTCTTAAAGCATCATATAATCCTTTGAAGTTAAGTTCTTTGTGTACAAAAAAACCAATTATAATGGAATACACACATGCCACAGCAGCAGCTTCCGTAGGCGTAAAAAAACCAGAGTATATACCTCCCAATATTATTACTGGCGCCAATATAGCCCATTTTGCATCCCATATAAACATGGGAACTTTCTTTAACGGAATGTGTTCAGCTTTGGGATAATTACGTTTTTTTGCAATTATAAAACAAAATATGCAAAGAGCTATTGTCATTAACACCCCTGGGATAATCGCTGCAATAAATAAATCACCAATCGATGTGTTTGTTGCAACACCAAACACAACAAAAGCAATGCTTGGTGGAATGATTAAACCAATAGACCCTGCTGCTGCTGCCAAACTCGATGAAAACTCGATTGGATAGCCTTTTTTCTCCATTTCTGGAAGCATCATTCCTCCAATTGCAGACACAGTTGCAGGTGCGGATCCAGAGATAGAACCAAAAAACATGCAAGACAAGGTCATAACCATACCCAATCCGCCGGTAACATGCCCTACTATAGCTTGGGCTAAATTAACAAGTCTTCTCGCCACTCCACCTTTGGTCATTACAATTCCTGACAATATGAACAATGGTATCGCCATCATGGGGAAAGAATCTAGCCCTGTTGTCCCCGTTTGCGCAATAATTGTAAGAGGTGTATCAGTAAACAACAAAAATGCCAGTGTTGTTGCTATGGCTATAGAAAACCCAATTGGAATACTCAAAGACACACACAGAAGGAGTGATCCAAACAAAACAAGTAAATTCATTCTATAACCTCCCCTCTCCTAATCACATTTATAATATTCTCAATTAATCGTCTTAAATACAGCAAACATCCTGTCGGCAATGCCGCGTATACAATAGACATCGGAATATTGACTGCAGTTGAAGTTGAACCCATTTCTGCCAAACGCATAACCATCATGAAACCGTTTATTATTAGCATTATAGCAAGCACTACAAGCACAAAATTCACACATAATTCCAATGAAATTTTCCCTCTATTTGGAAGTTTGTCTCTTAAAACAGTTATTCTAATATGTTGTTTTTCTCGTTCTGCAATAGACACTCCTAGCCAGCACTGCCATACAAAAAGGTATCTGGCTACTTCTTCAGTCCAGAACAGCGAATTATTAAACACCTTCCTCATAACAACTTGAAGGAAAATAATCAGCACACTAGCAAAAAAAGAGTAAACTAGCACTTTTTCTTCTATTTCATCAAGAAGTTTTAATATCTTTCTCATATAACACTCGCCTTTCTCTCTATTTAGTGGTGTGTTAGATGAAACAATACGTTAGGCGCCTTATATGGTGCCTAACGCATCAATATGTCATATGCACTGATTATTAATTATTGCATTCAAGAAGCTTATTCCAAATATCTTTACCTAGAATCTCTTTATACTGGTCGTGTATCCCCGTCACCAATGCCTTAAACTGTGCTCTCTCTCCATCTGTAAGTTCCGTAACGGTTAAGCCATCGTCTCTCATGCTCTGAAGACATTCTTCTGTTCTAACATTAGTCTTTTCGCGATGTAAATCGCTCATACCTTGAATACCTTCTTCAATTACCGCTCTAATATCTTCTGGCAAATTTGCCATATAATCTGCATTTGTAATATATACACCATTACACATTACATGGTTCAATGTTGTATAATAATTCTGTACTTCTGCGAACTTAGATGTATAAGTAATTTCAGGAGGATTGTCCTGTCCATCAATAGTTCCCTGCTGTAGCGCTGTGTAGATTTCACTAAAACTCATAGGTGTAGGATTTGCCCCAATATCCTTAAACATCTTAAGATACATATCCGACTCAATACATCTAATCTTTAAACCTTCGATATCAGCTGGGGTTTTTACTTCTCTCACACTGTTAGAAAGTCCCCTAAATCCGAATGGAGCCCATCCGTAAATCTGAAAGCCATATTCCGTTGCCCATTCTTTAACCATGTCACCCACTTCACCATCATAAGCCTTTATAAAGGCATCGTAATCATCCAATACAAAAGGAATTTCAAATATATTGAATTTCTCGTCATATGTTGAAAGAACAGACAAAGCAGGGAGACTTAAATGAACATCACCCATTTGGATACTTTCAACTATCTCTCTTTCTCCACCAAGAGATCCATTCGCATTAACAACTACATCAACTTGTCCGTCCGTATTTTCCTCAACATACTCTTCAAACCAAAGGAAGTTTTCTCCCATAACGCTATCATCTGGATCAACATGAGCTACAACGAATTCAATTGGTTTTCCTGCATCTGAATCATTAGAGTCACCGCAACTAGCAAAAGTAAATACCATCACGAAAGATATTGCAAAAGGCAATACGATTTTAAAAAGTCTCTTCATTTGTTTTACCTCCAAACAAAAATATTATGTTGAGTTCTAACTTACATTCGTAACTAAACCTCTACACTTTTATTTTACGCAACTTTTGTGCCAAATATATATACCTTTGTTAATAATAATTCGAATTATAGTAGTAAATATTTGTAAGATTATTTATGACATCATATCTTTAACTTCTAAACATTTAAAAATTAAGCCACTTTTTTTACATTGTAACAATTATTATATTTTTTTCTATGCTTTTTTCTGAACATTCTTTTTTTTTCTGTACTTTTTGTGCATTATTGCACCACTAATGCAGCAATGCACTATCAATCTATAATCTTTTAATCTCTTGAAAATAAATGCTTCTCCCAACTACCCAGACAATTTTATGTTGAAATCTTGTATTTGGAAGTGCATATTTGCATTCCTTTTTTATGCTGTTTTTACTAATTTGATTATTACAACGCCTCTTTCAACATTGTTTTGCATTATTTCTGTTTGAATATTACTTCTGGAGCTATATAATTAAAGTAGAGTCGTCAAACGCACCAATTAGATGCTACAATAGCATTGAAAGGACGGTGACGTTATGCACTACGATAAAGCCGCCTTTAAGGAAGAAGCCGTATGCCTCTCGGATGAAATTGGCATAAAGAAGGCTTCCGAACAGCTCGGCATATCATACAATACCCTTGCCGGATGGCGACGTTCCAAAGCTCGCTATGGAGAAAACGCCTATGTTGGCAGTGGGAATCGGCATAAGCCGACAAATGCCAAGAATCAGCGAATTCTCGATCTTGAAAAAGAGAACCGCGAGCTCAAACGAGCCAATGATATCCTCAAGGATGCTCTGGGGTTTTTCGCAGAGAGCCGAAAGAAGTAAGAGCACATGACTTTTCTTGACAGTTCCATACTTTTAAATCGAAAACCATTCTTTAACCATTAATGTTGTATCCTTTTTCTTCATTGGCATGTGTCTTGCATTAAATCTTTCATAATGATACTAGCACTTCTATGGTATTCAAAGAAAGGAGAAAAAAATGAAAAAACCAGATGTAGGATTGTTGATTCCAATTATCACAATGTTTAATGAAGATGAATCAATCAATGATGAGGAAATACGCAAACATATAGACTTTCTCTTCGAGAACGATGTACATGGTTTGCTTTGTGGCGGCACTTGCACCGAATTCTCATCTATGGATCTTGAGGAAAGAATGCATGTTCATGAGGTTGTAGTGAAGCACACTGCAGGCAGAGGTCCTGTATTTATAGGTGTCGCATGCCCTGGAACAAAAGATTCTATTAAACTAGCAAAGCATGCAGAAGAAATTGGAGCATTCGGCATCTTTGCAGTAGCACCATATTACATGTTGCCAACAGTAGCAGAAATTAAACAGTATTACAGAGATGTTGCCCATTCAGTTAGTTTGCCTTTCTTACTTTATAATAACCCTGGTCTGTCAGGTGTAGGACTATCTGTGGCTGATATTGCAGAATTGACAAATGAAGGCACCGCTCAGTATGTCAAGGAATGTTATGGTGACCCGGCAAGAATTCAAGATTTGAAGCTGATGTGCAATGAAGAGATCTCGATTATCTATGGTGAAGACTACGGTGCTTTTCAAGGTCTGCTCCTTGGTGCAAACGGATGGACTGCTGGGTGCGCAAACTTCATTCCTAAAGAATGTGTGGAACTGTGGAAACTACTAAAAGAAAATGGCGACTATCCTGCTGCACTAAAACATTGGTATAAGATTTTACCGGCATTAAATATGACATCCAAGAAAGATATGTATGGGAAGAATGGTGACGAAAGACCTGACTTCATCCAGATTTACAGAGAAGCTCTAAAAATCAGAGGATTGTTTGGCGGTGTTTGCAGGAAGCCTTTGTTGCCAATTGACGATGACGACATCGCATATTTGAAAGAGCTCATGGAAGATCTTGGGTATAAGTAAGCAAAATTATACTACTCCTTATCATGTATAAGGTTATGAAATTGTAGCTATAAAAAGCTGGTATATATCCAATTCAGATTGTAATGAACTCGCACTTTAAATAACTGAGAGGTTAGTTTCCTAAAAAATTGTATAGAAAGGGGCTATCAACGGGAAGTGGCTTCAATAATGAGTTTACTTTCAAGACTGTGAAATAGGATTTGTAAATTCGAAAAAATTACCCTCCTATGGTAAATATAATTACCATAGGAGGATACTCTTTTTGTATTTACAGACTTTTTTCACAATCGGTGGTGTGAACGTTTTCCTGGACAACCTCTGCGGTCAATCCAAGTGTTCGTCTGTACTCCACAGGGCTCAAATACCCTAATGATTTCTTTATTCTTTTCTCATTGTACCAGTGCAAGTACTCATTTAACTCTTGCGTAAATTCTTCTATCGTTACAATTCTGCCAATCTCTGTTGTAGAAGAACTCGTTTTTGATTCGTCCGAAAAGTCCCTCACATGCAGCATTATCTGGAGAGCATCCCTTTTGGGACATGGAGCGAATATACACATTTGTCTCCATCCTTAAAATACACAGATCCAAAATATGAACTATTATGTAAAAACGAACGAGAAATGATTTTAATATTTTTGGAGCAAAACAATGGACATATAGAAAAAATAGCAAAGGAACTTCAGTTGAATCTTAGAACATTATATAGAAAAATCAAAAAATACAATATAAACGCTTCTATCTATAGAAATAAAACTTAGTATCTTAGGCATCATGTTTTTGCAATCAAAAATGCCATTGCACAGGCAATGTTATTATGGAGCTGTATCATTAAAGTAGAGTCGTCAAACGCGCCAACCAGATGCTACAATAGCATTGAAAGGAAATAAATGGGAGCTTTTTAACTTTTTATTTCGCACCTTCTATCATTTCGTTCTTCAGATCCCACAGATCCTGTGAAAGGTCAACATAGTAGGTCTGCGGATTTTCAAATCTTTTCATTTCGTCCCACATAAGGTCAAGCTGCTCCGCGCAGTATTTTTTTATATCCTTGAGGTCCGGACATTCATATACCTTTTTGCCGCCTTCAAATATCGGAACGCGAAGATTCTTCACATAGAAGTTTTTCATCTTCTTTCTCTTCCATATGGCATCGGGATCAAATATCTCATATCCATCAACCTCAGGAATCACTTCTCCGTCCAGAGTGATTACATCGGCAAGAGCTCTGTTGGTATCCTTGTCAAAGAGACGATAAACGCTTTTGAAACCCGGATTGGTAATCTTTTCAACATTTTCGCTTACTTTGATCTTAGGAATCAGCTTGCCGTTCTTCTCCAGAGCCGACAGCTTGTAAACGCCGCCGAATACGGGTTCGGATCTGGCCGTAATCAGCCTCTCTCCTACGCCGAATGAGTCGATACATGCACCCTGAGAGATAACATCCCTGATGATGAATTCGTCCAGCGAATTGGAGATGACGATTTTGCAGTCCTGCAGACCCGCCTCATCCAGCATGGCACGGGCTCTTTTTGTCAGATAGGTTATGTCTCCGGAGTCGATTCTGATCCCCTTAGCCGGCGGATTCAGTTCCTTGAAAACTTTTATCGCATTAGGGACACCCGACTGGAGAACATTGTATGTATCCACCAGCAGAGTTGCGTTGGTCGGATATATTTCAGTATATTTCTTAAACGCATCATACTCGCAGTCGAACATCTGAACCCAGCTGTGAGCCATGGTTCCCAGAGCCGGTGTGCCGAATTCCAGATCCGCAATAGTACAAGCCGTACCGGCACATCCTCCTATGTAAGAAGCACGGGCCCCGTAAATGGCTGCCGTTGTACTGTGCGAACGGCGGGTGCCGAATTCCATAACCGGTCTGCCTGCAGCCGCACGGACTATTCGGCTGGCCTTGGTGGCAATCAGACTCTGGTGATTAATCAGAAGCAGAATCATTGTCTCAACGAACTGCGCCTGCATAATCGGACCGCGTACGGTAATGAGCGGTTCACCGGGGAAGATGGGAGTTCCCTCCGGAATCGCCCATACATCGCATGTAAACTCAAACTTCTTCAGGTATTCCAAAAATTTCTCGCTGAAAATACCTTTGCCCCTCAGGTATTCAACGTCCTCATCATCAAACTCCAGGTTCTCCAGATACTTTATAACCTGCTCAAGCCCCGCCATAATGGCGTAACCGCCGCCGTCGGGAATACTTCTGAAGAACATATCGAAATATGCAATTTCATCCTTCATGTCAGCCTCAAAATATCCGTTGGCCATAGTAAGCTCATAAAAGTCGGTGAGCATGGAAAGGTTCAGTTTTTCAATCATGTCGTCTCCTTCGGAGCCTTTGCAAAAGCTCCAGCATCAGCTGTAATTACGATTGGTATTATAGCAATTTAGCCAGGAACTGTCCAGTATAAGACTCTTTTACCAGAGCCACTTCTTCAGGAGTTCCTTCGGCCATAATCATCCCTCCGCGAAAACCGCCGTCAGGTCCCAGGTCAATAATGTGATCTGCGTGCTTGATAACATCCATGTTATGCTCGATGACCACGACGGTATTTCCCGCTTCCACAAGCTTGTCCAGCATCAGCAAAAGCTTCTCAACATCTGCAAAATGAAGGCCCGTGGTGGGCTCGTCCAGTATATAGAGCGTGCTTCCTGTACTTCTTTTTGAAAGCTCCGTCGCCAGTTTGATTCGCTGTGCCTCCCCGCCGGAAAGCTGAGGGCTCGGCTGGCCCAGCTTGATATATCCCAGTCCCACATCCTCCATGGTCTGAAGCTGGCGTGAAATGGCGGGATGATTCCTGAAGAATTCCAGAGCTTCCGTCACATTCATATCCAGAACATCGAATATGCTCTTCCCCTTGTACTTAACTTCCAGTGTCTCCCTGTTGTATCGCTTTCCGTGACAGACATCGCATGGGACATAAACGTCCGGCAGGAAAAGCATTTCAATCTTTATAATTCCGTCTCCGTTACATGCCTCACATCTGCCGCCCTTCACATTGAAGCTGAAACGGCCTTTGCTGTATCCCCGAAGTTTTGCCTCCGGCAGCTGCGCAAAGAGATCTCTTATGTGTGTGAAGACACCGGTGTAGGTGGCAGGATTGGATCGCGGGGTCTTTCCTATCGGCTGCTGGTCTATATCTATAATCTTGTCTATATTCTGCAGTCCCGTTACACTCTTGTGCCTGCCCGGTCTGTTCTTAGATCTGTAAATCTTCTGTGCACCCGCCTTGTAGAGAATTTCGTTTACCAGGCTGCTCTTGCCGCTGCCCGAAACTCCGGTCACGCAGATAAATTTGCCCAGAGGGAATCTGACATCTATGTTTTTCAGATTATTCTCTTCGGCACCTTTTACCGTCACAAATTTGCCGTTCCCCTCCCTTCTGGAGTCGGGAACGGAGATTTTGCGCACTCCGGACAGGTACTGCCCCGTAATGGATTCCGGGCAGGCGATTATGTCATCCACTGTGCCCTGAGCCACCAGTTCGCCGCCGTGAATGCCCGCCCCCGGACCGATATCTATAATGTGGTCCGCTGCATACATGGTCTCCTCATCGTGCTCAACCACAAGAAGCGTATTGCCGATATCCGTCAGTCCACGCAGGGAATTAAGCAGTTTCTCGTTATCCTTCTGATGGAGGCCGATGCTGGGTTCATCCAGTATGTATGAAACGCCGACCAGCCCGGAGCCGATCTGCGTAGCCAGCCTTATTCTCTGGGATTCGCCGCCGGACAGGGTCATAGCCGCACGACTCAGCGTGAGATAATCCAGACCTACGTTGGCCAGAAACTGCAGCCTGCCGCGTATTTCCTTGATTATCTCAGCCGCAATGGTGTGGTGCTTCCCGCTGAGAAGTGACTTGCCGGCATCTGCCAGCTGATCGACAAATACCAGAGCCTCACTTACTGCCATATCGGTGAACTCCATAATGTCTTTGCCGCCGACAGTCACCGCCAGCAGCTCCGGTCTGAGTTTGCGTCCATGGCAAGCAGGGCACTCGGAGATGCTCATGTATTGTTCTATTTTACCCTTAATCCAGTCGGAGCTTGATTCCTGATATCGGCGCTCCAGGTTTGGGATTATACCCTCGAAGGTGTGGCTTCTGTTTTGCGTGAAGCCTTGCCTGTTGGTATAGGTGTACACCAGTTTTTCATCGCCGGAACCGTATAGAAGCACATCACGGAATTTCTTAGGCAGTTTCCTGAAAGGAAGCTCCAGATCAGCCCCGTACTTTTTTGCCAGAACATCGATTACCTGCCAGTAATAGCTGGTATATTCCATAGTTGCAAAGGCATTGACAAGAGCCTTATCCAGAATGCTCTTATTTTGATCCGGTATAAGCAGATCCGGATCGACTTTTTGCAGGAAGCCCAGCCCCTTGCACTCCGGACATGCCCCCAGGGGATTGTTGAACGAAAACATCCTCGGCTCCAGTTCATCCACGCTGACCCCGTGTTCCGGACAGGCCAGGGCGGTGCTGAAGGTTCGTTCTGCCTCGTCACCGCTTCCGCCACCGGCGCCGCTTCCGTCCGGCGAGCCGATAATCACCTGTACCAGTCCATCTCCGTGGTTAATGGCCAGTTCACATGCTTCCGCCAGACGGCTTTGCATACCGTCTCTGATTCTGATTCTGTCTATTACTATTTCTATGGTATGTTTGAAAGTTTTCTCGAGACTTATTTCCTCTTCCTCAATCATAACGATTTCTCCGTCTATGCGGGCTCTTGTGAACCCTTCGCGGCGGATTCTGTCAATGATCTTTTCGTGCTGTCCCTTCCTCTGACGCACCACGGGAGCCAGCACGGTAATTCGTGTCCCTTCTTCTTCCTCCATGAGGGTTTCCACAATCTGATCCACCGCCTGGCTACTTATCTCTATGCCGCATACGGTACAGTGGGGTATGCCGATTCTGGCGTACATGAGTCTGAGATAATCGTATATCTCCGTTACCGTTCCCACCGTGGATCTGGGATTATGGTTTGTCGTCTTCTGGTCGATACTTATTGCCGGACTCAACCCCTCGATGGACTCCACATTGGGCTTCTCCATCTGTCCCAGAAACTGTCTGGCATAGGAAGAGAGGCTCTCCATATATTTTCGCTGCCCTTCGGCATAGATAGTATCAAAAGCCAGCGATGACTTGCCGGACCCCGACAGCCCCGTAAGCACTACAAGCTTGTCTCTGGGGATTGTCACATTCAGACTCTTTAAATTATTTTCTTTTGCTCCTCTTATTACAATGTCTTTTGCCATATATTCCTCTTCAATGCCGGTTTACAACCTTGCCTTATATTCAAATACCAGGTCTCGCAGCTGTGCAGCTCTCTCAAACTGCAGATCCGCCGCTGCCTGCTTCATTTCCTTTTCCAGTTTTGACACGTAGTCGGTCAGTTCCCGTTTTGTCAGCTCCAGCGGGCTCCGTCCTGCCAGGAAGGCATCGTAACCATCCAGTTCAGAAGCGGCTTTTGTCGCCTCAATCACGTCGCGAATTGCCTTTCTGACGCTGGTCGGAGTGATGCCGTTGGCATCGTTAAATTCCTGCTGGACACGGCGCCTTCGATGGGTTTCCTCAATTGCAGCTTCCATAGCCTTGCTTATCCCGTCGCAGTACATGAGCACCTTACTGTCCACATTGCGGGCGGCCCGTCCGATGGTCTGAATGAGGGATGTCTCCGTTCTCAGGAATCCCTCCTTATCCGCATCCATGATGGCCACAAGAGAAACCTCCGGAATATCCAGACCTTCTCTCAGCAGATTGATTCCCACCAGCACATCGAACACACCCATGCGCAGGTCACGGATAATCTCCATCCTCTCCAGGACTTCAATGTCCGAATGGAGATACCTGGCTCTGATTCCCGAGTTTTTCAGGTAGTCCGTCAGGCTTTCCGCCATTTTCTTCGTGAGCGTCGTCACGAGAACCCGCCCGTTCCTTCCAACGACACCGTTTATTTCGCCTATAAGATGATCTATCTGCCCTTCAGTCGGATGGGTCTCGATCACAGGATCCAGCAAACCCGTAGGTCTGATAATCTGCTCGGCCGAGATCCCTCCGCTCTGCTCCTTTTCATAATCCGCAGGGGTAGCACTGACATATATAATCTGGTCCACAAGTTCATTAAACTCCTCGAACCTGAGGGGTCTGTTGTCCAGTGCCGACGGCAGTCTGAACCCGTAGTCCACAAGCGACTGCTTCCTCGATCTGTCCCCGTTGTACATGCCTCTAAGCTGCGGAAGCATGGCATGGGACTCATCTATAATAATGAGGAAATCCTCCGGAATATAGTCAATCAGAGTATAGGGTCTGCTTCCCGGAGGCAAACCCACCAGGTGGCGGGAATAGTTTTCGATGCCTTTGCATGTGCCCACTTCCCGCAGCATTTCAATATCATAACGGGTACGCTGCTCGAGACGCTGTGCTTCAACAAGTTTGCCGCGATCGCGGAACCACTGCAGTCTCTCCTCCAGTTCCTCGCTTATGGTAGCGATGGCCTCTTCTATCTTTTCCGGACTGGATACATAGTGGGATGCGGGATAAATCGCCACGTGATTTCTGATTCCGATAATTTCCCCGGTTACAGGATTTATCTCCTTGATGGTTTCAATCTCATCACCGAAGATCTCAATCCTCACGGCATTTTCCGATCCTGCCGGATGAATATCTATCGTATCTCCGCGCACGCGAAATGTTCCCCGGTCAAAAGCCATGTCGTTTCGCATATACTGAATATCCACCAGCTTGCGCAAAAGCTCCTGTCTGTCTCTCTCCATTCCCGGTCTTAAGGACACAACCTGATTCTCGTAATCTATAGGGCTGCCCAGACCATAAATACATGAAACGGAAGCCACTATAATGACATCCTTTCTTTCACTCAGAGAAGCCGTCGCCGAGTGCCTCAGCTTCTCGATCTCATCATTTATATCCGAATCCTTTTCAATATAAGTATCCGTAGATGCCACGTAGGCTTCCGGCTGATAATAATCGTAATAGCTAACGAAATACTCCACCGCATTCTCCGGGAAAAACTCCCTGAACTCTCCGTGCAGCTGTGCCGCCAGCGTCTTGTTGTGGCTGATGACCAGGGTAGGCTTTTGCACCTGCTCAATAATCTTCGCCATAGTAAAAGTTTTGCCGCTTCCGGTCACACCCATTAGCGTCTGTGCCCTTTTACCCTCCAGGATTCCTTCTGAAATTGTCTCTATCGCCTCCGGCTGATCCCCCATGGGGTCAAACTCGGAGTGAACCTTGAATTCTGCCATGGAGCAATTATACCACTAAATCAACAAAAAAACTGCCGTATTCACGGCAGTACAATCTTTCTCTTGTCCTTCTCCTTCGCCGGTCTGTACAGAATGAATTTCCTGCCGATGGCCTGCACAAATTCGGCTCCGAGAATCTCAGCTGCTTCATTGGCAGCCTCTTTAGGATCCATCATGCTGCCCTCCTGCAGCTTAACTTTTATCAACTCGCGGGACTCGAGAAGAACATCCATCTCCTTCAGCACGTTCTCCGTCAGATCCGCCTTCCCTATATATACAACAGGATCCAGCTCCAGCCCCAGTTTCTTTAAATAACTTCTCTGCTTGCCTGTAATCATTTCATCTTCTCCAACAAATATCTCTTATAATATTTCACCCTCACATACTTCAAAATCTTTTTATAATATACGGGATTCCCCATTCCTCCCAGGACTCCCACAAACGGCAGCCCCTGGATAAACTTGAGCACCAGCATGTCCATTGCGAAATCCTCGGCAGTGGTCTCAATCTGCTCCTGCATGTCATCCCACATAGGTACCGGCAGCCCCTTGCCCCTGGCATATGCCGACAGCATTTCGTCAATCTCCATGTCAGCTTCAATCCATTTATCACGTCTGCGAACGGAAGCTGACATCAGCTTAAGAATGAAAAGCCTTTCCTCGGGCTTTTCATAATCATATCCGTACTTGATGGCTGTCTCGTATACTGACTTCAAAATAAAACCGAGAAAGATAACAATGTCCGGGAGCCCTATACCCAGCACTCCCAGACCTACTCCCTCAACCGTCGTAAAAATCGAATTAAAAAAATCCGAACTTTCAGCCTTCCTTCTGATTCTTTTCAGCTCATCCTGTGACCGCTTTGTATCAACTGCAAAATTATGAATTATGAAATCCTTCTCTATTTCGCTCTTGTTATAGGTAAGCTCAATAACACCGACAGCATTCTCAAAGATGATTTCAAAAGCCTTTGCATAAGCTGCCTGCAGGCTGTCATGAACCCTTTCGGGTATAGCACCTCCCAGAATGGCCTTCCATGGAGAATGAGGCTCCATGGCTTTTTTCTGCATTTCCCTTTCGGCTTTCTTTACATACTTTAATTCTCTTTCACATGCTCTTCTCAGTTCTTTATCGTTCATGTTTATTTAATATATATATTTTTTCGTTCAGACAGAGGCACATATTCCCTGCAAGGCTGAACGCTGTCGTATGCGGGCCGCATAAGTTTGCCGCCGGCAACGAGTTCCTCCAGACGATGCGCACACCATCCTGACAGCCTGGCCGTAGCGAACAGAGGTGTTGCAACGTCCGTCGGTATATCCAGTGCGTTGTACACAAAGCCCGAATAGAGGTCCACATTGGCGCACATATTTACACTTTGCCCCCGCATTTCGGATACCAGCTCCGGTACGCGTTTTTCTATGTAATCGCAGAGGAGAAATTCCTCTACCTGATCCTTGCTGACAGACAGCTGCTTGGCCATATTTTTAAGAATTGTGGCACGGGGATCTGAAAGGGTGTAGATGGCATGCCCCATACCGTAAACCAGTCCGGATCTGTCCCCCGCTTCTCCCTTGAGAAGCTTTATCAGATAGGCATCAAGTGCTCCCTTGTTTCCCGTATCCGACACACTTTTCTTTATGTCCCTGATCATGTTTATTACGGCGATGTTCGCACCTCCGTGCTTAGGCCCCTTCAACGAGCCTACGGCAGCGGAAATAGCCGAATATGTATCCGTTCCGGTAGATGAAATCAGCTGGGTAGTGAAGGATGAGTTATTTCCTCCGCCATGCTCAGCATGGAGCATCATGCATACATCCAGAAGCTTGGCCTCCAGCTCCGTATATTCGCCCATAGGGCGCAGCATTCTAAGGATGTTTTCAGAGGTGCTCAGTTCTTTGATCGGAGTATGTATATGCAGGCTCTTGTTATCATAGTATGAACTCTTCGCCTGATAGGCATAGGAAATAATCGCAGGGAAATATCCCATGAGATTCAGCGACTGGCGCAGCACATTTGATATGGAAACATCATCCGGATTCTCATCATAACAATACAGAGCCAGTACGCTTCTGGCCAGCTTGTTCATTATGTTGTTGGACGGTGCTGTCAATATCATATCACGTGCGAAACCCTCAGGAAGCTCGCGATGATTCCCCAGAACCTCGTTAAAGAAACTCAGCTCTTTTTTGCTTGGAAGTTCCCCCATAATAAGCAGATAGGAAATCTCCTCAAACCCGAATCTGTTCTCGCCTGTGGCGCTCACAACCAGATCTTTAATATCATACCCGCGATAGTAGAGTTCTCCCTCCTGCGGGATTTTGTTTCCCTCTTCATCGATTGAGTACCCGACAACCTCACCGATGTTGGTCAGCCCAACGACAACACCTGTTCCGTTTGCGTTTCTCAATCCTCTCTTCACATCGTGCTTAACATAGAGTTCCTGGTCGATTTTATTCTTTTCACGCAAAATCTTCGCACTGTTCTTATACAGAAGCTCCGTTTCTGCCTTAGGAATCGATTTCCTTCTGTCGTACTTCTCAGGACGTACATTCCCGGTTTCCTTTTTTCTCAATTTTAATTTATCCAGCATATTAATCAGTTCCCTCTTTAAAACAGTAAAATCACGACATGAGTTTACCACATCGTGATGAAAAAAACAATACATATGCCCCTGTACGGTTAGTCCTGACTACCTCCAAACTACCTTATTATCTTAACGCGGGGGGCATTTATAAGCTCGGGATCGGTGATATTTTCCATTTTAACATTTATCTCACCGTCTGCAATTGCCTCCCGAAGTGCTTCTGCATCCGCAGAGCCGAAGTTTATCATTCTATCTTCTGCTACAGCCAGATATACTCCGGAATTGTTTACATCGTAGGTTATTATTACACCCGTTTCAAGCTCTCCTTCTTTATAATCATAAAGAGCCCTTTCCAGTGCGGTTTTTATATCATGAACCGCTGTCGCTATGACCGTGTCCGAAAGGTCGGTTTTTTCAAGGCAGCTTCCGATGACTTTGCCTTCAGCCGACTCGGCTGCCCGGATGATTTCTTTTTCCACTCCGTGTCCGCAGGCAAAGATTACCTCGGTCCCCTCTTCATACCAGGTTCTGGCCATATCAAAGGCATCTGCCGCGGTTTCCGCATCACAATATAAATATCTTATTTCAACATCTATACCGGCTTCACCGGCTGCCCTGTCAGCACCTTTAACATATCCGTATCCGAACCCGCTGATCAGATCCACTTCCGACTCTCCTATGAAACCCAACCTGGTATATCCTTCGGCCACAGCCGCGTATCCTGCCAGGAAGCCTGTCTGCTCGGATTCAAAGTGTATCGCCGTAATATTATCGGCAATTCCGACCTTGCCGGTTTCCTCATCAACGGGTGTCGCGTTAAGGACTACGAAATTCACATCAGAATAATCGTCCTCAAATGAGACTGCCGTATCATCAAAGGTATACCCGTCAAAGACAATTACCTTGGCACCTTTCTCCACCGCCGTGTTAATGGCTCCTTTGTAGGCCTTCTTGGTTGCTTCCGTGGCCTTGTAATACTTGTGCGAAATTCCGTTACCGGCACCAAACTCCGTTATGGCATTCCATGCCGCCTCGCTGTGTCCTCCATCCATAACCAGGCTGTCATCGGTAATCATTGCTATTTCATACTCAACCATTTCCTCCGGCTGAACCTTGTTGGAGGAGTTGTCCTTGCACCCGGCGAAGGAAATAACCATGGCAAGTGCCACTGCTGCAGTTGTTATAAAGGAAATAAATCTCTTCATTCAGTTCTCCTGATACAATTTGATCTCTTAATACAGCTCCGGACGCCTGTGTTTAAGGAGCGGCAGCTGATTTCTTATATCTTCCTCGTAGTCTAAATCTATGTCTCCGTAAATTATACACTCTTTTTCATCCGCGTGGGCAATAAATTGCCCCCATGGGTCAACTATGCATGAATGCCCGTAGGCTTTAAAAACTCCATTCTCATCCCTTGCCGGTGCGTTAGCCGCGAAATAAAGCTGATTGTCTATCGCCCTGGCACGAATGGTTATATCCCAGTGAGCCGCACCGGTAGTATTCGTAAATGCCGCCGGAAGAAATACCAGCCCGGCACCCTCAAGCGCCATCTTCATAAACCATTCCGGGAAGCGTACATCGTAGCAGATTGCCACGCCGATTTTGCTGTACTCCGTATCCAGAATCGTCATCTCGTCACCCGCGGAAAGCGTATCGGACTCCATGAACCTGACTTTGCCCGGAACATCGATGTCGAAGAGGTGCACCTTCCTATGGCGTCCTATAAGATTCCCCTGCCGGTCAAAGCAAAAGGTGGTGTTATAGACACGGGAATTTCCCCCTTCGAACACATCGCTCTCATCCAGTTCGGCAATGGTTCCGCCTATGAGATATATGCCAAGTTCCCGGGCGAGATCTGCCATAAACCGCACGGATTCCCCGTCCGCAGGCTCCGCATAGGCTCTGAAGCAGTCAGATGAATACGGACAGTTCCACATCTCCGGCAGACACACAATCTGCGCCCCTGCTTCCGCTGCCTCTCTCACGTATTTCCCCGCTTTTTCACGATTCAGCTCCTTGTCCGGTGAACCTGCAATCTGGCATAAAGCTATTCTAAACATTCCAATACCTCCGCCAACTCCATGGTCATACGCCCTGTCATTCCCCAGATTATCCTGTCATCGATAAAATACACCGGCACCGGAACCTCCTTGTTCCTCCACGGGTAAGATGCTCTTCCCGTCACTCTCTCATATGGGAATTTTTCGTCCACGACCTGCGTCATGATGCTGCTGTAAACCTCCGCTTTGGTAGCCATTATTTTGTCCAGCCCGACGGTAAAAACTTCCGCAACCTCATCAGGATTGAGAGTGAGCTTCTTCATGCCGCTCTCGCTTACGGCACCTACGAAACAGTAAATCCTCGATCCGGCTATCATATGAACCGCACTGAGTTCCCCCAGAATATCTATATCCGAAGCAGGAATTCCAATCTCCTCCTCCGTTTCCCTGAGGGCACATTCCAGAGGGCTCTCGTCCGGCTCAATCATACCGCCCGGAAAGCAGACTTCCCCCGGCTGTCTGTCCATGTCATGTGCTCTCACCTCATACAGAACCTCCGGTCCGTCAGGTCCCTCAACTATGGGTACAAGCACTGCAAAATGCCGGAAGTCCATCTCTCCCACCGGCTTGTAGTTTGAAAAAATCTGTCTGACTCTGTCAGTTGTTATCTTGTCGCATTTATTCATAATTTCTTTGTCGCTTTCTTTTGATATATCAGGTTCAGCAGGGATGCCGCCAGAACAAGGATTATCCCCACATATGTATTCCACAGCAAAGTCTCATTCAGCACTATCACAGCAAACACCGGTGCCATAGCCGGCTTCAGGAAAAAGACATAGGATCCCGTAGTGGCATCCGCCAGCTCTATTGCCTTGAAGTAGAAGAAATATCCCATGCCGGTAACCAGAATTCCCGTGTATATAATGATTGGTATGCTCTCTGTCACTCCACCCAGAACAGGTCTGCCCATGAGGATAATAATTATCATGAGTACAAAGGATCCAAGCAGGAAGCTGATGCTGGTCTGTGCCATGAGCCCCATCTTCCTGATGCTGTATTTGCTCAAAACAGTATACAGCCCGAACACCAATGCCGCAAGCACCATCAGTGTCATTCCCAGTGCGGTATTGCCCTCCTGAATATCCCACGGCCTGAACATAAATACGATGCCCGCCAGTGCAATTGCCAGCGCCGCTGCCTTGTATCTGTTCATTTTTTCGCTGGTAAATATATGCGCGAATGTCATTGTAAAGAAGGGATTCATGGAAAAAATAACCGATACGGTGGAAGCATTGCTGGTATTAACACTTATCTGGAACAGCACCATGCTCACAGCAATACCAAGTGTGCCTATTCCCGCAAGTATCACAAAATCCCTTGCCGTCAATTTAGTTTCGTTTTTCCTTATATCCTTTAACGCAAAAGGCAGCAGAACCAGCCCGCCTATGGCAAATCTGATGAAAGTCAACTGGAACGGATCCAAGTTGTTTCCCCCTATCTTGCATGCCACCTCCATGGTGGCGAACAGCAATGCTGCCGCAAATACGCATGCGTATGCTTTTTTCATACTCCCCCTCTGTTTATTTCTTAAAAAAATTATTTTCTTAAAAAAAGGCGGTGATATCACCGCCTTCAGATTCAATGGTTCAGCCTAATCATTCCATTTCATTCAGAATTTCACAACCTTCGAAGTCCACTCCGATCATCTCTTCCTTATCGGCGCTGATGCTGACTATGAAATCCAGATCGTAAACCTGCGAAATCAACTTGAGTCTGTCAATGAACTCAGGCAGGTCACCTAACGAAACATCGGCATGTCTCATAATGCTGTCGATGAAAATTATCTCTATATCATGGTCGGAACTGATAATGCCATAGAGGAAACCTATATACTCATCAATATTGGTGATATGCTCGAAATCTTCCATGCATATAACTCTTATTCTATATGAAAGTTCATACATCAACCTGTGATTCTTGTTGATAAAAACGATGCTGCCATCACTGACTTTTATAGCATCATTGGCCAGCTGAATCATCCGATTCGTCTTGCCGCTTCCTTTATGACCTATAAGTAACTTGACCATTGCTCCTTCCTCCCGGGGTTAACCCATCACTTCTGTATATTTAAGGGGATACCTTCTTCTTATAATTGTAACAATTATACCTTATTTGGTTAGGTCGGGCAACCGAAAAACAATATATCATATTCTCAAAAAAATTTATTCCACCCTATTGATATTTATGCACAATATAGTATAATAATACAGCGTTCTCAGGTCAGGCCAAACAGAAAGGAGATGCAAATGAATAAAGAAAACGAAAAAACAGCAAAAGAAAACCGAATGCCGCGTCCGGCTAAATTACATGAAGCCATCATTACTTTTCTCATTCTTATTGTAGTCATGGCGACAGGCATCATGGTTTTTGAAGTTGACCCCCATGTACCAATGTTTGTAGGGGTAATTGCAGCCGCCTTAATGGCATTAAAAATCGGTTATAAGTGGGAAGCCATTGAGACGGCCATGAAGGACGGAATTTACAGAGCGCTTCAGGCAATTATGATTCTGGCTATTATAGGAATCCTCATCGGGGTCTGGATTGTAGGCGGAATAGTACCGGCAATGATCTTTTATGGATTGAAATTACTTTCCCCGCAATTTTTCTTAATAGCGGCACTGCTTATATGTTCCATTACTTCACTGGCCACCGGAACTTCCTGGGGAACCATGGGAACAATGGGCCTGGCCCTGATGGGAATTGCCACGGGTCTGGGCGTTCCGTTGCCTGCAGCAGCCGGGGCAATTATTTCCGGCTCCTATTTCGGAGACAAGATGTCTCCTCTATCAGATACCACAAATTTAGCTCCTGCCATGGCGGGTACCGATGTTTTTACTCATGTAAAGTTCATGATGCTGCCTACAGCCGCAGTATATGTTATTTGCCTGGTGTTTTACGGAATTTTAGGGTTTAAGTATTCTGCGGAAGTAGGCACCAGTGTTGCATCCATCAGCGAGATGAGTGATGGTCTGGCTTCTGCCTTTAATATCAATCTGCTCCTCTTACTGCCTCCTGTCATAGTCATCGTAGCTGTTGCTATGAAAATTCCGGCTATACCCGGAATAACTCTCGGCATAATTACAGGAGCAATCGTCGGCCTTATCTTTCAGGGAGACACTAACCTGGGCAGTTACTTAGACTGTGGAATGAACGGGTTTGAGAGTGCTACCGGAATCGAATCCGTGGATAATCTTCTCACGGCAGGAGGTCTCACTAACATGATGTATTCTATTTCCCTGACCATCCTTGCCATGATGTTCGGCGGAATCATGGAAGCAACCCGCCAGCTGGAAGCCATTGTCAGCAGGCTCCTGAAATTAATCAAAGGTCCCGTGGGTCTTGTTACTTTGACGCAGGCAACCTGTATAGCCAGCAATGCCACAATGCCTGAGCAATATATCTCCCTGGTAATTCCGGGCAGAATGTATGCAGAGACTTATAAAAAAATGGGGCTTCACCCCAAGACTCTTTCCAATGCTCTCGAAAGTGCCGGCACGGTTACTTCACCGCTGATTCCATATAATACATGCGGCGTATTTATTCTCAGTACCCTTGGCATGCATACCGCTGATTACTTCCCTTATGCCATGCTGAACTGGTTGATGCCGTTTATGGTCAGCGCTATGGCTATCTTCGGCCTGACACTGGCCAATAAAGACGGCAAGCGCATGCTGAAAGCAGAAGAACGCCGCCGGATGAAAGAAAGTTTTCAGACACAGAAAAAATTAAACAAGGCAAAATAATGTGACCGCACACACATACTGCCACAAAAAAGCTGTCTCAAAACGAAAAATTTGAAACAGCTTTTTTGTTCTTTCACTCGATGCTTCGCATCCTCAACTGCCCGCAGGCTCCGTCTATCTCTCCGCCCAGTTCGCGTCTGACGGTTGCGAGAATTCCGGCCCGTTCCAGTTGAACGGCAATTTCTTCGGCTCGCCTGCGGCTTGTTCCTTGGAAACCGGACTCTTCAACCCTGTTGAGGGGAATTAAATTCACATGGCAAAGCATCCCCCGAAGTTTATCCTGCAGCAATGAGATGTCTTCGGCTCTGTCATTTTCACCGCTAATCAGAGCATACTCGAAGGTAACACGACGCCCGGTCTTTTTAATGTACCTGCGCACCCCTTCAAGCAGTTCATCTACAGACCACTTCCTGTTTATCGGCATTATGCCGCTTCGTCCCTCATCGTCCGCCCGGTGAAGTGATACGGCCAGATTCACCTGGGGAAAGTCATCGGCAAACCGTTCAATTGCCGGAACTATTCCGCAGGTGGACACGGTAATGTTTCTGTAACTGAGATTTCTGCCCTCAGGATCATGCAAAATCTCCAGAAATGTCTTCAGCTCTTCATAATTATCAAAAGGCTCTCCCATACCCATAACCACAATGTGATTGATTGGTTCTCCCATATATTTCTCTGCGGCAAACACCTGCCCCAGCATCTCGCCGGCAGTAAGATTGCGTACGAATCCGCCGATAGCCGACGCGCAAAATCTGCAGCCCATGCGGCAGCCCACCTGGGAAGAAACGCAGAGAGAATTGCCGTACCTGTATTTCATAAATACCCCCTCGACCGCATCGGTAGGCTTCTCCCCCGGCTGACCGAATCCAAAGAGAAACTTATGGGTTCCATCCTTCTCATCTTTCTGAACGTCAATTACCGAAACATTGCCCACAAAGGCAAGGGATTTCAGCTTCTCCCTAAGAGGCTTGGGCAAGTCGGTCATCTCATCAAAATCAGCAACTCCCCGATTTATCCACGCAAAAAGCTGTTTGCCGCGAAAAGCCTTTTCCCCCAGCTCATCCACGGCAAAACTTTTTAACTCTTCAATTGTCATTCCAAGCAAATTTTTCATTTTTCGCTTCTGCCTTTGACAAATTCTGTATTTTCACCCATGTTCTTCCATCCGAATCTGTATATAGATATAAGAATTGAGCTGAGTACAATAATCTCATTAAGGACGCCGGCCCAAGCGTGAACCAGTATATCATAAATGAGCCAGCTGGGTGAACCGCAGACCAGATTAGCCAGCCGGATTTTCTGAGCATTGTTGGTCCAAAGTCCTATAGTTCCCCCGGCTACGGCCAGAAAGCTGAAAATATCCTCAATTCCTTCCCAGATAAAAGCCGTGGCAGCTGCTGAAATGGCGATTACAATCACCACCCAGCCCTTCCACTGTACAATTTCCCAATCATTGATTTTCAAAAGGAAAAGATTTCGTACTATAACTATCACAACGATGATGCATCCGCTGTATGCCTCCAGGAGCAGATACTGCACACCAAGGGCGGCACTTCCCAGCATTTGCATGAGATAGAGTGCCGCATTTGATTTTATCTGAAAAGAAACAATGAAGCAGATGACACCAATGACGCCTGCCACCTGGCTCCAGAAAAAAGTACTCAGGGTAATCGTCCTCCTAAAACAAACAACCGGATATCAGTACAGCTTGAACTTGTTCCGGACTTTTCTGCCGGATTTTGCTTCCTTTACAGCTTTTGCATCCTCAGTAAGCTGCTTTCTCCAACCCTTATGCATCCTGTCCAGATACTCTTCCAGGCAGATCCAGTCATTGGCCGGATTCGTCGCAATCCCGGGATAGAAGTGCTCCACATACTCTTCGATGAGAAGACGGGAAAGCTTGTTAAAACGGCCCTTGCCTGAATAGTCCGGCGCAATTCCGAATTCATCAGCAGTCCGCAATTTTTCACCGTAACCTTCAAGCAGGTTTATCACATCATCCGGGTTCATTCCAAATTTAATCGACAGATAATCTATATCGCGACCCAAGGTCACGTATAGATCAAAGATAGCCGTGTGATCCTTTACATCACGCTCTGCCAGCCTTCTTAAGTTTTCAATGGAAGTACTCATTTTCGTTCTATTCCCAGTCCGGTATTATGTCCGTTAAGATTAACTTTTTCAAGGTCGCCGGCCTCAGTAACCGCATCCGCCAGAGTTTCTTTCATAATGTAATCCTTATGGGCTTCAATGGCCCCTTTAACAGCTTCATCGGCATCCACAAATATTTCTATTCTGTCCATCATCTCGTAATTATTTGCTTTTCTCATCTGCTGGATCTTTGAAATCAGTTCGCGGGCCAGACCTTCGGCTTCCAGCTCGGGAGTGATGGTCGTGTCAAGAATTATGAAAACATTGTTTTCCATTGCCACCGCAAAACCTTCCTTGGCATCAATGCGAACATCCACCATGTCCGGTGTGATTTCCACATCTTCACCGCCGAGATTAAGCACTATTTTGCCCGCTTCGCTTATGATAGCAATGGTATCTTTAGGATCCGTCTGAGCCATAGCCGCACCGAAGGCTTTGATATTCTTACCCAGAACCGGCCCCGCAACCTTAAAGTTCGGCTTCAGGGAATAGTTCATATATTCATCCAGGTTGTGCTCAAATACAACCTTCTTTATATTAAGCTCTTCCATTATCAATGGAGTCAGATCACTTATAACCGCCTCATAGGCACCGTCAACCAGCACCTCTCCCAGAGGCTGGCGAACCTTGATCCTTTCCTTTTCCCGGGCTCCTCTTCCCAGAGTAACGAGGGTTCTTACCAGATCCATTCTCTCCTCAACCTTTTCGTCGATGAGAGTCTCGTCGGCTTTCGGGAAGTAAGCCAGATGAACGGATTCCTCCCCCGTAAGATTGATGTACATCTCATCGGAAAGGAAAGGTGCAAACGGAGCCATCAGCCTGGCAATACCCACAAGTATTTCATATGTGGTGGCATATACGGACTTCTTGTCCTCCGTCAGCTCTTCCGCCCAGAATCTTCTCCTGGCTCTCCTGATATACCAGTTGGACAGATCCTCATTTACAAACTCCTGAATAGCTCTGGTAGCCTTCATATGGTCATATTTCTCCATGGCTTCTTCCGCAGCCCTTTTAACCTTGTTGTACTTGGAAATTATCCATCTGTCCAATTCAGGTCTTTCTGAGTAAGGAACGGAGAGTGATGCCGGATCCAGCTTGTCCTGATTGGAGTACAGCACGAAGAAGTTGTACACATTCCTGACGGTTCCGAAGAATTTGCTTAATGTTTCCGCCAGACCCTCTTCATCGAACTTGGTAGGTGCCCACGCCGGTGAGGTGTGAAGCAGATACCATCTGGAAGCGTCCGCACCGTACTTATTCAGCATTTCAAAGGGGTCAACGGTGTTGCCTATGTGCTTGGACATTTTCTTGCCTTCTCTGTCGAGAATCAGGTCATTGACCAGAACATTTCTGTACGGAGAAGTTCCCTTTATAAAGGTGGAAATTGCCATGAGCGAATAGAACCATCCCCTGGTCTGGTCGATACCTTCGCAGATGAAGTCGGCCGGGAACAGTTCCTCGTCGAATATATCAGCGTTTTCAAAGGGGTAGTGCCACTGTGCAAAAGGCATCGCTCCGGAGTCGAACCAGCAGTCCATTACTTCCGGAATTCTGCTCATCTCCTTGCCGCATTCCGGACAGGTCAGATGGACATCGTCAACATAGGGTCTATGCAGTTCAATACTCGTATTGATATCCTCTATGGCCTTTGACACCAGTTCCTCTCTGCTGCCGATACATTCCAGATAACCGCATTCGCATCTCCAGATGGGAATCGGAGTCCCCCAGAATCTGTTTCTGGAAATCGCCCAGTCCTTAACCTCTGCCAGCCAGTTACCGAATCTCTTCTCGCCCACGAATGCCGGATACCAGTTTACTTCATTGTTGTTGGCTACAAGCTCATCCTTCAGCTTGCTCATTTCGATGTACCAGCTGGGGTTGGCATAGTAAACCAGAGGAGTTTTGCATCTCCAGCAGTGTGGGTAGTTGTGCTCCAGTCTCTGCTTGGAGAAAATCTTGTTCCCCTCTGCCAGATATTTAATAATATCAACATCTAGGCCGTCTTCCATTACGAAGCGTTCCGCCCAAGGTGTTTCCGTATAGCGGCCCTGATCGTCAACGGGCTGCAAAACAGGCAGATCGTACTTTCGCCCGCACTGGTAGTCATCTTCACCGAAAGCCGGCGCCGTATGAACGATTCCCGTGCCGTCCTCGGTGCTCACATAATCCATGCAGGTTACATAGAAGCCCTTTTTGTCAGCCTTGACGAAAGGCATGAGCTGTTCGTACTCAATGTATTCCAGGTCCTTGCCTTTCATGGTTTCCAGCACTTGGTACTTGCCTTCCCCCAGAACGCTGTCAGCCAGATTCTTCGCCACGTAGAAAACATTTCCCTCTTCATCGCCTTCAAGCATCTTTGCCTTAACATAGTCAACTTCAGGTCCCACCGTCAGCGAAACGTTTGACGCCAGCGTCCATGGTGTCGTTGTCCATGCCAGGAAGTATTCGTCGGCATCCTTGCGCTTGAATTTAACCGTAATGGTGTTAACCTTTACATCCTTGTATCCCTGCGCCACTTCGTGGGAAGCCAGTCCGGTTTCACATCTCGGACAGTAAGGCAAAATCTTGTGCCCCTCATAGATGAGTCCTCCTTTGAAGAACTCCTTGATAATCCACCAGCCGGTTTCAATATAGTCATTTTCAAGAGTTACATATGGGTCGCACATGTCGCACATAAAGCCCATTCGCTGGCTCATATCTTCCCACATTCCCTTATATTCAAATACAGAGGTTTTGCATTTCCGGTTAAAGGCCGCAATTCCGTATTCTTCAATCTGCCGCTTGCCGTCTATTCCCAACTGCTTTTCCACTTCTATTTCAACGGGCAGACCGTGAGTGTCCCATCCGGCTTTTCTGTTAACCTTGAAGCCCTGCATTGTCTTGTAACGATTTACGGAATCCTTCAGGGTTCTCGCCATAAGATGATGGATGCCCGGCTTGCCGTTGGCCGTCGGCGGTCCTTCATAAAACACGAAGCTGGGCTGTCCTTCCCTGGTGCTCACACATTTGCCCAGCAGATCCTCTTTTTCCCAAGCCTCTGCCTGGGCTGTCTGCACCTCTGCAATCGGTTTGTCTGATAAGTTTCTGATCATTTGTTGTTTGTTCCTCTTTCTGTTCTCTTACTATCCCGGTACGCCTATATAAAAACGCCCCTGACTCTAACCTGTTAGGGACGATTATTCACCGCGGTACCACCCTAGTTACGGGACCATCATCCCGTCTCTCTCAGAATGTTCGACTCGGAGGTGATTTTCGCTTGCCGCCTCACCGGAATTCTCTCAGCAAATGAATTCCTCTCTGTAAGGTTATTACGCGGGGCTACCTGTCCTCGTCAGTGTCGAGATTATTAAATTGATACTTTACCATTTTACTCATAAATGGGGGTGGCGTCAAGGGGGTTTTCATAGTGTTTCATTGATTAAGTAAAAGCGGTATCCTCGGCAAATTATAGTTTGTATATTTATCCTTCTCGCTGGAGTTTTATCCAAAGATATTGCACAGATATTTCGGAGTAACGCTTATGTGGAATAATTTTTCATTAGAGTGGCCTAACTTTCTGCACAAATCAATGAATTTGAGCTCTTTTTACAGAAACAATATTAGTACAAAATCCCAAAACATCCTTCTCCCATGGGAAAACCTCTTCATATCGCAACTTAATATAATTAACCCACCCATTGTCAGCAAGTTCGTTTGCTTATCTTGTTACAAGCCTTAACTAATAGTTATGCATTAAATATGCCTGTGGCTTTTTCTGTAAAAATGTAGTAAAAAGCGCGATTTATGCGGAAATGTATATCTCTTTACAGCGTAAGTTGCTTAATTGCATCTTCCTCCAGCAGAAACTGCTCCACTCCAAAGTACATTATTCCGTTCTCGTCCTTCCACGGTTTGATATAATCACGAACCACTACAATCTTGTCGAATGAATCCGGAATACGAACCAGTGAAGCAATTTCCTGTTTCCTTTTTTCCGGATCCGCAATGGATAGAGCTGACTGAATATAAAAGCGCTGCCCACCGCGATTGACCACGAAGTCAACTTCTAATTGTTTTCTGATTTTCTCGCCTTTTTCTGTTCTGATATTCTGCTCCACAACACCGATATCCACATCATATCCCCTGCGGATTAAATCGCAATATATTACATTTTCCATGATATGGATTTCTTCTTGCTGACGGAACCCGATTTTTGCATTTCTAAGCCCTACATCAGTGTAATAATACTTCAGCGGTGTTTGCATATACTTTTTACCCTTTACATCATATCTATTCGCCTTATTAATCAGGAATGCATCTACAAAATACCCAAGATAGCGATCAATGGTTGCCGAATTGATGCGAATCTGTTTTGTTCTCAAAAATGTGTTCGCTAATTTTGTCGGATTCGTCAAGGATCCGATTGCGGATGCAATGATGTTCAAAAGGTCATCCAGAATAACCGTATCGTTTTGAATATTATGTCGCTCTATTACGTCTTTCAGATAAGTGCGCTCAAACAAATCCTGCAGATACCGGCTCTTCTCTTCATGCGTCTGCAATGTCAAAACAACAGGCATTCCGCCATAGGTATAATAATCAAGCCATGCATTTCTCTTCTCACCCTCGTATACTTCGTAAAACTCCGCAAAAGAGAGAGGGTAAACACGAATTTCATCTCCCCGGTCACGAAACTGCGTAAGGATATCCGTGGAGAGCATCCTGGAATTGCTGCCGGTTACATAGATATCCGCATTACGAATTTTCATGAGTCCAAGAACAACATCGATGAATGTCAGCTTTGAACCCTTGTCTTCTACATAGGGATTCTGAATTTCCGTGACAAACTGTATCTCATCAATAAGGACATAATATTTTTTAGATTTATCGGTTATCTGCCCCCTAATGTACTTATCTAACTCAATCGGATTCCTGTATTTTGCATTTGAAAGCTCATCCAAAGCAAGCCGTATAATCTGATTGTCAGACACATTGCTTTCGTGCAAGTACCCGACAAAAAGCTCAAACAACAGGTATGATTTCCCGCAGCGGCGAATTCCTGTGATAATTTTCACCCTGCCATTGTTCATTTTGGCGATTAGCTTTTTTATATATTGTTCTCGTGCAAATTCCATTCTGTAACACCGTCCATTCCGGTTTAGTTGAAATAAATTTGCGGATTCCGCATTTTTTCTTCGAGTTGATTATATCAAAATAAAAACGCCCTTTCAAGAGAAGGACGAAATATAATTGCGGATTCCGCATTTTTTCTTCGAGTTAACTCGCAGCACTGGCACTGAATCGACCTTTACTAATGTATACATGAGTAACCTATGCATTAGTAAAAATGCTGGTTAAACTGATTATGTATACCTTAACTTACAACAATTTTGACAGTCAAGACAAGAAGCTCTGATTGAATTCAGGCATTACGCCCGTTCATTCAGCGCTTGTTTTATCCGAAAAGAAATTCATCTAAATCTTCTAATGCATCTCTCAATTCCGGATCTTTCTCTCTATTAATATACTGTTCAAGCTTAAATGCTTCCCAGTCTTCCGGTTCACATTCCATGGTGTACGATAACTCCAGAAGACTCCATAAAAATGAACTTTTCTCTGTCTTGTTGTGCGTCCTGCAGTATCGCTCTATCACTATCCTTGAATATTCGTCCATTACCTGTTCCCTTTCTAGTTTCGAATTACCTATAAACTTTGTATCACTGGCTAGCATTTAAAGTGCCTAAATAATGTCACATCAGATTAGGAATCGCCTCCCACCGGTAGTTAATCGGATGATTGAAATCAATAATCATCTCGTTGATTTCAATGGTTTAAGCTGAATATTATATGCTATGTGCAGACACTATTTAATCTCTCAATTTCAAATATAGTCATTTCACCCTTTCTTCTCTTATGATTAAACTCGGCAAATCATAGTTTTGCATATTTACCCTCATTGCCGGTTTTTTATGCGCGGATGTTTTAGAGTACCGCTTGTGTAGAATGTTTTTTCATTAGGGTGGCCTAGCTTTCCGTACAAATCATTGGATTTGTGCTCTTTTTACAGAAACCAAATTAGTACAAAATGCCAAAGCATTGTTCTCTCATAGAAAAACTTTTTCATGCCGCAACTTAATATAATTAACCCACCCTTTGTCAGCAAGTTCGTTTGCTTATATTGTTACATACCTTAACTAATAGTTATGCATTAAATATGTCTGTGGCCTTTTCTGCAAAAATGTAGTAAAAAGTGAGATTTATGCGGAAATTAGGATTTTATTTGTATAACTCGACACTCCTCATCGGAACTCTACACCCCGCTTGGATTTAGTTTCGCGTTCACCATTCAATATCTTCCGGATATTCGAGAGCGGGATCCTCTATTTCATATATTGTTGTCCCATATTCTTTAGCATAATATTTAAAATCATATTCCATATTTCTATATCCTTGAGGTTTCTTTATGATGCGTTTGGCAATATTTCTAATTTTATCTTTTCTTTTTGCAACATCTGTTTTTATCAATTCAATATTGCATTTATCAATATAATGCGTGACATAGCTCATATAGCTTTCATCAGTTCTCTCCATCAGCCGTACAACATTTTCCAGTTCTTCATCACCTATTGCCTGCCCCAGAGCCTGCCAGATTCCTGCACACAGAACATTCAAATTCGCTTTGTCTCTAATATAGTCCGAATATGGAATTGGCGGTAAAGGGTAATCTTGACTAGTGCCCTTGCTCCGCATTCCATAATATGAATGGGAAAAAATATACATTTGGGGAACCGATGCCGCTATAAAAATCGCCTCCGGGAACAGGATGTTCACACTATAATATACATTATGAGTCGGTGCAATTATTTTATGCCATTTCATCGTTTCTTCAGACATCCCGTTTTCTTCTAAAAACACATCCCGATCTCCCATATAAGCATGGCGTATGTCATAGCAAATTCCCAGCAATCTGTTTTTGACGCCAAAATAATGATCACTGTAATCTTCATCTATACCGGTCATCCTGTATATGCTGTCAACTAATTCATAAAAATCATTATAGTCTCCGGCTATTGTAACCCCTGTTAGGTTTTTCGTTGGTTTTATGGTAATCATTTTGTGCTGTTCCCCTCCTTTTTAATGTTTTGTGCAAGCTGAAGTGCTTTCCATTCTTCCGGCTCGCACTCTATTGTATATGTTAACTCCGTGCGCCCTTAAGAGAAACTATAGTGCTGAAAGTCCATTAGTTATCTGTTTGAAAAAATCTGCACTCCAAAGATCCGTTTTGAACGAGTCTTTGATGAATGGCATCACATCTTCTCTTGCCTGTTGGTAGTCGATTGCATCAAACTTTTCGGCGAGCATCTTCTTGATTTCTTCAATTCTGCACTGATCATCTGCATCAATAAATCCTGAATCAACGAGTCTAGCTCTCAGGTGAGGCAGGTTGACATGTATTCCCTTTGCCAGATAGAAGACATAATCGTATAAATCTCTGCCTTTAACTCTGCTTCTCCAGTTTCTACATATAACCGCATGCACTTTTCCTGCAAAGAGTGATGCCTCATCATAAAGATTGACCTCGTATGGGGACGGTAGCAGGCGATACTTTTTTTCGAATCTAGCATATTTAGGTGGATCCGTATCTATCTCAAATTTTATCTTAATTGCCTCATTGCCCGGAACACTCCTTGCAATTCCGCGATCATTATAAAACAGCAGGAGATGTTCCCTAGTATTTCCCTTGAGGAATGCTGACTTTATTGCCGTATCATTTGTCTTTTTACTTTTTTCTACAGCAAGGTTCAATCCATATGATGCCGCCTCATTTTCTATAGCCGCAAACCATTCCGATAAATCAAAATCCGTATCTTTTTCCATAAGTGAAAAGTCGAGATCCTCTGAGAAGCGGTCAAGTCCATAAAACATACGCAATGCCGTCCCTCCATAAAATGCAGCCTTTCTGAAAAAACCAGCACGGCTAAGCCCGCATAATGTGATTTCTTGCAGGATTTCTTTAATAGCATTCACCCTGTCATAATCTGAGTTGAATTCATATTTTGACAACATCTGCTCAATCACTGTGTTCATACTTTTGCATTTCCTTCCTATAGACTTTGTATAATAAGCTTACATTTGTTGAATGATAAACTTCTGAAATAGTCCTCAGCTCTTTCTCATCAAAGCTCCTCATTACATCAATATCTATCCGCAGATCATCCGTAAGCATTGTGCGGAGTTCCTTCTGATTTGCTGCAGGACTCATGGTGTACAGCTTATCACAAAGTGCCTTCTCTTTAGAAGCTATCTGAAATGTATAAGCCCCCTCTGTTCTTAATGTTATCCCCAACGGATAAACGCCCTTCGGTACATCTCTGAATGCAAAAATCCCGAAGGGTGTAATATAATTACGCTTTTTCTTTTTTCCAAATGTTGCTGAAGTATAGACATGAACCGACTCCGGAATCATACCGTAATATGACAAAGCAAAATCAAATGATAGATAAGATGGCCCATATATACTTCCCGCCAGAAAATATCCCGGCGTCTCCGGATCTGTTTCATAAATTCCACGAATGATCGGGGTATAAATGCCATCTCTGACCATTCTTCCAAGCTTAGTCTTCGGATTCTTATATTCGCTTAGTTCATCCATTATCATAGAGTGCGTTTTTATCATTATCTCACCTCTTGGTATCAAGATACAATACTTTAAGGTGAAATTCAAGCATAACTTCCGTCACCACCAACCATTTTTCATATCCAGGAAGAACTTCCTGTCACATCTGTGCTATCGATAATCATGCCCCTCATAATAGGCATCTTGTACTTTTCGAGAACCTAGAAGTTTTTTGTGGGTTTGCTTGGCGATATCCCCTTCTTTTTGTCAATATCCCTATAGTAATAGAGATATTGAGCCGGAACTATGCCATTATTGTAAAAACTTTTTATTATTTCGCTTACAACATATGTTTCATTAAATCAGCTATCATCGCCTAACAGCCACCTGGCTATGTCAAATACTTTTATCCCCTCCATTATTGTCATAGGATGTTTTGTATTGGCCAATAGTATTTTAGGATAGGCGTCCTTTATTGAAAATAAGGGAGAAAGCTCTCTTTCCAATGTTTGCTCCCTGCTTATATCGTCTGATACTTGTATATAGATTTTTTCATTCGCTTTCATGGCAACAAAATCTACTTCTTTCTGATAAAGTTTACCCACATAAACTTCATATCCTCTTCTAAGTAATTCAATGGCCACAATATTTTCGTAAGCTCTCCCGTAATCCATATTCCTAACGCCCAGCATAGAGTAGCGGAATGACAAATCGGATAAATAATACTTATTATTTATTTCCAAGTATTTCTTGCCCCTTATGTCGTATCTTTTTACTTTGTAGAACATAAAGGCATTGCATAAATATTTAATGTAGTTGCCTATTGTGACATGGTTAGTTTTGGCTTTGTTCTTATTCAACATATTAGCAATATTATTAGCCGTAGTAAGATTTGATATGTTATCCATTAAAAATTCAGTTAATATATCTAGAAGTGCAGCTTTCCTCTAGCTATTATTCTCCAACAGAAAAAGAGTTTCAAATCGCAGCTTAGTATCATTACCCCGCCTATCACTAGCAAGTTCGTTTATTTATGTTAATGCATGCCTTTGCTTATAATTATGCATATGAGATACATGGGAACTTTTCTGTAAAAATACTGAAAAAACAGTTATTTATGCAGAAATCTGTAATTATTTTCTCCCGCTTTTATTTTTTAGATTGCTTAGATATCATCAGAGCTAAACCAACTGCGAATTCTAATTTATTGTTTTGTTTAATACATTTTAGCAGTCACTCAAAAAGTCATCAACCAAAAAATACGCTATGCAGTAATGGAATCGTTCTTCGCTACATTTAAGCAGGAAGAATTGTACAGAGTCCGATATCGATCTGAGCGAGATTTCAAAGAGTCCATAAAACGCTTTATGGATTTCTGTAATAACGAGCGTCTTAATGATGAATTGGGGTACATACCACCATCGAAATATGAAGAGAGTTGTATCAGGAAACTCAAGGAACAACAGATTTTTGATTAACAGCCTTTGAGGTTCTAATTCTGTACTTTTACAATTTTGAAACGGTTTTTAGCCACTTTGAGGAGAGTGGTTTATTTTTTTCCCTTGAAAATAAAGGAAAAGAGAGGTGCTAACATACTTTTAAGTTTGTTTCGCATACCCCTCTTCAAAACCATCTATTCATATATAAATTGGATTATTCTTTTTTGAATGTTTCTTTTTTTCTTGCTTGGTTTTATCCTCACTTAACCCCTTAATTTATTTCGTTCATATTAAAAAACGCCCTTTTTATATTAACAATGCCAATAATGCTCTCAAAGCAATTCTTGGCACATCTTTTGCTTCTACTTCTATATGATACAAAAATTATATCTTATTTTTTTATTTTAATAATGGAGGTGTACAATTATGGCAAAATATCATCCGCCAAAAATTACAGGACCTAGATTCGCAGGAATAAGGACTTTTATGAGACTACCAAATATAAGGGAGACCTGCAATGTTGATGTTGCCGTTGTAGGGATTGCCTTTGATACAGGAGCGAGCTATAGAAGTGGCGCAAGATTTGGTCCATCAGCAATTAGAGAAGCTTCTACACTCTTGCGAAACTATAATATGAATCTAGAAATTAATATTTTTGATTATCTTTCATGTATTGACTACGGCGACATAGATATCATCCCGGGATATATACACGAAACATATCAACATATTGAAAAAGGATTGCAGCCACTTATTGATGAAGGGGTAATTCCCATTGTCTTAGGTGGAGATCACTCGATAACTCTAGGAGAATTAAGAGCTGTAGCAAAAAAACACGGTCCTGTTGCCTTGATTCATTTCGATTCCCACCTTGATACTTGGGATAACTATTGGGGAATGAAGTATACACATGGTACCCCGTTCAGAAGAGCATGCGAAGAAGGGCTTATAGATACCTCTCACTCAATACAAGTCGGCATTCGCGGCTCACAATATGGTCCAGAAGACATTCAAGGTTCAAAAGATTTAGGTTTTGAGGTAATTACAGCACACGAACTACACGAAATCGGAATTAAAAAAGGGATTGAACGAATTCTTTGCAGAGTACAGGAATCAAAAGCATTCCTGTCATTTGATATAGACTTTATTGATCCTTCAATGGCTCCCGGGACTGGAACTATTGAAGTCGGAGGTTTTACAGGATATGAAGGAATGTCTCTAATTCAAGGGCTTAAGGATGTTAATATCGTTGCAATGGACATGGTAGAAGTCCTTCCATCCATCGATCCTGCTGGAATAACCGCTTACATGGCAGCCAACCTAATTCATGAAGCTATGGCTGTTCTGGCAATTCAAAAAAGAGAAGGCAAAAGATAGTGTAATGAAATGTTATAAAAGGAGTGAACTATAATGGACAACATAAATAAAATAAAGAACGAACTTGAAGGTAAAACCGGTCTGCTGCCAGAATTTGAGGAGGATCTTTTCGAGCGAATTTCCCAAATTGAAAGCGAATTACAAGATCACGGGAGCATCGTTCCGACCCTTAAGAAAATAGATTTTTACTTTGCACTAACATTGATCTTGTTGAGCATAGGGCTGGTACTTTTCTCAGCTTTGATAATTGTATAAAATGTTAAATGCTTGTTTTCGAATAGAATTAGAAAGGAGTGCATGGTCTTCTTATGAATCATGCAAAAAACATTATGTCTAATAGAAAAGCCATTGAATCCAATCAAAATAAAGAAGCACAATTCGGACTACTTCCCGTTCTGAAAACTGAACGAATTTGGGGTTTCTTTGACTACACCTATACCAATGTCAGTTTCGCAATTGCAACTTGGGCGTTCCTCATTGGCGGAAATATAGCAATGTTTGTTAGTTTTAGAGAAGCTCTCATTGCCACTTTAGCAGGGAATATGATAGCAGTATTAATAATGTCAGCGGCCACCACTACACCCTCGTCAAAGTACGGCTTTGACATTTACACTGGCTTTCGAAGCTTCTTCGGCAGCAAAGGGAATGTGATTATTCTCGCCATAATCATTATTGTCCAAATTGCTTGGGTAGCGATATTGTCTATAATGTTCGGAAGAGCAGTGATGAATGTTCTTTCCGCGGTCTTGGGAATAACGTTCTCCAGCACGTGGTTTATAACAGTGATGGGCATCATTTCTATTTTAATATGCTGGGCAATTGTTTGCAAAGGGCCAAATTTAATGAAACTAATGAATCGCATTATTGCCCCCTGCCTTTTCATTGTAATGATTATCATGATAGTAATATTAAATAATTCTATCGGCTTTGCTGAAATAATGAACGCATCCCCAATCATCCCTTTCGATAATAAATTGCTTAACTTCATGGTTGCTTTTGAACTCAATCTTGGAGCTGGTTTTTCTTGGCTCCCGAACATGGGCGGATTGGCCCGAATTACAAAAAATGCCAGAGCCTCATATTGGCCCAATTTAATTGGTCTCGTAGGTGCAGCAACTTTTGGAACAATGATTGGAGTTAGTACTGCATTAGTCCTAAATAGTACCGACCCCACAGAATGGATGGTCCCTCTAGCGGGTCCAGCACTTGGCGTGATGGCGTTGGGTTTTATCTGTTTTGCAAACTTAGCTGCAAACACAGTAGTATCTTATAACTTCTGTCTGGGGTTAAAGCAGATAAATTTCTTTATGAAACAAAGTTGGGTAAAAACAACGGGAATATTCTTTTTGCCTGTTGTTATGCTATTGTTCTTGCCCGATCAACTTTACAACAATTTCTATATGTTACTTGCTTTTGCATGTACATTATATGCTCCGCTATCTGCAATGTACCTAATTGACTATTTTGTATTTAGAAAACAGATAATCAATCTAAGGGATATTTATAATCGATCAGAAACTTCAGGATATTATTATTGGCATGGTGTTAATTGGGTCGCAGTAATCGTATTTATCCTTGGCGCAGTTTCTTATGTTGCATTTTTAAATCCTATTACATTGGTGCCTAACAACCCACTTTTCTCATATGTAACTGCTTCTGGTTTTTCATTCATTTTCACCGCCATTATTTACTATTTATCAACCAAATTATTCGTGATATCAAAAGGTAAAGGGGATTATTAAAAGGAGGTAATCATGCCAGTTGAATTTAATCATAAAACCAAAGTGATTTTTGGGCTAGATACAATTTCTGAATTGGGTTCAGAAACAAAAAAGTATGGTAGTCAAGCAATGATTCTCTGTGATAGGGGCGTAAGATTGGCAGGTATCCTAGAAAAGGCCACCAACAGTCTCGATGAAAAAAATATTTCATATATTGTCTATGATAAGATTAAGCCAAATCCTAGGGATAAAGATTGTGATAGAGTTGCTCAAGTCGCACGGGAATCGGGAGTTGATGTCATTATCGGTCTTGGCGGTGGAAGTGCAATGGATACAGCAAAAGCTGTAGCTCTTGTAGTTACAAATGGTGGACCAACGAAAAAATGGGATTGGAAGCTTCTTGACCACGAAATGCTTCCTGTGATTTGTGTTCCCACCACCTCAGGAACCGGAAGTGAAGTAACTTTTTGCGCAGTTATCACTGATGAAGAGCGCGAATACAAAATGAGCATGTTTGACCCTGATAATTTGGCACCTAAAGTTGCTATCGTGGACCCCACTCTAACATTCTCACTTCCTGCATCATTAACCGCATCGACAGGAGTGGATGCATTGACTCATGCCGTTGAAGCCTATACTTCGAAATTATCACAGCCACTAACCGATAGCTACGCATTGTACGCAATAAAATTAATATCCGAAAACCTTGAAACAGTATTTGAAAGTCCACAAAATGCTGAAGCTAGATCAAACATGATGATTGCAAGCCTGATGGCAGGTATAGCTTTTATCAACTCCAATGTTGGGGCAGTGCATGCGTTATCCGAAACAATCGGCGGGAAATACGATACACCTCACGGAGTAGCCAATTCAATATTTCTTCCTTATGTGATGGAATATAATGCTGTAACAATGCCGAAAAAATATTCAGATATAGCAACTTATTTAGGAATAAAAAACAACTATAAAACTTTGGAGGAACATGCAAAGGCAGGTATTGATTTCGTCAAATCACTAAATAGCCGTCTCAACATCCCAACTCTAAAAAATCTTGATTATTTGAAACCTAGCGATTTTGAATTGATTGCTGAACGTTCAGCAAAAAATGCTTTATCGGCTGATAATGGGAGAGAGATCAACAAAGAAGGTTACATGGAGATACTGAAAGCAGCATATGGCATGAGACTGTGAAAAAGTAGTATGTAAATTCAAAAAAATATCCTCCTATGGTAAAATTAAAACACCCATAGGAGGATATTTCTATGACTGATAACATACTACTTCTTTACCGAAACCAACTCCCCATAAGTTTCAGGATTTCTATCTTTTAACAACACATAGTACCCATTTCTTAAAGTAGGTAACATTCCTAAATCAACGGAACCAACTATTACTTCTTCTTTGTCTTCGGCCTCAATCACAGACCTTCCTATTGGACCAACAATTTTACTCTTACCAAAAAAAGATAATGTTCTATCTTTTCCCACATGATTCGTAACGGCAATATACACCACATTATCAAAGGATCTTGCTGAAAAAACAATATCCCAATCGCCCCCATTTGGCTCCTCCCAAGCAGCAGGAACCGCAATAATCTCAGCACCTTTTAATGCTAGTATACGAGCAACCTCTGGAAATGCTGAGTCCCAGCAGATCATGAGACCAATCTTTCCAATTTTAGTGTCATAAACATCATACTGGGTTCCCTTTTTGAAATACTGAGTTTCTTCTCCCTCAACAAGGTGAGACTTTCTGTGCCTACCTAACGGGACCCCCTGATCATTAATCAATGCGGCACTATTGTATAACTTTTTACTACCATCCTTCACTTCCTTCTCAATAAAGCCGAACACTATGTGCACTCCCTTTTTCTTTGCAATCTCCGACATCGCTTTTATGGATTCTCCTGATGGATATTGCTCAGCGAGTGATTCATATAAATCACTACACTCATATCCGGTCGTTACTAATTCCGAGAAAACAAACAAATCCACTCTCTCCTCAGCTAAAGTCATTTCGATTTTCTCTACCATTTTCTTAAGATTATGCTTTTTATCGCCTAGTTTTGATTTCATTTGTACGCAAGCAACTTTCACATTCATCTTCTTCTCCTTTCATTATGAGATAAATAGTACATCCTACTATTACATACACTTGCAATACACATGCCAAAACACTGGGCTTTAATTTTCAATATGTCTTTTGCTCCTATAAGGACTCTTGTGAAAATTATTTATTTTCGGATATTCCCCTCCTCTATGTACTCCTTAATTTTCCGATACGCTGTTGGTTGACTGATATTCAACGCTTTTGCTACTTCCGTGGAGCTCTTGTGTTTTGCATAGGCTTCACGGATGATTTCTCCTTCAAAAGCTTTAAGAGCTACATTTAAATCTCCCTCTACAGTACGTTTAGGCTTTCCGCCTAGCAACAACGAAGCGGGAAGCATTTGACTCGTTATAACATTTTCCTCCGTTGTAACTGCTACCCGTTCAATAGCATTTGCAAGCTGTCTTACATTCCCCGGCCAGTCATACTCCATGAAAATATCCAAAACCTTTGGATGAAATTCCTTTTCCTGATTGTATTTATCGTTAAATTCCCGAAGGAAAAGCTGGCTCAAAGGAACAATATCCTTTTGTCTATCTTTTAAAGGAGGAATATTCAAGCTCACAACGTTGAGCCTATAAAAAAGATCCTGCCTGAATTTACCCTCTTCAGTCATTTTCTCAATATCTCTGTTAGTTGCCGCCAATAAACGAAAATCTACGGCTATGGTTTTGACCCCGCCCACACGAACAATTTCTTTGTCTTGAATAGTTTTCAACAATTTGGCTTGGAGAGTTAGGGGTATTTCTGAAATTTCATCCAGCAAAAGAGTTCCCCCTTCTGCTAATTCGACAAGCCCCTTCTTCCCACCTTTTCCAGCACCTGTGAACGCACCCTCTTCGTAACCGAACAACTCACTTTCCAGTAAAGTGTCGGGAATAGCTGCACAGTTAATATCAATAAACGGGCCACAACAACGTCTACTTCGCTTATGAATTTCCTTAGCAAGCATGGTCTTACCCACACCAGAATCTCCCAGTAAAAGGATACTAACATCGAAATCAGCAACTTGATTTATGGTTGTCATAATCTTCTGCATCTCTAACGATTCACATAAGATACGCTTTTCTTTTGTCGCATCTTTTCGAAGTCTACGGATTTCCTTCTCATACTCCGCCACTTTGTTGTTCAACTGACAAAAGCGAGCCTGCAAGCGTGTGATTTCTGTGATATCCCGAGAGTAACTCACCACAAAAATAATATTCTTCTTGTCATCAAAAATTGGTGTTGCTGTGACGAGAATATCCTCTCCTTTTCTAGTCTTCTGTGGCATAGTAATTTCCGTTTTCTTTCGAAGCACCATAGCAACGATTGAAGGAGCAAAATAGCCTGCCTCTTCCAATTGAAACACCGTAGAGCCTATAGCCTCCTCCATACTCAATCCATAAACTCGTTCAAAAGTCGGATTAACCTTGATAACCACACCTTTATCGTCAGCGATAAGCAATTCCTCATGCATAGTGTTCAGTATAATATCAACATTGTCGCGTAGAAGTTCCTTCACTTGTAGTTTATTCATTTTAGCACTCCCCTATTCATATATGAATTATATCACAAACTCTGCTCAAGAACAATTAAACGTGCCTATCTAGGCAGCGTCAAGATTCTGTAGGATAAATAATTCCGAGTTTTCCCTTCTGCATAGTAATTTATGTAGACTCATTAGCTTTTTAAGTTTCTCTTGACTCGACTTAAGCCTATATATTACACTCTCTGCATGAGCACATAGGATAGGAGCTTCAAATATGGCGATTGGCGAAAGAATAAAACTTTTCCGCAATCTGCATGATATGACACAAAAATGCTTGGGCATTAAAATCGGCTTTAGCGAGAGCACCTCCGAGGTGGGCATGGCACAATATGAAAATGGTGCGAAAACCCCTAAAGAAAAAATGGTGGCCGATTTTGCAAATATGTGGAATGTTAGTCTACACGCTCTGATTGTACCGGATATCAATACCAAACATTTGGCCTGATGCACACGCTGTTTACTCCTGAGAATTTGCGCGTTTTTGTTTTTACAATCAAGGAAATTGACGGTGAAGTTTGCCTGCGATTGGACAAGTCTAAAGGCATGTCCTATGTTGGAATGCTGAATATGTTTTTTTAACTTACAGAAGGAATCTGAAAAATTTAAGTCAGGTGAAGTCATCAAAAAAGAATATGGCCAGTGACATTATAACTATCCACGCATTGAGGCCGAGCGGTTTAAATCGGATATTGATGTCCTTAAGGCTATAAAGCGTACGGAGGATGAGTAATGAGTATTAAATGGTTATATAAGAATAGCGAGGACAATTGTTGCCGATATGTTTTAGGCACAATGGGCAAGAACCCACTTATTTGTGTAGGGGTAAATCCTAGTACTGCAGAACCAAATAAGCTTGATAATACAATCAGATCAGTTGACCGTATCGCCGCTCGAAATGGATATGATAGTTGGATTATGTTGAATTTGTACCCACAACGAGCAACTAATCCGAATGAAATAGATAAGAATGCCCAACGAAATCTGATGACAACAAACTTTGAACACATTAACGCACTCTTAACGCAATATTCAGGTTCAGACATTTGGGCTGCTTGGGGAACGCTAATTGAAAAAAGAGAATATTGTAGTGTCCCCCAAAAAGTAGAGTGAGAATAAACATGATATACTCTATGAGAATGGGAGGGACACATTATGGCACAAAGCAAATACAGCAAAGAATTTAAGAACAAGGTTGCAAAGGAAGCATTGCTCCCGGAAAACGAAGGTCTTGAAAGGGTCATTGCCGGCAAGTATGGACTTCTTCCTGCTACGGTCAGACGATGGCGTGATCATTACAGGGAATACGGCGATAAGGCTTTCTGGAGAGGATATACGAAGAAAGATACGCGTAGCCCAAGGGAAATCGAACTTGAAAAAGAGAATGAAGAACTCCGCGAAGAGGTGCAGATCTTAAAAAAAGCAGCAGCCTTCCTGGCAAATGTAAAGCACGAGTGAAATATGAATTCATGGAGGCATACAGAGAAGAGTTCTCGATTGTCAGGATGGCCAGAGTTCTCAATGTTTCCGAAAGTGGTTACCACAAATGGAGGGCACGAACAAAGATGCCGCCTACAGAGCAGGAGTTGGAAAACATGGAACTCTTTACGGAGATCAAAGAGATCTATTACCGATTCAAAGGCGCCTTTGGAAGTAGAAAAATCACAGCGATCATCAATAGCAGAAGAGAGAAGAAGGTCAACCATAAGCGTGTCGAAAGGATCATGCGTGAGAACGGGCTGTTCTCCAGGACGCATAAAAAGTATCGGATCACAACAGATTCAGACCATGACTATATGATTGCAGACAATCTGATCGACCGAGATTTTGAAACGACGGAACTAGGCCAGAAGATGGTCAGTGATACAACGGTGGTCGAAACAGGCGAGGGGGATCTATATGCAGCTGCGATACTCGATCTTTACGGAAGGATGCCGGTCGGACTGGCAATGGGCAGACGAAACAACAGATTCCTCGTCATGGATGCCTTTAAGGATATGCTCACCAGGGGGTGTGTTTTCCCCGGATGTATCCTCCATTCCGACAGGGGATCGACCTATGCGTCCTACGATTACCGAAGACTGATAGACCGATATGGATATCTGTGCAGCATGAGCCGGAAAGGTGATTGCTGGGACAATGCCCCGATGGAATGTTTCTGGGGGAAAATGAAAGAAGAATGGCTGAAAGAGAAGTATGATACAATAGCAGAAGCGAAACATGACATTTATGAATACTTCTGGTCATTTTACCCAAACGAACGGCCGCATCAGTCAAACGGATATTTGACACCGGCGGAATACTGCCGGTCATGAATGACAGGATAAGCGCGGACGAGCAGAGATAATCGACAGCCCCATGACGGCCTTTAAATAACGGTGTGCTGCTGTCGGCGGCCGGCCTGAAAGGCCGCCGACAGCGCAGCAATCATCGATGAGCCTATCGGCGTCCGCGCCAGGTGGTAGACAGCAAGATTTGTCTGATTCCGACTCTACCTTTAGGGGTACGCTTCATATCTGCGAGATTGTTTGACTCATATAGATAGAATGGTTCAAAAACATCAATGCAGGTGGGTTTCGATTGGGAACAAAAGCAAAAAAGGACATCCCCATCACCCTTTGTACTTAAAAACTACTTCAACAAAGGAAGTGTTCGATATTGCTGCATACAAATTAACACTGTAATCAGGTAAGACCCGTTTTAAGCAGTGGAATCTCCTGCACCACCGTATGTACAAATGTAAGCACCAAACCATGACACATCGTCATCTGACTTTTGTTGGTAAACAAACGGATTTGAAAGAAATGCCCACACATGAAAAATTTATGTGTCGACTCATTTCGAGCAAAGCCGAGGGAGTATCCAAAGGAGGCAACTGCCTCTTTTGGCACACCTTTAGCACAACAACGGTATAGTGTTTTATACCTGTCGGTATCAGGAAGAGACTGTAGGTATATAGATTTCTTTTCGTTTAATGATATCCTTTATATACTTCAAACAATTTTTCTCGCTTCCCTATATCCAATAATGTTTGTCTCAGACTTTTGGGAGTGATTATCATAATAGATTCAAGCAGTAATTTTTTTTCTTCGTTACTAATTGTCAAGTTTGTAGTTCTCTTTTTAATCAAGTCTTGGTTAATCAAATCTTTTTTTCTAAAAATAGCTTTCACTATGTTCAAGGTATTATCATTTTCTCTTGCATCTTTTAATGCCACATCAGGATTTTTATCCCTATTGATAATAGATAATGCACTTAAATCTCCTACTATTGAACCAGAGAATTTGACATTTTGTTCATATTCTTCTGTTTTATCTACGTTTGCTAATAGTGAAGCATTTTCCTCTGTAATCTTGTCCATTCTTGAATCCTTGGGGTTTCCAATCGTCCAAAATGTTTTCTTATGAGTTGCCTTTGCATACTCTTGCAAAAATGGAAAATAATCTATATCTCGTCCACTATACCCCCAAATACACATATCGTGTGTTTTCATAAAACGGTTTATGTATTTTAGCCACTCACCATTTTTTCTGGCAATATCTGGCATCGTTGTCTTTATATCATTTTTTGTAACTCTATTTCCCGATCCTTCTTTTAAGTTTCCGTGTAACTTACATATTATTACTTGATTTTGAAGCGTTTCAGATGGCAGAGCATCAACACAAACGCAAAAAGGAATATTTAGTTTTTCGCAAGCATTTTCGAGCATCTTATCGTAATTCATTGTAAACACCGGAACATTTGCCAAATATGAATATGCCACTATAAAAAAATGTATTATATTGGGTTGCGGGCAATAAGATTCTGTAAAATGATCTTGCTTTAGACAATTCCACATCTCTAAAACGCAATCATTTCTAGAGTACTCTAACAGTACTGAATAAATGGAACTGTCAAGAAAAGTGCAGTCTCCAAACATACTAATTTGTTAAGCGGCCAGTAACGATTTTTCCTGAAGCCTTCGGTATGCCGCCGGTGGAAGGCCGCCCGGATTACCGGTGTGGACTCTTTTCCGATTATAATAGGTAAATACATAATGGAAGATCCATCGCCTTACTTCTTCCATCTTCATCCGGTAAGTGGGAAGACGGTACAATAATTCTTTCTTCAGTGTTGCGAAGAAACTCTCCATCCGAGCGTTATCGTAACAATGATTTACACCGGAGAGGCTCTGTGATAGACCGTAACTTGCAAGAGTGTCCTTAAAGGCATCGCTGGTATACTGGCTGCCACGGTCACTATGCAGGATTGCACCACATGGTATATCCTTCTTGGCAAGAGCACGAGCCGTATCAATACATAGCTCTTTCTTCATGTTGGAGCGCATCTGCAGAGAAACAATTCCTCCGTTGAAGCAATCCAGTATGGGTGACATGTAGAGTTTTCCGTCATAACATTGAATTTGAGAAATATCGGTCAAACAGCAGAGATAGTGGACTTGGTGAAGTGAAATCCTGTTTTATTAGATTTCCCTTTTCCTGTACCTCTGTCGTGGATTTTGTTAAACCATGTGGTTTTCTGTTTGACTTGTGGAGCTAGCCGTTTTCCCGCATAACACGGAGCAACCGTCTGGTGCCGACCTTGATTCCTCGCTGCTCCAGCATAAGCTTCATGCGAGGTACACCATAGTTATCGTTATATTTATCCTTGTCAAGGATACTTTTGATGGCCGCCGAAAGAGCCTCATCCTTACTGGGTTTTCCAAGGTTCTTGACGAACCGGTAATATCCGGATTCGCTAACATCAAGGATTTCGCAGAGAATCTTGACCGGCCAGGTTCCTCTCCGGGAATGGATGAACTTATAGCGCTCATGTGCTCTTACTTCTTTCGGCTCTCTGCGAAGAAACCCAGAGCATCCTTGAGGATATCATTGGCTCGTTTGAGTTCGCGGTTCTCTTTTTCAAGATCGAGAATTCGCTGATCCTTGGTATTTGTCGGCTTATACCGATTCCCGCTGCCAACATAGGCGTTTTCTCCATAGCGAGCTTTGGAATGTCGCCATCCGGCAAAGGTATTGTATGATATGCCGAGCTGTTCGGAAGCCTTCTTTATGCCAATCTCATCTGAGAGGCATACGGCTTCTTCCTTAAAGGCTTTATCGTAGTGCATAACGTCACCGTCCTTTCAATGCTATTGTAGCATCTAGTTGGTGCGTTTGACGACTCTACTTTAATGATACAGACCAAGAAGAGGAGTTACAAATATTTACAGTTATGGTAGTAGATTCTTTACAAAAATTCTGAATATTCATAAAAAAAGACAATGCTCAGGGTAAGCAACAATGAAATAATAAGTTAGGGACAAATTATTAAGTTTAACGTGATCGTGTTAATTAAGAAATGTAAAAAGGAGGAGTTTAAGATGAGTTTTATTAAAAAGCCACAAGACGTTGCAGGTGGAATTGCAGTTGGAGCAGATATTTATTTTCATGGAAAAGGCGAAGAGGCAAAGCAGTATCCTAGTGAAATGCTCTGGATTCTTTATGAATCAAAAATGGACATAATAAAAAAATTATTACCTCCACCGCTTGAACCTATTGAAAAGCCATATGTACTGGCACAGATTGACAACTTCAAGAAGTGTAATTTTGATACCGGAATTAACGGACCTGGGTATATGGAAACGGCATTGTTCCTTCCATGCAGATACAAAGGCTCACAAGGGATCTTTACAGTAGGGATGAACCTAAATACAGATATGGCAGTATTTGTAGGCAAAGATACATGGGGATACCCTAAAAAGTATGCAAACATTAAGAACCACTTCTTGGACGGTGTCAATTATACCGGTTTTGCAGAAAGACATGGGATTCCATTCTTTGTGGTAACAGCTAAATTGGATGGGAAGCCGAATGATCCAAATTTTGTTGAAGAATTTGCTTCGGTAATGCCATTTGACCCAGATCATCCTGGCGTAGGCGTAAACTTCACGTTCAAGTGGACAATAGGAAAGAATGAGCCACAGCTTGGAAAAGAAGAAATTTTCATTCACAAACCACTTCTAGTAAAAGAGTGGGATGCTATGCATAACGTTGAAGAGAAAATTGGATCGGGCAACATTCATTTCACATGGTCAGATGATGACCCATGGGCGGAACTCGAAGTTGTAAGAGTGTTGGGCGCATCATTGCAGACAGGAGAATACGTCATGATGGGACCTTGTGAGTATGAAGAAGTAGATGAAGAAGAATTTTTGCCATATGCTTTCTATGGTTGGGATCATAGCCCAATTTGGTAAAAAGGTAAAGGATGGAAAGGAGGCATTAATATGAGTGTGAGTGGCTGGATGAGTCAAACAAACAAGGAATACATTGCCAGTTTGATTCCTGAAAATCTCCCGAATTGGGAAGATGGTTGGAAAGAAGGATTTGAACAAGGAAAACAAATACCGTATTGTCAAACACGTTTCTGTAAAGCCCAAGGTGTAAAGGATGAGGTTGAATTCAGATTAAAACAAGCTAAAGAAGGTAAAATGACTTGGAGAATAATCATGGGATTATCTTCTGTTGAAGAGCAAGTGCGTGGAATGAAGGCTCTTGAAAAATTTAACGAAGACACAGGGCTATCTGTCCATGTAGCTCATCAAGTTCCAAGTTTGTTAACAGCTACACCAAGGGAAAAAAGAGCAGATGTTGCAAAAGCGTTAAGTTATTTGCTTGATTACCCTGAAGACTGGGAAAAGATTGCCAATTGTACAGATATACAACCAGGATTCAATGATGACCACATAGGAAGCCCAAATGCTTACTACAACACAATAAATGCTTTGAAAGTAGGGAACACTTTTAATGGTATTGTTAGCCAGTTTGCATGGGGTTGGGATGGTTGTCCTGATGATGTAGAAAACCTATATGAAAATATACGAGCAATGGGTTTGATGGCGGCAAAACATAAAGAGAATGCAGTTGTCGATTCATATATGGATGATGCAATACCAGCTTATTTTCTTGATCTTGCTTCTTATCTTGCATGGGGAAAAATGGAGAAATATATCGTGTCAGATTTGTGCAAAGCAAGATATGCATATAGTTATGGACATTATGAAACAAAACTGATTGCTAAAATGGCTCTATGGCTTGCAGCAAGTGATTTATTTGGTTCTGAAGAGCAGCCAGGTCTATCTTTTATCCAGGCAAATTCAATAGATCATTGGGATCAGTATTTAGATGCAAACTATGGATTTCTTATACCTGAAGCATTGATGGCAATCCTAGTTGAACGTAAATACAAAACTGGAGTATCTTGGCTTACAATTCCGATTACAGAAAAGGTAACAGTTCCGACTGTCGAAGGGATAATTAATATGACTGCAGCATGTCAAAGAGCAGAGGAATATGCGGATGATTACTATAAATTAATCGACTTCACAGAGATAGAAAAACTTCGCGACAGATTCAAAGAATTCGCAGACAATATGTTTAATAACATGATGATAGGGTTAAAAGAAGCTGGCGTCGACATTAATAATCCACTGGAACTCATGGTTGTATTTAAGAGAATGGACCCCTCAAAAATTGAACAATTCTTCCATCCCACAATTGCAAATGAAGGAAAAGATGAAATAGAGCCATTAGTAAAAGCAACTTTGTGGGAGCGCTCATTTAAAGAAAGAGATGAAATAGTTTCTCGAGTTGATACACCCTCAATCAGAACAAAACTAAAAGAAAAGGAAATTCTCGTTGTCTCAGGGGATGTTCATTCATTTGGAGGGTTTGTTATCACGTCTGTTTTAAGCGAATTAGGTGCAAATGCCGTTAATGGGGGAGTGTCAATCGAACCAATCGATGCCTTGGATTTGGCTGATGAAATGGACATTGATACAATATGCATTAGTGTTCATAACGGACAAGCCTTAGAATATTCGAATATTATTACAAAACTTGCAGAAAATAGGAGAAAAAAATATAACATGTTTATGGGTGGAAATTTGATGAGTTTCTTGCAGGAAGGAGATACGGAGCCAGGAGATGCAACAGAACTTATAGAAAAGACAGGAATCAAGACAACAGAAACAGCTGACAAGCTAGTTGCATTACTTGCTGATAATGTATAACTCAATAAGAGCATATTTTAATTTTAGAAAGGAGAAAAAGATGGGAAACATTATAAGTCCAGAAGAAAGGTACCGCCTGAAAAAAGTAGGAATGACAAAATTCGGATTGTTTTTGGCTTGGTTAGCTTCGATAACATTGCTAACATATCAAAATTTTAATGCGGCAGCTACAGCTAATATTTATCCTGCATTTGGCGATTCATTGCTGGCATCATTTATTATTTGCATTCTTTGTATAGCTTTATGTGAATTTACTGGAGGTATTTTACTTACAATGTTCAATAGCACGAAGGGTATACCACTTGTTGAATATGCTAGACTTTTGAAAGTAAAATCCACTCGAACGGTATTAATCTCTGCAATAGCAGCAGGCCCAATAGGAACAGCTTGTGCAATTATTGCAGTTGGGTTTTGTGGTAGCACCTACACTAACAGTATTATTTCATTAACACCAGTTGTTATTGCAATTGCGGGAAGAATATTTCTAAAAGAAAACACAAATTCACGTGTTTATATAGGTATTCTTATTGCAATAGCAGGATGTATTATAGCAAGCTTTGCGGCACCGGAAGGAGTAACTAACTTCTATCTTGGGCTTGCTATTGCTCTCGTTGCACCTTTTGCGTATGCAACTGAAGCAATGATTTCAACACACGCGATGGATGTTTCAGATCCTTTAGAAGTTTGCTCATTCTACAGAATGATTGGGTCAAGTATCATTCAGTCTATTATTGTTGTTGTTCTCTGTGCTATTACTGGACATTTAGATTGGATAGGACAGATTCTTGGAATGATTACAGCTTCACCTATTGTAATGTTTTTCTTGTTCATGACTGCAGTATCGTTCGCTGTTGATTACAGTACCAATTATGTTGCAATGAATTATGCTGGTGCCGTGAGATGTGCAGCAGTATTATATACAACACCAATTTGGAGTATTCCTGTAGGATATATTTTTGCAGCATTAGGTATTTTACCTTATGCAGTTACTACTCAGGGGATTATTGGTGCGATAATAGTAGTAATTGGTGTAACATTAGTGCTTGCGAAACCATCAGAACTCTTTAATTTAAGAAAAATAGACTAAGGAGGTTTATCATGAAGAAATTACCATTAAAGACTAGAATCCTTCAGTATGCGATTGAAAAAAAACAGCCATTTAAGATTCCTGAATTAGTTGAAGTAATGTCGAAGGAATATACGGGAGAACGTTTTTGTAATGCAAAACATATAGAAAAACTAATATTATCCTTTTGCGGTGTAAGTGTAATGAGACCTTGCAAATACACTTATGACGAAAACGGAAGGTTAGATGTTTCATATGAACTCACCGAATTTGGAAAAGATAAGGCAAAATATATTCCAGGCAGCGAAGAACATGAGCGTGCGAAAGTATTTCAGTTTTAACTTAAAAAATCCCAAAGTGGTTTAACTTAAATAATCTCAAATTGGCATGATGTAAAAATAGCTGAAGGTTGTCGAAGCCATAGAGAGGCTAAAAACGAGAGAGTTTAAATATTTTTGTGTAGACTTTTTTAGACCGGTTGTATAACATCCGTTAAGTTATTAAGTTATTGAAAAAATCAATGTTTGACGGATGATGATTGTGCTTTTGTATACGAAATGGGCATTGCATTATAAAGCGATGCCCATTTTGTTGACAAGCGATTAAAAAGGCTCATTAGCATTTGTGTGTTGGTTGTCGTAATAGTGTTTAGTATCGGAAAAGTTCTGTGTTAGCCCGTAACCAGCAAGAATTTCCTTTAATAAATCGCTTGTATATTGGTTGCTGCTACGGTTACTGTAATAGATTATCCAACAGGTAATATTTCGCGTATCAAGCATACGGATAGTATAAATACATAATTTCTGCTCCATATTGGAATGCGTCTTGAGAGAAATGCATTCTTGGTTGTCCTGATTATATCATCCAGCGAAAGCAGCAAAAATGGTTGGAATGAATGTATATGGCACCAAAGATAATTATTCATGGCAAATGTCCTTCAAGTTTATGAAATCATGAAGTGTTGAAAATATGAACGTGGCGATTTCAGATGTACATCAATCCACATTGTTATTTCGTGCTATAATCAGAAGCTACCCATAGGCCACACGGAGACAGTTCCAAGTATATCTTATACATATATACATAACATACTAGACAAAACACCCTTACGCTTCAAAGAGAAATTAAATAATTGGATCATGACCACCAAATATAATAAATTACAAATATTTACAGTTATGGTAGTAGATTCTTTACAAAAATTCTGAATATTCATAAAAAAAGACAATGCTCAGGGTAAGCAACAATGAAATAATAAGTTAGGGACAAATTATTAAGTTTAACGTGATCGTGTTAATTAAGAAATGTAAAAAGGAGGAGTTTAAGATGAGTTTTATTAAAAAGCCACAAGACGTTGCAGGTGGAATTGCAGTTGGAGCAGATATTTATTTTCATGGAAAAGGCGAAGAGGCAAAGCAGTATCCTAGTGAAATGCTCTGGATTCTTTATGAATCAAAAATGGACATAATAAAAAAATTATTACCTCCACCGCTTGAACCTATTGAAAAGCCATATGTACTGGCACAGATTGACAACTTCAAGAAGTGTAATTTTGATACCGGAATTAACGGACCTGGGTATATGGAAACGGCATTGTTCCTTCCATGCAGATACAAAGGCTCACAAGGGATCTTTACAGTAGGGATGAACCTAAATACAGATATGGCAGTATTTGTAGGCAAAGATACATGGGGATACCCTAAAAAGTATGCAAACATTAAGAACCACTTCTTGGACGGTGTCAATTATACCGGTTTTGCAGAAAGACATGGGATTCCATTCTTTGTGGTAACAGCTAAATTGGATGGGAAGCCGAATGATCCAAATTTTGTTGAAGAATTTGCTTCGGTAATGCCATTTGACCCAGATCATCCTGGCGTAGGCGTAAACTTCACGTTCAAGTGGACAATAGGAAAGAATGAGCCACAGCTTGGAAAAGAAGAAATTTTCATTCACAAACCACTTCTAGTAAAAGAGTGGGATGCTATGCATAACGTTGAAGAGAAAATTGGATCGGGCAACATTCATTTCACATGGTCAGATGATGACCCATGGGCGGAACTCGAAGTTGTAAGAGTGTTGGGCGCATCATTGCAGACAGGAGAATACGTCATGATGGGACCTTGTGAGTATGAAGAAGTAGATGAAGAAGAATTTTTGCCATATGCTTTCTATGGTTGGGATCATAGCCCAATTTGGTAAAAAGTCTAGTGGTGTGATGTCAAGTGCTAACGAAAAATAAAATAGTAAGCATTTGAAAGTAAAAACAAAAAGAAACACACCCAACTATGGGGTACAGTTCACTAAGCCCTAGTGATTCATATTGAAATTGAAACAGCTAAAGCAAATAATCTGAATCCGTTCAAATATCTCGAGTACATTTTCGAGAAATTATCTCAGGATGCGGAATATGATTTTGAGCAGCTCATGCTAGGGCTGAAGATGTTAAACGCATTTGCAGCGTGGCAATTAATCAGTCGTAGTATTAACGCATATTATTATAGTGTGCATAAGAGACATATTTATCTATCTTATTCCTAAATCCCCGCCTTACTCTCACAATATATACATCTATATGTGCGGTGCTCCGGATCGGTCAGTATAAACACGTGATCCACCTCCTGCTCAACGGTGGTTATACAGCGTGGATTCTTGCATTTGATGATATTGGTTATGGTCTCCGGCAGGCCGATTTTGTAGTGATCTACACGCACGCCGTTCTCAATAATGTTTACCGTTATTCCCGAATCCACATAGCCGATTGCCTCCAGGTTTACGTCAATGAGTCTGTTGATTTTAATGATATCCTTTTTACCCATCTTCACGCTGGATGCGTTTTTTATCAGGGCCACTTCGCAGTCCAGCTTGTCCAGACCCAGTATGCGATATAGTTCCATCCCATAACCCGCACTGATGTGATCCAGCACGATTCCATCTTTAATCTTCCCTATAATCATTTCTCTTCCCTCCTCACAATCCCAAAAGGTTAAGTATAAGTGCCATTCTGATGTACTTGCCATTGAGCACCTGCTCGAAATACCGGGCACGGGGGTCGCTGTCGACCTTTGTGCTTATCTCATTTACTCTGGGCAGCGGATGCAAAATACTCAGATCTTTTTTCGCATTAGTCAGCTTCTGCGGTGTCAGAATATAGCTGTCCTTCAGTCTCATGTAGTCGTGTTCATTAAAAAATCTTTCTCTCTGAACCCGGGTCATGTAGAGAATATCCAGCTGAGGCATCGAGCCCTCCAGATCCGTGGTCTCAAGGAACTCGATGCCCTTTTTCACCAGAACCTCTTCCTTCAGATATTCCGGAACTTTCAGTTCCCCAGGCGAGATCAGAACAAATTTCACATTTTCGTATCGGGACATGGCGCTTATCAGCGAATGAACGGTTCTTCCGAATTTCAGGTCGCCGCACATCCCTACCGTCATGTTATCCAGTCTGTCTTTTTCTCTGCTTATGGTCAGCAGATCCGCCAGAGTCTGTGTCGGATGATTGTGTCCGCCGTCGCCGGCATTTATAAGGGGGACAGTGGATTTTGCACAAGCCACTGTGGGTGCTCCCTCCTTAGGGTGACGCATGGCAATAATATGCGAGTATGCGCCCACCGTCCTGATGGTATCGGCGACGCTCTCGCCCTTGGCTGCCGATGAGCTCTGTGCCTCGCTGAAGCCCAGAACGTTCCCACCCAGCTCAAGCATGGCTGCTTCAAAGCTCAGCCGCGTCCTGGTGGACGGTTCGAAGAAGAGAGTTGCCAGGGTTTTGTGCCTGCACTTCTCCCTGTATGCCTCCGGCCGTGCAATAATATCCTTGGCAACGGCAATCAGAACATCCAGCTCTTCGACGGACAGATCCATAATATCGATCAGATGTTTCATTCCTTACCTCCTTGCAAAACCTCATCTCTGAAAGCAAGAACTTTCTTTATCTCATCCCCACTTATGTGTCCTGTCTCGGCGGCCACTTCAGCTATGGTGTCAAGATCGCAGAGACTCACATTTCTTATGCCCGCTTCCGTCAGCCTTTCAACGCCCTGCTTCATTCCGTAGGTGAAAATACTCACGATGCCCAGAACTTGGCAGCCTGCTTCCCTCAATGCTTCCGCCGCCTGAACGGCGCTCCCGCCGGTGGATATCAGATCCTCTACAACCACCGCCTTTTGTCCCTCGTGTATGCGTCCTTCGATTATGTTGTTTCTTCCGTGGCTCTTGGCGCCTGACCGCACATAACCCATGGGCAATCCCAGCAGGTGTCCCGCAATTGCCGCATGTGGGATACCCGCAGTAGCTGTTCCCATGAGGACTTGGGCCTCCGGATATTCCGCCTTTATTACAGCCGCAATTTCCTCTTCGATCATGGTTCTCACTTTAGGCGCCGTTAGGGTCAGGCGGTTGTCACAGTAAATGGGGCTTTTGATTCCGCTGGCCCATGTGAAGGGCTCTTCCGGTCTCAAAAAAACAGCTCCGATTTCCAGCAGACTTTTCGCAATCTCCTTCTTCCGTCCCAGAAATTCACTGACACATCTCCTGTAAGCCGCTGCAGGATCCTCTGATCCCGTAATGCTGCGCCCCACAACTATATAATCGGAACCCAGCTCCCGTGCCTGTGCCGGTGTAGTCACTCTAACCTGATCACCCTTGTCATCGTCAGCAAAACGGATTCCCGGTGTAACGGTTATAAACTCATCGCCGCAGGCTTTGTGTATCATCGGTGCTTCCTGCGGCGAACAGACCACTCCCGCCATTCCGGAAGCCTTTGCATTTAATGCATAGGATACAACGGCCTCCTCAAGGGGGCGATCTATAAGTATCTCCTCACGCATTACCTCTTCATCGGTGGATGTCAGCTGGGTGACGGCGATCAATACAGGGGCTTTGCCCCTCTCCTCAAAGGCACGAGCGGCTGCCTTCATCATCTCCGACGCACCGGCTGCGTGACAGCTGCACATATCCACATCCAGATCTGCCAGAACTTTCATGGTCTTGTACACCGTATTCGGTATATCGTGCAGCTTCAGATCGAGAAAAACCTTGTGCCCCCGTTCTTTAATAGTCCTTACTATGGCCGGACCTGACCCGTAGTAGAGCTCCATTCCTATCTTTACGAAAGGTCTCTCCTCTCCGAATTTTTCCAGAAACCTCATGGTTTCGGAAGCGCTTGCAAAATCGCAAGCTATGATTACATCTTTTGGCATCAGTGGGCACCTCCTGTAATTTCATTTATGTTATGAATCCCGTATTTCAACATAACCTCCGGCAGCTCCCTCACTATATCCCGGCAGACATAAGGATCCACCAGATTGGCCGATCCCACCTGCACGGCAGCAGCTCCCGCCAGCATCATTTCTATAACATCCTCTGCTGTACTCACACCTCCGCACCCAACAAGGGGAATGCTCACCGCATCGTAAACCTGATATACCATCCTAACAGCAATCGGAAAGATGGCAGGTCCCGAAAAGCCTCCCATCTTGTTGGCAACGACCGGCTTTCGGGTTCGGAGGTCTATCCGCATTCCCAACATTGTGTTTATCAGGGAAAGACCGTCAGCTCCGGCATCCTCACAGGCTCTTGCAATGGCGACGATATCCGTCACATTCGGGGAAAGTTTGATTATCAGAGGCTTTTTTGTGGCGTTTTTACAGGCTCTGACAACCTCGGCGGCGGATTTTGCATCCGTTCCGAAAGCCAGGCCCCCGTGACTCACATTGGGGCAGGAAATATTTATTTCCATCCATCCGATCTGCCGACAGCCGTCCAGCATCCGACAGACATGAGCGTACTCCGAAACGCTGAAGCCGCATACATTGGCCATGACCTTTTTGCCGAAGCATCGGGCAAGTTTCGGCAGCTCTGTGTTGACAACTGCCTCCACTCCCGGATTTTGCAGTCCGATGGAATTAATCAGCCCTTCGCTGCACTCCGCAATTCGCGGGGTCGGGTTGCCGAAACGCTCTTCAGCGGTAGTGCCTTTGAAGGAAAAGGTTCCCAGACAGTTGATATCGTAGAGCTCCGCAAACTCGCAGCCGTAACCGAAAGTTCCGCCGGCAGCCATCACCGGGTTGTCCATTTTGATTCCGCAGAGTTCAACTGCCGTATTCAATGTTTGGCTGTTGATTTTGCTTACCATATAATCTCTCCTCTCTTCAGCACCGGACCTTCCCTGCAGATTCTCTTGCTTCCGTATTCGGTTTGGCAGGAGCATCCCATGCAGGCTCCGAATCCGCAGCCCATTTTCTCCTCGAAACTCATCTCCCCGTCCATCCCGGCAGCCAGCTTACTGTCAACGGCGCGCAACATAGGCTCCGGTCCGCAGGCATAAAAAAAGGTGCCTTGGGAATCATCAATCAGATCAGTGACAAAACCTTTAACACCCTCGCTTCCGTCTATGGTGGCGACTCTTACATCGCTGCAGACTTCTCTGAACTTGTCTTCATAGAATATTTCGTCCGCAGAATTGAAACCCAGTGCCGCAGCAGGCTTGACACCCGCCTCGGCCAGCTCCCTGCAGAGTTTATAGACCGGTGCAACACCGGCGCCGCCTCCGATAACCAGTGGTTTGCCTGCGGGGTTGATGTTGAACCCGTTGCCCAGAGGCAGCAGTACACGGAGGACTTTGCCCGCCTCATATCCGCTCATGGCTTCAGTTCCCCGCCCCACCGTCTTGTAGACGATGGTCACCTCATTGTCGTTAAAATCGCAAACGGAGAAGGGTCTTCTCAGATAGAAACCATCCAATTTAATGTTGAGAAACTGCCCGGCTCTGATTTCCGGGCACTCTCCTGCACTCTCCATTTCCATTTCGTATGTGTTCCTCGCAATCTCCCTGTTGGAGATTACAGTGAATTCCATATCATTCATTTCAATATCCTCCCGTAAACCTTCCAGCCTTCAAAGGGTGTGCTCCTTCCTTTACTGCAAAATCTCTCCGGCTCTATGATATGTTCCGTTTCCAGATCCCACAGGTATGTTGTTTCGGCGGCGGCGATTCCGAACCGCCGGCATGGGGCATATGCCATCATTTCAACCAGCCTTTCCAGTGATATGATTCCCGGACGAACCAGCTTTGTGTAGAGAACCGGGAATGCCGTTTCCAGACCCACGATCCCGTATTCGCTGTCGGCGAAGGTTACATCCTTTTCCTCCCTGCTGTGGGGCGCATGGTCGGTGGCGATCATGTCTATGGTGCCGTCCTTAATGCCTGCAATCAACGCCAGCCTGTCTTCTTCGGATTTTATCGGCGGATTCATCTTGAACCTGCCGTGATCCTCCATCATGCCCCTGTTCAGCACCGGATAGTGAGGTGCCGTTTCACAGGTTATGTCCAGACCTTCTTTTTTGGCCTTCCTCACCAGCTCCACCGACTCCTTCGTGGAAATGTGGCATACATGGTAGCTGCAGCCCGTCTCCCGCACCAACTCAATGTCCGATGCCAGCTGCATGTATTCGCTTTTTGAACTTTCCTTCGGGTAGTTTGGGTCCTCACAATGGGCAACTATAAGTTTACCGAGGGTCTTTGCTTTTAACATCGCCGTCTTCATGAGTCCGCGGTCCGCCACCCCCACGCCGTCATCGCTGAAAGCAATCACATGGGGAGCCATTGCTCCCATATCCGAAAGCTCCTCGCCCTTCTCGCCTACGGTGATGCTGCCGTAGGGCAAAACCTTTACAGCGGTTTTTCTTTCTTTTCCTGCGCGATCCGCTTCTTTAGAGATGGCATCCAGCTGGATCTGTAGGTTCTCTATGCTGTCAGGAACAGGATCCAGATTGGGCATAGTGCACACACAGGCATAGCCCCCTGCCCGTGCCGCCTCGCAGCCGGTGGAGATTGTCTCCTTATACAAAAAACCCGGTTCCCTCAAATGTACATGTACATCTGTGAAACCGGGTAATTTACAATATTTACTTGTTTTTTTATAAACAATTCTATTGTTCAATTTATGCTCCTTATTTTATTTTGACCATTAAATCATAGAGTGGAGTTATATGTCAAGGAGAATTCGGATTGATTTTAAAAAACATAAGAAATACAATTTAGGGTATTGCCATATTTTTACATCGGTGGTATGATTCTGGTTGAAAGGAATTTATTGGTAATAATGCCATTTTATAGCAAAGAAGAGTTCCGGACATTTGCCTCGGATATCAGACTTCTGCTTACAAGTTCTGCAGATGAAATGACGGATGAGATTGCCCTGGAGAAAATCGAGGATTATGTCTTTTCCCTGCCTAAGTCGGGAATGTGTGATTACAAGGTAAATGCCGCTCTGATAAACAGGCTCTTTCTGTCGCTGAGAAAGGAAATGGATATTCTGCAGCCCTATGTGGATGACAGGTCCGTTTCCGAGATAATGGTGAACGGCAGAGACAATATCTTTGTCGAATGCAAAGGGAATATAGAGAAAGTGCCGCTGGCCTTCGACTCAACTGAGGATCTGGAGGAACTCATAAGGCGTATCGCCGCAGGAGTTCACCGGGAAATCAACGAACTCAATCCCATTGTCGATGCCCGCCTCAGTGACGGCTCCAGAGTTAATGCGGTCTACGGAAATATCGCACTTAACGGTCCTATACTGACAATACGAAAATTCCCCGAAAGGGTGATGACCGCCAACGATCTCATAAGAAACGGTACAGTCACTTATGAGGCGGCAAGGCTTTTGCGGCTTCTGGTACGGTGCGGATATAACATCTTTGTTTCCGGAGGAACTTCGTCGGGAAAGACAACCCTGCTCAATGTTCTCGCCCAGCTGGTTCCCTCTCATGAACGCGTTGTGGTAATAGAGGACTCTGCCGAGCTTCAGATAGAACAGGTGGAAAACATAGTAAGGATGGAGTGCAGAAATGCCAATGTGCAGGGAAAGGGAGCCGTTGATATGGCAATGCTGGTGAAGACCAGCCTGAGAATGAGACCGGATCGAATAATTATCGGTGAGGTCAGAGGCAGCGAAGTTTTTGACATGATAAACGCGATGAACACCGGCCACAGCGGAAGCCTCTCTACGGGGCATGCCAACAGCATAGCAGGTATGCTCAAGCGGCTGGAAGCCATGTACATGCAGGCAGCCGATTTCCCTGTTGATGCCATACGAAATCAGATCAGTGAAGGGATCGATATAATTGTTCACATGAGCAGAATGAAGGACGGAAGCCGTAAGGTCATAGAGATCGCCGAACTGGCAGGTATGTCCGGCGGCAGCATTCGGACCAATTCCCTTTACAAGCATGGTGAGGGAATGACGGGAAACAGGATAATGCACAGAGAGAAACTATCGGAAGGTGATATGGATGTCAAAATCTGAAATAATACGCGACTACTCCGTTTACACTATGTCGCAGCGGGAAAAGATATTGTTTTTCTCCGGTGGTTTTGTATGCATTGCCGTTGTCGTTTATCTCTTCTATCACAGTTTCATAGCGGCGCTGATTACCGGGGCGGCGGTTTTTAAACTTACTCCCCTGTACTGCAGCCTCATGGTACAGCGCCGTATGAATACACTGGATATTCAGTTTCGCGACCTGCTTACCTCCCTTTCCGCATCGGTTTCAGCGGGACGGCACATGTCCGAAGCTATTTGCGAGGCACCTGAAAATCTGTCTCTCATGTACGATAGTGACGATCTCATAATGATTGAGCTGGAGCACATGAGACGCAGTATATGTGAGAACAACGAAAGTGATAAGGTTTTGCTTATGGATTTTGCCCGGCGTACAGGCAGTGAGGATATAAACAATTTCGTTCAGGTATACACTACCTGCCGGAGCCTGGGAGGAGACACGGAAAAAATAATAGCGAGGACCTCCGAGATTCTTACGGACAAGATGAATATTGAACGTGAGATTAAAGCTATCACTGCACAGAAAAAACTGGAGGGCAGGATTATATCACTTATGCCTCTGGCCATGCTGCTGGTTCTCAACCTGGTGTCACCTGCATATATCTCCCCTCTCTATTCAACTATGATGGGGCGTCTGCTGATGACCGGCTGTTTAATGGCTTCCGTGTACGGTATCCGTCTCATGGAAAGGATTGTTGCGGTGGACCTGTGAAACATAAACCGGACAATAAACTTATAAAGCAAATTACCATTGTGATAATTGTGAGCCTGGTTCTCATCGGTGCCGACTTCCTTGCCTCCCGGCAAAACGGCGGTGTAACAATAGTGCAGGACGGGAACGGACTATACTTTTTGCGACCTGATGAAGATGACGGCTCCGGGCATATTTCTCTACGAGCCCGGGTAGATACCGAAAACGGCTCTTATGAGAAGAAGTACAATGTTATTCTCCATCCTCATGCGTCGGGTGATCCCAATACCGGGGATGAAAATGTGAGCGGCATAGATGACGGTGACTCCTCCATGTCTGCCGAAGAGCTTATCGCCTATGAGATGCGTGGCATAGTTTCCGGGTTAAACGATGATTCAAGCACCAGAAAGGTTTTGCTGCCCTCGAAGCTTTCAAGCGGGGAAACCATCGAATGGAGTGTAGAGAGAAGTACTCACACTGTGCTTATATTGTTCACTGCAGGCATGATATGTCTGTTGCTCTATCGCAGCCGATATGCACCTCTCCGCAGGCAGCGTGAGGCGGAGCTGTATTCAATAACCAGGCAGCTGCCCGAATTCGTCAATCGGCTTGTCCTGCTGCTCAATGCGGGACTCGTTCTGAATACGGCATTCGAGAGAACTATCGAGGAGAGTCTGAAATTCGGCAATGGCAATGACGATTATTTCACAATCAAAATACGGGATCTGTACATCAGAGTAAAGCAGACCAACGGTTCGATTAACCGTGAGTTCAGGAATTTTGCCAAATTCGCAGGGAACAATGACCTGATGCGCATCAGCAACATCATATCCGACAACATCAGCAAGGGCGTCGAGCTTACCCATAAACTTCAGCATGAAAGCGAAATTCTGAGGATAAACAGGAAGCGTGCCTGCGAGGAACGGGGACGAATAGCGGAAACCCGTCTGACTCTTCCCCTGACGATTTTCCTTCTTGTCCTCATCGTTATTACCGTCAGCCCCGCCCTGCTGGAATTATAAGAAAAGAGGTGTTAAACATGATCAGAGAGAAATTTATCCGTTTTCGAATCCGTTTGAGAAGCAAATCGGGAATGGAGCTGGTTCAGGTTGCGATACTTGTGGCGATTGCCGTCGCTCTGGGCTTGATTTTCAAAACCCAGATTACCGACTTTGTCAACCGAACCTTTGAAGGGCTCAATAATTTTAACTGATGAACAGGCGAGGGAGTTACATGGCGGAAGCTGCGGTAGTGCTTCCCATAATAGTACTGGTCACAATTACTGTAGTTCTCATTGTCCTGTTCTTTTACGAGGAATCCGTTATACAGAGCAGGATGCATATGGCCCTGCGTGCGGAGGCGGGGGCTGTTTCCGGGAGAACGTTGTGTGCTGCAGGTGAAGATTCGCATGCATCGATTACCGTTTCAGGTGTTTTGCCTAAAAAGGTCTCCGGCAGTCAGCATCTTCATATGCGAAATGCGGGAATATTAAAAAGGCGAGGCACTTTTCGGATAGACGGTCAGGTCTATGTGGCAGACGGAGTATTCTTCGTCCGGTGGCGGCCATGACTGACTATAGCAAGTCCCGGCGCGGCAGCGTGCCCGTTTTTCTCGCGGTCATACTGGCAACTCTAATATCTCTGTCACTCATGCTTGTACATGCGGCGCGGCAGGAGGCCATAATAAGTGTGACCGACGGTGTAATGCATCTGGCTGCTGATTCGATTATGTCGGAATACAACCGCGACATTCAGAAAGATTACGGACTGTTTCTGCTTGAGGGGACCGACAGGGAGCTGACACGAAAGTTCCGCAGCTATGTGGATTTTTCGCTGAGATACATGGACGGCATTTCAACCGGGCGCTGCTCCGTCTCTGCCGGTCGCTTCAGCGTTGCCGACCTTACAAGTGTGGAAAGGCAGATTATAGAGCTTATGAAGAGCGGCTGCGGCATAAGAGACTCCGCATCGAATTACGGATCGGATTCCAAATCGGATTCCGAATTAAAAAAAGTCCTGCGCCATGGTCCCACCATCGTCTCCCTGCCCTCCAGGCAGCTCCCCGACAAGAGCCTTGCTGCTTCAGCAGCTCAGGTTGGAGAGAGTCTTTCCAATCCCGGTGCCATATTCAGGCAAGGAACAAGAAAGTTTCTCTTTGATAGCTATGTGCTGGGATACTTCAATTGCCGGGGACATACTGCCGGCGAGGGCCATTTCTTTTCACAGGAGGTTGAGTACATTCTATGTGGGGAGCTGTCGGATGAGCGAAATGAAAAAAAGGTCAGAACGGCCTTAAAGGCTATGCGAATCCCTCTTAATCTGGCACATATATACAGCGATCCGGATAAGGTGGCCGCTGTTGCCGCAGCAGCCGAAATTCTGACACCGGGGATTCTGGGTACAGTTACGCAGGCAGGCATCGCCACGGTATGGGCAACCGCGGAAGCATCCAACGATGTGAAGCTTCTTTATGCCGGTTATCGGGTCCCCATCATCAAGGATAAAAGTTCCTGGGCCATAGAGCTGAACGCGCTGATCGGCGGGCTTGGCGATGACTATATAACCCCTGCAGTAAATCGCGGCCGGGATTATAAGGATTATCTTCGCATATTCCTGTTTTTCAAGGACAAAAATATTAAGACGGCGCGAATCCTTGACCTTATCCAGATCAACATGCGCAAAAATCACGATAAAGATTTCCTTGTACAGGAATGTGCGACAGGTATTACTGTCGATGCGGTAATATGCGGCAGGAGTCTGAGCTATGAAAAGACGTATCACAAGCGATAGACGCCGCTCATGGCGGGGCGGTTTTTATACGGTTGAAGCAGCGATTTTTCTTCCCTTGGTAATACTGGCGGTAATTTCCATCGGATATTTTATTAAAATCGATGCTGTCTGGGAAAACGCAATGCATGGTGCCGTTGATGAGAGTTCACTTGCAGCTTCACGTGCCTTTGAAGGTTCTCCTTCCCGGATAGAAAAACGCATCGCGGCCGACAACCCGCAGCTTGAATACGTTCATGTGGGCAGATTTCTCCGCGGTTATTCCGACGGTGTTTCGGAGAATCTGACTTCGTATGTGATGAATGCAGGCATGAATATGAAATTGCCTTTGGGGTTTTCCCGTGATTCGGATTTTACAGTTGGGGTCAAATACCGTCGCTTCATCGGAAAGCGAACTTTCGGCTCCGGCATGGGTTCGGAGGGATTGGAGACTGACTTCCCTCAGGATCCGGTGTGGATTTTCCCTCTTTCTGGCATAAGGTATCATGAGGAAAACTGTACATATGTGAGAGCTTCTGTCTCCGGCCGCATTTTAAGCCCTTCGCTGAAGAGGAAGTATGCACCCTGCGGGCTTTGCAATTCCGGGGATATGTCTGCCGGAGAGCTGGTTTTCTGCTTTCAGGGAAAGGATACCGCCTATCACCGGGGCTCATGTCCTTCCATCAACCGCCATACCGTAGTGATAGATAGGAGTGAAGCCATAGAAAAGGGCTACACGCCCTGCAGCAAGTGCATGTAGAAAGAGGTTACTATGTGGAGAAACAACGAATTTGTTTTGAATTTCAAGGAAAATGATATACGCGAATACGAGAGAGTTGTGCTGAATTCAGGTGACTGCAGACATCTGTTCCCCATGCTTTTTATAGGAAATGCAACCGGGCAGACAGCCTATTATAACTGCAGCGGTTATGTTCCTTTAAGTACATTCCGTGTGGAAAAAACATCGGACGCGCTGTTTATTCTGGAGAAGACTTTGCTTATTCTTGCCATTGTTCAGGAGCATCTGATTACACCATCCCGGGTTATGCTTACCATGGATACGGTGTTCTTTAACCGGGAAAACGGCAATATTAAAATTGCCTATGTCCCGGTGACCGATGAGGCCGCCAGCGTCAGGCGAAATGTTCTGAGCTTTATTTTTCAGCTGCGGGCCGAGATAACCGATGAGCATGCCGGATATCTGGAAGAAGCGGCCAGGCTGATTACCTACAGCAACTACCAGCTTCGCGATCTCATCAATCGGATTGGAGGCTTCAAACAAGACCTTTATGCCGCTTCTTCGTAAAGAAATAGCACAGCGGAACCATATATAGATAAAGAGCCCACGGCAATGCGGCCATCCCTACTCCGAAGAATGTCAGCGGCACCGTGCTGGCAATGGTCCACGGTATCAGTCCGACGATGATTATTACCGTGTTTTCCATGTCTATGGCCAGCTCCTGACGGCTGCCGCCCGTATTAAGATAAGGCCTGGTCAGCAGGTCATTGCACATTAGTGTGGCTATGGTCTGATTGCAAAACACCACACAGGTCAGTATGCTGACAATTAGAGAGACGGAAAATCTGCCTATTTTCACGCACCCTTTTTCGATGAAGGTCAGCAGGTTGTTCAGCATTCCGGTTCTGGTGAAAATCCCCGAATAGGCACAGGAGATTATCAGTATAATAACAATCTCCAGCATGGACACCAGACCTCCGCCATCCAGAATCGCTGACAGACCATCCCCTGTTGAACGGTAACCTGTTATGAGGATTTTGCATATCTCGAGTAAAGCTGCTTTTTCAACCAGCCAGGCTACAGCCATGCCGGCAATGATGCTAAGCGTGATTGAAAGGATGACTCCCACCTTAATAAGAGGAAGCAATATCATTATCGCCGCCGGCAGAAAGGACCATGGGGACAGGGTGAATTCCTCTTCAAAAGCTGTCAGTATCCCTTCATCCACGTGGCTTATGGGATTCATTACGGACAAGACTGCATAGACGGCAGTGGTTATGACCATCGGCAATATTGCCGTTCGCATCATCAGCCGGACATTTGTCAGAATATCTGTTTTGGTTACACCGGCAACCATGTTGGCGCTGGAAGAAACCGGGGAACCTCTGTCCCCGAAATATACTCCCGACATCAACACTCCTGCAGTGAGTATGGGATCCACACCGCCGCTTCTTGCCAGTGCCATAAAAATAACTCCGACGGTTCCCGCCACTCCGAAGGATGTGCCGATAGCATAGCTGAGGAAGCACGACAGCAGGAATGTGATAAGAAGAAACAGCGGCGGCACAATTATTTTCATTCCAAAATATACAAATACCGTAATCGTCCCCGACACTCTCCATGCTGCGGTGATCAATCCTATGATCAGCATAACCTCGATTACGATCAGCGAATCTTTGATTGTTCCCCATCCGTATTTAGCCAGCTCTGACGAGGCTTTTCCCAGGCTCAGTTTTTCTCCGGTGTGAAGCCTGTATAGCCCCAGAATCGTAAAAAGAACCAGACCGATTAACAGAGCCCACACCATTGAGTGACCTGTAATCAGCATGGTAATCATGCTTGCTATGAACAAAATAAAAGAAATAATCAACCCCATAAGAAACCTATCTGACGCGGAAATCAACGCCTAGCTCGGAAGCCTTGCTGCGGCATTTCTCAAGAGCTTCCTGAGACAGTGTTCCCCGCACAACCGAAACTGCAACCTGCGGTACATATTTTCTCACTTCTTCAATATATTCATCCATATCCCATTTCTTCAGCTCGTCCTCAACCTGTTCCACCGTAGGATCCTCATCCAGAACCAGCGAATCGGCATCCACCAGTGCATCCGTATAATTTCTGATACAGAACTTACACCTGTTGGGACACTTGTTTGTGAGATTTATATATAGTCCGCCGAAATAATCGTATATAATCGCCATAAATTCCCCCTACAGTTCTACCGGCACGGGAGCATACAACTCCATACCGTCCTCTGCCACAACACAGTCATATGCCAGAATGTTTACACCCTTATCGTAAGCCTCACTGAGCACTTCTGCAAATTCCGGATGTCGTTCCCGGTTGGGACCGAAGGTGTGCATTCCTTTCATCTGGATTACAAAAAGAACATATGCCTTGTAGCCCTGTTCTGCCGCACGGATAAGTTCACGGATATGTCTGACACCCCGGTCTGTCGGGGCATCGGGAAAGCTTGCAAAACCTCTGTCCTCCAAAGTTACTCCCTTGACCTCGATATAGGCACGATCCTCTGCTGTTTCCACATAAAAATCAAACCTGGAGCCTTCAAAGGTCTGTTCGGATTTGACCAAGGTGATTTCTCCATTGAGATTTGGCAGGGTCAGCCTGCTTCTTGAGCAGCTGCTCCGCGAGCTGCCGCTTTTCAAGTCGTCTAGAGCCTCCCGGACCACCTTGTTGGGCGCCTGGGAATCCATATTGACCAGAAGCACGCCTCCGCTCACCTGCTTCTCCACTCCCACCAGAGAGTAACGCATCTTTCTCGTGCCCATCCTGCCCTCGAAGTCCTCCAGATACACCGTCGCTCCCGATACAAGCAGTTCGCCGCACCGACCCGTATTCTTTACATGGACACGGATGGTTCCGGCATCGTTCATGCCTTCGCCTTTGACTTCCCCGTCTGTCTCCGGCCTGACTACCGCCACAAACCTGTTAGGTCGCTCAATAAATTCAGCTTTTATAACTTTCTCATATCTCATGGGGGAAATTATAACATAACAGATCGTTTGTGATGGTCAATTTCCGTAACAAATTAGAGTTTTTGCCGTTTTATGCGGAAATTATTTCTGCCGGAACTCCTTCTTTGGTATTTTCTAATAAAAATTGCTCAAAAATAGCAATCTAATTATTGCTTGGAATCGTTTGACCACAAACAAGTTCTACCGGATTAAGCTCGCCAGTTTAGAGTGCAATATTTTTCCGCGAATTCCGTTGATTTTGCCTGTTTTATTCGGAAATGGCCTCTGTCAGACCCGACTGGCAGACTTGGCTGGCAGACCCGGTTTACAGAAATGGCCCCTGTCAGACCCGGCTGTCAGACCCGGCTGTCATCCACGGAGCCTGAGATGAGACCAGTCTGAGATGAGATCCCGGAACGGAAACAATCCGGCCAAATCGGCCGGATTGTTCCTGCGAAATTATTTATCATTGTGCCTGGTCATAGACCATTAACAATAACGAACGATTTTACCAGTCCAGTTCATCGACAGGAACGATTGTATCGCCCTCCCACCATGGTTCGTATTCAACAGCGTCTTCCTGATTTTCATAGTATGGGTCATCATATTCAAAACGGCGTTCTACTGTGATGTCCAGTTCTGCAGCCCACGCTATTACCTGATCATTTTCTTCAGGAGTAAGCATATCCGATGATATGAGACCTGTCTGTGACATCTTATCGTCTATGAACAGCTTGGTGAAGAGGAATCCTCCCTGACCTGTCAGATACTGTTCTCCCGATATTCCATATTTTTCGTATGATTCAACCAGGCCCGGTGCGGAAAGATGCGATTCCACTCTTACCGGTTTCCCGTCTTTTTTCCCCATTGCCTCAACTACAAATGCACCACTGTCTGATATAATGCCTTCGTCCAAGATTCCCTTGATTTCGTATGAAAATCGAGGAGGTGCAGGCAGCATACCGAGAACTAAATCATGAGGAACAATCTTCTGCCCGTTTACTTCAACGGCTTCTTTACTCAGCAGACCCGCTCTTGACAGAGGTTCCGCAAATTCGACACCAACACCGCCGTATTTGAAGTAAATATTGTGAGCTCCCTTGAACAGAGTTTTGCTGTTTCTTCCCATATAGAAAGGCTCATCATGGGCGTGCTCAACCAGTCTTACCGGATACCCTACATAATCGTAGTTCCTTACGATCGGGAGCGAGAAAGGTCTGGTTCTGCAGATCTTATCGTTAATGTAAGCCAGCGGCAAATCTGCCATATCTCCCAGAGCAACCTTCGGTGACCACCAGTAAGGCTGGAATCTCCTGGCTTCAACACCTTCATATATATTCATGTATATTGTGTCACATTCGTCGATATACTTCATGGTGTCACGTGCCACAACACACATCACTCCCGGTGCGGAACCCGTACCGATAATTGCCAGCTTGCCGATTCCCCTGAATCTGTCACTGTACTCGGTAAGCATAACTTCCATACTTTCTTCCCATGTGTCAGCGATTCCTTCACATGCTGCAAAGTCCTGGTAGTTGCATTTTGCTTCCAGAGCAGCTTCCAGCACATTCTTGCCGTATTCCAGCGGAAGTGCGTTTACAACCAGATCGCAGCCCTCGATCAGTGCCGCAATTTCTTCTCTCTTTGATGCGTCAACAAAACAACCTTCAACTTTGTTCAGAGTTCCTGCCAGTTCCCTAGCCGCCGCTTCGTCATAATCAGCACAGATAATCTTCTCCACATTTGCTTCTTCATCCAGTCTTCTCACTACCGTAGTACCCTGTGCGCCTGTTCCCAGAACAAGAACTTTTTTTGCCATAAAAAACATCTCCTTTTTCGTTTTCTGACATCATGCTATTTCTATTGTCCGTCACCCCTTGCATAAACTCTATAGCCGTTTCTTATACAAAAGTGGACTTTTTGTATAAAAGTTGACAATACACCGGTGCTCATGTAATATGAATTAATGATATTAACGGAGCCAAAACTTGAATACAAAGCGGGGTTTCCTTTTGAAGCGGAACTCTGCCGCATAGGCAAAACTCTGCCTCACCGGCATCCGACGGAACTGGAACTGATCTATGTTTTCGAGGGGTCTATACGTATAAGGGTTGCAGAGCAAGAGGCTGTCCTCTCCAAAGGTGATGTTCATTCCATTGACTTTTATGATATCCATTTTCTTGAAAATGCCGCTAATGGGGATGATTGTGCTGAAAATGACAATCTTGTTCTGCTATTGCATTTAGACCTGTCGAAACTGCCTTGCTGGGAAGAACTGCAGCCCGTCTTTTTTGCATGCGAAACTACTCACTGCTTCCCTTATCAGGAAGGAGCTATGAGTCGGGTAAAAGATCTGATTCTTTCCCTTGCATATGTATATTTTCGGGGGGAGAGCGGTGATTTTTCTGAATCCGTAGACGAGCTGATCCGCATTTTGCGGAAATATTTTAACTGGTTCAACTACAACAACCATGATGAATTTATGAACATAGACCTTTACAATCGATTCGAACGAATCCTGACTTATATCCTTGACAACTATCGGGAGAAGATCTCCGTTTCACAGCTTGCGGAAAAGGAAAATATAAATCGGAACTATTTCTCTCAATTCCTAAGCAAAACCGTATTCTTAAGCTTCGGTAATATGGTCAACTTCATCCGCTGCTACAATGCGGAGCCGCTGCTTGTCGCTACTGACATGTCCATATCGGACATCGCTTTCGAGTGCGGATTCTCCGATCCGAAATATTTTTATGCTGCGTTCAAACAACTCTGGCACCGGACACCGTCAGAGCATCGCTGTCTATATCGCAGACAATATGCTTCTGCAATGGCCGAAATTGAGTCTATGAGGACAACAAAAAGCGGCACCATCACCGATGAAGCCGCTGCACTTATTATTAAGGACTATATTACAGAGTGGCATCTTACCAAGACCTCGTCACCTGTTTCACTTGGATATCAAGCGTAATTCCAAGTTCCGCCGCATATTTGAAGTAAATGTCCACCTGCTCGTCCGTTAACATATCGGATGCAATGAGACCTTTCATACCTTCAAAATCGCCATTAATAAACATCTTTGAGAACAGATAACCTCCCTGACCGGTCAGATACATCTCACCGGTCATTTTTGCGAGTTCAAATGACTCAACAAAGCCCGGTGCGTTTACATGCACTTCCACCAGCGTATCCTTACCGCCCCGGCGGCCGTATGCCTCAATGACCATACATCCGGAATCGACTTCCAGCCCCTCTTCAACGAAGGCTCTGATTTCATCCTCATATTTCGGTGCGGGAGGAATAAAACTGAGAATATAGTCGAATGGGGCTATCTCATGTCCATTGTAGTCCTTAGCCTCACTGCTGAGCAATCCCGCATGATACAGAGGTTTCGCGAAATCCATTCCGGCACCTGCATACTTAAAATAGACATTTTTGCAGCCCTTAAAGTGAGAATCGGCACTGAAACTGTACTGCATAGGCTCATCGTGGCAATGTTCCATAAATGTAATTTGCCTGTCCATATACGGATACTGCCTCGTTATTTCCCGCCCGAAGGCCGGTGTATTTATCAGCCTGCCGTCCTCAAAAGCAACCGCCATCTGACTCATATCTGTCAAGGCGGTAACCGGCGACCACCAGAAAGGCTGAAATCTTTTGGCGATTGCACCCTCCCAGACGAAATTGTAAATTGTATCACACTCATCCAGCTCTCTGACCGCACGCCTTGACGCCGCACAGATGAGTCCGGGCGCGGAACCGGTTCCAAAAATGGCCAGCTTTCCGATTTTCTCAAACTTCGGCCCGTAGATCTCATGCATCGCTCTGATACTTCTGTACCATCCAAGAGTTGACTCATCCTCAAATACAGGCTCATCACATGCAGCTATTGCCGCCTTGCCTGTCTCACTCTCTTCCCACAGTTTATCCAAAGAAATGGTACCCGCATAATCCTGATAGTTGGCACCGACTGCCAGTGCCGCATCCAGCACATTTTGCGTACACTCAAGGGGAAGACCGTTCAGAATCAAAAATACTCCTTCCGCCGCCTCTATAATGCTGTGCAGATCGTTTGCATCAACCTGCACACCTCTTCCTTTTTTAAGCCGGCTCACTATGCTTTTAACCGCTTCAGGGTCGTAATCCGCGCAGATCACTTCGCTTACATCCGGCTCTGCATCAAGCTTCCTGGCCGCAGTGCTGCCCTGGGCTCCGACTCCCAGAACCAAAACCTTTTTCATAGCTTACCTCCGATTCACGAACCACCCGCTAAAATTTCAGCAAGTCTGTATATTCTTTCGTTTATTTCCTTTTTCATTTCCGCCGCCTCAGCAAGCGGAAAGGTAATAACCTCATCACCGTTCATACCTACCGCTCGGCTTTCACATTCGTCGTAGAGAAGATCAACGGCCTTTTCAGCTGTCAGACTGGCAATCATCCGGTCCCGACCGGTCGGGCTGCCGCCTCGCTGTATGTATCCCGGCACAACGCTTTTTGCCTCACGTCCTGTACGTTCCTCCAGCAGTTCTGCCAGTGCTTCGACACTTATGGAGTCCCTTCCGGTCATAAACTCCACTCCCTCCGCCATGACAATCAGGCTGTGATTCTTACCTGTACTCTGTCCGCGTATAACCTTCCTAACGACTTCATTTATTTCAACGGGAATTTCCGGCACCATAATCACGTCGGCACCCCCGGAAAGACCTGCATGAAGAGCCAGGTCCCCGCAATTTCTGCCCATCACCTCGACAATTGTCGTTCTCTCGTGAGCCGAGGAAGTGTCCCTTATATTGGATATCAGTCCCAGCACAGTGTTTACCGCCGTGTCAAAGCCGATGGTGTAATCCGTATATCCCAGGTCGTTGTCAATTGTCACCGGAATAGCCATAACCCTTATTCCCCGCTTGTCCAGATCAAGTCCGCCCATGAGAGTTCCGTCTCCTCCACAGACAATCAGTCCGTCTATTCCGAATGTCTCCAGAATCTGAACCGCATGCTCCTGCCATTTTGGTTCCATAAACCTGCTGCTTCTGGCAGTCTTGAGAATGGTGCCGCCGCGATGGAGAATGTCGCCGCCCGAAGCCCAGTTCATTTCCTTAAGTTCGCCATCCAGCAAGCCGTCATATCCACGCTGGATTCCGTAGATTTCCATGCCTTTGGCAATAGCACTTCTGATCGCCGACCTTATAGCCGCATTCATTCCCGGTGCATCGCCGCCGCTGGTGAGTATAGCTATTTTTTTCATGACTTATAATTCCCTTCTCCGACAATTTCCTTGATCTCCCGTGCAAAATCTTCGTCAGGCTTCACCCAGAGACTCTCGTCGGTTCTCCTGGCCCCTCCCTGCGGGAAATAAATGATAGCCTGATACCCGCCGGGGTGTGCCTTCATAATTCCGCTTATCTTCTCAATAAAATCCCTGTTCTGTTCTTCGATACAGTTTATGCCGTCGCCTTCAGGCAGGCGAATCTTCACTATCCCTTCCGGCTCCCGCACCGGCACTGCAATCTCTGTTATGTCACTTATCCTGTTGGCGAGCAGTTTAGGTACTTCATCTTCCTTGAAGTTGATGGTGCCGGCAACGGCTATAATGGAATCTTCGGTTATGAGTGAGCTGTATTTCTCAAACACATTGGGAAAAACAATCACTTCAACGGAGCCGTACATGTCCTCCATGTCGACAAAGGCCATCATCTTGCCATTCTTGGTTATGAGGTCTTTCCTGGCGGTGATAATCCCCGCCATGACAGCCTCCATACCGTCGGTTACCTTATCTGACTCTTCCTCCCCGTCCGCAACTTCAGCCAGATCCCTGCTGGTAAGGCTGATGTTCCTTTCAATCAATTGTGCATAGTCATCCAGCGGATGTGCCGTCAGATACACTCCCAGCATTTCCTTTTCCTGCGTCAGCAGAGTTTCATTATCGAAATTTTTAACCCTTGGCAGGATGTTTGTTATCGTCTGCTCCATGGCAGGTGAGCTTATTTCAAACAGAGAAATCTGCCCTGCCACATTGTGCTTGGCCGAGGATTGAGCTGAATCGATAAGCGATTCGTATACTCCCATATGTGCCGCTCGGTTGGTATTCAGGCAATCGAGAGCACCGGCCTTTATGGCACTTTCGATGGCCTTCTTATTGATTTTGTGTATATCCAGATTTTCAATAAATCTGTATATGTCCGCCGGTTTACCTTTTGTCTCACGTGCACTTATGATGGCGTCAATAGGACCCTCTCCCATGTTCTTGATGCCGAGAAGGCCGAAACGGATTTTGCCATGTTTACGCTCCGCATCGTCCTCATCATAAACCACGGTAAAGGTTTTGCTGCTCTCGTTCACACAAGGAGGAAGAATCTCAATTCCCATCTCCTTGCAGTTGCGGATGTACAGTGCCATGGATTTTGCGTCACCTATGACGCTGGTCATGAGTGCCGCCATGAATTCAACCGGATAGTGAGCCTTGAGGTAGCCCGTCTCGTAAGCCACCACCGCATAGGCCGCCGCATGGGATTTGTTAAAGGCATATTCGGCAAAGCTGATCATCTGATTAAAAATCTCTTCAGCCGCTTTCTCCGGAACACCGTTGCGGACACATCCTGCAATCTCAATATTTTCACCGTCCGGACCCTCATCTGTCGCTCCGTCACGCAGCTTACCGTGGATGAAATGCTCCTTTTCCTCCAGCATGGCATCCATCTTTTTCTTGGACATGGCCCGGCGAACCAGATCGGATCTGCCGTATGAATAACCTCCCAGATCGCGCACTATCTGCATAACCTGTTCCTGGTAAACCATGCATCCATAGGTTACACCCAGAATCGGGCGAAGGGACTCATGTATATATTGTACATGTTCCGGGTTTTTCTTGTTGTCTATATATGTAGGAATCGATGCCATAGGACCCGGTCTGTAAAGAGCGATTCCGGCAACTATGTCCTCAAAGCAATCCGGCTTCAGGTTTTTCATAAATGAAGTCATTCCACCGCTCTCCAGCTGGAATATTCCCTGAGTGTTGCCCCGGGAAATTTCCCTGTAAACTGCAGGATCGTCGTAGGTCATATTTGAGAAGTCTATTTTAACTCCATGATTTTCCTCTATCATTCTGAGTGCGTCACGAATGACGGTAAGGTTTCTCAGCCCCAGGAAGTCCATCTTCAGAAGTCCCAGCTCCTCAATGGTGTTCATGTTGAACTGGGTGGCGAGACCTTTGTCTGTCAGATACAGCGGTACATATTCATCCATCGCATTCCTGGAAATAACAACTCCGGCTGCGTGGGTGGATGCATGACGCGGCATGCCCTCGATGGCACGTGCCATATCAATTATCTTCCTGGTGTTTTCGTTGTTATCATACTTGCTTCTGAGATCGGGACTCATTTCCAGTGCCTTGTCTATAGTCATATCAAGGGTGGAAGGAATAGCCTTGGCTACGGCATCCGTATCCTGATAGCTGATGTTCAGCACACGGCCCACATCGCGGACCGCCTGCCTGGCCTTCATTGTTCCGTAGGTTATAATCTGCGAAACATTGTCCGCACCGTATTTTTCCGTAACATAATCTATGACCTCGCCGCGTCTTTCGTAGCAGAAGTCAATGTCAATATCCGGCATGCTGATTCTATCCGGATTAAGAAATCTCTCAAAAATCAGGCCGTATTTAATCGGATCGATATCCGTTATCTTCAATGCGTAAGCCACAATGGAACCCGCCGCCGAACCTCTGCCCGGTCCGACCATAATGTCCCTGCTTCTGGCATAGTTTATGAAATCCCACACGATAAGAAAGTACTCAACATACCCCATATTTTCAATGGTTGTCAGTTCGTAGTCGAGCCTCTCCTCCAGCTCTGTGAAATCCGCGTCGGAGACATGGGACGCGTATCTCTCTCTGAGCCCGGCTGTGCAGAGCTCCCTCAGATACTCGCTGTTACGCTTACCGTCCGGGGCTGTAAATTCCGGCAGGTGCATTTCCCCGAATGAAAAACTGACATCGCACTGCTCCGCAATTTTGCCCGTATTTTCGATCGCATCCGGAATATTGGAAAAGATTTTGCGCATTTCATCCTCAGACTTGAGATAGAACTGGTCGTTGGCGAAACGCATTCTGTTGTCTTCATCCATTGTGGTGCCCGTCTGGATGCACATGAGCACATCCTGAGCCCCGGCGTCCTCACGACGCACATAATGCACGTCGTTTGTGGCAACAAAAGGAATCCCTGTCTCTTCATGAAGCCGCTTCATGAGCGGAAGGATTTGCGCTTCCTCCTCCAGCCCCTGATCCTGCAGTTCCAGATAGAAATTGCCCGGACCGAAGATGTTCGCCATCTCAAGTGCCTCCGCCTTGGCACCCTCATAATCGTTGTTCAAAAGGCGTGCCTGCACCTCTCCCGCCAGGCAGGCGGAAAGTGCGATGATACCTTCGGAGTACTCCCGCAAAACCTCCTTATCAATGCGCGGTCTGTAATAAAATCCGTTTCTGTATCCCTCGGATACTATCTTCATCAGATTTTTGTAGCCCTCGTTGTTTTTGGCCAGCAGGATCAGATGCCCCATATGCTTGTCCTTTTCCACATCCTTGTCGAACCTGCTTCTCGCTGCTGTATATACCTCGCATCCTATAATCGGTTTGATGCCCTGTTTCCTGCATTCGCGATAGAAATCAATCACACCAAACATGACCCCGTGGTCCGTAATGGCCAGAGCGTCCATTCCCAGTTCTTTAGCACGGGCGACCAGATCGCTGATTCTGGCCGCACCGTCTAAAAGGCTATATTCACTGTGTACATGCAGGTGTGTAAAACTCATTTTCTCTTATTCTGTGCCTCCCATTCATGCTGCTCGCGTCTGGCTTTGGCTTTTGTTCTTCCGATAGACCACACCAGATAGACGATAGCAGATGCAACGAGAATCATTACAGTCGTTCTGCCGTCTTCCATTACTCCCAGCAGCTTGCCAAATACGAGAACACCCAGAATAAAGGCCCAGAATCCTATGAATTTACCCAGTAACTCTCCCATGATAAACCTCTTACTCTGACTTTAATTTGGCAATAAGTTCTCCCGCCTTAACCTGCTGGCCCTGGCTTATATTGATTTTGTCCACTATTCCCGCCTGACTCGCCAGAATGTTGGTCTCCATCTTCATGGCCTCAATAACAGCAATCGGCTGCTTATCCTCAACCTCGTCACCCTCGGCTACAAGAACCTTGACGATGTTGCCCGGAATGTTGGCACCTATTTCGGTCGGATCGTCCGGATCGGCATATATCGTTGCATGTCCGCCGCCCACTACCTTTGCCGCGTTGTCCTTAATCTCAACCGTGCTTCTGTGCCCGTTTACTTCAAAGTTTACCTCTCTGTAGCCTTCCTCATCGGTTTCACCGCTGACGGTTGACAGTCTTACTACCAGTTCACGTCCTTCTCTAACCTTGATCTCGCAGGTTTCTCCCTCAGCCAGTCCGTGGAAGAAGATATCAGAACCCATGTACCTGAACTTGCCCTTCTCCTTCTGGGCAGTCAGGAAGTCCTCGTATACCTTAGGGTACATTGCGTAGGACAGAGCCTCCTGCTCCGTTCCTTCCAGACCGAAGTGCTCACGAAGTCCGTTTTTAATCCATTCGAAATCCTCTTCCGGTAGCAGTTCGCCCGGTCTGCAGGTAATCGGCTCCTTGCCGTGCAGAACCAGCTTCTGCAGTCTTTCAGGGAATCCGCCTTCCGGCTGTCCCATCATTCCTTCAAAGAATGAAACTATGGAATCAGGGAAGTCCATGTTTGCGGCTCTTTCGTAAATATTGTCAGGAGTAAGTTCGTTCTGTACCATGAATATGGCCATGTCACCCACCGCCTTTGACGAAGGGGTAACCTTAACGATATCGCCCAGCATATCGTTAACGGTCTTGTACATTTCCTTAACTTCCTTGAACTTATGCCCCAGCCCGAAGGATTCAACCTGAGATTTCAGGTTGGAGTACTGTCCTCCCGGCATTTCGTATTTGTATATTTCAGCTGAGCCGGTCATCATGTCGGACTCAAAATGCCTGTATACCGGTCTCACATCAGCCCAGTAATCGGATATTTCCTGAAGGCCGTCAATATTCAGCCCCGTGTCTCTTTCCGCGCCAACAAGGGCTGCCGCGATTGAGTTCAGTGCCGGCTGTGATGTCAGCCCCGACATACTGTTGATTGCCGCATCTATTACATCCACTCCTGCGTTGGCAGCCATCATGAGGGTTGCCACTCCGTTGCCTGAAGTGTCATGGGTATGAAGATGTACAGGGATTTCGATTTCCTGCTTCAGCTCTTCCACCAGAACCTTGGCGGCCATAGGTTTAAGGAGTCCGGACATATCCTTGATGCCCAGAATATGGGTACCGCGTTTTTCCAGTTCTTTGGCCATTTTCACATAGTATTTCAGATTGTACTTGGTTCTGGATTTGTCCAGAATATCTCCTGTATAACAGACGCATGCTTCCGTAAGAGCCCCCTGATTAAGAGCCTCATCCAGAGCCACTTCCATACCCTGAATCCAGTTAAGGGAGTCAAATATTCTGAATAGATCTATACCTGAACGGTGTGCTTCCTTGACGAATCTTCTGATTACATTGTCCGGATAATTCTTGTAGCCTACAGCATTGGCTCCTCTCAGAAGCATCTGGAACATGATGTTAGGAATCAGCTCACGCAAAGTCTCCGTTCTCTCCCAGGGCGACTCACCCAGAAATCTGTAAGCTGTATCAAAGGTTGCTCCGCCCCACATCTCCAGCGAGAAGAGGTCTTTGCCGTAAAGTGCCACAGCCGGAGCTATCTTCGCCATGTCAACGGTTCTCACTCTTGTTGCCATAAGCGACTGCTGAGCATCTCTCATGGTGGTATCCGTAATCAGAAGTTTCTCCTGCTCCTTCATCCAGTCAACAACCCCCTCAGGTCCCTTCTCCATCAACAGCTGTCTGGTTCCGTACAGGGAATCAATCTCCTCCTTCTTTATCTTAGGAAATACCGGCTTGTTGAAAGACGGCTTCTGTCCCTTGTTCCCATTGACATAGATATCTCCCAGATAGTTTAGAATCTGGAATTCGGAACCCGTCTTCGGCTGAATATTCAGCAGTTCCGGGTTGTCCTCAATGAAGCCCGTATCACAGTTGCCCTCACGAAAAACAGGGTGATTCAGCACATTGAGCAGGAAAAATCTGTTGGACTTTACCCCCTGAATCTTAAGCTCTCTGAGCGCTCTTGCCACCTTGTTTACCGCACCTTCCCAGGTTCTGTCCCAGGAGGTGACCTTAACCAGCAGGCTGTCATAGTACGGTGAAATCTCCGCTCCGTTTCTTGCATTTCCGGCATCCAGTCTGATTCCGTATCCTCCCGGAGAAATGTATCTGGTAATCGTTCCGGTATCAGGTGCAAAACCGTTCATCGGATCCTCTGTCGTCAGTCTGCACTGGACGGAATATCCTCTCGGCTGTATATCATCCTGGCTCTTAATGTTCACCTGGTCTGAATCCAGAGGATAGCCCTCTGCAATGAGAATCTGTGACTGCACTATGTCAACACCCGTGGTCATTTCCGTAACCGTGTGCTCAACCTGAATTCTCGGATTCATTTCTATGAAATAGTGGTTGCCCTGCTTGTCCACGAGAAATTCAACGGTTCCCGCATTTTTGTAATCCACCGCTTTGGCTATTTTTATTGCGTCCTCGCAAAGCCTTCCTCTAAGCTCGTCGTCAATGGACAGTGCCGGGGTAAACTCTATTACCTTCTGATGTCTTCTCTGTATTGAACAGTCTCTCTCTCCCAGGTGCACAATGTTACCGTAGCTGTCACCGAGAATCTGCACTTCGATGTGCTTAGGATTCTCCAGATATTTTTCAATAAATATGTCATCGATTCCAAAAGCTTTTGCCGCTTCGGATTTTGCACTCTCAAACTGAGCAGGAAGTTCCTCTTTGTTCCTGACAATCCGCATGCCTCTTCCTCCGCCCCCCGCTGCTGCCTTGAGCATAACAGGATAGCCACAGCTATCGGCAAAATCCAAAGCCGTCTGAACATCCGGAATCGTTTCCGCGTTTCCCGGAATCGTCGGTACTCCAACGGACTTGGCAATAATCTTTGACTTCACTTTATCGCCCATATTGTTCATCATGTGATAGTCGGGGCCTATAAATACGATACCCGCATCCTCACAGGCTTTGGCGAATTCCGTATTCTCCGCCAGGAAACCGTAGCCGGGATGAATTGCATCTATACCTTTGTTCTTTGCGAGCTCTATAATCTCATCAATTGCCAGATACGCATCCACCGGCGACTTGCCCTTACCTATCTGATAGGACATGTCTGCCTTGGTTCTGAACAATGTGTTTTTATCCTCTTCCGAATATATTGCTATACTTCTGATTCCGAGCTCCTTACAAGCTCTGAATATTCTGATTGCTATTTCCCCTCTGTTGGCAACCAGTACACGCTTGAATTTTCTTATTCCTCCGTTTACCTTTGTCATTGACTAAATCTCCTTTCTGTTATCTGCGAACCTTTACATCCACTTGTGGATAAGGAACTTCTATTCCCGATATTTCAAATGCCGTCTTTACCGTTTTGTTAAGGTAATCTCCGGCTTCCAGTAAATTCTCAGTCAGGCAGTATGCCTTAACCTCCATTATGAGACAGGATTCATCGTGTCTGATTACTCCTATCCACGGCTCAGGCTCTTTCAGAATTATGTCGTCGGCTTCACACACATTTTGCAGAATATCCTTAACTGTGTCTATGTCCGCATCATACGGAATTCTGAATGTGCAGTCGCATCCTCTGATGCTTTGATTCGTTTCGTTGTATACTGCCGATGTGCTTATCTTTCCGTTGGGTACGCTCACCGTCCTGTAGTCCAGTGTGTTCAGTGTGGTTGTAAACAGGTTGATTTCCTGAACTGTACCCCTGCTTCCGTCGATTTCAATGAGATCGCCCTCCCCGAAGGGTTGAGTCATAACTATCACTATTCCGCCCACCAAGTTGGCCAGAGTATCTCTCAGTGCCAGGGCGGCCGCAGCACCGGCGGCACCCAGGACGGCTATAAATGTGGATATGGGAACACCGAACTGATGAAGAATTACCGCCAGCAGAATTACCACGCATATAACCTTCACGGCATTGACCACGAAAGTGGCTATGGCATTGTCCACTGAAGGGCTTTTCCTCAGAATGCGCCTCAGTATTCTGCATAACACTACATTTATCAGTATTCCTATTACCAGTATTACAGCTATATTTATTGCGAATACCCAGGCCGGACCCAGGTTTGCAATTGGTTCAAATACCCCCATAAACTTTTTTCCCCCTTTATCTCCTTCTTCCGAAGATTTTGCTCCGGAACAGAATAATATTCATCGCTATAAAAAACATTATCAGAATAAGCCAGGTAAATATTGGTCTGACCGGGGCCAGCAGTGCCAGGAACATCATCGGAAAACCGAATACTATAGCCGGAATCTGCTGATATACCAGGTTCTCCGCAGCCGGCGTCTTAAACTCCTTATCTATTTCACGGAGGAGTATGATGCCCGTACTGGCGGTTCCCGTCAGCATTCCGTACATAACCATAAACTGCTCTTCTTTGTATTCCGGGAACAGAGTGTTTGCAACATATCTGTTATAAACATATGTACTTACTATTCCGACACCGGCCAATATCAGAAGAACACCCCAGTATTTCTCAAGCAGATCAAGCCTGATTGCGGCAATGCCCGCTATTACCATGATGTCGAAGAACATATTGCTCACCCGGGTAAGCAGGAAATTGTTGGTATATTGTTTCTTGGCCATGCCCGTCTTTTTCAGCATATTCAGAATCGCCTTGCAGAGTACCGCCGTCAATACCCCTATGAGGAAATTGAATCCGAATATTACGGACTTCATCCCCGGGAACAGGGAGCCCAGAGTATACATAAATATAAAGGCCACAATGTATGTTGCTCCAATGAGTGCCAGCTGAATGGTCAGCTTGTCAATACTTTCCTGCATAGGAATTTCATTTTTGCCTTCTATCTGATGTTCCTTCAGGATTTTATCATTCTCATTGCCCGGCCTGATATATCCCCGCTTTCTAATAATATTAAGGTGAATAACTCCTCCGAGAGCGGCACTCAGAAATCCCAATGCAGCGATGGTCAGTCCGAAATGTCGTCCGTACTCGAAGCCGAAATCCATCTGATAGATGTTTCCGAAATTCAGTGCCTGTCCCGTTCCCTGTCCGAAACCGAACGCCAGCAAGACTCCGGCTGCCGAGAAAAAGTTACTCATTACTTTTGCCGCTATCATGGTAATTCCCATACCGAGAATGGCCTGAATCAGATATGTTGATACGGTTGTAATTCCCGTATTGAATATTTCTATACTTCTTTTTTTGGTAAACCTGCCGTCTGTTGCCTTAAGGGTTGCAGCAATGAAACCCAGTGCCAGACAGTGGTATGTCAGAATCTCCAGGGTCTTGGTTCCGTTCCCTCCGAACACAGCCGACTCGAAAAAAACATTACCTGTGAACACCTTGTATAAGGATGCCACCACAAGCAGAATCAATCCCCCCAGTACCGATGTCGGAATCAGAGATACCCTCAGTAACGGAATCGACTTTTTGAGGATATTCCCAATAAGTATACCAACCATCAGAACCGCCAGAACGGATACCGTACCCCATACGCTAAAGTCCCAGAAACTTTCCATTTGGATTTCCCTTTCTGATATTATGATAACGATTAAACAGGTTCACATATTTAAGTGCGTTGAAACGTACATCTCCTTTCAACTGCCATATCTTACCTTCGTGATATATATTAAGCTTGTTCTTTCCCAAAACAGTCACCGCATCGGTATCTTCGAAGCGAAAAACCGTTCCGCCGGTTCCGTTGCTGCCATCGATTCCGCCGGCATCCGCCTCCATCCTGTCGCCAAAGAGCCGCAGCTGAACCCCTTTCTGTACCGGCCTCTTTCTGTTGTAAACTATAACCTCCGAAAGGTCGGCATTGTCCGTAAATACAGGATTGTCCCTGTGTTCATCAGGATTATATCTGTTAACGAATTCATTCTGATAATCGTACCAGTCTCCGAAGAACCGGAAAGGTTTCTGCGGATTCAGCTCCTTGGTAGCGGTGTACTTCACCTGCATTCCGCACTTCTGGCATGACAGAGTGTCATCATGACTCTCGAACTTCGCAAAGCCGCATTCCGGACACACATATATGGCTCGCTCCATATACTCGGCACTCTGCCTGTGATGATATTCACCGTCAACCTTGTTATCATCGACGGTCAGCTCGTCTTTCAAAACCTCAAAGAGCTCATCATCCGTCCAGCCCGCAGCTTCCTCCGGCTCAATGACACGGGTTACGCTTCCATACATCTTGCCCTTCCTTACCACATTGCTCCACCTGGGATGAATGCCGTATCCACCCTCGATTCTGAATATGGCAACGGGCATCTTCAGCTTCCTTACCAATCCGGTAATCGCCGGATTGATATTGCATGTTCTGCCGCTGTATGTTCTGTTGCCTTCAGGTGCCAGTGCTATGGTACCACCCTCTTTGGCAATCCGCAGACAGGCTTTTACCGCCCTGATATCCGCAACCTGTTTCCTTATTGGAATCGGTGCCACCGCCCATGTAAGCAGCCTGGCAATCCATCCCGTGGAGAAAATATCCTCACTGGCCATAAAATATATGGGCTTCTTCTTAAAAGCCATGCCAACAAAAAACTGGTCAAACAGCGTCTGATGGTTAAACAAAATCAGAAACTGCCTCACCTTATTCCGTCCATCCACCTGAACAATCTGATCCTCAAAGAGCTCCACGGTAATCCCGTATCTGCACCTGCTTATCGGCCCCAGAATTAAAACGGCGATGTCCTGTATAATCTTGTGTCTTCTGCTGATCCAATTCTTCTTCCCCATTTGTATCATTATAACCGAAACAGTGCCTAAAATCGAGAAAAATTACAGCATTATGAAAAACGCGAGACTAAAGCTCGCGTCTGCCTTCCATGGCTTTAAGCAAAGTTACCTCATCCGCATATTCCAGATCCCCGCCCACCGGTATGCCGTGGGCAATCCGGGAAACTTTGATTCCGCTTGGTTTGATCAGGCGGGCGATGTACATGGCTGTCGCTTCTCCCTCAATCGTCGGATTGGTGGCTATAATAAGCTCCCTGACCTTTTCATCATGAAGCCGCTCTATGAGTGTCTTCAGATTTATGTCTTCCGGGCCGATTCCGTCCATAGGCGAGATGGCACCGTGAAGAACATGATAGTAGCCCCGGTATTCCCGGATTTTTTCCATGGCAACCACATCCTTGGGACTCTCCACAACGCAGATTAACGAGTTATCACGCCCGCCTTCGCTGCATATTGCACATGGATCTCTGTCGGTCAGATTACCGCATACGGAACAGTAGATCATGTTCTGCTTTGCATCGGAAATTGCATCAGCGAGTGCAATCGCATCCCTGTCATCCATTGAAAGAATATGAAAAGCCAGCCTCTGGGCAGTTTTCCCTCCTATGCCCGGAAGCTTCGAAAGTTCATTGATTAACTTGTTGAGAGGTTTTGCATAATATCTCATTACATTCCCGGAATACCCAGTCCCGCCGTGAACTTGCTCATCTCAGCCTGGGAGATTTCCTCCATCTGTCTGAGGGCTTCGTTGGTTGCAGTCAGAATCAGATCCTGCAGCATTTCAACATCGTCCGGATCTACGACTTCCGGCTGAATCTGAATATCCTTCAGCTCCTTTTTACCCGTTACCGTAACGGTTACCGCACCGCCGCCGGATGTGGCTGTTGCCTCCATCTCGTCAATCTGTGCCTGAACTTCGTCCATCTGTCTCTGCATTGCCTGCATCTGCGCCATCTGGGCCGCTCCGCCCATTTTCGGCTGCTTAGGCTTCTTGCCTGCTCTCATTCCTTTGCCCATTTTTTCCTCCTGCTATCTGAAAATTTATTCTATGCTTATCTGAATTCCCAGCACATCGCCGGCGGTTTCCGCAATTTCCTCTGCGGTTTTTTTGCGTCCGCCGGACAAAGTCTTTTGGGAAATCCTCAAAGCTCTCCTCTTACCTGTATGTTTTTCCATGAGATCCTCTATGAGGTTCCTGTTGTTTTCCACATGTTCTTTTACCACGTTATTCCCAACAACCACTGTGAAGCTGTGCTCATCAACGGATGTCAGAGTCCCTCCGCAGCTTATTATATTAAAGCTTCCCATTGCCGCTTCGCCATCCTCGTAAACCGCCTGCCAGATTTTCTCAAGATCTTCCTGCAAAATCTCCTCTTCATGCTCCGAAAGGCTCTCCTCTTCCGATGCTTTCGGAGGACTCTCTTCTTCAGACTCTTCCGGAGAGTTCTCCTCTTCAGGCTCCTTAGGGTTCGCCTCTTCCGGTTCCTTAGGGTTCGCCTCTTCCGGTTCCTCCCGTAAAGCTGCCGGTTCTATATTTGATGTGGACCTCGGCATTGCCGGCGGTTCCGGCGGTGTTGCCGGGTCATCCGGGGCTCCCTCCCCCTGGCACAGCTTCACTATGGAAAGCTCAAGAAGAATCCGGGGCTGGGTTGACCAGCGTGCCTCATTAAGCATGTGAGAAAGCTCCATAATACCTTTGTTGATCTCCTCCGGCTCCATGGATGAACTCTGTGCGGAGATGCGTTCTATGTTCTCCGCGGACATGTTGAGTATATTTTGCGGATTCCTGATGTATCTGGCCATCAGAAGGTTTCTGTAGTGATTGATCCAGTCCCGCATGAACTGGCGAACATCCTTGCCGTCTGAAAGAACCTCTGCCAGGAATGCTATGGCTTCGGCGGTCTTCCTGTGCCTGACCATGTCGGTCAGACGAATGAAGTCCTCATCGCCGGAAGCTCCCAGAAACTCCAGAACCTCTCTTTCGGTGATTTTTTTCTCGCCGCCGGAGATGCACTGATCAAGAATGCTCAGTCCATCGCGTACAGAGCCGTCTGCATTGGCTGCGATTATTCGCAAAGCATCCTCTGTGGCCTCAATTCCGATTTCGGAGCAGATGCGGGCCATGCCGGCAATTATTGTCTTCTCCGGGACCCGCTTGAAGTCCAGTCTCATGCATCGGGACAGAATCGTTGCCGGAAGCTTTTGCACTTCCGTGGTTGCCAGAATAAAAGTAACGTATTCCGGCGGTTCCTCCAGAGTCTTGAGCAGTGCATTAAAAGCACCCGTCGAAAGCATGTGCACCTCATCTATGATATAGATTTTGTTTCGCCCCACAGCCGGCGGGTAGTTGACGCTTTCGCGCAGTTCACGAATATTGTCCACGCCGTTATTGGATGCCGCATCGATTTCAATAACATCAATGAAGCTGCCCTCCTTTATGGACATACAGTTATCACACTCACCGCAGGGTTTCTCCCCGTCTGAAAGGCAATTGAGACCCTTGGCGAGAAGACGCGCCGTAGTTGTCTTGCCTGTTCCCCGCGTACCGCAAAAAAGATAGGCATGACTGGTACTGTCCGTCGCCAGCTGGTTCTTTATGATTCTTACAATGTGTTCCTGCCCCAGAACTTCATCAAAGACTTCCGGGCGGTAAGCACGATACAGTGCCTGATACATTATATCCTCCCTCATATAAAAGAAACTGCCCTCTGAAGATTCCGCAGGCGTTGGAGAAGGCTTATCTGCGGCACATAGGAGCTTTCGCTTATTGCTGCTTCCTTCCGGACCTGACAAGGTTCACGACGTCCTATTGCGCAGGACCCAAACCATGCACGCGGAATCATCAAAAGGCAATTTCATGCTTCCCAATTATATTATTTTTAACCGATACCGTCAACCGGCTTACCAGTCGCTTTCCGATTTTTGACTCAAAGTGCTTCTGTATAGATTTCCGCTCCAGTCTTCTCTGGAATACTTGTTGACGTATTTAATGGCAATCACATACAGGAAAGCCACAAAAACCAGGAGAAGGATAAAAGGAGTCCAGCCGTTCAGGAATGCCAGGGTATCATATATACCGTGGATCATAATCGGTACGAAAAGAGCCATAAATGTTGCTTTTCTTTGCTTTGCACGGTTGCCTTCAATGGAGTCCCTCTTGGCTGCACCGTAGGCAACACCCATGAATACGCCGCAAAAAGCGTGAAGCGGAACGGCAAGAACGGCTCTCATTACAGCGGTATAAAATCCGCCCTCCATTACATACAGAATATTCTCCAGCAGTGCGAATCCCACTGCCACAGATACACCATAGACAATTCCGTCAAAGCGATAATCAAAGGCCTTGTGTCTCCAGGAGCCCAGCCGCAAGAATACATATTTGCAAATTTCTTCACATAGAGCCGCGATAACGAATGCCTCATAGAGAGCGTAGGCTAAGGTACCCTCCGTGTATACCGGACCTAGTTCACCTATGAAGAGCTCAAGAAAAATAGCCGGAATACAGGAAAGCGCCCCAAACAGCGCAAGCTTAACAATAAGGCTTACCGGTTCGCGCTCGATTTTGTCCTTGCGGAAGATAAAAATAATAATCAATATGCCCGGCAACAATGCCAGAGTCATTAAACCATCGCTCATATCATTTCCCCACTACTTTATAAATTTCATCCGCTTGAGGCGGATCGATAACAACACTGGTTTTTCCAACCATGCGTACTCCATCGGAAGCCTCTTTCACTCTGCCGATAACCTTCGCATCGACTTCGACATCTTTCATGGCTCCTTTCATTGCTTCCAGCCGGTCAGCCGGAACTATAATTAACATTGAACCGCTGGAAATCAGTCTCAGAGGGTTAATATCAAAGATTTTGCAAATCCTTCGGGTCACAGGCTCAACCGGAATTTCCTCTTCCCGTATCTCGGCACCCTTTCCGGATATCTGACACATTTCCCAGATTGCCCCAAGAATGCCGCCCTCGGTAATGTCGTGCATGCCATGGGTACCCACGCGGCCCGCCGCCAGCCCCTCCGGAAGTACGCTCACCAGATCCATAAATGATTTTGCGTGAGCGATTTCCTCTTCGCCGACGGATGCACTGCGGAGTCTTTCTTCAAAATCCCAGGCGATAATTCCCGTGCCCTCCAGTCCGGCGGATTTGGTCATCATTATGTAATCTCCCGGCAACATGTTTTCGCCGCTCTGTGATGTGTCCGCAACAGCTTTGCCTATGGCTGTCGATACGATAACCGGTGTCTTTACAGCCGGCGTAATCTCCGTATGCCCACCTATTATTTCAACTTTAAGTCCGGCCGCAGTCTCCGATGCCTGCCCCATTATCTGTTCCACGTCGGCCTCGGTGGTTCCCTCTGGCAGCATTACCGCCAGCATGATTCCCAAAGGCTGAACACCGTTGGAAGCTATATCGTTACAGGTGATGTGGATTGACAATCTGCCTATATCGCTGACAGCTGCCGAAATCGGGTCTGTGGATACTATGCAGTCAAAATCTCCAAAATCAATAACCGCACAGTCCTCGCCGATTCCCGGCCTGACTTTCACTTCATCACTTTTGTAGGTTATCTTGTCAAATACTGTTCTCTTCAGAAGCTCACTGTCTAATTTACCTGTTTCCAGTTTCATATATACCTGCCAGACTGCGGCTTTGCCGCTATTTTATCATTTCCAGGAACTCCGCCTCGGTTATGATTGGAATTCCCAGCTCCTTTGCTTTTTTGTTTTTTGACGACTCGGATGCCGGGTCATTATTAATGAGATAGTCCGTGTTTCTGCTTACGGATCCGGCTGTCCTGCCGCCAAGAGATTCGATTTTTTCTTTGCATGCATCACGGTTTTCGAAATGCTCAAGGCTGCCGGTGATTACAAAGGTTTTGCCTGCCAGTGCGGAACCCGACTCCTCAAAGCTCTCATCCAGAGTCAGCACTCCGAGAAGATCATTCACCGTTGCCCGGTTGTCCTCATTGGCGAAAAACTCCACATATCCGCTTGCCATCACATCGCCGATACCATCGATCCCCATCAGCTCTTCGGCACTCAGGCTCTGCATTTCAGCCCATTGGTTGCGTCTTGCTCCGGCAATCATCTTAGCATTGGCAACTCCTATGTTGGGAACACCCAGCGCATAGAGCAGCCGTGCCGGAGTAGTGTGCGATGCCGCCCGGGCGGCCGCAAGCAGATTCTCAAAGGATTTCTCTCCGAATCCCTCCATGGCCACAATCCGGTCACGACAGGTCTCCATTCTGAACAGATCCGCAAAACTTCTCACAAGCCCCTCGTCTATGAATTTCTCAAGAGTCGCCTCTGAAAGCCCTTCTATATTCATGGCGTTTCTGCCCACAAAATGTGTAAACGCCTTTATCCTTTTGGCCGGACATTCCGGATTCGGACAGTGCAAGGTCTTTACACCGCTCTCATCTTTAATCTCCGTTTTCGCACCGCATACCGGACAAGCTGTCGGCGGAGTTACACTGCCGCTGCGGGTTTTGTTCCCGGCAATCTGCGGAATTATCATATTGGCTTTGTAAACGCTGATGGTATCGCCGATACCGAGAGCAAGTTCTTCCACTATGCTCACATTGTGGACCGAGGCTCTGCTGACGGTGGTCCCCTCCAATTCGACAGGTTCAAAAATCGCAATGGGATTGATGAGACCCGTTCGGGATGCGTTCCAGAGTACCTCCCTGAGAAGAGTTTCCTTCACTTCATCCTGCCATTTAAATGCAATGGAATCTTTCGGAAACTTGGCTGTCTTCCCCAGAGAGCTGCCGTATTCGATATCATCATATATAAGAACAAGACCGTCCGAAGGAAGCTCAAAACCTTCTATCTTACCCGCAAAATCTCTTACTGCTTCTTCTATATTCTCCGCCTTAACGATGATGCTGTCAACAGTTTCAAATCCCTGAGCCTGCATCCATTTTATCTGCCCGCTTCTGAATCGGGCATTGTCACCGCCTTCCGCCAGTGTAAAAGCGTAGAATCGCACATGCCTTTCCGCCGTAACCTGACTGTTTAACTGCCGAACTGAACCGCTGCACAGATTGCGCGGATTCTTGTATTCTCCGGCGAACTTCTCGAAGTCCGGATAGCTGATGACAGCTTCGCCTCTCACAACGACGGTTCCCGTGTGCGGGATGACTACAGGGATATTTTCAAAGGCCCTGGCATTAGGTGTAATAACCTCTCCGACCGTTCCGTCGCCGCGGGTTACGGCCTTTGTAAGGCGTCCCCCTTCGTATGTGAGCACTACCGTCAGACCATCCAGTTTCCAGGAAAGCAGTCCCTCCCTGTCACCCAACCAAGTCTTCAGATCTTCCACTGACTTGGTTTTGTCCAGGGAAAGCATAGGTGTCGGATGCCTTTCCTTGGGCAGACTGCTGACCACCTCATAGCCCACATTTATTGTAGGGCTGCCTGCCAGCGTGATTCCCGTCTTCTTTTCCAGGGCTGCCAGTTCTTCATAGAGGGCATCATACTCCAGGTTGGACATAATTTCCCTGTCCTCCTGGTAATAGGCTTTTGATGCCTTATTCAGTTTTACCACCAGTTCTTCGATTCTTTTTCTCATATTTTCTCTATTGGCGCGAAACCAAGAGCAAGCTTCTTTATATCATCATCTCCGAATTTGACTCGTATGGTTTTGCTGTCACACTCCAGCACCTCTCCCTCTCCGAATTTAGGATGGGACACCCTGTCTCCGGGCACGAACTCCGCTTCCGCCGCCCGCTCCATGGCAGCAACACGATTCTGTGTCTGAACTCTGGCATACTTCAGCTGGTCGAACGGTCTGTAAGGCTTTGTCTCAGCCGCACCATCCGTGTAGAGAGGCGTCTCTTTCTTTTTGTAAATGGCATCGCCCTCGATAATACTCTTGTCAAGTTCATGGAGAAAGAGTGATTCTCTGGTGTAATCCGTCTTGCCATACATGGTTCTCTGTGCCGCACTGGTCATCCAGAGTCTCTCTTTCGCCCTGGTGATACCCACATAGCAAAGTCTTCGTTCCTCCTCAAGGCCCTCCGGTCTGTCAAAGGCTCTCCAGCCCGGGAACAATCCATCTTCCATGCCCGGCATAAATACGTACGGAAACTCCAGTCCTTTGGCACTGTGTAAAGTCATCAGCACAACTGCGTTCTCGTCGGCATCGTGGTTATCCACTTCCGCCAGGAGTGCTATTCTTTCCATGAATTCCGCCAGACTTATGCCGGGGTCTTCCTTCTCGTAATCATATATTACGGACTTGAATTCCATCAGATTCTCAATTCGGCTTTCCGCTTCAATGGTCTTCTGATCTTCAAGTGCCTTCAGATATCCTGACTTGACCAGGAGGCCGTCATATATATCGGATATTTTCATGTTTTCCTTTTCGTTGCCAAAAGATTCAATGAGCCCGGCCAGGTTTGACAGGCTTTCGGAAGCCTTTGCACTGAAGCTTGCAATCACCTGACGATCGAGAAGAGTCTCAAAGAGGCTCTCGCCCCTCACCGAGGCCAGCGTTTGAAGCTTCTCTATTGTTTTTGCACCGATTCCCCGTTTAGGCTCGTTAATGATTCTGACCAGAGCCAGGTCATCAGACTTGTTCTGCACCAGACGCATGTAGCACATGATGTCCTTTATCTCCTTGCGGTCATAGTATCTCAGCCCGCCCAGCACGCGGTAAGGAATATCCCGCCGTGACAGCGCTTCTTCAAATGTTCGGGATTGAGCGTTGGTTCTGTATAGAATTGCAAAATCGCTGTACCTGCCGCCGATTCTGTTAATCTCGCCGGCCACAAAGAGGGCTTCATCTCTCTCGTCATCACCGCGAAAGTAAACGATTTTGTTTCCCGCTTCCGAATTGGTCCAGAGTTTCTTGTGATGTCTGTCCCTGTTATTGGAGATTACCGAATGGGCTGCCGTCAGAATATTCCCTGTAGAGCGATAGTTCTGCTCCAGCTTAACCACCCTGGCTCCCCTGAAATCCTTCTCGAACTCGCGGATATTTCTCATGTCCGCTCCGCGCCACTGATAGATGCACTGATCGTCGTCTCCAACCACGCAGATGTTGTTCCGCTTGTTGCCGTTCTGATCCTCCGCCGCCGCCAGCATCTGCACGAACCGGTACTGAATCATGTTCGTGTCCTGGTATTCGTCAACCATTATGTATCTGAACCTGCGCTGATATTTGAGCAGAATCTCTTCATCCTTTTCGAAAAGTTCCACCGTCTTCAGCAAAAGGTCATCAAAGTCCATAGCGTTATTTTTTCGCAGGGATTCATCGTATTTCTGATATACATTATGAACCATCTGATCCTTAAAATCGGTTCCGTATATATCCGGATATTCTTCCGGTGAAATGCGCTTTTCCTTGCATTCGCTTATAGCTCCCAGAAAATAGCCGGGGGTAAATTTCTTTGAGTCGATATTGAGTTCTTTGCATATGTTTTTTATCAGCGTCTTCTGGTCGGTCGGATCGTATACGGCAAAATCCCTGCCGTATCCCAGCACATCGGCATGACTTCTCAGGATTCTCAGGCACGCAGAATGAAAGGTGAGGATCCACATATTCAGTCCTTCACCCACCAGCTTTTCCACTCTGTCGCGCATTTCCCCGGCTGCTTTATTTGTGAATGTCACAGCCAGAATGTTATACGGATTTACATCAAGTTCCTCTATAAGATATGCGATCCGGCATGTCATGGTACCGGTTTTGCCGCTCCCCGCCCCGGCGAGAATGAGCAGCGGACCCTCGGTATGCATTGCCGCTTCGCGCTGTTTTTCGTTAAGTCTTTTCAGATAGTCCCTCATCTGTTTCCCTAAAAAATGAACAGTGTCAGCATTTCAAACATCCAGCCTACCAGCGGCGAGATAATCATTCCCGCTATTCCCAGCACGATAATTGCGATGAGAATCCAGCTTCCATAGCTATATATCTTCCAGTAGATTTCGCTCTGACCGAAACCGAAAATCTGTGCAATAATGTTAAATCCGTCCAGTGGTGGTACAGGAATCAGGTTAAATATCATCAGCACCAGATTAATCTGTATTATATATACAAGTATCTGCCACAGGCCCATCCCCATGGTCGTTCCAAAGAGCCACTGCGATGCAAACATTACCGCAAATTTGCATATAACAGCAAAAATAATTGCGATAATCAGGTTCATGGTCACTCCTGCAATAGCTACCAGGAATTCATCCCTTCTTATCTTCTTGAAGTTGTGTGGGTTTATTTCTACCGGCACACCCCATCCGAAGCCCACAAAAAACAGTGCTGCCAGACCCATCCAGTCAATATGCGACAGAGGATTTACGGTCACTCTGCCCTGTAATTTCGGGGTTGAATCTCCCAGCTTATAGGCCACGGCCGCATGAGCAAATTCATGAAAACTGATACCGATTACGATTGCAGGCAGCAGAAGCATCTTGTCCATCACCCACTGCATAGGATCGTTGAACGCTCCCCCCTTTAGTGAGATGCCCGCCAGCAATAAAATAATTATCCAGAATGTAATGTCTATATTGTTTCGTCTCAAACCCGCTTCCTCCTTTTGGACAAAATACACGGGTACATTATACCATAGTTGAAACTGTCGCACATCAGAAAACGGGACAAATTTCAATGTCCCGTTTGCCCCGTTTGACTATACAGAATGTTCCATACCTTTGCCGGCTCATCAGTTCCCAGACTTTCTGCCTGTATGGCATAGCCGCAAACCGGAAGATTAAATCTTTTCTCCGTAAGCCCCTGACCCTCAACAGCCCAAGTGTATCGCACCGCTTCAAAGAGCGGCAATGTACTGTCGCCGGGAGCCAGAGACTTCATCCCAAAGGCTTCGCCCTGTGGCACTGCATATGCCCAGACCTGCCGCAGGTATTCTCTGTCAGGGTCATCAATATCGGTTTCACTGATTATTTTCCAGTGCCTATCGTATCCGGCTGCAAGCTGCGGCTCAAAAAGTAATGTTCCTTTATCCGGCGGCGTCCTTTGCAGACTTCCGTTTTCATCGAACAGCATCAGACCCATGGCCTTCGGCAGGTCTAATACCATGAATACAAAGGCATCGTTGACGCCTGTGTTTTTTATAACCGGGTCTTTCTCAACCTGCTGCCCCGGCTCAAGTGCTGTAGAAGCAGTTCCCTCCTCCCATGCGGGTTCAATGACCGAAATTTCCACTTCGCCTACTGCAAAGGAATTTACCTTCGCATCCGTGCTCACCAGGAATGCCGCTGCACTTCCAATGGCAGAAAGGACAGCAATCAAGGCCGCGGTTGCGGCAATCCCTGTCGCTCTCTTATTCCACATCTGCACCACCTCCACCTGTCACAATACAGAACTCTCTTCCCGTTCCCACATTAAGGGATCTGGTCCAGTAACCGTAACCTCTGGCATGCACACGCTCGATAAGATTAAGACCATCAGGCACCGCACCGGCAAACAGGGGATAAATCTCACCCTCTCCTGCCATGGATCTCAGCCTGCCGAACTCAGTACCCGGGAAAAAGATGCTCTCTGCCGGGCCTCCGCCGACCATCTCGTATCCGTAAGCACCGTAAAGCTCCACCTGGGACGGCAGCCAAAGTCTGTCTTCGGTCTCATTTATCTCCCAAAGCCCGCCGTTTAATGCGGCCGATTTCTTTACCACGGGTTTTATGACATTTCTTAATGAAACCGGCAGAAAGTCATAGACCGAGGAGTTGAGCCTGATCCTCATCCTGCTGTCAGCCCATCCTGCAGGATTGTCGTCCCTGCTGTCGTTCATTACCCCGGAATCCACTTTCTCATAAACCATGAACGTGATGCTGGAAAGTCCTTCCGTGCTATCCTGATTGAAGCCTGCAATAATCGCATGGCAGGTATGACCTCCAAAGGTAAAAGCTTTGGTGTGCTTATCCAGAGTTGCCTGCATGAGCGAGCCGTCTGTAGCCAGATCTGTCCGGACTGCATTGAAGCATTCACCGAAAATATCCGAAACCGGCTCCGTCGACAAAGTGCTTATTTCAGAGATCTCTGCCCACGTGAAATCGCTTATGTGCTTATCCTCCCACTTGGCGTAGAGGGTAATATCCTCGCTTATGGGTTCCGTAACAGGGAATAAATCCGAACTCCTCAGCTCTTCTGTTATATACCAGTCTGCAAATCTATATTTTTCTACCCCGGTTCCGTTTATAAGCCAGACCGCCCTGCGCTTTTCAGCCGCGTAATCATCAAGGCTGTCCCATTTGAAGACCTCCAGCGTCCGCAGTTCAGTGCCGCCCATAGTGTTGAATGTAACAGTAACTCTGGAGGCAGGTGAAACTCTGTAATCAAAAGTTCCGTTTCTGGCCAGGCCATTTTCCGAATATCTGACAATACCTGTGTATCTGCCGGCTACACGGGAAATCTGTAAAAGTTGGGTTCCGTCCCCATTCAGCAGCTCATATTCATCATCGTCAAGAACTCTCAAAGTTCCATCGTCATATATTGCATGAACCTTCAGGCATTCGCGGCTGAAGTAGGAATTTCCTTCAAGGATTTCCGGTCCTTCATAGTCCGCAACAATTGCCGTCAGCATTCTCTGCTCTTTCACCATATTCGTGAAATTTTCCGTATCGGAATAACCGCTCCAGTTTGATTTATTATTTGTAAAAGTCGCCAGACCCACCGCATCGTCACCCAGATTCTCAAAATGAACTGTTTTTGTTTTATTGTCTGCCTGTCCGTTGGTAACAGCCGTTATCGTACCCGGTTCATAACGGATTACCTGCACTTCACTCAGATTATAGCTGCCGGCTTTAAGTCCTGAGAAAGTGGCCGATGCACTGATATATCCATCTGTATCGGTATGTGCTTCCGCATATGTCCCGGAAAAGGTTACCGGCTGTCTGTACTTCTTCTCTTCCCCATCTACAGTTGTTCCCGTCAGCTCAAAAATAAATGTTGGTGTTCCATGATCAAAATGCAAAGTGTTCGCCAGCACCTTCTTGGTTGCAACCACCTCCGTCTGTTCCGGCTTGTTCACAGCTACAACCTGCTGTGTTTCGCCGCCTGTCAATGAGTTTACCGAAAAGCGCACGGGCTCGCTGTTGATCCTGTATCCGGCCGGAGCGGTCGTCTCTTGAAAGTAGTAGCCTCCCCAGGGCAGATTCTTAACAACAATACGTCCCTCACCCCATTCTCCCGAGCCTGTCACCAGACCACCGGCAACCAGAGTTCCATCAGTCCTGCAAAGATTGAATACCGCACCATCCAGAAGATTATCTTCAGTGTCTCCCTGCTTTTCCAGAATAACTGTCCCCGGCTTTTGCTCATTAACTATCCTGAATTCCGCAGAAGTTCCGCCTTCCCCACTGCCTATATTTATTTCCCTGACCTCATCGGATTCAAAATATCCTCTGGTTGGCTTTGTTTCTTTAAGATAGTAGGTTCCCCACTTAAGACCGTCGAACCAGATCCTTCCATAGTCATCTGTCTCTGAAACAAGCCGGTTCCCCTTATAATCCTGTGCTGCTTCTGTGCATTCCGCATCATCAAACAAGGTAAACTCCGTGCCGGGGACAGGTTCTTCATCTACATTGCTTTTTTCAAGGTACACCTGGCCGTAGCTTCTCCTGTTGGTATCAGTTATTTTCACTTGCGGATTCTCCTCATCAATGGAAAATGATATTACATCTTCCTTCTCCACATACCCTGCAGGCGGAATTTCCTCAACAAGCTCATAATCACCTTTGGCCAAATATGCGATAAATTCGCCATTCTCATCGGTAGTGAAATTTCCTATGGGTTCCTCGAGTCCGGTATCAACTCCGGCACCCGCCTCGTACAGAGTGTATGATGCGTCCGCCAAAGGTTCACCTGACGGACTTCCATCCTCCAAGCATTCGGTCTTTTTAAGCTTCACGCAATAGGGCAAATTCTCAAATTCCACCTTTTTGGTTCCGCTTTCGCTGCCTGTAATCTTAAATGATGCCACAGGATTCCCTCTGTCGTTTAACGGTTTATCAGTGGTGTATTTTTCAGCATTGAAACCCGTTTCCTCAATCACATAATCTCCCGGCAACAGGTTTACTCCGCCAAAATCGCATTTACCGTCAATGGTTACATCCCTGAGTGAGGTTTCCTTACCTGTTACATCGGTTCCCGTAAGCGTGAATTCAATGCCGTCAGCATAACCGTCGACACTGCTTTTTTCCACCTGAACCGGTGTGGTGCGGAGCCTGTTCTCAAACTCAAAAACCGTTACTCCTTCGCCACTCACGCTTTTTGTTACCGCAGCAGGCTGCCTGTATATTTTCTTTTGTGCATCTGTCAGTATTTCTGTAACGGTGTAGTTTCCGGCTTCTATTCCCGTATATCTGATTACCCCTTTTTTATCGGTAGTCGCCCTTTCATCAAACCCGTTCTCCTCACAGGTTATGCGGAAAGTGAACCCGCCCGGTTCCGATCTGTCCTCGGTTCTCTTGGTAATGACAAGTCCCTGAGGTGGCGGATCCTTGTAGTTTTTGTACGGTGTCGCTGAAGCCGGCAGACTGTTTCCGCCTTTATCTATATCTACCTCTATCTGCCCGGTTAAGGAACTGTAGCCATCGGATATCTGACCCGGAGTAAGTTTTTCGGTAAGTATATAAGTGCCCAGGTAAATATCACTGAATGTGACTATGCCATCCTTTCCCGATTGCGCATTGTAGGTCAGTGCCGGATTATCTCTGCATGTCAGTGTGAATCTGAAACCTTCTGCCGAACCGTCCGAAGCACCTGTCACAACCTTGTTGAATGTCAGGTCTCCCGTTTCAGGTTCGTCAGATACTGTTAATTTATTGACCTTACCGGATTCAAGAATTATCTTGTGCCACCGGTCACTCCATTTAAAAAACTCATTACCTGCCTTCTCACGAATATAGTAGGTGCCCGGCGGCAGAGATATGCTGTCAGTAATTCCTCCCTTTCCGCATACCATCTCAGCCAACACACCAGAGGACTCACTCTGCTCTTTATATATGCTGTATGTGATCCCCTTAAAGGAATACTCTCCCGTAGTCATTGCAATTTCATCCGATGATTTTTTAGTCAGAATAAGAGTGGTTTCAGGCAAAAGCTTCCATGCCAAAAACTCCTGATATCCGTTGGTCGGTTTACATAGGTATGCCACAAAATTGTCCGGAACTTTTACATTTCTTACCGCTTCTATCATTCTTCTGGATTTTGCTGCAGACTGGTGGTACGCGGTTTTGAATCTGGCATAGTGAAAAGCTCTTGCCAGATCGCATCCATTGGCTCCGTTAGTATATTTTTTCAAGTGCCCGTAATAGTAAGCAAGCTTGACCAGATTCCCTGTGTTGTTCAGCTTCCTGGTTGTAGCCTTGCCGGAAGAAGCGCTCATTGGGCCGCCTTGCGCACAGAGTCCTACCATTCCTCCGTGCCTTTTAAGCTTGAACTTGGATGTTATGTCACCATCGCCCTTTATAAACTTTGTCCGCGTATAGCTATAGGTTGTTGCGGCAGACGCTTCATCCGCCATATCAAAATCCTGCACAGGAATCAGGGTTGTACCCAGTACAATAATCAGAGCAAAAATAAGAACCCGAATCGCCCGTTTGCTTCCCTTTTTCATATTTATCATCCCTTTTATAACCCCCACACATACCTGTAACTGTCGTTTTCATTGCAGCTTTTGCTCTCCGCGTAAACGTTTATGTTAAAGGCTTTCAGCTTGTACTCCGGCACTTCATCCGACACCTTTACTCTGCTGAACAGAGGACTCGTGCTCTCATAATATGGAATCGTGCTATGATAGTACCAGTAACCATCCTCTTCCTCTGTCCAGTTTGTCCTGTCAAAATCTATTTCGGTAACGGACAAAAGATCATAATCGGAAAAATCAACTCTTACTCTTACCACACAGGGATTCGGAGATACGTTTTTGATACTGACTGTTTTTTTGAAAGATATGCCCGGCTTTAGCGCTGTCGGCGGCTTATAGTTCTCTTCCACAATTATGTCGTTGTACCCTATCCGGAATTCATTGTCTGTGGAATCATATGAAATGAAGTAGGCTGCAGCCGCAGTGAAGCCGCATATGTTCAAAAGCAATGCTACGGCGACAATCAAAGGTTTCATTCTTTTCATGCTCTCCTCCTCCGCTATACCGTGAACCAGAAGTTGTAATAGTATTCTACAATTTCCTTTTCCCAAAGAGCGTAGAGTGTCAGCGGTTCATTGACCGAATAGGAATCACCCGGCTGATAATCTGCAACCAATGCATCCGGATCGGTGGCCCATCCCATAAAAACATATCCATCCCTTGTGGGCTTCTCATGGCTCAGCGTGAAATCTATTCCATGGGATTTTCCGCCGTGAGCCGTGCTGTTTGACGAGCAGCCCATGCACACACCTGAATTGGTCTCGGGGCCGCCAATACCGCCGTTTGCATTGTAAACAATCTTATACTTGCTCCGGGCCGGAATATGTATCTCTTCCGTTCCCGTTGAGGTTCCTTTCCATGCACTGCTGCTGCTCAATACAGTTTTGCAGGACAGAGTTCCGGTTCTTTCAATGCAGTTTTTTTCTACAGACCATGAGTAGGCTTTGCCGCTGAAAATCGTCACCGTCGCAGCACCTTGCTGAATCAATGATGGCGGGACATCACCCTTTTTTGTTATCCCGTCAAATGTCATGGTACATGTCATATACCGGCCTATGATACCGAAATTCGGGCCCTTAACATTCGTGAAAGTAGCATCTGTTATTTTTAGTTCCATTGAGGTATCATCTTCGGTTAAATCATATATGTACCGGGTAAGCCATTGATAATCGCTGGTTTTATATTTGCCGCTCACCGTGGATGTTTTCAGTGTCAGTGCCTTAACACCATCGTAAGCCAACAGTCCTGCACCGGCAATCAGAACAGCAATCATGACTGCCGGCATCCATCTCGATTTAAGTTTTTCTCTCATTTGTCATCCCTCACCCAAACGGTCTGAGCACTGCCAGAATATACCCCACTTTTGGCAGGCATAAAACGGTTGTTCCCCTGATGCTCTCCCTGCCCACAATTCCCGGATCTTCGCAGGCATTGTTGTCACCCTTCGTTATCCATCCTTCGGCTGTTTCCCGTATTGCCCGGTGCACAACCATTATTTCACCTCTTTCAAAGGCAATAACATCGCCTTTCTCTACATCAGGGTTTCGCGTGTTAATGAGCACCAGACTGCCTGTTTCGATTGCCGGTTCCATTGAGCCGCTCACCACAATCACAGGTTTTACCTGCAAAATAGCCATGACCGCTGCGGAGAGCACTATCAGCAGTGCAACTACAAAAAATCCGTTTCCGATCCCCCTGATAATCCTTTTCATTTTTGTCGTCTCCGCTTTCCATACAACAGTACCGACAGGACTATAATCAGTGTCGCCGTGCAGATTGCCGTCAGCATCCATAAAAATCTGCCTTTCTCGTCACCGGTTCCCACCGTTCCGCCGTCTTTCATTTCCTCTATTGCAAAAATCCAGATGACATCATCCCGCAGGTCCTGATATCTGTTCTTCGCATCCCTTCCCAGCTCAATTTCAAATTGCAAAAGATCCTGCTCTCCCGGTCTGATCTCCGTTAACTCCATGAAAGTTCCCAGTTTATCTGAAACCAAATCTCCCTCATATACGGTTCTTTCCCCGCATCTTATCCTGAGTCCCATTTTACTGAGGAGATCCGAGCTGATGTTCTCAGTTCTGAAATAAACCTTCAGGTCATTCTTAGTCCTGTTCTTTATGGGCATTTCCTCACTGCAAACATCCCCGGGCACCATAGTGGCGAATCCGGAAAAAAGATCAGTCGTAGTGCATTCAAAGCTCTTGCTCTCAGTAATTGTAAAATCCGGTCTATCTATTGCCTTTGCCGAACGGTAACTAACCGGTTCATCAGACATCCGCATCTTCCCGGAATCAGCCCTCTTCTCAATTTCAAGAGAGCCCCAGGGGCTGATGCTGTTAAAATCCGGCTCGAAATTTCTTGACTGAACCACATCTGCTGTAATAACTACGCTGAAACCGCTTGCAGTTTCATTTGTCCACTCCAATGGTATCCGAATCCCTTTAAAAACATCCGACCTCTCATTTTCATCCAGCACCTTCATGCAGTAAAAATATTCACCCTTTTTTACCCAATCGGCTCCTATGTCTGTAACATCATCAACAGTAACGGGCTTGCACTCAGCATTATCCATGGATATCTCCATGCGTACGCGGACAAAACCTTCTTCCCTCAGATTCGTTACTCTGGGTATATAGCTGCTCACCTCACCCGGGCTCACTCTCTCATACGCTTCTATCGGCTCAATACCCCTCTCGGTTTTGTGATACTGATCTATCCGTACATCTACACCCGCTGTTTTGACATTATTCTTGAACGCATGCTGATGAACAAAGTCCGCTCCTACGAGACCAATTGCTCCACAGACCAAAACAGTCAGTATAGCAGCCATAACTTTACATCTGCCATGAAGCATATCCCTATTCCCTTCCGTAAGTATCTTTTAACTGCCGCTTGTAAGTTGATTATTGAGCACTGCCCATACGGCCTTCGGTGCAGTCACATCATTATCGGTAATATCCGTTGTCTGAATTCCGAATGCTTCAACAGGCATCTCCAGGGTACTGTTCTCCAGGCCCTGGCCTTCAATCACATTCTTGAATTTAATAGTTCCGCTATCAAACAGCACACTGGTAACCTCATCCGGTGCGAGCACAGTACATGATGCCGGGTTACCGTACGCGTAAATATAGGTATTGGCAGTGGTGCCTTCTGAAGATTCCACCAACACCCATGCGGAGTTAATTCTGTAATCGAACAGCTCCTGCACCTGCTTTGCCCCCTGAGTACCATCCTGTGCCGCAACAATCACGTCGGCCTTCGGCACCGTCACCTTAAGAAAAACAAAAGCATCATTGGATCCGGTGTTTTGAATTTGCGGATCCTTAGCCAAATCCTTATTCGGCACAATATCCGTTCTTTCACCTTCTGATGCATCATACTGCGGTTCCTGCAGTTCAATGTCAACATTCCCCACCGTCCAGCGGTTGGTAACATCATCCGTAGCCGTAAAATAGGCAGTCGCTCCACCAACCACCATTAGCACAGCCACAGCCATAACCACTGTAGTGCGTTTGAACATCTTCCTCTTGTCCTTTACATCCTTACCCTTTTTTCTTTCATCTCTTTTCATTCCGCTTTTCCTTTCATCCTTATGACAACATTTCCGGTCCATCTCGCAAAATCTCTTTCCTGCACTTGCGATTCCGCCTTTCATATGTTACCATTTTTACAAGTTATTTCCATTTAGTTGAATTTTATACCCATTTATTTCCATTTGCAACCCCTTTTTGTAAAATTTATCCATTAAAACTAATGTTTCCCTACTCCCACTACCGGAATCTGGGGTCATTTCCGAATAAAAGTGATTATTTCCGCCTTTTTTACGGAAACCATTTTTTACCAGAAGCCTCAAGGGCTGCTTAGACACAACTAAGTTGATCCCGATGTATGTTTCACAGCAACTTAATACCAAAAATGATATTTCTTAAATAAAAGGAGACATCTAATGCTAAAAATCAAATCCCAACTAGAATATTTTCTGCAATATTATGAGAATTTGAGCGTTTTATTCGGAAATGAGCTGAAAAACTTTCCTGAAGGAAACCTTGCACGGAATATAAATCACGGTAAACACTATTTCATATGGGCAAAACAGATAGATGGGAAATATCTTCGCAAGGGAATCCATACGGATCAGCACATGATAAATACCCTGGCCAGAAAGGCTTATATTTCCAAATGCTTCGACAGGTGTAACTCAAATGTCGCCGCACTTAGTGATTTGATCGAAATCATTGATGATCTCAATCCCGACGAAATAATCAATTCCCTTCCGGAGGCCTACAGACTTTTGCCTCCGGAAAGTTTCTTCAACTCCGACAGTACGATGAATTTGCATGCCGAACTGATCTCCGATACCCTCTCCTTTACACAAAAAAATGCTCACCTCAGTGAGCTGCTTCCTCTGTCTCCGGAAATTATTAAAGCCAGATGCGATGCCCATAGGCAATGGGGCGAGATGGAGTTCGATCAGGAGCCGAAAATTCCGGATGTACATATTCATACAACTTCGCGCGGCGAACGCACACGAGCAAAGTCCGAGCTGATTATTCTGGAACAACTTTATTCCTATACAATTCCGAGCCGTTACGAAATGAGAATATATGTAAGCGATCCCCGTTATGTCAATTGCACCAACTATACCTTGACGCCTCAGACACCTTATGACAAATATTTCGCACCTGATTTCACTTTTGAAACAGCTGACGGATCGCTGCTTTTCTGGGAGCATGCCGGCATGATGGATGACCCTTCCTACCGCGCCCGGCATATTCAGAAGCTCAACGATTACCGTCAGGCCGGTATCGTTCCCTGGCAAAATCTGATTGTCACATACGATAGGGATGGTGCAGCCAATATGCAGATTATAAAGAGTACAATCCTGTATCATCTTTTGCCTCGGCTGTAGACACCTGCGCAAGTGACCGGCCGGAGTTAATCGTGCACAGCCGGAATCGCCGACTTGCGAAGCTGTGCAAATCTGATCTCACCTGCAATCTGCAGAATCATAGGCATAATGAGCATCGCGGCATAGGCAAGATAAAAGATGCAGGACGTCCGGGTAATTCTGTTCATGTAGATGATAGGGTCATATATTATCCTTGTCTGATCAAGCATGATTGCCATCGCAATAAGTGTCAGACAAATAAACAGAAAGATAACAAAAGAGCGGTCACGATTGTCAAATCGGTAAATACTGAAGGCCGTCCGACCCTTCAGAGTGTAACCGCGGCTTTTCATTGAAAGAGAACTCTCCAGGAAGCTCTCCAAAGTCCAGGTAATTGTAATGGATATGATGGTCAGCGCATTACGTAACCGGGCTATAAGACCAAGGCCATTTCCCGATGTGCCGCGACCTACTCCCCCTCTGGATACATTGATACGGCGCACTGTTGTTTTGACGCGCGGGACTGTACGCAGCAGAATAGACAGAAAAAGCGAAAGCTTCGGCGAAACCTTCCCGAACAGATAGACAACCTTATCCGAAGAAATAACGGAAAAAACACAGGACATAAACATGAGAAACGCGGCAGCTGTAAAGGCTTGCTGTATGCCGTAGAGAATCGCCTCAAGAGTAATGTTGTTGTCTACGAAATTCTGCGAGAGAACCGTCACCCCGAAATGGGTATAGTAGGAATACCAGGCAACATATGCCGCACAGACCGGTATCAGACACAGGTTAAACACTAGCCCGCGAAGACCATTTAGCTTCACGGAATAGGCAAAAGCCGCCGCAAAAGAAATCGCCACGAATACCGGATGATTGAACGCAAAGGCACATCCGATTGCAGCGACAAAATATATTAAGTTAATAGCAGGATGATAGCTGTCAAATTTCATTCATAATACCGTACTTAACCTTTATTCTATCCAGCTTCTCGCACATGGGCCTGCACAACACCAGCAACGTCAGAAAAGTGGCGGCTGCGTGAATAGCATTGATTGGAATGCCCGCCACATAAATAGCCAAAATTGAAGAATCCCCAATCATGGAGCTCATGATAAAAACCGTTCCCGTATCAAGCAACGGTCCAATCAGGACCATAATCATGACAGCTCCGACAATGGAAACTGTCAGCCTTTTCTCGGGATTGAGCAAAATCTTGCCGTTATGTCGCTTCTTGACAAGCAGCCCCATCAAAAGACCGCCAAGTCCGAATGCAAACATCTGCCACGGAGTCCACGGTCCCTGTCCAAAGAAAAAGTTGCTTACAAAGGCACTTATTACACCGCAGATAAATCCGGACTGAGGTCCCAGAGCCATTCCGGTAATCATAATGATTCCGAGAATCGGACTGAAATTCGGTACCATAATAAATGCAATACGTCCGATAACTGCAATAGCGCACATAACCGCAAGGGTGACAATCTCCCGGGCATGGGGCTGTTTTCGTTCGAATCTCGCAAACACCGGAACCATAGCCAGTATCATGATTATTACGCTGGACAGATAGAACTGGCGATCCGCAAATTTCCACATAAAAATCAGCGTTGCAGGTATGATAACCGCCACCACAATAAGTGTTATCCGGAAAGATTTGGTTTTTTTATCAGTTGTTTTCATCCTTGGTTTCTCCTGCAAAGTTCTATAACATCCTCATTGGTAATCGCATCCTCAAACACATGCCTGCTCATTCTATTAGCTGCTGTCGTATAAAAACTGTTTTTTGAGAAAAATTTCTCCGGTGTATTGGTTGTTACAACACTGCCATCGAAGAACATGCTCACAAAATCCGCATATCTCGCACAGAATTCCACATCATGTGACACCATCAGAATAGTAACACTTCGTTCCTTCAAGTCCTGCAGAATTTTTGCGAACCTCAACTTAAAGAAATTATCGATTCCCTTTGTGGGTTCGTCAAGAAGCAAAATCTTCGGACGCGTAAGTAACACCTTCGCCAGTGCAACTCTCTGCTGTTCGCCGCCTGACAAATCGTATGGATGGCCGGACATGAGATGACTGATATCGCAAAGAGCTGCTATTTCATCAATAAAGGCTTCATTTCCTTTGTCCGAACTGCTGAGCATCTCAAAGAGATCTTCGCGGACATTTTTTTTCACAAACAGACTTTGAGGGTCCTGCGGCAACATGGCCAGATTGTTGACAAAAAGTTCATCTCCCCTGTACTTTTCAACACGCTTGCCGTTAATCAGAATCTGTCCGCGATAAGGTTTGCAGATATTGCAGATCGCCTTAAGAGTCGTGGACTTACCCGTTCCGTTGCCCCCTAACAGTGCGGAGATTTTACCCTTCGGGATTCCGAAATTTACGCCGCGCAATATATCATGTTCATCTTTTGAATAGCGGAACCAGGCTTCCTTGACCATAATGGCAGGAACACCTATTTCTCCCGTAACCTCCTGACGGTCAAGTTTATTTAAGGAAGCTCCCTGAGGAAACATTTCGCTCAGCCAGTTCCTGCCTTCACGAACTGTTAGAGGACACTCCTTCGCTCCGGTATCAACTCCATAATATATCTGAACCGGCGTCGGCATCGCCGCAAACATATCGTCACTGCTCTCTTTAAGGATCTCGCCAATCTTCCGAGGGGAATCGTCCGCAATAATTCGCCCCTTATCCATTACAACCACACGGTCTGACGCATGAAAAATATCCTCAAGACGATGTTCCGTAATGATAATAGTTGTACCAAGTTCCAGGTTTATCTTTCGAACAGTATTCAGAAAGTCCGTTGCGGCAATGGGATCCAGCTGCGAAGTCGGTTCGTCCAGAATCAGTACCGATGGCTGCATCGCCATAATTGATGCCAGATTCAAAAGCTGCTTCTGCCCGCCGGACAGCTCGGAAACATTCCTGTGAAACCAGTCCTGGATGCCGAAATAACTGGCCATCTCCGCTACGCGAAGACGGATTGTCTTTTGATTCATCCCCAGGCTTTCCAAACCGAATGCCAGCTCGTGCCAAACCTTGTCCGTGACAATCTGATTGTCGGGATTTTGCATAACATATCCGATCTGAGATGACTGCTCGCGTAAATCCGCCTCTGCCAGCTTGCGGCCATTGAAGAAAATCTCCCCCGCTTTCTCACCGGTTGGTGTCAGCACCGATTTAAGATGCTTCAGCAGAGTCGTCTTGCCGCTGCCACTTTTGCCGCATAAAGTAATATATTGTCCTTCTTCTATGGTCAGGCAGATATCTTCCAATGCCCTTCTGCCGTCCGAATCAGGATATGAGAAAGTCAGATTCTTGATCTCAAAATGCGCCATGTTATTTCCTCCATAATATTCAGCACAGTCGGTATCGCCAGAAACAGCGCGTACGCTGTCAACCCCAGCATAGTCCAGGTGTTTGCCGGATTTGCCAGTACTATCTCCGGTGTATATGCTGCTTCCGCTGCTCCTTTTACTCCGCAAAAACCTATAATCCCGGCAAGCAAAATCTCCGCCGCAAGCAGAGCCTTATCCCTAATGGCAAACCGATAAATCGAAAAAGTTGTGCGCCTGCCGGTGCCGTAACCCCTGCTTTGCATTGAGTCGGCAGTCATAATACCCCCCTCAAGAGCCCAGGTCGTCAGCGTTGAAATTATTGTCAGCCCGTTATCAATCTTATCTCTTCGTGTTCCCGTATCTCCTGCTTTGCCTACACACTTTCGTGCACCGGCTATTTGAGAGATTTTGCGCTGAAATCCCGGCACAAACCTGAGCACCATGGTCAGCACCATGGAAATCGACGGAGCAATCCGCCCGAAAATATACAAAAATTTATCTCCGGTCATTACCAGATTGTAAGAAGCGAACCATAGCAGTATGGTCACCAGCATTCCTCCGATTGCCATGCCATAGCAGAGCGCTTCAAAGGTATATGGTCTGCCGCCCGCCCATGTAAACAGTACTCGCTCACCGAGAGTGTTAATTAGCGGATTTATAATCGAAACCACCACAAAAACCGGAACCAGAACAGCTGCCATCTTCCACGCATCTATGCCCTTCACCGTCACATAGTATGCCATAGCCAGAGTTCCTGAAACAACGAGAAAAGCCGGGTGTACGAAAAACATTCCGAACACCACGGCACCAATATAAAACACAAAATTAATTATCGGATTGTATGTCGAAAAAGCATCCTGTTTCATACACTCAACTTATGCTGCCTTTCTGCGTCTGGCAGCAATAAGCCCGGAAACGGCAATCAGTGCTGCCGCACCTCCAACAGCCCACGGCAGCCAGTTTGCGGTACTATCATCCTCAATCAGCCTTCTGGTATAACCCGTAGGAGCGACCTTTTTATCAGCGGCATCATCACTCATTTCTTCTGCAGCTCCGTTAAGTTTAATCAGACCCAAACCCTTTGACGAGCCAAGTGCAGCTGTCTTTCCCGCAGGTGCGTCCCCATCGGGTTCTTTCCCATTATCCGGTCTTTCCTTTGTATAATTCGCATTTATAATATATCCATCGCCTACATCGCTCATGTCATACAAGCCGGCTTTCCCGTCAATAAAACGGTATAAAGAAACCATTGCATAGTGCGCCTGAACTGAGGCCAGACCATTGGCCCTGTCATGTTCCTTGATATGCTTGAAACCTCCGCCTTTCACATAAAAAGACAGCAATGAATCGACTGCGTTCTTGCCGTTCTTTGTCCAGTCAGGACCCACTGGGTCAATCCCCAAACTGGTCAGTGCGGTAAGAACCTGACTTGCAGACTCCGATGTGGCAACATTTCCGGCCATAGCCACCGAACCAAAAGAACCATCTTCAGACTGTTGGCTTTTCAGCCATACAAGAGCTTTGTCTACAGCATCTGTAACATTATCATAACCGGCTTTCTTATAAAAAGGAGCCAGTGCCTGCAGTGCCATGCCGGTCATATCAACATCCGATTCTGCGGAAAAAATGCCATATGCCCATCCGTTGTCCGGCCTTCTCACATTAAGCAGCGCATTAGTCAGTGCCTCACTATGCGGTTTATTATTTGCCGCGCCCGTCATACTGTCCATGCAGTTATACGCAGCCAGTGCCCATACATAGCCGTTCATACCCTGTTTCTTCACATAGTTCATGTCCCCAAGGGGAGCAAGCAGATTATATCCGCCTACATTTGTGGGATCCACACCCATGGCCGTTAGTACGATAACTGCTTTTGCGTTTTCACTGGACTGGTTTTTATCCAAAACAGCATTGTTTTTAGCACTTCTTTTTTTCTTAAGTGTTGATATCAAGGAGTTACAATACTTTTTCTTTACGGCTTCATTAATCTTACCCGCTCTGGCATTTGCAAGCAAAACCCACTCGCAGCCAACAGTCCATCCGGACTTTTCCGCCGATTCCGTAAGCATATCGGAAGTGTTTCCGTAAGCATTATCAAGTGCCGCCTTATCAACCTTTGGCGGCTCCCCGCCTAACGCAGCTGCAATGGGTTTTGCTTCATAATAAATATAGACTTTGTCATTATCCCGCAAAACCTTCTTATCGGCAGTGTCAACAAATTCGCTTCCGTTTACTTTGTATTTCCAGCCTTTGGGAACATCCTTCAGGCTCTGATCTTCTGTTGCAAACTCAACGGCATCATCAACAGTCACCTCGCCATCGGCATCCTCTATCCTGAACTTCTCCTCTTTCAGGAATCCTTTGATTTCAACGGAAACTTCAACGCTGTATATTTCCGTTTCCTGCACAGCTTCCGTCTGACGGGCTGCTGCAGGTTTCGGGGCAGTTGCAGGTTCCGGGGCAGCAGCCGCTGTTTGGGCAGTTTTTTCTTCCTGCCCTTCTGCAGGATCCGGTACAGCTTCCTCCCGGGCAAATGCCACAGGCGCCATTACGGACACTGTCATCAAAACAGCGGTCAGAATTGCCAATATTCTTTTTTTGTTTATCTTCGCTATCCTTTTCATAATTTTACACTCTTTCACCTATGCCATTACATTCCGCCGTCACAGGTATAATACCATACAATACTGTCACCGTTCTTAAGAGAATATTCCGAAGATCCGTAATTAGGGTACCATCCGTTCACCTTATATGTCCATCCGGATTCTTTCCCGCAATCAAATTCATAGAGATGATTTATTCCCTCAACATAGTAACTTCCGTACACCGGCGTGTACTTGTACTCCATTTGTATTCCTGCTGCCGAACACGCCCTCTTGGTAACATCAAAAGCCGTTTCCCCTTTCCTGAACTCGACCTTGCTGGTAGCCAAAATTTTCCCATTGGCGGGAACATATTTATTCTTGCCTTCAGCCAGCTTGTCCATGTTTTTCAAAATTGTATCACATCTGATACTGATGGTGCATATATTTACTTCTTCTTTCTGACCTGAAGCTGCCAAAGCCTTCTCCTCGAGTGCCTTTGCCGCTTGCTTCTCTTCCTTTTCTCTGGCAGAAATCACACTGTCCAGTTCTTCCTTTGAGAAGCAAAGTCCTTTGCTTTCAGCAGCCCGCAGCTTTTCTATCTGAAATGCACTTAGTGCATCCGCTTCCAACTTTATAGTCTCAACATCAATACTGCCGTTTTCCTTTTCGACAATTTGAATCTGATTGCCGGCAGTTACCTCTATATCCCTGCCTCCGGCAGTTTTTACCTCAACGCTGCCTTCGTATACCGACAATGTTGAGCTGCCCTTATGCCGGCTGGCTGAAAACACCGTTCCCTTTATCTCTGCTTTGTTTCCGCCGAAGGTTATTAGGAAACTTTTAGGAGCTTTCGGAACATCAGCCATAAACTCCCCGCTGTTGAGGGTGATGTTTACGTTTCCTCCGGTACATTCCTCAATTTTAGTTTCTGTCTTTTCATTGAGCGAAATCGTGTTGTCACCGCTCATCGTAAAGATTGCTTCTGACCCTTCCTTGGTTTCCACTATATCTCCGGCCGCCATAAGGGTACCCTTTTCCAGCGCGTAACCGACATCTTTTCTTTCCATGTCGGCAACACCTGTTACCTCGGTACATATCAGTTCCGATTCGTCATTTCCTCCGAACCAGCCCTTCAGATTGCCGACCACCATAAATCCGCAGACAATAACAATGGCGATAAGAATCACCATTAAAACATTAAAAAACCTTTTTCTGGATTTAGTTGCCACCTTTTCATCTCCCTCCGGGCGAAGGCTTTGCTTCCCCCATAAAACAACCATGGAGATTGAGGGAATCCCTCAATCTCCTGTTCGTTAAAACACTATTCTGTTAAAATGCTATCTCGTTACTCTGACTTTGCATGCCGGTGCCATGGTCGGACAGTTAACAAGTTTGCCTTCCCAGTCAGCTCCCGGCACTGTTCCTCTGGCTGTTACATAATATGTCCCTCTTTTCTTGAACTTGAGTTTGACATTTCCATTAGCATCGGTCTTAGCCTTTTTTATTACCTTGAACTTACCTTTGCTCCAAGTTCCCACCTGAATGTCGGCTACAGGCTTGGGTTCCAGATCCTCAGGTTTAAAGGCCGCTCCGTAGAAGCCGCTCAAATTTAAAGTAAATTCGCGATTTCTCTTAACCCTCACATTGGTTTTATCAAAGAATGTATACCAATCGTTTCCACCCGGATCCGCAAGGATGGATACATAGATGTGATCACCCTTCTTTACAGCATCATCTAGATTCCAGATTCCCTTATGGTTTACAAAGGTTAGATAATTAATTCCATTGTCTTTTCCCCAGAATTTATTTATCGCTCTACCAAATTCAGTATCGCTAGATACATAGCCGCTCCTTTTCGCACTCTTCTTGTTGTATTTATTATAAGCCTTGTGAGCCGCAATACATGCCTCATCCACCGTCAGCCTGCCGTCCCTGTCCAGGTCTCTTACGGTAACCGTCCTTAACGCCATTGGTCTGTTCTTCTTTGCCTTCGCTATTACGCCCTTGTTGTTTACCGTCATGGTGATTTTGGCATTAGGTGCTGCCTTGGCTTTTACCACGCACATAGGTGCCATGGTCGGACAATCTACCGGCTTGCCTTGCCAGTCTTTTCCTTCAACAAAATCCCGTGCAGTCACATAGTATGTTCCCGCCTTTGTAAACTTCAGTTTAACATTACCGTCTTCATCGGTTTTTACACCTTCCAGCGGTGTGAATTTTCCCTTTTTCCATGTGCCAATCTGAATATCTGCTACAGGCTTGAGTTCCAGATCCTCAGGTTTAAAGGCCGCTCCGTAGAAGCCGCTCAAATTCAAAGTAAACTCTGTACTGGCAAGCAGCGTTTTGCTTTTCTGATCAAATTTGGTATACCAATCGTTTCCACCCGGATCCGCAAGGATGGATACATAGATGTGATCACCCTTCTTTACAGCATCATCTAGATTCCAGATTCCCTTATCGTTTATATAGGTCAGATAATTAATTCCATTGGCTTTTCCCCAGAATTTATTTATCGCTCTACCAAATTCAGTATTGCTAGATACATAGCCGCTCCTTTTCGCCCTCTTGTTGTACTTGTTATAAGCCTTGTGAGCCGCAATACATGCCTCATCCACCGACAGCTTGCCGTCCCTGTTCAGGTCTCTTACGGTAACCGTCTTGTTTGCCATCGGACCGCCCTGTCTGGTCTTGGCAATTACACCCTTGTCATTTACCGTCATGGTGACTTTGGCATTTGGTGCCCTCTTCTTTTTTGCCGGTGCGGTAACAGGCTGCGGGGCTATCTGCTCTTTGTCAGCTTCATCGTCTGTGAGAACCTCATCATTTGATGGCGTTTCAGTGCCGTCCTCATTTTCCGATACTGTCGGAGCCGTAGAATCTGATGCTGCCGGAGCCGTAGGATCTGATGCTCCCGCCTGATCAGCGGCAAAGACCATCCCCGGAGCCATGGCAAACACCATCATAACCGCCATGACAAGCGCTAATGCTTTTGCTTTTACTCTTGTTTTCATCTTTTCCTTCCTCCTAATTTTGTCCTTTCTCCTGTAAATCTCTTCACCTTCTCAAAAGGAAAGCAGGGGCAGATATACACATTGCGGATGCTCTAAATAATTATATCTGCAAAGCTATATCTGCACCTGCGGATGAAAAGGCAATTTCATCCTCAGGCAGGACGTCGGCTCTAAGCCAAAAAAATACACTCGTCCTGAGTGTATTGACTGTTGTCCTACCTCAGAAGACTAACTTAACAAACTTGACAGGTCTACCGACTTAATCATCAAACCTACTGAGGCACCTTCCCGGAGTTTTCTCCAGTGGCTTTCATGCAAAGGCTTCCGCCTTCACTTCTGCCCGTTCGTAGATATCACGGTTGCTGAGACACAGTGCCGGATTCACACCGACTTCCGAATTCTCAAGTTCATATTATTCGATTGTCATCATACTATCCCCAATTCATTCAAATGTCAACCCCCATGCACTATTTCCATCACTGCTGCCACTACTTCTTCCAGACTCATGTTTGTCGTATCCAGCTCAATAGCTTCATCTGCCTTTTTCAATGGGTTTATCTCGCGCGTAATGTCACTGTAATCTCGCTGTTTAATATCTGCAAGAACACTTTCGTAATCTGCCGCGGCTTCGGTCTGTCCCATTTCAGCCAGCTGGGTGCATCGTCGTCGAGCACGTTCCTCTGCCGAAGCCGTAAGAAAAATTTTATACTCCGCATCGGTCAGCACATTGGTTCCGATATCGCGTCCATCCATTATCACGCTCTTCCGCGCACCCATTCCCCGCTGAATTTCAACCAGTTTGCGGCGTACCGACGGCAGCACCGAGCACCTGGCCGCCAGCATGGAAACCTCAGGTGTACGAATGATATTGTTGACAACCACACCATCAAGAAAAATGTTGCCGCTTACAAAATCAATGTCGGTTCCGGCCAGCATCTCCGACAGTTCAGAACCTTCCTCAAAAGGTACTCCGTCTCTATCCATCTTAAATCCAACCGCACGGTACATTGCACCAGTGTCGATATAGTCAATTCCCAAAGCATCGGCAACCGCCTTTGCAATGGTACTCTTTCCTGCACCACTCGGCCCGTCTATGGCAATTCTGAATATACACATTTATTTATTGTCCTTCTTGTTATTGTCCTTCTTGTTTGTCAGCAACTTTTCAACCTCGTGAACAAAGGTATTTATATCTGTAAACTGCCTGTAAACCGAAGCGAATCTGACATAGGCAACTTCATCCAGATCTCTGAGCTTGTCCATAACCAGCTCTCCGATGAAGGTACTTTCCACTTCCTTCTCCATCATATTATTGAGACCTCTTTCGATATCGTCAACAATCTTTTCCATGTCCGCAAGGGCAACAGGGCGTTTTTCGCAGGCTCTTATGATTCCGTTCATAATCTTGCTTCTGTCAAAGGCCTCCCGGCTGCCATCCTTCTTTATAACCATCAGAATCATCTCTTCAATCTTCTCGTAGGTCGTGAATCTTCGGCCGCACTCTTCACACTCCCGCCTTCTTCTTATGGCTCTGCCATCCTCCGTATGTCTGGAATCTATAACCTTGCTGTCCTGATTTTCACAATAAGGGCACTTCATAATACTGTCCTCCACAATCCGTTCCGATAACTATTGTGATTTTACTACATATGGTGGTCTGACACAACAAAAAAAGGACATCGGCATGAAAGTCAATGTCCTTTAGTCACTTTTACCTATTTGTGCGCTTTGAGCCTCAGACCATCATCATATGCACCTGATTCCAGTCTGCTGAAGTAATTCTTAGTGCCTCTTGCGCAAACACCGCTGAGAAGTACCAGACCTACGAGGTTAGGTGCCGCCATCAGTGCGTTGAAGATGTCAGCGATTGTCCATACCTGGCTGAGAGTGAGGAAAGGTCCGATCAGTACAGCTCCGATATAAACCCATCTGTAGAACAGAACGGCCAGCTTGCTTCCGTTAAAGAGGTATTCGCATGATCTTTCGGCATAGTAGTCCCATCCGAGGATGGTTGTAAATGCGAACAAAGCCAGAGAACACATTATTACGAATGCACCTCCTGTAGGTCCGAGAAGACCCATATCGAAGGCGTCGATTGTAACCTGTACACCGTCATGCCCCATCTTCACCGCATAGTCATAAGCGCCGGATACCATTATGGTCATACCCGTCATCATACATATGATGATAGTGTCGATAAAGGTACCTGTCATGGATACCATTCCCTGTCTTGTCGGCTCATTTGTCTGTGCCGCCGCAGCCGCAATAGGCGCAGAGCCCAATCCGGATTCGTTGGAGAAGATACCCCTCGCAACGCCTTTTTGGATTGCCAGCAGGAAAGCTCCCAGTGCACCGCCGGCAACTGCTCTTAATCCGAACGCACCGGCAACGATTTCAACTAAAACATCAGGAACCTTTGTAATGTTAGCAAAGATTACTATCAGACAAATCGCTACGTAAGCAATCGCCATGAACGGAACTATAACAGTGGATACCGTAGCTATTCTCTTGATTCCGCCTATAATAACCAGACCGGCGCAAACGGTTACGACAATTGCTGCAATAACAGTTACGAATGTGTAGCTGTTCTCACCGATTGAGAATGCTATATGCTGCTTGTCGGGGTCAAAGAATGATTCCGCAGCTGATGCGATACCATTCACCTGAGTTATGGTTCCGATACCCATAGCACCTGCTATACAGGCGAACAGTGCAAAAAACTTACCCAGCCATCTGGCGTTCCAGCCGTATCTTTCTTTGATACCTGTCTCAATGTAGTAGAAAGGTCCGCCGAGGAATCCGCCGTCAGGGTTTTTAACTCTGTAAGTCACGGCCAGCATACCTTCCGTATACTTGGTGGCCATACCGATACAGGCTGCGATGAACATCCAGAACAGCGCTCCCGGGCCGCCTGCCATAACAGCGGTTGCCACACCGACAATGTTTCCCGTACCTATAGTTGCCGATAGAGCCGTACAGAGAGCTCCGAAGCTTGTTACTTCACCTTCGGCACCCGGCTCATTTTTGACCATATACTTAAGTGCTTTGCCCAGCTTAGAGAACTGCATAACCTTGAGCCTGATTGTCAGCAGCAGGCCCGTGCCCATAATCAAAACGATAAGAGGTACACCCCAGACTATCGAATCGACCGTTTCGAGAAATTGTGTTACCATTTTGTCTTTTTCCCCTTCTCTATATTGAATAAAAAATGATGATTCCGCCCTTCGGTTTCCCGAAAGAATGATAAAGGTGCAAACGCCTAAATAAAAAAATAGGTGCGGTACACATAAATCAGCAGAAGAATAATACCACACCAAATTAATCATTACAATAGAACAGTTATTATTTTTACTTGATATCGGCCTCTTTAACCAGGAAATTCAGCACCTTTTCATACAGAAGTTCTATGTGCAGATATTGCTCCATTGTCCGCCCGGTCTCGCGAAGAACTGTATCTTCATCATAACCCTGCTCCTCAATGTCCTTCTTCAGCTTCTCAGTCTCCTCATCGGTATAAGTCAGTCCCTCCTTGCCCGCTATGTACTCCACCAGCATTTCCTGCTTAACGAGAGTCTTTGCATAATCATCCAGCATGAGATCCAGATCCTCCTCGCTGGCCGCACCGTAGTACTGAGACATCACAGCTTTTCGTTCCATCCCGTTTTGCTCGGCATAATAATCTATCTGCTCGCTGAATGTTGTCTTGTAGTGCTCCACCATATCTTCCGGATATTTCTTCACCTTGGTGCTTTCGAGAACATCAGACCAGATCGAGATTTTCTGCTCACCGAGAGCTTCCTCTTTTTTGGACTTGAGAATCCGCTTCTTTACGTCAGCTTCATACTCTTCGATTGACTTGTAGTCCCCCTGAGTTTTTACAAAATCCAGATTATATTCCGGCTGAGCCAATCTGGTTGCAGAGTTGATTTTAACGGTAAAGACAACATCCTTGCTCTGCAGCTCCTCACTGTTGTAGTCCTCAGGGAAGGTCAGGTTCAGCTTAATCCCTTTCTGACCGACCGTTTTGCCTATGAGTCCCGATTCGAATCCGTCTATATATGATCCGCTGCCCAGCTCCAGGCTCGCACCCTCGGCACTTCCGCCGTCAAATGCTTTGCCGTCGATTTTACCAACGTAATCAAGGTTAAGAACATCACCTTCCTCAACGGCGGTGCCCTTTTTCAGCTCCTTTTGTTCCGCAGCCGCTTCAAGTGCAGCAACAATTTCATCGCCGATTTCTGTCGGTGCAACAGAGACACTTATCGCCTCAGCTTTGACTCCCTTGTATTCCTTCACCTCTAAATAATCATCCAGGTTCAAGTCAGAATATGGCATTTTTTCTCCACATCCCGTCATGCTCAGCATACTTAACGCCAACACAATCGCCAGACCGACGATACCTGCTCTTTTTTTCATAACGATGTCACCTTTCATATTTTGTTTCCATTTTACCACACTTTCATGTCTGTTCAGTATCCAAAACCTCAAAGGGTTTATTCGGATTTTCAATTTTATTTCGTCTCGCCAGACGGGCAAGTCTCTCACTGATTTCAACGTTCACCTGCTCAACTTCGGCCTTGAATTCATCAACGTTGACTTTATAGGCATTGTTACCCGTTATAATAAGTTGCTCAAGCCTGTCGGAAGTGACAACTCTGACATGATTTTTTGTCGCATCAGACAGCTCATAAGTCATTCTTTCAATATACGTATCAGCCGTCTCGGCCTCCCCGGTGTACACCACGGTAATGTTTTCATGGGTCTCTGTACGCCCTTCTCCCCCCTTGACACGATAAGCATCAAAGACAGCAATAACTTCACACTCCCGCACACCTCTGTAATTGTTTAGAATGTCTATAAGTGCTTCCCGTGCCCCGTCTATGTTCACTTTTGCCAGTTCTTTCAGCTCATCCCAGCCAAAGATGACATTATATCCGTCAACAAGCAGATATTTCCGTAAAACCTCTGTCTTCTTCGGTTTCCTTTTTCTGCTCTCCTCGGTATCCAGTTCCTTTGCTTCAATCCGCAGTCTGTTCCTCTCGGATTTATTTTTCCCTGCCCGGCTTGCGAAAGTTCTTTCGAAAATTCTCTGCAGCTCCTCATCCTCAACTTCTCTTACACCGCTGCCGGAGTTGATACTGCCATGGGCTTCGTAAGCATTCCCGATGCCGGTTACACCATCCTGCCGCAATGCCACATGCATCATTGCGTCAGCCTCGTTCCAGGCCACATTGTACCCAGCTCCATTGGAGCAAAAAACAGAGTCGGCTGTATTGGTCACATCACTGTCAGCATCATATCCGCTTGCCGCAACAATCTCATCGCTGTTGTGACATAAATCATAACCGCAAGGGCTGCAGGTAAGTCTGCCGTAGCCTTTGGTGTATGAGGCAACTTCTGTTATATAGTCCTTCATTTCAGATACCGGAGCTCTGCCTGAAAGAACCGCTACCACACCTGAACCCTCGGTACTGCTAAGCCGGCTAAGCCGGGGCGTGCGGAATTCGCCGCCCATCCTCTGAACATCCGACATGGCTCGCCCTACCATTTCCTGGGGAAGCTCCAGCTCAAATTCGTACCACGGTTCCAGCAGAATCATATGTCCCGCCTCCAGTGCCTTCCTGAGTCCCTGACGTACAGCCCTGTATGTTGCCTGTCTGAAGTCTCCGCCTTCCGTATATCTGTCATGTGCCCGTCCGCCTAAAATAGAGATTTTGATATCCGTAACCGGCGACCCGGTCAGTGTACCGACATGTTCACGCTCCGAAAGGTGCGTACGAATCAGCCTCTGCAAGCTAACGTCCAGATCGTCATGACTGCACCCGGTTCCGTATCCCATCCCGCTCCCCCGCACCAGCGGTTCCATAAGCAAATGTACCTCGGCATAATGCTTGAACGGCTCAAAATGTCCGGAGCCTGTTACCGCTTCACCGATAGTTTCCTTATAGGCAATTCGCCCTTCACCGAATTTGACATCTATTCCATAACGCGTTGCTATGAGGTTTTGCAAAACCTCCAGCTGCACCTCCCCCATAACCTTTATCTGAATCTCCTTCAGATGCTCATGCCACAGAATCTCCAGCAGCGGGTCTTCCTCTTCAAGTTGCTTAATCTTAAGATAGGCCTCATGCTCGCTGACACTCTCCGGCAAAATCATACCGTATGTCAGCACCGGCTCCAAAATGGGTTCCCCTTCAATCCTTGAATTTGACAGCCCCGTTACCGCACAGACCATTCCCGGTTCGGCCACATCCACTCTCCGGAATTTTTCTCCCGAATAGACTCTGATCTGATTTACCTTTTCTCCGTTTATCTCATCTCTTACACGCAGACTCCCGTTAAGAATTTTCATATGAGTAAGACGTTCTCCCTGCTTGTCCCTGGTTATCTTATATACCCTGGTTTCAAGTTCAGAACCGGTTTTTTTACTGTCCCTGCCGCTCTCGAGCATGTACCTGTCCATAATAGAAATAAGCTTTTCCATACCTTCGGTTTTCAGTGCAGATCCGAAGCAACATGGAAAAATATTTCTTTCAGCTATGGCCTTTGCGACAGACTCATCTCTCAATTTTCCTGTTTTCAGCAGCTCATCCAGCAACCGTTCATCACACATGGCCAGCTCTTCATGTGGAGCTTCACATTCTACGCAGCCATCATCCAGCAAGCCCTTCAACTCCGCCATGAGCCCGGTTTTATCGGTGCCGTTCAAATCCATTTTGTTAACAAAAATAAAGGTTGGAATTTCATAATTTTCCAGCAATTTCCACAATGTTGCAGTATGCCCCTGTACACCATCCTTACCGCTTATTACAAGAATCCCATAATCCAGAATTCCCATCACACGCTCTGCTTCCGTACTGAAATCCACATGCCCGGGGGTGTCTATGAGCATCACCTCAGAACCCGGGAACTCCAGCTCCGCCTGTTTGCTGAAGATAGTAATCCCCCGCTCACGCTCCTGTGCATCAGTATCCAGAAAAGAATCTCCATGATCAACCCTGCCAAGCTTTCTTATAGCACCTGTCTCATAGAGCAAAGCCTCCGACAGCGTCGTCTTTCCTGCGTCCACATGGGCCAGTATTCCGATTGTCACTTTCTTCTTTTTCATAATCACATTATACACGAATATGGACGACAGCGGATAAAAAGAGCCGGGAGGGGTATCCCATCCGGCTCATGTCTTTTCATATTTGAAACGTTTCCTGCCTTTTATCGTGCCTTTTTGGCTGTGTCGCAAAGTGCAGTAAACCCTGCAGGGTCATGAATCGCCATTTCAGACAGCATCTTTCTGTTAATTTCAATGTTTGCTGCCTTCAGACCACCAATCAGCCTGCTGTAGCTAAGGTCGTTCATTCTTGCTGCCGCATTGATTCTCGCAATCCACAGCTTTCTGAAATCTCTCTTTTTCTGCTTTCTGCCTACATATGCCGACCTTAAAGCTCTCATAGTAGCGGGCTTGGCTGCTCTGAATGTTCTGTGCTTGGCACCATAGAAGCCCTTAGCCATCTTTATTACTTTTTTATGTCTTCTGCGTGCATTGACGCCTTTCTTTACTCTTGCCATTTAATATCCCTCCCTTACTTACTCAGTACTGCCTTGATTCTCTTAAGGTCTGCGCTTGTCAATGTCGTTGCCTTTCTCAGACGTCTCTTTCTCTTCTGGCTCTTCTTAGTAAGGATGTGACTCTTATATGCTTTGTTCCTCTTTACTTTGCCTGAACCCGTAATCTTAAATCTTTTGCTTGCGCCTCTATGTGACTTCATCTTATTTTTTGCCATTTTGTCCTCCTGTATGAATTGTTTATTATTTATTTATCACTCTTAGGTGCCATTATCATGGTCATATTTCTGCCTTCCAGCTTAGGTGCCTTTTCGATGGTGCCTACATCCTCAACTGCTGCTGCAAACTTATTCATAACCTCCTGTCCGATAGCAGTGCAACCCTGCTCACGTCCTCTGAATCTAAGGCTAACTTTCAGCTTGTTACCCTCCTTCAGGAACTTGGCTCCGGTCTTTGCCTTAACCATAATGTCATGATCCTCTATAAATGTTGAAAGTCTGATTTCCTTGACCTGGGTGGTATGCTGCTTCTTCTTGGCTTCCTTTTCCTTTTTCTGCTGTTCGTATCTGTACTTACCGTAATCCAGAATTCTGCATACCGGCGGTTCAGCTTTCGGTGCAATGCACAGGAGATCAAGCTTCTTCTCTTCACTTAGATCCAAAGCCTCTTCTCTGCTCATAATACCCACCTGTTCGCCATTCTCGTCAATGACTCTCAGCTCTTTCGCACGTATTTCCTGGTTGATATATATCTCTTTTGTTATGACCGTATCCTCCCCAAAAATGTTAAAAAGCGGATACAAAAGTGTATCCGCGATAATGTTAAACCTCTCGGTCCATCTCACAATATCAACCCGGACGCCTGCGCCTCCAAGGTGAGAAGCGGATAACTTCTGCTTACTACATTGAACATAATACACGATGAATCTGTTGAAATCAAGTCTTTTTTACGACTTTTGTTGCGATACATTTATGTATCGCGCTCTTCTCTGTTATGATATAATGGAGTTGTCACGAAAGGAAATGATTTCTATGTTCAGAGATTCAATTACCATAACCGATGTTCTGCCGATTTTGGAATCCATAGGAGATGCCATATTCATCGACGATGCCGACGGAATCTGCAGATGGTGCAATTTAGCATGTGAGGAATTATACAATATTGAGTTTGAAGATATTGAAGGGAAACATGTAGAGGAGCTGGAGAGGATGGGTATATTTACCCCATCCGTTACAAAGAAGGTTTTGGAGGAAAGAAGAGAGCTTACAATTCTGCATGAAAATCGCGATGGAAAGAGACTTCTTACAACCGGTGTCCCTGTTTTTTCCACCATAGATATCGATGGTAATCGGGTTGGTCCCGAAATCTCTATGATTATAACCACCTCGAGAGACATAACTCAAATTTCCACAGCCAAAACTATAACGGATGCTCCTGCCAGAGCTTTGCTTAATGTCGGAAAACTCCAGAAGCTTTCCGAGGAAGATCTGGCAGGAAACGAAATCATGGCGAACAGCGAGTCCATGAAAAATGTGATGACACTTACCAAGCGACTGGCATCTGTTAATACAACTGTGCTGATTACCGGTGAATCAGGTGTTGGAAAGGGATTGATAGCAAGCACTCTCCACAACCAAGGCAATCGCTGGAGGGATCCGTACATCACCGTAAACTGCGGTGCAATTCCCGAAAATCTGATTGAGTCGGAACTGTTTGGATACGTTGCCGGTGCATTTACCGGCTCACGTGCCGGAGGGAAAAAAGGTTTGTTTGAGGCAGCTCAGAACGGCACCATATTCCTGGACGAAATATCTGAACTGCCGCTTAATCTGCAGGTCAAACTTCTGCAGGTTATTCAGGAGCGTCAGATTACTCCTGTGGGTGCAACCAAACCAATTAATATCGATGTGCGCATAATATCTGCAACCAACCGCAATCTGGAAGAATTGGTTAAAGAAGGTCGATTCAGAAAAGATCTTTACTATCGTCTTAATGTGGTACCTATAAATGTTCCTCCTCTTCGCGAGCGTCCGGACGACATTATACCGCTGATTCACGGAAATCTGGCCAGATTTAACAGAACACTGGGCGAAAACAAAACGATTAACTCTGATGCTCTGTCAGTGCTGCTGAAATACCCATGGCCCGGGAACATCAGAGAACTTCAGAACATTGTGGAGCGTCTTATAATAACCACCGCTGGTAATATAATTACTGAGGAAGATATCTTCATCTTTATAAAAGAAGCCGCCGACAAGAACGTTTCTTTTTCAACCGATCTGTCTCTGGCGGCTGCATTGGATAAGGCGGAAAAGGAAATTCTGGAGCAGGCATTAAACACATATTCTTCAACAAGAGCCATTGCCAAGGTTCTGCAGGTAAGTCAGCCAACTATAGTGCGTAAGCTAAACAAACATGGCCTCAGCAAGGGTTGATTCATTTTTGAATCATAGATTCATTTTTGAATCAGGTTGTTGCAGTGTTAATTGAGCTCGTTGTTCCAACGGGTTTCGGTTTAATTTCTTGTAATATTCCTTCCTATATTCTTTGTTGATTCATTTTTGAATCAAGCTGCTGCATGTGAATTGGGAAAAACAACCCAGCATTACTTTTTCCTGCCGATTATTCAACGTCGGCGATATCCTTGTAACCTCAAGGCACAAGAGGAAGCACAAAACCCGGACAGTGGCCTGTACTATACTTTTGGCATGCTTCATGCATATTATATTGGCAGGTTCGAAAGAACGTATCTGAAAAAACCATTTTTGTATCTTTAATTAAAGTACTGGAAATAACGAAAGGAGGAGATTAAAAAATGGCAATGAATGCTCATGATTATGTAGCAAGTATAATTGAAAAGGCTAAAGTCGCTCAGGCAGTGGCCGAGAAGTTCACTCAGGAGGATGTTGAACTCCTGACAGGTGCTGTGGCATATGCCCTGACGAAGCCGGAAGTGGCAAGAAAATTTGGTGAAATGCTCGTTGAGGAATCCGGTATGGGTGTTCCTGAACACAAGGAACTGAAAATGTATAGTAAGGTAAAGGGTTCTTACTTCCAGATGAAGGGTTTGAAGTCGGTTGGTCTCATTGAGACCGATGAAAAGATGGGTATAGAAAAATATGCCAAGCCAATGGGAGTTATCGGTGCAATAATGCCTGTAACCAACGGCGAAGCTACTCCTGTTGTTAAGGCTCTCATGGCTCTGAAGACAAGAAACGCTGTTATCATGGCTCCGCATCCAAAGGCAAGAAAGACCAACTTCGCTGTAGTGGAAGAAATAAGAAATACTATTTCCAAGCTGGGCTATCCTGCAGACCTTGTTCAGGCCATTGATCCTGAAATGGTATCAATCGAAACTTCACAGGAGCTCATGAAGCAGGTTGACTTTATCCTGGCAACAGGCGGAACTCCAATGGTAAGACAGGCGTATTCATCCGGAAATCCTGCAATCGGTGTAGGTACAGGTAACGTTGTGTGTATCATTGATGAAACTGCGGACCTGGATGCTGCTGCCGATATGTTGATCAGATCCAAATCATTTGACCACGCTACCTCATGCTCGACAGAGAACAATATCATTGTTTTCGAAGAAGTTTATGACAAGTGGGTCTCTGCAATGGAAAAAGTCGGTGCCGTTCTTATCAAGGAAAAAACTCCTGAAAAGGAAGCTATCCTGAAGACTCTCTGGCCTGAATCACCGGCTAACCACAACCTGAACAGAGCTATCGTTGCTCAGTCTGCTGAAAAAATTGCAGAGTTTGCGGGAGTTACAGTTCCTGAAGGAACAAAACTGATTATGGTTGAAGAAAATGACGGTTACGGAAACGATTTCCCATTTACAGGTGAGAAGCTTTCCCCTGTAGCCGGTGTCAGGAAGGCAAAGGACTTTGACGACGCATTAGATAAGCTGCTCAAGATTCTTGAATACCAGGGCTTGGGTCACAGCTGCGGGATCCATACGAAGCTGGATGATAGAGTTACCAGAATGGGAGATGTCATTCCTGTTACAAAGGTTCTCGTAAATCAGCCTCAGTCACTTTCCAACTCCGGTTCATGGACCTGCGGATATCCTATGTCAATGACTTTGGGGTGCGGAACCTGGGGTCACAACAGCTTGTCCCACAATGCTACCTGGAAGGATCTGCTGAACTTTACTTATGTTTCCCGACCTATTCCTTCATTCCAGCCTACAGACGAAGAGCTGTTTGAGACTGATATCAAAGCTAAGGTGGACGCATAAATTTAATTATTTATTTCTCGGGTGGCAGCCATGCTGCCACCTGTACAAATGTTTTGTAAAGGAGAATTCAAATGTCAGCAATAAGAGAAAAAAGTTTAAAGTATAACATTCACTCATGGTCAGCTCAGGGCGGCCTGGCTCCTAAGGTTATCACTAAGGCCGAAGGGATTTACTTCTGGGACGAAGACGGCAAGAAGTATACCGACATGTCAGCACAGCTGGTTAACTCCAACCTTGGCCACGGCAACAAGGCTATCATCGATGCTATCGTTGAACAGGCTCAGAAGATGCCTTTCATAGGCCCCGGATTTGCACTGGATTGCAGATCAGACGCTGCGGAAGCAGTTGTAAAAGCAACCGGAATGAAGGGTGCTAAGGTATTCTTCACTAACGCAGGTGCAGAAGCTAATGAAAACGCTCTTAAGATTGCCCGTCAGTTTACAGGCAAACAGAAAGTTTTCTCACAGTATAAATCATATCACGGTTCAACAGCAGGCGCAGGCATGCTGACAGGAGAAACCAGACGTTTCTTCAACGAACCAGGTGGTCCCGGATTTATTAAGTATGATGGCCCTTATGCCTACAGAGCACCTAAGGCATGCAACTTCGCAAATGAAGACGAAGTAGCTGATTTCTATCTGGAGCTGCTTGAAAATCAGATTCTTTACGAAGGACCTCAGAACATTGCAGGAATCTGGTATGAGTCTATAACAGGATCAAACGGAATCCTCATAGCTCCTAAGAAATGGTATCAGGGTGTAAGAGCACTTTGCGACAAGTACGAGATTCTGATGGTAGCAGACGAAGTTATGTCCGGATGGTACAGAACAGGCAAGACTTTCGCATTCATGAACTTCGACTATACGCCGGATATCGTTGTTTTCGCAAAGGGAGTTACTTGCGGATATGTTCCTATCGGCGGCGTTGTTGTCAGGGAAGATATTGCGAAGTTCTTTGATGATACTGCTCTCGGCTGCGGTCTGACTTACTCAGCTCATCCAATGGGTTGTGCTGCCATAGTAGCTACATTAAAGGAATACAAAGACAGGAATGTTGAAGAAAACGTTGCCAAGGTTGGTAAGGTTCTGGCAGACATCCTGGACGGATATGCAGATGCTCATAAGTGCGTTGGTCAGGTCAGACACATCGGACTGTTCTCAGCAATTGAGCTTGTTAAGGATAAGGAAACAAGAGAACCGCTGGTACCTTTCGGCAAGGATCCTGAAGGCATCATGAAGAAGATTCTTAAGATGCTCGTAGATGACGGCTTCTGGACTTACTCAAACGAAAACAATCTCATTGTAGCTCCTCCGCTCATCATCACAGAAGAAGAACTGGTAGAAGCAATGAAGATTATGGACAAGGTGCTGGATGCAGTAGATTCAATGATCTAAAAACCATCAATGTCAAGAATCACCAAAAGAAGACCGACTTCCGGTCTTCTTTTACTTTATACATGTATGTTCCTGCTAATCGGCTCAGAAATACCTGAAAACACCTTTAACCTTACCGAGAATTTTTACGTCCTGAACTATTATCGGGCTCATAGTGGAATTCTCCGGCTGCAGTCTGATGTAATCGCCCTCTCTATAGAATGTTTTTACCGTAGCTTCACTTTCAAACCCGTCTACCATGGCTACAACCATATCGCCATTTTGTGCTGTATCGCACTGTTCAACCAGAATATAGTCGCCATCCATAATGCCGGCCTCTATCATGCTCTCTCCCTTTACCGTAAGCATAAACGTAGTGGAATTCCCCACGAAGCGGGCAGGCACCGGGAAGCTGTCTTCCACATTCTGATCCGCCAGAATCGGTGTCCCCGCAGCAATACGCCCCACCAGCGGCACATCGACAACATCCGTACGAACAACCGCATCTATATTCCGGTAGTCCATAGCCGCTTCCAACCTGCCGCCTGCTACTGAAGATGCCGCTGCCACAGCATCGTGCTGATCAAAATCCTCATCTACAACAATCAGTGCTCTGGGCTTCGCCGGATCCTTCTTTATGTAGCCCTGTTTTTCCAGGCTGTCAATATCCTTGTGCACCGTGGAAGTTGACTTGATTCCTAAATCCGCACATATTTCACGGACTGTAGGCGGATACCCCTTCTTTCTGATTTCCGCTTTCATATAGTCAAGAATCTTTTTTTCTCTTTCTTTCAACATAGGCGTCACCTCCTACAGGGATAATAACACATCCTCTATTCAATGTAAACAAATGTTTGCGAACAGATAGTGTCAACTTGTTGTGGAGTTTTTGATTGACATCAACTCCAAAGTGTATTTCTAACAGTTCCAAATCCTTGTATTAGTATTTGAGTTCCACTGGCTCCATCAAATACAGGTGGCTCACCTTCAAATACAGTCCAGTCCACAGCTCCTGTTATTGCTTCCTTGATAAACTGTTCCGCATATTCGCTGTAAGTCTGTTTCTGTCCCTTCTTGAAATCTTCAGCCGTGATTTTTCCGCCATTTTTAACATATACACGCAGCTTTGCCAGCTTTCCAAGACCCGCCTCGCTCCAGCCCAGAGGATCTCTGCTAAATCTTTCAGATAAAACATGACTGACCTGTGCTTCCGTACAACTGCCGGGTATATTTAAATTTTTACGATTTACAATCTCGTTCCAGTTTCCAAACAGATATGTACCAAATTCTGAAATATGCTTTATCTGCTTCTCATCTTCTGCAATATCATAAAGACCCTGAAGGATTTCGTCTGCCTTTGCTTTATCTTCATCTTTTATGGCTTTTGTTATACGCGTTGATACCTTTTTCCCGGGGAACTTGTTGGAGAAGCCTTTTACTCTTTTCCCCAAGTGATAGCCATCCATGACGTGAACAGTTTGTGGAAAATTCTCCAGTCCGTTTTTAATCCATCTTCCTCCGTCTCCATGAATAAAAATCTTCTTAACTTTTGTTACATCATAGGTTTTATCAAGGTAGCCTTCCACGCTCTTCCAAAGATTCTTTGTATCAAATGATTCATCTACAAAGTGCATGGTTCCAATTGTTTTATGTCTTTTTTCATTTTCTGTATCCATTCCCTCGGTCACTGTAACCAGTGGAACAATCTTGCTCGATTTGCCTTTTTCCTTGTTTGGTTTTTGCATGTGTGCATGGTCTTCGTCTGCGTAGATGTGAAGTTCTCCTATGTCTTTTTTCTCGGCGCTCTCCGGCTCCTTTTCCATTGCGGGCAGTTTACCAATATGGTTCTTCACGGTCTGTCTGCTTAATGTTCCTCCGCTGGCAATTGCCGCACTTTTTGCATAGGACACATCAGTTGCAAGAGTGACCAGAGCAACACTCAGATTATCTCCAATACGCTCATACGGACGAATGCCTGTTATGTGATCAAGAATGAAAACATATTGGTCATTGATTTTATCGTAGTAGTAATCACGAGGAAGCTTTAGTATTCCTAATTCGGTATGGAGTTCCCTAGTTCGATCTTTTTCTTTTAGAATCAGTCCCTGTTCTTTACGGCCGGCCTTATCTGCTCTTATCTGCATGTTTAGCCCTGTAAAAATCGTTTCAACGATTGCTGACGCTGTCAATTTGCAATCCTGTAATATGTCTGAACATAGTTGATCAATATCCTGAATTCCGCCCGAATATGCTTTTTCTGTAACTTTCTTTCCCAATTCTTGTGTGATTTCCTGTATAATTGTTTCCATAGAGATCTTCCTTTCGTTTAATAATTTTCCAAAACTATTTTAACACTCAGGAATTGATCTCTATTTCTTTATTTTTAAAAACTCCACAATTATTTTACACTAACTTGCGAACATTTATTCATAAAAATGGAACTGAACAATGGAACAAGGTTATATTGTCTCCACCATCATAAAGTTTGTATTGCCCTCTGCCTGCACCTTTGTATTTGAACAGATCACAATGCGGTCGCCGCTGTGTACGATGCCGGTATCCTTCAGCCCTTTAACAGGGTCCTCACAGAGCACCGGTTCCACACCCCTGGTCAATGCCTGCTGATAGAAGGTTTTGCTGTTGGGTGTAGCTGCAACCACCGGCATTGCGGGGCGATATTTGGAAATGCGCTCCGCAGTGTATCCGGAGCGTGTTACGGCCAGAATTGCTTTGGCAGCCAGAGCCTTTGCCGCACTGCATGCTGCCTGCCCGACTGCTTCGGCAACATCGTTACCGTCACACGCAAAGTCTATCTCTTTCAGATGCAGGTACGGATCCTTTTCCGCCTCCGTTATAATTCTGGACATGGTAAGTACGGTTTCAACCGGGTGCTTGCCAATTGTCGTCTCGCCCGAGAGCATCACTGCAGATGTTCCGTCATAAATCGCGTTGGCCACATCGGTGATTTCCGCGCGAGTGGGCGATAGAGACTCTATCATTGACTCCAGCATTTGCGTGGCAGTTATTACCGGCTTTCCCACTTCACAGCAACGTCTGATAATCCGTTTCTGAATTCCGGGCAGACGTTCGTAGTCTATCTCAACTCCCATATCCCCGCGGGCAACCATGATTCCGTCGGAGGCATCCAGAATTTCTTCGAAATTGTCCACCCCTCCGACACTCTCGATTTTAGAAATAATCTTGATTTTGTCACCGCCGTTTGCATCCAGAAAAGATCTCAATACATTCACATCCGCCGCAGACCCTACGAATGATGCCGCAACAAAATCCACATCATTTTTAACCCCAAACATCAGATCCTGCCTGTCAGCCTCGCTTAGATACTCCATATCCAGATTTACTCCCGGAACGTTCACGCCCTTACGGTTGCCTAACTTGCCGCCTTTGATAACCCGTGAAATGATTTCTTCATTGTTGACACTCTCAACCTCCATACGGATTTTTCCGTCATCAATGAGTATTGTATTTCCGGGAGAAACTTTTTTCCAGAGTCCCTCATAACTGACGCCAACTCCCTTTTCATTTCCCTGCTCTGTACTGCTGCACAGAAGTGCGAAGTTCTGCCTCTCAATAAGCTCAGCCGTTCCTCCGGCAAAATCCTTAAGCCTGACTTCCGGACCCTTTGTGTCTAAAAGAATAGCAACAGGCTTATTCATAGCTTCCCGGATTTTCTTAATATTATCTATCTTTTCCCTGTGACCCTCATGACTTCCATGAGATAAGTTTATTCTTCCTACATTCATTCCCGCATCAATCAGAGCGGAAATCATCTCCTCGCTTTCACTGGCCGGGCCGATTGTACATACTATTTTTGTTTTTTTCATTCAGGAAACCTCCTTACGCGGCTTTCTCCTTAGGGAGTAAAATCGAAAATATAATCATAAGAAGCACAACTGCTATTATTAAATAAAATGCCGTATTAAGTCCAAACAGGTCGGCAACTTTGCCTATGGCCGGCGAAAACATCCCGCCTATACTTACGGACAGCCCCAGACTTATCCCCGAAGCCAGCCCAACCTTATTTGGGAGGCATTGTTGACCAAGGGCCAGCATAGCTCCGTAAGGCCCATTCAGGCAGAATGCTATCGGTATAATCAAAATGGTTCCAACCAGAACACTTTTTATTAATAAAAGCATGATTAACAACGGCATAAACAAAAAAGTGGCTATGCGCACCGTCTTTCTTAATCCAAAACGATCGGCCACATGTCCTCCCACAATAGTCGCCACAATGCTCACCCCGGAAAGGAGACTGAGCACACTGCTTCCTGCCGCTTCAGTCTGCAGAAATACTGCAATCCAATAGAGCGGGATGAAAACAAGCAAACCATAATGCACAACGGATCTGCCAAAAACAACAACCATGCTGCGAATAAATCCGGACCAGTCATCAAGGCTTTCTCCGGTCTCTTTTTTGCTTTCCTGACTCGCACGATGCCCCTCAATTACGGGGTTCATCTTTTTCAGTGATGCAAGAATGACCACCGAAACAACGATGCCGATTAATGCAAACACGGTGGTTCCCTTCATACCGAACAGTGCCATGGCGGCAACCAGAATTATCGGACCCGCTGCAAAGCCTATATTGCCGCCGGCACCAAAAAGACCCATCCCTCTGCCGATATTTTTACCTGCAAAAATGTTTGAATTTTTCCCGCCCTCAGGATGAAACAGAGCCACTCCCGTTCCTGAAACCAGTACTGCCGCAAACATTGCAGGATACGAATCCATAAATCCGACAAGAGCAAATCCCGCGCCTGCGAAAAACACTCCCAATGCCATCAGCCAGGGCATGGCTTTCCTGTCCCCCAGATATCCAAACAGAGGCTGAACCACCGATGACATGGCGCTGTTGGCAAATACCAGTCCTGCCGCCATGGTATAGTTCAAATCGCTGTACAAAATCAAAAAAGGCAGCAATGCCGGAAGTGCCCCCTGGGTCAAATCCGAACTTACATGCCCGAGCATCAATATGTAGCTGTATTTGCTCATGCCTTTTTCCATTTGATAATCCTATCCGCATAGTATATTCACCACATTCTATCACAATTGTTACATGATTAAATACAATAATATGAAAAAATGTTGCCTTAGTGTAACTGCCTATATCAGTCCCCTGCCGTCCAAGGTTATAAAATAAGAATGGCCGGGCTAATGCCGGCTCATTCCCTTGATATTGGTTATCTTTTTTTTATTGTTACCACTTATAATACTTCTCCATAATAGCCTTTACCTGGTCATGTGGTACAGCAGGCACAAAGTTGCAATTGCGACCCATCATATCTTCAGCTGCAATCATAGCATTAAGAATCGCTTCTTCCACACTCTGAACTACGGCCTTGTAGATATCATCAATGCAATTGTCAGATAGCAATACAATCTGAGACTTGTCATAACTGAACCCATTTTGATTTGCTGTTGAAAAGGCAATAAACACATCTCCTGATCCGTTTTGGCAGCCACCTCCCAGGCGACCGATTCCCAAAGGTATTCTCTTGCACATTTTTGAAAGTTGCCACGGCAGAACCGGAGCATCAGTTGCAAGGACTACAATTATTGAGCCGTCACCATCCTTTGGCTTTGGAGAAAGCGACCGTAAATCCTGCTCATATCCTTCGATTATACGGCCAACCGGTATCCCATGAATAACGAAATCTTCACGATCTCCATGATTGGCCTGAACAAGTGCTCCAATAGTGTACCCGCCTGCATCTTCAGGAAGAACTCTGGAAGCTGTGCCTGTTCCTCCCTTGAAGCCATGGCAGCGCATTCCGGTGCCACCCCCCACATTTCCTTCACTCACAAAGCCACCTGAGGCAGAAATCAACGCTTCGTTAACATGGTCTTCATTTACTTTAAATCCGTTGATATTGTTAAGCACACCATCATATGTCTCCCCAACCACCGGATAGAAGAATCCGTAACCCGGAATCTCCCGGCCTTCATTAAAGCCGGGATAAAAGTAATCGTTGTTGACCATCCATTTAGAGGTAGCTTCTCTTACGATGCCCACGCTGTTTGTGTTTGTTATCATAACCGGTCCATGCAGAAAACCCGAGTCATCTATCCAATGGGTTCCTGTCAGTTCCCCATTACCGTTTAAATCGAATCTGCCTGCAAACACAGCACTTCTACGTTTTCCGCAAGGAAGAATGGCGGTAACACCTGTTCTGGCAAAATCGCTGTCATAATTCATGTCTGAAGTTGGTTCGCCAATTATTACAGTGGAGAATCCAACTTCAACGCCTGCAACATCAGTAATAGCATTATATTTGCCGGGATTTCCTTCAAAGCGTATCCCAATATCTCTCGCTCGCGTCATCAGCCACATCTCCTTTCCGTATGTATTCTCAACACTTAAATCATTTGTGACGGAAGCCATGTTGCCATTCCCGGAAATGCAGTTAATATCCAGATAAATACCAGCATTACTACTACAAACGGGAATACTCCTTTTATTGTTTCCATCATATTATCCGAACCGGAGATACTATGGGTTACATAAATGTTAAATCCTACAGGAGGTGTAATCAACGACATCTCCAGTAAAACAGTCAGAGTTACTCCAAACCAAATAGGGTCAAAACCCAGCCCGGTAACCATAATAGGATAAAATACCGGAACACTTATTACCAACAAATCGATGCCATCAACCAGACAACCGAGTACTATATATATCAGAATTATCATCGCCCAGATAATATATGTATTAATCGGCAGACCCGCAACATATGTACTCAGAGTTGCCGGAATGTCAAGCAATGAAAGTGCCATTCCGAGACATCTTGCTCCTACAATACTGATCATAAGTTGAGCATTTACAATAATTGTGTCCTTTACCGCTTGTATCAGCAATTCCTTTGTAACGGACTTATAAACGAAAATCCATAAAAGCATCGCTATTACAGCTGCTACCGCTCCTGCTTCCGTCGGAGTTGCTATTCCTCCGTATATGGATCCCATTATTCCTCCGATGAGGACGATAACAGGCCATAAATCTCCAAGTGACAGAAGCAGCCCCTTCATATAGGTGCCAACTCCTCCAAACGGATCTCTTGACGGTGCCCAATCCTTTTTAATCGAGCATACTATTCCGATATATATCATGAAACATATTGCCAGAGCAATGCCCGGAATAATTCCGATAGTGTCAACTTGTTGTGGAGTTTTTGATTGACATCAACTCCAAAGTGTATTTCTAACAGTTCCAAATCCTTGTATTAGTATTTGAGTTCCACTGGCTCCATCAAATACAGGTGGCTCACCTTCAAATACAGTCCAGTCCACAGCTCCTGTTATTGCTTCCTTGATAAACTGTTCCGCATATTCGCTGTAAGTCTGTTTCTGTCCCTTCTTGAAATCTTCAGCCGTGATTTTTCCGCCATTTTTAACATATACACGCAGCTTTGCCAGCTTTCCAAGACCCGCCTCGCTCCAGCCCAGAGGATCTCTGCTAAATCTTTCAGATAAAACATGACTGACCTGTGCTTCCGTACAACTGCCGGGTATATTTAAATTTTTACGATTTACAATCTCGTTCCAGTTTCCAAACAGATATGTACCAAATTCTGAAATATGCTTTATCTGCTTCTCATCTTCTGCAATATCATAAAGACCCTGAAGGATTTCGTCTGCCTTTGCTTTATCTTCATCTTTTATGGCTTTTGTTATACGCGTTGATACCTTTTTCCCGGGGAACTTGTTGGAGAAGCCTTTTACTCTTTTCCCCAAGTGATAGCCATCCATGACGTGAACAGTTTGTGGAAAATTCTCCAGTCCGTTTTTAATCCATCTTCCTCCGTCTCCATGAATAAAAATCTTCTTAACTTTTGTTACATCATAGGTTTTATCAAGGTAGCCTTCCACGCTCTTCCAAAGATTCTTTGTATCAAATGATTCATCTACAAAGTGCATGGTTCCAATTGTTTTATGTCTTTTTTCATTTTCTGTATCCATTCCCTCGGTCACTGTAACCAGTGGAACAATCTTGCTCGATTTGCCTTTTTCCTTGTTTGGTTTTTGCATGTGTGCATGGTCTTCGTCTGCGTAGATGTGAAGTTCTCCTATGTCTTTTTTCTCGGCGCTCTCCGGCTCCTTTTCCATTGCGGGCAGTTTACCAATATGGTTCTTCACGGTCTGTCTGCTTAATGTTCCTCCGCTGGCAATTGCCGCACTTTTTGCATAGGACACATCAGTTGCAAGAGTGACCAGAGCAACACTCAGATTATCTCCAATACGCTCATACGGACGAATGCCTGTTATGTGATCAAGAATGAAAACATATTGGTCATTGATTTTATCGTAGTAGTAATCACGAGGAAGCTTTAGTATTCCTAATTCGGTATGGAGTTCCCTAGTTCGATCTTTTTCTTTTAGAATCAGTCCCTGTTCTTTACGGCCGGCCTTATCTGCTCTTATCTGCATGTTTAGCCCTGTAAAAATCGTTTCAACGATTGCTGACGCTGTCAATTTGCAATCCTGTAATATGTCTGAACATAGTTGATCAATATCCTGAATTCCGCCCGAATATGCTTTTTCTGTAACTTTCTTTCCCAATTCTTGTGTGATTTCCTGTATAATTGTTTCCATAGAGATCTTCCTTTCGTTTAATAATTTTCCAAAACTATTTTAACACTCAGGAATTGATCTCTATTTCTTTATTTTTAAAAACTCCACAATTATTTTACACTAACAATAATTCCCGCTATAAAAAGTTTACCGATTGAATTCCCCGTTAAGGATCCGTAGAGAATCATCATAATTGATGGTGGAATCAGGACTCCCAGTGTTCCTCCGGAACAAACCGATCCAAGTGTAATCCCTCTGTTGTATCCTCTTTTAAAAAGTTCGGGAATTGACACACCTCCGACTGCAACTGTAGTTGCGGTACTTGACCCCGAGCATGCTGCGAAAATACTGCACGCCACTACATTAGTATGTAACAGGCCTCCCGGGAATGGTCCCAATATCCTTCTTACACCTTCGAACAGGGACTTGCTGGCTCCACTTAGTATTAATATTTCTCCCATAAATATGAATAGGGGCATGGCTACAAGAGTATACGAGTTTATGCTGTTAAACAGTGTACTTTCAAGTACATGTTGCATATCGCCCTTTCCAAGAAACATCAATGCTATTACAGAGGTGCCAAATAACGAAAATGCAATCCATGTTCCTGTTGCCATGAAGGCCAGGAGCATTCCAACTATTATAAGTACATAGAATAAAATAGTTACATCCATCCCAAACCTCCTTTACATTACATCGCTTAAATTTTGTTCGCTTTGTTCGCCGATCTGCTCTTTGAAGCGAAGCGGTGACTGGCCGGTTACTGCATATATTATTCTTCCTAAGAAGAAGCACAGTAAGTCAATTGCCAATATAATCATGCCCACCAGAATGGACAGAGAGAATACCCACAGTGGTGTCTCCATCGGGCCGGAGCTCAATGCATTTCTCGTGATACAGTAATCGAGCCATGTCCACGAAAAGCCAATAAGATATATCATGCAGAGCAAACCAAACACCGAGGAAAATATAGCTAGAATATTTTTCCATCTGTCAGGCACGCTTCTCACAACCAGATCCATTCTCAGGTGTTTGTTTTCTCTCATAGTGAACCCGAATGCCAGATATGACATAGGAACCAGGATTAGTCCACTCCACTCTTCAACAAATACCCATATTTGGTGAAAGAAGAGCCGGTTTAATACACCCGCACATATCATCAGAGTTACGAAAATAAGCATAACTCCGCATACCACACAGGCAATTCTCGATATATGGAAGGAAATCGTATCAAATCCCGTCACTAATTTTATTATTCCTCCATTTTGATTCTTTTCCATATTTTCACACCTTCTTAATGGGGCTGTTATGCACAGTAAGCAAACCAGCCCCCAATAATAGATTTTGATTTTTTACAATTACTTATAACTTTGTACAAAATCAAGCAATTCCTGTCCAAAATCTCCAACCTTTTCAGCCCATGGAGTCCATACTTTTTCATCCATTATTTTTGCAATTGCTTCTCTGTCGGCATCTGATGGTGTAACAACCGTTACGCCTTCAGCTTCCAGATCCTTCAAAATTTTGTCGCACGTCTTCACTTCAAGCATCTCAGGCTTGTTCGCTGATTCACTCATAATGCTAAGGAATGTATCCCTTACATCTTCCGGAAGTGCGTTGAGCGCATCCAGATTTACTATCATACCATCTGACGATTGTGAGATTTCCCAAAGGTTACAAGTGTCACAGTAATCATAGTAACCACTCTGATATCCAAACTGAATGCCTGTTATTACAGAATCAATCAGGTTTGTTGACAGTGCAGTATACACTTCACTACCTGCCAAAGTAACCGGACTTCCGCCAAGTGCTTTGACAAACTCACCAAACTCTGCAGAGTAAACTCTGACCTTGTGACCCTTAAGACTATCGAGTGTACCTGCTTCAAATCCAACGGTATGTAATCTCTGTGATGTTGCCGGAATCATATGAACCATTGAAGCATTCCAGTCTTCCTGCAGTCTTTTTTCGAGCAGTCCGTTTGTGTCCTGCTGGAAATTACCCCACAGTTCGGAGTTTATTTCCCACGCTTTATCGGAATCTGCAGGGAACAGCAACGGCAGTGCATCAAGTCCGAAAGCCGGATCAACGGAAGATACATATCCACCGTAAAAATGCCCCAGTTGAGCTGTATTATCACTTACAACCTTCAGCATGTCAGAACCCTCATATGGATGCTGTCCGGACCAGTATGTCGTAATCTTCAAGGCACCACCTGTCTCTTCTTCAATCTGTGCGAACAGTTCCGGCCAGATTTCGCAGCAAGCACTATCTTCAGGGCCGTAAGGTGAATAGAACACCCATTCTGTCACATCTCCCGAATCGCCTCCACCATCATCACCGCATCCAGTCAGCCCTATTGTTCCGAATGCCAGGCATAGTACGGAAGCGATGATTACAAATAATCTACTCTTCTTCATTTCTTACTCCTTTCTAATTTCTCAAAAACTCCATTTTTATAACAATAACTCTTTCTATGCAGAGTTCTGCCCAAATGCATCGTATACAAGTTTTCCTTTTATGAATGTTTTGCATACTTTCAGTTTTGCTATTCCCTTTTCCATTTCTAATGGGTTACCATCCAAAACGACCATATCCGCGTTCTTACCTAACTCGAGAGACCCTTTATCCTTTTCCTCATGTGCCGCCCATGCACCATTATATGTAAATACTTTTAATGCATCCCTCATCGAAATCTTCCTTCTCGGGTTTTCCGTGTTTACACAGGCATCTATACCTTCCAGAGGATCAATCATTGTAACCGGGCAATCGGAACCTCCACTTACTTTACCACCGGATCTGATAATATCTCCTATCGGTTCCAGATTTGCAGCTTCCTCCACACCAAATCTCTTCTTGTACATACTGTTAGAACCCTCATCCCAAATCTTTGTAAAGACAGGCTGCATCGGCAGAGCTAATTCCATTTCTGCAGCCATATTGATCTGTTCATCCGTTGGATACGAAAAGTGCTCAATACGATGTCTCATTCCCGTCGTTTCATACTCGTCCAACGCTTGTTTCAACAAATAAATGTACTGGTCAATGGCTCTTGGACCGGTTGCATGCATTGAACACTGCATCCCCATTTCAGTAGCCTTCCTTACAAAATTAAGGATTTCCACATCATTATAGTAGAGCAATCCTCTTGTCTCCGGTCTGTCTGCATATGGTCTCATGAGTGCCATTGTATGCACCGCCCTCGATCCATCCAGACAAATGCAACCACCAATTCTTTTTTTCTCGTAGGGCAAAACTTTTTCAAAATCCGTAGTTTCCCAGTAATTTATTACCTGCAGGTCTATAGTGTCGCCATACAGTATCCACGCCGGCATATCTACACCATAGTCTCCACCGTCAAGAGAATGAACAGTCGTTACACCTTTTGAAACTGCAAAGTCACTCACAGCTTTCATGTATAGCTTAATTGTCTCTTCCCCAACATTACGCATGATATTATTTAGGGAATAAAAATATGAAATATCATCATTAACCTCTCCTGTCATCTTTCCCTCTTCCGAAACTACACCCGGCATTTCCGGCATAATCTTCGCCATCTCCATTGCCTTTGTATTAAAGAATGCTCCATGGTAACTCTTGTCATATATTATTATTGGCTTATCTTTGCTTATCTCGTCCAGGCTTTCAGCATCAAATTTCTTCCCCTGGTATAATTCTGAATTAAAGCCGCTTGCTGTAATAAATTCTCCCGACAGATTTTTTACATCTTCCAGAGCCCTCATCACTTCATCATAACTTGTGGCACCATTGAGATTTGCTGACTTAAGAGCCTCCCCAGTCAGTGTTCCGTGAATGTGCGTATCAATGAATCCCGGAAGAACCGTTTTGTCTTCCAGATCATATACACTTAACGCTTCAGGCATTTCATCATTATTGTTTCCGAGTGCTACGATTTTGCCACCTGATATAGCCAGCCATCTTTTTGTGTTCATTCCATTATCCATTGTTAATATATTTGCATTTTTTATTAAAGCATCAAACATAGCCAGTCACTCTACTTTCACAAACGGAATAATAAATATCAATATTCTTTTTCTTTGATATATAAATAATTATATTTATTTTATGCCTTCGTAAGCTTAGTAATAAATATCAATATTCTTTTTCTTTGATATATAAATAATTATATTTATTTTGTTTTATTTGTCAATATATTCTGTAAATAGTATTTTGCGCAATTATTGTATTTTAAAAGAGAAATGTGCTAGAATGAGGGAAATATTTATTGAGAAACTTTGTGAGGTTTTATTCAAATGAAGAAAAATGAAGAAAGTATAAAAAACTATGCAAACAACAATCTGGTTAATGTAGAGGCTCTTATTGACGAAAAGTTTGAGACTCTTTCCAAGGGTGAAAAAAAAATCGCCAGATATATACAAGAAAATTACGCACAGGCGGTTCTTCTTTCAAGCACGGAGTTAGCTGCTATGTGTGACGTTAGTGATACAACAGTTGTACGATTTGCCAAGGATCTGGGGTTCAAAGGCTTTGCCGACTTTAAGAAACAAATGCGTAAAAACATCAACACTTACCACAGTCCATACCACCTTCTGCAAAATATGGTTAATGAAAGCTCAAACTGCGACCTTGAAAAAAAGTATCTCGAAACATTAATCCGTGACGTACAGGACTTTGCTTTATCCATTGATACCGATAAAATTAATCAAGCTGCTAATTTAATCTTAAATGCACGCACTATATACTGTATAGGCATCGGAACGGACTCCATAATGATGTCCTTTATGGCTATTTATCTTAGAAAAATAGGGCTGGATGTAGTTTGCATTACTGAAGGCGGTATCTCTCTATGGGACTGCTTACTCAGAATCTCTGATCAGGATGTTATGATTCTGTCTTCATTCCCTCGATATCTTAAAGATGAGCAGCGTGTCGGAAAGTTAGCCAACGAGAAAAACACCCCGCTTATTACCATTACCAGCTCCAGTGCAAATAATCTGCTATGGCATAGCGATATAAATTTTTCTGTACGCGAAAGCCAGAAGACTTACTTCAATTCAATGACACTTCCAAGCATTGTTTGTAATTTAATATTGCTTAAAATTTACGAAAAGGACCCTAAAATGGTGTCCAAAAATATGCAATACTATTTGGACTTTTCTAAACCCGACTGGCTCTAAATATTCATTTTTCTTCATTTTTGTGCAGGTATGGCATCATGGCTTATACAAATATTTTGACTTTTTTAAAAAATGAGAAAAACAAAAAAACAAAAAAAGAACAATTTTACCCTCGGAGGAAATCAAAATGATAACAATAAACAAATCCAAATGTATAAATTGCTACGCCTGTGTACGCACGTGCCCTTTCATAGCCTTAACCCGCGGAGCTGATGGGGCCGTGGAGTTCGACGAATCAAAGTGCATCAATTGTATGCATTGTGCTGCTGTATGTGAACAGCATGCTGTAATGTATAAGGGAGAAAATGCCGACCTGGGAGATATTGCAAAGCCCGGAGCGGGTTTTGCTGAGAAACTGAAACAGCATATACTTCAGAGAAGATCCTATCGACATTTCAAACCTGAGCCGGTAGACAGAGAACTGATCAAAGAAGCACTGGAGCTGGCTTCCTGGGCACCGAGTGCCAAAAACCAAAAATCGACTGAATGGATTGTGATAGATAACCACGAAATAATTGAAGGAATGAAGAAGGCTTTCATAGATTTTGCAAAGGAGAATAAGGATCCGATTCTGATTCCATGCTTTGATGCAGGGAAAAATCCTGTCATGGGAAATGCATCCACTCTGATATTAGCTTATTCGCGCGATAATGACATTTCGCCGGAAACCGACACAGCCATAGCTATGGCTACAGCTGAAATATACCTGCAGGCACGCGGTATCGGCACCTGCTGGGGCGGCTACCTGAAGCGAATGTCCGGATCTGTTCCCAAAGCCGCAAGTCTGCTTCCGGCACTGCCAAAAGGATACAGCTATTACGGTGCCTTTTTCTTGGGTTATCCGGACGAAAACTATGTGAATGTGCCTGCACGGCATAAGCCGGCAAAGATTACTTGGGTGTAATCACATCGCTTACGATCTCTGCAAAAAGTCGGGTCATATACAGCCTGATTTCATCGGCATTTTCATCAAATGTAACCGGTATATCCGGCGTTAATTCCCCATTGTAATTGCGATACCAGATTCGATGTCTGTGGGGAGTATGCCCGTGCTTGCGGCGAAACTCACGATAAAATATTTTAGGATCGGAGAAACCCACCTGATAAGATATGTCCGGTACTGATACATCAGGATTACACAGCAGCAGATGCTCCGAGTGATATACGCGAATTTCATGCAGAAAGTTTCTGAAGGTTTTCAGTGAGGAATCCTTAAAAAATCGAGAGAGGTAATTATAGCTTATGTGCTCCCTGTCACAGATTGCCTGCATGGTGATTTTTTGGTCGTAGTTTTCCAGCATGAAGGCCATAATTCTTTCGAAACGGTCTTTCATCTCCGGCGGATACATATTTTCATCCACATTTATGTGGTCGTAATATTGAAAGTGCTCTCTTATAATGCTGAGAAGTTTTTGAGAAAGTCGGATGATTTGCTTACTTTCACTGTTTTCCATATAGTAGCTGAGGATTGTCAGCAAAATCATTTTTACGCGGTTTAGCTGGTATCTCTGGTTAGGTGATGCTTCGGAACTGCTGCAAATATAATAAAGCAAATTATATCCCCCCGCTGAGAAGACAGGATGGGTCAAGTCGAAATGAAATGATGCCATAAGGTTTTCTCCCGTATTGCCATCGCTTGCGGAAATAGAATGTACATCATACATATCTGTCTCTATTATATCTCCCGGCTTGAGAAGATGCTTTTCGTGCATGCTGTAAACTGTCGCATCTCCTTTGAGACAGAGAATCATTTCAAAAGTGTTTTTGTGATAGTGAGGAATCTGTCTCCCGCTTCTGAACAAAGAAACGTTGACGGGGAATCCCCTGCTGAAATCAATTTTTATTTCCTTTGCAAGCATTTGAAATACCTCCATAAGCAAAAATAGTTGATATTTACTGCAATTATATCAAATAGTGTTAAATTCAACTATTATTTTTTTAATCCGGAGATAATATAATAAAGAAAAAAGGAGGAAAAAATTATGATTACAGATAAAAAAAGTCCTTACAGACTGGTTACCGATGAGGAGCTTGCTAAACTGAAAGCGAGAGAGGACAAGGTGTTCCTGGACCGCACAGCAAAGAGCAAAGCAGCCTTTGAGAAAGCACACGAAAACTTGCTGGATGGCGTGCCTATGCCATGGATGGCCGACTGGGGAACAGATCACCCGATTTTTCTTGAAAGAGCGAAAGATCAGAAATGCTGGGACATTGATGGAAACGAATACATCGACTTCTGTCTCGGTGACACGGGAGCAATGTTCGGGCATTCACCTGATGCCACTGCAAAGACCATTGCGGAACAAGCATACTGCGGAATTACCACAATGATGCCTACTCTGGACAGCCTGGAGATAGGTAAAGAACTCAGCAAACGTTTCGGACTTCCTACATGGCAGGTTGCAATGACGGCAACAGAAGCAAATCGCTATGTGATACGTAATGCCAGAACCCTTACGGGCAAACCTAAAATCCTTATTATCCAAGAATGCTATCACGGAAGTTTGGACGAAACTCTGCCGCACATCGGAGAAGACGGTAAACTGACTCTTCGTTCCGAATTTGACTCCAACCCGGGTCTTCCAAAGGATCAGCTGACAAGAGTTTGCGAATTCAACGACCTGGAAGCCATGGAGAAAGAGCTGGCACACGGTGATGTTGCCGCAGTTCTTCTGGAGCCTGTTATGACCAACTGTGGAATGGTTCTTCCGGACGAAGGATATCTGGAGGGTGTAAGAGAGCTTTGCACGAAGTATGATGCATATATGATTGCAGATGAAACACATACTCTTTCCAACGGATACGGCGGATACACCAGAGCCTACAACCTGAAACCTGACTTTGTCACCCTAGGTAAATCCATTGCCGGTGGAATTCCTATAGCTGTATACGGATTCACTAAAGAAGTAACCGATGCAATAAGCGAGCTCTACGGTAATGGCGGCGTGTCCGACCCTATGGGAATCGGCGGCACACTGGCAGCTAATCAGTTTGCAATTGCCTGCATGCGCACGCAATTGGAAAAGGTTGCAACTGAAGAAGCCTTTGAAAAGATGTTCGCAGGGCTTGATAGACTGGCCGATGGTATTGAAGCTGTAATTGAAAAGCACCGGATCCCTTGGAGCCTTACCCGTTCCGGTGCCAGATGTGAGCTGCAGTTTATGCCTACACTGCCGGTAAACGGAACAGAAGCAAAGGATCACTTCGACTGGGATCTTATGTATTACACACACCTCTATCTCCATAACAGAGGAATCATCATCACGCCGTTCCATAATATGATGCTGGTATCACCGGTTACGACGAACGAGGATATCGACAGACTTATCAAGTGCTGGGACGACTGCATTGCGGAACTGGCAGAAGTGGGAACATATAACAGATAAGGAGAAATCCTATGAGCAGAAAATTCGCAGATTTTGAAGGTCTGGTATGTCTTGTTACCGGTGCCGGAAGTGATATGGGAATCGGTTTCAGTGCCGCCCGTATACTGGGAGAACTGGGTGCTCGTGTGGCGATTACCGCAACGACGGACAGGATTTTTACACGTGCAGATGAACTGAAAAAAATCGGAATTGATGCACGCGGATATGTGGCCGACCTCATGGATCGGACGCAGGTTCGGGATATGGTTAAAACCGTTCTTGAAGATTTCGGAACTATAGATGTTCTCGTGAACAATGCCGGAATGGTTCAGATGGGTATGGAAGAAGATTTCTCAGGCTTCCTGGAAATGACCTATGAAAGCTGGGACGATGCCATCGACCGCAATCTGAATATCCCGTTCAATGTCACAAAGGAAGTTCTTCCGACAATGGTTGCCAATGGATATGGAAGGATCGTAAACGTTTCCAGCGTTACGGGACCTTTGGTAAGCAATCCGGGAGAGAGTTCCTATAGTGCCGCAAAGGCGGCAGTCGTTGGGATGAGCCGTTCCCTTGCTATCGAGTTCGGTGGAAGCAACATAACCGTAAACAATGTGTTGCCGGGATGGATAGAGACAGCATCTCAGACCGAAGCCGAAGCCGTCGGCGGATCCAACACTCCGCTGAAGCGAAGCGCTCGTCCCGACGAGGTTGCCAATGCCGTAGTATTTCTGGCATCACGCGAGGCTTCTTACATTACGGGAGAGTCCCTGGTCGTGGATGGCGGAAATGCCCTTCAGGAATACAAGGGACCACAGGAGTTGTATTACTAAAAATTATATTGCCTGTCTTGTATGGATGCAGACATTTCCCTGGGCTACCCAGATATACCCAGGTAGCATAACCGGGAAATTGTCTGTACTCCATACAAAACAAAAGAACAGATTTTTTAAATCAGCATTCCAAGCTTTTAAGTATTGAGTCAATGAGCTGTTCGGAAGGGCCTGCCTTGAGTCCTCCGTCAATATAGATATCTTCACCTGTAATATATCTGCAGTCGTCTGATGCCAGGAAGTGATAAAGTGCAGCCGCTTCCTCAGGTTTACACATTCGTGCCAACGGGGTTTGAATCTTCATGCAGTTCAGTTCTGTCTCACATCCATCTGCATATGCCATAGGAGTATCCATAGTGTTCGGGCATATACAGTTAACTCTGATGTTTCTGGGAGCCAACTCGATCGATGCTACTTTTGTCAAACCTACTATTGATATTTTGCTCATTATATATGGGCCATATCCGGAATAATCTCCATTTGCCGAATTTGAAGCCGTGTTAAGAATAACACCTCCATCATTCATATATTTCTGGCCATATTTAATGCCGAACACGACACCCATTACATTAATGCGGAACAAGGCTTCATATGTGTCCTGATTGGCATCCTCCAGACGTTCTTCGGGGCATATTATTCCCGCATTGTTTACGACAATATCCAGTTTACCGTGCTTTTCCGCGGCAGTCCTCATAAGATTGGCAACGGACTCCTCGTTGCTTACATCGGTCCGAATAAAATCGGCACCTATTTCTTCAGCCAGTTTCTTGCAATCTTTAATGTCGGCCATTATAACGTCAGCCCCTGCTGCCCTGAACCTTTTAGCTGTTTCAAGTCCAAGTCCCTGTGATGCACCGGTTACTACTGCGACTTTTCCCGTTAAATCAAACATTTTATCCATTTTCCTCTCCTTATTAACCTTTTTCACTCAAATCATCCGAATCTTTGGCCGTGTCTTTGACAACCGCAGTTTTAACAGTTCTGAAAGTTCTGGCTATAAGCTTCTCAACCTGAATAATCACATACATTATCAGAAAACCTGATATGTAGAACAGAATCGGCATTTGTATCTCAAGATACAAAGCCACCCCCATAGCAATAATCATAATCAGCAGACATGCGGCAAATGTTAAAATCGCCTCACCTTTTACGCTCCAGCTCTTGAAAAGCTCCGAAACCCTGAAAATCAAACTGATTATTATTGTCAGTGCAATAATAATAAGGATAACCCTCAGGAAACCCGCATACTGTTCCGAAGGTATATTGTCAATTTTGAAGCCGTTCTTCATCCACAGAGCCAGACTGTAGGCTGCAATGGCGGCAACAATATCAAATAATAAAAATGCAACTTTTTTCATATTATTTATACTCCCTTGATTATTTCAGCGGATATAGGCTCATATAGGTATAATCTCCATTTGCCCCCTCATCTCCAAGCACGATTTCCCACTTGTTATTTGCATAAACACCTGCGCCACCATAAATATCCTTATATTTATCGGTATCTTTTTTGCTGAATCCTGCATCTTGCAATCTTTCTGCATAAGCATCAATTTCGTCCTGTGTATATCGAATGTCCACTGTGTAAAAACTCTGATCCGGTGCCCAATCGCCCCAAAGAAATTCTCCTGCCACAGGAGTTGGAACATCTTCCGGCCAACCTTCAGGTGCCTGAATCCCGGGTTCGATACTTGTTTCCACTGTTTTGGTTTCACTTGTCTCGGTTCCGCTGCCACAGGATGCAAGTGCTGACAAACTGAGTATAATTAATAGTATTATTGTTATTGTTATCGTTTTCTTCATCACATTTTTCTCCTGTAATCAAAAAAGAATTACTCATATACACGTATACTGTAACACAAGTATTCCCTTATATGCAATCTGTCTTTCCTCTCATCAATCCTTGTTCACAAACCGGTCCTCACCCAGCTCTGACGGTCGCCGGTTGCTGCCGCTGGCCAGGGTCAGAAGGTATACATGCTTCGCACCTGCTTTCAGCAGTGACCTGCTGCAAGCATCCGCTGTTGCTCCGGTTGTATATATATCGTCTATAAGCAATATGCTCTTTTGTTTAATCCTGCACTCAGTTCCCTTCTTTACTGCAAAGGCACCTTCCAGAGCCATGGTTCTCTCAGTGGGATTCAGGTTCCTGAGCGTCTCCGTTTCCCTGACACGGATAAGTATTTTTTCATCATACTCCGGTGTCATTCCCCCATCGTAACATCTTTTGACAAATCTCTGTGCCATGAGTGCGGATTGATTGTATCCTCTTTTTCTCAATCTCTTAGCACTGACCGGAGTGGGAATCACAATATCTATATTAAGATTCACATTATGCACATCCCCCACAATCAATGCCATCCTGTCATATAAAACATCTCCCATCTTCACTGCCATATATCCCTTCTCATGATATTTGATATTCATCAGAATTTCTCTCTCGTGAAGACCGTAGGTCATACAGCTCCATCCCTTTGTGAAATAGTGTCTTCGGCTCATGCAGTCATAGCACATTTGCCCTTGATACTTGCTATCCAGAGCTTTGCCGCATTTGCTGCAAAGGTTTTGCTTCTCACCATCTTCACATATCCCTCCTGTAATCCAATGAATTTCACGCACGCATTTATCGCACAGCGAATATGGTCTCGTAACATCAATCATGCAGCCGCATACCAAGCAGTAAATATTTGATGGGAATATTGCTTCGTCAATAGTGTGAAGGATTTTGCGTATATTCATTATATGTGCCTCATGTGTACCCATTTAGCTTGGGAAGAATATAGTTTTTAATAACACATTCAATTTCTCTCATGTTGATTTCATTATTGATGTCATAGGTGTAGATTATATTCTTCCATGGCACAATTCCATATCGCTCATACAGATTCCTCTTTTTTATGTGACCTCTGACATATCTTTCATCATCCATCATTCCGCAATATTCCCAATAAAACAGTGAACCATCGTGAGCTAAAAATGTGAAATCCGGTTCAATCCTTTCATCACCCAGCCACAATTCAACTTCACTCAAAAATGGCACATTATTTCTATACAGTTCTTCCGCTACCAAGACTTCCGCTTTACTTCTTACTTTCAATCCGCGACTGGTAATTTTGTTCTTTTCTTCCTCCCTGTATGTGCTCATCTTATATGGCATTTGACTCCACGCAATCTGTATGGCCTTAATCAACTCATCTCTCATTCCGTCCAGATTTATGTTTCTGTTCGGCACTCCAATCTGGTTCAAATGAAGTAGCTCATCTCCCAGTGTGTATCCTTTAACCAAAATCCCCTTCTTATCTGCACTGAAATAATTCTCAATGTCTCCTTTGATACCCTTTATGCTTTTTAGAAGCTCGTCTGGAGTCATATTTATAATATTTCCTTTATGATATGGAATGTCATCATTCCCAGTGTGTTTATCCTTTTCAAATAGTACACTTTCTACCAGTTTAGCATCTCGTCTTTTCAGCTTGTTAATGACTTCATCCGATGTCGGATCCACATATGCTGCAACCAGCTTCTCCATAGCAGCAATGTTTGTTATTAAAATCTTTTGCAGGTTTGTATCATATAGTTTCCAAGCAAGCTTGCAAATCAGATCCTTATCTCTCGTGATACCTTTTCTCTTTCCTCTCTTGCCTTCTGAGTTGGGGAATCTTTGTATGTAATTATAATTCGCTCCTCTTTTAAATATCTCCAGATAACCCTTGGGGTAGTCCTTCAGCCGCTCGTTGGTCTTTTCAAGATTTATTTTCATTTCTACCAACATTCTTCCGAAATTTTCTCTCGTACAAATCATTTTTTCTTACCTCGGTTGGCTCTTTTTGTAATTGAACAGTTGTATACCAACATTAAACATCCAATAATAAGGTTTAAATTGCACTAATGTTGGTCTTTAAAATTATTTTCTTATGAAGAGCCAACATTTCCACTTTTTCCAGAGGAGATAATCCTGTTTTAGGTTATTTATGTTGGTCTTCTCTTAATCAATATTAAAAAAGACCAACATCAGATTCCATCCGGCCAAAGGCTTTGCATGAAAATATTACTATTTATCCCATATTTTACCTCCAATGTGCTCCTCAAGTCAACTAAAAAAGGAGGGTTCACAAAAAACTCTCCTTCCCATTCGCTAATCAAGCTCCATCAGCCGCTTAAGTCTAACCCCTAAACCCGAGTAACGCATGGTTATGCGGTTGTTGTCCACCATGCTGTTCATCTTATCCTCGGAGCCGACCATTACCACCACATCTTTGCCGCGAGTTACACCCGTATAAAGCAGATTGCGAGTGGCAAGAACAGGCGGGAACCAGGTCATTGGCATAACCACAATGGGGAATTCGCTGCCCTGACTCTTATGAACGGTTATGGCAAAAGCCGGCTCCAGTTCATCCAGCTGGTTAAAGTTATATATCACATGGCGGATCTCATCGAAAACAACAGTCATTTCGTTAAATTCCTTATCGATTTTCTGTATGAATCCCATATCACCGTTAAATATGCCTTCGCCTTCCGTGAAGTCTTCATGATTTTTCCACTTCATTTCATAATTGTTTTTTATCTGCATGACCTTGTCGCCTTCGCGGAAAAGTTTGTCCCCGTAGACTTTTTCGGCCTTCTCCGCAAAACCTTCGCCACTCATGACTGCACCAGGCGGATTTAATACAGCCTGCAGTTCTATGTTGAGATTTATGCAGCCCAATGTCCCCTTTCTTACCGGTGTAAGAACCTGAATGTCGCGAACCGAATGAAGTCCGCCAGGACATATATCTTTATAATAATCGGGGAGTCTCTTCGTGCAAAGCTCTTTAATTGTCTCCAGCATTTCCAGCTCCGTCTTTCGGCGAAGAAAGAAGAAGTCCCTGCCCCTGGCATTGCTGTCGGGATATTCTCCGCGGTTAATACGATGAGCGTTAACAACAATCATACTTTCCTGTGCCTGCCTGAATATTTCCGTCAGTCTGATGCAATAAACATATTCGCTGCTGATTATATCATGAAGTACATTTCCGGCACCTACAGATGGCAGCTGATCTACATCTCCAACAATTATCAGGCGCATTCCCGGTCTGATTGCACTGACAAGTCCGCTCATGAGCATCAGATCAATCATGGATGCCTCATCTACAATAACCGCATCATATTCCAGCGGATTATCCTCATCGCGGGAGAACTTCATAAACCCGCCGGTCTCACTCCCTCCCATGGATTCGCTTTCAAAAAATGAATACTCTAAAAGCCTGTGAATGGTAGAGGCATCATGTCCTCCCGTCTCCGTTATTCTCTTGGCCGCACGCCCTGTCGGTGCCGCAATAGCAACAGACATGCCACTGTCCTGCAGAATATTTATTATCGTATTGATAATGGTAGTTTTACCTGTACCCGGACCGCCGGTTATTACTGTTACCCCCATATTAAGGCTGGTTTCCACAGCGCGTTTCTGCTGTTGGGAAAGTTCCACGCCCGTAATGTCTGAGGTACGATTTATCATGCTCTCAATTGAACTGCTAATCGGCTTTGGCGTTGCATTAACAAGAGCCCTGAGACATTTGCATACATTCTGTTCCGCAATATAATAGGCCGGCAGGTAGACCACCTTCTGTTCCTCCAGAGAGTCCATATGAACCTCACCCAAAAATGCCATCATCTCCAGATTATCGCGCACAGTTTCCTGCGGCTGATCCAGCAGTTCGCCTGCCTTTTCGCAAAGCTCTCTCTCCGGCAGATAAGTGCTGCCTTCCCCTGCAAACCATCCCAGAGTAAATCTGATACCACTTCGGATTCTGAAATCATCGTCCTTGTCAATGCCGATTTTTTCGGCAATTGCATCGGCCTTTTTGAAGCCTATTCCAAAAACATCATCCACCAGAGTATAAGGGTTTGTCAATACGGTTTCAACCGTATCCTGCCCATAAACCTGATAGAGCCGCAAAGCCTGTGCCGCACTGATTCCATACTGCTGCAATGACATGGTAACGGCGGCAAATTCTCTGTGAGCCGAAAAGGCGGCGGTTATCTTTGCCGCGGTCTTTTCTCCTATTCCGGATACCTCTGTCAGTCTTTCGGGATGTTGCTCAATTATTTCCAGTGTCTGCTCTCCGAACCTGCCAACAATTGCGGATGCCGTCTTCCTGCCAATGCCCTTCATTGCCCCGGAAGCAAGAAATTCTTTTATGCCCTCTTTGCTTGACGGAACAATTTCCTCAAATGCTTTGATTGCAAATTGCTCTCCGTATCTGTAATTATCTATAAACTCTCCATGCAGCCTGTAGCTTTTGCCTGCGTGAACATTGGGAAGATTTCCTACACAGGTAAACGCATCTATTTCAGTTTCAAAAACGGCCACAGTGTAGCCGTTTTCATTGTTATGAAAAATTATATCGGCAATGATGCCTTCGTATTCTTCAATCATCTTAACCATGTAATATCTCTCAAGGCGGCTCTGAACTTGCTCTTGTTGAAGCTTCTTGCATACTTGAGCAGCTTATCCCGATCGTTTTTGTAAGGGTCTCTATGTATAACAGCAGGCAGCAGACTCAAAAGATACTGTGCTCTTTCATGATCATCTGTGATTCCCGCCTCAATAATATCATCCGCATCTATTCTCAAATCCTCTTCAAATATTGCCTGGTTTTCCTGGAGTATCTTTTTCAGTACAGCATCCCGGCCTTCATGCCTTATGGTTTCCAGCCCGTGAGCTATGCTTTGGGCCTTAAGCAGTTTATCGACATAGTTATACTTATCCCAGCCAACCTTATATATGAAGTCTTTCAACTTCTCTTCGTTGCCGCAGAAATACAGTTTAGGGCAAACATGTTTGGCATCATCAAGATACATGAGAGTTTCCTCGTCATGTGGCAAATGGTTCAGTGCCTTTTCGAATTTTCGGTCAAACACCAGATAGAACAGACCCAATCTCCTTGTAGGTATTCTCTTCGTCCTGTCAATTCCTTCGCAAAGCCCATCGTAGTCTTTCTTTTCACGAGGATTGTTGGAAATACCGTCCGGACCCACAACTACTTCAAGCAAATTCATCCCCTTTAGCATTTTAAGGAATTTACCCGCATGGCTTCCGGAAATCGCTAAAGTAAATTCATAGAGAATTTCCTCCTTATCCGTAAACTGTGCGCGATCCGCATTGATTCTGATCGTTTCAAACAATTCCTTGGAAAGATCAAATCCGTAAAGGCCCACATATCTCAATGCTTTAAATATAAGTGCCGGATTTTTCTTCATCTTAGCACCGATATCGCCTACCGGTTTCAGCAGCCTCTTCCTTATATCCTCACGACCCTTATAGGGATCCACTGCCGAACCGTTCTTACGCTCAGCTGTCGCCTCACAGGTGAAATCATAGAGTCCAAGCTGATCCTCCAGACTTCCTTCCAGAGTCACGATGTCCACAACAACTCCGTCATAGTGGTCTGCCACATTCAGATCATCTGATTTAACAAAGGTACTTTGGTCCAGTCTGGTCATTCTTTTCCCCAGCACTTCTCCATCCGGGAACATCTCTCTGATTTTTCCCTGGGGACAGTCCGTATACATGTCCCAGTCAAGGGGCGTATCCCCCATAAGAGCACTGACAATGCACTGACCTGCATAACAAACATCGTACCCGGCATCATCTATTTTTTTTATTATCTCTACAATTTCATCGGGTCTTTTTATCATCTTTTCCCCTCGTTACTCACTTACACGATATATTGTCCTGTTGTCCAGTGTCCATACGCGTTCACTGAATTCCCCCGGCTCAGTACTTTCGATGGCTTCTTCCATATCATACATTTTAGCATCTATCATGTCCAGATAGTGAAGCATTTCCGCCTCCGGGAAAAGAGGTCTCTTTGGGCTGCCATACTCCGGCTCATAGTGATGTGAAAGTATCATATGTTCCAGCATCACTGTCTTCTCTCTGGGGATATTCATCTCTAAAGCCATCCTGTCCAGATCTCTTACCCCCATAACCAGATGCCCGAGCATCTTCCCCTCAAAGGAATAACCGGGCGAAATACCATATTCATTTGACTCAATTTCCGTCATCTTCTGATAATCATGCAGTATAATTCCTGCCATCAGCAGTTCACAATTCAGGTTTGTATAAACCTCACACACTTTTTCGGCAGTCATAAGCATACGCTTGATATGCCATAGCAACCCTGCCATTTCAGCGTGATGGTTTCTTGACGCTGCGGGATAATACATCAGCTTCTCTTTGTTCTCTTCCAGTACTCTGGTGCAAATCCCTTTCAGATCTTCATCGTCAAAGGCTTCAGCCACTCCATATATAAAATCATACATATCTTCCGGCTTTTCCGGTGCGGCCTTGATGTAGTCCGTCATGTCCAACTCATCTTCGGCACCCGTCATTCTCAGCTTTGAAACTTTAAGCTGCTTCATTCCGTTCCATTCGGTAACAAGGGCTCGAACTTTAACAATGCTGCCTTCCTTAACACGTTCCAGTCCGGCTATTTCCTCATCTGCAACATCCCATTTCTTGCCGCTGATTTCCCCCGTACAATCACCCAGCAGAATGTCCAGGTAGGTTTTTTTATTGGACCCCACTTTCAGCATCAAGTTCTTAACCATGAAATAGGAAATGAATTCTTCGTTTGTTTTTAAATCTGCTATATATTTGTCTTTCATTGACTTCCCCTTTCACTGTTCATACAAAGCTAGTATAACATAAGTGAGTCGTTCAGGTATATAATTGATGTACTGATGTATCATCGCAAGGAGAAAACACTATTGTCATAATTCTTTCGCATTAAATAACGTATACCCCTCGTAGTAATAACTGTGGTCGATGCCTTTCATGTATATTTCTTTGCTATTGATATCATCAGTAAGCGCAGTCTTTAAAATGTACTTGATTTCTATATCCTTAATAGGGCTACGTTCCATTGCCAATAGATAATCCTCTTTATCTACCATACTCCAATCAATTACTTTGCCGATTTCTTTTTTTAAAATATGGTTAAGCCAAATGCGAGTACATCGACCGTTGCCCTCCCTGAACGGGTGTGCAATATTCATTTCAACATTTTTTTCAATTATCTCATCAAAGGTTGACTGAGGCATGTTATCGATTTTTTCAAGAGCAACATCAATATATACAATCGGCGCAAAACGAAAGTTGCCCTTTGCTATATTCTCTGTACGTATTTTACCGGCAAAGTCGTAAATATCCCCAAACAAATAATTATGTATTACCTTTAGCGTTGAAGTTTTACCTGTGGGCAGATTATCAAGAATACCTTTTTCAAAAAGCTCTACAGCCTTTTTTTTACTGATTCGTTCTTCTTCACGAGCAAGATCAGCTGAACTTGTGAGTCCCAATTTATTTTCAAGCATAATTCCCCTCATGCCGCACCCCATTGCGATCAATCAACAGTCTCCACAATTTTTTACAACTTGCACTTATAGTGTTCCTCTCAAAACTCAGGTTAATATACAGGATTATTATAACACAAAAACAGTGTAACCCCTATAATTAAGATTACACCGTTTGTTACACCGTTTCTTAAAAATGAGCTTATTCAAGTATTTCACTTACAACGCCGGAACCTACTGTTCTGCCACCTTCTCTGATCGCGAATCTCAGTCCTGCTTCGATAGCAATCGGTGTGATAAGCTCAATTGTCATCGTGATATTGTCTCCCGGCATGCACATTTCCGTTCCTTCAGGAAGGGTTAAATCACCTGTTACGTCTGTCGTTCTGAAATAGAACTGCGGTCTGTATCCGTTGAAGAACGGCGTATGTCTGCCTCCTTCTTCCTTCTTCAGTACGTACACCTCGCCCTTGAACTTCGTGTGAGGCTTTATTGTGCCCGGATGCGCCAGAACCTGTCCTCTTTCGATGTCTGTCCTCTGTACGCCTCTGAGCAGTGCTCCGATGTTGTCCCCTGTCTGTGCCTGGTCCAGAAGCTTTCTGAACATTTCAACTCCGGTTACAACCACCTTTCTCTTCTCCTCGGTCAGTCCTACGATTTCTACTTCTTCGCCTACCTTGAGAGTTCCTCTTTCAACTCTTCCTGTTGCTACCGTTCCTCTTCCTGTAATGGAGAATACGTCCTCTACAGGCATCAGGAATGGCTTTTCTGTATCTCTGACAGGTTCAGGAATGTATTCGTCTACTGCTTCCATCAGCTCAACAATCTTGTCTGCCCATTCGCCATCCGGATTTTCCAGTGCCATGAGTGCCGATCCTCTGATAACCGGAGTATCGTCTCCCGGGAAGTCATACTCATCGAGAAGTTCTCTCACTTCCATCTCCACCAGATCCAGGAGTTCTTCGTCATCTACCATGTCGCACTTGTTAAGGAATACGATGATGTAAGGTACACCTACCTGTCTTGAAAGCAGGATGTGTTCTCTTGTCTGCGGCATAGGACCGTCTGTTGCCGCACAGACCAGAATAGCTCCGTCCATCTGTGCCGCTCCTGTTATCATGTTCTTAACATAGTCGGCGTGTCCCGGACAGTCAACGTGAGCATAATGCCTGTTTGGTGTTTCGTACTCAACGTGGGAAGTTGAAATGGTAATTCCTCTTTCCTTTTCTTCAGGAGCCTTGTCGATTTCATCGAAGGCTACTTCTTCGCCCAGGCCGTATTTTTTCTGAAGAGTGATAGTAATTGCTGCTGTAAGAGTTGTCTTACCATGGTCTACGTGACCGATTGTACCAATGTTAATGTGTGGCTTATTTCTTTCGAATTTTGATTTTGCCATGTCTGAATTTCCTCCTTAAGAAAACCTTTAATTAATACCGCTCGGGCCATAGCCTTTGCACAATTATTCTGATTGGAGCTGCTGAGCAGACTTGAACTGCCGAACCTCTTCATTACCAATGAAGTGCTCTACCACTGAGCTACAGCAGCACGTCAGTACAATTTATGATATATTGTTTTGGCGTGCTTGTCAATTGGAACTACTCTATTTGAAGAATTCAACCGCTGCCTTAAACATCTTCATATCAAAGGTGCCCGGAATATTCTTATAGAGGCCGTATCCGATTCTTTCAGCGTGACCCATCTTGCCGAAAACGCGTCCATCCGGGGAAGTCATCCCCTCAACGGCATAGACGGATCCGTTAGGGTTGAATCGAATATCATAGGACGGTTTGCCTGCCTCGTCTACATACTGAGTCGCTATCTGACCATTTGCCGCCAGCTCCCGAACAAGAGCTTCTTCAGCCAGCAGTCTTCCCTCCTCATGAGATACCGGCATCGTGAAAATATCTCCTGCCTGAGTATTTGCCAGCCATGGAGATTTATTTGATGCCACACGTACGCGTACCATTTTGGACTGATGGCGTCCGATTTCGTTTAATGTCAGGGTCGGGAAATCGGCATCAATATCCATAATTTTACCGTAAGGCACAAGCCCCAGCTTGATGAGAGCCTGGAAACCGTTGCACATTCCGCACATCAGACCGCCGCGATTATCCAGCAAATCTGTAACTCCTTCCGATATAATCGGATTCCTGAAAAATGCTGTAATGAATTTGCCTGCTCCATCCGGCTCGTTTCCACCGGAAGATCCCCCCGGAATGAATACCATATGTGATTGGGCCAGCTTATCAGCGAAATCTTCAAAAGACACGGTTATATCATCCGCACTCATATTTCTGATTATAAAAACTTCCGCTTCCGCACCCGCCTCCTCAACGGCTATAGCGGAATCATACTCGCAGTTGGTTCCCGGGAATACAGGAATGAGTACCTTAGGCTTTGCAACCTTAATAACAGAAGAATTCAATTCTGTTTCACCTTTGTAATCCAGGTCAGGTATGTCCTGTTTAACCGCATCTATATTGCACGGATATATTTCCTCCAGCCTGCTTTCATAAATATTCAGAAGCCTTTTCAGTGAGATGCTTTCGTTATCACCGGCCGAACCGCTCATAACACATCCCTCAACATAAATGCACTGAGTCTCAACAGTATAGCCAAGAGTGAGAGCTTCAAACGAAGATCCCGTTCTTATTTCGGTATCTCTGTCCACTTCAACGAGGAAAGAACCGTATGAATATTCAAATAAGCTTTCCACAGCTTCACCGCCAAAGGCTCTGTCGTATTCAAAGCCTATCATGTTCCCAAAGCCCATCTTCATAACGGCTTCAGCCACACCTCCGGGACCCGGGGTGTATGCAGCATAAATCTGCCCCTGCTTCATCATCATGCTTAGCTTATGCATGATTTTATTCAGGCTGTCCAGATCAGGCAGACCACCCTTGCCCACAGCCGGGCGAACCCAGATTATCTTGTGTCCCGGAGCCTTAAACTCATTTGAAATCACATCGTCCACATCTGCGGTAGTGATGGCAAATGAAACCAGAGTAGGCGGAACATCTATATCTTCAAAGGAGCCGCTCATTGAATCCTTGCCGCCTATGGATGCGATTTCCAGTCCCTGCTGTACCTGCAATGCTCCCAATAGTGCCGCCATTGGCTTGCCCCATTTCCTGCTGTCTTTACCCAGCTTCTCGAAATACTCCTGAAAGCTGAGATACATCTCCCTGTCACCACCGCCCGCGGCAATCAGCTTGCACACGGAGTCCACAACTGCCAGATATGCGCCATGGTAAGGGCTCTCCGATGAGATAAACGGATTATATCCCCAGGACATAATAGAACAGGTACCCCCGGTCATGTGCGGATGGGAAATCTTCTGAACCATAACCTGTGCCGGTGTCAGCTGGTACTTGCCTCCGAAAGGCATAAGAACGGTACCCGCACCGACGGTTGAGTCGAATTTCTCTGATAGTCCTCTCTTAGAACAGACATTCAGATCTGCTGCCAGAGCTTCATACTTTGAGGTAAAGCCTTCACCCTGTAGCTCTAAACCCCTGGTCTGATGCCTGGCGGCAGGAACAACTACGTTGATGTGTTTTTCGGCACCATTGGAATCCAGAAACTCTCTTGATACGTCAACTATTGTATCGCCTCTCCATTTCATAACAAGGCGAGGTTCCTCTGTAACCGTCGCTACTACTGTGGCTTCCAGATTTTCATCTGCCGCCATTGATTTGAATTTTTCCGCATCCTCAGCCGCAACAACCACAGCCATTCTCTCCTGGGATTCACTGATTGCCAGCTCTGTTCCGTCCAGTCCCTCATATTTTTTCGGTACAGCATCCAGATTTATATTTAGGCCGTCCGCCAGTTCTCCGATTGCAACGGAAACACCGCCGGCACCGAAGTCATTGCACTTCTTAATGAGACGGGAGGCCTCACCGTTTCTGAACAGCCTCTGTATTTTTCTTTCTTCCGGCGCATTGCCCTTCTGAACTTCCGCTCCGCAGCTCTCCAATGAACTGAGATCATGTGATTTTGATGATCCTGTAGCTCCGCCGCAGCCATCTCTTCCGGTTTTGCCGCCCAGTAGGATTATCATATCGCCGGGCTCCGGCTTCTTACGGACAACATTTTCACGCGGAGCCGCTCCTACAACGGCTCCCAGCTCCATATGCTTGGCGACGTAGCCATCGTGGTATATTTCCTCAACCAGTCCGGTAGTCACGCCTATCTGGTTTCCGTAGGAAGAATACCCATCGGCAGCAGCTGTAACTATTTTTCTCTGAGGCAGCTTTCCTTCCGGCGTTTCTTCCAGTGGTCTGAGCGGATTGGCGGCTCCGCTTATTCTCATTGCCGTATACACATATGCTCTACCTGAAAGAGGGTCTCTGATGGCACCGCCTATACAGGTTGCCGCACCTCCGAAAGGCTCGATTTCGGTAGGATGATTGTGAGTTTCATTCTTGAACAACAGCAGCCAGTCTTCTTCCTTGCCGTTGAACTTCGCCTTGATTTTGACAGTACATGCATTAATTTCATCGGACTCATCCAGATTGTCCAGCTTGCCTGCTGCTTTAAGTGCTTTGGCTCCGATAGTGCCGAGATCCATTAATGTTATCGGCTTGGTTCTTCCGATCTTCCTGCGGGTCGCCAGATATTCCTCCCATGCGGAGGCTGTGATTTCGTCCTCAAACCTGACATCGTCTATAACCGTGTTGAATGTAGTATGTCTGCAGTGATCGGACCAGTAGGTATCAATCATCTTTATTTCCGTAATGGTTGGAGCCCTTTTCTCTGAGGCGAAATAATCCCTGCAAACTTTCAGGTCATCGGTATCCATGGCAAGACCAAGCTCTTCGATAAACGCATCCAGCTGATCATCCTGCAGACCGATGAATCCGTGGAGTATTTCAACGCTTTCAGGCACTTCATATTCGGTCTTCAAAGTTTCCGGCATTCCTTGATCCGCTTCCCGGGTCTCAACGGGATTGATTACGAAATCCTTTACCGCTTCAATATCCGCTTTGCTCAGATTACCTTCGAGAACATAGACTTTTGCACATTTAACAACAGGCCTTTCCTGCTGAGAAATAATCTGTATACACTGTGCTGCAGAATCGGCTCTCTGGTCGTATTGCCCCGGCAGGGCTTCAACGGCAAAAACAAAATCTTCCGCCCCGGCTTCAGCAAAATCTTCATAAATTATATCAACCTGAGGTTCGGAAAAGACCTTGTCAATGCAAGTATCAAACAGTTTTCTGTCGATATCTTCCACATCATATCTGTTCAGTATTCTTATGCTCTCAAGTCCTTTGATGCCAAGAAAGGTCTTTACTTCCGACAGCATGTCATTAGCCTCATTTGCGACGGTTTCCTTTTTCTCTACGTATATCCGGTAAACCATGTTTATTCCCTTTCCGCCTCAAGAGCTTTCCTGCCTATATCGTTTCTGTAATAAGCTTTTTCAAAAGAAATTTTCTTAACATTTGCATAAGCATCTTCTATTGCGGATGCCAGGTCCCCGGATCTGGCCGTTACCCCCAGCACTCTTCCTCCTGATGTAACAAGCTCTCCCTTTTCGTCCAGCTTTGTTCCCGCATGGAAAACATCAACATTGCTGTCAAGACTGCCTATGCTGACAGGAAAACCCTTATCATAGCTTTGAGGGTAGCCGCCCGATGCCATCACTACGCAGCATGTGGAATCTTCAGAAAAGTGAACATCAGATTCTGCCAGGTTACCGTCCGCCACCGCATTCATTATTGTGAACAGGTCGCTGTCCAGAAGCGGCAGCACCGCCTGTGTTTCCGGATCTCCGAAGCGGCAGTTGTATTCAATGACTTTAGGACCGTCTTCAGTGAGCATAAGTCCGAAATACAGGCATCCCTTAAAAGTTCTTCCTTCCCTGTTCATGGCGTCTACCGTAGGGAGAAAAATTCTTTTCATGCATTCCTCTGCTATCTCTGAATTATAGTACGGATTCGGAGCAACCACACCCATGCCGCCGGTGTTGAGACCTCTATCGCCATCCAGGGCTCTCTTGTGATCCTGTGAGGATACCATAGGAACAACAGATTTACCGTCGGTAAAGCTGAGGACAGATACTTCCGGACCTGTCAGGAATTCCTCAATAACTATTGTACTTCCGCTTTCTCCGAAAGCCTTGTCCCCCATCATGGATTTAACCGCATTAATTGCCTCCCGGCGTGTTTCCGCAATGATTACACCCTTCCCCAGAGCGAGACCATCAGCCTTGACTACTGTTGGAATCGGAGCATTCTCCAGATATGCCAGCGCGGCATCCATGCTGTCAAACACCCGGTAGGCCGCTGTGGGAATACCGTATTTTTTCATAAGGTTCTTTGAAAAGACTTTGCTAGCCTCAATAATTGCCGCAGCCTTGTCAGGTCCGAAGCACTTTACGCCTGCAGCAGTCAGTGCATCTACGGCACCTGCGGCAAGGGGATTATCCGAAGCAACGACGGCAAAGTCGATTCCCTTTTTCACGGCAAATTCAACCTGTGCATCTATCTCCATCGCTTCTATGTCGATGCATTCCGCATCAGCGGCAATGCCCCCGTTTCCCGGCAGAGCATAGAGCCTGTCGATATCGGGATTCTCTTTAAGTTTCCTGATTATGGCGTGTTCACGACCGCCTCCGCCTACTACCATTACTTTCATTTGAGGTTCCTCCGTGCCGAATCTTCTCAGTGGTGGAAAAGTCTGATCCCATTGAATACCATTGTTATTCCGTATTTATTGCATGTTTCTATAACCTGGTCATCTCTTACCGAACCGCCCGGCTCACTGACATATGACACGCCGCTCATTGCAGCACGCTCTATGCTGTCTCCAAATGGGAAAAAGGCATCCGATGCCATGGATCCGCCGGATAGTCTGCCCAGATATTCTTTCTTTTCCTCCACGGTCAGAGGTTCGGGTCTCTGACTGAAAAATTTCTGCCACACACCGTCAGAACATACATCCTCTTCATTTTCATTTATATAGGAATCGATGGCATTATCTCTGTCGGCTCTCGCAATATTATCCTTAAACGGCAGGTTCAGCACCTTAACGTGCTGTCTCAGATGCCATGTGTCCGCTTTGTCCGCTGCCAGGCGGGTACAGTGGATTCTGGACTGCTGTCCGGCACCTATGCCGATGCACTGACCGTCCAGGGCGAAGCATACTGAATTGGACTGGGTGTACTTCAATGAAATCAGAGCGATAATCAGATCTCTCTCAGCACTGTCCGGAAGCTCTTTGCTCTCGGTAACTATGTTGGTAAGCCGGCTTTCATCTATCTTCAGTTTGTTGTGACTCTGTTCAAAAGTGATTCCGAAAACCTGGCGGCTTTCTGTTTCTGCCGCTTCATAGCCGGGATCAATCTTGATCACATTGTAGTTCCCGCCCTTCTTTTTGCTCAGAACAGCCAGCGCCTCATCAGTAAACCCCGGTGCAATGATTCCGTCGGAGACTTCTCTCCTGATTATCTTTGCAGTAACTTCGTCGCATTCATCCGAAAGGGCTATGAAGTCACCGAAGGAGCAGAGCCTGTCCGTTCCCCTGGCTCTGGCATATGCACATGCCACAGGAGATTCATCCAGACCCTTGATGTCATCCACAAAATATGTTTTTTTAAGGATATCGGACAGAGGAATTCCCACCGCTGCAGATGTGGGACTGACATGCTTGAATGATGCTGCAGCCGGAAGATCTGTAGCTTCCTTTAGTTCCTTTACCAGCTGCCATGAATTAAAAGCATCAAGGAAATTGATGTATCCCGGTCTGCCGTTAAGTATCTCTATAGGCAGTTCGCTTCCGTCCGCCATGTATATCTTCGCTGTTTCCTGATTGGGATTGCAGCCGTATTTAAGCTTAAACTCTTTCATTCTTGTTAACAATCCTTTCTTCATACCGTCCGGTTTTTGCATCCGTATATCTGACATACAGTGAAATCCTGTTGCCTCTGTCCAGGTTCTCCCAAATAAGCTCGGTGAATTCATCAATATCCTCCGGTATACTGACTCGCAAAGGCTCACCCCTGAAGGCCGGAAGAGGGTTGCCATCCCGGACATAGGTATGGATGAAATGACCCAGACCCGCTTCAGCCTCATAGTTAAAAGTGTATCTGCTGCATCCTGAACCTTCACTGTCGGCACTCTTCAGAATGCTCAGCTTGTAAGAAAAGTCATCCTCACCAAAGGTAATCATCCCGCTGATTCTCGGCGTCAGGTTAGGATAGTCAGGCTCAAACTTTCTGGTGCTTAAGGCTTCTTCAAAGGTTTTGCCCGCTTCCAGATAATCGTATATTGTGTCCGTATGGTCACCATTTGTAACAATGAGATTATTGCCGGACTTTTTTATTGCCGCATATATAATCAGTGACGGATCCTCAACCTTCGATGGATCAAAAGGCTCAGTGTGCAGTTCCTCTCCGTGAAGAGAAAAAACTCTGTTTCTGCTGTTTTCACTTCTGCCCATTATAAAGTAAGCAATTGCAGCCTTACCGGACTCCCTGCTCTTACCCAGCACGATTCCGCGGCCCACATAGGAATTGTCCGCAATGAGGCTGCCTATGTTATTTGTTCCGTAACTGCTCATTTCTGTCTCCTTTGCTTCCGCTATATTCTTACATACCATCTCCACGGCCTTCGGAAGAATCTGCCACTCAGCCTCGGTCATTACTCTCTTCTGAAGGATCTTTGCCGTATCCCCCTTTTTTACAGGTACAGCTTTCTGCATAATTATTTTCCCGCCATCCGGTATCTCGTTTACGAAATGCACTGTGGCTCCCGTCACCTTGACTCCGTATTCCAGAACCATCTCATGCACCTTCAGACCATAGCAGCCTTTCCCGCAAAATGACGGTATCAGGGAAGGATGTACGTTTATTATTCTGTTCTCGTATTTCTTTACGAAGTCACTGCTGAGGATTTTGAGAAAACCGGCAAGTACGATAACTTCGATATTATGTTCTTCAAGCTTCTCAGTAAGCCTGCACTCAAACTCCTCCTGCCCGCCGCACATCTTTTTTGTGATTGCGACAGCTTCTATTCCCGCTCTCTCTGCCCGCTTCAGCCCGTATGCTATGGAATTGGAGGATATAACCAATTTTATGCGTCCGCTCCTGATTACGCCTTCCTTCTGTGCATCAATCAGAGCCTGCAGATTGGTTCCGCCTCCGGAAATGAGAACTGCAATTTCGGTTTTTTTCATTTTCTCCTCCGGTATAAATAATCACTCCAGGATAACGCCCTCTTCGGACTCAACGATTTTGCCCAGTATATACGGTTCTTCACCGCTTCCTCTCAGAATTTCAATTGCTTCATCCGCATTCTCAGCACTAACTATGCAGATCATTCCAACACCCATATTGAATGTGTTGTACATGTCATGTTCGGAAACCTGTCCTCGTTCCGCAATAAGTTCAAAAATAGGAAGAACTCTGATATCATCCTTCTTTATTTTTGCACTCAGTCCGGCAGGCAGAGCTCTCGGAATATTTTCGTAAAACCCGCCGCCGGTAATATGCGCAACGGACTTGACTTCCACCTTTTTCATGAGCTCCATTACCGCTCTGACATATATCTTTGTCGGCGTAAGCAAAGTCTCCATGATGCTCTTTCCGTCTAAAGCCTCTTCAGGACCTGTTATATCCGCACTGTCCACATCAAAAATTCTTCTCACCAGTGAGAATCCGTTTGAATGTACGCCGCTTGAAGGCAGTGCGATAATAATATCACCGGCACTGACATTTGCTTTGTCAGGAATCTTCTTTCTGTCAACTATACCCACAGCAAAGCCTGCCAGGTCATACTCATATTCAGAGTAGAATCCCGGCATCTCCGCCGTTTCACCTCCGAGGAGCGCGGCGCCTGACTGAACACATCCTTCGGCAACACCCTTTACAATCTGTGCTATTTTTTCCGGGTAATTTTTCCCGCATGCGATATAATCCAGAAAAAACAGAGGTTTTGCTCCGCAGCAGACAATATCATTCACACACATTGCAACTGCATCAATTCCGATTGTATCGTGCTTGTCTGCCAGGAATGCCAGCTTCAGCTTGGTTCCCACACCATCTGTTCCGCTGACTAGAACCGGCTCTTCCATCCCTGAAATATCCGGAGCAAACAAGCCGCCGAAACCACCGACATCCGAAAGCACTCCCGGTATCATTGTTCTTTCTACATGTTCCTTCATAAGCTCAACCGACTCATATCCTGCGATAATGTCCACTCCGGATGCTACATAAGCATCTGATTTAGAATTTTTCATCTTCTGTCCTTTCATTACAAAAAGGAAACCTTATTTCCCTGTCCAGCAATATGTGCACACCTTGCACGGATCAAGCCCTATTGCCTCTAAAACATTGTCAACTCTCTGGTACCCCATTGATTCAAAGCCCAGCTTTTCGCATATGGTTTTTCTGAGAGCCTTGCCTCTTTCCGTGGCTCCGTCACTGTATTCGCTTATATATTTATCTCCTTCAGGTCCTTCCAGTTCCATAATAATTCTTCTGGTCAGCAGTTCATCATCCCTGTTATGCCGGGAGAATGTCAGATACTTGCACCCGAACATTACAGGCGGACAGGCTGATCTCATATGTACCTCTTCGGCTCCGTTCTCATAGAGAAAATCTACCGTTTCTTTAAGCTGGGTCCCCCTTACGATGCTGTCATCAACGAAGAGAAGCTTCTTGTCTTTAATAAGCTCCTTCACCGGTACCATTTTCATCTTTGCCACACGGCTTCTTTCCTCATTGTTCATAGGCATGAAGCTTCTCGGCCATGTGGGTGTGTACTTTATAAATGGCCTGGCATAGTTTATGTCGGTTTCATTGGCGTAACCTATAGCGTGAGGAATACCTGAATCAGGAACCCCTGCAACGAAATCCATATCAAAGCTTTCACCGCATTCCCTGTCAAGCTGTGCCAGCAGATGACCGTTTAGATTTCTCATACTTTCAACGTTTCTGCCTTCATATGCGGAGTTCGGGTACCCATAGTAAGTCCAGAGAAATGCGCATATCTGCATCTCCTCACCCGGTTCAACCAGTGTTCTGACCGAATCGGCGGTAATTTCCACAATCTCTCCCGGACCCAGTTCCTTTATTGTTTCATAACCCAGCTTCTCGTATGCGAAAGACTCAAAGGCCAGACTGTGACCGTCCTTGTCTTTCCCTATCAGCATCGGCGTTCTGCCGTATCTGTCTCTGGCCGCTATGATGTTGCCGTTCTCCTTCATAATAAGGATTGATGCAGATCCTTCGATAGAATTCTGTGCAAAGACTATCCCGGCCTCAAAGCTGCTCTTCTGGTCTATGAGAGAAGCCACAATTTCCGTGGCGTTGATTTTGCCTCCGCTCATAGCATCGAAATGCCCGCCGCTGAATGACAGATATGACTGCATGAGCTGTTCCTTGTTAAGAATGTTACCTACTGTAATAATTGCGTAAGTTCCCAGGTTTGATCTTATAAGCAAAGGCTGCGGATCGCTGTCGCTTATGCAGCCTATTCCCGATTTACCTGTAAAATCTTCTCTGACACCTTCGAACTTGGTTCTGAAAGGTGAATTCTCTATATTGTGTATTTTTCTCTGGAACCCGTATTCGTCGTTCATGATTGCCATACCCCCGCGTCTGGTTCCCAGGTGTGAATGATAATCCGTACCGTAAAAAATATCCATAACGATATCTCTTCCCGATACTGCTCCGAAGTAACCGCCCATTTAGTTGTCCTTTCCTTATCTTCCGGTAATAGCTGCAAAAAACAGTTCCGACAGCCTCATAGGATCCACATACTCATCATCCTTATACACTCTCATGTTTCCTGAGGCGATTTCGTCGATAAGCATTACTCTGTCGTCTGCATCATAGCCGAATTCAAATTTGATATCGTAGAGAATTAACCCCTTTTCTTTCAGATCATCGGCTACAATCTGAGTTATTTCCTGCGTCATTGCCTTCATGTTCTCATACTGCTCATCTGTCATTACACCCAGTACTATGAGCCCATCCTTTGTTACAAGGGGATCACCCTTTTCGTCATTCTTAAAGGTCATTTCCACATATGCAGGCAGATCGGCACCTTCTTCGATATATTCACCATACCTTCTGAAGAATGAACCTACAGCCTTATGTCTGCATATTACTTCCAGTCCCTTCCCAAATACTCTGGCGGGCTTAACCGTCATTGTGGTGTTAACCGGGTCTGCATCAACATAGTGGGTCAGGATTCCGGCTGCATTTATTTTTTCAAAGAAATAAGCGGACATTCTCAGATTGACATCACCGACCCCTTCGATTGTCAGGCCGACAGCGTTTTCTCCCGGATCAAACACTCCATCCCTGCCGGTGCAGTCATCCTTGAATGCCAGCAGATAGTTGCCGTCTTCCTTCTTGTAAACATCCTTTGTTTTTCCTGTATAAACCAGTTCCTTCTTCATTTTTCCCTCCGAATTATATTAATATCAAAGCCTACAGCTGCAGAGCAGCATCTCCGGCAAGAACGGTTTCCGAAGCTTTCGCTCTGAACTCTGCCAGCTTTTCTGCCAGTTCAGCATTGCTCAGGGCGAGAATCTGGATGGCAAGAATAGCGGCATTCTGTGCACCATCGATAGCAACAGTCGCAACAGGAATTCCCGATGGCATCTGCACTGTGGAAAGGAGAGCGTCCAGGCCGTCAAGTGCCGATGACTTAACGGGAACACCTATAACCGGCAATAATGTGTTTGCCGCAAGAGCACCTGCCAGATGAGCGGCTTTTCCCGCGAATCCTATTATGACTCCGAATCCGTTTGCCGCAGCGTTCTTTGCAAAGTCCTTCGCTTGCTCCGGAGTTCTGTGAGCAGAATAAATGTGTGCTTCGTAAGGCACCCCGTACTCTTTAAGAACATTTACCGCCTTTTCAACCACCGGCAAATCACTGTCACTTCCCATAATCAATGCTACTTTTTTCATCATTTTATCCTTTCCAAAAACCACAAAAGGCAACCTGCTTCGTATGGAAAACAAGCTGCCTGAACCAACCATTAAAAAATAAAAAACCAATAGTCACTTTTTTTCGGCGCGTGGTAGAGACGTTCAGGCCGTCATACTGAACATATATTAGTAAGCTATTCAATTTTGACACGGAAAATGCCAATCCGATGTCCCTGATACAATTATACTCCTGCTATTTAGGTTTGTCATCAGAATTTATCGTTTAATTCCAGAGGTAATCGTTAACTTTTTTCTTTGTGCGCTGAAGTGCATTATCAATTGATTTCTTGGTTTTCCCCAGCTTCCCGGCAATCTGATCGTAAGAATAGCCTTTAATTGCCTCACTGAGCACCTGCATCTCAAAATCGCTGAATATATTATCCCCGTTATAGAGAATGTATGCGGCAACGTCCTTTATGATGAGCATTTCCTCAGGACTGTACGCATCACCGGCACGAAGAGTATCTCCAAGAGTCACTCCCTCATTTTCACCTGCGGACAGCTCTGAATCAGATGTTATAGGTCTGTTAAGAGATACGGAAGTATTAAGGGGCTTGTGTTTGATGCGGTCAGCCATTCTTATTGCACTTATTATCTGTCTGGTTATGCAGACCTCTGCGAAGGTTGCAAAAGCTGCATTTTTGTCCGGATTGAAACTTCTGATTGCCTTCATCAATCCTATCATGCCTTCCTGAATGACATCATCCGCATCAGCTCCTGCCATATAATAAGCTTTCGCTTTTCCCGTCACGATGCTGCTGTACTTCCTGAGCAAAGTCTCCTCAGCTGTCATATCACCCGCCTGCGCCTCGGATGCCAGCAGGTTATCCGGATTTGTTATTGAATTTATCAGATCCTTCTTTGACATAACGAGCCTTTCTAAAGTCTTTGCCTTACTATTTCGTACATGAGTATTGCTGCCGCATTGGAGGCGTTCAGCGAGTTTATCCTGCCCTTCATGGGAATACTTACAACCACATCACATTTTTCTTTTACCAGGCGGCTGATTCCGAAACCTTCACTGCCGATTACAATAGCCACCGATCCGGAAATATCCTGATTGTACATCAGATTATCACCCATATCACAGGCATAGATCCAGACACCTCTTTCCTTCAACTCGTCAATGGCGTTCCCTATGTTTGTAACCCTGGCACAGAGCATATGCTCGGCGGCTCCGGCACTTGTCTTCAAAACCGTTTCATTTACAGAAACACTTCTGCGTTTGGGAATAATTATTCCATGTGCCCCTGCACACTCCGCCGTACGCATAATCGCCCCCAGATTGTGCGGATCCTCCAGGCCGTCAAGCACAACAACAAAGGGCTTCTCATTGCGTTTTTCTGCCAGAGCGAGGATGTCCTGAATTTCACAATATTGGAAATCAGATGCTACAGCTATAACCCCCTGGTGATTTGAGTTGGCCGGCATTCTGTCCATAAAGGCTTTGTCACTATAGTAAACGGGAATTTTTTTATCCTTGGCCCTGGCAATTATCTGTCGAATGGGCCCGCTGAAATAATCATCGCTTTTCTGTATGTTTATTTTTTCTATTTCCCGGTCTCCCTTGAGCGCTTCAAGTACCGCATTTCTGCCTATTATAAGCTCGGACATTGTTTGTATCCTTTTCTTATTCAGCTACAGCTTCTCATACTTGCGAAAGGTATATCTGTAACCCGCTTCCTCCTGCGGCTCCGATTCCCAAGTAACCGTATAACCCAGCTTATCCAGATCCGGAAAAAATCTGTCCGCATCAAAGGAATGATCTATCCATGTCACATATATGGCATCCACATCATCAAGGAAAAGCTCATAAAGTGATGCTCCCCCGCATATAAAAACTTCATCGAAACTCTTCGCAGCTTCCAGCACTTCTTCCTTGGTGTGGCAGAGAATGCACTTGTACTCCCCGCATTCTTTCATGTTATCTCTCAGCGGAATCTCGAAGTTCGGATTATTGCTGAGCACTATATGGTTTCGATCCGGCAAAGGTTTGCTGCCCGGCAGAGATTCAAGAGTTCTCCGACCAAAAATAACACACTTCCCCCGGGTTTTTTCCTTGTAGTATTTCAGGTCACCCGGCAAATGCGCCAGCAAATCGTTATTTTTACCGATTCCCCATTTTTTATCAACTGCCACTATTAAATCCATGTTTCTCCTCCGTCTGAAGCAAACTATATCCTCTTCTCACTATATTGCAATAGGAATATCGGTAATTTGCGGATTAGTCCTGTAATCCTCAATTTTTATATCCTCTACTGTAAAATCGTAAAAATTTTTTATTTCGGGATTCAGTATGAATCCCGGTGCCGGATACTGCGGTCTTTCAATCATTTCACGTACTATATCCGCATGTCTGTCGTAGATGTGAGCATCGGCAATTACGTGCACCAGTTCTCCGGGAACCAGGTCCGATACCTGTGCCATCATGTGAACCAGCACTGCATACTGAACCACGTTCCAGTTGTTGGCTGCAAGTATGTCCTGTGAGCGCTGATTAAGTATGGCATTCAGCCGATTTCCCGTCACATTGAAGGTCATGCTGTATGCACATGGTTCCAGACCCATTTCCGAAAGGTCGGCAAAATTGTATATATTGGTCATTATCCGCCTGGAATAAGGTGCATTCTTCAACTGCCAGATAACATTATCAACCTGGTCCATTTCACCCTGGGCAAATCTGTATTTCACTCCCATCTGGTAGCCGTATGCTTTACCGATAGTTCCATGTTCGTCAGCCCATTCATTCCATATGGTGCTCTTAAGTTCACTTATTTTGTTGGACTTCCTCTGCCATATCCAGAGCATCTCATCAACGGCACTCTTTATGTATGTAGGTCTGAGTGTCAGTGCCGGGAACTCCTCCCGAAGATCATATCTGTTCACAACACCGAACTGTTTAATCGTGTGTGCCGGTGTTCCGTCCTCCCATCTGGCACGAACGCTGTAACCTTCACTGGAGAATCCGTTGTCCAGTATGTCCCTGCACATATTCACAAAAATCACATCCGCCTTACTCATAATAACCTTTCTCTCCCTCTTTCATTAAATTGCTTATATTCCCGGTTGCCAGAAATCATGCTTCAAAATAACCAGCTTGATAAACAGGCCAACGAGAGCAACTACTATAATAACGATACACCAGAGTTCAAAGGAGTTCAGACCTCTGAGACCCTTTTTCTCCTTTTCGCCCTCTTCTTCCCGGCGCCTGCGGTTCTCCTTATCGAATTCGCGCCCGGTCATATAGTAATCCATCAGCCAGCCCTTTGATTTGTTTCTTGCTTTTTTCTTTTTGCTTTTGTTTGACATTCCCCTTCTCCTTCGATTATTTCCACGGCACGATTCATAACCTCTGTCAGTCTCTCCTCTTTATCCGCCAGATAAAGATATCCTACCAGAGTCTCAAATGCAGTGGCCCATTTATAGGTGATGGAATCCACATTCTTCGCCTTAGAATTGAATTTGTGATTTCTTGCCCGCTTCACAAGCCTTTGCTCTTCTTCAGACAGTTCTTCAAACATAAGGCGTATTGCCTCCGCCTGTGCACCTGCTCTGACATATCCGGTGGCAACTCTGTGCAGGTTGTTGACCCGTGCCATACCGCCCGCAAGAAGCTTCTCCCTTATGAACTTCTCATAGACCGCATCACCCATATATGCCAGTGCTTCAGTGTTTAGTCCTTTGATGTTTTCTCTTTTCATTCTCTTACAATCTGCACCCCCTGCGGCGTATCCTTAAGCGTTATTCCTTTTGCCTTTAAAAGATCTCTTATTTCATCGGCTCTTGCAAAATTCTTTTCCTTTCTCGCTGCCTGCCTTTCATCAATGAGGGCTTTGATTTCCGGATCTATATCTTCAGCCTCGGTTTCTCTGCCCGCATCCTGCTGAAGCAAACCGAGAACCGTGGTCAGTTCCATAAGAATGTCCAGTGCTCCCTGTGCGAATTCTTTTGAAGCACCGCCCGCAACTGCTGTATTGATTGCGGTTATCAGCTCGAAAACGACCGAAATAGCGTCCGCTGTATTCAGGTCATCGTCCATTACCTCGCAAAAATCCTTTCGGAATTTATCGAAGCTATCAAGTGCAGCCTTTTCGGCATCGGAAGCATTGACATTATCGCCGGCTGTTGCAATCAGATGCTTCAGGTTTGACTTGGCATTGCGCATTCTCCTGAGTCCGTTTTCCGACTGAGCCAGAACCTCCGGATTAAAGTCGATGGGTCCTCTGTAGTGACCGCTGAGAATAAGAAATCTGAGTACCTCTCCATCATATATGCTCAGCAGATCCCGTACAGTTTTGAAGTTGCCCAGAGATTTACTCATCTTGACACCGTCAACATTTATATATCCATTATGCATCCAGTATTTGGCCAGCTGCTTGCCGTTATGTGCTTCGGACTGTGCAATTTCATTTTCATGATGAGGGAACTGCAGATCTTCTCCTCCTGCGTGGATATCCAGGGTATCTCCCAAATACTTCTTTGACATAGTTGAGCATTCAATGTGCCAGCCGGGCCTGCCCATTCCCCAGGGCGAATCCCAGGCAATTTCCGAATCTTCCTTACGAGCCTTCCATATAGCAAAATCAAGGGGGTCTTCCTTCTTTTCGTCCACTGCAACACGAGCCCCCAGCTGCAGGTCATCTGTCTTCTTTCCCGAAAGCTTGCCATAACCATCGAACATCTTTGTTCTGAAATAGACATCACCGTCTGATTCATATGCAAATCCCTTATCTACGAGGTCAGCAACAAATTTGATGATATCATCCATCGTTTCCGTAACCCTGGGATGAACAGTCGCCTTCTTCACATTGAGAGCTGCTGCATCTTTGTAGTACTCTTCTATATACTTTTCGCTTATATCCGTTGCAGTAACACCCTCTTCTCTGGCACGACTGATGATTTTATCATCAACATCTGTAAAGTTCTGAACAAACTTAACCTTGTAGCCGCGATACTCCAGATATTTTCTCATGGTATCAAACACCACGAAAGGCCTGGCATTTCCAATATGGAAATAATTGTATACGGTAGGACCGCACACATATATCTTTACTTTTCCCTCTTCAACAGGAATAAATTCCTCTTTCTTTCTTGTGAGAGTATTATATATTCTCATTTTATTCCCCCTTATTTTCTGTCCTGAATTCTTCAAGAAGCAAGTTAACGTCTCTCATGGAACATCCCGTATCATCACAGGAAACACAATCGCAGGAGCCATGCTTTTCCTCATAAACCTGACTGTTGATCTCCTTTACTATTTCATCATACTGACAATTCTGGCTGCACCTCTTGATTGCTTCCCGTCCGTATTCCCTCACTATCAGTTCTTCCAGTTCCACTACCCGGCGTCTGAGACACTCCAGTTCAACAGCTATAGGATCCGGCATATCAACCTGATCCATCTCTGATGTAGGGCTGCCGTTCACCTTCACAACGGTTCCCGGAATACCCACAACTGTACAGCCATCGGGAACCTCCCTGAGAACCACTGCTCCGGCTCCAACCTTGCAGTCGTTTCCAACCTTGAAGGGCCCTAAAACCTTTGCTCCCGAACTGATTACACACCTGTCTCCTATGGTCGGGTGTCTCTTGCCTGTATCTTTACCTGTACCTCCGAGAGTCACTCCCTGATATATGGTAACATCATCCCCTATTTCCGTTGTCTCACCTATTATAACCGCCATGCCGTGGTCAATTACGCATCTGCGCCCGATAGTTGCTCCCGGATGTATTTCAATTCCTGTCACCCACCTGGTTAACTGGGAGACTATTCGGGCAATCAATTTTAAATTATGCTTGTAAAGCCAGTGTGCGGTTGTATGCCACATAAGAGCCCATACACCCGGACAACACAAGAAAACCTCCAGACCGTTCCTTGCTGCCGGGTCTCTTTCCATTACAGCTTTTATGTTTTCCCGTGTTCTTTTAAACATTTCGTTTTCCCCTTTTTTCGTTCGTTATTCTTTCGTTAGTTTACAGTTATTCATTTTCCGTTTTATCGACGTGCATATAATCTTCTCCATGAAAATCCGATCCGGCCGTAATATGCAGATGATATTTTTCCGCAATTTCCACGAATCTCATGGATTGTTCCTCACTATGATCCGGATGGAAGCACTCCAGTCCTTTGAGTCCCTGTTTCCTGAGCCGGCCAATCAGTTTGTCGGCATTTGCAAAAAACTCTTCGCTGCCCGGCTCTCCCATTCCTCTTATCTGTATCGGATGTGCGAGTACCGGTGTGCCGCCTGCCTTTATTATTGCTTCTATAGCATCTTTGGCTGAAGGCTTTGCTTTTTTAACCTGTCGCAATTTCTCGCTCCCCATTATTTCCGGACCGAAAGCCTGTTTCTTATCTGTGATATAGCCCTTTCTCACCAGGGCATCCGCTATAAGCGGCTTCCCTACGAAACTGTTCTTTCCGATTTCTACATCTTCCAGACTCACATCGTAGCCTGTCTCCTGCAACGCTTCAAAAAGCCTGGTGTTTCTGTCTTCCCTGTTGACTATGAGTTGTTTCAGGAAAGATTTAAGCTCTTCGGAATCCAGATCTATGTTATACCCAAGAATATGGAGTCCGAGTCCTTCTTCGGTTTCAGCTGCAATTTCCAATCCGGGAATTACCTTTAATTCCACCGCTTCGGCTGCAGCCATTGCCTCCGGAATACCATCAACATTGTCATGATCGGTTATGGCAATTATATCGTAGCCCTGATCCTTAGCCTTCTTGATTATGTCCGTCGGAGTAGAATGTCCGTCGGAATATGTTGTATGTATGTGGTAATCCACCTTGTATTTATCCATTCCTACCCCTAACTGCCCCGCATACTATTCCTCAAAGTATACCCGGCCATCTGTAATCCTGCTTATTACAGCCAGAGATTCAACTTTGTATCCTTTTTCCCTTAGTCTCTGTGCACCACCCTGATAGCCTTTTTCTATTACAGCCCCAATGCCGGCAACTTCAGCCCCCGCCTGTTCGGCAAGGTTTGCCAAAGCTATGGAAGCTTCCCCTGTTGCCAGAAAATCATCAAGAATAAGAACCTTGTCCCCCTCTTTCAGATATTTTCTGTCCACCTTCAGATTTGATACCGTTCCCTTGGTAAAAGATTTTGCTATTGCGTCGAAGAAGCCATCAGTCATGGTACTGGGTGCTGACTTCTTGGCGAATACCACCGGCGGAAAACCAAAATATCTTGCTGCCGCACATGCTATGCCAATTCCACTGGCTTCAACCGTCAGAATTTTACTGATCCGGACACCGTCAAATCTCTTTCTGAATTCTGCTCCTATTTCATCAAAAAATGCCACATCTATCTGATGGTTAAGAAAGGAATCAACCTTAACTATTTCGGTTCCTATAACCGAACCTTCCTCTCTTATCTTTTTCTTCAGGGATTCCATATTATTCCTTTCGCTGTAACCTTCTTCACCTTTGCGGAGCATGCTTTCCCGCGGTGTAGTATAAAAGTGTACGCGGCACTCGTGCGCCGCGTACATTTCTAAGCTTTTCTCTGTCCTGTTCTCCGATTATTCATCCTTGAAAAGGGCTTCAAGACCTTCGAATGAAATCTCGTCTGCAAGTGCTGCCGATTCTTTTGACTCTTCAACCGCATCGGCAGTTGCATCTATTTCCTCTGCAACCACAGCAGCAACTTCCGCTACCAGCTGAGCTGTTGCCTCTTGGTCAACTTCTTTCTCTATCTCTTCCAGGTCATCCAGACTGATTTCTTCCACAACGGCGGCTTCAGGTTCTGCGGCGCTGTCAGTTACTATTTCTTCGAGCTCTTCCGGATTTATTTCCTCAATCCCTTCCAGGCTGATTTCTTCAACAGGTTCAGCAGCATCCAACTTATCAGCGTCCGGCAAATCGGTGAATATATCTTCAAAGGAAATCTCTTCCAAAAGCTCTTCAATGTCTGCATCGGCCTTTATCGGTTCTTGCGGTACCAATTCGGAATCATCTTTATCAATTAATTCTGCATCAATATCAGTGGACAACTCATCTGCAGGTGTACCAATATTGTCCATTATTTCGCTCTTAAAGAATTTTTCCGCAAAGAGTTCGTCTGTCGCAAACAGGGCTTCTGCCGGCTGTTCCGGCACAGTTTCCGCAACAGGTTTTTCCTCTTCCGAAGATTCAGTCACAGGCTCCTCAAACGGAGCTTCAGTAGCAGGCTCCACCTCAATTACGTCTGCGGGTATTGCTTCCTCCTGCTCAGTTGGAAAATCCAAAATTTCCTCTATCCCCGCATCAGGCGTCGGGAATTCAACCACTTCGCTGCCTTCGGTAACTGTCCACTGGCCTTCATCTGCAATGCTGACCTGAGATTTCAGTCCGTTCAGGCTTGTTGCTGTCCGCAGGATGTTGGTTCTGATTTCCTGAAATTCCTCTTCCATTGCATCAATTTGCTGTCTGTATCTGAGCTTGATTGCATCGAGTTTCTCCTTCTCCGCTTCAACCTCAGCTCTCATGGCATCTCTTTTAGCTTCAGCCATATTCCTTGCCGCATCAAGCTCTTCACCCAGCACTTCTTTTTCACTCTCAAAGGCTATTCTCAAGTCTTCAATCTTAAGCTGCTTCTCCTCATACTGTTTCTGGGCATTTGACATAAGTTCGTATACTTCGTCATTTGTCTGCTTAACCATATCATCATGATATTTCTGCGCACTCATCATGATATCCGCATACTGCAGACTCTTTTCATCATACTTGCTGCATCTTTCCGTTAATTCCGTCAGCTCGACTTCATAGTGTTTTTCCAGTTCCTCTATATGAGTCTCATAAAGATCGCACAACTGCTGAATACAAGTATATACATCTTCCTTGTCAAACCCTTCTTCTGTACTCTTCCTGATTCTCATTCCCTTAAGAAGGCTTATGACAGTTTCTCTTCTTTTTTCTTTTAATGCATTTTTATCCATTTAATATGTCCTCTTAAAATATGTCCTTTACAGGTTTTCAATAAATGTTTAAAACTGTACACTCCCTTGCATTATACCACTCTTATCACTCTTTGTCTCCAAAAAACAGCTCTAAGATTTTGTTCTTTATAAAAAATTATTAATATTTTCAGTTGACTTTATACTGCTGTCGGGGATATCATGATAAAGGTTACTTTTTATTTTGACAGCATTTTAATATGCAGAAAACAAAAAGTTCGGAGGATTCATGAACGTAATTGAATTTAAAGCCAACGGCAAGGTTTTTCTTTTCACTGCGAAATCCCTTATCATCGATGGCCAAGAATATTCTTATACAGGAATGAGTGCAATAAAGCATTCATCAGCAAAACATACTTACATCTTCAGATACAATGGTGCCTGGCAACAGCTGGTCTATAACCCGGCCGATGCCCTGAAGCTGGGAACTCTCTTCGCACGGATCGTAAAGATGAACCAGACCCGGTTAGCCAGACAGCAGGCGGCTGAAAGAGCTGCTCCCGTTAAACAGGCTTTCACCGTTCAACCATCGGCAACAATAACAGGTACCGAATCATTTGCCGAGGCTCTTTCCAAGGCTATCCGTGAAAGCGATGCAAAAATCGCTGCGTCGGACCATCCGGCAGAAGCACGGGCAGAGACTCCGGCAGAAGCACAGGCAGAGGCTCCGGCAGAAGCACGGGCAGAGGCTCCGGCAGAAGAGAAAGAGGTTAAGACAGAAGAGACCAAGATTGCAACTGAAAAAACCGAAGAGATGATACCGGCTGAAGTTCTCACACCTGAACAAGCCGAAAAGAAATCCAGGCTCAAAAAAGCTTTAATAATATTTTCAGTAATCATCGGTCTGTTCGTTCTACTGGGGGTGGGATATTTCTTCGTATTCGGTCCGACGAATGACCCGATAATTAACTCTGATACAAACCAGGAGCAGCAGTACAACGATATAGATGAACTGATTGAAGATCTGCAAAAATAAAAAAGAGTATATATATTGATATATACAAGCCACTGTAGCTCATCCGGCAGAGCAGCACATTCGTAACGTGCAGGTGGCCGGTTCGATCCCGGCCAGTGGCTCCATGGGGCATTGGCGCAGCTGGGAGCGCGTTTGACTGGCAGTCAAGAGGTCAGGGGTTCGATCCCCCTATGCTCCACCAACACTAAAAGGGGCTGTCGCATTAAGAAATTATTGCGGCAGTTCTTTTGATCGCTCCAAATGTGACATTATTTTTTCTCTTCTTCATTGGAGCGGATAATTTCCGTAAGTGAGCTGGCAAGCCCGGCCATGCCCTGAATCTCCGATGGAATTATTATTTTTGTCGCTTGACCGTTTGAGGCTTTTTCGAAAGCCTCAAGTCCCTTTATCGTCAGTACTTCCTTGGTTGCGCCGGCATTAGCGATCATCTTTATACCGTCTGCTGTAGCCTGCTGAATTTTGAGAATCGCTTCAGCTGCACCCTCTGCTTCTCTTATTGCCTTTTCCTTGGCGGCCTCAGCTTCAAGAATCACCGCTTCCTTATTACCTTCTGCAATAAGAATGGCTGATTTTTTCTCACCCTCAGCCTTGAGAATAATTTCTCTTCTCTCTCTCTCGGCTCTCATCTGCTTCTCCATGGCCATCTGTATGTCCTTAGGAGGATTGATGTTCTTAACTTCAACACGGTTTATTTTTATGCCCCAGGCATCCGTCGCTTCATCAAGCACTAATGTTATTTGAGAGTTAATATGCTCACGGCTTGTAAGTGTTCCGTCAAGTTCAAGGTCACCTATGATATTTCTTAAGGTAGTGGCACTGAGATTTTCAATTGCCGCGATAGGATTTTGAACACCATATGTATAGAGCCTCGGATCCGTTATCTGGAAGTATACTACCGTATCTATTTCAATCGTAACATTGTCCTTGGTTATAACCGGCTGAGGCGGAAAGTCAATGACATGTTCCTTTAACGATACCTTTTGGGCAATCTTATCAACCAGAGGAATTTTGAAATGTAATCCCGTCTGCCAGGTCTGCATGTATTTCCCCAGTCTTTCAATTACATATGCATTGGCTTGAGGTACTATTCTTATGTTAGTTACAATCAATCCTATTACTACAAATATCAGCAGTACAATAAATACTATAAAAATCAAATCAGTCATTTTTTTCTTCTCCTACAATTAATGTAACACCTTTAACTTCTTTTATTACGGCTTGCTGTCCTTCAGCAAGCGGTTGGGCTCCTTCGGCCAGAACAGCCCGCCAGCTTTTGCCGTCTGCATTTATCCGTCCCGGAGATTTCCAATCTATTGACTCTTCAACCACTCCCGTTGTTCCGATTATGGCATTGATATTGGTTTCCTCACCCTTGCTGTTCATTTTTCGCTTGGCAATGGGACCCGTAACCAGCAAAAGAACAACTGAAACGGCAACAAAAATAACTATCTGCAAAATCAGACTGCCGCCGATGAGAGCCGTAATTGCTGCCGCAAAAGCTCCTCCTGCAAACCATATGCTCGTCAGTCCCATTGTCAGAGCTTCTATAACAGCAAGCACCACCGCAATGGCTAACCATATGAAAATCGGGCTTGATATTACTGTAATTATATCCATCACATTTACCTCTTTTCGCGTTCTGCTTTAGCAACCATTTCACGCATTTGACTTTGCGTAAGAAGTCCGCTTTTTACCAGCTCCTTCAGACTTCTTTCATAGGCGGACACTTTCGGTTCATTTTCCGGATTCCAACTGTCTGCAACCCTATTGACTTTTGCATGCAAACCGTTGTTCTTTAGAGAGTTGCTGATAATATTCCCAAGGAGATTGCTCGTATTCCCCCCGGGTCTTACGTATGACATCTGCTTATTATTTTTTTTGCTTCCTTTTTTGTCTCTCAGGTTTATTATTGCGACTGCAACAATAATCACCGTAATCACAATAAATATACTAAACATGCTTACCAATTGCATCCTTCCTTCTATAGTTCCGGCTTTCCTTTTCAGGAGTCATTATATCATCTCAATCTTAATTCTAAAAGGGGACCTATTCTTTATCTTTATCTTCGTATAATTCCGGCCGTTCCTCTCCTGTGCACATTTTCCATAAAAAAGGCGAGACCCGTTGAAATCCCGCCCTGTTCTCAAATTGCCACTACTCCTCGTTTCTGTTCTCCTCTGAGAATCTGATGAGTTTGGATGATGTGTTGTGAACGAAGTCGCTCTTTCTGAGAATAACCTTTTTGATCATTCTGTAGGCAGGTGCTGTGTCATTAATTTTATCCACCTCCTGCCAGATAAGCTGTTTAATGTCATCATCGGTATATTCAGCACCTAATATGTCCTCTATTTCTTCCTCATCCACTTTGATTGAGGCAACAATCAATGTGTCACTTCCGAAGACATTTTCATCCTCGAAGACGAAAGATTCCTGGACAAACGGGATAAGTCCCAACTGGTGTTCCAGCTCTTCCGGATACACGTTTTTGCCATTCTTGGTGATGATTACATTCTTTGCTCTGCCTGTCAGATAGGTGTATCCATCCTTATCGGTGTACCCGAGGTCGCCGGTGTGGAACCAGCCCTCTTCATCAAGCACTTTGGCTGTCCCTTCAGGATCATCAAGGTACCCCATCATTATGTTTTCACCACGCAGACATATTTCCCCGATTCCTTCTTCATTTTTATTTATTATTTTGATTTCCTGCCCGGGAAGCGGAACACCGATGGCTGCTGAATTTGGAGCACCCTGAGGATTCAGGGCTCCCATAGGCGCAGCTTCTGTCAAGCCGTAGCCCTGAAGTGCATTGATTCCAAAATCTTTAATACCCTCTAAAATGTTAGGGCCAATCTTGGCACCGCCACATATCATGGTTTTCATCCTTCCTCCAAAGATATCTCTTATCTCTTTAAGGAAGATATCGCCCAGATCCAGACCCACCTTCTTTGTGACTCTGTTTACCTTAAGAACTCTCCTAAGTATTTTTTCCTTGCCCTGCTTACGAACATTCTTCCAGATGGTATTATACAATTTCTCATAGAGAGCAGGTACGCCCAGCAGAAGTGTCGGCTGTATTTCCTTCAGGTTCTTTGTTATATATTTCAGTCCCTGGCAAAAACCTACGGAGCAGCCCTTGTAGAATCCAATCAGGAAAGTGCATGTGCACTCATATGTGTGATGGAGCGGCAGGAATGAGAAAAATCTGTCATCCTCCACTAATTCAAAAATAGTTGGACCCATCATAAGCTCAGAGCAAAGGTTTTTCTGATTTATCATTACGCCCTTGGGAACTCCGGTTGTCCCTGATGTAAATATAAGCACGCTCATTATTTCGTTGTCGACTTCGGCATCAAGATACTCTCTTTCGCCCTCTTCCACCAGCTTCTTACCTTCTTCCTTCATCTGCCTCCATGAAAGTATGCCGTCCTTTTCTTCATCCAGATCAAAGCTTATTATGCTTTCCAGTTTGGTATCTCCACTTGCTTTGATGTCCTCAAAAATGTTGATAAATTTACTGTCGGCTGCGACAGCTGTAGCTTCCGATCTTATAATCTGATTCTTTAACTCTTCCCCATTAAGTTCCTTATCCAGAGGAACAATGCATCCGATACCTCCGGTTACAGCCAGATAAACAGAACACCACTGATAGCAGTTTTGCCCTATAACAGCAACTCTCTTGTCCTTAAGCCCCAGCTTCATCATGGAAGTTCCCAGCCCGTTTACATCATGAAAAACCTCCCTGTATGTGGTGGGCTCGAATTCACCTTCAGGATCCCACTTCTGCAGGTAAGCAATATTGTCCCCATAATATTCATTTGCCTTGATAAGCAAATCCTTCAGATCCGTTACCGGCCATCCGTCTCTTACCTTGACATAAGGTCTCGGGTCGTCCTTAACCTTCTGCATCACTCCATCGGCCCACTCTATTGCTTTTCTTCTCTTTTCTGTAATTTCCATAATTAACAGTCTCCTTTGTTAGCTAATCTAACTACTTCGGGCACGGTAATTTTATCACATGTCAACTGTAATGCAAATACTTTATATTAAAAAAGGAATCCCCTGTGAGATTCCCTTTTGAACATAGGATTCTTATCTGATTTATCTCTGCTTAATCTTAGCTGACTTTCCTGTTCTCCGGCGCATATAATGAAGTCTGGCTCTTCTGACTTTACCGCGCTTGGTTACTTCAATTTTTTCTACCAGCGGTGAGTGCAGTGGAAATGTCTTTTCCACACCAACGCCGGAGGCGATTCTTCTTACTGTGAAAGACTCTCCGATTCCACCGTTCTGTCTCTTCAGAACGAAGCCCTCGAATATCTGAATTCTCTCTCTGTTACCTTCTTTAATTTTAATGTGCACCTTAACGGTGTCTCCAACATTAAACGCAGGGATGTCAGACTTCATATATTCCTTTGCTACTGAGCTTAATACGTCCATTGCTCTTCCTCCTTCCCTTCGAAACGTTCGTGCCTTTAATAACTTTATGTATCAGACAGAGGACCGCCCGTAAAATACTTCAACTTGCATGCATTGTTCCACACACGCTTGATTATTATACATGACCGGCCCTTTTGAAACAAGCCCTTTTTAATACTCCCTATTTTGCCTTTTTTAATACTTCCTATTTTGCCCTCGGATGAGAGTGATCGTAAACATCCTTAATGCGACTTTTTGTGGCTGCCAGATACATCTGTGTAGCCGTAATGTCTTCATGACCCATGAGCTCCTGCAAAGACTTGAGATCCGCACCGTTCTGCAACATGTGCACCGCGAAAGAATTTCTGAGGGTATTTGGTGTCAGTACACAGTTTAAACCTGCTTTCTCCCCATATTCCTTCAAGGTTTTCCATAGCCCCTGTCTGCTGATCCTGGCACCTGCGTAATTTACAAACAGAGCCTTTTCCTCACTTCCTTCTTTCAGGAGCTTGTCGCGAAAATTAAAGACATATTCCTCGAGTGCCTCTCTTGCCGGGCGTCCCAAAGGAATAATCCTTGCTTTGCTGTTGGCAGCCGAAGCGGTAATAAATCCCATACGGAAATTGACATCCTCCAGATCAATCTCAATCAGCTCAGATGCCCTGATGCCCGTAGCATAGAGAATCTCCAGAATAGCCTTGTCCCGGATTCCTTTAATGGTCTCACCGGGACATTCCATAAGTTTCTCCACTTCTTCAATACTGAAATATTCGGGAACTTTTTTTTCAATTCTCGGTGCCCTGATGTTAATCGTCGGATTATCAGGTATTATCCCGCTCTGCGTCAAAAACGTAAAAAATGCCCTTACAGAAGCCATCTTTCTGTTAACGGTTGATGCGGATTTGCCTTCGTCCTTAAGACTGTGAAGATAGGCGACTATCTCAGTGCTGGAAATCTCCGTAATATCACTGATTCCCCGTTCCTTCTCAAAGCAAAGAAAAGCATTTACATCTCTCTTATAGGCCTCCAGTGAGTTGGCGGCCATTTTCTTTTCACTTTGAAGATGTTCAGCAAAAGCTTCGGTATACATTGTATTACCTCCGTTCCCCGGCCATAAGAAGTGCCGCCAGGGTTTTGGCATCAACCAGCTCCCCGCGCACACCCATTCCATACAATTCATCGAAAGGTATCTTTATAACATCCAGTGCCTCATCCTCATCGGGACACTGCTCCCCGGGATTAAGCCCTGTCATTAAATACAAGTGAATTACCTCTTCAGAATAGGCACAGCTGGGATTCACATCCCCCAAATGTAAAATATTCTCTGCCGTATATCCTGTTTCCTCTTTAAGCTCGCGAACCGCTGCACTTACCGGATCTGTCTCTCCACGGTCAATCTTTCCCGCAGGAATTTCCAGAACCGGTCTGCCGCAGGCATATCTGTACTGCCGTACCATAATCACATTGTCATCATCGGTCAGAGCCAGCATCGCAACGGCACCGTTATGCTCAACAATTTCGCGGTATGCCTCTCCGCCTGCTGCCGTCACTCTGTCGCGGCGCAAGTTCAGAATGGCTCCCTCATATATTCGTTCGCTGTCTATTCTTTTCTCTTCAAAAATCATTCTTCAGTCATCTCCCTTGAACGTGCAACTGCCGCTCTGAAGCCTTCCTTTATTTTTTCTTCGAAACCATTAGCCTGCAAAACCTTTACCGCCTCTATGGTTGTACCACCCGGAGAGGAAACATTTATTCTCAATTGCTCCGGACTCTCGCGATTCTCCAGAACCATTTTTGCCGCTCCCAGTACTGACTGTGCAGCAAAAATTCTGGCCTTGTCAGGGCTCATTCCTTCTTCTTCAGCTGCTCCAATGAGCGCATTAATATACATATATGTGTATGCCGGGCTGCTTCCGCTGACTCCGACAACGCAATCCATCAGTTCTTCATCAACCTCCTCGGTCTTTCCCACAGCGTCAAAAATCATTTTGGCTGCAGCGAAATCCTCCGCACTCACATTGCCGTTTCTTGTCATAGCTGTCATGGCTTCACCCACCTGTGCCGGTGTGTTGGGCATAATGCGAATAAGGCGGACATCAGGTCCGAGAACGGTCTCCATGCTTGTCAGACTCACACCTGCAGCCATGGATATTATCAGCTTGCCGCATCCCTTTATTTCCTCCAGAACCCCGGGAACGTCCATTGGTTTGACACCCACTATTACAATATCCGACCGTTGAGACAAAATTAAATTGTCATTACATATTTCAATTGTCGGTTCGCTCTGCACAGCTTTTCTTATGGCCTTTGCCATCTCCTCATTTCGCTCCGTCGTCCTGTTGTGAATCAGAATTGTGTTGCCTGTCGCCGCTGATGATTTGGCATACCCCCACAATATGGCTCCACCCATATTTCCCGTTCCAATAAATCCTATCTTCATTTCAGTTCCTCCCTAATGAATTTACCTGCCAAGGCCTTTGTAAAATAATTTATTTCCGCATATTTAATTTCATCCCGCTCCGCAATAACGAGAAAACCGTTGTCACAGCCGGGGAATAAATCAATATCCCAGGCACTGCCTGCACCCATGGTCTCATCCGGTTCCAGCCGCAACATCTTCAGGTCTATTACCACCAGTCCCGAATTTCGTATTATCGGAATCTCAAACTCAAAGGATTCCTCCATTCCGTTAAACACAGACCTGATATCTCTACCGTTCCAGTCGAATCCCACATAATCAACAGGCAATCTGCCCGGTGTAAACAGCTGTCTCCCTTTTATCTTCAGGACGCTTCTGCCCAGATTCGGTCTTCCTGTAACAAGTCTGATTCCCGACTCGTAAACAGGAAATCCCATTCTGAACATGGCTCTGTGAAAGTCACATTTACTTATAACTTTTGTAAGTCCCGCCAGCTGCCGCACATCGTCCTTATTGTGGAGCAAAATCTTACGCTCCGCTTCCTTATCCGCCGTAGCCTCATAGTGCTTATATAGATCCGCACTTTCAGCACCGCTGATTTCATCCTCTCTGGATGACCAGAGTCCCATATAGTTTTCCACAGTTTTCTGCTTCAGGTTCGGCAACAGGCTTCTCAGCGGTGAATGCCCGCTTATCACTCTGTATAAATCCAGGTTATATATTTCTTTCATTGCAGGCATCCCGTGATGGCGCAGTCTCTGCTCCAGAAACGGTATATCGAAGTATTTTCCGTTATATGTTATTACAACATCCGGTTCTGCAATTTCACTTATGAATGCCTCCAGAGTTTCGAACTCCTGCGTTCTGTTCTCAGCGAGAAACTGATAAAGCCTGCCTTCTCCGTATTTATAAACGCATCCCAGTATATACTCCGACCATTGAGGATTAAGTCCTGTGGTCTCTATATCAAGCACACCTATATTCATTCCGCCGAAGTAAGCGTCCCACAGCGGTCCTTCACAGATAGCTTCACTGCAGGGTTCAATAAACGTTCTCATACTCTTATCCTCTTACTATGCACAAGTATACCATACTTTTATGTAAACCACCCGAAATACATAAAAACAAAAGAGACCCGAAGGTCTCTTTTGTTAAAAGGGGTATTGGGATTAGAGATTAATGAGGTTATCAGGGGGATAACCACAACTAAAGTATAAGGTATTGCCTGTTAAAAATCAAGCAATTTGTTTCAAAATGTGACTTTACAACGAAAAAACAAAAAAGACGACGAAAAAGAGCCCTGCAGGGCTCTTTTTGCATCTGACCATCCGGCATATAACCGGTTTTGTTAATTATTTGGCTGTTTCTTCTGCCAGTGCCGATTCGAAGATCTCCAGACCTGCTGCCAGCTGTTCATCGGTTACACACAGCGGGCAAAGGAATCTGATAACGTTTCCATAGGTTCCTGCTGATTCTATCATCAGGCCCTTGTGCATAGCATTCTGAACAACTCTGTTAACCAGATCGGCATCCGGTTCTTTCGTTGCTCTGTCCTTAACGAATTCAACACCCATCATAGCACCAGTGCCTCTTATGTCACCAATGCAATCATACTTTTTCATCAGTTCCTGGAATCTGCCTTTTACGATTTCAGTTATGTGAAGAGCCTTTGCGGGATAATCATCTCTCTGCATAACTTCGATAACCTTCAAAGCCGATGCCGCTGCCACAGCGTTTGCACCATATGTTCCGCCAATTGTTCCCGGAGTTACCGCATCCATGATTTCTGCACTTGCAGTTACTGCCGAAATTGGCAGACCTCCTGCCATTGACTTGGCTGTAGTCAGAATATCAGGAGCTGCTCCCACTTCTGCATAGTATTCCGATGCAAACAGTTTTCCTGTTCTTCCCCATCCGGTCTGTACTTCGTCACAGATCATCATTATGCCGTTATCATCACAGATCTTCCTGACAGCCTTAACCCATTCAATCGGAGCAGGAACAAATCCGCCTTCTCCCTGTACAGGTTCAAATACGATGGCAGCACACTGATCGTATGGAGTGGCTTCGATGAATACTTCTTCCAGTTTCTTAATATAGTATGCAATAGCTTCGTCTTCGCTCATGTTGCCGGGTGCTCTGTAGAGATTAGGGAATTCTGCTCTGTAAACGCCATCAGGGAAAGGTCCCATGCCGATTGCATAAGCTTTCTTTGCAGTCATCGTCATAGTAAGGGCCGTTCTACCGTGGAATGCACCTGTGAATACGATAATATTAGGTCTGCCTGTATAGCTCTTTGCAATCTTAACAGCGTTCTCATCAGCTTCCGAACCCGAGCAAACGAACATTGACTTTTTCTTGTCGCCCTTAACAGGTACGATTTTGTTCATTTCTTCCGCCAGCTTAACATATCCTTCGTGAGTAGTCATGTTAAACATTGAATGGAAGAACTTGTCCGCCTGTTCCTTTACAGCTGCGATACATTCAGGATTTGAATATCCTATATTGAGTACGCCGACGCCGCCGATCCAGTCGAGGAAAATATTTCCATCAACATCTTCAAACATGGCGCCTTCGCCTCTTTCGATTACCGCTTTGTAAGCACAACCGATTCCCTTAGGAACTGCTGCAGCTCTTCTGTCCAGCATAGCCTGCGCTTTAGGACCAGGCAGTGGGGTAACGATCTTTGGTAATGCTTCTCTTAATGACATAGTTAATTCCTCCTTGAATTATATTTAAATGAAATCATTAGTTGCCACTTATTATACTATTCTGCCTTTAATATTTTACTACATTTCCGCAGCCTTGTACAATGAAACAAAACAAGAATAATGCTATTGTGCATTAGTTAATATCAAGCTCCGACAGCTTCCTGTACAGTGTAGCTCTTGACATTCCCAGTTCCCTGGCCACAACATCCTTGACACCGTTATGCTGCTTCAGCTTTTTAATTATTATCTCTCTTTCGTAATACTTGACCTGCTCCGCAAGAGGTTTATCCATATTACTGAATTTGGTAATTTCCTCTTCCTTCCTGAGAATTCTGGCGGGAACCTCCTCTATGGTTATAATGTTTCCAAAAGCCATGTTTGTCCCGTATTCCACCGCATTCTCCAGTTCTCTTACATTGCCGGGCCAGTCGTGATTCATGTACAGATCCTCAACTTCCGTAGAAAACCCGCTGATTCTTCTGTTCATAAACGTGTTGTTTTTCTTAAGGAAATGGTACATAAGCATTCTTATATCTTCCTTGCGCTCTCTGAGCGGAGGAATATTAAGAGGTATGACACTCAACCTGTAATAAAGATCCTCACGGAATTTGCCTTCCTCTATGAGCTTCTCCAGATCCCTGTTGGTTGCCGCAATTACGCGGACATCCACGATGATATCTTTGTTCCCGCCCACTCTTTCGAATCTCATGTTCTGAAGCACATGAAGAATCTTTACCTGCAGATGCAGCGGCATGTCTCCGATTTCATCAAGAAAAATGGTGCCTCCGTCAGCCAGTTCAAACTTTCCCGCCTTACCCTTATCCGATGCTCCGGTAAACGCTCCCTTCTCATATCCGAAGAGCTCACTTTCAAGCAGGTTTTCGGGAATGGCACCGCAATTCACCGTCACAAAGGGTCCATCGGCTCTGTTGCTGGCATAGTGAATTGCCTTGGCGAACATCTCCTTGCCTGTTCCCGATTCGCCGGTAATAAGAACAGTGGAGTTCCCCTTGGCAATAACAAGGGACTGCCTCTTTGCCGTCATGATTTTTTTGCTGTTTCCGACAATATCATGAACAGTATTCTTTATCTGCCTGTTATTAAAGGTGTATACCAGCTTCTGTGCTTCCTCTATATCCCTGAAAGATACAACTACCCCTTCAATTTCATCACCTGTTATTATTGCCTTTACCGTTACTATAAAGTGGTGCTGCCTGTCGTCTACCTTAAATATCTCTTCGTTCTCCGTATAGCCCCTGCCTGTTTCCAGGACTTTTATGACAGGACTGCCCGGCATGAGGTTGCTTATATGTTTGCCTATAAGATCCTTTTTAGTTGTTTTAAATAGGGATGCTGCTCTGTTGTTGCAATGTTTCACATATCCGCGGACATCCAATGCAAAAATGCCTTCGTGCGCGGTTTCGAGAAATGTAGACATTTCGTCTCGGGATACGGATACACTGGTAAGTGTAGCCTGCTGATCCGCCTTAGCCGCCAGAAGATCCGCCATTCTTTCCACAAAACCAACCATGTCTCTCTTGGCATCCGACAGAATCTGTTTCTGTTCTTCGGTAAAAGCAACCAGTCCGATTATTCCTATTGTATTATCTCCACATATAATCGGCGTACATATTTCGGCCCGTTCTCCGGACATGGTGGCTCCCAGACCTTTCTCATCGTACCCTGCTTCCGCCATTGCATCCTCAATATACTGAGTAACTCCCATGCGCAAAACCCGTGCATAGAGGTAATTGCCATCGACGTCACCGCTCTCCTCTTTTTTGCCTATGCGATCGTGATAAACGCCGGTTCCCCCTATAACAGTCAGCTTATTATCGACAATTTCGACTTCTACACCCAGTGCTATACTGATGGCTTCAGCCACCTGCTGTACACTTTCTTTAATAATCTGTAAATCTGACATTGCAAATCTCCTCACATGACATACCTTTGTTTCCATATTAACACACTGTATCGTTTTTGTGACAATGTTTTCTCAAAAAAGCACCCTGACGGGTGCTTTGCGGGTGCTTCCTGTACCTATTTGCGAACGGCTTTTTCCTGTTGTTGTTTCCTGGTTTCCTCTTCTATTCTTGCCAGATCCGCTTCCGTAAGTTCTACACCGTCAGGTTCGTCGCTCTCGGAGATAGCAGCACCCAGATTGATGGCCGCCTTCTCCAGCTCCAGTATAATATTGTTCATCCTTGCCAGCTTATCCGGAGAAGTATTATGGTCAACGCTCAGGCTCGTATTGTAAATTATATCCTCCAGCCTTCTTCTGACATTAAAAAGATTCTCTCTGGTGTCATTTACAACTTTTTCATCAACCGCTTCTTCCATGGCTTCCTCCATGGTTACAGCCGATCCTCCCACTTCAAGCTCATATTCGCTGTTGACATTAACCGCTATGGGTTCGTATCCCAACTCCTGTTTCACAGTTTCGGCGAAATCAATTTTTGACTGCGGTTCTCCGTGCACCAGGAATATCTTCTTTGGTTCCACCTGGAATCCCTTAAGCCATGCAAGCAAACCATCTCTGTCGGCATGACCGGAGAAGCCCTCCAGATTGTGAATCTTGGCAACGACATTAATCTTTTCACCAAACAGAGTTACCTCGGTCGCACCTTCAATCAAGGTTCTTCCCAAAGTTCCTTCCGCCTGATATCCCACAAAGATAATGCTGTTCCGTGCATCCCACAAATTGTACTTAAGATGATGCCTGATTCTTCCGGCTTCACACATACCGCTGGCCGAAATAATCACCTTAGGGTTACGATCGAAATTCAGCCACTTGGATTCTTCCGTTGTCTTTGTGAATTTCAGATTGTCAAATTCAAGGGGGTGATCGCCCTTGCTGATATCATCTTTAGTGCTTTCATCAAAAACCTGAGCGTTTTGTTTGAAAACTTCTGTTGCGGCATTTGCCATAGGACTGTCCACATAAACCATAACATTCTGCAGTTTCTTTTTTCTCGGATCGTCCTCACTGTCATAAATTTTATTAAGTTCATAAATAAGTTCCTGCGTTCTTCCCACTGCAAAGGAAGGGATAATAGTATTTCCGCCGCGAGCCGATGTCTCAATGATTATATTAATTAGATTGTTTACATCCATAATATTTTCAGGGTGAAGCCTGTTACCGTAAGTTGTTTCCATAATCACATAATCAGCTTTCTTGATTATGGTAGGATTGCGCAGAATAGGCCTGTCCATTACGCCCAAATCGCCTGAAAAAACAATCTTTGATACGTTATCATTTTCCTCAACCCACAGTTCAATTACCCCCGAACCCAGAATGTGACCCGCATCATTGAACACAATTCTCATCTCCTCGTTTAACTCGATGAGCTGGTCGTAAAGGACCGGTTTCACATACTTCAAAGATTCCTCTGCTTCCTTTTCCGTATACAAAGGTTCAACCAGCGGTCTGCCTGCTCTCTCATTCTTTCTGTTATGCCATTCTGCTTCCTTCTCATGGATGTGTCCGCTGTCTTTCAGCATGATTTCCAGCAAATCAGCAGTTGCATCAGTACAGTAAATCTGTCCGGTAAAACCTCTCTTTACCAGCAGAGGAATTCTGCCGCAGTGATCAATATGTGCATGGCTCAGTATCACATATTCCACTTCCGAAGGTTCAAAAGGAAAGGGTTCATAGTTCATTTCCTCCTGTGCCTTACCGCCCTGGAACTGCCCGCAATCGAGCAAAACCTTATGTTTATCCGTAGTTATCAGATGACACGAACCCGTTACTCCCGTAGTTGCCCCGTAAAAATGAATTCTCATGTTTTCCTTTTCCTCCTACTCAACAATCCTTTTAATCAATTCTCTGCCGGTCGGTATATCTCTTCCGATCTCAAAAGCTTTCTCCGCTTCTTTGGCCGCCGCTTGTATCTTATTCTCATTATTACCGTACAAGGTGCAGAGGAGGTCCCCTGATGAGACTCTGTCACCGGTCTTGGCAGCAAGAATAATACCAGCCGACAGATCCACCGAATCATTCTTTTTCTCACGTCCAGCACCCGTATGCTGTGATGCCATGCCGATGGTCATCGCATCCACCCGCTGAATATAGCCGGACGCCTTGGCTCTGACCTCTTCTTCCTTGCCGGCCTGCGGAAGCAGACTATAATCCTCCGTAATATCAGAGTTGCCTCCCTGAGCCGCCACGAATTCTCTGAATTTCTCCAGTGCACTCCCCTCCGAAAGAGCTGATTCCGCTCGTTTTGCAGCTGCTTCAATCTCCTCTCCGCTGCTCAGATGAATCATAAGACCGGCCAGCTTAATCGATAACGATTTCACATCTGCAGGCCCCTGTCCTTTGAGAACATCCATTGCCTCCCGGACTTCCAATGCATTGCCCACGGCCAGACCCAGAGGCTCTTCCATATCTGAAATCACCGCCACAGTTTTCTTGCCACTACCCTTTCCGATCTTCACCATCATTTCAGCCAGAGCTACAGAGTCCTCTTCACTCTTCATAAAAGCTCCCCTTCCTGTCTTTACATCCAGCACTATTGCATCGGTGCCGGCAGCAAGTTTTTTACTCATTATACTGGCAGTGATCAGACCGAGATTCTCTACGGTCCCCGTAACATCTCTCAGTGCATACATCTTTTTATCAGCAGGTGCTATATGTCCCGTCTGCCCTATAACCGCGATTCCTATCTCGTTTACCTGTCTTATAAATTCCTCCCGTTCCATTGATGTTCTGAATCCCGGTATTGCCTCCATTTTATCCACAGTTCCTCCGGTAAATCCCAGACCCCTGCCGCTCATCTTAGCAACAGGAACCCCGCAGGCTGCGGCAAGAGATCCCACAATGAGGGTGGTCTTGTCTCCGACACCTCCCGTGCTGTGCTTATCGACTTTTGTGCCTTTTATTTCAGACAGATCAACCACATCTCCCGAATCTCTCATATAACCGGTAAGAGCAATCGTCTCCTCCTCATTCATCCCAATAAAATAAACAGCCATAAGAAAAGCTGCCATCTGATAATCGGGTATACTCCCGTTAGTATAACCCTGTACCATATATTCTATCTCTGCAGGGGTGAGAATTTTGCCGTCTCTCTTTTTTGTAATAATATCAACCGTGTTCACTTCGTCCGCTCCTTTTCTCCCCTATTATACTACAAATACAATAAATGAAAACTTTAAAAGGACCGCCCGCAGACGGTCCTTTCTTCTATTAACTGTAGCGGTTGATTTTTAATCGTACTTCTTTTTGAACTTGATATCCTTTGACATCTTGTGTCCTTCTTTCTCCTTAAATTCGCCCGGAACGATACAATCCTGTACAGGGCAAACGTTAAGACAGAGATGACAGCCAACACATTTTTCTTCATTTAGGATTGGTTTCCTCTTCTTTTCATCCCAGTCAATTGCCTGGTGAGCAGCATCGTAGCAGGAGATGTAGCATCTGCCGCATCCGATACACTTCTTCTCATCAAATCTAGGGAAGAGCATAAAGCTTCTGTCCAGTTCTTCCGCAGGAATGAGGTTAGGTAGTGCAATTCCGATGAATTCATCCAGATTATCATAGCCCTTTTCTTCCATGAAGTGCATGAGGCCCGACGTCATGTCTTCAACAATTCTGTATCCATACTGCATGATTGCCGTAGTAACCTGAACATTTCTGCATCCTACCGCCAGGAACTCTGCAGCATCTCTCCATGTTTCGATACCACCGATGCCTGAAATCTCGTGTCCGTAGCCGAAATCAAACTTGCCGGCCTTAACCATGTTATGGATTTCCTCATCCTGCTGCACCTGTGCACAGAATCTGAGAGCAATCGGCTTAATTGCCGCACCGGAATATCCGGAAATTGATGATTTACCGTTTACTACAGGCATACCTGTGTTATTTTCAAAGTCGATGTTTGTAATCGACTTAATAGTGTTGATAGCAGAGACTGCTGCTGCACCACCCTTTACGGCCGCACGGGCATGTTCCTCCATATTCTTACAGTTTGGAGTCATCTTGGCTACAAACGGAATATGCGGAACTGTTTCCGATACTGCTTTTGAGTATGATTCAACCAGTTCGTTGTTTGTACCGACATCGGAACCCATGTCGTGTGAAGTCATCTGCGGACAAGAGAAGTTTCCTTCAATAATCTTTGCCCCTGCTTCATCTGCCATCTTCGCGAGCTTTTTCCATTCATCAACTGTTGAGCCCATGATGGATGCTACTGTAATGTGCTCAGGATAGTCCCTGCACAGCCTGTAGATGAATTCGAAGTTCTGCTCGGTCGGCTTGTCGGAGATCTGCTCCATGTTCTTGAACCCCAGCCAAGGAAGACCTTCCTTGTTAGTCTGGTCAAATCTTGGCGAACATTCGTCCGCTACGAAAATACCAACGGTTTTGAAGAAGCATCCGCCCCAGCCGCTTTCGTAGCACTTGGCAACCATGTCATAGTTACCACCTACCGGTGATGATGAAAGAAAGAAAGGATTCAGACAATCAACACCCAGATATTTCAATGATAAATCTTTTTTAACTGCCATTCTATTTCACTCCTTTCTTTTCAAGGTAAGCAATCATGGAAGCTGCTGCTTCCTTGCCCTTTGCAACTGCTTCAACAACAGTATCTCCACCGTTTACAACATCTCCTGCTGCGAAATATTTTCCGCCGGCCTTGCCCTTAGGAGCTCTCACTGTTTTGCCCTTCTCTTTAATCTTAACAGGTGCGATTTCAGTTATATCCGCAGGGCCCTGTCCGGTTGCGAATACGATAATGTCAGCACTGAATTCAGCTGAAGCCTTTTTGTCATAGAATCCCTTGAATTCTACGGAAGTAACCTTCTTGCCGCCATTGATTGCTGCAGGAGCCAGTCCGGTAACCATTCCGATTCCCAGTGACAGAGCATAGTGGAATTCTTCAATAGTGCCCGGTGCTTCCTCGATGGTTCTTCTGTAAACAATCTTAACATCTTCAGCACCCAGAAGCTTAGCTGTTACCGCACAGTCTGTAACGGAATCGCCGCCGCCTATGCAGAGAACTCTCTTGCCTGCAAATGAAGGCTTAGTGGTCTTTGCTTCCTTAAGGAAGTCCAGTGCGCCGTAAACACCTTTCAGATCAGCACCCTTGATGTCAGGAATTGCACTTACTCCACAACCTGCTCCGATGAATACTGCATCGTAATCATCCAGGTCTCCGGCCTTTACTTCAGTGTTGAATACGAACTTAACACCCAGACCCCTGACCTGGGCAACGTCGTGATCAACTACTGCCTGCGGAAGTCTGGAAGGAACGATAGCATATGAGGTTGCACCGCCCGCTTTTGCTTCCTTTTCGAATATTGTTACTCTGTAACCGGCCTTTGCCAGTTCAGCCGCACATGCCAGTGATGCGGGACCTGCACCTACACATGCAATCTTGCCCGGTTTCTTTTTTGCCGGAGCTTTCAGAGTCTTCATCTTGAAGAGTTTTTCCTGTTCAATGGCGTATCTCTGCAATTTACCGATCTGAATCGGCTTATCGATACCGCATCTTGAACAAGCTTCTTCACAGAGTCTGTCATAAGGGCAAACATGTGCACATGTTCCGCCCATGATGTTGTTTTCTCTGATTGTCTCAGCTGCACCCTTAGCATTTCTGAATCTGATAGATCTTATGAACTTACCGGGGTCTGTTCCTGCAGGGCAATCCCTGCTGCATGGTGCATCGTGGCACAGCAGACATCTTGCTGCTTCTTCCAAAGCTGTTCTGTGAGTGAATCCCGCAACAGCTTCAGCAGTGTACTTTGCTTTTACTACTTTACTCAATTTTATTCCTCCTTTTCAGGTTCTCGGATAGTCACCCGACGTGAGAGTGTAAGCCCCCTCACCGGCTTAATCCACTATTTTAAAGGTCATGCCTATCGGGTCGATTAAAACTCATCCGATGCATCGCACTTGAGAACCGCATTGAGAGTAGCGGTTGCAACTGCCGTGCAGTCTTCGTCGGATACATATTCATCTTCACAGTGTGAAAGTCCATCCTTGGTTCTTGCGAACAGCATTGTGGTAGGAATCACATATGCACAGAACTGTGCGTCATGTCCTGCTCCTGACAAAATCTTTTGCCACTTGGCTCCCATTTCATCCATTGATTCTTCAACAAATCCTATTAGTCTGGAGTCAAACGGTACCGTATCTCTTACCCAGTTTTCCTTGATTTCGCACTTGCACTGCTGCCAATCCTGAGCTGCCATTTCCTTCAGGATTTCCATGCATTTAGCTCTTACGGTCGGTTCAGGGTGTCTTACATCCAGTGAAATAACCGCTTCATCAGGAATAACTGTATGGATGCAAGGGTGAACATGTATTTCACCTGTTGTGAATACGAACTCAGGCATTCCTGCTGCAACAACTTCTGCATTGTAAGCGTCATATCTCTTATGTAATTCACAGATGAAGTCTGCAGCCGCGTGCAGGGCGTCATGCCTCTTAGCCATTGGGAATGTACCGGCATGAGCTGAGAATCCGCTGAACTTGATTCCATAGTTGAACATGCCCATTACCAGCTGTACTGCTCCTATTTCGTTTCCGGCATCTTCAAGGATAGGTCCCTGTTCCAGATGTGCTTCAAACATTGCACAGTACTTGTCAGGGCTCAGTCTGTTTTCCTTAGGCCCTTTGAACTTGCTTGCTGCCAGTGCTTCTCCGAAGTTTGCATATGGAGATTCATCCATAGGCTTGGATGCCATCATGTTTTCATACTTGAAATTTGGTTTCAGCACGTCAGGCAGATAGTCATAGCATATGATGCCCGATACCATCATTGCAGGCGGGTAGAGTGATCCTTCTTCGTTTGTCCATATCATTGCAGTCAGCGGGTGCTTATGAGGGATGCCTTCTGAAACTACTGTTTCCAGCACTTCCATACCGGTCATAACACCCAGAATTCCGTCATAATTACCACCGTTCTTTACCGAGTCACAGTGCGAAGCCATAACGATTCTCTTGGCATTAGGATCTGATCCTTCGATTGTAGCATACATACATGCCAGATCATCGTATTCGATTTTAGCGCCAATGGCTTTCATTCTCTTCTCAAATTCTTCTCTGGCCATGTTGGCTTCTTCGGAAAGCGAGTATCTGGTGATACCGCCGTGTCCTGCATCGCCGAACTTTGAAAAAGTTTTAATCTTGTCTGACATTCTTTCTAAACTACACTTATACATACAACATCCTCCTTTACTTTGATGAAATATTTATTAAGGTAATGGTCGTGAAACCAGTTACATACCTATCTCCAATTATAGAGTATTTTCTGACAATTTCAAGCCATTTAAATAAAAAAAGAACTGCTCCGGTCTTTTTTTATTTTTACCAGCTCAACTTCAGTTTTTTTGCGGGGCATACAGAGTTACACAGTCCGCAGCCTGTACATCTGATTCTGTCCACTCTTATAGAATCGCCGCTTCTTGATATGGCCCCGTACATACATGTGTCAATGCATTTGCTGCAGCTTTCCCTGCAAGCCACACTACTGGCTCTGCTCACTGCAGGCTCAAATTTCATCTCGTCAAAGGCTTTGAGCTTGTCCAGAGCAGCACCTCTTATGTCAGAAATGTTTTTAAGATTGTGCTCCCTTCCCCATTCTTCCATTTCCTGCAAAATACCTGCAACAGCATCCCGACCACCAAGCATAACCGCCGTAGCCACCTGTACCGTACAGGCACCGAGCATCATATATTCAATTGCGGCATATGCACTGTCTATTCCGCCTATCCCGCTTATGGGTATGTCCACCGTCTGCGAAATGGTTGCGACGGATGCCAGCCCAAGAGGCCGGATATACTTGCCGGAAATACCTCCGTATGTCGCCAGCGAAGGAGAGGCTGTCTCAATATCCACACCCAGAATTCCCCTGACAGTATTAATAGCACTTACGCCGGCACCGCCGGCATCCTTAACCGCTCTAGCAACCTTGGAAATATTTGTTGTATTCTGGGACAGCTTAACAAGCACGGGGATTTTTACCGACCCGACAACTTCTTTAGTCATATCAAAAATTATATCCGAATGAGAAGCTATAACTTCCAGTGCTTCTATGGCCGGATTTGATACGGAAAGCTCTATTGCATCAGCTCCGTATTTCTCCATTTTGCTTGCCATATATGCCAGCTCTGATGGGGAATGCCCGGAAATACTAGCTATTATTGCCGCACCTCTGCCATCGGGGCCTTTACCCAGTCTGGCGATTTCCATCTCCCGCTCCCAGCCCTCGATCTGTATGTCGCTGTACAGTCTGATATTCTGTGCCCCCATACTGTCACTGGCAATTCGCGGTCTGACATCAAGCATTGTATCGCTTACAATACTTTCCGTTACCACAGCACCGGCGCCGGCCGCAATTGAATTATGAAGACCTCTTCCGTCTCTGTTCCAGGGACCCGCCGCAATAAACACCGGATTCTTCAGTTTCATTCCAAGAAAACTTGTCTTCAGCATCAGAACATTTCTCCTATTCTTCCCTTGTTTCCGCATGATTTCCTTACACGCATCTTTGTTTGCAATATAATATGACGACGGTCGGATTTTCCGCCCGTTCTCTTTTTATTTTTCCTGTCTGCATTCTCCTCTATAAGATCAAACAATATTCGGGCACCGTATATACCCATTTTTCTGAATGGCTGCTCCACAGTTGTAAGTTTCGGCTCCATCAGGTTGGACATTCTGTTGTTTCCGAATCCGGCTATTGCTATGTCCTCCGGTATCTTCAGCCCGCTGTCCTTGATTGCATCTATAGCTCCATAAGCAATCTCGTCACTTGTTGCAAAAATCACATCCGGAAGCTTTTGCACATTTATCCCCTCTTCACCGGTAGATTCGGCAATCATCTTCTTCATACCTAAATATCCGCCTTCAATGTTGTTTTCAACACATCTGATAAGCTCCTCTCTGACCTTCTTGCCGCTTGCCTTAAGCACATTTTTGTATCCCAGCAGCATATCCTGCATTTCTGTTTCCGGATTATCACCGCACAGTATCCCCACGGTTTCGTGTCCGCACTCAACCAGGTGAGCAACCATTTCAGCTGCTCCCGCTCTGCAGTCCACATTTACCGAGTCCCATTCCTGAATAACCTTTCCCCCGCCTATCAGCACCGTTGGAATTTTTTCATTCCGAATCCAATTCATATACTCATCGTCCAGATTTGTGAACATCAAAATAAGGCCGTCAACCTTTCTCTTAACCAGCTGATCGATATATTCCTTCTCCATCTGGGGATCCTTTTCCATGTTGCACATGAAGGTGATATACCCTTTCTGCCGTGCCACTTCCTCGACACCGTTGGCAATCTCCATGTAGTTGGAATTTATCGTATGGGGAATTACGAGGCCTATAGTTTTTGTACTGTTGAAGTTCAACCCTCTGGCAAACCAGTTGGGAGTGTACTCCTCCTCATCCATTACCTTTTGAATTTTTTCTCTGGTTGCAGGTGCCACACTGTCCGGATGATTCAGAACTCTGGACACTGTTGCAACAGAAACACCTGCAGCCTTCGCAATCTGTTTGATATTCATATTGTAATTATCGCATTATTCTAATAATTTGGCAAGGACTCAGTAATTCCGCTTGCGTTTGAGTGATAAAAAAACACCTGCTATGCACATTATGGTAAATATTATAAAGGCCGTTCGTATAACTCCCACGAGCCCCGATGGTTCAGCGGCAACCAGCTGAATTCCAGGAAGAGTAGCGGAAACAATGATTGTAACGATTACCATGCTTAATGTCTGTCCCACGGAACGCATGGTATTCAGCACTGAGTTGGCTATTCCGTAGTCCTTTCTGTCAACACACCCCATAACCGCATTGGTATTTGGCGATGCAAACAGAGAAAATCCAAGTCCTGTTACAATCAGTGCTGTGATAACGTATGTCAGAGAAGTATCTACTCTCACAAAAATAAACAGTGTTGTCCCGACTGCACAGAGAAGCATTCCCAAAGAAGACATTATGAACGGCGAAAAGCGATCAGACAGGCGTCCCATTGTCGGGGTCAGCAGAGCCATAACCGCCGGCTGCGTAATCATAACCAGTCCCGCCGTTGCTGCACTGTATCCCATAACAATCTGAAGGTAGAGGGAGATCAGATATCCGATTGCAAAAGTTGCTGAATAATTCAACAGTGCCGAAATATTGGACATAGTATATCCTATATTGCTGCGGAACAGTGAAATGTTAAGAACCGGATTGGGATCTTTGAGCTCATGAACTATAAACAGAATGCCCGTAATCATTCCTATCCCCGCAATTATCACATACGTAATTCCACGTCCGATGAATGACATTCCAAACATAAATGCGATAATGAAAATCATGAACAAAATTGTTCCGCTTATGTCGGTATAGGAACTTTTGCCCCTGTCTTTTCTGTCCGTAATAAACGCCAGCATGACCACCAGAGGAACAACGAGCACCACGGAGACGAACAGAAAGATGCTTCTCCATCCGAAGGTATAGGTCAGGAATCCGCCCAGAACCGGTCCAAGGGCCAGACCGGTATACACTGCGGCAGTGGAAAGCCCCAATACGCGGCCTCTCATATTGCCCGGATACGCACTTATAAGAATCGGCATGTTGGAACTGAGAACCATAGATGCACCAATAGCCTGAGCTATGCGAAATGCAATCAGAATACTCATTGAGGATGCAAGTACCGAAACAGCACAAAAAACAATAAATATAATCATGCCCGTAACCATAACTGCCTTTCTTGATGTAACATCGGCAAGCCGGCCGAAAGGGACTGAAAGAGCTGCCACGGTCAATATGTATGCAGTTACCATCCAGCCTACGGCAGAAGCATTTGCTCCAAATTCGGCACCGATGTCGGGGATCGCCAGATTCAGTGAGTTCCCCATGAAAGGCATAACAAAAGCGGTCACCATATTGGTGACCAGGGCCGCACGGCGCAGCTTAAGCGTTTCTTTATCTGCTATTCCATTATTCTTTTTATCCAATAATTTCCCCTTTCAGACTGAATGTGTTTGAACCTGTTATTCTGACAGGGACAATTTCCCCTATGAACTCATCAGGCATATTTCTCTCAGGCAGGGTAATATCAACCAGCTTGAAACTCTCCGTCCTGCCGGAAAGAGTCCTCTTTCCCCTCTTGGCAAAGCCTTCAACCAACACATCACACACACGTCCTCTATAGGCGGCATTGCACTCAGCGGCGGATAAATTGATAACATCAACCAAGCGATTAAATCTCTCATGCTTTACATCCTCGGGGATCTGTTCCGTATAGTTTGCCGCAGGTGTGCCGATGCGGGGCGAAAACAGAAAAGTAAAGGCCGAATCAAAACCCACCTCTTCAGCAAGGGTTAGCGTTTCCTCAAACTGCTCCTCCGTTTCCCCCGGGAATCCAACAATAATATCCGTGCTTATGGCAATCTCCGGAACGGCTTCACGGAGCTTTCTCACCAGACTCAGATACTGTTCCCGAGTGTACTTCCTGTTCATCCGTTCCAATACCCGGTTGTTCCCGGACTGTACCGGCAGGTGAATATAATTGCAGAGTTTATCGCATATTGCAAAGGCTTCTATAAGCTTATCGGACAGATCCTTGGGATGGGAGGTCATGAAACGAATGCGATCCAGCCCGTCTGTCTCTGCCAGGGCATATATGAGATCTGTAAAGTCCCACTCCTGTCCGCTGCAGGAAGCTTCTCCCCCGGGAATTCCCTTGTAGGAATTAACGTTCTGACCCAAAAGAGTAACCTCTCTGACCCCATCGGCCACCAGATTACTAACCTCTGCAATAATGTCCTCAAGTCTTCTGCTTTTCTCTCTGCCACGAGTGTACGGCACCACACAGTATGTGCAGAAATTATTGCATCCGTACATTATGTTTACAAAGCTCTTGTGTTTATACAGCCTTGCTGACGGCAGTCCCTCCACGATGATATCACTGTCCGGATATACCCTTGCTACCCTGGTATCCCTTGAGCTGCGGTTGTTGTTGCCCTTTTCCCCGCGGGCAGCATACATCTCATCCAGCATGTCAGGGAATTCATGAATATTGTGGGTGCCGAAGATAACATCAACCCAAGGATAACTTTGCTTCACCTTTGTTATAATATAATCCTGCTGCATCATGCATCCGCAGACACATACTGCAAATTCCGGGTTCCTCTCCTTCATCTTCTTCATCTGACCCAGAGTACCAAAAAAACGCTTGGCAGCATTCTCCCGAATGCTGCAAGTGTTTATAATTACCATATCGGCATCCCGGCGAAACTCCTCGCCTATACAGACATAGCCTCTCTGTTGAAGTAAACCTGAAATAGTCTCTGAATCATGTTCGTTCATCTGACAGCCGAAAGTTATTATATTAAAGGTCCTGCTCATGTCTTCTCTCTCTGCCCATAAGCATATCAACGGCATCGGAAGCCTTAAGAGTTCCCTTGGTCACTTTGTAAATAACATCGGTAATAGGCATTTCAACTTCTGCTATCTTAGCCAGCTCATAAGCCGCTTCAGCAGTGAACATCCCCTCAACAACCATACCTATCTTCGCAACAGCATCGGCAGGGGACATCCCCTCTCCCATCATTATTCCGCATCTGCGGTTACGGGAGTGCATACTTGTGCATGTCACAATCAGATCTCCTGTTCCCGTAAGTCCTGCGAAGGTTTCAGGCTTAGCACCCAGCTTTAACCCCAGACGTGTAATCTCTGCAAGTCCTCTGGTCATAAGAGCTGCCTTTGCATTGTCTCCGAAGCCCATTCCGTCCGATATTCCCGCTCCCAATGCTATAATGTTCTTAAGAGCTCCGCCCAGCTCGACTCCGACAACATCGTCGGATGTATACACTCTGAATCTGTCCGTCATAAACAGATCCTGAATCGCAAGGGCCGCATCCATATTGCGTGATGCCGTTGCAACGGTTGTCGGAAGCCGCCTGCCAACCTCCTCCGCATGAGACGGGCCTGACAGGACAACATATCTTGACATGCCCTCCCGCCCCAGAACTTCCTCCGCGATTTCCGACATTCTCATGTGGGTACCCTGTTCAATACCCTTTGCAACGTTTATTATAATAGCATCCTCTCGTATGTACGGAACGGCAGTCCTTATCGCGCTTCTGAAAAACTGAGCCGGTGCGGAGAAAAGAACAACATCCGCTCCCTTAACTGCCTCTTCATTTGAATAAACAATCTCAATATTATCGTTTAGAGGAACTCCCGGAAGATATTTAACATTTTCATGTTCTTCTTCCATGGACTTCAGATGATTCTCGTCAACATCATATATTTTTACTTTATTGCCTTTGTCGGCAACTACAGTGGCAAGTGCCGTTCCCCAGCTTCCTGCACCTATAACTCCGATAACAGTCATTACACATCCTCCTCCTGAATCTCTTCCTTTTTCTTTTTCTCAAATATACTCATAATCGGTTCCTCTCCGCGAATCAGCCTGCCCATATTGGTTCTGTGTTTGACTAGCAGAACAACTGCCATAATAAGAGCAACCCAGAGAAATTCCGGTTCCATAAAGAATGCCACAACGGGCAGTGTCGCCGACCCCACGATGGATCCCACCGACATCCTCTTTGTTATCAGTACGAAAATCGCAACAATTCCAAGCATTACACCTGCATAAAGCAGATTAACCGCCAGCAGCACGCCAAAGGTTGTCGCAACACCCTTGCCACCTTTGAACCTGTAAATCATAGGCCATACATGCCCGAGAAATACGAAAAGAGCACAGCATGCCGCCCCCATGCTTCCGGCAAAAACAAAACCTATGATAACCGCAACAGCACCCTTAAGTATATCTACCACCATTGTTATGGCTCCTGCCTTTTTCCCCATTACGCGAAGTGCATTGGTGGTGCCCGCATTGCCGCTGCCTTCCTTTTTGATATCCAGGCCTGCACGCTTCGCCATAATTATTGACGGAGAAATGTTGCCGATAAAATAAGCTATTAGCCCTAATATTGCTATAATTACAGAAGTCTGCATCTATAAATACTCCTCTTCTTTTTCATCCTTCTCTCTGAAGACAAACTTGATTGATGTCCCCCCGAATCCGAAGGCATCTCTGATCTGATTTTCCAGGTATCTGGCATAGGAGAAGTGCATTAACGTTCTGGAATTAACCTTGAAGGAGAACAGCGGCGGTTTAATTCCAACTTGAGTTACATAGTATATTTTCAGGCGCTTGCCCTTGTCAGCCGGCGGCTGCTTCATCATGGTTGCATCAATAATAAGTGTGTTAAGCTGACCGGTTGGGACTCTCATGGCACGGTTTTCGGCCACATATCTGGCCATACCCATCACCTGATTAACACGCTGTCCGGTCAGCGCCGAAATAAACAGTGACGGTGCATAGGACATGAATCCCAGCTCGTAAGACATTTTCTCCCGGAAATCTCTCATGGTGTTGGTTTCCTTTTCCGCCAGATCCCACTTGTTCACGAGAATTACAATTCCTTTGCCCGCCTCATGAGCTATACCCGCAATCTTTTTGTCCTGCTCCGTAACGCCTTCCGTCGCATCAATCATCAGCAGGCAAACATCGCATCTTTCTATGGCGGCAACAGCTCTTATAACACTGAACCTTTCAATATCTTCGCTCACCTTGCTTTTCCTTCTTATTCCCGCCGTATCAATCAGTGTGTATTTCTCCCCATCGTGTTCAAATGGTGTGTCGATGGAGTCTCTGGTAGTTCCCGCAATTGGTGAAACAATTACCCGGTTCTCCCCGAGAAGTTTGTTTATCAGAGACGACTTGCCCACATTCGGCTTGCCGATCATTGCTATTTTTATTGAATCATCCTCTTCCAGCCCGGCTCCTTCCGGGAAGCTGCCTACTATCTCATCCAGCAGGTCACCCAGGTTAAGCATATTTGCAGCGGAAACAGGTATTGGCTCTCCCAGCCCAAGCTCATAGAAATCATAAAAATCCGGTGAAATTTCAGGCTTGTCCATCTTGTTTACCGCCAAGACAACTTTCTTGCCGGTTTTCATCAGCATCTCGCCTACTTCTCTGTCCGCTGCAGTCAGTCCTTCCTTGCCGTCAACCATAAAAAGAATTACATCGGATGTGTCCATAGCCATTTCAGCCTGCTCTCTCATCTGCGACAGGATAATATCCTTGCTGTAGGGTTCAATTCCTCCCGTATCAATAAGACCGAAACGGATTCCATTCCATTCGGACTCGGCGTATATTCTATCTCTTGTGACACCGGGGGTATCATCAACGATAGATATTCTGTCCCCGACAACCTTATTGAAAAATGTTGATTTTCCCACATTAGGACGGCCGACTACGGCCACCAGAGGTAAACTCATGTCGCCTCCTTCGCTTACGCTCGGCAATACTTGGGAAGTGTTCAGCCGAATATTCCCTGCGCGAATTGGTTAGGATCAAATTCTTTCAGATCCTCAATACCTTCTCCCAGTCCTACAAACTTTACCGGCATATCGAACTCATCTGCAATGGTAATCACGATACCACCCTTCGCGGTACCGTCCAGTTTTGTCAATACTATGCCTGTAATGTCAGCAACCTCACCAAATTCCGAAACCTGTGAGACCGCATTCTTTCCTGTTGTGGCATCGAGCACCAACAGATTCTCGCGGGTCGCTTCAGGCCATTCTCTGGAAATGACCTTATCCATCTTATTCAGCTCGTCCATGAGGTTTTTCTTATTTTGCAGTCTGCCTGCAGTATCGCATATAAGAACATCCATACCCTTCGCTTTTGCCGACTGAATGGCATCATATATAACGGCTGACGGATCGGCACCTTCTCCGTGTCTCACCACATTAACTCCCACACGGTCGCCCCAGATACAAAGTTGCTCACTTGCAGCCGCTCTGAATGTATCGGCAGCTGCCAGCATAACCTTTCTGCCGTCTTTTTTCAGTCTGTGAGCTATTTTAGCGATGGAGGTGGTTTTGCCTCCACCGTTTATTCCTATCATAAGAATCACAAGAGGATATCCGTCGCTCAGACTTTGCGACTCTCCCTTGTTAATCAAACCGGCAATAATCTTTCCCAGTCTGATTTTGATAACTTCCGGCTTTGTAAGATTATTGCTTCTGACCTCCCGGCGAAGTGTTTCAACAATTTTCACTGTCGTTTCCATTCCAATATCAGAGGTGATCAGAATCTCCTCCAGTTCTTCGAAGAAATTTTCATCTATGGTCGGACTCATAGTCAGCGCATCGGTTATCCGCTGGGACATTCGTCCGAAAAAGCCTCTGTTTTCGCTTAACATGTTATCTCCTTTTTTATTTAGCGTATGTACTCAGATCATCTGCCATATTCAGCGACAGAACTTTGGATACGCCGCGCTCCGGCATTGTTACACCATAAAGCACATCTGTCTTTTCCATTGTTGCCTTCTGGTGTGTCACCAGGGTGAACTGAATGTCATCAAACTGCCTCAGACATCTGATAAATCTCTCAATATTAGCATCGTCAAGTGCTGCTTCTACCTCGTCCAGAACGCAGAACGGTGTAGGCTTCGCCTGAAGAACGGCAAACATCAGTGCAATTGCAGTCAGTGCCTTCTCTCCTCCGGACAGCAGGTTGATATTCTGCAGCTTCTTGCCCGGCGGCTGTGCCACAATATCAATTGTCGATTCCAGAGGATTGTTCTCATCAGAAAGCCTCAACTCCGCATGTCCGCCGCTGAACAGCTCTTTGAACTGTGCCTCAAAGTTGATAACAATCTGATCGAAACTCTCCTTAAACAGGACTCTTATAGTTTTGTCCATGTCGGAAATAATCTTGTTCAGGTCATCCATGGCCTCCTGCATGTCATCCCGCTCTCCCGTCAGGAAGTCCAGTCTTTCTCTGACGGTTTCGTATTCCTCAATGGCTCCCACATTGACCTCACCCAATTCTCTTATGCGGTTCCTTATCTGTCTGTTCTCCCTGACAGCAGTGGACATTACGAATTTGTCAGATCTGAATTCCATGGCCTGAATATAGGATATTTCAAAATCCTCCCACAGCTTTTCCTTGTAGGTCTCAAGCTGGGTTTCATTTTTGGCCTTTCTGACATCCAGTTCGTATTTCTGGTCCTGTAAATGCTGAATCTTTTCGTTGAACTCGTCTCTCTCTTCATTTAGCCCTGTAAGCTTCGCTGTAATTGCAGCCTTTTCCTCCGAGACCGCATTCAAATGCCCTTCTGCATCCCGCTTAACAGCTTCCTGCTCTCTGATGAGCCCGTCAACATCCCCGTGGCCGGATGTCAGTTCCGATTTTTCTTTTTCCTGATTATCCAGCAACTGTTGCTTGAGCAGGAGCTCTTCATCAATTTCCCTGATAGATGCATTTATCCTTGCAACAAGATCATCAGCATGAGCTTTTCTCTCATTGCAGGTTGTAACGTTTATTCTCGCCGCTGTAATTTCCTCATTAATTCTGTCGAATCCTGCCTTGCCCTCTTCATACTCGATAAGCTTAGACTCACTGAGTTTCTCAATTTTATTGATCTCGGCAATATTCGCTTCAATTTTTGACTCCAGTTGTGCTATCATTCTCAGAGAATTATCCATCTCTATGCTGATGCTTTCCAGCTCTTTTTCCACTCTGCCGGCACTGTTTCTGATATCGTTAAGAGCTTTTTCAGATAGTTGAATTTCATTGTCCTTAAGGATCAGTGCATGTTCATCGACACGGATTTCACCCTCCAGTGCCTCTATTTCTCCGGTTAATCTGATTATAGCATCACGCAGATCTTTCAGTTTCTTCTCGCCACTCTCCCGCTTCTTCCGGCTCTCTGCAATCTGCCGGGCCAGATCTGCAATCTCTGTCTTTCTGTCCAGAATATTGGCCGTCTTGTTTTTGTACCTGCCTCCGGTTATAGCACCTCCTGCATTGATTATCTCGCCTTCAAGAGTAACAACACGCATACTGCTTCCCTGCCGGGAAATCCTCACCGCATTTTCCATATTATCCACAACCACAACTCTTCCCAGCAGATATTCCGTCACATTATTGTATTTATCATCGTAATGGATAATCTCCGGACCGAAACCTATGAATCCCGGCCTTCCTCTCAAACTCTCGTCCCTTTTCCCCCGGGTCCTTATAGACGCCAGAGGCAGGAAGGTCATTCTGCCCGCCTTGTTATCTTTAAGAGATCTGATGGCTCTTTTGGCACTTTCGTCATTGTCACATACAATATTCTGCAGCGATACACCCAGTGCGGTTTCAATAGCAGTTTCATAACCTTTGGGTACCTCTATAAGCTCTGCAACCACACCGTGAATCCCCGTCAGACCTGACTTCATGACATGTTTCACAGCATTGTTGTACCCTTCATAATTGCTCTCCATCTCCTCAATGGTCTTTTTTCTGGCACTTAATCTGCCCAGAGTTATTCTCAGCTCCTCAGTCTCTCCGGCAAGGCTGCTTTTACGGGTCTGATTATTCACCAGAGTGCTGCGCATCTCCTCTACCCGGGCCTTTTTGCCCTCGATGGATTCTTCAATCCCTGCCTTCTCTCCTTTTGACAGGTTCAGGCTGTCCAGAGTTTCTCTGTTGATGCCCTCTCCCGTATTCTTCTCAGAAAGGAGTTCTTTCTGCCGTTTGCGCAAAGTTTCCTGTAAATGCGCCAGACTGTTTATCTCCGCTCTTGCAGAATTGATTTCTCCGGACTTTTCGAAGATATCGTTTCTGTATCCATCGGCCTCCTCCATGAGAGCGGTCATTTCTCCCGTCAGTTCGTTGAACTTCTCAATTTTTTCATGCAGCTTCCTGTTTTCTTCCTCAGCCTCATAATCAATCTTTTTCTTCTCATCCGCAAAACCTTCCGCATTGGTCTGTTCACGGAATTTCTTCTCCTCCAGCTGATCAATTTCACTTGCCAGCCTCTGCCTGTTACCCTCAATGGCCGATAGCTTTTCTCTTTCCAGTTCTCCCCTGTTAACAAGGGCATTAAGATTGTCAATGGATTTTATCAGCTTTTCTCTGGCATCAACGGACAAAGCCTCCAGAGTTTCATTCCTGCTGTTACTCTCGCTGATCCGCACTTCCAGTTCCTGCTTGTCGGACCTGAGCCTGTCGAGAGAGTAGTTTATATTTCTTAAATCTTCTTCCGCATACTGATTCTTCAGCTCCAGACCCTCAATGTTTTTGAGAATAATATTGATTTCCAGTTCCTTATGCCTGTCCCTGAGCCCCAGGTATTCCTTCGCCTTGATGCTGTCCTCATGAAGCCCGTCAATTCTTCCTTCCAGCTCGCCAATAATATCCTGGAGTCTTTCCATATTAAGATTTGTTGATTCCAGTTTCTTCTCCGCTTCGGCTTTTTTGACTCTGTAGGCAACAACTCCTGCCGCCTCTTCAAAGATCTCTCTTCTGGATTCGGTTTTATTGTTTATGATATCATCAATTTTACCCTGACCGATTAAGGAGTATCCGTCAACTCCTATACCCGTATCCATAATAAGCTCGCGTATATCTCTCAGCCTGCACTGATTACCATTAATATGATATTCGCTTTCGCCTGATCTGAACATTCTTCTGGTAATAGCAACTTCCTTGTAATCGATAGGCAGGCTGTCGTCGCTGTTATCAATTACCAGGGTTACCTCGGCCATTCCTCTTGATTTCCTGCTGTCGGTTCCGTTAAATATAATCTCTTCCATCTTGCCGCCTCTGAGCATCTTGGGACTCTGTTCACCAAGCACCCATCTGATTGCGTCGCTGATATTGCTCTTACCGCTTCCGTTCGGTCCGACGATTCCGGTTATACCCTGATTGAATTCAATTGTTACGGGTTCGGCAAATGACTTGAACCCGTGCATCTCTATTTTCTTAAAGAACATTATATATACCTGTCAAAGCCTCCTCAGCAGCGTTCTGTTCAGCCTCTTTCTTGCTTTTTCCCGATCCTTCCGTCACAGCTTCTCCGTTTACCACCAGGTTCGCTGTAAAGGTTTTGCAGTGATCCGGACCAGACTCGCCTACAGTGGTGTATCGGATATCTCTGATTCCCTGTGCCTGCAGCACCTCCTGCAGTTCGGTTTTAAAATCAGTAATTGCATATTTACCCCTTTTGGCATCTTCAATCGCATCGGCAAAAAGTTTAAGGACCATAGCTTTGGCAGCTTCATAGCCTGCGTCCAGATAGACAGCTCCGATAATAGCCTCCATAGTATCTGCCAGAATGGATTCTCTCTTCCGGCCGCCGCTTTTTTCCTCTCCGACACCTAACATAACATATTCGCCCAGCCCGATTTCTTTAGCCACACAAGCCAGAGATTTCTCACATACGAGAGTTGCTCTTATTCGTGACAAGAATCCTTCCTCCTTTTGAGGAAAGATTCTGTACAGTTCTTCTCCTATAATAGCATCCAGAAAGGCATCTCCCAGGAACTCCAGCCGCTCATTGCTCATTATCCCGCTTCCTGTTTCACATGCACGGGAACTATGGGTGAGAGCAGTGTCCAGCAGTTTCCTGTCCCTGAACCTGTGCTTTACTTTTTCTTCTAGTATTTCTCTGTCGTTCACTCTTTTTTATTCCTGTTCCTCTTCCATAATTTCTTCAATTTCAAGAAGTGAAGCCTGGATTATATCAACAACATTCTCTTTGGCGAAGGGAAGAGCTCTTATAATTGCATTCTTTACCCCTACCGATGTTGATGCTCCGTGGATTTTAATTACCGGTCCGTTCACGCCCAGAATAGGTGCTCCGCCGTATTCCTCATAATCAAACATTCCTTTCAGCTCCCGCAGCTCCTTTTTGATTATGATTGCCGCCATCTTTGTCTTGATATTCTGCATCAGCTTGCCCTTGACCAGATTGAATACACTTATGGCCATCCCTTCGGTCAGCTTAAGTATAACGTTTCCGGTAAATCCGTCACAGACTATGACATCACAAGGTCTGTCCGGAAGCTCTCTGGCTTCTATATTTCCTATAAAGTTCAGGTGTGATGCCTTTAGCATCTGATAAGCATCCCTGGTGACACTTGTTCCCTTGCTTTCTTCCACTCCCAGATTAACCAGTCCCACCGTAGGCTTCGAAATCCCCCATACCTTCTCCATGAATATGCTTCCCATTATGGCATATTCCAGAAGGTTTTGAGCCTTTGATTCCGAACTGGCGCCCGCATCGCACAGAAGTGCAGGTTCCTCTCCTGTCATTGAGGGATAGATACATGCCAGTGCCGGCCTGTCCATTCCCGTGATTCTGCCCAAAATCATTCTGGCTCCTACAGCCAGCGCCCCGGTATTTCCCGCTGAAATAAGAACCGCGTTTTTGTCCCCTTTAAGCATATACATTGCTACAACCAGGGAGGAATCTGTCTTTCTTCTTATGGCTTTAACAGGACTGTCTTCCATGGAAATCGTTTCGGTTGCAGGAATAATCTTTATCTGATTGCCCTCGTATTTGTTTTTCCTGAGTTCCTTTTCTATCGCATCAGGCAGGCCCACAATGCATATTTCTTCATCTATTAACCCGGTTGCTTCAACTGCACCCTTTACTATTTCTTCGGGGGCGTAATCTCCTCCCATTCCGTCCAGTATTACTCTCATTCCTCATCCTCCTGCTGTTTGTAATCAGTATCGGTCATTTATGTTACCGAATTTTTGCGATAAACTCTCTCGTTCTCTTCTCAATATCCGGTGCCTTGAAAACTGACGATCCGGCAACAACAATATCAACTCCCGCCTCAATAATATCAGTTACATTATCAAGGGTAACGCCTCCGTCTAATTCGATTTTGAAGTCAAGCATCCTGTCTTCTCTTAATTTCGTCAGTGTCATTGCCTTTTTTAACACATTAGGAATTAGTTTCTGCCCGCCAAAACCCGGATTGACTGACATAAGAAGAACCATGTCCACATCTTCCAGGATATATTCAAGTACCCCCAGCGGAGTCGCCGGATTTATCGACACACCCGCCTTAACTCCCAGGGATTTAATGTACTGTACCGTTCTGTTCAGGTGTGCACACGCTTCTGTGTGCACAGTTATGTATTCGGTCTGCAGTGTAACAAATTCCTCCAGATACTCGCTGGGCCTGTCTATCATCAGATGAATATCAAACGGCAGATTTGTATGTCCTATAAGGCTCTTCATAACTGTGGCACCGAAAGATATGTTGGGAACGAAGTGCCCGTCCATTACATCCACATGTATAAGGTCCGCTCCACCCTTCTCAATTTTACTGACGTTATCTGCCAGATGTGCAAAATCCGCAGACAGAATTGATGGTGCCAATTGTTTCATCTTCGTATTTCCTCCATTTGAGCACTGTATGACTCATATCTTGATTCGCTGATTTGCCCTTTTGACAGAGCATTCTTGACAGCACATCCCGGCTCGGCAATGTGTCTGCAATTATCATATCTGCACTTTCCGGCGAATCTTCCTATTTCAGGATACAGAAACTGCAGTTCTTCCTCATCAGCCTCCAGAATTTCGAAAGATGTGAATCCCGGTGTATCAAAGAGCATGGTGCCCCTCTTCTCATCTACGGTAAAAAGTTCCGAATGTCTGGTGGTATGTTTGCCCCTCTGCGTCTTTTCGCTTATACTTCCCGTTTCCATTTCGGCATGCGGAATCAACTGATTAAGTATTGTCGATTTCCCCACTCCCGACGGCCCCGCCAGGGCAACCGTCTTTCCGGCGATAAGTTTTTTGAACTCTTCCAGCCCTTTTCCCGTACGTCCGTCTGCACAGACCACCGGATATATAGGCTCGTAGATTTCACGCAGCTTATTCAGTGTCTTCGCTGCCCCCCTCGCGGCATCCCCGCCATTTATATCCGCCAAGTCGCATTTGCTGATGCAGACAATAATATCTGCGTGAGCTTTCTCCGCCATTACAAGAAATCTGTCTATTGTCTCCATAACAGGCTGTGGCCTCGCTACAGCAGTGACAATGGCGAAACAATCCACATTTGCCACAAAGGGTCTGATAAAATCATTTTTTCTTGGCAGAATCTCCGTAATCAGACTGTCATCGTTATCTTCTATAACCTCCATCTTAACCCGGTCACCCACAGCCGGTCTGATGCCACGTTCCTTGAATATGCCACGAGCTTTGCATCTGTAGACTGCTTCGCCGGATTTCACATAATAAAATCCGGCGATACCTTTTACTATCGTTCCTTTAAGGATTCTGCACGCACTCACAGCTTAATCATCCTCACCCGGCGGAGGGTCAGGGGTAGGAATCACACATACGGTTATTGTAATAGTGGTTCCCTTCTTTACCATGGTGTTGGCAACTTCGCTCTGCGCCGTCACATAACCTTCCTTGTAGCCCGATGTGTACTCTTTCTTAACCACATTATATCTGAGACCCGCATTGGCAATAAGAGCCTCCGCCTCATCCTGCGGCTTGCCCACTACACCCGGAACTGCAACCTTGGCCAGGGAACCGTCGCTGACAACCACATCAATGGCCGAACCCTTCTCCAGTTCACTGCCTGCTTTCGGACTCTGGCTCAGCACGGTGCCTGCAGGCTTATCGCTTGCAGATGTTGTGACTTTACCCAATTCGAAGCCTGCCGCCTCCAGATATTTTTCCAGATCACCCTCCATCTTGCCTTCAAGATTCGGTACCGAGCCATCACCTCTGCCTTTGCTTATGTTAAGGGTAACTGTGCTTCCCGTCTTGATTATTTCACCCGGTTCAGGATCCTGGGAAACTACCAGACCCTTGTCAACAGTATCGCTGATAACCTCGTCTCCCATTTTCACCTTAAGATCATAGGTTGCCGCTGCTTCTTCAGCCTCTTCATATGTCATTCCTTCAAATGTAGGGGTCTCTATTTCTTCTCCGCCGAAGATAAAAATGGCTCCGATTATTGCCAGCAGCAGCACAGCTGCCGCTGCAGCAATAATTCCTATAGTCTTCTTTGATGATTTCCCCTTCTTACCGTCCGGTCTTCTTCCTTCATAAATATATTCTTCATCATCGTCGTCATCATAGTCATTATAAACCGTCTCTGCAACAGGTACTCCGTGAGCCGGGGCTTCGGCTCTGGATGAACCCCTTCCCATAAGAACTCCGTCACCTACAACGCTGTTGACGAATTCCAGATTGTTAAGTGCTTCAATAAGTTCATCCGCTGATGCAAACCTGTTAACCGGATACTTGTTACAGCACTTCATGATGATGTGCTCCAATGCAGGCGGAACCCCGCTCACTCTCTTTGAAGGCGGAATCATTTCCTCGTTTATATGCTGAAGTGCAATGTTTACAGGATTTTCACCGTCAAACGGAACCACTCCCGTAAGCATTTCATACATTACAATTCCCAGCGAGTACAGGTCGGATTTCTCATCCACATATCCGCCTCTGGCCTGTTCAGGTGAAAAGTAGTGTACCGATCCCACAATGCCATCGGTATTGTCTACAATAGTCGCCGCATTCACTGCTTTTGCTATACCGAAATCTGTGATCTTGGCCGTGCCGTTGGGAGTAATCATTATGTTATGCGGCTTCACATCTCTGTGAATTATATGGTTTTTGTGAGCGAATGACAGAGCTGATGCAATCTGCTTCGAAAGTGTTATTACCTTCGGATATGACATGCCATCAGGCTCTTTCTTGATGTAATCACTCAGCGTTCTTCCTTCAATAAGCTCCATTACAATATAGTGGATGTTGCCCTCTCTTCCGACATCGTAAATATTAACGATGTTTGGATGAGACATGCTTGCTGCATTCTGCGACTCCCTTCTGAAGCTTTCTATGAACTTGTGGTCGTTGATGAACTCAGGCTTAAGGATTTTGATAGCCACGAATCTGCTAAGAAGTCTGTCCTTGGCTTTGTATACCACAGACATACCACCCTCGCCGACTCTTTCGAAAAGTTCATATCTTCCTGCGAGTACCTTACTCATACTTTCCTCCTAAAACTGTTATATTTTGATGCATATCACCGTAATGTTGTCACGGCCTCCGGAACGAATTGCTTCATCCACCAGTTCTGCGCATATATCATTCATGCTCCCGCTGCCACCCAGCATTGTTTCCATCTTCTTTTCTCCAACTTCTCCATAAAGTCCGTCTGTGCACAGCAGCAGAATATCGTTTACTGCCAGTCCCACCTTGTAGAAATCGGGTTCTACGGCACTGTCTGCGCCCACAGCCTTTGTTATCACATTCTTCTGCCTGTGACTTTCGGCTTCATCCTCAGTGATTACACCCTTTTCTATCAGCTCATTTACATAGGTATGATCTCTGGTTATTCGTTTCATGCGGCCTTTTCTGTAAAGATACGCTCTGCTGTCACCGATGTTTGTTATGTATGCAGCACCTTCATGTATATAAGCCATAACCACCGTTGTGGCCATTCCTCTGTTCTGCGGATTTTTCATTCCCAGTTTATAAACACTGCAATTAGCTGCATCCACCGCTTCAGTGAAAAACCCGAAAATTTCATCCGGCGTTCCCTGTTTCTCAAGATTGCCCTCTTTTACAAATTCTGCAATAGTCTCTACTGCTGTGTTGCTGGCCAGCTCTCCGGAGTTGTTTCCTCCTACACCGTCAGCAACTATATAGACATTCAGGCTGGGAATAACGAAGCATGCATCTTCGTTATTCTTTCGGACGACCCCTCTGTTACATTTAAATCCTATCTGCTGGACCATATTTACATTATTCTCCTATTTTATCATTCCCGCCTTCTTCATTACGCATATGAAGAATCCGTCGGTTCCGTTAACATTTGGAAGCAATAACATTCTTTCTGTCTTTGAGAAGGAAGGATTCTTCTTGAGAAATTCCGCTACCACCTTCTCGTTTTCTTCCGGATTGATTGTGCATGTGCTGTATACCAGTGTTCCACCGGACTTTACATAGGATGACGATGCGGACAATATGGCAAGCTGCTTCTTGGGAAGCAATTCAATATCATTGTTCTTTTCCTTGTACTTAATCTCCGGCTTCCTTCTGACCACGCCCAGACCGGAACATGGAGCATCTACCAGTACCCTGTCTGCCTTTCCCACCATTGTGGAATCAACTCTCGTCGCGTCCCACGATCTGGTCTCTATGTTTGTAATTCCCAGTCTCTTGGCTTCTCTGTTTACTTGTTCAAGTTTCCTGCGGTATATGTCCGATGCGATAATCCGGCCTGTATTATTCATCCTTTCCGCGATAGCGGTAGTTTTGCCTCCCGGGGCTGCACATACATCCATTACGAAATCACCGTGTTCAGGATTCAGCTTTTCCGCAACTATCATGGAACTTTCGTCCTGCGGCGTGAAAAGTCCGTGTTCATACATATCGCTGTCCAGAAGTCCGCTGCCTTTAACGTAGAGTGCATTTTCACAATTTCTGCCTTCTTCCACTTCAAAGCCCCTCTCCTTCAATGCATTGATAAGATCCTGCTTCCTGACTTTAAGCCAGTTTAATCTGATTGTCATAGGAGGTCTCTCGTTTCCCGCTGCAAGAAGCTTCTCTACGAAATCCATGCTGTAGTATTTAAGCCATGTCTCTATAATCCACGGTGCATATGAATACTTGATGGAAAGGTACTTGATCTCGTCTTCATATCTTTCCGGCAATCTTAAATGAATTTTCTTATTCTGATACTCTCTCAGAACTCCATTAACCAGACCGGCTTTGCCTCTGGTATATCTCTTTGCAAGAATCACGCTCTCATTCACAGCTGCGTATTCCGGAACGGAATTCATATATCCCAGCTGATATATTCCCATTCTTATTATATTGAGCTCCGCCTGCTTCAGGCTGTCTATACCATCCCTCACCAGCAGATCTATGTAATAATCCAGCGTAAGCTTGTTCTCAAGAACACCGTACACCAGTTCCCTGACAAAAGCAGGCGAATTGGGCTTGTTTAAAGCAATCTTGTGATTAAGTGCCAGATTTGAATAAGCCTTTTTGTCTTCAACATCCTTCAAGGTCAAATATGCTGTCTTTCTGTTGGCGTCCATTAATTGTTCCTCCCTCTGATTAACAGGATTCTTACAAGGTTAAGTATGGAGGTTGCAAGTGCCGCAACATATGTCATTGCCGCCGCTGAAAGAACCGCCTTGGTTCCCTTGACCTCGCTTTCATCAATTATGTTCAGTTCAACAAGCTGGTTAACAGCTCTTTTGCTGGCGTTAAATTCCACCGGCAGCGTAACCGTATGAAACAAAACCACCACAACGAACATCACAATTCCTATATCAAATATCAGGTTGCCCGCTGTATGGCTTCCCGCATAGATAATGGCCAGACCCACAAGAATCAGTGGCCAGGATGCCCCTGATACAATATTCACGATGGGCACCATGGCTATTCTGAAATTCAGAAAGCCGTAATTGGTTCCGTCCTGAATAGCATGCCCCGACTCGTGAGCCGCAATGGCAACCGCCGCAATGCTGGATTCCATAGCGGTTCCGGCAGACAGCTGCATCTTGTCTTCTTTAGGATTGTAGTTGTCTGTCAGCTCTCCGGCTATCTGCGATATCGGAACATGTTTCATCCCGTTATTATCCAGAATCTTTCTGGCCGCCTGCTTCCCTGTGATCCCGCTCTTTACGGGAATCCTCGAATATTTGCTATAAGCATTTTTCACCTTTGCCTGAGCAAAAAGGGTGAAAAGAATTGCAGGTATGAGTACTATAAATGTGGGGTCAAATATTCCAAAATACATAAAATCACCTCTGACGAATATTTTATATTAAAACTGTTCCGATTTCAATGTAATTGCCTTTTAAAAATTCTCCTGCCGCGACACGTTTTCTGCCGGGAGCCTGTACCTCAAGCACCCTCAGAATACCGCTGCCGGCAGCTATATCAATATGACACTTGTCAACAGCCACAATGGTTCCCGGTTCAGACCCGGACACAAAGTTTGGTATCGCTTCCGCTTTCCATATTTTGAATGGCTTTCCACCAATATATGCATAGGTTCCCGGCCACGGATCAAAGGCTCTGATTGTCCTTTCGATTCTGTCCGGCTCCTGAGTGAAATCTATATGTCCCTCCGACTTGGAAATCATAGGTGCATATGTTGCCAAACTGTCATCCTGTTTCTCGGGGCAGATGTCTCCGGCTTCAACCTTTTTCAGAGTCTCAACCATCAGCCCGGCTCCCATCATCGCCAGTTCATCGTGAAGCTGCGCTGCTGTTTTGCCTCCTATGGGCGTGGAGACTCTGGCAAGCATATCACCTGTATCCAGACCCTCATCCATACACATAATGGTTATACCCGTTTCATCGTCTCCTTCCATGATGGCTCTCTGAATCGGTGCCGCACCTCTGAATCGGGGTAATAATGAGCCGTGAACATTGAGGCATCCGTACCCGGGCACTTCAAGCAAAGCCTTTGGAAGAATATTGCCGTAAGCCGCCACAACAACCGCATCGGGCTGTACATTCTTTACAGTATTGAGGAATTCTTCGTTTTTCTTTATCTTCTCCGGCTGCAAAATCTCCAGACCCAACTCCAGAGCCTTCTCCTTAACCGGCGAAAACTTAACCTTCTTCCCTCTGTCCCTCATGCTGTCCGGCCGGGTTACAACAAATACTATATCGTGTCCCGCTTCATGAAGAGCCTCCAGCACGGGAACGGCAAAATCCGGGGTACCCATATATACTATCCTCATTCCTCTGCCTCCGGCTTGATCTCATACATTTCCTCCGCCTTGTCGGTATACAGAACCCCCTCCAGATGATCGAACTCATGGCACATTACTATTGCATCCAGACCCTCAAATTCATGTTCCTGTTCCTTGCCGTCTCTGTCCAGCCCCTTTATTTTTATCATTTCAGGTCTCATAACCAGACCTGTATATCCCGGAACGGACAGGCAGCCCTCTTCACTTTCCTGTTCCCCTTCCATAGTTATGATTTCCGGGTTGATGAAAATATATAACCTGTCGGGTTCCGGTTCGGCAACAAAAATTCTCCTCATTACTCCCACCTGCGGAGCCGCCAGTCCGATGCCCTGTGCGCTTCTCATTGTTTCGACCATATCATCAACCAGCTGCCTGGTTCTGTCAGTGACTTCCACCACCTCTCTGCAGGTTTTTCTCAATATCGGGTCACCATCTGTAATTATGTTTCTTAATGCCATTATATTCTCCTCTTGTTTTTATACAAAGCTGTAAGGGTTGATGTCAACTACAGCAATATATTTCTTTTTCGGTTTTGACTTTGTGTCCTCCTCTTTAATGGTTCTCAGGCAGGCGGAATATTCCCGCCTTTTGCCTTTAGGGCATTTAATTATGAGCGAATATCTGTAAGTATCACGGATTTTGCTCATATAGGCTTCCTGCGGCGGAAATATATTCTTCCTCTCATCCTCCTGAACGAGCCCGGTCATTCTTTCATACCAGCTTTGGGCTCCTGCCTCCGCTGCCTCGGCACTGTCCGCAGTAAACAACACCTGAAATATATCGCTGTAAGGCGGATAGGTCATGTATTTCCTGAATTTTATCTCATTTTCATAGAAGCACTCATAGTCCTGCCTGGCTGACATCTGAACAGCATAGTGCTCCGGATTGTATGTCTGTATTATTACTTTTCCTTCCTCTTCGCCCCTGCCGGCTCTGCCTGCCGCCTGGGTTATGAGTTGAAAAGCCTTCTCCGGCGAGCGAAAGTCCGGTATATTCAGGGACACATCCGCCGATACTATCCCCACCAGACCAACGTTCCTGAAGTCCAGCCCCTTTACTATCAGCTGAGTGCCGATCAATATGTCTGTCTTGCCTTTTTCAAAGGCTTTGAGCTTCTTCCTCAGCTGACCTCTCTGCCTGGTTGAATCCAGGTCCACTCTTTCCGTAACGGCGGTTGGAAACAGTTTTCTGACTGCCTCTTCCACCTTTTCCGTTCCTGTGCCGAAATATCTGACGTAGCCGCTCCCGCATTCCGGACATTCAGTTATTGCATCGCAGGTGTAACCGCAGAAATGACAGTTGAGGTCTCCTGAGCCTTTGGCCGTTCCTCTGTGATAAGTAAGTGAAAGCCCGCATGTGGGGCAATTGGCCACATAACCGCATTCACGGCATGAAATAAATGTTGAATAGCCGCGCCTGTTGAGAAAAAGTATTATCTGTCTGCCCTTTTCAAGCTGCTCCCTGATTTCAGAAGCCAGCTTCCTGCTGATCATGGACCTGTTTCCATCACGCAGCTCCGCTCTCATATCCACGATTTCACTCTGTGGCATGGGATTGTCATTGTATCTCCTTGTCAGTCTGACAAGCTTATATATCCCTTCGCAGCTCCTGCTGTATGTAACCACCGATGGTGTGGCACTTCCCAGTATGATAACCCCTCTGTTGTCTCTGTCCTGAAGCCGCTTGATAGCCACTTCAATTGTATCGTATTTAGGAGTATGGTCTGACTTATAGGTAGTTTCATGTTCTTCATCCGCCACTATCAGTCCGATGTTTTCCATTGGTGCAAATACCGCTGACCTGGCTCCGATTACTATTCTGACCGTTCCCCTCCTTATTCTCTGCCACTGTTCATATCTTTCAGCCGGACTCAGTCTGGAATGGAGTACTGCAATATTATCCGCACCAAACACCTCTGCAAATCTTTCCGTTATCTGTCCTGTAAGAGAAATCTCCGGCACAAGTATTATGGCACCCTTTCCGAGGCTTATTACCTTTTCGGCTGCCCTGATATAAATCTCTGTCTTGCCGCTGCCGGTTACTCCATGGATAAGAAACCGGTCATGCTGATCCCTTTCAATGGAATCAGAAATTATTTTTATTGCCTGCTGCTGTTCCTCATTGGGGTCTATATATCCGACAGCAGTTTCATCATCAGCCTCTGTTAATCCCGTGAAATCCATGTCACGTTCGCCTTTTTTGAGCGGAGCTCCTGCCGGAGTAAAACATTTGATTGCATCGATATATCGGCAAATGTACCTTTCTCTCATCCATATGGCGGTTCGCACCATTTCCTCTGTCAGGGAAATATTCTCCTCAACACTGCCCACCACCTTCAGCTTATTTATGAGACCGGCTTCAAGCACAGATTCACGATCCGTAAGAGATATGACATAACCTTCCCTTAAGGTTTTGCCGGTTGCGAAAGGAACAAGAACCTTGCTCCCAACCTGTACGCCGTCATGGTTGCAGGCATAGGTATATGCCGTATCAGTGCTGTTGCTTCTGTTGTCTATAATTACATTCGTGTATTTCATCCTGTCTACTTGTGTTTGCTGAATATGCAGCCGCAATAATCTTGTCTGTACAATCCGTATTTTATGGAAAGTTCAATGGTCCGTTTGAATCCATTCTGCGTCTTGAAATCCCTGTCCAGGAAGCTGAGTCCGTATTTGACTGCCAGTTCCCTGCCTATTTCCGATATCGTCTTGTAGTTTTTATGAGGGCTCACTGTCAGAGTGGTTCCGAAAAAATCACACCCCGCCAGTTCTGCCGCCTCCGCTGTCTTCTCCAGTCTCTGCCTGAAACAGATGACGCATCTGTCACCGCCTTCCGGATCCTCTTCATGACCGATGCAAAGTTCGAGAAACAGTCCCGGATTATACGGCCCTTCCATAAACTTTACCTCATCTGCATCCATTACGGCAATACCGCCTCCAAGCCCGTGCATGCGTTCTTCATTGAACAGTTCAATGAATTTTATCTGTGACTGACGGCGTTTCCTGTATTCTTCCTCCTCCGTAATGCAGGGGTTATAAAAGAATACGGTAATGTTGAACTCACCGGCCAGTCTCTCTATCACCGCAGTGCTGCAGGGTCCGCAGCAGCTGTGAAGCATAAGTCTCGGTTTCTCTGCACGAGTATCAAAGCCGCTGTCAACCAGCAGACCGCTATGTTGTCCTGTGCTTGTTCCTATTACTGTTGTTATTGAATTTGCCGAATCCGTTTTATCTTTCATCCCCGTGCCATCCCATATTTTGCTCTTTAAAAATCTACATTATAAGACACTTCATTATACACCAACTGCATCCCGGTTGCATCTTCTAAGTTTTCGCAATTGACGAATCCCATCCTTCCGATATAATTAAGCCATGAAAAGGAAACCAATTATTTTTGACTCGTCTGACGGGCAAAATCTGAGAATAAACATGATCAGTCCCTGGCTTAAGAGAACCTTTGGCTGTAAAATTGTCAAGCTGTCCCTTGACGGCGGATTCACATGCCCAAATCGCGACGGATATAAAGGAACGGGTGGGTGCCTGTTCTGTTCGGAAAGCGGTTCCGGAGACATGGCCAGCAATACTGCAAAAACCGGTGTTTCGGGAATCCATGATGCACTGAACAGGCAGATCAATCTGCTTTCTGTTAAGTGGCCTGAAGCCAGGTACATTGCATATTTTCAAAGCCACACAAACACATATGCGCCTGTAGAGGAATTGCGTGAGAAATATGAGGCGGCACTGGAACATCCGGAGGTTGTGGGAATCGCTATAGCTACCCGAACGGACTGCATTTCTGAAGATGTGCTTAATCTGCTCAGCGAGCTTAATGAAAAAACCTTTCTCTGGGTAGAACTGGGGCTTCAGACCATACATGAAAGCACTGCGAAGGCCATGAATCTATGTCATACAAGGGCGGACTATGACAATACCGTTGAAAGACTCAGTGAGCGGAGCATCCGCATCGTAACCCATCTGATTCTTGGGCTGCCCGGAGAAACAAAGGAGATGATGTTGGATTCCGTAAGATATGTGGGACGAACCTTTGGTCTCAAACTTCATATGCTCAATGTAGTAAAAGGTTCGGGTATGGAAGAAATCTGCCCCGATTATGTTCCCTTCGCCACTCCGGAAGAATATATCGAACTGCTGATAGATGCAATCGAACTGGTTCCACCGGAAGTCACACTTCACAGAATCTCCGGCGATGCTCCCAGATCTACACTCATCGCTCCGGAATGGAGCTACAAGAAACGAACAATACTTAACGGTATTCACCGGGAGATGCGCCGCCGCAACACATGGCAGGGTCGTCTTTAAAAAAAATGGTGCCCAGACTCGGAATCGAACCAAGGACACGGGGATTTTCAGTCCCCTGCTCTACCAACTGAGCTATCTGGGCAAACATTTTTATTGAGTTGTTAATTGATTGGTGGGCCATCGGGGACTCGAACCCAGGACCTGCCGGTTATGAGCCGGACGCTCTAACCTACTGAGCTAATGGCCCACATTACGGTGACCTCGTGGGTCTCATCAATTAAGCTGGTCGGGGTGGCAGGATTTGAACCCGCGGCCCACTGGTCCCAAACCAGTTGCGCTACCAAGCTGCGCTACACCCCGATATTTATTTTTTGGCAGGGGCAGTAGGAATCGAACCCACGGCACGCGGTTTTGGAGACCGCTGCTCTACCAGCTGAGCTATACCCCTATGCTGTTGCCTTTTTTTATAAAATATGGCGGAGAAGATGGGATTCGAACCCATGCGGCCCTTGCGAACCCTAACGATTTAGCAAACCGTCCTCTTTAGCCTCTTGAGTACTTCTCCGCGGACATAACTGTATATGGCGGAGAGGGTGGGATTCGAACCCACGGCCCCTTACGGAGTCACCGGTTTTCAAGACCGGCTCCTTAAACCACTCGGACACCTCTCCTCATGCTGATTCATCTACAGAGTCCATCTCTTTTTATCGATCGCCCCAGCCTGATAAAATGGTGACCCATCGGAGATTCGAACTCCGGACACCTTGATTAAAAGTCAAGTGCTCTGCCGACTGAGCTAATGGGTCATATTGGCTGGGGTAGCAGGACTCGAACCTACGCATGACGGAGTCAAAGTCCGTCGCCTTACCGCTTGGCTATACCCCATCGTTTATGTACTTAAATTATGCTGTTTTCTTAGAATGGCGAGCCCACAGGGATTCGAACCCCGGACACACGGCTTAGAAGGCCGTTGCTCTATCCAGCTGAGCTATGAGCTCGCAATTGGAGCGGATGATGGGAATCGAACCCACGCCATCAGCTTGGAAGGCTGAGGTTCTGCCATTGAACTACATCCGCAAAATATTGGAGCGGAAGACGAGATTCGAACTCGCGACCCTCGCCTTGGCAAGGCGATGCTCTACCCCTGAGCCACTTCCGCATGTTTAACAGTGTATTTATTTGGTCGAGGGAGGTGGATTCGAACCACCGAAAGCTCAGCTAACGGATTTACAGTCCGCCCCCTTTGGCCACTCGGGAATCCCTCGACGTCGTTTGTGCAAGAAATATTATAGCACAAAATGTATGAATGTCCAATGTCCTTTTCTATGGAGCTGGCGGAGGGAATCGAACCCCCAACCTGCTGATTACAAATCAGCTGCTCTACCGTTGAGCCACGCCAGCATATGTCTTTTATGGTGGGCGCTATAGGGCTTGAACCTATGACCCCCTGCTTGTAAGGCAGGTGCTCTCCCAGCTGAGCTAAGCGCCCGAATACATCAGCCAGTTTGTCTGACGCACTTACTTAATATACAGTAAACACATATTACTGTCAAGCATTTTGTCGTTGTATTTTTTCAATTGTACGCACCGAATCCATCAGTTCCGCACTGCCGGAAGTGATGTTGGCGAAGAGCTCTTTTACCGGTTCTGCAGCCTCTTTAATGGCTACCACCGACAGATTAACTTTGTCATCGTATGAGATATCGGAAATCGAAAATTCCCTGGCTTTTCCCGTTATTTTTTCTGCCGCCAGCTGCTGAATTTTTGTAAGGTACGTGTAATCAATTCTGAAGGTCATTCTGCAAACCTCCTGAACACTGCACACTCCCGCAGCATCTATGGCCATCCTGGCACTGCTTGTGTAGGCTCTGACCAGGCCACCCGTTCCCAGTTTGACTCCGCCGAAATATCTGGTCACCACTATGACCAGGTTGGTAAGTCCTTCATTGACCATCATATGAACCATTGGAGCACCGGAGGTTCCCTGAGGCTCCCCGTCATCACTGGCCCACTGAATCTGGAATCTGTCTCCCAGTACCATAGCGGGAACATTGTGAGTAGCATCCTTGTACCGTGTCCTTATCCCGGCAATAAAAGCCTCTGCCTCCTCACGAGTCTCAACAGGTCTGGCGTGGGCGATAAATCTGGACTTCTCTATTATCTGTGTCTCCGACACTTCTTTTGCTATGGTCTTGTAAAGTTCCATTCACACCTCATACCGTCTGAATTTACCGTAATCCGCTTCGTCCATTTCAACCGTAATCCGCGTTCCTCCGGCCCGGTAGTCCATAGTCTCCACGCGGGCATGTTCGCATATATACGATGTAATATTCCCCTTATCATAAGGAATCAGAAGCGTTGTTTTCACCCGGCCCGCAAAAACCTTTTCCTTTATTTTTGCTGCCAGAACTTCGATATTCATGCCGGTTTTTGCGGAAATATATACCACATCGTTTGAGCCGGTATCTATAGGTTTTTCATCAACAAGATCCATCTTGTTGTATGCCATTATGGCTGGGGTGGCACCCGCACCAATCTGTTTTATAACCTTTTCCGCAACAGCAACCCGGAAATCACGGCCTTCTGTATCAGAGCTGTCCACTACATGAATCAGCAGATCCGCATATCGAACCTCTTCCAGGGTAGATTTGAACGCCTCCACCAGTCCGTGAGGCAGCTTGCTTACAAAGCCCACCGTATCTATCAGAATGAAATCACTTCCGGGGCCAAAAGAGATTTTGCGATGTTGTGTATCCAGTGTAGTAAAAAGCATGTCCCGGGACTTAACCGTTTTAGTCCTGTCCGATTCATTATCAGCGGAATTCTTCTCCGCATGGGCACGCTCAATAAGTGCATTCATAATGGCGGATTTACCCGAATTGGTATAGCCCATGAGCGCAACAACGGGAATTCCCGATTTTTCTCTTTCCGCACGCTGCACTTTTCTGGTACGTTTTATTTTATCCAGTTCCGACTTAATATCGTTAATGCGACCGGTAATGTGCCTTCTGTCGGTTTCCAGCTTCTTCTCACCCGGACCTCTTGTTCCTATCCCTCCGCCCAGTCTCGAGAGTGCCTTGCCAAAGCCTGTCAGTCGCGGAAGCCGGTACTGAAGCTGTGCCAGCTCAACCTGCAGTTTTCCTTCTCTGGAAGTGGCTCTGTCAGCAAAAATGTCCAGAATCAGAATGGTTCTGTCAATAACCCTGATTTCAAGAATTTCTTCCAGATTACGAATTTGTGCTCCGGTGAGCTCATCGTTAAAAACAACCGTATCAATCTCCGTGCTAACCGCCAACTCAGCCAGCTCTTCAACCTTACCGCTTCCGATATATGTGGCTGTGTTTGGTTTTTCCATATACTGCACCACTCTTCCTGCCACCTCAATATCATCCGCTTCACAAAGTCCTTCCAGCTCATCCATCGACCTTTCTGTTTCATCGCTGCTCTGCCGGCCGTACTGCAGCCCAACGATTATTGCACGATATTCTTCTTCCTGAATTACTCTGTTATTTTCATCAAATCTAAGCATGATATCATACTACCATATTTTCATTACAGATTGAACTTAAAAGGGGCAGGTAGTACCTGCCCACAGTATTACCTGCCCTCTGTTTTTAAGCTTCGGCATCAGATACTCATCTTCTGAAGCTCTGACTTGAACTTGGAATTGAGAATCTTGATACGTGTTCCCTTCATACCCAGCGATCTGGATTCGATGACGCCTGCGCTCTCCAGTTTACGGAGTGCATTTACGATTACCGATCTGGTGATACCGGACCGATCAGCTATTTTACTTGCTACCAGCAGTCCTCCTTCACCTTCAAGTTCCGCAAAAATCTGCTGCACAGCTTCTATTTCCGAATACGATAAGGTTCCGATAGCCATCTGCACCACAGCGACTTCTCTGCTTTCCTCTTCTTCCTCAACAGTCTTTCTTCTCTGTATTTCCAGTCCTACGATTGTAGCTCCGTATTCCGCTATTGCTATGTCCTCATCACTGAAAAGCGGCTCATACCTGGTTAATACCAGTGTGCCCCATCTGGTACCGCCTCCTATAATCGGAATAACCGTGTGCAGCTTGTCCGAGGTATTATAGTCGTATTTAAATATTTCCAAAGCTTTCTCCCCGGACATATTTGCAGCTGTCTCCTTTACCTTCAATAATTCCTCATTGTACTCACCCGGGAATGCCTCTATTCCGGTTTCGGCATCCCTTATTGCCGAGCTGTCGGATTTGATTTTATACGCTCCTCCTATTACCTTCCCTCTTACGTTTATTACATAAACGTTGGCATCCATCATGTCGCTCATGATTTCACACATTTCATCGAATGAAAATGCTCCTGTCGGTGACTCCTGGAGCATCCAGTTCAGTTTTCTTAATTTTGCCAGAATATTACCCATTTTATTACCTCATCCAACTTTATTTTTCCCTTAAGGGCTATGATTTTTTATCTCTGCAACTCTATTATTTCACTTTCTCTGACTAAAATCAACCGATTTTTTTGATTTTTCTAAAAAGTTTCAAATGTAGGAACAATTAAAAATCGGGCGGAAACCCCGCCCGTTGATATTTTTAATCAGAGAATATATTTGTCCAGATCCTCCGGATGAATCTTCTCCTCAAATTTCTTCTTGACATACTCCCTGTCTATTACGACCTTTTCTTCCTCCATGTCTGCGATGTTAAATGAAATATCCTCCAGAAGCTTCTCCAGAATTGTGTGGAGTCTTCTGGCTCCGATATTTTCGGTCTGCTCGTTCATAAGAAATGCCATGGTAGCAATCTCATCTATGGATTCTTCAGTAAATTCTATTTCGATTCCTTCCGTCTCAAGCAAAGCCTTATGCTGCTTCAGCAACGCGTTCTCCGGTATAGTAAGAATCTTTACAAAGGTTTCCTGATCCAGGTTTTCCAGTTCCACTCTTATAGGGAATCGGCCCTGGAGCTCCGGAATCAGATCCGTAGGTTTTGATGTATGGAAAGCACCGGCACCTATGAAAAGAATATAGTCGGTCTTTACCGGTCCATGCTTGGTGTTTACAACGCTTCCTTCAACAATAGGAAGAATATCTCTCTGCACTCCCTCTCTGGAAACATCGGCACCGCTTCTGTAACCCTGTCCCGATGTAATCTTGTCAATTTCATCAATGAATATGATCCCGTTCTGTTCTGCATTATGAAGTGCATCATCAGTAACCTGATCCATATCAATGAGATTCTGAGCCTCTTCCTCTCTCAGGAGCTTACGGGCATCCTTAACCTTTACCTTTTTATTCTTTTTTTTCTTCGGGATCATATCGCCAAAAATGTTTCCGATGGCAATCATCCCCTCATTTCCCACATCCAGGCTATTCTGCTTGGGCTGTTCTGTCAGCTGAATTTCAATATACTGCTCCTCTAAAAGACCGGCTTTCAGCTGCTGACGTACCTGTTCTCTTGCAAGACCCACATCATCGGAAGCATTATCCGCCGCAGCCTGCTCTGCCTGCTGCTTTTCATACTGCTCTTTCTGGCTTGTATATCCGCTGTTTCCAAGTATGAAATCAAATGGTCCGCGATTCTGTCCCCCTGCAGCCTTGCCTTTTTTCCCCGGGATAATGGCTTCTATGATTCTCTCCTCAACCAGTTCATCCGCTATGGAGTACTTCTCTTCCAGCATCTGCTGTTTGGTGATTCTGATGGATGCTTCCACCAGGTCTCTGATCATTGAATCAACATCTCTCCCCACATATCCCACTTCCGTGAATTTGGTTGCTTCAACTTTGATGAAAGGAGCGTCCATAAGCTTGGCAAGTCTTCTGGCAATTTCAGTCTTTCCAACACCGGTAGGTCCCATCATCAATATATTCTTAGGGGTGATTTCCTCTCTCATTTCATCAGAGAGAAGACTCCTTCTGTATCTGTTTCTCAATGCTATTGCAACTGACTTCTTGGCATCATCCTGACCGATAATGTATTTGTCCAGTTCAGCAACGATTTCCTTAGGTGTCATCTGATAAAGTTTATTCGCCATATTACACCTCCTATAGTTTTTCAATGGAAATATAGTCGTTAGTGTACACGCAGATTGATGCCGTAATCTCCAGTGCCTTCCTGACGATTTCCTCAGCGCTTAAATCCGTATTATTGTATAATGCATTAGCTGCTGCATATGCGTAGTTCCCGCCGGAGCCTATGGCCACAAAAGGCTGATCCGGTTCAATTACCTCACCGGTTCCGGAAATTACGAGCAAATTCTCCTTGTCGGCCACAATCATCAGTGCTTCCAGATTCCTGATAGCCTTATCGGAACGCCATAGCTGTGCCAGTGCAACAGCCGCTCTCTTCAGATTGCCGCTGTGTTCCTCCAGCTTGCCCTCGAATTTCTCTGTGAGGGAAAAAGCATCTGCAACGGATCCCGCAAATCCCGTTATAATTGAATTTTTATATATCTTTTTAACTTTCTTGGCTCCGTTCTTCATTATAGCGGTTTCGCCCATTGTAACCTGACCGTCTCCGCCGATGCAGACATCATCGCCCCTTTTTACCGCACATATGGTTGTCGCATGAAACTGTATCATTAACTAATCCTCCTTGATATAGCTTATTAGCACTCGACCTTTTCGAGTGCTAATTACAATTTACTCTCTATCCTCATTCTTGTCAACCTCTTTTTCCTTATAATCGCATTCTTTGTTAGAGCATGCGAAGGATAAAGACTTGCCGGACTTCTCAACAATCAGGCTTCCGCACTTGGGACATTTTCTCTCCGTAGGCTTGTCCCAGTAAGCACGTTCGCAATCAGGATAACCACTGCATCCGTAAAAGAGCTTGCCCTTTCTGCTCTTCTTCATAATAATTTCCCTGCCGCAATCCGGACATGAAATGCCTGTCTTTTCTTCCTGCTTTTCTATTTTCTTCGTGTTCCTGCACCCGGGATAACCTGAGCATGCAGCGAAGTTTCCGTATCTGCCATGTCTTTTCACCATCGGCTTCCCGCAAAGTTCACAAAGTTCTCCTGTTGGTTCCGGTTCTTCCGGCTCCGGTGTGCTGATAAGACGTTTTGCTTCTTTCAGTTCCTCTTCCAGAATCACATAGTAATCTCTTATTATGTTCTTCCAGTCGGTTCCCTCGGATTCGATTACATCAAGCCCTTCCTCCATAGTTGCCGTGAAGGTCACATCAACGATCTCCTTAAAGTACTCCGTGAGAAAATCAATTACCTTGAACCCCAGATCCGTTGGCACAAGAGACTTCTTTTCCTTCTTAACATAGCTTCTATCCATGAGAGTGGCGACTATAGGCACATACGTACTCGGTCTGCCTATTTCCTTTTCTTCAAGATCCTTAACAAGGCTGGCTTCAGTGAATCTGGCAGGCGGCTGTGTGAAGTTCTGCTCGCTGCGGATATCCACGGGTACCAGCTCTTCTCCTTTATTAAGATCCGGCAGCCACTTGTCATCATCCTCTTTGGATGTCTCATACACTTTCAGGAATCCTTCAAAGAGAATCTTTGATCCTGTCGCCTTGAAATCATAGTCCCCATTGGAGATTAATGCAGTAACCGCTTTAATCTTCGCCGGTGCCATCTGACTTGCAACGGTTCTCTGCCATATTAGTCTGTAAAGATTGTACTGATCCTTTGTCAGCTCACTTTTTATTGATGCCGGTGTCAGGTCAATGTATGAAGGCCGGATGGCTTCATGAGCATCCTGCACATCCTTTTTCTTGTTTGAATATATGATTCCGCCGTAATAGTCAGAACCGATATTATTTATAATGTAATCCTTTGCTGCCTCTCTGGCTTCACCGGAAAGCCTGACCGAATCAGTTCTTATGTAAGAAACCAGACCTACTGTACCTTTCCCTTTGATTTCCAGACCCTCATAGAGCTGCTGTGCAATCATCATTGTCTTCTTTGTGGAAAAGTTCAGCTTATTGGCAGCATCCTGCTGCAAACTGCTGGTGGTAAACGGAGGGTACGGTTTTCTTGCTCTGTCTTTTTCTTCGACGGAGCTAACCTTGTAGTTCCCTTTCTCAAGGGCTGCAAGTACGGTGTCACTCTCATCTTTATTGCTGATTACCAGTTTCTTTCCTTTATATTCCGCAAGCCTGGCAGTAAAGATTTTATCCTTCTTGAAATCGACTTCAATATTCCAGTATTCTTCAGGAATAAATGCCTGGATTTCCCTCTCTCTGTCGCAGATTATTTTCAGAGCCGCAGACTGAACCCTGCCCGCAGACAGACCTCTCCTTATGGCTATCCAGAGCAGCGGACTGATAAGATATCCAACCAGCCTGTCCAGGACTCTTCTCGCCTGCTGTGCATCAACCAGATTACTGTCAATGGCTCTCGGATTTTTTACAGCCTCCTTTATTGCCTTGGCAGTAATTTCATTAAAAACTATTCTGCACGGTTCCTTTTCATCCAGCCCCAGCAGAAATGCCAGGTGCCACGATATAGCCTCTCCCTCCCGATCCGGGTCGGTTGCCAGATACACCTTTGATGCATTCCTGGCTTCCTTCTGGAGTTCCCTGATAAGAGGAGCTTTCCCCCTTATCTTAATGTACTGGGGATCGAAATCACGTGCCGCATATTCACTTCTGTTCTCCCCGGGAAGTTCTATCCCCAGTCTGCTCTTAGGCAGGTCGCGAACATGCCCGACGGAAGCAACAACCTTGTAGCGGTTGCCCAATACTTTTCCTATGGTTTTTGCCTTTGAAGGAGATTCCACTATTACCAGTGTTTTCTTTGCCGCTGCCATTAATATCCCTTTCTTTTGTTGTGATTCATTTTCTAGTACTCAATTATAGAGCATAATTACACGTTTGCAAGAAAAATTTTTCCAATGGCCGAAAAAATGAAACCCTTCATTTCCATAACCGACAGTATGGGGTTAACATATGCCGGAGTCCGGTTCATGTGCATGCAGACCTCATCAATGCTCATTTCCCCCCTTTGTTCCAGCAGGCGAAAAATCTCCATCTCCGTTTCGCTGAGCTTTTCTTCAGCCTCTCTTCTGCTTACTTTTTTCAGCCCCAGCGGTTCCAGAACATCATCCACGCTTATAATGGGAACAGCTCCTTCCCTGATAAGCTTGTTAGTTCCCAGGTTGTACTGACTGTCAATATTTCCCGGCAGCGCATAAACCTCACGTCCCTGCTCCGCAGCCAGTTCCGCCGTAATAAGAGCACCGCTCCTGTTCCTGGCCTGAATCACTATTGTCATTTCCGATATACCGCTGATTATCCTGTTTCTATTGGGGAAATGATACCTTTCTGCCGGTGTCCCGGGAGGATATTCGCTTATTACGATTCCGTTGCCCTCTATGACTGACTTAAGCCCTTTGTTTTCGGGAGGATAGCAGACGTCAACACCACATCCCAGAACCGCTATCGTTTTCCCGTGTACGGAAAGAGCTCCTCTGTGTGCAGAGGAATCAATCCCAATGGCCATGCCGCTTACAACAGTGATCCCCCGTTCTGCCAGCCTGCCGGATATTTGTTCAGCCATGGTTTTGCCGTAAACTGTCGCTGTCCTGGATCCGACCACCGATACGCACCTGCTGTTCAGTACAGCCGGATTTCCTATGTAATACAGCTGTTTCGGATACCCCTTTATCTCCTTAAGCAGTGCCGGATAAGCCGGCTCTCCCGCTCTTATTATTTCTATATCCATTTCCTTCACCCCTGATAATCCCCGTCAATTGTGCCTGCCCTGTACTGAAGCGCTTCTGCCACATGAACCATCCTGATCTCCTCTGCACATTCTATATCCGCAATGGTTCTGGAAAGTTTCAGAATTTTGTTATAGGCTCTCATTGTCAGGTTCATTCTCTCATAGGCTGAAATCATCATCTTGCGACTTTCCTCATCAAGAGTGCAAAATTTTCTGATTCCACTCTCATCCAGTTCTCCGTTACAATTGAATCTCATCCCTTTGTACCGGTTTTCCTGAAAAGTCTTTGCCCGTATGACCTTCTCCCGCATCTGTGCCGAGGATTCCCCTTTCATATTTTCCCCTATCATTGTCAGATTCTCCTTATTCACCGGGCTGACTCTGATATGCATATCTATCCTGTCCGTGAAGGGCCCCGTTAACTTCCTTCTATGACTGGCCAGCTGTTTCCCGGAACATGTGCATATTTTTCTTTCGTCCCACAAGTTCCCGCATTTGCATGGATTTGCAGCAATAACCACCATAACCTTCGATGGAAAGATAACTTCCCCGAGATATCTGCTAATCCTTATAAATCCCTCTTCAACGGGCTGCCTCATGGCATCAATAACCCCTGCATCAAATTCGCCCAGCTCATCGAGGAACAGCACTCCGCTATGTGCCAGAGACAATTCTCCCGGTTTAGGCCTGCTCCCGCCTCCCGTAAGTCCAATCTTTGAAATTGTATGGTGAGGACTTCTGAAAGGTCTTTTCTCTACGATAGGATATGCTTCGGAAAGAAGACCCGCCACGCTGTATATCCCTGTGATATCAATCTTTTCGTCATAAGTCAGCTCCGGAAGAATAGTGGGTATTCTTTTTGCCATCATTGTTTTGCCGCAGCCCGGACTTCCTATCATCAGCATTCCGTGATTTCCCGCCGCTCCTATGGTTATCGCCCGTTTGACGCTTTCCTGTCCTATAACCTGTGCAAAGTCCATTACTTCCCCGCCTCGGTCATGTTTGCTTTTCTTCCTTATATGTATACTCAGCTCCCTCTCTCCGAAAGCATATTCTGCCGCTTCCCTGAGGGTTCCCACGGGAAGTATATTGATATCCTCCAGAATTGCCGCTTCCTCAGCGTTTTCTTCCGGCACGACAATATTCCTTATTCCCGCTTGCCTCAGACTTATAACCAGGGGCAGCATGCCTCTCACAGGATTTATTTTACCGTCCAGAGACACCTCTCCCAGGAAAGCCGTATCTTCCGGTTCAACTGCCTCCCTGCCCAGCATCACTACCCCCAGCGCTATAGGCAGGTCAAAATGACTTCCTTCCTTAGGTGTGTCAGCCGGAACCAGATTTACAGTCACTCTCTCATTGGGGAAAAAATACCCGCTGTTCATTATTGCAGGCTTAATCCTCCTGCAGGATTCCTTTATTGTCGTATCAGCCAGACCAACCACATAAAATCCCGGCAGGCCCCTGTGCAGATCCGTCTCTACAACCACCGGACTGCCCTCAACTCCCGAAAGGGTCGCCGTTTTCACTTTAGTAAGCATCTGTCCACTCCTTCTAAAAAGCGTTTGTCGTGTGCTGCACCACAACTTCCATCACCTGAAAATCGTATCTCCTTGGAACATATCCTTTTTCCTTCATCTCATTCATATAACACATTGCAGCTCTCCTGATATGATTCTTCTTCTCCTCATCGATTACCTCACAGGGTCTGCCGTACCTGAAACTCTGCCTGGACTTGACCTCCACAAAACTCATCTCTCCATACCTTTCCGCAATAATGTCTATCTCTCCGTATTTACACCTGTAGTTCCTTCTGAGAATCTTATATCCTTTGGCTCGCATCACATCGGCTGCCATTTCTTCACCAATGAAGCCGAACAATTTCTTATCCATGCAAGATCTCCTTTTCCATTTTTCCTTTGTTGCTATATTCTACATTATTCCCATATTTTACGTATGTATGTTTTTATAATACACTCCTTGGTATTATTTGTCAATTTACCAATTTATTTCCAACATTTCGCATTTTCTTCGTACTCTTCAATGCCTATTCATATATGTTAACTTCCGGAAAAAAGTACCCTAGATGATCAAAGCATAGAAAGGCAATCCTCGAAAATGTTGAAAATCCAGTGATTTGACCGTTTTTCCACTTGCAACCCACTGGATTTTTTGTTAGAATAGTTCTAGGGTATTTATTCCCTAGAACATTTTCACAGGAGGATTTTAAAACATGTTCTTTAATTTCAAAGTCAAAATACCGGAAGCTCCGGGGAAACTGGTGAGAAAAAAGCGCAATGGGAGTACTTTTATTGAATTCGAATATGCACGCAAATATGATCCGATAAAGCAATATACATATCCTAAACGTGCATCAATCGGCAGAGTGGATCCGGAGAATCCGGACATGATGAACCCTAATGAGAACTTTCTGAAATATTTTCCTGATGCAAAGCTCCCGAAAGAGCTGGACAGAACATCAAGAAGCCCATACTTAAACATTGGGGCATATATCGTTTTAGAAAAACTTATACAAGAATGCAAATTACGAGAGATTATGGAGCAGTTCATGGATTCTAAAGATGTGGGATTATTGCTTGATCTTGCCTGTTATTCAATATTAACAGAAAGCAACGCAAGCCAGTACTATCCCGATTACGCATACTGTCATCCCCTGTTCACACATAACATGAAACTTTACAGCGATTCCAAAGTGTCAGACTTTCTTCATACATTGCGACCGGAACAGTCAGTGGGTTTTCTTAATACCTGGAATGAAGAACGCAATCATCGTGAGAAAATATACATATCCTATGATTCTACGAACAAAAGCTGCCAGGCCGGAGATATAGACATGGTTGAATTCGGGCATCCGAAAGTGGATGAAGGCCAGCCTGTTTTCAATTACTCCCTGGCATATGATACGGCCAATAAAGAGCCGCTGTTCTATGAACAGTATCCGGGAAGCGTAAATGATGTTTCACAACTGAAGTGCGCCGTAGACAAGGCCTATTCATATGGATACCGTAAACTCGGGTTCATACTTGACAGAGGATATTTCAGCCGTTCAAACCTTTCGTATATGGACAAGAACGATTACAGCTTTGTAATAATGGTCAAGGGAATGAAGTCATTTATCCGAGGTGTCATACTGGAGACAATCGGCAGTTTTGAAAACAGAAGAGCCAAATACATAGACCGATATGATGTGTACGGAACCACGCTTAAAAAGCCGCTATATGAGGGAGATGATCGAAAAAGGAATATTCATTTATACTACAGCGATGTAAAAGCTCTCAAAAAGAAGCAGGCTGTTAAGGATAAGATTCGGAGGATGAAGCGTTATGCTGAGCGTTACGCAGGTAAAGAAGCATCCTTTGGAGATGTTATTGAAGAATACTTCTACATTCACTATGAAGATGATGGGATTACTTTTAAAATAGCGGAGGAGAGGACGGATGTTATTGAGAATGAGCTGTCACTTTGTGGGTATTATGCAATCATAACATCTGAAAACATGACCGCAAAAGAAGCGATAAATTTATACAAGAGCAGAGATACATCCGAGAAGTTGTTCAGAGGAGATAAAACATATCTGGGGAATCGCACCCTTCGTGTAAGTGGTGGCGATGCAGCATCTGCGAAGATATTCATTGAATTTATCGCATTGATTCTCAGGTGTCGCATTTACACAAAACTGAAAGAAAAGTACGAAACAATGAATGAAAAACCAAATTACCTTACAGTTCCGGCAGCATTAAAAGAGCTGGAGAAAGTAGTGATGATTCGACAGCTTGATGGCGTTTACAGATTGGATCACGCAGTAACAAAACATGCAAAAGTGGTCCTGGGAGCGTTTGAATTGACAGAAGCAGCAGTGAAACGGAAGTCTGAGAAAATTGGAGAAGAACTGTACAGAATTATGAACTATTCGGAGGAAATGATAAATGAGTAGGAAAAGACGCAGCGGCATTGAATTGCTGGAAGTGAAAATTGAACAGGCTGAGGAACGTGTTACAAAAACAAGAGCAGCTCATAATGCTGCAATAGATGAACTGAAAAAATTGCTCGATGAAAAGAAGGCTCTCCAAAGCAAGGAACTGGCAGATGCAATAGGAAAGAGCAAGCGATCCTACAGCGAGATACTTGCATTCATAAAGTCAGATCCACAGTGCCGGGATGATGAGTAACGGAGAACAAATTATGGAAAAGATTACAGCAAAAGAAAGACAGCGGCTAGCAACTTTAGATCGCAAGATTGAAAGACTAAAAGAAAAGGTGGCCGTGAAACATGAAGAATACAATTCTCTCATTAAAGAACTAAGCGATCTGATGGATGAACGCTATCCCGAAAGAAAAGAAGAGCATGTTAAGGAGGCACTATACAAAGCATATGTGGGCAGTGAACTTTCACTTGAAGAAATGCTTGTAATCATTCATCATGCAGAAGAAATTAAAGACGAAATCTTGTTTTAGGGTACTTTTTTCTGGAAGTTAACAATATACCTTTTCTGATTTTGTGGACCAATTTTAGATTAGCATCTACATTTGTAGGATAAAAAAAGAATAAAAGAAAAGAGAGCACCCTTTTGTGGGTCTTTAACTTTTTTAGTGGTTTGACCCCCTCTTTAACTTTAGTAGTGGTGTATTTTAAAAAATATAAAAGAACAAGTAGCATTACGAACATTTAATCCGTTCCTGCTACTTGTTTTGCCTTTCTATGGTATCTTTTAATTGCGAATGACATCAATAGAAAGGCTCCTTTTGAAAGATATTATCATTAAATTGTTTGACTTGGAAGGGTCAAAAATTCATGACATTGAAATCATCAATGTTAATGAAGAAGTTTTTGCATTGGTGACCCTACGCAAAAATCTAAGCCCATGTCCACACTGTGGAAAGCTCGCCGATAGAACCCATGACTATCGCAGGAGAACAATTAATCATGCCATACTAAACGATTTGAATTTTACTCTCGTGTATAATCGTCGCAGATACTTCTGTTTGTCCTGTAAAAAGGCTTTTCCTGAAACCAATCCTTTTGTTGTTCCCGGAAGACGTATTTCTAAATTTACGATTATGAGAGTAATGAAACTGCTTTCTGATCCAAGAGTAACATTCTCTATGGCAGCTGCCGCAACAGACACTTCTGTTACTACAGTCCAACGAATCTTTGATCAACACGCTGGGATAAAAGTGAGAACGTTCCCAACAATATTATGTATTGATGAAGTATATGCCATCAAATACAAACAAAGAATATATGCTTGCGTGCTTGCTGACTTTAATACCAATCAAATATACGACCTACTTCCAACCAGAAAAAAATATGATCTGGCCAAATACTTTTCTGCAATCCCACGAGATACCAGAAACCAAGTAAAATACGTATCCATGGACATGTGGGACACGTATAGAGATATGGCTGAAACATATTTTCGCAATGCCAAGATATGTGTTGACAGCTTTCATGTCATAAAGCTAATCAACTATGCTTTCACAAAAGTACGAATACGTATCATGAATTCATTTCCAAAAAACTCAGATGAATACTACCTTCTGAAGAAATATTCCTGGATTATCATAAAGCAATACCGCAAGATAGATTATTCCAGGCGAATCAAAGTCAACAGGAACACTTCCTACTTCTGGTATCAAAATGTTGATCCGCGTGATTTGGTTTCAGCTATTTTATCAATTGATCCAGAACTGGAAATCGCATATATGTTGAAGGAAGAATATATGGAAATGAATGCAACATGTACGGTAGAAACAATCCCCACGAGAATTGAGCGTTACATACAGGACTTATTCTTATATAGCATCCCTGAATTCAGACCTGTCGCAAAAACGCTATCAAAATGGAAAGAGGAAATAATCAACAGTTTCAATAAAGTTGATGGGAGAAGAGTATCAAATGGGCCGGTTGAATCCATTAATTCCAGGATTAAACTAATCAAATATTCAGCTGCCGGCTACAAGAATTTTGACCGATTCCGTCGCCGAGTACTATACTCGTTGAATGAATCATCATGCATTAAAATTTAATAGAAATTCGATGTCATTTGCGCATAAAAACTGCCTTGGAAAACTTTAATTTGGTTTCCAAGGCAGTCCTTTTTGATGTAAAACCACTATTAACGTTAGACCACAACTTAGTAGTCAACCACTAAAAACGTTAAAGTGCCACTTTTGTGATAGCATTTAAATAACAACCAAAATACTAAAGGAGGATGTTCTCTATGTACAAAAGTATACTACAGTTTTGTGAAAACGGCACCATCAATCTGGATAATATTTGCGCAAGTTTTTTCGAGAATCCGATGGATATAGCCGGTTTTGTCAATGGTGTAAAAACCGAAGTCTTAAGATTTGCCTGCTCATACATTCCGGATGCATTCGAAGAGATGGATGAAATGATTCGAAACAGTTCGTTCAGAGCAGACAAATGGGTCGTGGTTAGAAGAGACACGAAGCCCATGCTGACTTCCATCGGAGAAATCAGTTACCGAAAGACTATGTACCGGAATAAGAAGACCGGTGAGCGCACTTATCTATTGGATCGTATGCTTGAAATAGAAGAAGGTGCACGGATGACAGAGGACGCCAAGGCACAGATGTTGCAGGAAGCGGTACAAACATCTTACCGTAAAGGCGGCGAGGCTGCCAGCATTCTTGACAGCATAAGTAAAGAGACCGTAAAGAACAATCTTCATGAACTCAAGTTTCCCAAAGCAGAAGAATCAGAAGAAAAGAAGAAAGTGCAATACCTTTATATAGATGCAGATGAAGATCATGTGCCACTGCAGTTCTTCAATAAAAGAGGTGACATCAAGGCCGGTAAAGATGGGCGCAAACACAACAATGTGCAGGTGAAACTGGTATATGTTTATGAAGGGATAGAACCGGAAAGCCCGGGAAGCAGCAGATACCGACTGATTAATCCACATTACTTCAGCGGTGTGTACGAAGGAAAAGACAACGAGAAACTGTGGAAAGAGGTGGCGGACTACATTGAAAGCAACTATGATTTGGAAAGCATCAGCAAGATATATATGAATGCCGACGGAGGCAAGTGGATTAAGGGAGTTCACAGACATTTTCTGTCTGTCACAGAAGTTCTGGATGAATACCATCTAAACAAATACCTGACACAGATGACCAGTCATCTAAATATTCCGGTGCGGCGGAACCGCCAGTCCGGCGTAGTGAGAGCCACCGTTCCGGACTAGCAGAGCCACCTGATTTTAATTACCTAGCTTCCTTCGGATTCAATCTATAGCGTTTCCGCATAGATTCATCCTTTCTCGGATCTATGCTCTCAATATCAATCTTGTACGAGTCGTATGCGATTCTATCCATGATTGCATCCGCAAGAGGATTGTCATCGCCGCCAAGTCTTTCGTACCAGCCTTCTTCTCGAAACTGCGAGCAGAAAATTGTAGAACTTCTTTTCCGGCGTTTATGAATCAACTCAAAAATATGTTTTGATTCCGACTCTGTAAGTTTTATGAGTAACCATTCGTCAATTATGAGTAGCATTGGTTTAGTGTATTTGCTTAAGATTTTCACATAATCACCATCTTCTTTAGCGGCTTCAAGATCGAGCAGCAAATCAGGAAGTCTCACATATCTCACCGTAAAATATTATTTGCAAGCTTCCATTTCGAACGCACAGGCCATATAGGTTTTTCCACTACCTGTTGCTCCGGTAATGAATATGTTGCGATACTGCGTGATGTATTCGCAAGATGCAAGCCTTTGAATCAAAGCCTTGTTGAGCTTCCTACCGGAAGTGTAATCAACATCTGCAATGGAAGCATCTGTTTGCTCCATACCGGCGTTCTTGATAAGCCTTTTAAGGCGATTGCTTTTGCGGTTAGCGTATTTAATATCAACGAGAATGCCGAAGCGATCTTCAAAGGAAATATCCCTCATTTCAAGAGATTTCTGATGGCTTGGCGGCATATGTTCTGTCACGGTAGAATACTGCCCTGCACGCCCGTAAAGCCGCCTGTGAGAGGCAATTCTATCACTACTCACAAATATTTCGACCACTTTATCTGTAAGTCGCACATCGACCTTTCTTTTGATATACTGATAAGGCACAGAGTAGTACATTTTTTCTACTGCTATGTGATAATTTAATTGAACGGTAGCTTTCTTAAAGCTTGCCAGTTCATAACGGGTAGCAGGTAGTGATGTCAGTAATGGCTTTTCTTCCCCAAGAAACAAACTTAGCCTGCTACCTTCTTTTTTCTGATAATCTTTGCTATTGTAGATTTTCAACTTTTCTTTAATAGCTTGATTAAGTTCAGATAACGAGAAGAACTGTTCATTCCGAAGGGCTGCAACAATCCATGTAGAAGCGTGTCTTACTGAACCTTCGGCATTCGGTTTGTCCTTGGGTCGGCGTACCCTTGCAGGGATAATAGCCGTATTGTAATATGCCGCCCATTCGCGATAGGTGGCATTCAGTTCCGGTGTATACCAATCGCTTTGTTTGCGGTTAACAGCAGTAGCTGTGTTGTCCGGTACTATTATCTTTGTTGCACCGCCAAAGAATTCAAGCATATGAACATGTGCTGTAATCCAAGCCTTTTGCTGTTCATTGATGAATGCCTCGACATAGGTGTATTGACTGTAGGTCATTACGCCCACGAATATTCTGGCTTCTGTGACTTCACCGGTATCCGGATCGATAATGTGAGCAGGATCTCCCGCCCAATCAACTTCAATCTGCTCACCGGGTTTTCGCGGAATACGCATGGTGGCTCTGCGCTTTTGTTCATCCTGTTGGATGTGATAGCAAAACTGTGAGTACATTAGCGGTTCGTCACCGGCTTGACGGCATACTTCTAAATATTCCGTCCACAAAAGCTTTTTGTTTACGCCGTTTCGGAGTAGTTCCTTACGGACATATTCGAAGTCCGGCATTCGTTTTTCGGTAGCCGTCTTCGTTTTGGGGAATAGGACATTCTCCAATTTTGCATCGGTAACATCGTCATCCAGCGGCCAGCCAATGCCTTTTGCTTTAGCTGCTGATATGACTTTTGCAACCGTGTTACGGGAAACACTGCAGCTTAATGCAATGTTTCTTTGACTGAAATCCATGCTATGTAGCCGCAGGATTTCTCGATACTTGGTCATGTTTTTTGACCTCCTCCATTTGTATTTACACCCATAGGTGCATAAAATACAGTATAATGGAGAAGCACATGACAGGCATTAAGAGGGTGGCTCTCAATTCCCGGAACGATGGCTCTCTATCTCCGGACTGGTGGCTCAAAGTGCCCCGGAATATTCATCTTTATGACAGTGCCGACGATGGTAAACTCATTCTGAGAGAGTCGATTAAAGAAGACTCCAAAGCGGAGTTCCGGAAAGTGGTAGAGCAAGTTAAAGAATTAGCCAAAGAAGAAGATTTGAAACGAATCGAAGAAGGAGAAAAGTATATTACAGGCAACTGGAGGGCTACAAAAATCCGGATGCAAAAGAAAGCCGGTGTTATTGGAAGCAGCACCGAAAGTCATGTGAGCTATGTACTGGCGAGCAGGATGAGTTCAAGGCCGCTGGGTTGATGTAAAACAGGAGCAGATCACATGGGGAAACTTCGTGCATATCACTGGAACAAAGGGGATATGCTCGATCTGGTAAGGTACCAAAAGACTGTGCGAGAGGCAGAGCAAGAGGACAAGATATTCCCGGCAGAGATATTGAGAAGTTGTAGCATAGAGCATATTCCGAATGGGAAATACTATGAGAAGATGTAGCATTCGATACCTGCACAGGTCCGAAAGACTTTTGCGATACGAGAGCACCTTATGATGAATTGACAGGGGAAAAGAGAAAACGGAACATACATAAAAGCTAATGAGTTTACATAAATTACTATGCAGAAGGGAAACTCGGAATTATTAAGCGTTTACTAAAAAGTAAAAGTGCCAAAAAAATTAAGGATTTTGATTGTTTAATTTATCTCAATGTATGTTTACAACCAACCTGTTCACTTTGGATTACATTTCCAACGTATTTCTGATTAAAAAAACAGTCTCGTAAGTAAAAACGCCCATAGCGGCAATGTACCCAGTGAAAAAAATGTTGTTAGTGCTACACCCTCCGCACCAATTCTTTCGTTCCGTTTAAATTTCTGGCATAAAATAGGAATCACAGCAGCAGATGGCATTGCCATTACAAAGACAATTGTCACCAGAAGTTGTGTACTCACACCAAGAGCCAGTTCTATTCCTAGCGTTAGAGTGGGTACTATAAGCAGCGAAATGAAACACAGCACTACATTTATCCTTGTGAGCAAACTTCTAACATTGCTTTTGCTCAGACCAATTCCTATTACAAACATGGATACTGGAGAAAGCGTCTCTGCCATATATCCAAGACAAGTATCTATTATGAAAGGAAAACGAAATCCCGTAAGAAAAACAATAAGTCCTAGGAGGGACGCCATAAAAGGTATTGTAATCAATTGTGAAAAAAAATGTACAGAAAAAAACTTTTCGCCTTTACGATACACCAGCAAAATTACACCTATTGTATAAAACAATGACATAATAACAATGTTAGATATTATTGCTAAAAACATGCAATAGTTGCCCAATATTACTCTAATTATTGGGTAACCCATAAATCCTACATTTGTGTATGCGATTTGTATTCTATATACGCCTTTATCTTCCTCCCGAACAGATTTCACAGGAAGCATCACAAGCAATGCAAATATTGAAATAATTATTGATACAACTATTGCAGATATAAATGCCCACACGACATCGTTGTAAGCACCGTTACTCAATTCATTTCTCTGCAATGTATGCAATATTAAACAGGGAATTGCTATGTTCAATACAAAGGCATTTAGTGTTTCCGTTGCATTACTAGGCACTATTTTGGTCTTATTAGCAACAAATCCTATGGCAATAAGCATAAAGATACTCATTACCCTAATCAATATTTCTATATACATTTCCTCTATCAGTACTATAAAAATGAAGCCGTATGATTCATTCCTTTCATGTAGATCTCAATCCCGAGCGCGATGGCTAGATGAGTCTTGCGAGCCCCTAGATTTCTTATTGGAATTAGATTTTTTCGATTCTCTATAAAATCAAGTGACTAAAGTGTTTCGATTCCTCTTTTAAGTTCATCGTTGAATCGTTCAAACCTGAAAGCAACCATATATTTCACATAGGGAAAACATGCCTGCTGAATTCGTTTCTATTGGTCGTTTCCTCTTCGCAAAACAGTCTTTTAAGAAACATGCCCCTCGGTTCGCTTATGCTATTTGCATATCTAAAAATCTGCTCATGTTGTTAAATATATATGACAGTTTGAGGAACCCGGTATTTTCTTTAATTGACATTTTCCAATTCCTTCCCCTCATATACATTTCTGATAGAAACCATAGCTGTTTTTTGTGTTGCTTGTGACATTATCGTCTGCATATGACTCTTCGTCATTACTGTATGCAAACATCAAAATATTTTTAGTCATTCCCAAAAATCATAATACCTTTTATCAGAGTTATTCCTTAAAATGTATATGAATTCTTTTATACATTTAACAGATTATTTATCTTAGACGCTTTTGAGTTCAGCCTTGCTCTTAAGGGTTTTGGGATAATTAAAAACGCCAAATTTTTCTCAATTGTTTCAAGGTGGCGGAATATGTCGCTTTGCACCTTTTGGTAACTATCTATCTTTAAAAATTGACAAAATAGTCATAAGCACATGAGTTGGCAGGTTTCGTATGGGCACGATGCCAGGTAATGCCACTTGAGTTATCAATAACTGTTATTTCTTTGAAGCATCTTGTAAGCGCTTTAGTCTGTAAAATCAAGGTTCAGCTATCTTCAGCCACACTATGATGCAACAAATCGATCTGTGATTTACGCTGCTAAACGATAAAGCTTGATGAACTCTTGACCTGCGGTACCCAATCCGCGTATATTGGGATCGCCAATGCAAGGAACTGTATTACTAAAGCGTTTACAAGGTAATAATTCTATATTTGTTCGAAAATTTTTACTTGACAAAGGTCACTTCATATCAATATGTTTTGGATATACTTTTCTTAACAGTTCCAAAAGAATAATAACAGGTACAATCTATATGATAAGCATTGACAATACTAATTCAAATAAATCTACTATCATCACGATTATCAAAAAAATAAGTATCGCAGGCAGTGTACCCTAAATCATGTCTGTGCATATATGCTATCACAGGAAATCACTGTACCACTCCTTTTTAAATCATTCTCCCTAATGTCAATACACTATATTACTCCTTTTTCCTTTAGCTTTGCTACTTCTTCCTTGCTTATTCCTGCCAACTCGTAAAAAATCATTTCATTATCTTCACCAAGTAATGGTGCTGGTTTGGTAGGCCCACTCTTTCTTACATTGAATTTAATCTGGTTATTGGTTACTTTCATTTTTCCGTAAACCGGATGCTCTATTGTCGGGAACATCTCTCTATCTACAGAAATGTGTTCATCCTCTACCACCTTATCTACACTATTAATAGGACTTGAAGGGACACCTGCATCAGTCAGCATAGAAGCAATATCTTTGACTGTATGCTTTATGCTCCATTGTTCAACTACATTCTTCATTTCAATGTGATTCTTCACACGGTCATTTGCTGTCTTAAATCTTTTATCATTTTTTAATTCAGGTCTCTGCATTACGTCACAAAGTAGCTGATAAAGTTTCGTATTACCTGCTCCTATTATTACGTTCCCATCACTTGCCTTAAAAGAATCATAAGGATATGTGGACTCATATCTGTTACCTATTCGACCTGGGATTATTCCGGAGCCAAGATATATCAGATTAAGATTTGCCATTGCAGAAACAACAGAGTCAACAAGTGCGATATCAACCTTCTGCCCTTCTCCTGTATCATTCCTATTAATAATTGATGCCAACACTCCTATCGTCATGCTTAACCCAGCAAGTACATCAGCTATAGGTGTTCCCGTTCTTGTTTCCTCTCCATCCGGCCATCCAGTTGTACTCATCAAGCCGCCCATAGCTTGACCGATAATATCATATCCTGCACGATCACGATATCTTCCAGAGTGGCCAAATCCAGAAACAGAACCATATATAATTGATGGGTTTACTTCCTTGAGCACATCATATCCAAGACCCAATTTATCCATGGTTCCTGGGCGGTAATTCTCAATCACCACATCAACGTGTTTTACCATTTCCTTGAATATCTCCTTGCCTTCATTGGACTTCAGGTTCAATGTGCATCCATATTTGCTTCTGTTAAAATTAATATAATAGACACTTTCTCCATTCACATATGGTCCATATGCACGCCCGTCATCTCCCCCCTTAGGTCTCTCAACCTTATATACAGTCGCACCCATGTCTCCCAGTAGCATGCCACAATAAGGTCCTGCTACCACTCTAGTTAAATCAAGTACTTTTATTCCGTTTAGTATACCCTTACTCAATTTGTTCCTCCTCATATTGCTAATTCACAGTGTTCGCGTCTATAAACAGCAAGTAGAATGCTGTACTGTAGCGATGTTGTTGATTAATGTTATCCTAATATCTCTCGATGAAGTTTTAATGCTACAGCACAGTCTTTCCAGACGAGCGACAAAGCATATGGTATCGCCACGTAACTTTTTTAAGCTCTGTTTAGGCGTCAGTTATGCTGTTTTATCACGTAGTTTCCAATTTCCATATGACTACTTTTGTCTCTACTTCAAGTTCATAGATTATTACCATAACAAATGGCAAAACTCATACTTTTAGCATTAATTTTTATTTTTATCCTCAGAAAATTATTATATTAGCTGCTGATGTTTTCGATTATCATTGCTACTCCCTGACCTCCTCCGATGCAAAGACTAACAAGACCATATTTCTTGCCCTGATTTTTCAGGGCGTATGTCAAGGTGGTAAGGAGTTTTGCTCCTGTTGCTCCAACAGGATGACCCAGTGAAATTGCACCGCCATAAATATTAAGCTTACTTTTATCAAAATTGAGTTCTCTGTCACATGCTATTACCTGTGCAGCAAAGGCTTCATTCAATTCTATTATCGCCATGTCATCTAGAGTTAGTCCTGCCTTTTGTAAAGCTCTCGGAATTGCCTTAATTGGCGCCAATCCCATATATCGAGGGTCAATCGATACATAGGAATAAGAAATCACCCTCGCCATAGGTTCAAGACCCTTCTTCTCTGCGACATCCTCAGCTGCCAATACAACCATGGCAGCAGAGTCGCAAAGAGCACTACTGGAGGCGGCTGTTACAGTACCATTTTCCTTGAAAATCGTTGGTAATTTTGCCATTTTTTCTATTGTAGTTTCTCTTGGAATCTCATCTGTGTCAAAGGTAAATATTTCTTTCTTTTTCTTTACCTCAACTGGAATTATTTCATCTCTAAACACACCGTTCTTTACTGCTGCCAGTGCCTTTTCTTGGGATTTGAGAGAATATTCATCTTGTTCTTCTCTAGAAATGTTATATTTTTCAGCCAACAATTCCGCAGTTGCTCCCATTTTCATGCCGGCCAAAGAGCACTGAAATCCATCACGGTGTAGTGCATCAATCAGTCTCTTGTCCCCCATTCTTGCACCCCACCGTTCGCCCTCCGCATAGAAAGGTGCATTTGAGCTAGATTCCATGCCACCAGCCAAAACAACATCCTCTTCTCCTGCCGCAACAGAAAGCACCCCTAGTTGAACGGTTCTAAGTCCTGAACCACAACGAATGTTCACTGTAAATGCGGGGCATGAGTCCGGCAGATTTCCCTTGATGACAGCGATTCTTGCCGGGTTAGGACCAACATCTGCCTGCCAGCCATTCCCTATTATGGCCTGCCCAATGTTTTCGGGGGCTAGACCAGAACGCTTAACAGCTCCATTTATACAAAGGCCCCCCATGTCGGTAGCCGAATAATTCTTCAATGAGCCACCAAAGCTGCCACCTGCTAACCTAGCAGCACTAACAATTACTACACTTCTCATAATTATCACCTCAAATCATAATCAAAAACATCTATGTAATTACTATATATTAATTGGTTGCTCAGGCTCTACACTGTAATCATAAAATCCTCTTCCGGATTTCCTGCCCAAAAAACCAACGCTTACCATTCTCTTAAGCAACGGACACGGTCTGTATCGCAAATCACCTGTAACATCAAACAGCATTTCAGTTTTGGCAAGATGCACATCTATTCCAATCATGTCGATAATCTTAAATGGCCCAATCTTGTGATTGCATCCCAAAACAATAGCCTTATCAATATCATCAATGTTTGCGATTCCTTCGAAATATGTCCATACTGCCTCATTAAGTAACCCTGTCAGAATCCTGCTTGTTATTCCTGCAGGGCCTTCCTTGTGAGCAATCACGGGATTCTTACCTAAAGTCTCAGCCACTTCTTTTGCCCTTGCAACTGTATCCTCGGCAGTCAACAGCCCTGGCATTATCTCAACGAGTTTCATTACCGTAGCCGGGTTAAAAAAATGGAACCCTATAACTTTTTCAGGTTTAGATACAGCCGACTGTATTTCAGTTATTGAACAGGATGTGGTATTTGTTGCCAAAACAACATCATCACCTACAAATTTGTCAACTTCAGAAAGAATGGACTTCTTCAGTTCTATGTTTTCTGATACTGACTCAATTACAAAGGTGCAATCCTTTGCATCTTCATAACCTTCTACTGCAGTTATTCTGCCCATAATCTCTTGAGCCTCCTCTTGGGTAATTTTCCCCCTTCTTGCTCTACCGTTTACGATTGTTGCGATATCGTTTAATCTCTTCTCCGCAATTTCAAGCTTATAATGAGAAAGAATAACATCAAATCCGTTTGTTGCTACAAGCTGAGCTATCCCTTTCCCCATCAATCCTGCTCCAATAACCATGATTTTTTCCATTTTGTTTCTCTCCTTTTGCACATTATTTGACCGGTTCGTTTATTTCTGAAATAATCCCATATAGTTCCGGTCGCCGATCCTTAAGCAAATGTCTTGTGCTTCTCAACTTCTTAAGTTCATCAAATTTTAAATCTGCTGTTATGACTTGCTCTGTATCAAATTCGCCAACAACAATGTTTTCTCCCCATGGAGCCACAATTGAACTGTTTCCAAAGAAATTGATACCACTAAACTCATCAAAGCCAGTTCTGTTGGACGAAATAACATAAACAACATTTTCTAGCGCCCTAACTAGCGCAGTGTCTATTACTGTATTGGGTTGAAACCCATTCGGGCAATCACAACCATCAAGCCTTTCAGGATTGCTATATCCAAGATTCCACACGGAACACAAAACATCCATCCCTTTCAGTGTCTGAACTCTTGAATTCTCAGGAATCCAATTATCATAGCAAATTGTAATTCCGAGTTTTCCAAAATCTGTATCAAATACGTCGTGACCATTTCCCCTCGAAAAATAAAACATTTCTGCTACAGTATAACTGTTCTTTCGCTGTACACCTATAACTTTGCCATCAGGCCCTATTAATGCTGCAGAATTATAGACTTTACTTGGTACAAGGGGATCTTGTTCAGCTAGACCAGCCACAACATAAACACTGTTCTTTTTTGCAGACAATCCAAGAATGTTCACTGACTTGCCCGGTATAGTGCTACAGCTTTCAATATATGTATTAAGAAAAGTCATTTCCTTCCTCTGTTTAGGCCACTTAACGTAACCAAGATCCGAAAGTTCAGGGAAAACCACAAGTTGAGCTCCTTCTGCGGCAGCTTTGTTAATAAAACCACACATTGCCTCAAGATTGCGATCCGGTTGAAGACTGATTGGTGCAAATTGTACAGCTGATGCTTTTATATCCATAATTAATATCTAGAACTATGTTCGATAAGTTCAATAATTCTTACCCTCCTTTCCTACTTTCTAATTGCAACTACATCTCCTATTATTTATCCTCCTTTCTAATTGCAACTACACCTTCTATTCTATATATTATATACGATACGCAAAAGTTGTGCCAAAACTATAACTTGTTATAAATATTTGTTACGATGCACCAAACAGGAACACCATTATCTAATGATTGTTATTATTGTTCAAGAATTCTGTTGCCAAATGCTACTTACAGTAGAACCAGTTACTTAGGGACGTCCGTCAGTTGCGAGCATTTGAAAGGATCCCATATAAGCAAACTTATAGGATACAATGCTTACGGTTGAAACAATCCCTACAAGAATCGAGCGTTACATACAGGACTTATTCTTATATAGCATCCCTGAATTTAGGCCTGGCGCAAAAACGCTATCAAAATGGAAAGAAGAAATAATCAACAGTTTTAATAAGATTGATGGAAGAAGAGTATCAAATGGTCCGGTTGAATCCATTAATTCCAGGATTAAACTAATCAAATATTCAGCTGCCGGCTACAAGAATTTTGACCGATTCCATCGCCGAGTACTATACTCATTGAATGGATCATCATGCATTAAAATCTAATAGAAATTCGATATCATTTCCGCATAAAAACTGCCTTGGAAAACTTTAATTTGGTTTCCAAGGCAGTTTTTTGATATATAACCACTATTAACGTTAGACCACAACTTCGTAGCCAATCTCTAAAAACGTTAAAGTACCATTTTATATTGCTTGTGTCAATTTAGAGCTGCCAATTTAGCATATTTATATCTCGTTTATCACGTGTAGATTTGGAGCTATGAGTGCCCCCTGCACGGAAAAACAAACTTATCATCTCGGAATATTAAACCTACTAGCATGGAGCATATACTTATGAAAACCTTAACATTTTACAGAGTTTTACTTAATTGGTTTGATTTATTTTGTAATTATAAAACTCAAAACTCAACTCCTTTTGATATTGAAGCAACATACTCGACCACGAGTTTTATCAAGATTTTATCATATGTCATATATAGTGCAAAATATCCTTAACAAAACTCAAAATGAATATATACTTACTGTTTTTCAAATAATAGTTAATTCTTTCAGACTACACTTCACTTTTTCCTATATAAATATGATGACCGCTGTAATTTCCGGGAATGTTTGTTTTAACTTTTTTGGCTAGAAGTAGTAGCTTCTCAAAATCAACTCCTGTATTATATCCCATCTGATTTAACATATATACTAAATCTTCTGTCGCCGTATTCCCTGAAGCTCCCGGAGCAAACGGGCACCCACCAAGCCCCCCAATTGTACTCTGAACGTTTGTTATTCCACACTCTATTGCCGCTAAAGTACATGCTAGCCCCATACCTCTAGTATCGTGAATATGCACCTCAAATACGCACTCTGGATATTTCTCCTGACATGCCAATACTATTTTACGCACCTGCGCAGGATTAGCGAAACCTACTGTATCGCAAAGGCAAATGTTATTTATTCCTTTATTTATCAGTTCCCCTATAAAGTCGAGGACTTTCTCATCCTCAGGAATCCCCTCAAACGGGCATCCAAAGGTTGTTGCCAAATCGACACATATGTCTATTTCCGGAACATTGTTAATAATTTTCTTTAGTTCATCAAATGACTGCTTATGTGTTTTGTTTATATTTGCTTTATTATGACTTTCACTTAATGAAATAACAAAGCTTACCTTTTTTATCCCATACTCAAATGCCTTCTTTGCACCATAAAGATTTGGAACAAGTGCAAATAAATCCTTATCGGGATACTTTTCTGAAAAAAATTCTGCAATAACCGCTGCATCCTTCATTTGTGGGATTATCTTTGGGTTCACAAATGATGTTATCTGCACACTCTTTATTCCCGAGACAAACAATTCTTTTATGATATCTTTTTTGTCTTCTGTTTCAACAAACTGTGCTAGATTCTGAAATCCATCACGAGGGCCAACTTCCCTAATTTCAATCTTTTTACCGCTCATAATTGTTCCTATAAAAAGTCAAACAGTTTTAAGCTGTCAACTTTGTTTTTTCTCGTATCATCAATGCCGAATTGAACTCTTCTTGGTTGTTCAGCATTGCAAATACGATTCTTGCAATTTTTCTGGTTAGAGTAATGATTGCTCTGCCAGAACCTTTTTCTTTTTTCATGCGATAGTAATCTATCATTAACTTCCATTCAGATGTGTTTTGAGGTTGTCTGATGATTCCCATCGCCACTTGTACAAATGCTGTCCTTAGTTCCTGAGGTCCATGCTTTGTAATCTTCCCTCTGTGCACAGTTTGGTTTGAGTCATGAACACTTGAAACAATGCCCAGATATGAAGCAAATCTTTTAAAGTTTCCATCAAATCTGCTCATGTCATTTGTGTATGCCGCTATTGTAATTGCTCCTATGTTCTTCAATAGTCTTGATTTGTTTCTGTAAATCGTCTAAACTGTCTAGTATCACTTTTAGTGATGAGGCAGTGAATTCTAAAAAGTTGTGATTCGCGAGATCTTGATACAATTCCTGCCTCTTTTTCTTGCTTTGAAACTGAGATGATTTTGTCTCTATCCCGTATCCAAGCATCATTCCGTGAATCTGATTCTTCATCTTCACCATGGCTTGTACCAGAATGCTTCTGGTTTTAAGCATTCTTCTGATTTCTTCGCTCGTCTGATCACATAAATGCGATTCCGGCAACATTTCCTTTAGCAGATAAAACGCCAAGGTCGCAGCATCGTTTGCATCATTCTTCTTGGTACTCATGGTTATGACCTTGAATTTATTGGTGTTTACCACGACTACACCGAAGCCTTCCGCTTCCATTTTGTTCTTAAAGAATCTTGCGTTTCCTGTTGATTCAACTGCCAACTCTATGGCATGTCCGCTTTCACCTTCAATCTCATGCATTCGATTGATAAAGTCAACATATCCATTCGCATTTGTTCTGAATTCACCTTCCAGTTCTATTGCACCTGTTCCCTCATCAAGTGCACAAACTGTGAACTGAGTTTTGTGGAGGTCTACGCCTACACACATTCTTTTACTGTCTGTCTTGCTCATCTTTTTTCTTCCTTTCGATTTTTCAGCAAGACAGCTTACTGTTTGGCAATCCGAGCCAATCTCCTATACGATCTTTATTGACCACTGCATGTTTCGATTCTAACCCTTCATTCTCCTGCAAGACCTCTATGGATCATAAAATATGACGAATTAGTATCTACTCTGTCTCACTGTTGTAAATATTATACAACAGCATCAAGAGCACTCATATTGCCTGCCGTTTACTTTTTATCATGCCTCCTTATTCATATCAACTGCTTTTTTGTTTTTTATGTACTCTACAAGCCCACCGCAGCTCACCATGTTTAATAGGTGATTAGGAATTTTACTGCAATTATATTGCTCGTTCTTTGTAATATTCTTTATTGTTCCGTCTCCCAAATTAATCTCTAGACTATCTCCCATGGTAATCTTATCTGTATCCGGGCATTCCAACGCAACTATTCCCACATTCATGCAGTTTCTGTAAAATATTCTAGCAAATGATTTTGCTATAATCACATTTATTCCCAGTTCCTTTAGAATTAATGGAGCGGTCTCACGGCTTGAACCGGAACCCATATTATTGCCTGCAACAAAAATGTCACCTCTCGCAACATTTGCTGCAAAATCAATATCAATCGGACTCATGGAATATTTTGCGGCATCCTTGATTGGCAATTCCATGTATGCCGGTGGGGAAATAATATCTGTGTTAATATTATCCCCATATTTTTTTGTTTTACCTCTGATTATTTTGTTCATCATTTATCTCCCTTTATCTTTAGCATTTCTAATTACTTATATTTCTCTCGGGTCGATTATTCTACCTGCAATTGCCGCTGCTGTGACAGAAACAGGTGAGCCTAAATATATATTACTCTTCTTGCTTCCCATCCTGCCGATGAAGTTACGATTTGTAGATGAAATACAAACCTCTCCTTCGCCAATTACTCCAGAATGGACTCCTAGACATGCACCACAACTTGCCGCGAGAATCGTTGCTCCCGCTTCAGACAAAGTTCCAAGTATACCCGCCTTATCACATTTTTCCCAAGTCTTTCGTGATGCCGGTGAAACAAGAAGTCTAATATTTTTCGCAATTTTCCTGCCTCTTAACATCTGCGCCGCTTCAAACAAATCATTATATCTCCCGCCTGTACAAGAACCAATATAGGCTTGATTAATTGCAACGGATCCAACTTCGCTTACAGGCTTCACATTATCCACCTCATGGGGACAAGCAACGTAAGGTACCAACCTTTTTGCATCATATTTGTATGTGTTACAATACTGCGCATCGGCATCACTTGTATACTTAATTCCTTCTGGAATATTATTTTCCTTCATGAATTCACATGTAATATCATCAACAGCTATTATTCCGTTCTTAGCTCCAGCTTCCACAGCCATGTTAGTGATACAAAGTCTTTCATCCATTATCATGTCAGAAATCGTGCTTCCATCGAATTCCAATGCCTTGTAAGTTGCGCCCGCATGTCCAATATCTCCTATTACCTTAAGTATAAGATCCTTGGCATATACGCCTTGTGGCAGTCTGCCATTGCACGTTATCTTAATTGATTGAGGCACCTTAAGCCAGATTTCTCCTGTCACTAGAACTCCTAACATTTCAGTCGAGCCAATTCCTGTTGAAAATGCTCCAAGTGCACCATATGTACAGGTGTGGGAATCTGTTCCAACAACTAACTCTCCAGGAAGAACCCTTCCCTCCTCCACCATCACCTGGTGACACGGTCCGGCAAATTCGTAATAATGAGCTACATTATTTTTTGCAGACCATTCCCTCGTAAATTTTACAATATTCGCCTGCATCTGATTCGCTGGAGGAGTATAATGATCGGATATTATGGTTACCTTCTCGGGATCCCATATGCTGACATCCAGTTCCTCTAGCTTTTCAGCAATTTCAACTCGTGGTCCCAAAATATCATCCATCATTGCTTTATCAACTTTTGCCTGAATAATTTCTCCCGGAACCACCTTTTCTTTGCCGCATGTGTTTGCAAGTATTTTTTCGCTTATTGTCATTGCCATGTTAAACCCCGCTCTCCGTAATATTAACAAAAGTGTTACGTTTACATTACAATATTCATTGCAATATCTGTACCAAACAAGCATAATTATTTTTATATAATCTTTTTTTCATCTACATTAAGATCTTTAAGATATTTCCATAACGTAGTTCTGCCAATACCCAATCTTTTGGCAGCAAGTGACTGGTTGTTACCGGCATCTGTCAGTGCCAAACGTATACAAAATAACCGGAATTGTTCAATGACATCATGCAATTTAAAGTCATTTGGAATTGAGAATGTCTTTGAAGGCTTTTCTAGATAACTCAAAGGCGAGCTGACATCCATAATGCAAGTTGATTTATCATTATCTACGCCAAGCAAAGCAACAATTCTTTGACAAATGTTATTTAGCTCACGTATGTTTCCAGGCCAATCGTACTCCTTAAAATCAGCCAAGCAATCTATTGCTGCAGACATATTGTAGGATGGGAGATTTAGTTCCCCAAAAAAATATCTAGCAAGGATAATAATATCTTCAGGGCGATCTCGAAGGGGGGGAACCTTTACAGAGAGAACGTTTATTCTGTAATAAAGGTCTTCTCTAAAGTCACCGTTTTTAACCTGTTGTAGCAGATTTTTGTTAGATGCACTTATTATTCTACAATTAACAGGTATAATTTTATCATCACCAATGCGCATTACCTCTTTTTCTTGAAGGGCTCTTAATAACCTAGGTTGAAGGTGTTTTGGCATTTCCCCGATTTCATCAAGAAAAAGTGTTCCGTTGTGAGCACACTCAAACAACCCTGCTTTCCCCGTTTTGCTTGCACCAGTAAATGCTCCCGGGGTATATCCAAACAGTTCACTCTCCAGTAAGTTCTCAGGGATTGCAGCACAGTTAATTGCTACAAAGGGACCGCTAGATCTATCGCTGCTTGAATGTATACTATGGGCAAATAATTCTTTACCCACGCCGGATTCACCACTTAAGAATACTGCCGCATCACTTAATGCATACGTACGCGCAGTATCAATTGTTTTTAGGATTATTGGACTTTTACCTAAAATATCATCAAATGTATATTTAGTTGAAAAGCCGCGTTTGCTTTGCTGACGACGTATTTGGCTTTCTAGAAACTGTATTTTTGTTACGTCTTCAAAGGTGCTCACCATGCCAATAAAATCCTCGTCTATAAAGATAGGATAGTGGTTGGTGTTGATATCCTTACCATATATAGACTGCACGTAGTCGGTTGCTTCAACTTTGTTTTCAAATGAATCATTACATCTTGGTCCTATTGAAAACTCATCGATGGTAACACCCTTAAAATCTTGATCCCCTATTTTGAACAATTGTCTTCCAGAGGAATTGAATAGGGTATATTCCCCATTGTCATCGTTGATAGCGATTCCTTCGTTAAGAGAATTAAAAGCTGCCTCAAGCCTTGTACGTTCCTTTTTTTCTTCAAGTTTTGCTTTATGTATTTCAATTCCCGAAATTATTGCATTGAACACGGAATCCTCTCCTGAGACAATCTCTTCAGCTTCAATTCCCAATTCTGCTGCATATTTACAACAGTTGGCACCGCCTAGAATTATCTGACACCCATCCATCTTAGCACATGCAATTGAACTTTTAAGTGAGTCCAAATCCATGAAAGTATACGTGGATATTTTTTTATCAAAATGGTGTTCCAAAGAGTTACACCCCCAAATTGGATAAAAGTAGTTCGTGCATCCTACATGTTTTACTTCATCAGACATTTTCGAAATTGACATCGACACATCAAATGGGGAAATTGGCACAATAACAACAGGAATTGATACTGCTTCTTCAATAAAATGCCCTGTACCTCCGCGTGTCAATATGATATCAACATCATCCTCAATTTCTTTTGCTATTCTTACCGCTTCGTCAAAATGGGCATGAATATTTGTAAAGTGAATTTTAGTGTCTCGTGTTAATCTTTGTATAATTCCCGACATCCGAGAATATGTGGATATCAGAGCCAATCTAAGTTCTGGTAGATCTCTCATGATATTATCAATGTATTGTTTTGAGTTTCTCATTTTTTTCCTCCCATTGGACAAAATATTAACACAATGATTGTATCACAAAACAACTGTTCAAACAATTGAACATCAGCTTACATTAATATCAGCTTATTACAATATAATTGAACTGACACCTTGTCTATTCTTCCAAGGTTCCTTCGATGAAGAAAAAGGAACACAAAAAAATGATACGTTTACACAACTCAATGTAAATCGACAGATGGACGTCAAACATGTACCAATAAGATGTTCTGTTAGCAACATACCCGATAGGTTCTATCAGTACACCGTGCTCGGTGGAGCTTCACGAGAACGGTTCATCTACGTATATCGAAAGCAAAACAGCTATTCCTCCAAAGATTTTTCTCAGCAAGCTATAAAATATTTTGGATATGTGCCTGAAATGGTTCAAACCAATTAATAGTATTGAAATTACATATACTAGCGAAATAGACTGTGTGCACCCTTTCGATACTGATTGCAATGCTCCTGGCATATCACATAAACTGATTCCTCCTAGGATTTCTTGGCACAACAGTAAGTTAAACAAATTCACCAAAACAATTAAGAACGTTTCTACAACTTCCTCAATTTTTACTTAATATTAAGATTTGAAAGACTATCGGCATTCAAGTAGCAAAACATGTGATTCCTTTTGACAATTCAATTTAGAGTTCAACAAACATTCCTTACCACAAAATGATTGATGTTGTCTTAACTGAATTTTTTTCGTTCTGGTCCATTTTTTCGGTTTACGAATGTTTTCCCGTTTACAACAGTTTAATTTCCATCACTAAAAGCACCGCTACCAATTTTTGCAACGATGTTGTAATAATAATTATTTCCATTCACCTGTTAATGCTGCAGAAATACACTGATCCTCATCACCGTACCATACATCAAAATTATTATTTCCAGGTGCATAAAATGCCATCTTTGGTGAATTTGTGACCAACGTATGGAATCCCAAAGCTTCAGGACAACTTAATACAGTACATAAATCCTGAGTAAGAATTGCTCCTGATTCTTCTATGTCATACATGAAACCTAATTCCTTTGCCATTCCTTTAACTGCCATGTTTGTATGAATCCACATTGTAACCCCTGGCGCAAGCTTCTTGCCCTTTAGTTTCTGTGCAATTGAAGCTACTTGGTCTAACGAATAGTGCGGACATCCTAGGGATACATAATCTACATCAGTCCGCTCTCCGCAAGTAAGGCTATTATAGCCCTGACGCTTCTCCTTGTCTCCGATTTCTACAACATCATACTTCTTTCCACCAAAGGCAGTTGCAAGGTTCGGAGCTTCAGGAGTTACCCCTATAACGTGGAACATTGCCACACCTCCCGCTGATGCCATTGCCGACCCGAAGCATACAAGGTCATCAGTTGTTGGCTTAACAATACCATCAAATACGGGAATCTTTTCCCCAACCATTTTACCAACATAGTTACCGATTGCACCATAATCCGCCATGTTTTCCAATTTTGTGGTGACTTTAAACAGAATGCCTCCCTTTCTATTCTCATCCTTGTGGAAACCATAGTTTGGCGTGTAGCCCGTTACCGCTGCTGCCCATGCCGACGGACCACCCTCACGGTTATCACGAGCACCAAGAACTGAATTAGTGAATACGACTGCGCTTGATTCAGCCCATGCAATATGTTCTCCAAACTTTGGCAGGAATGAGTAGTAATACGGCACGCAAGATGACGTTCCGTAACATCCCATAGCCTCGTACCCCTTTTCAATTCTCATCTGATGTTCTACCCAGTCAGCTGGAAGTCCCAGGTCTCTGCTTCTATCAACGCCTATTACGTTCATTGTTGTTGGCACAACCACTCTAGCACCCTTTTCAACCATGTCTTCGACCCATTTCATACCTGATACTCCATGGGACTTTAGGCTCAAGCCTGCACAATGAGCACTTTTGATAGGAATGAGATCATCAGCTTCATATACATTGGCTATAGCCAGTATCATTTCCATTGCGGTTCGGGTTCCTTCTCCACATTCGCCTTCTAACATACGTTTCTGATCATCATTTAATCTCACTGTTAGTCTCCTTTCTTAGTAACTGTTACTGTTCCCGATTCAGCATCAACCTTAACCCAATCACCACTGTCTATGCATGCATAAGGATCTGTTTCCATGTGATCAACAACAGGTATCCCTCCCATTATTGCACCACAGGCAATTATAACTTCTGAATTCTGGTTTATAATAGCTGCAGGTGCTGTACCTTCACATGCAACCTGATATACTACATATGAGCCGCCAGTGCTACCTTTGCCATGAGGAAAGATCAGAACCTTATCCTTAAAAGTCTGTCCCTCCAATTCGTGTCCATGTTCAACTATCGTTCCCGTAGGAACGTCCACGCCAAAATTAAAACCGATAGGCTCGGTGCATACCAATGCTTCACCTTCACCAATTCCCCTGCTTATTGAGCGACATTTATATGTATTTACCATACTATTCTCCTTTCCACATTTACATTAAACTATAACCACGCCCTTATCCTTATATGTTAAAAACCAATCTTTCGAAAGACACAATATACAACAAAAATCTTTTTATTGTTTTCTTCAAGCAGCAGTGCAAGCTTTTCTAGAAATGACTTTATTCTTGTAAGTTTCTAAAAAATAGATGCTATATGCAGTTTGTCTACACAATGCTGCGGAGCTATATCATTAAAGTAGAGTCGTCAAACATACCAACTAGATGCTACAATAGCATTGAAAGGACGGTGACATTATGCACTACGATAAAGCCTTTAAGGAAGAAGCCGTATGCCTCTCAAATGAGATTGGCATAAAGAAAGCTTCCGAACAGCTCGGTATATCATACAATACCCTTGCCAGCTGGCGGCGCTCCAAAGCTCGCTATGGAGAAAACGCCTATGTTGGTAGCGGTAATCGGCAAAAGCCGACAAATGCCAAGGATCAGCGAATTCTCGACCTTGAAAAAGAGAATCGCGAGCTCAAGCGAGCCAATGATATTCTCAAGGATGCGCTAGGTTTTTTCGCAGAGAGCCGAAAGAAGTAAGAGCGCATGAGCGCTATAGGTTCATCCATTCCCGGAAAGAAACCTGGCCGGTCAAGATTCTCTGCGAAATCCTTGAGGTTAGCGAATCCGGATATTACCGATTCGTTAAGAACCTTGGAAAGCCCGGTAAGGATGAGGCTCTTTCGGCGGCCATCAAAAGCATCCTTGGCGAGGATATATATAACGATAACTATGGTGTGCCTCGCATGAAGCTTGCACTGGAGCAGCGAGGAATCAAGGTTGGCACTAGGCGGCTGACCCGCGTTATGCGGGAAAACGGCTGGCTCCACAAACCAAACAGAAAACCGCATGGTTTGACAAAATCCACGACAGAGATACAGGAAAAGGAAAATCTAATAAAACAGGATTTCACTTCATCAAGTCCACTATCTCTGCTGTTGACCGATATTTCTCAAATTCAATGTTATGACGGAAAGCTCTACATGTCACCCATACTGGATTGCTTCAACGGAGAAATTGTTTCTCTGCAGATGCGCTCTAACATGAAGAAAGAGCTATGTATTGATACGGTTCGTGCTCTTGCCAAGAAGGATATACCATGTGGTGCAATCCTGCATAGTGACCGTGGCAGCCAGTATACCAGCGATGCCTTTAAGGACACTCTTGCAAGTTACGGTCTATCACAGAGCCTCTCCGGTGTCAATCATTGTTACGATAACGCTCGGATGGAGAGTTTCTTCGCAACACTGAAGAAAGAGTTATTGTACCGTCTTCCCACCTATCGGATGAAGATGGAAGAAGTAAGGCGGTGGATATTCCATTATGTATTTACCTATTACAATCGGAAAAGAATCCACACCAGTAATCCGGGCGGCCTTCCACCGGCGGCATACCGAAAGCTTCAGGAAAAACCGTTATTGGCCGCTTAACAAATTTACCTGCTGTATTTATTTTAGTTTACTCTTCTGGACATAGCAGGTACCCTCCATAATACGCCTTGAAGTCCTTGCATACGCAAGATGCTTGAAGCTCTTTCCCGCATCTTCTGTAATGGCTTCTACACTAATAATACCTCCTGGATGTCCTATCCTAAGAACTTCATCTGCCTTCGCATTATCAGATAGTATTCTGTTTACTATTGTTTCTGGAATCCTTGCAGCTGCACCTGTACAAACGGTTCCCGTTCCAGGATATGTCTTGTGCATGTGAAGCATAAAGATGAGCCTTGAAACAATATCTATTTCCTCAGCCTTTACCTTGCGCTGATCTGCTTCGCACACATAATCTGCTGGTTTGGATATAATTGCAAAAAATGGTACATATGGATGAGCTGTAGCTTCCTCTCGTGTTTCTGCCATTCCGCAAAGAACTGTAGCTGTACTTCTGATTGCTTCTATCTTATCGCAAAGTTTTCTATCTGCTTCTATTTCAGAGCATGTTTCAGTTCCTTTCAGTCCTAAAGCTTCAGCATCAATAAAAATAAGAACGTTCCCAGCATCAACAATTGATATCTCAAACAATCCATAACCTTCAACATCAATTTTGTCTATTGGGTTTCCTGTTGGAAGCACATTACCTGTAGTCGTTCCTAAAGTATCAAAGAAATCTAACATTATCTTTGCACCTGTTCCGGGAACTCCATCTATGTGATAGTTGCCCTCAACACATGCTTTTCCGTCTTTTACGGGAACTCTTGCAATCAAAACGCAATTAGTATTAACCTGATGTATACGAACTTCCGTTATGGGTTCAACAGCCTTAACAAGTCCTTCGTCTATTACAAATGGTCCAACGCCTGCACTTATGTTCCCACAGTTTCCACCATAGTCAATTACTTCACTATCATAACTTACCTGTGCGAAGGTGTAATCAACATCACAATCATCCCTAGATGAAGGGCCTATTATTGCTAACTTGCTTGTAAGAACATCTGCGCCACCTAAACCGTCAATTTCACGTCTATCCGGTGTTCCAAAAATACCTCTTATTGCCTTTGCCCTAAGGGCCTCATCACTTGGAAGTTCTCCTTCCTTTATGAATATACCTTTACTTGTTCCTCCACGCTGAATCACAACTTTAAATGGTATCTGATTAATCATTTTCTTTTCTCCATAATATTTAAAAACTATAGTGTTAAAGTATGTCCTGTATGCTTAGTGTTATACAGTATAAGTTACTGTGAATTGACCATTGTCCCTGCCATTGCTTATGATCCCAAATAATCCAATCGCTGCATCGATGGCAAATTCATACAATTGCAAGGGTCTCAGTTTTTTTCATCGGCAAACACTTTTTCAATCTCGGCTACTGGCAATAGCATATCTCCTACACATATGGAACTTTCATGCCCTTTCAATCATAGATGCCGCGTTCGAATAATTTGCAGATTTTTTCCATATCATTTGTCTGACCAAGTATCGCAATCAGCTTTAATCTGGCTTTTTGACCACTCAAATCTGTTCCAAATATCATTCCGATATCTTTCATATGCTTAGCGCTTGCTATATGGCTATATGCATCAAGTACAAAGCCGCTTTCACATCTTGAGCAGAGAACGCATGGGATGCCCTCTTTAACAGCCTCCTTAATTGCCGGAATAGCACCTGGCGGAACATGTCCACGCCCAAGACCTTCTATAACAATCCCCCTAACGCCCACATCTATGCATGCTTCAATTAAATAATCCTTGATGCCTGCCACACATTTTATTACGGCAACTTCTGCCACTTCATCAGGTATAGGAAAATGTTCTAGCTGAGTTGACTTTCTAAAATACAGAACCTTATGTTTCTCCACCATTCCAACAGGTCCATAGATTGGTGATTGGAATGTGGCAACATTACTTGTATGTGTCTTTGTAACGTATTTACCTTCATGCAAATAATCATTACAATAGAGCATTACGCCATGCTCTTGGGATGCTGGATCAGCAGCTGCCCTACATGCATTTCTTACATTTATTATTCCATCATAACTTGGTTCAGAACCGTTTCTCATTGCACCAGTTATTACAACAGGCTGCTTTATATTTAGTACCAAACCAAGCATGTATGCTGTTTCCTCCTGTGTATCTGTTCCCTGGGTGACTACAAAACCATTTGTATTTCCCTCGTCAGACAGCTCTTTTATGTGCTTTGCAACATTGAGCATTCCCTCAACAGTAAGATGACTACTAGGTATATTACTTATTGCTTCCACTTCAACATCAGCTCCAATATCACCATATTTTTTAATCTGTGCAACCACCTTAAAACCGTCCGCGGCAGGCTTTGCCTGCCCGTGGGCGTCTTCTTTCATTGCAATCGTTCCGCCAAGAGTAAGAATGCGAATTTTTCTTCTTTCTTCCATGCATATACACTCCCTTGTCAAAATCCCATTATCTCAGTGCATCTTCTTCGAATGGCACATGGCTCAAAAGTTCGTAACCATAATCAGTTACAACGACCGTTTCTTCCAGTCTTGCTGCAGGACCATCAGGACTTGCAACATATGTTTCACATGCCATAACCATATTTTTTTTCAAAGGTAACGGAAAATCAAGTGAAAACCCTCTACCTATCCAATATCCTTCATAGAACCCCATACCTACACTATGGGCAACTTGCAACATATCGCATGTCTTGAAGTCATCGACTGCACAAGGAGGGAACTGAGCCGCCACATCAGCAGTTGTATTTCCTGCCTTCATTTGGTTGATTGCCGCATAAGTGGCATCATAACACTGCTTGTAAACTGCTTTCTGTCCAGGAGTAAAATCAGCTTCAACCGGCCAGCATCTTGTAACATCAATACCATATCCCTGATATGATGGTATGCCTATGTCTACAAAAACCATTTCTCCCTGCTGGATAATCTTATCTGACCAAAATCTGTGTAGCGGATTTGTATTACTCCCTGATGCAACAATTATACCCCATGAAGTCATGCCGTTTGAAATGTAATAATCAAGGACTTTGCCTACAACTTCTCTTTCTGTTACACCAGGCTTAATCCACTCATTCTTTAGCTTCCAAAATGCTGACTGAGTAATAGCACCTGCTATTTTAGTTAATTCAATTTCATCCTTAGTCTTCACAACTCTGATGTCTGTCAAAGCATCACCTACGCTCACTATATTCCAGCCACTCTTTTCAAATCCAATGTATGAACTGAAATCAAGAGCATCTACTGCAATTTCATCAGTTTTCTTTATGCCTTTAGCTGTTAGAGATTCCTCCAACTGTGCTAGGTATGATTTGAACTGGTGCTGGTATGCTGCACCTGTCATTTTATATGTAATAGCAGGCTTTAATTGCTCCTCTTTTACCCATGGGCAACCCTGTTTTACAACTTCTGTATCAGGACCCACTGTCTCATATAGGACAAAGTCACCATCAGGGAAGAACAGTGCATATCTCGTTCCGTTACCTGACTTCCATGAGTAGTCTGAAGTACCTGTTGCATAGTTTATGTTTTCGCCTGTGGTAAGGAGCATTGCCTTGCACCCCTGTTCCTTCAGCATATTAGCAAGTTTAGCGCTTCTTTCTTCTCTCATTCTAAGAAAGTCTACCTGTTGGTGAGTTCCGATGTTTGTTCTACCATAAACTCTGTTCTGCCATTCATGTGGCTTTTGGTTCCAGCTCTTCTGATAACCTTTAATATTTTCCGGTGTTACATACATATAGTTTGCCATAAAATTCTCCTCCTATAAAACGTCAAATAGTTTTAACTGTTTTGCTGCATCTGTGGTACTCGCATCATGCATTCCTAATAGAATTCTTTTCGATCCATCAACATTGCGAAACCACTTTCGCATTTTTTGAGCTAGAGCAATGATTGCAATTCCCGAACCTTTATCTCCTTACTTTCGACGATAATCTTTAATCAAGTATTAATTTGATTCCCTTTTACTCAATCGGTTTTCCCCTAGTGAAATTTGTACAAATGCTATACGCAACTCATGAGATTCATGCTTTGTAATTCTTCCCAAGTACACAGATTCATTTGAGTTGTTACTCTTGAAACGATTCCAACATACGCTTATACACTGCACATTTCTTAAAGTTTCCTTTGAAAAGTTCCATATATGCCGTATATGCGGCAATCGTTGTTGCATTGACAAGTCCAACTCCTTGAATGGTTCTCAGCAATTCGACTGTCTCATTTTCCTTAACCATTTCTTCAATTTATTTCTCAACCAACTTGATTTGTGACTCTAAATAGTCTAAAATGTTTAATGCCATTTCAAGTGGTAAGGCGGTGTATGATGAGTATTCGTAATTCGCAAGATCCGCCAACAGTTTCTGCCTCTTTTTCTTGCTTAAGAAACTGAGCGCATTTTGTCCCAATTCCATAGCCAAGCATCATGCCATGGATTTGATTCTTAATCTTACTAACGGTACTCCGGACAAGAATGCTTCTTGTCTTCAGCAACCTGCTAAGTTCATCACTAGTTTAATTACACAGATGTGCTTCTGGCAGCATTTCCTTCATCAGGTGCTTTACCAAGGTTAGCGCATCATTTGTATCAGCTTTCTTTGTACTAGTAGTAATTGCTTAAAATTTGTTTGTGTTAACCACCTTTGCCAGAAATCCTGTGGGCTCCATTTTATTTTTGAAGTATCTCGTATTTCCGGTCGATTCAACCACTAGCTCTATGGTGTATCCCCCACTTCCTGTTTGTGCATCTCCTTCGTAAATGTTTCATATTCATTATTTGATATCGAATACACTGTTCCCAAAAGGATTTCTCCACCTTCGTTCATTGTGCAGACCGTAAATTGTGTCTTAATGCAGATCTACTCCTGCACAAAGTCTTTTTCTTGTTTCTGTCTTGCTCATACTTGTTCTACCTTCATTTTGTTATCAGCAAAACAGTCTCTTTTGAACGATACTTCCAATCTCCTATCCGGCCTAGTGCTACTGCACTGACCACTGCATGATTCGATGCCAACTAATCATTCTTCTTTTCAATCTCCAAGACCATTAGTTTTGCCGAATTAGTATCTACTCTGTCTCGCTACTTTCTGGAATTTACAACAGTGGTCAGAACCTTTACGTCGCTACCTATTTACTTTACAATCATGTCTCCTTTCAATTAATTAATACTTTTGAACATTCCTTTCGAAAACCAATTTCTTAAAGTGCGTACCACTAGTTTTTAAAGCGACTTTAATACTAACTTGCTTATCTCCACTGCTATTGTTACTGTTGCGCCAACCATGGGGTTGTTACCCATGCCAATATATCCCATCATCTCAACATGCGCAGGGACCGATGATGACCCTGCAAAAACAATATCACTATACATCCTAGACATGGAATCTGTAAGTCCATATGATGCCGGACCCGCAGATGTCTCATCAGGACCCAACGTCCTTCCTATTCCCCCACCTGAAGCGCAAGCAAAATAATCCTTGCCTTTAAGTATGCAATTATGTTTATAGGCTCCTGCCACAATATGGGAAAACCTGACCATATTGGTTCCATTGCCGGAAATTGATACATCAACCCCTTCTTTTTCCATGATGGCCACACCTTCTCTAATATCATCTGCACCATAACATAATATCTCCCCTTGGGAGCCATCTGAAAACCGTATTCTATCAATAACTTCCAAAACATCCTTTCCGTAATCATATTTCGTACGGACATATGTAAACCCGTTTATTCTGGATATTATTTCTGCTGCATCCTTCCCTAGACCGTTCAAAACAACTCTAAGAGGTGTCTTTCTAGCTTGATTTGCGGAGCTTACAATCCCTATTGCCCCTTCTGCTGCTGCAAAAGACTCGTGTCCTGCTAGAAACGCAAAGCATTTAACATCCTCTGACAATACCATTTCTGCCAATTTCCCGTGACCCAAACCAACTTTTCGTTCCTCCGCAACTGAACCGTCCAAACAGAATGCCTGAAGTCCATTCCCCAGTTCAAGCGCTATTTCCGAAGCCGATTTAAGATGCTTATTGATTGCACATGCAGAACCCGCAATGTATGCCCAAACTGCATCATCAAATGAAATTGGCTGTATCTCCTTGACTATTCTGAAAATATCAATACCTGCTAGATTGCATATTTTTTTTGCCTCGTCAAGGGATCTTATTCCATTTGCGTTTAAATACTTTTTGATTTTTTTAATCTTTAATTCTGAACTTTCAAAAGCAACCATTTCCTATTCCCTTCTAGGATTAATAACCTTAACCGCTTCATCAAATCTTCCGTACGTTGATGTGGCTTTTGTAATAGCCTCTTTAGCAGGTTGTCCATCTTCTATTAAATTCATCATTTTGCCAAAATTAACATACCTGTAACCGATTATTCTATCTTCTTTATCCAAAGCAAGTCTTAAAATGTATCCCTCTGTTAATTCTAGATACCTTGGCCCCTTTTTAACCGTACCATAGCATGTCCCAACCTGACTTCGTGCCCCTATTCCTAAATCCTCCATTCCTGCTCCTACGCATAGTCCATCCTTTGAATATGCCGTCTGTGTTCTTCCATAACACATTGCCAGGAAAAATTCTCTCATCGCAACATTAATGGCATCACACACAAGGTCCGTGTTCAAAGCTTCAAGAAGGGTTTTCCCCGGGAGAATCTCTGCAGCCATTGCTGCGGAGTGTGTCATTCCTGTGCATCCAATAACTTCGATAAGCGCCTCCTGTATGATTCCGTCCTTAATATTAAGTGAAAGCTTACAAGCACCCTGCTTTAATCCGCAAGTCCCCACACTGTGGCTAAATCCTGATAAATCTTTAACGTCAATGACCGTTGAATATCTGCCCTCTTGTGGGATAGGTGCCGCGCCATGAATATGACATGTATTTACTTTTATCTTTTCTTCAAGCTGTTTTGTTAATCTCATTAAGCCCTCCTCATTGTTATCGTTCAGCATCTAATGTTTTTACTGTTTTTACATAAATTATAAGCAATATATATGCCAAATGTAAATCTATTCTTCTATATATATCAGACCTATAATAATACGTATTTAACATCATGGAAGTCTTGTTTAATTACATTCATTTTGTTTCTAATCCAAAACACTGTTTCATTATATGAGCATTAAATCTTTTTTGGCGACCTCGCATAAATAGATGTACAAAACACATTATTACTCTTTCAGCACAATAATTACTGCCCTTTTTCTATTTGTTATCTTAATTGATTCGTTATCCTAAAGGCAATACCTAGGATTAAATTAAGTTGTCCTTTAGTATATTTACATGTAAAAATGTCCGCAAAACATATTATGCAAGAAAGCATAATAAAGAAAATTTAAATTTATGCCCCGAGTGGCACTATTACCATGATACGAAACAAATCCTACAGAACCATCCCCACCCTAAATGGCGAAATTCCTATAAACTGAAATCTAGGCTTAATTGTAATGCCATACTTGTAATTACCGCCCCTATTCAATATTACAAATGGTAAAATAACAATTCGTCAAAGGAATAAAATATTCAACAACACTAAAATAGATTTTGCGAATGATGCCGCTGATATATTTATTGTTAAACTTGTGAACTTCCTTTTTCTTGTTAGTTATAAAAATATCCTCCTATGGTAATTTGATTTTACCATAGGAGGATATTTATTTCGAATTAGCAGACTTTTTTACAGTCTCAAAATGTCTGCGTCTCACCCTTATCGAGCCTTCGTATATCGAACGGCATTTACGATGGAGAGATAAGGAATATGCAAGTAAACTTCTCTACACTTAATTACTTATCTGCTAACATGCTATGTTATTAGCTGACATACTCACCGTTAGCGATAGCTCTTGCCTTAGGGTTATATGGACCTTCGCCCTGATCTGCAACTGATGCATAGCCAATTGGCTTCCCTGCTGCCTTACAGATATAAAAGATAGCCAAATAAAATACTGCTGAAATAACAATGTTCCATATTGCAATTGGAAGTGATTCAGGTACATAAAATCGAGGAATTACTACGCCCGATACATATGCCACCAATGCACCCCAGTTGAATGGAGGTACTTTGTCAATGATTGCAGGATCATACTTCATTTTATTGCAAATAAAATAGTCACATGCAATAGGTCCAAGCATAGGTGGTACTAAGGATACGATTGTGTTGATGAATCCTCCAAAGTAATTGAAAAAGCCCCATGCTGCAGCGACTGCTCCTATAATACCAATAATTACAGCACTTACCTTCATTGGTCTTCTTGTAATATTAGAGAACTGCACTTGTGTGAAATACATGTTTGAATTTGCCGTTGTCCAAATTGCCATAACCATCGCTATCATACTAACCACAAAGAAAACCATTCCCAATTGCATTGCATATCCTGTAAATACATGTTCCCCGTGCACTACAGCACCTGTGATTCCAAGAACCTGGAGAAATGGCTGTACAATTACAAAGCATACTCCTATGAATGCCAATACCGATATTCCAGTCTTTGAAAATCTTGTGAAGTCACCAGCAAACATCGCACCCACTGCCCAAGATCCTACAATCGCATCTACGCCACCCACCATTGTGAGTCCATCTGGGTTGTCTTTGTTCTTCTCATTGGCTAATTCCATCAATCCATCTAAACCTCCAGCACACTTTAAATTGTAAGCTATGCATGCAATCCCAGCAAAGCATAAGAATACCACTGCAAGGTTTCCCACGAATTCCAGCCCCCTGATGCCTTTGTAGCATGAATATAGTACGAGCGCACCACCTATTAGTCCTACTATAGCGTATCCAGTATTCCCTGCTCCTACAATTACATCAGGGAACATTCCTGTAAGCGAGCCCTGCCAGCCTAAGCCTGTAATAATTACAATCAAACAGGGAAGCACCCACCCTTTCGAACCGAACACCAGTTTGTAGAGCAGCGAATTACAACATCCTGTCCTATATGCAGGGTACGTTACAAGGAATGCTATACAGAAAAGAATAGTATTACCAATTATTACTGACATTAACATATCTTTGCCAGTAGGTTCTGTTGCAACCAAAGAGCCAACAAACATACCTGTTATGCAGAACCCCCATCCAAAGGACACTGATACAAGGCTTAGTGCTTTACGTCTCTGAGCCCATGACAAAGGCGCTAGCACACTATCTGCTGTCAGGGCTTCTTCGTCTTTATCAAGTCTCCACCAATTTAAGAATTTTTCCTTCACGATTTCCTCCTCCTCATTTTAATTAAACCTAGAAAACATTTCTGCCGTAAACCAACACCTTACATTAAACAAGTGAATATAACTTCATGCTGATATCTTTTGCAATTTCGATGCCAACTTGTCAGCTCAATCAAATATCGTATATTTTAGTATTATGAAAACATACTTGAAACTTGCAAAAGTAAAATCGTTGTTTCCTTTTCAAGTAGTGAAGTTAATCTTTCACAAAGAATTGTAGTATTAACTTAAATGTTTTATCCTCAAAGGTGAGTGTTCCAGGGCGGAAAGGATGTGAATTATGAAAGGAACACATTTAACCTTGGATGACAGGAAATCCATCCAGCATTCACTCGAAGAAGGAAAAAGCAAAGCCCAGATAGCCCGGGAACTTGGAAAAAGCCCCTCTACCATCACAAAGGAAATCAAGCACCACAGAAAATTTAAGCTAGCTGCTGCATATGCACGAGGTGCCGCCTACTATTGTGTTAATAAGGGGAAATACAAGGAATGCTATGGCTGCAGGAAAGAGCGCGAACACTTCCGGGAACGCACTTGCAAGCGCAGAGATAGAATCGGCATCTGCAATAAATGCCCTGATAACAGCAGATGCTACCTTGACAAGTATTACTACTACGCAGTGAAGGCTCATGAGGAATACAGGTATACACTCAGCGATTCAAGAGAAGGCGTAAACATGACCTCTTCACAGATGATTGTCATGGCTGAAACAATAGGTCCATTATTCAAGAGAGGGCAATCTGTTTATCAGATTGTAAACAATCATCCCGAACTTGGAATATCCGTTAAGACTCTCTACTCATATATTGGAGCCGGTATTTTTAAGGATTATGGAATTGACAATTTCTCCTTAAAAAGACAGGTTTCAATGAAGAAGCAAAAGCGATTAAAGCCAAGAAGGCAACCGGCCTGTTATGATGGGCACAAATATGAAGACTATCTGGAATTCAAAAAAGCCAATCCAACAGTCCCTACAACTGAAATGGATACTGTCTATAATGACCCTGAAGGACCTTACATTCAAACCTTCATATTTGAGAATACTCCGGTAATGATAGGCTTTCTTCATAAGGAGAGAACAAGTGCGTCTATGGCGTTTACCTTAGATCTGCTTCAGGAAAGACTTGGCAGCGATTACCGCAGGTTGTTTTCTCTGATTTTGACAGACAGAGGTTCGGAATTCGAGAAGCATGACCTGTTTGAAATAAACTATGAGACCGGTGAAATGAGAACAGATATATTTTACTGTGACCCACAGATGCCCAGTCAGAAGCCCCACGTGGAAAACAATCACAACTACGTAAGGAACATTATTCCAAACGGCAAGAAGCTTGATAATCTTACACCGGATGACCTTGATTTAATATTCTCGCACATAAACTCAACACCGAGAGAATCATTAAATGGCAAGACGCCTTATGAAGCTTTTTCCTTTTTCTATGGTGCAGAGCTTCTCGAAAAACTAAATGTAACGAAGATAGATAAGGATGAAGTCACGCTGATGCCTTATTTGTTAAACATCAGATAGCCCAAAAAACAGCAATGCCGGCATAGCCGGCACTGCTGCGTTTACTCAGACCTTGGAACCGAAAAGTTAAATATGTCCGGAACCAGGGCAATCGTGAAATAAACCCTACACACAATTAATTTTATTTCAAATTGCCCTTTTTGTCTTTAGTTTTTTCAAAAAAAGAAGTTACTTGCTACTAGACTAAATTTCGAACACTATTTTTGAGAAGATTCCTGTGTAGTATAATAATCCACAGGAGGAACCCAAAATGACAAGTATTCGAAATTACACTAACGATTTTAAACAGGATGCCATTAAATATGTTGAAGACCATCCTGATATGCCTCTGCATCAGATAGCTGACTCTCTTGGGATGCCCAAAGATACTCTTTATGGACGGATTAAGACCCATTGCAGAAAACTTCGTAATGGAAAGGTTAATCCAAATAGCCCCCTCACTGAGGAGGAGAAGGAAATAGCTCGCCTGAAACGTGAAACCCGTGACCTGCAGGATGCCCTTGAAGTCCTAAAAAAAGCAATCAGCATTCTGAACGACTGACAGAGTCAACATACGCTGCTGTTAACGAGTACATCAGCAAGCATCCGGAACGATGGGAATCAGAGCCTGCTGAGTAAAGCCTTACACGGTTACTACCCACAGCGAGTATTTCTCTGACAATCTCAAAAATATCCTGGACAGGAACTTCTCTCCCGAAGAACCTGATGTCGTATGGTGCACAGACATCACGTATATTCCTACAAGAAACGGTTTCTGTTACCTTTCATGTATTATGGAGCTGTTTTCCCGCAGGATTATATTGGACTTCTTCCATTCAAATGAATTCTTCGTTTTGCTTCTTAAACACATTGTTTATGTTTTAAAACTTGCGTGGTGAACACAACTACTGTTAATTGTCCATTTTACTTTTTTATTTCTACTTTTTACTGCAAAAACGACCTATGAAAAAACATTTCATTGTTATTTCATCCAATCGGCACTTTTGGCACTTTATTTGCAAGTTATATTGTAAAGTGAATATTACTTATCGTAAATCAATTACCAATGAATTTAAAAAGGAGGAAAACAAATGGCAGATTTAGTGATTAAAAATGGTCTGGTCGTTACCCCTTCGGGGGTAATTAAGGGTGGTGTTGCTGTTACTGGCAAAAAAATAGTCAAGGTTTGCAGTGACGAAAATCTTCCTGAGGCTACAAAAAAAATTGATGCCAAAGGTGGCTATGTTATACCTGGTTTTATTGATCCGCATGTACATCTTGGTAACGACAAGCAGCCTGTGCCTTTTGAGAGAGTTCGTGATGACTTTGTCACAGAAACAAAAGGCGCGATATATGGTGGTGTAACATCCTTTATTACTTATTGGTGCCAGCTTGGCTCATACAAAGATAACTTCCAGCAATTTGTTGATTGGGGCAATAAACACTCACACATCAACTTTGGTCTTCATTTTGCAATTCAAAATGAAGACCATATTGACGAAATAGAAGATTATTTTAACATGGGTGTAACATCTTTCAAACATTTCTACAATGCATACAAAGGGAAAACCGGAATAGAATTGGGGCATAGACATACTGACCCAGTAATGATGTACAAAACTATGCTCAAGCTAAAGGAATACGGTACCCCTGCCGTTGCTTGCACACACTGCGAAGAACAGGATATCATTTACTACATAGAAGAACAGATTCAAAAGACGGGTGCAAAAGATTTGAAGTCATATTCTGCCTCACGTCCACCTTTCACTGAAATGATGCAGATGCTCCATGCAATGGAAATTGCAAAGGGAACAGGCGCACCTTTGTATATTGTTCACATAAGTATTGCAGACGGTATGGAGGCAACAAGAAGGGCAAGAGAAGAAGGCTACACTATTTATGCCGAAACATGTCCTCATTATCTAACTCACACTGAAGATGATGAAGAAGCAATTGGATGCTGGGGTCAGGTTAACACACCTCTTAGAACAAAGGATGACAATGAAGCACTGTGGAGAGGAATTCGTAATGGCGGAATCACTAACATGGGTACTGACCACTGTCCTTACAAAAAGGAAAGTAAGCAGCTCGGTGGGCCTAAGCACGATAATTGTTGGAGTGCACTTTCTGGAATCGGAAACGGCATGGAAAATTGGCTGCCAGTAATGATGACTTGCGGTGTTAATGCCGGTAGAATCACTATTGAAGATATGGTCAACGTATGTTCAACAAACAATGCTAAAGTATTTGGCTTGTACCCTGAAAAAGGTATTATTGCTGAAGGATCAGATGCTGATATCGTAGTAATCGACCCTAACAAGGAAGCTATTGTTGATAATAACTTCTATCACACAAGGAGTGACTGGAGCATCTATGATGGATGGAAGTTCAAGGGCATGGCTGTAGATACTATCGTAAACGGTAGAATAATGTTGGAAGACGGCGAATTCGTTGGTGAGGAAGGCATTGGTGAATTTATTGCAAGATCAAAAAAGTAATCGCCAGAGTTTTGAGGCTATAAAATAAAGTCTGTTAACTCGAAGTAAGTATCCTCCTATGATAAAATCTAATCACCATAGGAGGATATTTTTATTACCTACAAGAAAGGGGAATCAGAAGACAAAGCCTCTAAACTACAACAAAAAAAATCATCGTAATCTTAATTAGTGTGAAACAAGCACAGTAGCTAGATAACAATATCTATCTGTTACACCATTTTTGGGTAAACGGTAAATAACCCGTGCCTCGAATAATTAACGCCGCCAGAACTTGGCGGCGTCAGTATTTAGATTATTGTTTTTTCTTTTTCAGGCACCCTTCAGGCAACTGCTTTGACCAAGGCAACATGGAGTCAAGAAATGTCTGGTCCGTATCATCCATATGCTTTGGAATTTCAGTTAGAAGATATTTGAAGTATTGGTAGATGTTCAGATCGTTTGCTTTAGCAGTTTCTACAATGCTATACAATATCGCACTTGCTTTGGCGCCATGGATAGTGTCAATCAGCTTCCAGTTCTTCTTGCCAATACAAAACGGTCTGATTGCTTGTTCGGCCAGGTTGTTATCAAGCGGAACAAGCGGATAAGTAAGAAATACCCTAAGATATTTTTCCTGATTCAAACAATAACTGATTCCTTTTGCCGTTTCCGATGAAGGCGGAACCCTGTCAATGCTTAATCTGCACCATTTAAAGAACGAGTCAACCAAAGGTTTCACCAAACTCTTTCTCCGTTTCTTTCGCTCTGTCGGGGGCAATTTCAGAAACTGTTTTTCAGTATGATATATGTTCTGTATCTGCACTAAAGCCTCGCTTGCTATAGTACCAGCAGCCTTTTCTGCGCCTAGACTTTTCACAATTTGAGCGAATGGCCTTCTTGCATGTGTCCAGCAACCAGCTACTTTGAATTGCATACCGTCACGATCTTCCAATGTGTGATAGACTTGATATCCGTCACATACGAGTTCCCCATCAAACCCTCGTAGAAATTCTTCCGGAGCATCCGCCTTACGTGTCCTTTGATAGTCATAGAGAACCATTTGTTTCGCCTTACACATGGTTCCGCTACGATATACCCACATGTAATTCTTGTGCATGCCTTCTCTGCCATCTTTGGTAACCATAACCGGTGTTTCATCAGCATGAACTACAGGACTTTTTATGATTTCTTCACTGATTCTGTCATAGACCAATGAGATATATCTTTCTGCGGCGGTAATAACCCAGTTGGACATAGTTTGTCTGGAAATGTTCACATCGTTTCTGGCAAATTCCTGTTCCTGCCTGTACAGAGGAATGGCATTGGTGTATTTGCTGTTAATCACGGCTGCAACAAGTGATGGTGTGGCAATGCTCCCATCCAGCATCTCTTTAGGATGCTCTCCTCGCTTGATTATCCCATTCTTCCCTTTGTATACAGCTATGTGATGTTCGTGTACTTCAAATACTGCAGGTATCAATTCCAGCTTTTTATACACTTCATCAGGAAGCCGTCCATATCCTTCGGGGAAGTGCTCTTTAAGTTCTTCATCGGTAAGTGTATGCTCTATCACCTTCACGGGGAATCCGGAAAGGTCTTCATCAAGCTTTCCCTTTCTTCTTCTGCGTCGTTTGTGTTCGGGCACAATTACCATATCAATAGAAGGTTCCGACACTGCTCCATCCGAATGCAAAGCTTCAATTTCGTTAAAGATTGCCTCAAAAAAATTCAGCTGATCATCATCCGTAAGATGCTTTTCACTTTTAGGCGAAAATGCTCTTGTGTTCATTAAAGCAATCTGTTCTGTGAGCCTTTCGGTTGCAGCAGTCTGTTGTGATAGTTGCTCTCGAATATTAAGGATGAGTGTTACTAGAACATCTTTATCCAGATTATTCAATTGTTCTCTGGTTAATTCCTTGCTTTCCATATTTAAATTGTATCATATATCAAGCAACAAAAAAAGCTTTTTTTGTTTAAATTATGCTTTATTTTTGTTGAAATTTCAATGGTTACAGCATATTTTCAGGTGGCGTAATCTTCTGTATTCCGGGGTCTACGGTAAAGCCCTGCATCAGCCTGGAAAATTGCTCGCTGTCTAAATCTTTTAGTTCTTCAATTTTCCTCGGCCACTTGAAACTGCCCGCCTCAAGACGCTTATACAGCAGAAGGAAGCCATCTCCCTCCCACACGAGAGCTTTGATGCGATCATTTCTTCTGCCACAAAACAAAAAAATGGTTCTTGGAGAGAATGGATTCAGTCCGAACCTTTCTTTTACTGTCGTCGCAAGGCCATCAATTCCATACCTTAAATCAGTATGCCCACAGGCAATGTAGATATTATCAAACTTGAATTCACTAAGCACCTGCAATTACCTCCAGAACAATTCGTATGTGTTCTTCGGGAGTATCCGGTGCTATGCTTATGCTTGCACTGTTTATCATTATGCTCATACCGGTTGCTCCGGAATGTGAAGTGTCAATATTTACTTTAGCGAACACAGGCTCAGCAAGCTTTTTATGTACGGGAAATACAATTTCTCCTGCCTGTTTTCCATTTATACATTTCTCTAGTGCCTTACGAACTCGTCTGCATCGGTATTCGTAAGTACTTAAACCTAGCCCTTTAGTTTCACACCATCTCTTGTGTGACAGTCCGCTTGCTTTTTGGTCGGCCATATCCTGTGCCCACTGCGTAATTTCATTTCTTCTTTGATATCCATATCCTTATCTCCATACAACAAAAAACATTAAAAAACCTCTAAAGGAATTTTAATGTTTTTTATGATTCTTATCGAGGCACGGGCTATTTACCGTTTACATTTTTGGGGCTAAATGAATTGATGTTTAATGGTTATTTAACCCTGAATTTTTTGTTTAACAGAGTCACCGTCTGCTTCTCGTCAGTGGCAATAATCTTGTAATAGTAAGTGCCCCTCTTGAGTTTGCCGAACTTAATCTTTGAGTCAATCTTCCTGAGGCTAAATGATTTAGCTGTCAGCTTCTTTGAAGCTCCGATTTTCCTTTTCCCCGCCTTAGTATAAACGCCCACGGTTACCTTCCTGAGCTTGTAATTGGATTTTACCTTTCCCTTTACAGGGAATCCCCTGCCGACCTTTAGCGTCTTCGGACTGGTATATGATGTAAGCTTAATTACGGATTTTGGCTGGGTTACCGTTGTGCCGGATTCACTTGAGTCATCCGTAACACCGGAATTATTCGAACCGCCGGACACATCTCCGTCAACAACATCCGATGTGGCAAAGCCGCGTTGAATAACAGTTGAACCAGTTCCTACTGTAAAAGCATGTTTAGCAGTGATAACTCTTCCAGTTTCATCCTTGGCATAAATGGTGTAAGTATATTTGCCGGTGTTCAGCTTGCTGAACTTCATGGCACTATCCATTTTGTAAAGATTGTATGCGGTTGCCTTCGGATTGACACTCTTAGTGTAGACCACTTTGCCCTTACTGTCCGAAATCGTTCCTGTCAAAGCTGTAATCTTGTAATTAGAAACGGCATATCCGCTGACGGAAACGCCCCTGCCCTTCTTGACGGTGTCCGGATAAGAATATCCGCAGAGACCCATATAGGACTTGGCTGTCGGATTAGCAGCATTTCCGCTATAGGTTCTCCAATATCCGTTGAGAGCTGCTTTGCCTCTTGCTGCTGCCACCGCAACAGTGTTTGCGGGGATTTCATAAGCAAGACAGAAGTGCTGTGCAGCCAAATATACTCCGGCAGCATTGTCCGGAACACTCTGCAAGGTTTTCCACACTGCAGGATAAGATTTCTGAAGCTCTTCAATCATGAACTCCAGCTGCATATCCACATCACTGATTGATACTTTCTTTTCCAGTGCCTTATTCAAAAGCTTGGTTCTTCTTCCCAGAGATGTCCACTGGCAAAGACCGTAACCGAAGTAGTCTGTGGTAAAGCTCCTGTTCTTGCCGGCCGGTGTCTTATATTTGCCCTTACCTTTATCCACTGCTTCCGTATATTCCTGATCAGTCATTTTGAGGGTTCTGTTGTAGGTGTTTTCCAGATTGTTGGATTTCATTCCGCTTTCTGCGTAGATGTTTACCATAACTCCACATGCGGCTGCCTTGTTCAGACCGATGGTCTCCGTAAGGTATTTATATACTCTGTCAGTTGTGGAAATTGATGCCGCATAGCTGGATTCGCCAAAAATCCATGCCAAATCCGGCGACCCTTCCTCTTCGGTATATGCGGGCTCCAGTTCATCCTCCGGAGTTTCGGCAATTTTATCGATTTCAGGCTCCGCTTCTTCAACTTTGGCATCGTCATTGGCTAGTCTGTAGACCGTTATCCACGGTACATCCCAAAGCTCACTTAAGTCTTCTGAAAGCACATAACAGTCATCCCATACAGGTTTCATGGAATAAAAATAGAGCGAGTCATCTTCTTCCAGGTTCTCAACCGCTTCCCATGTCACATCCAGCGGAGTAGCGTAATCGCTGCCCCCGAAGTGTACGTTAATGGAGTCCGGAAGACCTTTGACAATTTCTTCCTCGGCAGGATCTCCGTCAAAAGAGTATTCCGTACTCTCCAGCGGTTCGAATCCGGTTATTACCCTGTTCCCTGAATCCGCAAAGGTCAAAGTCGGAATCAGAGTCAGAACCAATACTGCGCTCAATATGAAACATAAAGGTAATTTAAGGTATTTGCTTTTCATATAAGACATTCCTCTCGATTCTATAGGATACATCCTAACATTTTTACCTTAACTCACCATAAATCCGTTCTTAATTTTCGTTAAGATTTTCTTCGTTTGCTTCAGCTAAAATCTCCGGAATATGTACAGTAAATTTAGTGCCGACACCCTCTTCGGATTCAACGTCTATCCTTCCATTGTGATCCTCAGCGGCCTGTGCCGCAATGGCCAGTCCCAGGCCCGTACCCTTGCCCGTTTCTTTGGTCGTAAAGAAAGGTTCAAAAATACTCTTCATATCACTTGCCGGAATTCCTTCCCCCTCGTCTCTTATTACAATCAGGTTTTCTCCCGATTCTCTGTATGTGGAAACATATATATTGCCGCCATCGCGGTGCATAGCCTGAAAAGCGTTAAGTATCAGGTTAAGGAGCAGCTGAGAAAGCTGAACTTCATTTCCGAATACGGTTTTCCCCGGGCAGTTCAGATCTCTTGATATATCCACATTTTTCGGCAGTGCCGGTGCAGACACCTTAAGCACCTTGTTAACCAGTTCGTCAGGTGAAAGCTCTTCAAATACTGTTTCCGTATTCTTTCTGGACAGCTCTGACAGTCTGGAAATTATGTCCTTGGCTTTGCACGATGCATTGTATATTTCCAGAACATCATCGTATATATCCATATCCTGCGGCAGCTTCTCCAGAGTCATCATGCTGTAACCCATAATCGGCGTCAGAAGATTGTTGAATTCGTGAGCGATGCTGGATGTCAATGTACCTATAATCTCGAGCCTCTGATGATGAGCCAGTTCCTGCGTCTTTCTCGTCAGCTCTTCCATGGCCTTATTTTTCGCTTTAAGTTTTCGCAGCTCCTTGTCGGCTATAGTGGCTCTTCGTCTGTAATTTTCCGCAAAAGCAACAATAAGCAGCACACCTGCAGCTGCTATAAACATTCCCACTACCAACCATGCTGTGGTTACTTTCATGAGAGAGGTCATCTTACCGTAATCCGCCGCTACGGCTATAGTAAAGATGTGGTTCTCCGTATTTGCCGCAGGCATGGTGATTTCGCGCATTCCCGCTTCATCAATACCTCTGCTTTCAAAGACAATGTCTCCCGTCAAATCCGCCAGCCTGATGCTGTTGCTGTCCCCGGCGACCTTGTTTTTTATATAATCAAACAAAGCTCCAATGTTCATAATACCTGCATAGGACAGATTTTCGTCAACCTTGTAGATAAATGCCAGACACATTTTACCTTCAGGGTCAGTACAATGGTATATATTATCTTCTATCTTGTCTTCTATGATGTAATCGTTGCTTCCGTCGGTAGATAGAAACACTCCCCTTATATCTATTGCCAGCATGGTCTGAAACATCTGCCTGTTGGCCAGTGAACCGCTTTTCATCTGAGCGAGCATATCTGAATCATCACCTGTTCTGACCCACAAATCCTCCGCATATATGAATTCCTGTCTGGTGACCGTATAATCTAAATCCTCATTGAATCTCTCAAGAGAGTTATTTATGTTGTAGTCGATTGCCTGCCCCGTTTCCCAAAGAGAAGCATCGAAGTCTGCCAGAGTTTCATCGCGATAGTGTCCCAGGGCAAGTAAAATAATAACCACCGCCACTGTTATCAGCAGCGCCGACAGAATAACTCCTGCAATGGGTTTAAGATTTTCTTTTTTTTCAATATTGCCGCTCATACCTGTGTACCTCTTGACAAAGTCAGTTTGACATACTTATACTAAAAATATACATAAAACAAAATCTCGTGTAAAGGAGAAAAGATATGAAACACATTGCTCTTATTGTGGATGACGATCCTGCGATACGCACTATGCTTTATAAAATAATGCAGAGCAACGACATCGATGTCCATATGGCATCCAGCGGTGAAGAAGCTCTGCAAATGACAGAAACCAAAGAATACGATCTTATTCTGCTGGATATAAATATGCACGGGATGGACGGTTTCGAAGTTATAAAAGCTTTGCGCAGCAGGGGTAAGGGTCTGCCTATTATCGTAGTAAGCGGCCGGAAAGCTGATTACGATACACTATACGGTCTTGATATCGGTGCCGACGACTATATCACCAAACCTTTCAATCCTGTTACTCTGGGAGCTAAAGCAAAGGCGCTTATACGCAGAAGCCGCAATAATATTGCGGACAGCAGTGTCATAAAGGCCGGGCCCTTTACATACGACGCAAGAACTCTGCGGTTCTACAAGAACGAAGAGGAAATCCCTCTTTCCTCAAAGGAAAGTGCCATGATAAAGCTTTTTATCGACAATGTGGACAGAATATTCTCCAAAGAAATGATCTATACCATGATCTGGGGTGAAACTCTCATAGACGAAAATGCCATAATGGTTTACATTAACCGATTAAGACAAAAGATTGAAGACGACCCGTCTAACCCGACTTACATTCAGACCGTCCGCGGTCTTGGTTACAGATTTGTAATATAAATACAGATTATTTGTTTTTGCCCCAGAAGTTCCTTGTAAACAAGATTATCACCGTAAACAGCTCCAGTCTGCCGACTATCATAAGAAAGCTGAGCCACAGCTTGATGGCAGGATGGAAGAATGAGAAGTGTCCCAGGGATGCCGCCTCTCCGAATGCCGCTCCGGTATTCGAAAGGAGACCCAGACTGGATGTCAGGCTGGTTTCCAGATCTAATCCCTGAATGGATATAATAAGTGTCGAGAGCAGCAAAATACCGATAAAAGTGAATATGAACACCGTAATGTTTGACACCACAGGCGCCGGAATGGCGCTTTTTCCTATTTTAACGGCAACTACAGAGCGGGGATGTATTCTTCTGACGCATCCCCTGCCTATCATTTTCAAAAGCACAAGAACACGTATTACTTTGAGGGAACCCGCTGTGGAGGCGGCACATCCGCCTATGAACATTATGGTAAAAAGTACCATCTGGCATGCCGCAGGCCATCCCAAATAAGGAGTAATTGTGTATCCCGTTGTACTTGTAAAGCTGGCAACCTGGAAGAAGGAGTTCCTGAGAGCCTCAGTCCAGGGTTCTCCGTTTACCGTTACCAGACCGAAAGTACATATAGCGACAGCGCTCGCTATAATGATTATGTAGGCACGAAACTCCGCATCCCTGATAAGATAGCCCGGCTTCCCCGTTGTGACATAGTGATACAGCACGAAGTTTACGGAGGCCATAATACAGAAAAATCCTACCACGAGCTCAACATACAGACTGTCGTAGTAAGCGATTCCTTCAGTCGGAACCAGTGTTCCGCTTGTACTTACGCTTCCAAGAGTTGTGATTACCGCATCGTATACGGACATTTTTTTCGAAAGTGCAAGAAGAATAAATTCTGCAACAGTGAACGTAGAATATATTAAATAGAGAACCTTTGCGGAATCACTCATCCTCACTCTGGTCTTCTGCAGAACCGGACCGGGTGCTTCCGCCCGGGCTATTATCTGCCCGCTGACACCCAGTGCCGGCAAAAGCGATATTACAAAGATCAGAATTCCCATTCCGCCCAGCCAGTGTGATATTGCCTTCCAGAGAATTATGCTCCTGTTGGTCAGCCCTCCTACAATGGTTGAGCACCCCGTCGTGGTGAACCCTGTGGTAGATTCAAAAAATGCATCTATATAATTATCCGCCACACCTGACATCAGATATGGAAATGCTCCGATCAGAGAAGCTACAATCCAGCAGCAGGCAACAACAAGGAAACCTTCGCGCGCTCCGAATTTCTTTTTATCCGCCCGAATAAAAAATGACAAAGCAAAGCCCAGGCCGATTGTTACCGGTGCGCAGATGCGAAAAGCAGCCGCGGTCAGCACATCTTCTGTCACTTCAGCATATATCCACGGAATTATTTCACCAATTCCGACAATCAGGATAATAACGCCCAATATTTTTGCTATAACCTTATAGTTCGTCATAAAAACTCCGATTATTCTTAGTCCGCTCTCCAGAACCTGGGTGTAAACAATACCAGTATGGTGTAAAGTTCCAGCCTTCCCGCTATCATCATAAGGGACATGAAACCTTTGGTAAACCAGTGCAGTTCCGCGAAGCATGCACTGCTGCCGCCGTGATCAATGAGTACGGGACCTACATTACCCAGCAGTGAAACGGATGTAGTAAAGCAGTCCATAAAATTAACATTCTCCAGCGAAAGAACAAAAGCTCCCACAAATACCATTACAATATACAGAAACAGGTGATTTGTTATTCCAGAAACCGTGTCGTTCGGTATATCTCTGCCGTTCAGCCTGACAGATTTGAATACCGTTGTATGCAGTCTTGTTCTCAACCTGAAGAACAACAGCTCCGACAGCACAATAAAACGCACAACCTTATTGCCGCTGCCGGCAGAAGATGAGCAGCTCCCGATAAACATGAGCATCAGCAGAACCATCTGCGAAAATGCAGGCCACGCCAAAGGATTGCCCGTGGTATACCCGGTGGTCGTAAGAATGGAAACCGCATGGAATATTCCGTCGGAAATATCCTCAGCTGCCGTTGTGCCTTCAAAGCTGAAGCTGAATGACAGAAAAAGCAGCAGAGATGCCAGCAGAATAATAATCCAGTAAAGATTATATTCTGTATCGTATTTAAACACCCTGAGTCCGCTTCTTATTGCTGAGTAAAACAGGGTAAAGCTGGTTCCGAATATAATCATAAAAAAAACGATGACATATTTGATATATAAGCCGGAGTATATACCGGAATTATCTGCTATGAAATGTGTCAGCCCGCTGTTGTAATTGGAGAAGCCTCCTGTGCTGACGGTTCCCATGGAATGAATAAATGCGTCAAATATACCCATACCTCCGGCTGCCAGCAGACCTGCCGCAGCCACAGTCAATATGATTACGGCGAGTGTTAAACCAAACATTACCCTTCTGGTTTTAGGGCTCATTAAATCTATTCTGCCGCTCGGTTCCTCCTGTAAGGTGATATCGCTGCCGTTGATTCCCAGACTCGGTATAAGTGCTACCGCAAATACCAGAATACCCAGAGCTCCCAGCCAGGAAGTCATAGACCGCCAGAAAAGAATCCCGTGAGGCAGACTTTCCACATCTTCAAATACCGTTACGCCCGTAGTTGAGAATCCGGAGGCGGACTCGAAAAATGCATCAACAGGGCTGGCAATAGTATCCGTAAACAAATAAGGGAAGGCACCAAAGACGGATGCCGTCAGCCAGCATACGGCGAGAACAAGAAATCCGTCACGCACACGCAAAACCCTTGTCCCTGTTCTGAACAAAAGGAAGAGAACCATCCCTACCAGCAGGCCAATCCATATGGCATGTGCAAAGCCGGCTGCTGCATGCATTTCTCCATAACCAACGCAAACCAAAAGAGGCGGCAACATAGCAAAGCTAATTACCACCAAAGAAATTCCCGATATTTTAAATACTGAACTCAGCATCTGTTTCATAACACTATCTTCTGAACAGACCAAACCTGCCTGTATCAGTCAACATTTTTTCCACACTGGCCAGATCGTTGAGGAGTGCCAGAAGGATAACCTTGTCATCCTCGTATATTTCCGTGTCCCCGGAAGGAATAATCACTTTGTTTCCTCTGTGAATAGCTGCTATTATAACGCTTCTCGGCAGCTCTAGGTCTTTAAGCGGTATATCAAGAATGTTCATCCTCGGCGTAGCCACAATTTCCATAATCTCAGCCTGCCCCTGTATCAGCTGCGATGAAAGCACCTTCTTGTTTCCCTGAACCAGACGCATAATCGTGCTGGTAGTGATGTCCAGCGGATTGAGAGCCATATCGATTCCCATTCGCGAAATAATCTCCGTATAGCTCTTTCTGCTCACCTTGGCTATTACATCCTCGACTCCGTGCTGCTTTGCTGTAAGTGCCAGAAGCAGATTGTCCTCATCAAAACCTGTGGCAGTTACAACCGCATCCATGGAATCCAGATTTTCTTCTTCCAGCAGAGTCATGTCCGTTGCGTCTCCATGAAGGACCATTACATCGTCCAGATGCGTTGACAGATAGTGACATCTTTCTTTATTTTCTTCTATTATTTTGACAGCTATACCAAATTCAGACAGCTCTTTGGCCAGATAGAATCCGGTTTTCCCGCCGCCCATAATCATAACCTTCTGCAGGTCGGTATACTTGCCTCTCTTCTCGTGAACCTTTTTCGAGAGCTCCTGAATGGGCTCTTTCTCTCCAACAACATAGAGGCAGTCCTCTTCCTCAATAACATCTTCGCCATGGGGTACTATAACCTTACCGTTTCTGGATATTGCAACAACCAGCATTTTCGGAAATACTCTCCTGAATTCTCTGATTGGCAGATTAATCAGCTGTTTATACTTGTCGGCGTAAAACTCAAGAAGAGAGATTTTCCCCGATGAAAAAATTCCGTTACTTAGAGTATACTTCTCCACCAGATATTTATATATCTCCACAGTAATACCCAGATCCGGGTTGACGATATAATCAATACCCATGAGAGATTTGATAAAATCAATCTGTTGCATGTGTTCCGGATCTCTGACTCTGGCTATAACCTTGCCGCACCCAAGCTTCTTGGCAAAGGCAGCAATTACTATATTGGTTTCATCGCTTTCCGTACATGTAATCAGAAAGTCATATGATGAAATGTTAATATTCTTCAGAACTCTGGTCTCCTTGGCATTTGCATTCACAGTCATAACATCAACATGTGAACTTACCTTATTAAGAAGGCTCTGATCCGTATCTATTATTGTTACGGCATGATCGCCGCCCAGGAGTGCATCTGTAACCTTCATGCCCAGCTTACCTGCTCCGACTATTGCTACTTTCATTGTGTATCCTCTTCTGTTCTCTCCACTTCTGCCGTTATTTACGGCCGGTCTCCGAATCAAACCTAATTATACAACTATTGTATAGCATTTCAAGTAAAAAGGGCGCGACTCTTAAAAATCGTGCCCTTAAAGTGTTCTTCAGGAAATAGTCCTTAAAGGTTTTGCTTATTTGCCGCTAACAGCTTCCAGGAAAGCCTTTGCGTCCATTTCGTCTGCATATTCTGATTCCATTTCTCTAAGACCTGCAGGGAACTCGTACTTCGCCAGTCTTTCCACAAACGGATCCGGATCAAAGTGTTCAGGACCCCATGCACCCGGCTCATTCCAGATGCCCTTAGCAATGAGTTCCAGCATGATTACAGGGCCCACCGCTGTCTGTGCAACTACTGAATTTGTAGTGTACTTTTTAACGCATTCCTGGTTATCTGCAATCTGATACAGATAAACCGATCTGTACTTGCTATCCTTCCAGCCTGTTACCCATGTGCCTGCACAGCCCTTGCCTGTCATTGTCATCGTGGCGTCTACCGGTGAAGGGATAACCTTAACTACAAAGTCTCTTGGTGTAATTTCGCTGTCGCCAACCTTAATCTTGTCTGTCTTGTTAGCAAGTCCGTACTCATGGAGAACCAGCAGCTTAGTTCTGAAGTCTGCAGGAACGCCGTACTTGAATGTTACTCTGTTACAATCAATTTCTCTCGGAATAAGCAATATTTCTTCATGTTCGACATTTACTACTTCAACGTCGCCGATTCCTCCCGGGAAGTTAAAGATTTCAGGTTCTGAGAAATGCTCCGTACAATACCAGTGTCCATCAGGATGCTCTTCGGTCTTTTCCCAGATTACAGGTGGCTGCAGACATTCTTCGATAGTTGTCCATACGGAGAATCCGAAGTCTGAATCGGTATTTCCATAGTTATCACCGTCTCTTACATCAATTCTGTCAATCTTGTCAAACAGGTGCTTAGCGGCATACTTGGCGAAAACGTCAGACATTCCCGGCTCAACACCTGATCCGCAAATTGCCATCTTGCCGGAAGCTTCCCATTCCTTCTGTTTGGCAAACTGGTAGTCACCCAGCTTGATGTGAGCCAGCTCATAAGGCTTTTCAGGATGCTCTTTGCCAAGTGTCATAGCACAGTCAAGGTATCCTAGCTTGTTTTCCAGACAGGTATCAAATATGCATTCGTTCATTCTTGGGTCAACAGCGTTCATTACGAAATCACATCCGTGTTCTTCCGCAACCGCTTTGATGCTGGCAGGATCCTTAGCATCAATCTTTGCAGGGACGAATTTGCCGCCGCCGCAAATTTCGTTAGCAACCTTTTCAGCTCTGGCCAGATCATAGTCAGCTACTACAACCTTTTCGGCCCAGTCGCCTTCTGCTCCGGCTCTCTCAATAATCTTTGCTGCTGAAGTCCCTACTCCACCTGCTCCGATAATAAGTAATTTCATCTTTTGCACCTCCAAATATTTTTATAAAAATAAAATTGTTTTTGTCGCTACATTAATGATATTAAATTTCCTTGCTCATTTCAATGAGACTTTTGCTATATAATAGTACTTACTTGCTGTCTATCAGTATTAGCTCGGCTCCAAGCCCTTTAAAAATACTTCTTATGCTCAGAGTATCTGAACTTGTGTATTTAACGGAGTTCACGCTTGGTTCCATCAGCAGACCCGAGATGAACTCCTCCCTGAAGCTATTTTCCTTTTTTGACGATGTTGCTTCTTTTATCTTCCTTACTATATTTTCCCTGTCAAGTCTGTATCTTATTATTCTGCACTCCCCGGAGAATCCCGTACATCTGATAAGAAATTCGGATTCGTTCTCGTAGTTTCTTACCACACGCATGAGATCCGACCCTCCGGCAATCCTCTTCAGTGCACGGAAAACATTATCGTCATAATTGTAAACCAGTATGCTCAGGCTATCCAGTGCCCCCGGGAATTTGCATTTCGTAGTGACCATGTAGTTGTTTCCGGATGCGATCAAATTCTCACCCATATCTTTCAGTATCATATATGGTTCGGCGAGAACCGCATTGATGCTGCGCTCCATAGCCTCCGCCATCTCGGGCTCTCCCTTTTTTATCTCCGCATAATCATCATATATATCTACATCGACGATTACAGGTCTTGTCTTCATCTTGTCCATGTAGTCAGCATAGACACCCTTAACTTGGCGCCGTATAGCCTCCTCGATCTTTGCAGGAGTGCACCTCTTATATCTGGCTTCAATTTCTCTGCTGATAATTTTGCCTATATATTGCTTCCTGTATTCCAGAGGATGCATTCCGAACCAGTTTTCGAAATGCTTGATATAATATCTTACTGCGGAAAACCCCACTTCCTCCGCAATTGCTCCTATTTTCTTTCCCGTTCCCAGGAGCAGCTTCTCGGATTCCTCAACTCTGATGTAGCTGAGCAGATCCTGGAAGCTGAGACCCGTTGCCTCCTTTATAATATGCGACAGATAGTAAATTGAAAGATGCTCCCGCTCCGCTATCTCCCCCAGCGTCAGCTTGCGATTGTAATTATCATACATATGGTCGGTTATTCGGTTTAACCTTCCGGCCAGTACCTTGTTGCCCTTGTTCCTGGCTTCATTCTTGAACTTGCCGTCCTCCATGACGAAATACTGGAAGTCGGACATGAGGCAGGCTATCAGATTGTGCGTGCTCTCAATTACTTTGTGTTCGTATCCGTAACCCTTCTGCAGAACCTCCATCATTATTTTGGCCAGAATGCTCTTCAAAACCTCAAGGCTTTCGTCACTGTCATCCTCCATGTCCGTAACGAAGAAGTTGTTTTTTAAATTGTCATAGTACCTCGAAAAATATGTCAGATCCATCTGAAGCATCATAACCATATTATCCTCGCCGGTGCTTTCGAAGCTGTGCATTTCTCTGTCATTCAGTATGTATATGTCACCCTGCCTGAGAACATAATTGTAATATCCATTTCTCAGCTTTACGCTTCCTTCAAGTACATACACCACCTCCATGTCGTCGTGAAAGTGGATGGGATAGTCCTCAATGTTGGCAGTAATCACATTGATGGGGAGTTCATCCTTATACATAATTTTTTCTTTTAACACTTTTATACCTCCGCTTTATCGTTTTATGTAAATCGATGTTCGTATTTGTAAATATTTGGTTCAACAACACGATATTGTTACAAAATTAAGGGTTACAAGAGTTTTCCACAGCTTTTTCAAGATTGTATACAATATTATCCAAGGGTTGCTGTGTATAACCAAAAAATTACTATTGTTGAAATTTCAATGACTTAGCGTGTCAAGTACTTTTTTTGTTTTGCTTTTATCCACAGGTTTCACGAACAACAGCATTTTTTGTGTAAAATCCGTGTAAATGGCGAAATTAAGCGGTTTACAGGTTTTTCCCATAAAATTACTGTTAAAATTTGTTCGCGGTTAAAAACGACCGCAAACTAATACTTTTATATTTATTATACTCCAGATTAGTTCCTTTTACCAACTAAAAAATTGACTTTTTTGCTCCCATACTATAAACTTCTCTCGTCAGAGTTGCTGTTTCACAAGGAGAATTCAAAATGAACACAACAAGATTATACCAAAATGATGTGTATGTTAAGGAGTGGGACGCCCGGATAATGGATGTCCTTACGGTTAATAGGAAACCTTACGGCGAATGCTGGCAAGTTATATTGGACAGGAGTGCATTTTTCCCGGAGGGTGGCGGCCAGAGCTGCGATCTTGGCAAAATAGGTTCATTGGAAGTCATAGATGTTCAGGAAGATGGGGAGAAAGTCTTACATTTCGTCAAACCCGGTGAAGAAATTCCTGAGGTTGGCTCTTCGGTTCACTGTACCATTGATTGGGACAGGAGATTTGACAATATGCAGCGCCACTGCGGGGAGCATATTCTTTCGGGAATATTCTACAGAGAATGCGGCGGTGTCAATCGTGGATTTCATATGGGTGATGACTACATGACTGTGGATATCAGTCTGGAAGATGAGCCAACCAATCCGCTTATGAAGAAACCGGAAGAATTGACATATGAAATGGCGATTCACTGTGAAAGACTGGCTAATGAAGTCATCTGGTCCAATCTGCCGGTAACCGTTATGAACTTTGATGACAGTACGGAAGCCGAAAAGCTTCCTTTGAGAAAAAAGCTTGCTCTTGACGAGAGCATATCAATTGTCTGCGTAGGTTCTCCGGAGAATGCCGCTGATTGCGTGGCATGCTGCGGCACCCATCCCGCAACATCCGGTCAGGTGGGTCTGATTAAGATATTTAAGGTTGAAAACTATAAAGGCATGTTCCGAATCTATTTCGAGGCAGGAAGCAGAGCTCTTGAAGATTATAATGTGAAACACTTCATTCTGACGGATCTCTCCAACCGCTATTCCTCCTCCATTGAAGACTTTCCGGACAGAATACGCATTCAGGAAGAAAAACTGGCTGCGGCCAAAAATGAACTACACCACATAAAAAAGGCCTATATCGAAAATGAGCGTATTAAACTGAACGGAATTCTCGCCGGCGGGGCTGTTCCGGATGGCCTGATATCCTCCGACAATGTCGTAGTATACCATCTGGAGGATTTATCTATGGATGATGCCTTCAACATGGCTAAAGAATATATGGGCAAACCGGATTGTATGGGGAAACTCATTATGCTCTACTCCGTACCCCAGACATCATACATTCTGGTATCCGACGGAGCCATTAAATGCGGTCAGCTTGTAAAGGAATATGCCGGATTCTACGGCGGGAAAGGCGGCGGCAGTGATGTCAGCGCCCGTGCCATATTCACCTCCCATGAGGATGCACGTCTGTTTGCAGATCTGATTATGAAGCATCTGAAACAGGAATAGAGTTTGAGGAGAAAAACCATGGTTGAGCATTTTGGTATAATAAGCATTGATATCCCATCTATAATAATGCTGGTATGTAACATAGCCGTAATTATAATAATAGTAGCTATATTGTGGAAATGCTATAAGAGTATAACGCGAAGACTGGATAGTATAGATAAAAACATCAAAGAAATCAATGAAAAAAAGTAATTGAATAAAATTTTCTGCATAAATAGCTGTTTTTGCAGTATTTTTACAGAAATGTTCCCATGTATATCGTATGCATAACTATAAGCAAAGACATGTATCAACATAACCAAACGAACTTGCTAGTGATAGGCGGGGTAATGATACTAAGCTGCGATATGAAACTCCTTTTCTATTGGAGAAGATAATTCATGAGATTGTACTAAAAATGTTTCTGTAAAAAAGGCTTAAAACCCATGATTTGTGCAGAAAGTTAGAAAACACTAATGGACAAATTAACCTATTGTAGGCGTTATGCTCAAATATTTGTTCATAAACCTACAACGCAAAGTATATAAATACGCGAAGTTGCGAAAATACGGTTTATTCATGATGAAGACGATTCTCGTTTTGTGTTCGAAGTTTCCATCAAAGTCAAGAGGAAGAAGAGACTAAGTATTTGCGAAACAAAACCCAGAACACCGCCTTCATCAACAATAATACCGCCTCTTATGAGGATGACCCAATTCAGCATGTCCGATTAAATCGAGACCTGAAAAGCAACATTTAATTTTAACCGGAATACCCGGTTATTCGTATAGGTCTGCCGACTAATCCCTGACAGCAATCTCTCTCGGGGATAAGCAGACTTTTTTCTTCCAAAACTCTCGGGCAAAATCCGGACGAGACGAACCGGATTTTGCCCAATCAGGTTTTGGTTATGCACTACTAACTCTTATCTATGGTTAGTCTACGCTAACTCGATTTCTCTGTCAAGCCCTTTTCTTTGTTTTTTCTGATTTTCTTTTCAAAGAAAGCTGCAAAATTATCACCCGCTTTTTCTTTTCCGAAATCTTCATAAACATTCGTGTTATGAAGCCAAGCTTCCCGCCCAGCATTATTAACGCATCGGTGAAAAAAGTTCGTTCCTCAAGCAGTTTCAAACCACACTTATCTGCAAATTTTTTACTGTCGTCAATTCCAAAATGCATCACGGAGTCGGAATTTCCTGTTCGTCTGATAAACCAGTTAGTGAATTTCAGTCCGCTTTTGCTTGTGGCGTCAAAAATCATCTCTCCTTCAGGAAAAGCTCTTGCACAGTCCTTTATAAAGTTAATAACTTCCTCTTCGCGGAAATACTGAAATACGCCCGACACCACAAGCATAGTTGGGAGAGATGAATTCATTTCTTTAGCCCACTTCATTTCAAACATGTCGCCGTCAATAAGCGACTCGTTTTCTTGCTGTCCTAATACCATCTTCCTCGCTTCGATTACTTCAGGCAAATCTACCTGATACCAATTGGCGGAAGTGACTTGATTGTTTAATCGATAATATGCAGTCTCAAGTCCTGCTCCAAGATAAACGATATTACAAGATTTCTGCTTTTCTGCAAATTCGATGACCATTTTATCCATATTAAAATAACGAGCCGCAGATGTTATATCGGTATATTCAAAAGAACCCTTGTCTGCATTTTCCGGCAGATACGGTTCAAGTTCCAGTGCTTTCCTGTCAATAAAATATTCCGGAAATTTTTTTGAAATGTTTATCCTTGCCACAAGCGGCACAAACAAAGTGTTTGCTATACCTTCAAACTTTTGCATCACATCAGCCCTCCGGGTTCACGAATTGTTATCCCTATCATGACAGATTATGATTCGTTAAAGACTGTTTATAAGATTCAAGTATTCATCATAGGTCTTCCTGGAAGCCTTGTTTATCCTTGTAACCCCATAGCAGTGGGGCATGCCGGGCTCAATGTGAATCTTGTAGTCTACTCCTGCCTTTTCCAGAGATTGCCGGTAAACAGGAACGGCATAGGCCAAGCTTTCTTTTTCACCAAAATATAAAAATATCTTTCCGGCCTTTCGAAAATCCCCATGGCCGGTGTGAATTAACCACCTTTCCATGTCTTGGCCGCCTCTGTTTATTTGTCCATAGGCCTCCACCAGATTCACGGGTATAAAGGGATCTACACATCTATAGGCTTCAAGGCTTTCTCTTTCGTCCCGATTTGTCGGCACATGACCGGGAGACAAACCGATAATCAGAGCGGGCATGGGGAGTCCTTCTTTGAAATAATTATTCCAGGACACCATGGTCATGGCTGCTGTCGCCCCAAAAGACAACCCCAAGACTCCTATTTTTTCATAGCTGTACTCATTGAGCATAGCCCGATAGGTTTCAAAGACCATTCTATATGCCTCTGTGATGGGATGCCTGGTTGACGGAGGGTAAAAAGGGTAATAAATTTCACCATCTGTTTTCTTGAGAAATTTTTTGGCAAATATAAGCTGCTGCCGGCAACAGTCATAAACACCACCTCCCCCACAAATATAGAGAATCGCTTTATCTGGCCTTTGCCCCTTCTTTTTCATTCGCAGGCAGGGATAGGCTTCCTTCTCAGCTTGGACTTTCATGACTTCACAATCTATCCACCTTTCTTTCGGAATTTTAAATATCTGCCTCTTGTTATGTTTTTCAGCATGGGCATAAATCTCATCCACAGTCTCAGCCGGTGGAAACAAATAATTAGCCAGCCACAGACCTCCCATTATAATTCCATTACTGATTTTCATTTATCTTTACCTTGTGTTAAACAATAAATTTTAATAGATAAAATTTTCAGCCAAAGTAGTTTTGTCGACTAAATCTTTGTATGTTTTTGAACTTTTTATCAGTTCTTCGTGCCTGCCCTCCGCTTCAACCACACCGTCATTGATAACTACAATTATATCCACATTTTGGATGGATTTAAGTCTGTGGGATATGATTAGGACGGTTTTATTTTTTGTTAGCTTGTTTAGACTCTCTTGAATTTTCATTTCATTATGGACATCTAAAGATGCTACAATTTCATCTAAAATAATAATCGGTGCATTTTTTAGAAAGGCTCTTGCAATAGACAGCCTTTGCCTTTCGCCGCCGGACAAGTTGGCTCCGTTTTCGCCGATTAAAGTATCATATCCGTTTTCGAGCTTTTCAATGAAGTCCTCACAATTGGCAAGAACTGCAGCCCTTTTTACTTCTTCGTCGCTTGCGTCCGGATTCCCTATTCTTATGTTTTCCATCACGGAAGTATCGAAAAGTGTAACATCCTGAAAGACGATTGAAACTTTATCAAAGAGCGATCTTGTGGAAATGTTTTTAACATTTTCATTTGAAATTAAAATTTCACCGCCTGTCGCATCATATAATCTTGAAACGAGTCTTAAAATGCTGGTTTTTCCACAGCCGCTTCTTCCGACAAGAGCTGTAACTTCATTTTGTTTTGCTACAAAACTCACATCTTTCAGAACTTCCGTACTGTTATCATACGCAAACGATACATTCCTAAGTTCAATCTCAAATTCAACCAGCTCCTTATTCTCTCCTTCCTGCCTTTCTGTGCTTCTGATTTCATTAATCCTTTTAACCGCAGAGTCCACAAAGAATAGTTCCGCTACATTGAATGATGTCGCATCCGCAGCCTCTTTTATTTTTATGCCGGCAAGCAAATATCCTATGAAATATAGAATGTTTATGTCGCCATTAAAAAGGAGAGCCGTTCCCACTACAATTACCAATATGTGTGTAAGATATAAGATAAGTCCTGCCAAACTTATAATTGTCGCACCTACAAATTCCGAGACAATCTGAATTTTTTCACCTTCTTCAACTTCATTGTACAGCTTTCTCTTTATATCATCGCTCATTCCGTAGCTCTGTATTTCCATCTGCAGCTCTATGGCTTCCTGGAAGCTGTCCGAATTCTCCCTGAGTTTCTCATAGTGTTTATGGAAGCTCCTCGTTTGAACTTTTTTGGAAATCAGCAGGAGCGCAAAATAGGCTGCAATTGGAGATATAACGCAAAGTCCAAGCTTAATATTAAATGTGAGAAGCATGGCGGAAATGACCGCAAAGAATCCGGCAAACCCGATAACTCTTGCAATGGCATGAGAAAGGGCATGCTCCAAAGTGGCAACATCTGACATAATGGTCTGTGCCAGATCTGTCAAGTCATGCTTTGAAAAATAGGAAAGCGGCAAGCTGCTGATATTTCTTGCAATATCAATTCTCAAATTTTCGCTCTCCTTATATGTGGCATTGTAAAGCGCATTGTACTCAACGCTTAAAGCTATGCCAACTAAAATGAGTGTTGTTACAGAGGCAATATAGTAGAAACCATTGCTTCTCTCATTTAATAACAATGTTTTATCAAAAAATAACATCAGGAGCATTGCAGGTAACATATTGATAAAATATGTAAAAAACGTTGCGAGGCTTGATTTTACAAGATCCGTCGCTCCCTGATCAGTTAGAGCAAAATTATTTTTAAAGAACGTTTTCATCTGCAACCCTCCAATCATTTGCCATTTTATATGTTTCCTGAAAATGCTTGTAAGCCGAATCCTGTACCATTAATTCTTTATCCGTCCCTCTTTCAATAAGGGTTCCCTCTTCAAAAACCAATATTTCATCTACGTTTCTTATAGTTGTCAATCTATGTGCAATCATAAGAACGGTTTTATCTTTCATTAGGTTAGAGAATGCTTTTTGCAGTTCGTGTTCGTTATCGGGGTCGATGGCCGCACTGGCCTCATCAAAAATAACAATTTTAGCATTTTTAAGAATCGCCCTTGCAATTGCAACTCTTTGTTTTTCCCCTCCTGATAAATAGATTCCCTTCGAACCAATTATTGTATTCTCCTTATTTTTAAATTTTGATATTATGCCGTCAACTCCGGCTAAACGCATCGCTTCAAAAACTTTTTCACGGCTTGCACTCTTATTGGCAAGGGCTACATTTTCATAAATTGTGGTTTTAAACAATTTCGGATCCTGAAAAACAAATGAAACCTCGTTAATCAGAGCTTCTTTGGTATAGGAGGCAATGTTTTCACCTCCTATTTTTACTTCGCCGGAGTTTACGTTGTAAAATCCTGAGATTAACTTTGTGATAGTCGATTTCCCGGAGCCTGAAGCACCAACCAAGGCGTAGGACTTGTTCTCTTCTAATTTAAAGCTTAAATTATCAAGCACTAAACTATCTTTGTTATATCCGAAACTCACATTTTCGAATTCTATGTCATGGTTTTTGAATTCTGTTTTATCTCCAAACAGCAATACATCTTCCCGCATCTCTCCATAAAGATTTTCCAATTTGGAGACTGCATCCTGTGCCTGAAATATGTACATAGAAAGGTACATTATCTTTGTGATATAAGTAAACAGAACTCCGCTCAGAAAAAATACCATGATTAATTCTAAGCTGATAAGTTTTAAGTCGCTTCCCGCTTCCACAAACAAAAGTATCAGAGGAATCAGAATCGCAACAATGGCGAAAAACAGTGCCTGAAACATTACATATGGGGTTTTGCAGCTCAATGAATAATTAAGAGCATTCTGTGCATAATCTTTGATTGCGGCGTTCAATGCTTTAAAGCTTCTGATATCAACACCGAAAATTTTTACAACCTGCATGCCCCTGATATACTCTACTGTTTCAGAGCTCAATTTTTCTAAAGACTCCTGATAGGTTTTCATAAATTGCTGCTCGCCCATCATGAACTTCAATAGTATAAGGCTGATAATCGTCAATGCAATTAAAACTACACCTACCCTGAGGCTTATAAAAAAACTTAATATCAAAACAAGAATAGGTGTAATCATAGCTCCGGTATTATCCGGTATCAGATGAGCAACCGCCATATGTGTTTGAGCCGCATTATCATCAATCAGTTTCCTTGTTCTTCCTGATGAGTTCACATCAAAAAACTCAAAGCTTGCATTTGTGAGTCCATCAATACCGAATTTTCTGAGATTGGTTTCAACTCTGAAGGCAAACAAATGAGAAACTATCAAGGAGAAGAAATACAAGAGCCCGCCGATAGCCAAAAAACCGGCAATCATAAGAGCATATCTTTTGGCATCAGTCATATTGTTAAGAACGATAGTGTTTTCCAAAAGCCTATACAGATAGTAAAAGGCTGACACTTGAAGTGCAGCCGCTAAAACAGAAAACACTATCGTAATAAAAAGGAAGTGCTTCTTTTCTTTCCCGTAAGAAATTAGTTTTTTATATACTCCGATCATCACACAATCTCCCGATACTTTTGTTTTCCGGAAACAACTGTCTTGTTTTAGCCCGCCACAGCCAATTCTTCTATGGAGTGTCCCGAAGCTGCCATTTCGCAAAATGTACAGGTGCACCGCTTAAAGCTTTCAAATTTAGCCAGCGCGGATTTTTTGTCTCCATAAACCTGCCAGTACCCAGTGTATTTCGGGCATTTGCCTTTATCTCTTATGTATCCGCATACATCTTCCGGCGGATAACCCAGGAAAAGACCTATTTCATGCGGAAACTGATCGGCAGAGTTTAGTTTTTTTAATAGTTTCTTTATACATTCCCAAGGGTCACAGCTTTTGTAACCCGAATCTTTCAAAATTTCACAGGCATGCGGATCTGAAATGTCGCAGCTCACAGCAGAAAGGCGGAACACATAAAGCAGGCAGCGTTTTTCGGAATATCTGAGTGGAATTATTTTTATTCCTTTATCCGCAAGGCACAGGTTCAAACTTCTTATATCGCACATAATATCCTTAAGGTTCTCACAAAGTGCCGAAAACATATTGCCGCTTTTAAGACCCGCAAGAGTAGGCGAACAATGCTTCACTATCTGATTCGAAAGTTTGTTTTTTTTCAGCGTCTCTTTCTTCATGCCTTATCTCCAATCTCGATGTGTTCCAGTTCATCGAGCTGGTTAGTTTACACTAACCAATTGCCATTTTTTAAGGGCTTCACTAGGCCCCTTTTGAGTTAGTCTTAACTAACCAATGTTAGTTTAACTCCTTTTTCCTTTAATGTCAAATGTTTTTTGATTCAAAAGCGATAATGTCTTTTTGACCTTTTTGATTCAAAAGCGATAATGAAAAACAAAAGTAATTGATATAATTTCCGCATAAATAGCTGTTTTTGCAGTCTTTTTACAGAAAAGTTCCCATGTATATCAAATGCATAATTATAAGCAAAGGCTTGCATTAAAATAAATAAACGAACTTGCCGGTGATAGGCAAGATAACGACACTAAATTGCGATATAAAGCTCTTTTTCTATTGGAGAATCATAGTTCATGAGATTGTACTAAATATGTTTCTGTAAAAAAGACAGAAGTACCATGATTTTTGCAGAAAGTTAGGAGACACTAACGGACAAATTGTCTTATTGTTGCCGTTACGCCCAAATATATGCGCATGAATCTGCAACGACAAGGATAAGTATGCAGAGCCGGTAAATCCCGGTTTGTCATAGGGTGTCATAAGGTGCTGTCATCTTATTCGCTGCAATTAAAAAATCTGTCACACCGATCAATTAACGCGACAGACTTTTATTTAATATATATCGTAACCGTCCTTCGCCCCCAGCGAATCGCTTCACCGCGGGTATTAAAAAACAGGTCTATTCTATTTCCCTTTATGGCTCCTCCTGTATCCTCCGCATGGACTTCGCCGTATTCCGGTACATATCCCCGGGAGCCCATGGGGATTGTGCCCCGGTCAACAGCCATTGTCCCTCGTTCAGGCCAGGTGCCAGTTGCTGTTCTGTTTCCCGTGTGGGTATATCCCGTTGCAACAACAGTCATTTTTTTACTGTATTTTTCCCCGTTGTATGCCACTGCGGTTCCGACACGTATTTTTTCTGTAACAGGTTTCCTGACGGTCTCCCGATCCACCTCTCTGCGGCTTATTTCCTCACCGCCTAATGTTCTGATCTCATAGGTGACCTTATCAATGCCTTTCGCACCTTTAATAACTACTTCGGATTCCCCCTCATCCATTTCGGAAGTATATTCCTTTTTCGTCCGGAACTCTGTCCTCTCCACCTGTTCCTTCCTGAGTATCTCCATGGTATCTATATTTATATTCATTCCATCCTCCAGGCCGGCCAGTGCACCCGGAGCCAGGACATCCTCTTCGTCCAGGGTGACGCCCCATTCCTGCAGAAGTTCACCGACGGAACCCGCCATCGTTCTGTGGCATGCCGTCTTGCCGTTCAGGGTAACTGTGATATCCTTAACCGCGTAGGATAGATATGCGTATGACCCTGCAAGAACCAGGTTAATTCCAATCGCTATTGCAAGTACTCTAATGAACCTTTTCTTTTGCCGGTATTTTTCTCTAAGAATCTCTTGCCAACTCATAGATAGCCTCTGCATATATTTCGGTAAGTTTCACCAGGTTTTCAATGGAGATTTTCTCGTTCTTCTGATGACCCAGTTCCGGTTCCCCCGGAAATCTGGCACCAAAAGCCACTATATTATCCATAGCTCTGGCATAGGTTCCGCCGCCTATTACCAGCGGCAGACTCTCCTCATCTCCGGTATGCTTACGGTATATAGAAATGAGCGTACTGATCAGCGGACTGTCAGCTGCCACATATATGGGAGGCTGATGCCTTCCCTTTATCACCCCGATACCATACTCGTCCAGCACATTTATCATCCCTGAATACACCTCTTCATCGCCGGAAGTTACAGGATATCTGATATTTATGGTTATACCGGCTGCATCCTTTGTCAGATTTATCTTTCCCACATTAAGAACAAGCCTGCCGGAAGGTTCATCTTCCAGCCGGCATCCCAGTCTTTCTCCGTGAAAATCAAAACCTATATGCCCGTTGTAGAACTCTATGAGATCCGTAATGTCATCACTTACGAAATTCAGATATCCCAGAAATTCCATCATAATGGATATTGCATTTATCCCCTGTTCCGGTTTGGCTCCGTGAGCGGATTTACCCCGAACAGTGACTTCAAGACTCTTTCCAATGCCTTTGCAATTGATTTGCCATCCCCTGGATTTGCGAAGTTCCGCAATCATCCTCCGTATGGTTTCGTAACCTGCTCCCGTAGAATCATGAAGCACGGCTCTTGCTGAGTCCGCCACCGAATTGGCAGCGTTTCCGCCCTTTAAGGATGTAAGCTCCAGACCCTTTGTCCGGCAGGGTGCAAATTTCTTAACCAGATCAAAAATCAGTATGCCCTTCTCCCCGTGTATTACCGGGAAATCACCATCGGGGGTAAAACCGCAGTCCGGAATTTCATCCACTGCTTCAAGGTAGTATTTCATACCGTTCCAGTTGGTTTCTTCATCCAGCCCCAGAATGAGTCTTATGGTTTTGCCCGGGCGGAAGCCACACTCCTTCAGTGCCTTCATTGCATAAAATGATGCGATTACCGGCCCCTTGTCATCCATGGCGCCTCTGCCGCAGACATAGCCGTCAATTATCTCTCCTCCGTAAGGATCAAATTCCCATCCTTCGCCTTCGGGTACCACATCCAGGTGCCCTACAATTCCAACAATTCCGTCTTCACTGCCTTTGAAGTCAATGTGCCCGCCGTAATTGTCAGCATTAAAACAGCTGAAGCCTTCTTTTTCTGCCGCTTCAAGCATCATTTTGTAAGCTTTCTGAACATCCTCACCAAAGGGAGCCTTGTTCTTCTCTTCGCCGTCATTCTCCACGGCAACGCTCGCCACCGAAATAAGTTCAGACAGAGATGAAATCATCTCTGCCTTGTTTTCTTCAATTTTAAATTTTATATCTTCCGGAAACATTATACGGATTCCACGTGGGAAATATCATCAGGATAGCTTTCTTTCAGAATCCTTTCCACAACACCCTTAATCGTCATCTGTGCTCCCGGGCAACCTGCACAGTGTCCCTGCAGCCTGACTTTGACGACCTTATCTTCAGTGTATTCAACAAATTCGATATCCCCACCGTCCCTCTGCAGAATCGGTCTGATAACTTCCAGTGCTTCATTGATTTTCTGTTCCATTTTTTCTCCTCTCTTACTGTTCCTCTTCTTCCTCTTCCGGTTTTTGCTTAGTCGGTTCTACCGTATATATTGTTCTCATCGACATGTTTTCCCATGTCGTAATGAAAGCCGTTTTTACCGGGTCTCCAAAAATACTGAAGTGAATCAGCCCCGTTGCTCCTTCGAAGCTGTAGTCGGGACTTTGCAAAACCTCCAGAATCTGCGGTCCTTTAGCATCGTCCGGTGCCTTGTCCAGAGCGTCAAGCGCTACGCAGTATGCATCGTACCCCAGTGCAAAATTGTCCGATGGAGTCTTTCCCTTTCCATACGCATCCTCGTATGCATCCAGGAAAGCCCGCCTCTGTTTACTTACGGTTGATGTTGTCGCCCTGCCTTCAGGAGAAAAAAACTGAACGAAGGCCAGGTTATCCGGGCTTACCTGCGGCGACAAGGCTTCAGCAAACTCCACACTCCCCCATTCTTTATCTCCCAGGAAACGTACCTTTATTCCCCGCCTTGCTGCCTGATTTATTATGTCAACAGTATCCACATTCTCTCCGATAAGAAGAATGCTGGTAGCACCGGACTTTTTTATAGCATTAAGCTGCTTAGAAAAGTCTTTAGTTCCTGCAACATAGGTCTCATATGCAGCAAGTGCATCGTCACCTTTTTCACTTCTTATTCTGTTGGCAAAAGTAGTTGCCATAGCAATCGCAGCATCATCCTTTTCAGGACGCATAACTCCCGTTTTCACTTCATCACCGTCATTGAGCACATATTGTGCCAGAAGGTCTCCCTGATTGGCATTGACGTAGCATACTCTCAGGTAATAATCGTAGTTTTTTGTAACCAGAGGGTTTGTATTCGTGATGGAAATGGAAGGAATCTTTGCCTCCTCTATTTTGCTCGCCGCTACCAGAGAATATACACTCCCGTAGCTTCCCAGAATCATTTTCGGTTCCTTGGATATAAGGGTTTCCACAGCCGTTTCTGTGGCATTCACATTGGACTTGTTGTCGGAAAAAACCAGTTCAACAATCTTCCCGTTCACATTAGGATACACCTTGTTTGCCAGCTGAATTCCTCTGATTTCTTCAGAAGCGGCAGGGGAATCCACACCGGTTACAGGCTCAAGAACACCTATCTTGATTACCGCTCTGGTGTCCCTGGATTTATCGATAAATGCCGCCTTGAAGTTGTCAAAGGTTGTGCATCCCGTCATGGTTATCGCAAGAACTGTAATCACCGCTATTATTATTGTAATCCTGAGCCTTTTCACAAATTTCACCTCTTATAAATCGTACCGAGATATTATACTATTTTTGGATACAAAGGTAAAGGCTTGCTACTCTTCAAAAATGCACCTTGACACCTTTGTATACATTTTATCTCTGTATATTATTGCCTCTTTATCTTTTCCATCTGAATAGTCATAGATTCCTTTGCCCGTCTTTACTCCAAGATTGCCCTTTTGTACTGCATCTGTAAATGTTTTTGCAGGTTTCTTTGCATCACATAAATCGGGATAGAGATATTCTGCAATGTTACAAAGAATATCAAGACCGCCGTGGTCCAGAACTTCAAAAGGGCCAAGACATGCATAACGAATTCCCAAAGCATATTTCATTACTCTGTCTACATCTTCAGCAGCGGCAATACCTGTCTCAACAATATGCATGCACTCGCGGAGAATGGCAAGTTGAATTCTGTTGAGAACAAACCCGGGAGCGTCCTTGACTATAACGGGCTTTTTATTTATTTTAACGCACAAATCGTAAATTAACTGTACGTATGAACCATCTGTTTTTTCGCCGGAAATCAATTCTATCAAAGGGATAAGATGGGGCGGATTAATCCAGTGCATGCCGAGGAATCGCTCAGGAAAACATATGTATTCAGCAATGGCTGTTATGCTGAGCCCTGATGTATTGGTTGCTAAAACGGCATCTTCAGGAACGATGTCAGAGGCCTGTGCCCAGAATTGCTGCTTGACAGTCAGATTTTCAACTATTGCTTCAACAAGAAAATCAACACCGCTTAAATCCTGAAGATCTGATGTGTATTCAATGCGTCGCAAAAGAACATCAGACTCTTCATCTGTAATAATTTTTTCAGAAACCTCTGTAAGCTGATTTATCTCTATGAGGCTGCGTGCTTTTTCGAGAGCATCGGTACTGATATCATAGATGATAACCGAGTAGCCGAATTTCGCAAAAGTTTCAGCCATGGATGCACCCATTGTGCCCGAGCCTGCGATTCCAACCAAAGAAATACTTTTCATTTTTTTGCCACCAGTCCTTTCAAAGTTCTCTCACCCCAATAATATTCATTTCTTTGCATTTTAGCACATATTAACCTGCTGTTAAAAGCCCGTATAGGCTGCGGGACATAACCTCCCGGTTAAATAAGACGATTTATTCGGAAAATAAAGGAACGCATTCCGCGTTCCCCTATTTTCATTATATGAATACCCCTTTTATATTTTAAATTATCTCTTCCAATCAGCCAAAATATCTCTTCAAAAGACCATCGAATGCCTTGCCGTGTCTGGCTTCATCTCTTGCCATTTCGTGAACTGTATCGTGGATTGCGTCCAGATTCAGCTCCTTGGCCCTCTTTGCCAGATCAAACTTGCCCTGTGTCGCACCGTGTTCTGCGTCAACTCTCATCTCCAGGTTTTTCTTAGTTGAATCTGTAATTACTTCACCCAGCAGCTCTGCAAACTTGGCAGCATGTTCAGCCTCTTCCCACGCAGCCTTTTCCCAGTACAGACCGATTTCAGGATATCCCTCTCTGTGAGCAACTCTTGACATTGCCAGATACATCCCTACTTCCGTACATTCGGCGGTGAAGTTATCTCTGAGACCCTGAAGGATTTCCGGATCAACTCCTGCAGCTACGCCAACAACGTGCTCCGCAGCCCATTCTCTCTCTCCCTCTTCTATCGGTTTAAACTTTTCCGCAGGAACACCGCACTGTGGGCACTTGGCCGGCGGTGCATCGCCTTCATGAGTATAACCGCATACTGTACATGACCATTTCATAATTGTTTCCTCCTTAACAGTATTATCTGTATCTCAAGTATACTGTTTTGGTCCACATTAGTCAACATGTTTTAACCCTCTTTTATTATTTTTTCATCATTTTTTCAGCAAGCCCTCTGCCACCTCATCGGCAACCGCCTCTCCTGCTAACTCTTTTGCCAGTGCAAGTGCGAAATCCATAGCAAGTGCAGGACCTTTGCCTGTAATTATGTTGCCATCAACAGTTACATCTTCTCCTGTTGCTGTTCCTCCCTTAAGATATTCCTCCATACCCGGATAGATCGTGGCTCTTTTTCCTTCCAGTACTCCGCAGGTTCCCAGCACCATAGGTGCGGCACAAATTGCTGCCAGCCTTTTGCCGGATTTTGCAAAATCTTTTATATGCTCTCTGAGTCCCGAATGTGCCTCCAGATTGGTAGAACCCGGAAGACCTCCCGGAAGAACTATCATCTCGCATTGATCGTAATCCGCTTCACTGTATGTGATGTCGCTCTGCACATAAATATCATGAGCTCCGCGAATCAACTTGTCATCTGTGATTGAAACAAATTGAACATCACAGTTGGCTCTCCTCAGAATGTCCACAATTGTCAATGCTTCGACTTCCTCGAAGCCGTCAGCTAAATGTACATAGATCATTTTAATCTACCTCCTTCAGTATTTCTCTTATTTCATCTACAACCTTCTCCAGTTTCTCCTCGAAACCGGAAGAATTATCAATTACTACATGCCGGGGATGACCGGCCCAGGCGTCCCTGATTTTATCATCAAGATTCGTGGCCTCTTCAATGGTTTCGGTCCTTGCCGTGTTATTTGCATGGGAATAATGTTTCACCGCACCACAGGCAGCCGTAACCATGTGTATTACTCCGTCATACTCCTCAATCAAAGCCTCCGGATCCTCATTTACGAAATCCATTATATGCTTAAATTCCTCTTCGGTCATATATGCCTTGTTATCCAGAGTTCCCCGGTCGCACACTATCAGCACGTTTTCCTTCTTCATGTATCGTGCCGCACGGTCAAAAACATGTTCCTTTTCAATCTGCATTTTCATCTGGCATTTCTGATAGTCCAGATTGGTTCTGCAGGCCCATGGAGATACTCCTCCGGAAATCAGATCCGTAGCCACCTCGGAAACAATAAGAACATCGTATCCCTGCTCCTCAAATGTTGCCTGTATTCTTTCAATTGCCGTGGATTTGCCGGCGCACGGCCCGCCGGTCAGGACTACTTTCCATACTGCCATTACTTGCCCCCCTTATCTGCTCCCCCCGGTCCCTGGAGCCATCTTACAATAACCGGTAATCTGGTCGGTCCATCTATAATAAGACTGTACAGTTTCGTCCAGAACGGTGAAACGAAAGAGCACCCTGCAATAAGTGCACCTCCATAAATCAGGAAGTAGTATGGGATTTTGTTCTCCGGACAGAGCCCGTAGAGAGACTCCAGACTTCCCGATGCGTACATTACATAAAATATTGCTATAGATACCACTATTACTATTCCATATATTGCAGTAGCTTTTCTGTTGCCGTCATATTTACGGTGTATCAGCGAAATAACCGCAAACCAAGCTACCACCAGACATGAAATAAAACCGACATAAAGCCCGTAGAAATCTATCACATATCTCAAGGTCAGATGAAAAATATACACAGGCATTGTATTGACCCCCACAAATGCCAGGAAGCCTTTCTTTGATGGGAGTATATTAAGCAGCAGCAATATCCACCCGCATGCCAGAGCGAATACAAGCACTCTTCCCAACATATCCTCATACCACATCATGCCGGGATAATTGTTAACCGGTCCCTTGAGCAGGAACCATCCCACACGGGGTCCCCACTTGCAGAGGACAAGCGAAGCGGAAACCAGCGCGGCACCCAGAAGTACAAGAAGCCACGATTTTTGCTTAATAGTTCTCAATTTCGTCAGTCTCTCCCTGGAACAGTAAAAACCCAGCAGAAAAAAGGGAAGATATGAAAAAGCCCTGCCCAGGGACATGAAATTCTCAAATGATGGTATCTGTCCCACAATCAGATACATGACCAGAGCCAGAATCATCAAATGCGGCAACCTGATCATGTCTTTAAGTAAAAACCTGTAGAAAAACAGCACAAACAGAAACCACAGTGCAAATGGCGGTTCAAGAAATTTGAGATGCGCGCTTCCGAAGAAAAACATTCTGATAAAAAAGTATATCAGTGTAAACACCAGGTACGGCCACATGAAAGTTTTAAAAGCCGTCTCCCTGGCTCTCTCAGGTCTCTTTGAAAAAAATCCCGACAGGAACATGAATCCCTGCATTACAAAAACATTGATGGTTATATAAATGAACCCTTCCACACCCCATTGGGGGAATCCTCCCCCATAAAGCTGCCCGTAAAGATTTCCTGACATCTTCGTGAAGTGGGAAACGGGTATGCTAAGCATAAGCAGTCCCCTGAAAGTATCGAACATATAATCCCGTTCTTTAATTTCTCCCATTGATGATTTTTCTCCTCATATGCTTATTTATATTCAGTATGTAAGCGCATTATACCACAAATTGCAACGCAAAAGGAGAGCCGAAGCTCTCCTCCATATGTTTGGTTTACAAACGTCGTAGACCGCCACGCGTTAAAGCGCTGCGGTCCTGACGGAGGACCTTCCATGACTCCGTCATCGCTTCGCTCGCCGTTCGTCAGGATAGGTCTCTCTATCCTCCCTGATACGGCTTAAGGTCATCGGTCCAGATGAGCTCAACGCCGGTTGCTTCCTGTACTTCTTCCTTAGTGAAATCAGGATGAAGTTCCATAACCTTGATTCCTTCAGGAGTGACATCCATAACCGCCATCTCAGTGATAATCTTTGTTACACACTTTTCTGCCGTAAGCGGAAGTGTACACGCCGGCTTGATCTTATGTGCACCCTTCTGAGTGTGAAGCATAGTGATTATTACGTCAGGGCAGCCTGCACACAGGTCCATGGCGCCGCCCATTCCGGCAACTTTTTTACCCGGAACGATCCAATTGGCCAAGTCACCGTTTTCAGCTACTTCCATTGCACCCAGTACCGTCGCCCTTACATGTCCGCCTCTTACCAGACCGAAGGATTCCGCCGTATCGAAGAACTTCGCTCTTGGAAGGGCTGTTACATAAGCACCACCTGAATTGATGATGTCGACATCAACCTCATTGATTGTTTCTGCCAGCGCATCGATTCCCGCGAAACCGTTTTCGGAATGGCAGGTTACTGCGATATCCTCAGGCAGATAGTCCGCTACCATCGTAGGAAGCCCGATACCAAGATTAATGAAATCTCCATTTTTAAATTCTTTGGCACATCTTGCCGCAATTCTTTCTCTTAAATCTGCCATATCTTTTCTCCTTCCACAATTTTATCAACCAGTGGGCCGGCAACCTGCCATATATCAGGGTCAACCGAGCCGATTTCTACCAGTTTCCAGGGAGCAATAATCGTTTGTTTAGCTGCTCCGGCCATTACAATATTGAAGTTTCTTGTTGCCTTTGCGCACATGTAGTTTCCGAACTTATCGGCAATTGTCGGTCTTATGAATGCATAATCTGCAAACAGAGGTCTCTCAAAGAGCCACTTTTTACCGTCGATTACCATAACTTCCTTTTTTCTTCCCAGTTCGTCCGGATCCGTTTCAACAGGTGTTCCCAGACCCACCGGAGTCAAAACTCCGCCAAGACCGTATGCTGCGGCCCTGATCTTTTCTGCCAGCGTTCCCTGCGGCACCAGTGTATATGTCAGGCTGCCGTCTGCAAACTGCTCGTTCAGTCTCGGGTTAACTCCTACATGCGATGTGATAATGTGGTCAATCATACGGTGTTCCAGAAGTTTACCTACTCCTCTCGGAGTTTTGCCTGCAAATTCGCCAGGCGGCTGTCCCGCTGCCAGACCTCCGTCATTGGCAATAACAGTCAAGTGCTTTACACCCTTGGCAACCAGTGCGTCCATGAGTATTTCAGGCGAACCTGTTCCCAGAAAGCCCGCAACCATTATGGTCATACCGTCCTGAACGCCTGCAACCGCTTCTTCTGCTGTCACTATTTTGTTTATCATAATCCTTACCTTTCTTTGAATATCTATACTATATCATGTTTCTGTTAACGATTTCAGTAAGTACAAATGAAGCAACATCTTCGGCATACTTATGCTGACCGAAGCCTGCATCGTATCCCAGCTCCTGTGCCAGCTCATGTGAGATTCTCGGTCCTCCGCATACGAGGATCACCTTGTCTCTCATCCCTTCCGCTTCCAGAAGTTCAACCATATTGGTCAGATTTTCGATATGGATATCCTTCTGTGTTACAGTCTGCGAAACCAGAATTGCGTCGGCATTCAGTTCCCTGGCTTTTGCAATAAGTTCTTCATTGGGGATCTGCGATCCCATATTGTAAGCTTCAACCCCCTCAAATCTTTCGAGACCGAAGTGACCGTGAAAGCCTTTCATGTTCATGATAGCGTCTATACCCACAGTGTGAGCATCCGTGCCTGTCGATGCGCCGACAATCACAACCGGTCTCCTGATGTTTTCCTTGATGTAATCCGCACATTTAAGTCTGTCCATCACATCCACTTCGACCTTGGCCACCTTGATGCTTGTATAGTCAACCGTGTGCTGTAACTTGCCGTAAACAACGAAGAAAGTATACTCTTTCGTCATTTCCTTTGCATATACAACATTTGGTTCATCGAGCCCCATCTTCTTTGCAAGAATCTTGGCCGCTTCATTTGATTCATCACCGTAAGGTACAGGAAGTGTAAATGCAACTTCAGTCATTCCATCATTCAGAGTGTCACCGTAAGGCTTTACTTTTGTCAGATCAATCTGAGCTACTGCTGTTTTATCTGCCATTATTCTGCACCTCCTAACATGAGCGGGATGAATGGATTGAAGTAATCTTCATCCTTGACGCAAACGCCCTTCAGACCCTTGCCTCCGTCTCTGGCTCTCTTAACTCCACCGAACTTCCCCTGTTCGATGGTTGAGAAGAGTCCTTCCTCAACGATGGTTTCCAAAAGCTTGATTGCTTCGTCCAGAACGAACTGTGCTCTCTTCTGAATAATACCATCTTCCTTGAAAATCACTTCTGACCCGATGTCTCTCATATTATTAAAGATGTACTGGGCATTTTCAATTGCGAGATATCTGTCGTGCATATGAGGAGTGTGAATCGCTTCCGTAAGCATTCCCAGCAGCTGCAGTGACTGTCCCGACCACACCGCAATCATATTGAACAGTGCGTCCTGTACATTGCCCTTAAATATATTTCCTGTCATGTACTTTGTGGGAGGCATATATTTCAGTGATGCCTTAGGGAAGATTTCTCTGGCCATTACCGCCTGAGACAGTTCATAAAGAAATCCGTTCTCTATGTCCGGATCCATTTCAAATGCGTGACCCAGACCCATCTGTTCTTCCTTAACATTTGCCAGAACCGCAAACTGTTCATTGATCAGTTGTGAAGCCAGCACAGTGTGAGCCGATTCATAAGCATCGTCAGTAGTCAGGTAGTTGTCTTCTCCCGAGTTGAATATTATGTCACAATATCCGATGATTACTCTTGAGAAGTACTGGTCAACCAGAGTTCTCTGCATGTTGATGTCTCTGAACAGTATTCCGTAAAGAGCATCGTTGAGCATAACATCCAGCCTTTCAATAGCACCCATTGCAGCAATTTCAGGCATGCACATTCCGGATGAGTAGTTGCAAAGCCTGATATATCTGCCAACTTCTTCCCCGACTTCATCCAGCGCCTCTCTCATGATTCTGAAGTTTTCCTGCGTTGCATATGTTCCTCCGAAGCCTTCCGTTGTAGGACCGTAAGGAACATAGTCAAGCAGTGACTGAGCCGTTGTTCTGATAACAGCAATAATGTCGGCACCCTGTCTGGCCGCAGCCTGCGCCTGCACAACGTCTTCATAAATGTTGCCCGTGGCAACAATTACATAGAGATACGGTCTTCTTCCTTCTCCTATAGTTTCCAGGTATTTATTTCTCTTTTCAGTCTGGGCTCTTATTACCTTCAGTGATTCATGTACCTTAGGCATAATCTTAGCTTCCGCTTCTTTCCCGGAGGTCAGCGGCAGCCTGGTTATTTCCAGATTTCCTGCTGCCATTTCCTCAGCGATGGCCTGAGGTTCTTTCCCGGTCTGAATCATTGCATTACCTATCCAGTAAGCAACACCTCTCGACAGCCCTCCTGCATCCAGAATCTGATCCACAACTACATTTGGCAGCGGAGTGTCAACTTCGTCAACACCATCGATACCAAGCAGCCTCAGAATTGTTCTTTCTGTGCTGACTGTAGTATGTCTGTCGATGAATTCCTGCACGCCCTCTGCAATCTTACGAGCACTGCCGCGGGCATGAGCAACCTTTTTAGGGTCAAGATTTAACTTGCTTTTCATCCTGTCTTCTCCTTCTTCTTTACTTTATATACTTCCTGGCATTTTCTATTATTTCCTTTGAAATACCCAGCATCTTTGCTATATTCAGGGCATCTTTCGGAATTTCACAGTTGCTGTCTACACGGGTAAGCCGGTAATCCATATATCTTTGTATCACTGCAATTCTTTCCCGCCTGTTAGCATATCTGATTTCCCTGTTCAGTCTATCGAAATCGGCATTCGCCAGGCCGGTAACCTGCAGATTCACCACATCCCTATCCTCCGTAACAGTATCGAAGTGAGTCGTTATGAGTGATATATAGGGCTGTGGCTTCAGGTAATCCGCTATACTCCTGGTCAGTGCCAGGCCCTCCACGGGATTTGTTCCGCTGGCGATTTCGTCAATGAGCAGAAGCGAGCGCTCCTTGCTGTTATCCATTATATCTTTAAGTTCTTCCATTTCACTTCCAAAGCTGGATAAGCCTCTTTCGATGGATTGGCTGTCACCAATGAGGATCTGTATAAAGTTGCTCAGACCGACGCGGGCCCGTTCACACGGAACAAAGTATCCGTATTGTGCCAGGATAGCAACCATACCAACGAGCTTCAGTGTCACGGTCTTACCGCCCATATTCGCCCCCGTTACGCAGGTAACACCATCTTCAAGAGAAATGCTTACAGGACAATATTCCCCGCCCTTCCTTCTGACAATCTCTTCAACCTCCAGGTGACGACCATCGGTAAATTCAACCACATGCTCCTCTGTAATTTCAGGCATTACGCAGTTTCTCTTCTGCGCCAGCAAAGCCTTTGCCAGAGTTACATCCAGTTTGCCGATGCGGTCGCAATTTGCCAGAAGCACCTCTCCGTACTTATGAATTTCCCGCGACAAATCCTCTCTCACCTTCAATTCTTCGTCCTCGATGAGGACCTTAAGCTCATCCATTTTCTTTATGAGCACCGCCACATCCTCATCCGGTGCGAGAACAAAGGTGACAGACATATAGTCTGTATCCGATCTCACAAGATCGGGAATCTCTTTAATCATTTCTATACTATGGCTGTCGCTCTTTGACACTTTTATGTCAAATTTCGGAGTCAGCGTCAGACCATATCGATCTTTGATTTCATTTTTTCTGACCTTCTGCACTTTTCTTATCTCGTGCTCAAGATTCTTTTTTTCTCTTCTCAGTTCCGCCAGTCTGTCTGAAAAAGAATCGTAAATGTAAAAGGTGTTGAGGCGTTCCTTGCCGGGGTCCAACGTGTCAAGGAGTCCGGTTATGTCTTCCGGTAGAAATTCCGCCGGGAACCCCAGCTTCACGCCTATAACTCTGACTTTATCCATCAAAAGGAGTAAACTCTTAATCTCAAAGATCTCGACCACGGACAATGCGGTCGTTCCGCTTCTCCCAATTGACAGAGAGTTGTCCTTGGCCATCATAAGTGTCTCTGAGAGAACGCTTATTTCAGTTTTGTTTTTTTGTGCAATTTCCATAACATTGCCTACTCGCAGAAGCTCCTCACGCAAAGCCTCCTCCTGTCCCGGCAGGAAAGGCTTCTGCCCTTTTATCATTGCGGCTCCGAAAGGAGTAAGCAAGTTCATGGATGATATGACATAGTTCAGGCCTGTTTCCTGTCTCGTTTTTTTGTTTGCCAGTAGCTTCACTACAACTGCCATTGGAAATCTCCTGTGCTTACGCCATCATTACATCAAAAACCGGTATGCCGGGAATTGCTTCCTGCATTGCGTTTCTCAATTCTGCGTGATCGAATAAATATCCGTTCGGGGATACAGGGTTGACGGTTATTGCAGCAACCTGAATATTCTCCAGAACCTTGACTTTAAGTCCCTTTTTTTTCAGCTGCCCCCAAAGGGTCGCACCGATAAATATCTTTGTAGGATCCTTGAGAACGAAGGTTACTTTTTTGAGCTTCTTAGGATTGATGTCCGCTGCGGCACTCTGAGTAAAAGCACCCGGAATGAATATGTGACTCACCTCGTCATCAATCTCCGCATCAAGAAATTTCCCCGCGCCCAGTCCGGTTGTTATGTCCATAATAACGGCCTCGCCGTTTCTTATGAAGACAATCTGATCACGTTTTTCATGCTCTTCAACTATTTCTCTCTCCCGTCCATCTTCGAGACATGGCAGACGGTAGAGGGCAACGGTGTGAGCCGTCTCCTCCACAACCTTTGTCATCTTTCTCGATAATACCGCTCCGGTGGACAGGATTATCGCATCCGAGGTGCCCGGTGCAGCAATAGATTTCCGGTCTACCGCTCCGTCAATCAGCACCATATCCGCACCCATGCCGAGCATTTCTTCACACATTTTTATATGCTGTGCGTTTATTACGGGACCTGCAATCTGAACATATCCGCTCTCTGCAACTCTGCAGAGCATAATCTGCCCAAGAGATGATCCGTATTCGGTCATCTTTACTATTTCCAGTCCCGCATCCGCAAGGTCATATAGCTGTGTAGGCACCGATACGATAGTGCCCGTATCCAGAAAAACACGTGGTTTTTCAGTACCTGTAACAAGGTCAGTTCCCTCGCCGTCTCTGCCTGTTGAAGTAACGCCAAGCACCAGCCCTTCATCCATAGCCTCTTCTATGAGATAGTTGAGAGCGGTGGTCTTGCCTGCGTTCTTAGCCATTCCCACGATTGATATGCGCTTGTACTTCTTAGACAGTTCTTCCAACAGATACATACTTATTTCTTATTTCTTTCGTGTCTCAGCAGACCTGCCGGCTCCATAGACATTCTTTCGCCCTGAGCCAGACCTGCAACGCCTTCATAGTGATACCCTTCTACATCCTTGCAGCCTTCATAACTGCACTGTAACGGTTCATATTCAGCAGGCTCCGTATATGTGGTGATAACGCCTTCGTAGTTTCTCAGTATAACCTTATCCGGAGTCTGTGAAATTACATACTGCGGCATTACCGGAGTTTTTCCGCCTCCTCCCGGAGCGTCAACTACAAAGGTAGGAACCGCATATCCGGAAGTATGACCTCTCAAGCCTTCGATGATTTCAATACCCTTCGATACAGGAGTTCTGAAGTGACCGATGCCCAGCGACAGGTCGCACTGATAGATGTAGTAAGGTCTTACCCTGTTCTTAACAAGAACATGAACCAGATTCCTCATCACATGAACATCATCGTTTATTCCCCTGCAAAGTACCGACTGATTTCCCAGAGGGATACCTGCATCAGCCAGCTTGGCACATGCAGCCATTGCCTCCGGTGTCATTTCCTTAGGGTGATTGAAGTGGGTGTTCAGCCAGATCGGATGATACTTTTTCAGCATGTCTACCAGCTCATCGGTTATTCTCTGCGGCATTACCACAGGAACCCTTGAGCCGAGCCTCACGATTTCAACGTGGTCAATCTTCTCAAGTTCGCTGATTATGTATTCAAGAACGTCATCCTCAACGCACAGACAGTCTCCGCCCGAAAGCAGGACGTCTCTTACCACAGGAGTGTTCCTGATGTAATCTATACATGCATTTATATCTTCCATGCTTCTGGCACCGTCCGTTTCCCCCGCCAGTCTTCTCCTTGTACAGTGTCTGCAGTACATTGAGCACTGGTCAGTGATAAGGAACAGGACTCTGTCAGGATATCTGTGAGTCAGTCCCGGAGCCGGAGAGTCTTCATCTTCATGAAGAGGATCCAGCATGTCTGCCTCTGTTCTGAATGTTTCCGCGATTGTAGGAACAGCCTGCATTCTTACGGGGCAGCTTGGATCAGCGGGATCCATCAGTGAAGCATAGTAAGGTGTAATTCCCACTCTGAAGCCGTCCATAACCTTTGTAATGTCTTCTTCTTCCTGTTCAGTCAGATTGAGAACCTGCTTAATCTTTTCCACTGAGTCCAGCCTGTTGGCTACCTGCCAATGCCAGTCATTCCACTGTTCTTCGGTAACATCCTTGAACAGAGGGATCTCTTTCCAATCTCTTATTGCCATATTTGTCCTCCTTTTCATTCCTCCCGCTGCGTAAACGCAGATTATTTATGCATACATTTCCTCAAATAACTTCTTTATTCCTTCATGCTCTCTGAGAACCTGCAGAGTGATAGCAGCATGACCCTTAGTGTAGCCGTTTCCTACCATCATATTTACGTCCTTACCGACACCTTCCGCACCCAGGGCAGCTTTAGTGAAATCTGTAGCCATTGAGAAGAAATACACTATACCGCCGTCCCTGCAGGTGAGGATTGAACCCATTTCCGTATTTGGAATGCTTACGCAGTTGATAACTACGTCACAAAGCTTGCCGTCGGTAAGCTCCATAATTTTATTATACATGCCAACCGCATCGGTTGCATTCATGTGGAAGTATTCGTCTGCCAGATCCAGACTTCTCGCTCTGTCTTCAGATTTCTGTGAGCCTGCCGCACAGATAACTTTACCTGTTACGCCGGCTCTCTTCTTTGCTTCATACAGGCAAAGCAGTCCTGACTTGCCGCCGCCGCCGATAACGAGGATAATGTCTCCCGGCTTTGACAGCTTGGCAGCCTGTGCCGGAGCTCCTGCTACGTCCAGCGCAGAAAGTGCCAGTCCTTCAGGCATATCATCCGGCAGCACCGCATATATTCCGCTCTGGAACAGGATGGCCTGTCCCGTAATGTCAACCTGATCGATGCCCGGTCTCATTTCATGAATCTCTTCAATTACCAGAGGAGTAAGTGACAGGGATACAAGAGTTGCTATCTTATCGCCAACCTTCAGATCGCCTTCAAAAGCCGGTCCGATTTCCTTAACGGTACCGATCAGCATTCCGCCCGAACCTGTCCAGGGGTTCTTGTGCTTTCCCGCATTTTTAACGATGTTCATCATAGTCTTCTTAACCTTCTCCTGGTCTTCCGGGGAGTCTTCAATTTCAACAGGTTTCTTGCCGTCACATGTTCTCTTTACGATTTCCGTGAATGAAGCCGAGTCTATGTTCAGAGTCTGTACATCGATAAGAACTTCGTTATCGTAGATTTCCATAGTGTTGTCAATCTTATCTGCCGGCTGTGGCAGTACGCCTTCCGGCTCCAGTACTCTGTGTGTTCCGTAAGGGCATCCTTTTTTCATATTTATTTCCTCCTGAATAATTTATTTTAACGTACCTATATGTAGAGCAATTAGCGTGCCAAAACATGTGCGCCTTTCATAAGCCAGGATTTGCAAGGACCAGTAGGAAAATTAAGGACTGATAGTACAGTCTGTCGAGCCGTATTCGGTTCATTATGCAAAACCTCTGAATCGCTTTCGGTTCAGAGGCCATATTTGTTCTTTTTTCTGACAATCTGTGTTTGAGAAATACCCAGAGCTTTTGCCGCCTTGCGTGTGGAGCCATGTTTCTCGCAGGCATACCTGATGATGTTCTTCTCAAAACTCTCAACCAGCTTCGTCATGTCAAGTTTACTCCTGTCAATTTCATCCTGCGGGGTGTCAAATCCGGCAATTCCGGGCATGTCCCCATCAAGCTCCTTCATAACATCCAGCACCGTTATGGCATCTCCGGCACTGACAATCATCAAACGCTGCGTAACATTCTCCAGTTCCCTGATATTTCCCGGCCAATCGCGAGTCTCCAGGTACTCTTTCGCCTCGTCATCAATATACTTGGTTACACCGAATTTATCGTTATACTTCTTTATAAAACTCTCCACCAGCGGCGAAATATCTTCCGGTCTGTCACTCAATGGGGGAACGTTGATCGGAAACACATTCAATCTGTAATACAGGTCTCTCCTGAACTCCTTCCTTTCCACCTGTTCTTCCAGATTCCTGTTTGTGGCGGAAATAATGCGGACATCGGTTTTAACAGGTTTCGTACCACCTACCCGCATAAATTCTCCATCCTGTATAACTCTCAAAAGTTTCGCCTGAATATCCAGCGGCAGCTCTCCCACCTCGTCCAGAAAAATGATACCATTATCAGCTACCTCAAAATACCCCTTTTTCCCCTTGGAATCCGCACCGGTAAAGGCTCCGCTTTCGTATCCGAAAAACTCCGATTCCATCAGATTGGGAGATATGGATGCACAATTTATTTTGACAAAAGGCTGCATCTTTCGAACACTGTTTTTCTGTATTATATTGGCCACCTTTTCCTTGCCTACTCCTGTCGCGCCGGTTACGAGCACATTACAGTCATATTTGGAAACACTCATGATTTCATCCAGAACAGCATGCATTTTAGGACTTACAGTTATGAAATCCTCCGCCAGCGTCAAGTCGTAGTGATTGTGCTGATCAAAAATGCTTTTCATTGTCTCGGATTTCTGCCCCTTGCGCCTGAGCTTGTCCCTGGGGACCATGTTCCCCCGGATATAAGGCGCCAGCTCCCTGACAAGCTCAAAGTCAAACTCGTCATATTCCTCCAGATAGCCGGCAGCACACAGTATCTCCAGGTCACGTGAAACCGACTCCGTGACATAAAGCGCAATATTGTAATTGCTTATAAAGTTGGCAAATATAACCGTCCCACCCGATTTGGTCGCCATTACACTGACAGTCTCCGCTCCCGGGATATCAGCACAATTAACAGTCATATCCATCTGCGGATAGTTCCTGAAACCTTTCAGAGAGTCCACCGGTCGCATCAAATTGTGGTAGGAAATATGCGTAAAGACCTTGTTCATGATTTCGTCAACTCCCGGTCCCTTCATCATTATCTCCGTATTCCTGTCAAATATGCAGTAAATCTCAGCATCGGGTCCCGCCGTCTTTCTGATGGTGTATCCGTAGAGCAGATTCATAAGCATGTTGTTCCCCACAACGGCAAATCTGCTCTTCCCCACAGCATTTTTACTTACACTGTATATGGTTCCGGATTCATTGAAGGTTATCAGGAGCAAATCCATCGGCAGGTCTTCAGGCCGCTTTATTATGGGCACACCGGGAACCGCAATGGCATATCCTTCCGCTTCAACCTGAGGATAACTTTTGTCAATCGCCGTAATATTGTCAATATACAGAGGCGTACCTGCCAGCGAGGTATTTCCGATTACCTCATCCCCAACCTTCAGCCCCTTCTCGTTGATCGCCTGCCGATCTATTTCCTCAATAACACCATAAAAGAGCCCTCCCGTATCCGTCACCGGGTTATGAAGCTTGCCCCTTTTTATTACAATATCCTTTATTTTTTCTTTGATTGCTTCTTCATCATTTAAGGCCTCCTGGCATATCTGTCTGAAGCTGGTGCCTTCCACATGAATCCTCCTGAGGCCGATTCTCATTTCTCCGGGTTTCAGCTGACTGCTGTTGTCCAGTTCCCAGGCAGATGCCGGAAAAACCTTCTGTGGTGAAATTACTCTATCGAGTCCATAACTGTTCATATCAATTCCTCCTTCGAACCGAAATCGGTTCATCTTTAGCTGATTTCAATAATAAACTATTGGCATCCATTTTGCAATATATTAAAATGGTATCGCTGTACAATATAATTTTTTATAGAAATGAAAAGGAGATCAACATGGAAAAATACACTTCAACACTGAGACTGAGAATGTCTGCCAAAGATGCACATTATGGCGGAGAACTGGTAGACGGAGCACATATGGTTCACTTGTTTGGTGACGTTGCTACCGAACTGCTGATCAAGATAGACGGAGACGAAGGCCTGTTTGTAGCGTATGACAGTGTGGAATTGCTGGCACCGATCTATGCGGGAGATTTTATCGAAGTTTACGGCGAAATCGATAAGGTCGGAAAGACTTCCAGACACATGGTTTTTGAAGCAAGAAAGGTTATAGCATCCAGAAAGGACATCAATAATTCTGCTGCTGATTTCCTCGACGAGCCGATAGTGGTTGCCAGGGGCTCCGGAACATGTGTTACTCCGAAGGAAATGATGAGAAAATAATACCAAACAAAAAAGTTGCTGAAAGGCAACTTTTTTCTATAAACTTTTCAGATATTCAACTTCTTCCTTCGTCAGTTTCCGGTGATGCCCGCTCCTGAGGCGTCCCAATCGAATCTCTCCAATAGCCACGCGTTCCAGAGTCTGTACCCTGTTGCCCACTGCAGCGAACATCTTTCTGACCTGATGGTTTTTGCCTTCACGAATGGAAATTTCCACAACAGTGGAGCGAGGCTTTTGCTTGATTACCTTCACCCGTGCCGGAGAGGTAATAAATCCCTCGATATCCACACCTTCTCTGAGCCTGGCCAGGCGTGCATCGGAGATTATACCGGCCACGGCTGCTACATAGGTTTTATATACCTGATGCTTAGGATGAGTCAATCTGTAGGTCAAATCTCCGTCGTTGGTCATAATCAGCAGCCCGCTGGTGCTGCAGTCCAGCCTGCCCACAGGAACCAGACGCTCCGGAATGTCGGCTACCAGCTCCGCTACAGTAATACGCCCCTTGTCGTCAGCCATGGTGGTAATATAACCCGGCGGCTTGTTGACCGCAACATACACCTGACGGTCCCCGCCTTCAATGAGTTTTTCGTTGACCATTACCCGGTCTCCGGGCAGGACAACGTAACCCATCTCTTTCATAACGGCTCCGTTTATTTTTACGTTTCCGTTGGCTATCAATTTGTCGGCTTTGCGTCTGCTGCAGAGACCTGACGATGCAATATACTTATTTAGTCTCATTGATTGAAATCCTTTCCTCATTTCTATATAATACCACACCAAAGACCCGATTTGGTGTATAATTGTCAGGCATGGAGGAATTAATCAAATGCGGAAAATAGTGCTCAGAGCCGCCCTGGAATTCGGTGGCAGAGCGGATTTCGAAATCATAGATGTAACGGAGAAGCCCGAAGGGCAGAAACGCGGAACCATCACCATTGATTATGCCCCTTCGGATATTCTGCAGCTTAAAGAGCAGGGAATGGATTTTGATGCCGCTTTGGAATATTACAGAACAAGAATTTACGGGCTGATTAAATACTACCTTTCCGGTGACTGGGAATGTGTGGAAGGATTTGATAAAGCCCTTGAAATAGTGGAATCCCACATTAAAGATGCTTTTTGAAGGGAACTCCGTCATGAATTACAATGAACTTATATTAAAAATAGATTCTCTTACGGTTTTCAGCGCCCTGAAATCCGATCCGGTACTTTCAGGGTTGCGTAAATTCCTGCAGACTTTTTCTGTTGCGGACTACAGCAACATGGTTGCCGCACTCTATCCTGCTACCGATTCTCTATCGGAGTACATCCGGAGAATCACACTTAATGATGACAACTTTTATGTGAAAGAGGTGGCCGCAGGCCGTGAAATGAGTGCTGAAATTGAAACTGCCGTCCGGATGGAGCTGGATGTTCTGGAAGAGATAGCTTCTGTTTCCTCTGCGGAAATACAGGCAGAAATGCGAAAGCATCACAGAGAATTCTACCTGCCCGTCTGGAAAACCACGGAGCTGAATCTTAAAGAAGATTTTGCTGAGAAACTGGCCAATATCACAAAGACAGGCTACGGTATTTTTGCCATGTTCTCTTTCTTCCGCATTGTCGACGGCAACGTAGTTCCCGTTGCCCACCCTGACTTTCAGCCCCTTGACACCTTATTCCGATACGAGCGGGAGCGTCAGCTGATAATCAGGAACACCGAAGCACTTCTCGCAGGGGAAGGAGCCGGCAACGTACTGCTTTACGGCGATATGGGCACAGGGAAAAGTTCCACCATAAAAGCTGTTGCTGCAGCCTATGCTCATCAGGGTCTCAGAATAATCGAAATCAAAAAGGAGCAGCTTTTCATGCTCCCCGATATTATGGACATTCTGGCCGACAATCCTCTCAAGTTCATTCTCTTCATTGATGACCTGAGCTTTGCCGGCAATGACGACAACTTCTCGGCACTTAAGGCCGTTCTGGAAGGCAGCATTTCCGGCATCACCGGCAACACAGTAATCTACGCCACCAGCAACCGCCGACATCTGGTGCGCGAATCAGCCCGCGACCGTCAGGGAGGTATAGGCCTGGATGATGACCTGCACTTAAACGACACCCTGCAGGAAACCATGAGTCTTGCCGCCCGTTTCGGTCTGACCATTACATTCCAGAAACCCAACAAGGACGACTATCTGCAGATTGTCAGATCTCTGGCTGACGAGTACGGCATCGTTAACATCACAGAAGAAAACCTCTTTAAGCGGGCCGAAGCCTTTGCCATACGCAAAAACGGAAGAAGCCCCAGAACCGCACGCCAGTTCATCGAGCTTCTTAAAATCGGAATCTGATTTATTGCATTATACTGTAAGGTCCGCAAATTCAGCTCCGGTAATTCGTGCCAGATCACCGGGCTCCAGTTCTACCTGCAGCCCCACCTTACCTGCACTTACCATAATATTATCAAAATCAGCGGCAGTCCTGTGGATTGCTGTTTTAAATTGCTTTTTCATCCCTACCGGCGAACATCCGCCCTTAATGTAACCTGTGGTTTCGGTAATCTGTTTTGAAGGAAGCATCTCCATTTTCTTCTCGCCGAAATGCTTTGCCGCCTTCTTCAGATCCAGTTCCTCAGCTACGGGAATCACGCATACATATGTCTCCCGGCTGCCGCCCGCAGCCACAAGAGTTTTGAAAGTCTGTGCCGGGTTTTGCCCAAGAGCTTCCGCAACGGAAATCCCGTCAAGGAACCCGTCCGGTGCCTCGTACTCTCTCAGTTCATATCTGATTCCCGCCGATTCAATCATACGAACGGCATTTGTTTTGTGCTTCGGCGATGAGTTCTTCCTTGACATTTGCCACCTCTCCATCAATTACCTTATCAAGCAGGTGATTCAGAATTTCTCCGATCTGCTTCCCTTCTTTAATTCCAATGGCTTTAAGGTCGTTACCGTCCACGACCAGATCCTTCAGGCTGAAGCAGTCACCCGAGGCCGCAATTTCTCCTATCATTTTCTCGATTTCATCAAATTTCACTGCCAGCTCTTCGCTCATATTCCCGGTGGCGAAATTATCCGCCCGCTTCACTTCCAGAATCTCGAGCAAAACCTCTGTTCCGTATCGATTCATCCATTTTTTCAGAAGTCTTTCGTCCTTCCTGAAAAACAGATCATGGTGCTTCACCAGAAGAGCTACGCGTTCAGTGGTTGCATTATCGGCCTTAAGTCTTCCCATAATTTCCCGCACTATTCTTTCACCGGCATCAGGATGTCCGTACATATGGCCGATACCATCTTCATCCAGGAAGAAAGTCTCGGGCTTACCTGCATCGTGAAACAGAGCTGCCAGCTTCATGTATTCCGGTCCGCGTACTTTCTCCATAGTTCGTATAGAATGCTCCAGTATGTCATATCTGTGATACGGGTTATGCTGGTCAAACCCTTTCATTACAAGAAGCTCAGGAATTACAATCCCTATCACGTCTATGTATCGCCTGATAACGATTCCGGCATTCCTGCCCATTATCAGCTTTCGGAATTCCACCAGAATCCGCTCCGGGGAAACATTTCCAAGCAGATCCTTGTTTCTGAATACCGCCGCTTCGGTTTCCGTGTCCATCTCAAATTGTTTTTCCTTATCGCTGGCCAGGACTGCGGCAAATCTGAGCGCCCGCATTATGCGCAAAGCATCTTCATTGAACCGCCGGTCAGGATCACCTACGGCTCTGATTACACCCTTTGCAAGATCCTTTCTGCCGCCATGAAAATCCTGAAGTTCTCCACTTACATCCATAGCCATGGCATTTATTGTGAAGTCTCTTCTTTTCAGATCTTCCTCCAGGGAGGTTACAAACTCCACATTATCCGGGTGTCTGTTATCGGAATATGTGCCGTCCCTTCTGTATGTGGTTATTTCCACAGGATATCCCCCGGTGACGCTGTTCCCTCTTCCGGGTATCAGTACTGTAACCGTGCCGTGTTTAAGCCCCGTTGCAACGACACTGAACTCGTCAAAAACAGCAGTAACCTCTTCCGGCGTAGCGTCAGTAGTCACATCAACATCCGGGGAATCATCTCCTGAACCCATTTCGTTCTCGTTCATCAGCATATCCCTGACACTTCCTCCGACCAGATAGGCTTCATATCCCGAGGCTTCCAGTCTCTCCAGAACCGGAACCGCCAATATTAAGTTGTTCGTTTTGTTTTCTCTTTTCATATTATAATTTTGTCACAACCCACGAAGTTTGTCTACCACATACCCTTTGTAAATATCGCGGGGGATAATTTTGTGATATAATACCGGCATGCTGGGATACGTACAGATACACAAACCCGAGCTTAAGGTTCGCGAATACGAAATATATACGGGATATTATTGCGGAATATGCAAATATATCGGCAGGGAATACGGACAGCTGCCAAGAATGGCTCTGAGTTATGATGCGGCATTCCTGGCTTTGCTGCTGGCAAGTGTCAGCGAAGAGCCGGACAGACCGACTCAGGAGCATTGTGCAGTACACCATATAAAAAAAAACTATTGTGCACAATGAAGCCATAGAGTATGCCGGCGATGTAATGCTGATTCTCGCATGGTACAAGCTGCTTGACGATGCTCACGATGAGGGAAAAGTCTCCGCAAAAGCCCTGACGCTCCTTATGAGGAGAATATACAGGAAGCTGCAGCTCAAGCGCCCGGAACTTTGCTCCGGAATAGAGGAGCATCTAAAAGAGTTATCCGCTCTGGAGGAAGCAAAGTGCGATAGCCTTGATAGAGCGGCGGAAGCCTTTTCAAAGATAATGGAAGTTATCTTCCGTCAGGGGGCATCTGAGGAGTATCGCGAAGTCTTTGCCGGGCTGGGCTATCATATGGGCAAGTGGATTTATCTTATGGATGCCGTTGATGATATTGAGGAAAACGTCGAGAGCGGTGCATACAACCCTCTGCTTTACAGATACGATTACAGGGGAATGGTAAGCGGTGATAAGAGCTTATCCGCAGAAACACCTGAAGACTTCAGAGACAGAATCAAAAACAAGTTGGAATTCAATCTTTTCCATTATCTGGCTGTGCTTGCGGATGAAACAGAAAAGCTTGATATCAGAAAAAATAAGGGTATAATAGATAACGTAATTTACTTCGGTCTGAACCGAAAGACGGAAACAATAATCGAACAGAATACTGAAACCGAACAGGAGATTTCGAATGAATCCATATGAGGTGTTAGGAATTAAAGAAGGCGCTTCCGAGGCGGAAATAAAGGCAGCATATAAGGAGATGGTTAAAAAATATCATCCGGACAGACATCACGACAATCCTCTGTCCGATCTGGCTGAAGAAAAACTTCAGGAGGTAAACGAGGCTTACGATATTCTTATGAATAGCGGCAGTGCAGGTTACAGCAGAAGAAGCAGCGGATACAGCAGAAGTCCCCGCAGTTCCGGTTCTGCAGCTGCAGACTACGCACAGATCCGAAGAGAAATCGATGCAGGCAATTTGCAGGCGGCGGAATCCATTCTCGGCGGTGTAAGCGACAGAAGTGCGGAATGGTTTTTCCTGAGGGGCGTTATCGCATCGAGAAAAGGCTGGTACGATGAAGCTGTCACCAATCTGCAGACAGCGGTAAATATGAATCCTGATAATGTAGAATACCAGCGTCACTACAGCGGTATTGTCAACAGGGGCGGCATGTTCAGAAATCAGGCCTTTGGCCGCGGTTATAACAGCAATCCTAATGATGACATGTGCTGCCGGGCACTCCAATGCTACATATGCGCGGACTGCTGCTGCGACTGCATATAAATTGGGCACAAACCATGGAACGAACAAAAACTTTTAAAATAGCATTGGGCGGGATCTGTCTCGCCCTTACTCTTATATTCATGTTTGGAGCGTCCTTTGTTCCCGGCATTGAGCTGACACTGTTTGCAATCGCATCCCTGTTCACTGCAGTGATGATTATTGAAACGGGAGTCGGCGGAGGAATAATGCTCTATATCGGAGCGGCACTCCTCGGTCTTATACTGCTCCCGAACAAGCTGGCAATGGTGCCGTATATTTTCTTCTTCGGTTACTGGTGCATTGTCAAATATTTTATAGAGAAAACAAAAAGCAGCGTAGTCCAGATTATCATCAAAATAATCTTTTTCGCTGCTTTGTTATGTGTAGCACTATTATTCTTTGCCGAAGTTCTGACGGGCAGCATCAACCTGCCCGACTACCCTGCAGCCGTTCTCATAGCTGCAGGCACACTGTTCCTGTTTCTCTATGACTGCATTGTCACTTTTCTTATAAGTTTCTATTTCCGGCGACTTCAAAAGTAAGCTTTTCCCCGTCTGAATCTATCATTACGTGATCCCCGTCATTGACCGTGCCACGTACAATCAAACCCGCAAGCTCCGTTTCAATGTGCGTTTGCAGGAATCTTTTCACCGGTCTCGCACCATAAGCAGCATCGTAGCTTTCCTCTGCAATGAACTTCTTCGCCTCCTCAGACACCTCCAGAGTTATTTCTCTTTCGATAAGTCTGGCCTCTATGGACTTCATTCCCAGCTCGATTATTTTTACAATCTGGTCAAAGGTCAGCGGCGAGAACACGACGATATTGTCTATCCTGTTGAGGAATTCAGGTCTGAAATGCCTTCTCATCTCCTCTTCCACCGTCTGTTTAACCGAATCTTCAACGGAACCATCCTCACGGATTCCGTCAATGAGGTAGTGGCTTCCGATGTTAGAGGTCATGATTATAATGGTATTTTTGAAATCAACGGTTCTTCCCTGATTATCAGTAAGCCTGCCGTCATCCAGAAGCTGGAGGAGGATGTTGAACACATCGGGGTGAGCCTTTTCAATTTCATCGAAAAGGAGAACACTGTACGGCTTACGGCGAACTGCCTCGGTAAGCTGACCGCCTTCATCGTAGCCCACATACCCCGGAGGTGCTCCCACCAGGCGGGAAACGGAATGTTTCTCCATATATTCGGACATGTCGATTCTCACCATGTTTCTCTCCGAATCAAACAGAGCCTCTGACAGCGCCTTCGCCAGCTCGGTCTTGCCGACACCCGTAGGTCCCAGGAAGATGAACGAACCAATCGGCCTGTTGGCATCTTTAAGTCCGGCACGGGCACGAAGCACAGCCTCCGAAACGGTTTGAACCCCCTCATCCTGTCCGATAACACGCTCATGCAAAGTCTCCGGCAGCTTAAGAAGTTTCTCTTTCTCGGCTTCAACAAGTCTGGCCACAGGGATTCCCGTCCACCCGGAAATAACCTCGGCGATTTCCTCCTCAGTAACCTCCTCCTTCAGCAGACGTGCTTCTTCGGCTTTTTCGGCCTTTGCCTTTTCCTCTTCAAGGCGTTTTTCCAGTTCCGGCAGCCTGCCATACTTCAATTCGGCCAGTTTCTCAAGATCGTAATTTCTTTCCGCTTCTTCTATGGCATGACGGACATCATCAAGCTCCTGTTTAGCCTCTTTCTCTTCAACAATGGCCTTCTTCTCGCTCTCCCACTGGGCACGCATGGCATTGCTTTCATCCTTGAGTTCGGCAAGTTCCGCTTCCAGAGCCGCCTGTCTGCCCTTGGAGGCACTGTCATCCTCCTTGGACAAGGCCTGCTTCTCGATTTCCAGTTGGAGGATTCTTCTGGAAATTTCATCCAGCTCAGCAGGCATACTGTCTATTTCGGTCCTTATGCGTGCAGCCGCCTCGTCCATCAGATCGATGGCCTTATCAGGCAGAAATCTGTCGCTGATATATCTGTCGCTCAATGTAGCACAGGCAATAAGAGCACCGTCAGTAATTCTAACACCGTGGTGAATCTCGAAGCGTTCCTTCAATCCTCGCAGAATCGAAATTGTATCCTCAACAGAAGGCTGGTCAACCATCACCCTCTGGAACCTTCTCTCCAGTGCCGCATCCTTCTCTATGTATTTGCGATACTCGTCAAGTGTGGTGGCACCAATGCAGTGGAGCTCACCTCTGGCAAGCTTCGGCTTCAGCAGGTTGCCCGCATCCATGGCGCCTTCGGTCTTACCGGCACCTACTATGTTGTGAATTTCATCAATAAACATCAGGATTCTTCCATCGGACTTCTCTATTTCATTGAGAACCGCCTTCAGTCTCTCCTCGAACTCGCCTCTGTACTTTGCTCCTGCAATGAGGGCGCCCATATCCAGGGCAAAGATGGTCTTGTCCTTAAGTCCTTCCGGCACATCACCATTGAGAATTCTCTGAGCAAGGCCCTCAACAACCGCAGTCTTTCCCACCCCGGGTTCTCCTATGAGAACCGGATTGTTCTTGGTTCTTCTTGACAGAATCTGAATGGTATGTCTGATCTCAGCATCTCTGCCGATAACCGGATCAAGCTTGCCGTCTCTGGCCATCTCAACCAGATCGCGGCCGTACTTGTTAAGTGCATCGTAGCCCTCTTCCGGATTCTGACTTGTAACCCTCTGATTGCCCCGCACCTCGCTGAGTGCCTCAAGGAAGCAGTCTCTGCTTATTCCATAGCGCCTGAAAATAGCTGCCGATGGAGTATTTCTTTCATCAAGCAGAGCCAGATACAGATGTTCTACACTGATGTACTCATCCTTAAGATTTGCCGCCTTCTTTTCCGCTGCAAGAAAAATCTCCTGCAATCTCCTGGTGGAATACATCTGATCCGCTCCACCGGAAACCTTAGGCAATTTATCCAGCTCTCCCTGAACGGAGCCGATAAGCTCTCCTACGTTCAGCTCGCAATATTGAATCAGCTTAGGAATCAGCCCATCCTGCTGCATGAGCAAAGCCATATGGAGATGCTCACCGTCGACCTGCTGATGACCTTCCTCAACTGCAATATTCTGACAATCGATAATAGCCTCTTGTGCTTTTTGTGTATACTTTTCTATATTCATTCTAAAACCCCTTTCGGAAATATATTAAAGCTGACAGTATTCCTGTCAGCTCTATTGTAATACTTCAGCAGGGTCCGTGTCAATAGTTTTTTAGCACTCTCTTGTTGAGAGTGCTAACAATTTCATCAGTTCCCTTTTAATTTGAACTTCATATAGACCGGATTGTGATCCGAATCCATAAACTGCAGATCCACTACATCAGCCTCTATTACCTCTACATTGTCCGAAACCAGGAATCCGTCTACAGTAACGACGAAGGTCGTCTCCGGATTATAACCCTCATTACAGTTTCGGCATGATGGGACCGGTTTGTCAGTACTATGGGGCGCCACTAAACTTATACCATCCGGCATATCCTTTACAGGGAAAGGCTGCGCCCATGAATACCACTCTTCACGGATTCCGAAGATTTTGCCCGAATCTCCCAGAAGGTCCATATTGCAATCTCCGCCGGCGACCACGTAATTACCGTCTTCATAGTCCTTTTGCATGTCCTCTGTCAGCATGGCCAGCTGCCTTTTTACAACCTTCTTGTCGGTAGTGTATGCCGAGAGATGAAAGTTGTACAGGCACAGCTCTTTGCCGTCGGCTGTCGGTATGCGGTTGATACTGTATGCTCTGTCCAGATCCAACAGCTTGGCAAAGCCCTTCTGAATCGGGAGACTTCTCCTCAGGGAATCCGTAATATCATAGGCGGACATGGTCAGCATTCCTGACATGTTCTTACCGTGAGGACGGGTTAACGGATAGAGCAGGTACGGAAAATTGTAATTTACAGCGAAGGTGCTGTCATATTCTGCGAAATTTTTTAGTCTGGTTATTATGGCCTCTTCATCAACCTTGTAGGTTCTGGTACCCCTCTTGTCAACCTCCTGAATCATGTAAAAATCTGCCTTCTGATTCGCCAGAGTTGCATTGATGTCCTCCATGTTTAACAGCAGTTCCTCTTTGCTTCGCGCCCTGGATTCCTTGCCGCCATCCATAAAGAATGAGTAGTCCTGAACATATGCGCCGAAACCTATGTTAAATGATGTTGCCTTTAGCTCTTCATCGACGGGAACCGCTTCCAGGGTTTTGCCCTGTCGGATTTCAACGATTCGATTATCAGGAATTCTTTTATATTCCAGCAGTACATATGCAACATATATTCCCGCAGCCAGGATGATGAGTGCCAATACTACCAGCCCGGCTGTTATTAAAGCTTTTTTCATTTATGATTAATCCTTTTCCGCAATTGCTTCAACTTCCACAAGTGCACCCTTGGGAAGTTCTTTAACCGCAACGCAGCTTCTTGCCGGCTTCTCGGTGAAGTATTCTGCATACACTTCATTAAAAGCTGCAAAATCCGCCATATCACTCAGGAAGCACAACGTCTTTACAGCACTCTTTAACGATCCGCCCGCTGCAGTCAGAACCGCTTCCAGATTTTTGCATACCCGATGGGTCTGCTCTATGATATTCGTGCCCTCAAGAGCTCCTGTCTCAGGATTCAACGGAATCTGTCCCGAAGTATAAATCAGATTGCCCGATACAATTGCCTGTGAGTAAGGTCCCACTGCCCCCGGTGCCTTGTTTGTCTGTACTTTAGTGCTCATAAATTTCGCTCCTTTCAGAAATTATATTATCTTAAAACCTTCATTGCGCAGAGATTGCATAATCCGGTTAATGTGTGCAAAGTCTATTGTTTCCATTTCAATTCGAAGGAAACAGCCATTTACACTTTCCGTATCGCCTTTTTCATAGTGAACGCCGGTTACATTACCGCCACAATCGGCAATGATACGGGAAAGATCTTTAAGCTGTCCCGGTTTATCTATAAGCTCAATGAGAAGTCTGGTAGAACGTCCTGATTTCCAGAGACCCCTGTCTATTACCCGCGACAGACCTGTAACATCTATGTTGCCTCCCGAGACGACGGCAACAACATGCTTCCCTTTCAGATTGAACTTGTCAAACATTACTCCCGCTACCGCAGTAGCACCCGCACCTTCTGCAATCATCTTCTGCTTTTCAATTAAGGCCAGAATTGCGGAGAACACCTCATCATCGGTAACAAGGGCAATATCATCCACATACTCCTTAACTAAATTATAGGTTATTTCTCCGGGTTGTTTTACCGCAATACCGTCTGCAATTGTTGAGACAGAAGGCAGACACTGAATCTCACCGTTTTTTATCGAATTATACATGCTCGGAGCCCCTGCAACCTGTACCCCATACACTTTAACATCCGGTCTGATCTGCTTTACCGTATAGGCTATGCCGGAAATAAGCCCGCCGCCGCCGATAGGCACTACAATAGCATCGATGTTATCAAGCTCATTCAGGATTTCAAGAGCAATTACACCCTGGCCGGCGATTACATTTTCATCATCAAAGGGGTGTATAAATGTGTAGCCTTCATTTTCTTTCAGATCCAGAGCCTTTTGAAAGGCATCGTCGTAGCAGCCTTCTACAAGGCATACCTCAGCCCCATATCCTTTTGTTGCTGCCACCTTGGAAATCGGTGCGACATCCGGCAGGCAGATCAGCGACTTGATTCCGCTTTTTGTAGCAGCAAGTGCTACACCCTGCGCGTGATTGCCTGCCGAGCAGGCGATTACACCTTTCTGCTTTTCCTCTTCGGTAAGCGTGGCAATTTTATATGCCGACCCCCTTACCTTGAATGACCCTGTAATCTGAAGATTTTCCGGCTTCAGATACAGCTCGCAGTCGGGAGCTATACCATAAGCTCTGGCCAGTTTGGTTTCACGAATGATGCTTTTTAGCACCGTCTGTGCGTTAAATACTTTGTCGAGAGACAGCATAATAATCTCCACCTTTCATTTTAATTATTGTTCCGTTATTCCTCCGGCCTTGAGTCATAAAACAAACCCGCCTCAAAGCCTTCCGATTGCTTTGAGACGGGTGTAAATACATTATACACTCGCGGTACCACTCAAATTGCGGACATGATATTCCGCCACCTCTTCGAAGTCAAGCAACTTCTGTACACTGACGCAGTATTTGGAATTTCCGGCTTCGTCTCAGCCTTTGGTTTATTTCATTCCTAAAATTTTTATCACATTGGGATGGCAATGTCAAGGGGATGGAGTTGAAATCCGGCGCCTTTCGCGTCCATTTCACGTCCATATTATATTAATTTTTGTTTAAGTTTATTGAAAATTCTGCTAGTTTTGCCGTGATGTGGTATTATTATGAATAAATAATTAACCTTTCATTGAGTCAACGGAAATTAAAAATTTCTTCAGGAAAGGAGACAGTTATGGAATATGACACCATGATAGCCGTAATGTTTTATATTTGCGGTTGTTTTTATGTATTTTTTGGTGTATATACACTGATTACCAACAAAAAAAGCAATATCAGCCGGCAGTTTCTATTTTTAACACTTTCTATGTCAGTCTGGGCATTTGCCTATTCCTTTTCAGTTTCAGCTCCTACATTGGAAGCAAGCACCTTTTGGAATTCTTTATCCGTTTTCGGCTGGGGGTTTTTTTACGGCTTTTTCTTACACTTTGCACTGGTTCTGACAAAAAATACTAGACATTTTAAAGGGTTGATTAAGCACCTAATACTTTATTCACCCGCCATTATTAGCATCTTCTTGTTTGCACCCTTTGGATATTTTTCAGATATACAATATCAACTGATACCGAGCAGTTCAGGCTGGAGAAATTTTCTGGCCATTAATATTGGACAAATTTGGATACTTTTATATTCCGTTACTTATTCCGTCACCGCTGTTATATTGCTTATTCGCTGGTGGAAAACAATCGAATCTGATTCCCCTCTGAGGCGGTATGTAACATATTTCCTGATAAGCATCATTGTTCCCTTTATTTTTGGCTTTACAACAGATCTTTTCTCCCATGTTTTGGGTTTAACACAAATGCCTAAATTGGGAATTGTGTTTTTGATTTTTCCCACAATACTATTGTTTGTAACGTTGAGAAAATTCGGCGTACTTCTTGAAATAGTCAAGACGGAATTCCATCCTTTAGAAGGCAACGTTGCGCAAGAAGAAAATCGATTGCATTTATTTAACATTGCAGCAGGCCTGGCTTCAGTTGGTGCCTTAGGATCCTTTTTAGCAGAATATTTTATTGCGGGAGAAAATTTTATAGGGGAGTTTTCGCTCTCTTTAGCTTTGTTGATTTTGGGTGTATGTTTTCTGCTTCTACCGCATGTCATTAAAAAACATACGATTCAAGACAAGATCTTCCTGATACTATGCATCGCAACTCTGTTTTTTTTCATGTTTAACGATGTAAATACTGGAGCGGTAACAATATGGGCGGTATATATAGCATTTCTTCTGTTTTCCATTATCCTTGATAACAGAGTCATTGCTTTAATTTTTGTGATTATAGCCCTGATGGCTAATGTTGTTATTTGGATTATTTCCCCGGAAGCTTCTGCTACCATTGACAGTGCTCAATACTTGAAGAGGATTTTTATTATAATATTTACTTCTTTAGTTGCGGTATATCTGACGAATGAATATGCTTCAAAGCTGAAAGGATACAAACAATTTTCAAAGGAACAAAAAGTACTCGAAAAAATTTCAACCAAATTTATTTCGGTTAATAGGGATAATGACAAAGAGAAAATCAATGAAATGTTTGAAATGTCTGCGGAAACACTTGATTTTGATCATGGGTATCTGATCGATTTCAGCACGGATTACGAAGATGCAATTATTGTTAGTGCTTATGCGAGAGAAGAAACTGATGAATCACTTGCTTTTCGCTCGGGAATGAGGCTTAAAACAGCAACTTTACCTATGGCTAATGTTCTGATTGCTCAAAAGCATCCCGTAGGATGTCTGGACATCACAGATATCTCCATTGACGAAAGCGAAGAGGAGAGAAATTTCTTCATATCAAGAGGGATACTCTCTTATTATGCATTACCGATAGTGCTCGAGAATAAAGTAATAGGAATGCTTGTCATCGAGGATGGCAGAAAGGCTGATTTGCGCGTAAGGCATAATCAGACACACTTTTTGGGGATGATTGCAAATATATTGTCGGATATGAGACAAAAGATTTTGTACGAAGAAAAGTTATATGATTTCGCTTATTTCGATGAATCTACAAAATTAGCGAACAGGAATATGCTTAAAAAAAACATAGAGCAACTTCTGCATGACAGAAGAGAATCAGATAAATTGGTAATTTTTGATATTGAGTTGGACAATCTAAGGGTGATTAATGATAGCTTTGGTCATAACGTTGGAGAGCGGATAATAGTAAAATCAGCATCGATTCTTGAAAAGCTGAAGGAGGACGGTTGTACCCTCTCAAGAATAGCTGAAGGAAAATTTATTATTGTTATGCCTATTGCGGAAACTGATGAGCAAATAGAAACATGTGCCAGTAAAATAATTGATGCTTTTTCTGATCCAATATTGCCAACGGATGGTTTAGGATCATTGTTTGTTACTCCCGTTATAGGCATAGCCGTGTATCCGGATGATGGAAAAGATACGAATACTCTTTTGCAGAATGCCGATCTGGCGGGATATGAAGCGAAATCTTCTGACAATAAGATTGTTTTCTTTTCCGGGCAATTAAAAAACCGTATTACGGAAAACACTTTACTCACGAATAAACTTTTCATGTCAATGCAGAATGAAGAGTTTTCCCTGGAGTTTCAGCCGCAGATTAGCTGTAGCACGGAAAAAATGGTTGGGGTTGAAACCTTGCTCAGATGGACGCCTGACGGTAAGAAAAGAATACCGCCGGATATATTTATACCTATACTTGAACAAACGGGATTGATTCACGATGTGGGGCTCTGGGTGCTGGAACAAACGCTCCGAGAGCATAACAGGCTTGTTGCAAAGGGATTCTCACCTCTTCGCTTTTCCATAAACCTATCGATTGCACAATTCCAAAAGGTAGATTTCGTTGTTGAAGTTTTAAAACTCATAGAGGAAAGTCAGGTGGATCCGAAATATGTTGAGCTGGAAATTACAGAAAGCTTGTTGTCTAAAAATTTCTCGGATACAATTAAAAAGCTGTCAAAACTGAAAGAATCAGGGATAAGTATTGCCATAGATGATTTTGGTAAGGGGTATTCATCATTACATCGGTTGGAGTTGGTGCCTTTTAACAGAATAAAATTAGATAAAAGCGTTGTGGATGATATCGTTTCAGAACACAAAAAGATTGTAATTGCGAAAACGATCATTTCATTAGCTAAAAGTCTCATGGCTGATATTACGGCCGAAGGTGTGGAAACAAAGGAACAGGCGGATTTTATGAAAGAGCTGGGCTGTGATGAAATACAAAGATATTATTATTCAAGACCTTTACCGGCGGAAGCACTAGAAGAATTTCTTGAATTGTTTGGTGCGCCCGGAGGGACTTGAACCCCCACGCTCTCGCACTAGAACCTAAATCTAGCGTGTCTGCCAATTCCACCACGGGCGCAAAAAAGTCGGCGTACCTGTGTGAATACGCCTTTACAGTATAACAAGCCTAGCTGAATACGACAAGTACTTTGTTTCCATCATGTCTTCCCCGCGGAAAACCGGAAAAACGCATCACAGACAGCGGCTCGATTACTCCGAAAACATGGAAAAAACTTCATGTATTATTCTGATGGCCGCCCAGGCAGTAATGTTATTTGCATCCAGAGTAGGTGCTACCTCAACTATGTCCATGGCCTTAATGGGAAGACTTCGTATGATGCGCCTGAATATCTCAATAAGCTCCCTGTTAGAAAGACCTCCCGCAACGGGGGTTCCCGTGCCCGGTGCCGCTGCCGGGTCCAGAACATCTATGTCCAGAGTCAGGTAAACTGCATCGTAATATTTGTACTTCTCAGCCAGTTTCCCGGCAATCGTTTTCGAACCCAACTCATAGACATCAACGGCACGGTAGGTTGTTATCCCCGGTCTTTCGGCTATAAGTTCCAGTTCTGCCTCCTCGGCAACGCGAATGCCTACAAAGGTCAAGTCATCCGGTTCACAAACACCTTCCAGTGCTCTGGCTTCAGTGCAGGCATGCGACCATTTATGCCCATCGTATTCAGGGCAGAGATCGTAATGGGCATCAAAGTGAATGACACCTGTCTTTTTCCCCTTATAGTGTTTTGCAAAGGCCTTGTGCAGAGGTATGGTCACCGAATGATCGCCGCCGATGAACAGCGGAAAGGCTCCCGTCTGAAAAAGGTGCAAAGCCTTTGCATAAACATCTGAGAAATACTTTTCCCAGTCGAGAATCGGATGTATGTCGCCGAAGTCGTAGAGAAGCTCAGGTGCGATTACCGTCATATTCTCCGCCGCGTCCGACATATCCACCGACATGGAGCGGATGACTGCAGGTGCGTGTGCGGCACCTTTGTTCAAACTTACGGCATTGTCAAACGGTATGCCCATAATGCACACCTTCGCCTCCTCCGGTGATGCTGCCGCCCACCTGAGCCACGATGCTTCTCTGAAATCGGAATAATCGAACATTCTGATGCACTCCTTCAAATTACAACTATTTCCCCGACATAATTATACTTGATTTCGCAAAGTATAACAACACAGCTACCCCTGCTCCGTCCGCTGCCGGTGCTGCCTCAGGTGCAAGAGCTGCCGGACAGGTGTGAATCTATTTATGTCATTTTATATCTGCAAGTCCGTCTCCCTCATATACCAGTTTCATCGTAAAGAATTCCTCGTCCTCAAGCCGTCTCAGAAATTCCCGATCCCCCGGCCACAGTTTCAGAGACATGACATCCGCCTTCGGCACCCACTCAAGCATGCCCTCATCACATTCATACATATTCTCTGCACTGTTTTGCTCAGAAGGCTCCCATGCATCAGCCGTATAGAGAAACATGTATTCCGTCTCCCACAGATCCGAAACGAAGGTTATAATTCCCCTCATTCGGTAACGCAAAAGTTTCAGGCCTGTCTCCTCCAGCACCTCACGCAACAGACATTCATCAGGACTTTCATTCTCCAGCAGTTTGCCTCCCACACCTATCCACTTCCCGTAATTCGGGTCGTCTGTTTTCCTGTTTCGGTGCATCATCAGATATTCTGTGCCATTGTCCAGATAACATAGAGTTGACAGCTTCATACTATTCCTCCACCTGCATCTTATTTCTTTGAACAAGCCTGTTCTCTTCGGGCCGTTCATAATCTTTCCTTAATCTTCGCAATCAGCCCACGCTGTGTGGCGAATATTCTATCTTTTTTATTATTATTGCTACTTTTATAGTTTTCATAAAAGTCCTCTAAAAGTCAACCAGATATATGCCTACTTTTATCTGGGTATAGGATCCCTTTCTCTCTATCTTCTTGATTTTCGCAATAAGGTATTTGCCGGCATCCATCAAACGTGCAAAAACTATGTTATCCTTAGCGGGAACATATCCAAGTTTTTTCTTATTGGAAAGAATGAGTATGGCATTATAATCGTAAGGGTTGTCCTCACGCATCAGCGTCAGTTTATCACCTGCATTTATCTCATCAAGAACGCTTGTATCTTTCAGGTAAGTTGTACCTGCAACATAAGTATCAAAGAGGTGTATCTCAGTCTTCAGCGGCTTTATTACCTCTCCCAGAGACTTGTCTCCGACAAGGCTTACAAGCCCCTCCCTGTTTACAGTCAGTTCATTTGACATGGCTGTACCTCCGCAAATTCAAAGGCAGCAAGAACCTCATCCAGCTCCTTTGAGTATTTCTTATATTCCTCAAATTCCAATTGCAGTTTCGTCTTCAGCTGTTCGACTTTTTCAAAATCAACCAGAAGATTTCCATAGGTATATGGAGTGGTGTTTAATATTTCTTCTATCTCAGCCTTTAATTGGGTGATTTTCTCATCTATATCCGGAATTATTATATCGTGTGTATTGACTTGTCCGTCTTGAACTGCCGACTCCACAAGCACAACCAGTTCTTCCAGTGCTTTCAGGTCGTTATGATTATGTGCCTCGACGGTTCTCTGCCAGAGCTCCATCATCTTTTTATCTTCTGCTGCCGAGGGGTTAATATCGGGATGAATCAATTTAGCGATTCTCCTGAAATGCTTTTTGCATTTGTTGACCGTGGCTTCCGAGAAGGTTTTGCTTTTAAGGCACAACTCGTTATCTTCTATCATTTCCTCTAGCTGCTCATAGTATTCTTTCATGTTTTTTTCTATGAATGCGTACAGCTCTGCAGCATCCGGCTTTTCTCCGCGATTAATTGCATTCTGGCAGAAAGCAATAGATTTCTTTTTCTTTATACATTCAACCTGAACTTCAAATACTGCCGTAATCAGTTGCCCGAATTCACAGATATATGCCGTCATATATGAGCCGGCATCCTTCTTCAGAATGTCACGTTTTATAAGCAGTTCCTCATATTCTGCCAACCTTTCCCCTTTCTTGATTGCAATCTTCATCATTCCACCTCGAAACCATTCTATTACATCTTGCTCTCCTTGACCATATAATAGACGAAGCAGTGTACGAAAAAACCGCCTCAAGTAGTGGTTCTTTCATTTCTGGGGTCTTTAACTTTTTTAGTGGTTTGACCCCCTCTTTAACTTTAGTAGTGGTACACACATCAAAGCCTTCGCTAAATGGGGTGTTGGTCCTTTGAAGAAAAATGTCATCATCTACCAACATAATCAACGCTTGACAAGCTTCCGCTGCTACTGATTTTCTCTTGATGTTGGTCTTTTTGCAAAATCAATCCTTTAGAGCCAACATAAATTGATTCGTGAACTCTCGCAGCTGACAAAATGTTGGTATATCACTCTGGAAATCAAAAAAGAGCCAACATCTGCACAGTCATCAAGTCGAATTTGGGCAAAATATCGAATTTATGCTGGTACATTGAATTAAAAATCTCTGAAGAGCCAACATCTACAAATTTGCAATCAGATTTAGTCATCATCATGTTTGGAGTGTATTGGGGTGTACCCCATTTAGTGGACAGCTAAAAAATCATGTTTGACCGCAAAATTGCATTGTGTTAATGAGTTTATCACGGAACCCGAAGCGTAAACACATATTAAACCACCTTTTCAGAAGATAAAACCATAGACTATTCAACCAGTGCACCCTCTATTGCAGCATCAAACATCGAGAAATCATTCTCTGTATTTCTAAATGTGAATGTCAGTGTTTGATCATCTTTATAGACCTTGCAGATTTTGCAGAAGTAATCTTTTTCACCACTGGGAATCAGCTTTGTATGTGCCTTGCAGGTAACGGAAAACATGTCATACTGCCCCGCAAAAGTGCCAATCTCCGGCTCCGACACCGAATCATAGGTAGCGTCATCTTCCGTGAATTGCTTAAGGTTTTGAGCCGCCTGCTCGTGAGTTAAACCATCACCCGGCATGACATACGCTTTAGTTGCGATAATAAAAAAATCAATAGTCTGATCGGAATTTTCCATTCTAAATTCAACATAATCATCATCCTGAGTGTTTTCACTTAGCTCCCATGCGGCCGGAATCTCCATGGTCACTCCCTGAAAAGTGAATTCTTGAGTGTCCGTTCCGCTGGCTCCCGTTTTTCCGCCGCAGGCGCAAAGACTTATTCCCAAAGCAATAGCCAACAGAACAACAATGAATCTTTTCATAACATACCTCCCATGAAAAAACTCGTCCATAATATAGAGCGAGTTTTTCAATTAGTCAAACTTTTTAAATTTTATCTATAGCTCCTTCGTTTCTATTTCCTCTTCTGTGGATGATAAGCATGAGGAATATTATCCCTGAAATCAGGCTCATGGTTATCCACGTCCAGAGGTAACTTACATCACCTGTTTTTACTTTAGAAACTACCCCAGGAGAAGGGGTAAATTCATTTTGGAATATGATTCCGTAACGTTTGTATCCGTCGGAATCAACAATAGTTTTAACTCTTGCAACGGCTCCGCCCGGAGTGTTCTCAGCAACAACCGTTACAGTATAAATAGTTTCATCATGTGTATATCCTTTAGCATCAGGTTTTAACTGCCGGAGAGTATATATATATTCACCCGGCAAATCATATCTGATACTGAGAACTTTTATTGCTTCGCCCCTGATTCCGAAGTTGTAGCTTGCCCCGATTGTGCCATCGGGCAAAGGCATTACTCCGCTTACAGGTTCGAGGCTGTATTGAATCTCGTCATGAGGCTTGCTGTATGAACCCTTGACATCAATCGTTTGAGCCACCTCTATATAGCAGTTATAAGTCGCTGCAAAAGAAGGACACGCAAACACTGTAGCTGACAATATCATTGCCAGAATAACAGACATCAGCCGTCGTATATTGAGTTGTTTAAGACAGGCTTTCTTTGTCATCTGTCATAGTGCCTTTCTTCTTTTGATACCTTTCATAGAGCAGGTATGTAACGATAAGAATGAATAACAGCACAATCAGCAACCACATAAGGTTAATGTTTTCACCCTTTTTAAGGAACTCAGCGAAAGGGTTGTTCTCGTTTTTGTCAGGGAAAGGATTCTTGTGGACTTTGTCCGTCAGTTTCCCAGCCAGTATGTGCCTGCCGTCAGTTATAGTGAACGTGCAGGTATTCATGAGAATTATACTGTCATTCTCCGTTACTGAAACATCCCGCGATTGAATGGCATTATAATGTAGATAATCCAACAGCTCTCTTTTGAGCTGGGCATCCCGCATTCCCGCATCAAAAATTCGTCCGTCAGCCCCCGTAGTCCTTATTATTGCAAAAAATTCTATACCGAGACTCTTCTTATCGTTGCGGTACAGTTTGCCGTACCGATGTTCTTCAAAAAACTTTTTTTCTGTAAACCTGCCAACATCACCAAACATTTTTCGCTCATCCATATGGTGCCCGTATACGATGTTGTTAAAATCGCTGAAATCTATGCTGTTCCTGTAATCCAGAAAAATGCTTCCCGCCACCGAGTACTCTCCTGTAGCCGTCTCATCCATATACCTGTCATTATCTGTGGATTGCAGCACGGGATAATCTATCTCCGTGCCATATACATCAATCCAGCCGATGACATCGGGGTTTATCCTTCTGAGCTCATCATAGGACAGCCTTTCTTCATCGGAGGGATTATCGTAGGGCTTGTATTGGGCATACATCTGTGAATCGGCGAGCTCATAAACCTTATGTGTATCCCACAGTGCATACATTCCAAGCAAAAGCATTAGAACGGATACCACAAGAATAAAGTAATCTACAACGGTAGATATACGTCCTATAATCTTCAGCCTTTTCTCTTGAGAATCATTCAAAATAACTCAGCAGCTCTATTCTGTGCTGTGTGCTTTGCGTCTGTTGCGAACAAACAACAGGATTCCGCTGACAGCAACCAAGAAGAGAATGATAAACGGCAGGTTGGCAAGTAGTACACCTGTAGCCTGTTGCTGAGTGTTAGTGAATAAAATATGGTTTCCTCCCGGAGCCTCTCCGATATGAACTCCATAAGTAATGAGCGGTTCGGTGCCATTAATAGTTACTCCATCCATCTGTCCTGATATAGTCTTAACATAACCATGTGAATCCGTTTCATTTACACGGATAAAAGTGCCTAGAAGGACATCGTTAAGAACAAGTCGCTCGCCGTGCGCCAGTTCCAAATTATTTAAAGTGCTGTATTGTATAGACACTTTCTCCCCTACAGTACCGCCTGCCGACACTATTCTATATGTAGGATTTGATGTTGCTGTACTAATTCCCCAAGGCGGGTCCAGATATAATGTAAACGGAAATGTTGAAATATAATCGTCACTTCCTTCCACCTTCTTAAGCAAAACAAAACCGCTTAATTCAGCTGCAGACGGTGTAGTGCTTCCCGGTACAATTGTATCTGTTCCTGCTGTTTTTCTATATTCATTGTAAAAAACAATATTGCTGGTTTGTCTATCACTATCATAGGCATATGCTATCTTTGGAGGATCTGTTAAAGGCTCCCCGGCATCATTTTTGGTCTTGGCAATTACGATTTTGTCAACCACATTGTTATTAAGATTATTTTTCTTAATAAAGATGGACACCAGATACTCTGCCGATGAAGAGTATACCGCGTTCGTTTGCCCCGTTGGAGCTATTTCTTTAATAGAATAAGTATACTGTCCAACTCCGTAAGTATCGAAGGTTACATTATTAAGTAAATCACCTGTCAACTTTTTAAGATGGCAGCCCGGTACATTCAAACCATTAGTATCATCATTAAAATCGTACGAAATTTCAGGTGTCATATCAGCCAAATCAGGACACTTGTCTCGCTCTGTAAATGACGTGTCTCCGTTAAAACTGTGCTTTTTTATATCAAAGTGAAATGTCACATTAGGGGTAGCAACACCGTAATCAGCCTTTGAAAATACCTTTTGCAATTTCAGATCCGGTCCCACCGTGTTTGCGGCATGCACACTTGCTGCAGGCACTATGCCCACAAAGAGCATCATTACCGACAGCACCACCGGCACTGCCTTTTTCAAAATAGTTTTCATAATTTCATCTCCTCCTGTTCAATAACTTTTCAGTGAATATAAGTTTTTTTATATATCTCTCTTACGGATCAGGCTGAAAACCTTTCCGTACAGATCTGATTTTTTCACAGGCCCGAAGAGCCTGCTGTCTGTGGTTCTGTCCCTGTTGTCGCCAAGAACGAAATATTCATCCGCCCCGAGAACTATCGGGAACTCCACTCCTTCCTCAAATGCCATAGTTTCCTTGTATATTTTTGGCTCATACTGCAAGCTGTCGTTGACCTTCAATCCATCTTCGTTAATGGCCACAGTGTCTCCCGGTTGCGCAACAACCCTCGCTGTCATTTTTTTATCTTTATAGCTGCATACCACCACATCACCTATAGCACACTGCTTGTCTAGCCTGTAGTAAAGCACCAAATCTCCGGGTGCAATGTTCGGCACCATACCAGTATCATTTACACGGAACGCACCGAATACGAAAGTAAATACCAGCACAAACAACAGAATCACCGTTGTTATCTTTATTGCCAGTCTCAAAATTGCCCGCATTACCGGGTCTTTGGTTTTCCCCCGCTTTTCTTGTTTTGAATCCTTCATGCTTCGCGTTTAGAATCCCTCTCTTCTGCTTATTTTTTTAAGCTGCCTGCTTATGAGGATTATGCCGAGCAACAATAATCCCAGCGAAATTACCCAAAAAGGCAACTCACCGGTTTTTATCATGACGCCCATTGGTGTATTTTGGGTGTATTGAGCGAAGTATGTCTTATATCGTTCAGTAGTACCTGCAAATATTGTTTCCACATTCAGCTCAGGATCATCATGTGCCGGAATCATCCCGGTACCTGTCGGAACTCGAGCATCCCACCAATTGTTCCGTATGTAACTACCGTTCCCATTGTCAAACCACCAGTATGGGCTTTTGGTGTCCACATTTGGCGTTGCGGCGATGTTTGCAAAATAGCTCCATTTAGTGCCTATTAAAACCGCGTATGTTATAGTTTCCCGGTTGGCAACTGTGCTCCCCGGTATCTTGCTATTTAATCTTCCTCGAATTTCTTCATCGGCAGTATCGTTGTTCAAATCGTTAGCATCGAACCTTATAATGACATAATCCAAATCATTCAATTGAGCCGCTACAGGTTCCTCAATAATCCTATCTTTGTATACAGCCGTAAATGTCGTAGTGTTACCGTTGGGGTTATCAGGAGGGATGGATGAAATCAATGCTCCATTGTCAGTCGGCAGTGCCGGATTCCAGCCCGTGAACCCCTTCGTTTCATCTTTATAAAAAACCGCCGGAACCTGGGATTGAATTGCAACCCATGCCTCACCCCATGTAAGGTTTCGGTGCACATCAAATACCTTTTTTGTTCCCAATATGCCGGTGTCAGTAATCTTACCGTCGGCAGTCGGATCAAATATTATTCGTCTGTACCCTGCCGGCGGATCCTCTGTAAGCGGAGGATCATAAATTATCTTTTTGACATAGCTCATGTAATACTTTTGATTTGCTGCAGTAAAATCTACTAAACTTATGTTGCTTATTTCGTCTCCGTTAGCATAGTATGCTCTATCAAAAATATATTCGCTGCCAATGTCAGTTCTTATTCTTTCTGTAAGATTTAGCTTTGAGTTTAGCGGAGCATATCTTGTGTCCATATGAAATATCCGTGGATCAGTTCCCGGAACGGTCCATGGAGTTGCGCTGTCTTTGACATGATATACATAATACCGTGTATTCCCTGCAAGCCTGACAATCATATCTCCCCCCACTGAACTAAGCTCACGACCTGCAGAAAATCCGACATAAACCTCTTCCGTTCCTCCGAACAATCCCCCCGGACCGAAGGCAACACTATACTTGAAAGTTTGTGACACCTCAATTGCAGGTGTGCCGGAAGCGATTGTCGTATTGTGATAATACTTGGCGGTCAGAGTATATTCATTCTCGCCGTTCACATTTCCTGTCAATTCCCATTTAATATTGACAACACTGTTCACTGCAATTCTTTGATTACTATCAACAGGCACAGGAACATCCTCTCTGGCATAGTGAAGTATTTTGTCCGAATCCGAACTTTTATCTTTCCAGTGGGCATAATCCGGCCTTGTGATGGCGAGGTGCGCATACCTTTTGCTCAAAAAATTGGTGCAGAATGGCGTTCTATCGTCAACCCATAAATACTTACCGCTATTACCTACCTGAGTTCTGTAAGAAGCTGCGTCAAGCTCCACAGCAAGGGCATTCTCCAATAGACTGTACCTCGAATCCGGTACACCGCTATTATCCGTGTAGGCACCGTATATACCCAGTGCTCCGCTTCCGCTGCGCTCCTGCAGTGTATGATTAGGATCATTATGAAAAACAAAGGCAAATCCACCATCATTATCCTGTAATCCTGCGTATGTAGGATGGTTTGCAATGTATGTTATCTCGAAATCATTATCCGCAATGTTATATTTATTTACCGAACATGCAAAGCCGGCGGTATCTGCCATTGAAAGCCCGTCAACCCGTTGATTAAGGTTTATGGCGGTGCCACCTGATTCAAATTTTGCCTTATTCCACCCATTGGGATTATTAATCACCATATGAAGACCGCTTGAACTATTAAGGGAAGTCCCACCGGTCGCGGTACTCGAATCCGCAGGGAAGACATACCGTCCTCTATCCGCAGCATAAACATTATCCACACCAACCGGCATCAGTGTGATGCCAAAAACAAACACCAAAACAACCGCGAGGATTTTACTGAAAATCCTTACGGTCCTTCTTTTAATGGAATTAAGTTCAATTAAAAATAATTGCTTTCCCATATATTCACACTCTCGTATAAACTTTACCATTTTAGTTAATTAAAATCAACACATTTTAATGTTCTTATCAACCCTTATTATGCTACAATGTACCAGGAGACTTTGCCGGAATGGGTTGGCAGTTATTCATAAAAGGAAAAGGTATGATTAAATAGGATGGAACCGAAAAAAGTAAAAAATTATCGCCGCAAACTAATAATTTTAATTACGGCCGTCTTTCTTGCAGTGGCGGCTGTTTTTGCATTTTATACATACACTACTCCTAAGATAACTCTCAAGGGCGATAAGGTAATGGAAGTCACCATGGCAGAAGGGTATAAGGAGCCCGGGGCAACAGCAAAATTTTCTTTTAAAGACATAAGTAAATACATTAAAATAGACTCAAACGTAAACGATAAGAAGGTGGGTATTTATGAAGTTCTTTATTCTGTAAACTATCTCGATAAAAAAGCAACCGCTTTGAGAACCGTGTCTGTAATTGACAAAGAGCCTCCGGAAATAACCTTGCTGAACGGAGACAGCGTCTCAATCCGTACGGGAGAGAAGTTTGAGGAGCCGGGGTACACCGCAACAGACAATTCGGATGGCAACGTTACAGCGATGGTTCAATCTAAAGGTTTTGTTGACCGTTACAACGAGGGTGACTATGAAATAGAGTACAGGGTTTCCGACTCATACGACAATGAAGCAAAGGCGGTGAGGACAGTTACCGTTAAGGGTGAGCCTGTAAAAAAGATAGCGGGTGTCATTTATCTTACCTTTGATGATGGACCGAGCAATAAGGTTACTCCCGATATAGTTAACATTCTGGAGGAATATGATGTTCCGGCCACGTTCTTTGTTGTGGATTACGGGCAGGATGAGGGAAAAATCAAAACCATGAAACGCGCCATTAATAACGGCTGCACTATAGGTATACACGGGTATTCCCACGACTACAGCCGGATATACCGCTCTGTTCCTGATTTTATGGAAAATGTTTCTATGCTTGATGAGAAACTGAAAAGAGATCTGGATTATGATGCCTTTGTAATGCGCTTCCCGGGAGGAAGTTCAAATACCGTAAGCAAAAGCTTTTCTGAGGGCATAATGACCAAATTGGTAAAAGAAATTCAAAAAGAAGGATATATGTACAACGATTGGAATGTAGACTCCAAAGATGCCTCAGGGAACAATGTCAGTGCCGACATACTTGTCAGGGCTGTTAAACGCAGCTGCAAAAAAGATACATTCAATGTTGTGCTGATGCATGACTCCGATACAAAAGGTACAACTGCAGAAGCTCTTCCGGAAATCATCAAATGGGGCAAGCGCGAAGGGTACACTTTCCGTGCGATTACTGTGGATTCTCCTACAATTCACCATGATGTAAACAACTGATTATCAGTCCCCGTGCTCCTTTTTATGCTCTTCTTCATGTTCTTCGGTACGCAGCAGCATGCGGGAGACGAAGCGGCCTTTGCGGGATTTTCCTTCCCCTTTCTCGATTTCTATGCAGTAAACGAATCCAAAGGCGCAAAATACAATGGCTCCAAGAAAGTTTACAAAAAGATCTTTCATGGTGTCGATAATTCCAATATCCAGATATCCTCCATTGACAATTACGTCCCCGTTTGCTGTATGAATTGTCGTTGAGATAATGTCGTTAACAGGAATTACCTGCTGAGAGTTGGTGGGATCCAATGTCACTGAATTGAAGCTCTGTACAATGAAATCCTTCTGCGTATCCATTCCCAAAAACAAATCCGCCCCAAACTCAAAGAATTCCCATATGATGCCGACAGTCATGGAAAAGCAGAATGCCATGAACGTCAGATAAATAGGCGAAAGATTAAAGTTTTTGCTATTACGGTTAAGAAGGTATACAAGGGAAAATCCCGCCGCCGCACATAGAAATCCGTTTATAGTGTGAAGCATGGTGTCCCAGCCCGGTATCCTGACATAGAAATGATTCACTTCCCCGAGGATTTCAGCTGCGAAGATGAATACGTATATGATTCCCTCAAATAGCGGCGGGATCTTAATCTTTAGCCTTTCCTCCATTATACTGGGTACTAAAAAGAGAGCTAAAACAAGAATACAGGTGGCCGTAGCCCCATAATTCCCCTGCATGGTATGCCTGACCGCCGCAACAATCACGAGCGCCCTCAGTATTGTGTAAAGTATAAATGTTTTTCTGTTTTCTTTTTGTCTTTGACGCAGACGCGAAAAGTAGTTTTGTTTTTTCGGTTTCATGTGGATTCCTTTCTGAAAAAGATTATATCAAAAGAAACCTTTTAAAACTATCATTTATTGCATAGTGATTACGTGCATTTCTGATATAATTGCATATGATTGCAGTAAAGCAGTAAAAAGGTACAGGCAAAAGAATATGGTGAACAGAAAAACAAAAATTGTATTATTTGTAGTGTTAAGTTTTACAATGGGTGCCGTCTCAGGTGCTGTAGTCTGGGCTGTCCTCAGAATAATGAGTTCAGGAACACTGCTTCTCTGGGAAATTATCCCGGCGGCACTCGGCTTTGCCGGTCAACCCTTGTTCTGGATGGGCGGATGGCCCTCTCTCCTTTATGGTGTTGTTGTTTGCACCTCCGCCGGCATAATGCTTGGTTTCTGGCAGAAGCACTACGGCGTGTTCCCTGAAACACTTGAAGCAGTCATTGAACGAATAAAAAGGGATGGCGGATATCCTTACGAGAACCTGCACACCCTTCTGGTTGCCGTATTGATACCTCTTATCTTCGGCGGTGCAATCGGTCCCGAAGCCGGTCTTACCGGAGTTATCGCCGGCCTTTGCACTATGATTGGCGATCGGCTGAAATACAAAGGTGATGAGGTTAAAAAAATAGCGGAAGCCGGACTTGCAGCAACGCTGGGTGTTATTTTCGCATCGCCTCTTTTCGGTATTGTCGGAAATATTGAGGAAAAAGACTGGAACAGCGGACGTGCCTATGCCCCTTCCAAAGAAAGAGAGCCGCTGCTCACCAAGGGTGGAAGAACTGTTATATACACATTTGCCGTTATTGGTGCCATGCTGTCATTTAAAGGACTGTCTGCAATCTTCGGGGGTCTGGCGGGACTGCCGCGTTTCAGCAGTCATCGTTCATATGACATGGCGGAAATGCTTTCTCAGTGGAAGTGGGGACTTCTGCTGATCTTTGCCGGTATTCTTGCTGCGGTAATCTATATTTTGCTCAACAAACTCACCATGCTTATAGAGAAGGCTTTGTATGAGTACCGGGTAATCAGCTGTACCATTGCCGGCTTTATTCTCGGTGTCGCGGGAAGTTTTTGCTCTTCCGGCAGATTCTCGGGAGAGGCTCAGATGAAATTTCTTATTGAAAACTGGGAGAGTATCAGTGCCACAGTCCTCCTTATTATGGGGCTCGTTAAACTTATTATGGTAAATGTAAGCGTAAATATGGGATGGAAAGGCGGAGTCATTTTTCCGATAATCTATTCTGCTGTTGCGCTTGGTTATGCCGGCACCTCGCTTATTGAAACTTTCAGCTGTGTAGGCGGCATTGAAAGTTCCTTCGCCGTCGCAGTAATCACCGCATCAATGCTGGGATTTATAATGCGAAAACCGGTAACGGTTATTGCCATTCTTTTGCTGTGTTTCCCGCTGACTTTCCTTCCGGCTCTTACCATATCTTCGTTCGTCTCCGGGCTTCTGGGAAGGCTTTTGAAAAAAGTGTTCAGGTAACCGCCCCTTTAATTGTCCCTTTAATTGTCTGAAAATAATGTTTGTTTTTCTAAACTTCTCTTAATATAATAATTATATACTGTACAGTCCGGATATGAACAAAGTGAGTCCGACGATGTTACTGTTGAAGATATGCTCGCCAAACGTATGAAGTCTAATAAATACGCGGAAATATCCCCTGCAGAGGAGGTGTAAGAAAATGAAAAAGATTATGATAGGTATAATGGTTTTAATTCTCTGCTTTGCATTCACTGCATGTGGCGGAGAAGCAGAAACAGAAGAACCTGAATCAGCGGAAGCAACAATGGAATATCAGGTTCTGGCAGCTGAAATTGAAAGCCTATATGATTTTACAGACGGAACTAAAGAGGACTCTGACGATCAGGGTGTTTATACGTACAGCAATGATACATCCGCATACAGTTTTTATATTAATGCCGATACCGAAGGGAACGTAGCAGATGTAGGATTCCAGACCAAGGACGGGGATATTGATTTTATGACTGAATGCGCAGGGCTGATGGATGAAAGCAATAAAAGCGAAATAGAAAAATGGGTGAATGAAACTGCTGAAGCTATGGGCGAAAACGATCTTCTGGTGACAGACATTGGTGATTTGAACTATTCCATGGTGAAAACAAGCGAAGGCAACTATACGCTTATGATCGCAAAGAAATAAACAGATATTGACATACAAAGAAAAACGTCGGAATTATTGAAGTTCCGACGCAGACTGTAGACAAACCCGCATCTCGGGAAACTGAGAGAGCGGGTTTGTCTACAGTCTGAGACCAGCCGTATTGACTGGTCTTGTTGTTCGGTGTTTACATTGCCTTTATTAAGCCTGATCAGGGCTATTCCAAATGCTCTAAATCCTCCGGTATATCCTCTATCAATCTTTTGTCCATCACAATTCCTCCAACAATATATAGTGTTTTCCTTTCCTCTTCACGATATTTATAACTTTAAATTCCGAATCTCTATTATAAAGCACTTCGCCTTCATCATCTCTAAAAACATGCATGTCCCTCCCTTTAGTCGCATTTTCTATATATTTGCACCTGCCCATCAGGATTGTATGTACCTCTTTTGGATATCGAAAGAAACTCCCTATATCTGATAGTTTTTCCAACCGAATGCGTATTTAGAAAGTCATCCACGCTCTTGTTTGAAACGAAATAAAGCGACCTTTTCAGATTTCCCGTATAAGGAGGCATTTTTGAGAGTGCTGAGCTTAAGTTCTTTATACGCTGGCTTTCTTCCCTTGTCAAATTTATGTTTTTATTGGAGCTCATCATCTTTAACTTTCCATTGATGGTATATGCGCCTGATTATACATATTCCATTACCGCCTTTCTCTCTTTGTCTGAAATGTTGTACTTTCTACAAAACGCCGTAATTTCATCTGTTTTGCGTGGGGCAACTCTGCCAAGCCCGTCAATATAAACCCTCTCCATGTGAGGTTTAACACCCATAGCATCAGCAAACTGCTTGTATTCTGCAAGCTGACCTTGATACCTTGCCTTTGCGATTATAATATCTTCCGGATCTGATCCGCCTTTTTCAAGACCTCGAACCTTTAGCCGCTGCGCTCTCATAGATGTTTCCATCTTCCGTTGCATCCGCATTCGCTTTGGACTCCTTAATGTCCATGTCTCCCTCCTTTCTGTTGGTTTTTAGAATATCGTGCTATAATCTCCTTACAGGACACTGTCACATCCGAGTTTTATGAAAGGAGATTTGATGTATACGTAGATATAATGCTCCGTTTAACGGCAAGAGATTTTTACTCAACCGTAATCCTGGAGAAGTCCACGACTTGTACAACGAGAAAAATCTCTGTCAGATTGACAAGATAAAGCACGACCATATCCGTATGGGGGATACATATACCTACTGCCGCGTTGCAGCCATCATGCTCAATTGTCCAAACAGTAATGGATGTTACTACTGCCTAAAAGAAAAAGACCGTGGTTAAATATCGTCTTTTTTGGCTGCGACATCTATTTGCCGTGGCTTTTTTGTTAAAACACCTTTCGGAATTTCAACTTCTTCCAATAAGTATTTCTCTAAATCTTCTGGGTTATCAAACATTCGAGCAAGGTCGAATATTACCTGCGATGTCATTCCCACACTCAAATGTTTGAAAAGGTCATACCTAATCATGTGCTCTCCTTTATAATGGTTGAATTTTAAAACTTTATTTGTGTTATAATCTTTTTTGAAAGGTGGTGATACTATTGAAACTTAATCCAGATTGCGTAAGAGACATTATGCTTACGACCGAAGACCTAACGGGTCACAACAAATCGTTTTGCTACCCATCAAACGGGGAGCTTTTCTCTCGCCTTGCTGCATACCCTCTCGATGAGGTCATGTATCATATAAAGCAGTGTTCTGACGCAAGCCTCATTGAGGGCGAATCGTTAAGCGATGATTCTGTCCTTATCGAAGACCTCACGCCCTCTGGTCATGAGTTTTTAGCCAACATACGAAGTGACACCACATTTACAAAGGCAAAAGATGTTTGCAAAGAACTTGGAATCTCATCGCTGAAAGGCATAACTCAAATCGCCGCAAATATCACTACGCTAATCATCAAAGCCCACTTCGGTCTTTCTTAACGCCGAATCTTTTGTTTATCACTTTCTCCCGATACTTTTTTATTGTGTCTGCGTCTATGTCGATTTCTGACTCGAAACAGTAAAAAAGTATTGCTTGACAGTTGAGTTTCCATATAAGCCAGTTGATTAGTGCAATCACGGTGATGATTGACAGTGCTATTGTTAGTATCATTGCTCCTCCTTTCTGCTTTATGTCTATATATTAGTTGAATTTAATTCAACTATCAAGCCTTGTTTGAAAATTATTCAAAACTCACTTGAATACTAATCAATAAAGTGTTAATATGAAATTACTTAATCCAAGATATTAAAGAGAGGAACAAAAATGTCATTTGGAAAAAATGTACGATTCTTAAGGATGAAGAACAACATGTCACAAGAAGACCTTGCTAACAAGTTAGGATATAAAGCATTATCAACTATCGCAAAATGGGAAAGTGGTGTTGCAGAGCCATCCGTCAGAGTTGTCAAGAAAGTGGCTGAAATTTTTAGCGTAGATTTTAGAGAGTTAGCCACTGGAAATCTAACAGACGACCCCGACCTATCCGGTCTAACCAACATCTCCTACCCTGCCGCTCGTGGCATTCCTATACTCGGAATAATCTGTTCAGGCAACGGCATTTTTTGCGAAGAAAATTATGACGGTGAGTTTTTTATTGACCGTTCTGTTAAGGCTGATTTGTGTTTAAGGATTAAAGGTGACAGCATGAAAGATGCTGGAATAAGTGACGGCGATTATGTTTTTATAAGAAAAGCTTATGACTTTGAAGGCGGTAAGATATATGCGGTTAGAATAAATGGGGACGATGAAGCGGTTATAAAGGTTTTGCACAAAAAAGGCAATTCTGTCATTTTAAGCTCTCGGAATGTGGAGTATGAGCCACTAATTGAACCGGCTGAAAATGTTTCTGTTATAGGTGAGTTTGTTGGGGTTTATCATACTATATAAGGACTTACCAAGTCACGAAAGGAGAAGAAGTTATGGCTATATATCAGGACAAGGCGAGGGATAGGATTAGAAACGGTTTGCGACGAATGACCAATATTGTTGAAAGAGGAAAAGAGGATGGATATAACGAAGCTGACACACGAAAGATTGTTACGGACTTTTTGACTTCTTATCTTGGTTGGGATCAGTTTGAAAATATCACCGCCGAACAGATAATCGGCTCCAGATATGCTGACTTTGTCATTAAAAAGGACGGTGATGAACTGGCCGTTATCGAAGTTAAGCAAATAGGATTGACGCTTAAAGACACACATTTGAATCAAGCAAGACAGTATGCTACCGATGAGGGAATCGAATGGATTATACTGACAAACGGAGACACATGGAAAGTTTATAGAAACGTTGTTGAAAAAGAAATTCCTGTTGCTAAACATGTATTCTCCACGACCATCAGCGACAAAGAAGAAAGGCCCATGGAAAAGACACGAAAACTATACTATCTTTCTGAGGAAGCAAGCAGAAAGCGTGAAATGGATGATTACTACGAAAGAAAGGTCGCTCTTTCCGGCAGTAATTTGATGGACTATGTGCTTTCGGATGAAGTGCTGAATAAAATGCGTATTGCATTAAGAAACGGAACTGGTCAGAAGTTAAGCAACCACGATGTTGCCGTGGCTTTGGTTGAGCATTTATTCGATGAGGAATTAATTACAGAAGATACTTATAAGCGACTTGATAAAGTTAAGCGTGCAAGCAAATAGGCATAAATAAAAAAACAACGCCCATAGTTCAAGCGCGGTAAAATAATATGCCAATAAATGAAAATATGCTTGATATTATTACTTAAAAGAGGAAGATTGTTATGAAATTAGAGAAATTCAAATCTGGAACCTATGACAATTATGGCGACTACATGGCATTTCGTCCAAGTGAAATAAACCACGCGTGGACATGGGAAAGTTCTAAACTAAATTTTTTGTTAGCAGAAGCAAATAAGGAACTCGGAGGGCTAAACACTTACTCTGAGTTGATTTCGGATATTGACTTATACATTCTTATGCATATCCAAGTAGAGGCAAATAAATCAAATAAAATTGAAGGAACAAAAACTTCCATTGAAGAAGACATGATGGATATAGAAGATGTATCACCAGAAAGGCGAGATGATGTACAGGAAATTCAAAATTATGTAAAAGCCATGAATTATGGGATCAAGCGTATTGTTGAAGATGATTTTCCGTTTACAACGCGACTAATTTGCGAATTACATGCTATTATACTTGATGGTGTACGCGGAAAACACAAAGGTCCTGGTGAGTTTAGAAAGTCTCAGAATTGGATTGGCGGTTCCATGCCATCCAATGCTCTTTATGTTCCTCCAGCTCACATTAATCTTCCGGAATTACTTAGTGACTTTGATAAATTTATTAATTCGACTAACGAGATTCCAGCCTTGGTAAAAGTTGCTATGATTCATTATCAGTTTGAAACTCTCCATCCGTTTTTAGATGGAAATGGAAGAATTGGACGGCTCATTATTCCACTATTCCTACTGTCAAGCAAAGAATTGTCAAAGCCATGTTTTTATATAAGTGACTACTTTGAGCGTAATCGTTCTGAATACTATGAGAAACTACAAAAGGTAAGGACCGATAACGATATGATTGGTTGGATTGCGTTTTTTCTTCGGGCTTCTATCGAAACAGCGCGTAGCGCAAAAGAAAAGTTTAAAAATGCTGTAAGGCAACAAGACACTTATAATGAATATCTCATTTCAAAACGAGGGTCTTCTGATAGCCTTAGTTTAATTATTCACGCAATGTATAAACACCCCGTGGCAACCACAAGACGAATCTGTATTGAAACCGGATTAAGTTCACCAACTGTTAATAAATATTTGAAAACTCTCCTCAATGACAACATTGTGGTTGAGATAACTGGCAATAAGAGAAACCGCGTTTTTGCTTTGTTCGATTATATTAATGTTTTTGCATAAATCAATTTTTTATACCTTAATTAAATTTTGCTCTATATCTTTAATTATATTCCTCCTTAATTAAGGATATTGATGTTTCCTTAATTAAGAGAGGGTTTTAATTAAACAGTTTGGATAAACCTTTATTAATAAAAACAACGCCCCCATTGCAGTGGGAGCGAAGTTGTAAGGCTGCACAATGCCAACCTCACAGAAGCATCAGGCGCTATCTGATGTAATTGTACCATTGCAGCCTTGACTTTACAAGAGTTCAGGGTATTTTTGTACCCAAAATCAAGGAGAATGATACAATGCCAGGCTATAAACGAAAAAGAGGCAAAAACTCGTGGCTTCTGACCGTTACGATCGGTTCAAACTTTTCCGGCAAGCCGCGCCGGTTTAATAAGACTGTGCGCTGCACATCGGAAAGAGAAGCAGACAAGGAGCTTGCCTTGTTCCATGCGGACTGTGAGCGAGGGAATTTTAACAGCTCCTCTCCTATAACAATAAATGATTTGTGTTTTGCATATCTTAATGATTATGCCAAACGTTTTCTGAAGAAATCATCATATGAGACGAACAAAGGGATAATTGATACTTGGATCATGCCGATGATAGGTGCAAAGAAGATTGCAAAACTAACACGCCCTGATGTGCAGCATTGGGTCAACAAAATATCTGACAAAGGCAAATCCCCCAAAACTGTGTGCAACTGTTACTCTGTACTGCGTTCCATGTACAGCTTTGCCCTAGAAATGGATATTACGGAGCAGACACCTTGCATGAACATTAAGATGCCAAAGAAAGAAGCCACCGAGGCGAATTATTTTGATGTGGATGGTATCAGGATTATGCTGAGAGTACTGGAATCTCTTCCGGAGAATGCTTTAAGGTTCAAGTGTGCAATTTTATTGGGACTGTTCGGGGGATTGCGCAGGGGTGAGATTTTAGGTCTGAACTGGGAAGACGTGAATCTGTCTTCCGGCCGGCTGCATATCGGGCGAAACAGACTGCTTGGAAACTCCGGCACGGTTTATGAAGACGCTCCCAAGACAGAAAGGTCGAAAAGATGCATTTCTGTTCCGGGTTTCCTTATCGAAGATTTAAAATCCCTGAGAACACATCAGAAAGAGCGTGCTGCTATCCTCCAGGATGAATACGGAGATGCTAGGCCACTGCTGCAAGGCGAAAGGGGGAATCCAATGAATCCGCAGGTTCTCAGCCAGTGGTTTGCTCGTTTCTGTGAAAAGAACGGTCTGCCGGCTTATGGTATGCACGCTTTGAGACATACACACGCTTCAATGCTGGCTAAACTGGGTACGGATAAGATGCAGGTAAGCTCCCATTTCGGTCACTCCCAACTGTCAACAATTCTTAACATATTTACCCATTTGTTTGAGGATACGGACAGTAATATCGTAGATAATCTTGGGTCTTTAACTTTTTTAGTGGTTTGACCCCCTCTTTAACTTTAGTAGTGGTACACACATCAAAGCCTTCGCTAAATGGGGTGTTGGTCCTTTGAAGAAAGATGTCATCATCTACCAACATAATCAACGCTTGACAAGCTTCCGCTGCTACTGATTTTCTCTTGATGTTGGTCTTTTTGCAAAATCAATCCTTTAGAGCCAACATAAATTGATTCGTGAATTCTCGCAGCTTACAAAATGTTGGTATATCACTCTGGAAATCAAAAAAGAGCCAACATCTGCACAGTCATCAATCCGAATTTTGGCAAAATATCGAATTCATGTTGGTACATTGAATTAATAATCTCTGAAGAGCCAACATCTACAAATTTGCAATCAGATTTAGTCATCATCATGTCGGTTGGAGTGAGGTGAGGTGTACCCCATTTAGTGGACAGCTAAAAATCAAGTTTGACCGCAAAATTGCATTATGTTAATGAGTTTATCACGGAACCCGAAGCGTGGACACATATTAAACCATCATTTCAGAATATACGACCATGCAATAAATCTAATAATATCGCAAAAGGACTGCCTGGAAACTTTAATTTGGTTTCCAAGGCAGTCCTTTTTGATGTAAAAACACTATTAATGTTAGACCACAACTTAGTAGTCAACCACTAAAAACGTTAAAGTGCCAGAATCTTGAAGTGTTTGTCGACAAATTGTCGACAAATGAAAAGTAAAACGTCGGAACCATTGAAATTCCGACGTTTTTTGGTGATCCTACCGGGACTCGAACCCGGGTTACCGCCGTGAAAGGGCGGTGTCTTAACCACTTGACCATAGGACCTGATAAGCGGCAACGTCCTGCTTTTCCGGGCGGTCACCCACCAAGTATCATCAGCGCTGGGGAGCTTAACTTCTGTGTTCGGTATGGAAACAGGTGTGTCCTCCCCGCTATAGTCGCCGCATATTCAATTCAGAGTGTATGCACACTCAAAACTGAATAAAACAATCTGTGCGAAAGCAAAGTCCTCTTAATGCTCCTTAAAAACCTTTGGTCAAGTATTCGACCTATTAGTATCGGTCAGCTAAATACATTGCTGCACTTACACCTCCGACCTATCAACGTGATAGTCTCTCACGGGTCTTACCCATAAAGGGAGGAGATCTTTTCTTGTGGGGGGCTTCGTACTTAGATGCTTTCAGCACTTATCCCTTCCAAACGTGGCTACTCAGCGATGCCCTTGGCAGAACAACTGATACACCAGAGGTTTGTCCATCCCGGTCCTCTCGTACTAAGAACAGCTCCACTCAAATCTCCAACGCCCACAGCGGATAGGGACCGAACTGTCTCACGACGTTCTGAACCCAGCTCGCGTACCTCTTTAATGGGCGAACAGCCCAACCCTTGGGACCTACTTCAGCCCCAGGATGAGACGAGCCGACATCGAGGTGCCAAACACCGCCGTCGATGTGGACTCTTGGGCGGTATCAGCCTGTTATCCCCAGGGTAGCTTTTATCCGTTGAGCGATGGCCCTTCCACTCGGAACCACCGGATCACTAAGCCCTACTTTCGTACCTGCTTGACTTGTTGGTCTCGCAGTCAAGCTCCCTTCTGCCTTTACACTCTGCGTGCGATTTCCGTCCGCACTGAGGGAACCTTTGGGCGCCTCCGTTACTCTTTAGGAGGCGACCGCCCCAGTCAAACTGCCCGTCAGACACTGTCCCCACACCGGTTCACGGTGCAAGGTTAGAACTTCAACATTACAAGGGTGGTATCCCAACGGTGACTCCTCCAAAACTGGCGTTCTGAGCTCACAGTCTCCCACCTATCCTGTACATGCAATGCCGAAATTCAATATCAAACTGCAGTAAAGCTCCATGGGGTCTTTCCGTCCTGCTGCGGGTAACCGGCATCTTTACCGGTACTACAATTTCACCGAGTCTATTGTTGAGACAGCGCCCAGATCGTTACGCCTTTCGTGCGGGTCAGAACTTACCTGACAAGGAATTTCGCTACCTTAGGACCGTTATAGTTACGGCCGCCGTTTACTGGGGCTTAAGTTCTTGCCTTCGCCTCCACTAAACACACGCGGTTAAGCCCCGTAATCATCGACGCTTTGCTTCGATGCCTTTACGATAAAGCTTAAGTCATGCGCTTAGTGGAGGCTAAGCAGTCCCCTTAACCTTCCAGCACCGGGCAGGCGTCAGCCCCTATACATCAGCTTTCGCTTTAGCAGAGACCTGTGTTTTTGCTAAACAGTCGCCTGGGCCATTTCACTGCGGCCATCTTTCGATGGCACCCCTTCTCCCGAAGTTACGGGGTCATTTTGCCGAGTTCCTTAACAATAGTTCTCTCGCTCACCTTAGGATTCTCTCCTCATCTACCTGTGTCGGTTTGCGGTACGGGCACCTACAGTCTCACTAGCGGCTTTTCTTGGCAGTGTGAAATCAGCAGCTTCCGGTACTAATCTTCCCTCCCTATAACAGCTCAACCTTAAAGTATGCGGATTTGCCTGCATACAAGCCTCACTGCTTAGACACGCTCTACCAGCGGCGCGCTCTGCTTATCCTTCTGCGTCCCCACTTCGTTCATACAACTTTCGGTGGTACAGAAATCTCAACCTGTTGTCCATCGCCTACGGCTTTCGCCCTCGGCTTAGGTCCCGACTAACCCTGAGCGGACGAGCCTTCCTCAGGAAACCTTGGATTTTCGGTGGGATGGATTCTCACCATCCTCTCGCTACTCATGCCAACATTCTCTCTCGTATACAGTCCAGCATACCTCACGGCATGCCTTCTGCCCGCATACGACGCTCCTCTACCGATTAATTTTCATTAACCCCTAAGCTTCGGTAGTAAGTTTCAGCCCCGTTTATCTTCAGCGCAGAGCCACTCGACTAGTGAGCTGTTACGCACTCTTTGAATGAGTGGCTGCTTCTAAGCCAACATCCTAGCTGTTTATGCAGCTCCACATCTTTTTCCACTTAACTTACATTTGGGGACCTTAGCTGTAGGTCTGGGCTGTTTCCCTTTCGACTATGAAACTTATCTCACATAGTCTGACTCCCTGACTTGATTGCATGGTATTCGGAGTTTGATAGTTTTCGGTAACCGGTGAAGGCCCCTAGAACATTCAGTGCTCTACCCCCATGTATCTGCGTCAAAGGCTAGCCCTAAAGCTATTTCGAGGAGAACCAGCTATATCCGGGTTCGATTGGAATTTCACCGCTATCCACACGTCATCCTAACACTTTTCAACGTATAGAGGTTCGGTCCTCCACGAGATTTTACTCTCGCTTCAACCTGCACATGGATAGGTCACCCGGTTTCGGGTCTACAGCATGCAACTTTATGCCGGTTAAGACTCGGTTTCCCTGCGGCTCCGTTCCTCCAGGAACTTAACCTCGCTGCATACCATAACTCGTTGGCCCGTTCTACAAAAAGTACACGGTCACTTGCGCTCCCGTCGATTGTAAGCATAAGGTTTCAGGTTCTCTTTCACTCCCCTCCCGGGGTTCTTTTCACCTTTCCCTCACGGTACTGTTCGCTATCGGTCACTGGGTAGTATTTAGGCTTGGAGGGTGGGCCCTCCGGCTTCATACCGGGTTTCACGTGTCCGGTACTACTCTGGTGCCACCCGGATCTTTCGGGATTTCGTCTACGGGAGTTTCACCCTCTGCGCTCTGCTTTTCCAAAACACTTCGACTATCCTTTCGGAATTCCTTTCGGTGGTCCTCAACCCCGAGATGCTAGCACCTCGGTTTGGCCTCTTCCCCGTTCGCTCGCCGCTACTTAGAGAATCGATGTTTCTTTCTTTTCCTGGGGCTACTTAGATGTTTCAGTTCACCCCGTTTCCTTCTTTCGTGCTATATATTCACACGAAGATACATGCGAATTACCGCATGTGGGTTACCCCATTGGGAAATCTGCGGGTTGTCGGATATTTGCTCCTGACCGCAGCTTATCGCAGCTTGTCACGTCCTTCTTCGGCTCCCAGTGCCAAGGCATCCGCCTTATGCCCTTTCTTACTTGACCAAAAGTATCTTGCCTGATCTAGCGTAATCAGGTCTTTACGACAAGTGCAGCACTTTAGTGCGTGGCACTTGAACGTTTCTTCACTATTGTTTCAGCCTCTTTCGAGACTACTCTCTTGTGAAATTTTCTGGTTTTCTCGGTGAAATCGGTATTTACCCTTGCAACTTCGTTGCTTAGTTTCTTGTTTTTTCTACTCTTAACAGTGTTAATACTCGATTTCGTTTTCGATTTTTTGCTTTTACACAAATTCTTTATTCAGTTTTCAATGTGCATACAACCTTACTGCCGGAGATTTGACCCTCCGGAATTGTAAGTGGTGGAGAATAAGGGGCTCGAACCCTTGACCCCCTGCGTGCAAGGCAGGTGCTCTCCCAGCTGAGCTAATTCCCCAAATAAAACAATCATAGTGCAGAAACTCTCGTCTCCTTAGAAAGGAGGTGATCCAGCCGCTCGTTCTCGAACGGCTACCTTGTTACGACTTCACCCCAGTCATTGATTTCGCCTTAGGTAAACTATTCTTTGTCCAACTTCGGGCGCCCCCAACTTCCATGGTGTGACGGGCGGTGTGTACAAGACCCGGGAACGCATTCACCGTGACATTCTGATTCACGATTACTAGCAACTCCTGCTTCATGCAGGCGGGTTTCAGCCTGCAATCCGAACTGGGATCGGTTTTTGAGATTGGCTCCACCTTGCGGTCTTGCGACTCTTTGTACCGACCATTGTAGCACGTGTGTAGCCCAGAACATAAGGGGCATGATGATTTGACGTCATCCCCACCTTCCTCCGAGTTATCCCCGGCAGTCCCGTTAGAGTGCCCAACTTAATGATGGCAACTAACAGCAAGGGTTGCGCTCGTTGCGGGACTTAACCCAACATCTCACGACACGAGCTGACGACAACCATGCACCACCTGTCTCCTCTGTCCGAAGAACTCCCGTCGTTATCCGGGACGTCAGAGGGATGTCAAGCCCTGGTAAGGTTCTTCGCGTTGCTTCGAATTAAACCACATGCTCCGCTGCTTGTGCGGGTCCCCGTCAATTCCTTTGAGTTTTATACTTGCGTACGTACTCCCCAGGCGGAGCACTTAATGCGTTAACTGCGGCACCGAAGTCTTGCGACCCCGACACCTGGTGCTCATCGTTTACGGTGTGGACTACCAGGGTATCTAATCCTGTTTGCTACCCACACTTTCGTACCTCAGTGTCAGTTACTGTCCAGAAAGCCGCCTTCGCCACTGGTGTTCCTCCTAATATCTACGCATTTCACCGCTACACTAGGAATTCCGCTTTCCTCTCCAGCACTCAAGTAGCCCAGTTCATGCGGCGAACAATAGTTAAGCCATTGCCTTAAACCACATGCTTAAGTTACCACCTACGTACTCTTTACGCCCAATAATTCCGGATAACGCTCGCCCCCTACGTATTACCGCGGCTGCTGGCACGTAGTTAGCCGGGACTTGCTCCTAAGGTACCGTCATTATCTTCCCTTAGAACAGAAGTTTACGACCCAAGGGCCTTCATCCTTCACGCGGCGTTGCTGCATCAGGCTTTCGCCCATTGTGCAAGATTCTCCACTGCTGCCTCCCGTAGGAGTTTGGACCGTGTCTCAGTTCCAATGTGGCCGATCACCCTCTCAGGTCGGCTACTGATCGTCGCCTTGGTAGGCCGTTACCCCACCAACTAACTAATCAGACGCAGGCCCATCCCTTGCCGATAAATCTTTGGCCATTTGATGATGTCACCATTTGGCTTTATGAGGTTTTAATCCCGGTTTCCCGAGGCTATCCCTCTGCAAAGGGCAGGTTGCCTACGCGTTACTCACCCGTCCGCCGCTTTCCTCCTGCTGAACTCATCCGAAGAGTTGTTCTGCAGGATTCTCGCTCGACTTGCATGTGTTAAACACGCCGCCAGCGTTCATCCTGAGCCAGGATCAAACTCTAAATTAAATTCTATCTTAAGACTGTTGCCTTAAAATCGTTTGATACCAAAACCTGAAGCCCTGCCCAAATCTCTGATTTGGCGCGCAGGCCTCATGCAAGATTTCCCCGGCTTTAGCCGGTTGGAAATCACTGCCGACGCTTAGCGTTCGCTTAATTCATCTCCTGAATTATTGCTGTTTGGTTTTAGAAATTGTCGGAAACTTTGCCTTCTTCCTTTTCAGGTTTTTGCATCGTTTCTTGATTCATTTTTGACCCTCGGCATTGATGCCTTCAGGTCTATGACTCAAATTTCTACACTATGAAGTTTTCAATTTTCGCGGCCCTGTAGAACCGTCGCTCGTTTATTGCGAGCTTTTTAATAATACTTCAACCACTATTCTTTGTCAACATGTTTTTTACTTTTTCAACATATTTCTCGGATTCATAAATGCTTTTTATAAATCATGCTGTTTGTAAAATGCTTGTAAAATGTATTTAAAAAGTATGTACATTTAAATGAACATTCTGAATTATTGACTTTGAGAAGCCCGGGAGATATAATATTTTAGGATTGTGAATCAGGTGGTGTATATGGTTCGCAGTCAAGAAATCATAAACTTTACTCATTCATTTAGTAAGGAGGAATTTTTATTATGGGTAGAAAAATACCAATGTGGCAGTGCCTCATCGTAATACTATCAATGATAGTGTTCCTTTTCTGGAACGTTATGCTTGATGGCGGCGGTGAAGCTCATCTGGGTCTCATCCTTGCAGCTTGTGTAGCCGGCATAATCGGAATGGCTAACGGTTGGAAATGGGCCTACATGGAGCAGGGTATCCTGGCTGCTATAAACAGATCAATGCAGGCTATGCTTATTCTGGCAGTAGTTGGTGCAATGATCGCATCATGGAAAGCCGGCGGCGTTATCCCTACAATGATGTACTATGGCATCAAGGTTATCGCTCCCGGGATCTTCCTGTTTACAGCATGTCTGCTGTGCTCAATCGTATCGCTGGCTACGGGCTCATCATGGTCAACGGCAGGTTCCATGGGTGTTGCTCTTATCGGTATAGGTACCGCTCTGGGCTTCTCTAATGCAATGACAGCCGGTGCTATCGTTTCCGGGGCATACTTCGGAGACAAGATGTCACCTCTGTCCGATACAACCAACCTGGCTCCTGCAGTAGCAGGTTCCCAGCTGTTCGACCACATAAAGGCTATGGTATGGACAACAGGTCCTTCATGGACCATCGCTATGATTCTGTACCTGATTATCGGCTTAAGCAGAAAGGGCGGAAGTGCGGACGAATCCACAATTGATGGCATTCTGTCAATGATTGAGGCGAACTTCTCGGTAGGAATTATATACCTGATCCCGCCTCTGTTCGTAATCGTAGCGATAATCGTTAAGATGCCTGCACTGCCTGCCCTTATCGGCGGCGTGCTGCTGGGTGTGCCGTTTGCCGCATTCCAGGGCACCAAGGTTATTCCGACCGGTTTCGGTGACGAGGGCAAATCGCAGGCACTGGGTGTGCTGAACTACGGATATGAAACTGAGCCTGTTGTTCCTGAGGGACTTGATGCGGATACGGGAGCGGAGATTGCCGACCTGCTGGTTGGCGGCGGCCTCCAGAGTATGATGTGGACAATTTCCCTTATCATGCTGGCGATGTGCTTCGGAGGTATTGTAGACGTAACGGGTGTTATGGCTTCGATTGCTGCAGTATTTCTGAAGCTGGCAAGAGGCACAAGAGGCGGTCTGATTCTGGTAACAGAACTGTCTTGTGTGATAGTAAATGCCATTTGCTGCGACCAGTATCTTGCTATCATACTGCCGGGCAGAATGTATAAGGAAGCATTTGAAGACAGAAGACTGAAGCACAGAAACCTGTCGAGAGCTCTGGAAGACTCCGGAACACTCACTTCAAACTTCTTCCCTTGGAACACCTGTGGAGCTACCATGAGATCATTCCTGGGAGTAGACAGTTCATACATTCCATTCGCATTCCTTAACTACATCAATCCGGTAATTTCAGTATTCTACGGATTCACGGGAATCAACATGACTGAAATGACTGAAGAAGAATACCAGAAGGTTCTGGAAGACAGAGAAGCTGAAAAGAAGGCTGCATTAGCTGCTGCTGAAGCTTAAAAAATCTTAGCTGAAATATTGATTGTAATACACCAAAAAAAGCGATGTCATGCATCGCTTTTTTATTACAGTTGAAACTCTCTGTCATATATGGTAATATGGTCGGGACTTATTTATGAGAATTCCCGGAGGTTTATAATATGTCCATTAAGAACAACGGACGTAAAAGAGATATCAAATATATACTGGGGTCACTTTTCCTGCTGGGAGTTGGACTGCTTTGTCTGTATCTTGCTGTTTCAAGCGGATGGAAGATCGCCTGGACATTAACAACTATTGCCGTATTTTATCTTTCTTTTGCCATGTTCAGAAACGCTAACGAAATATAAGATACTTGTCATCATAGTACCACTTATATATATCATGACGTACACCCTTTCGGTCCGTAAGATACCCGGACTGCAAAGGGTGTTCTGTTATCATCAGCGGCACCTTCTCCATGACAGCCGGTATCCTCCTCAATTCCTTCAGCATCACATGTAGGCCATCCCTGCTTGCCTCATCGGACATTGCAATAACCGTCACACCTTCTTCCTCAAACAGCATCCGTGCCTGCTCATTGTAAACATTCAGGCCATAATCACCGTAAACCTGTACCCCCCTGCTGAAACCGGCGAATCCAGCCCGGGTTACCAAGAGCGATTCCAGTATCACGCACCGCCTCAACCACAGAATCGAAATTCTCTTCAATATATCTGTCCAGATTTCCCTTGCTGACATTAAGAACATAGGGCAAAACCTTCTCTCCATCGGCATATTCCCCTGCCATGAACAGTTCCAGAGGCACCAGAGTGTCAAATGTCCATGAGTCCGCCTTTTGCTTCTTTTCTTCGTCCTCTTCAATGCTCCCCGGCATATCGGACAATTCCCGCCCTTCCAAAGAGGCACTGCGCCGTGCTTCCAGCAGCTTCTCAACCAGTTGGCGTCTCATGGAATTTAGCAAAGAGACAGGCACCATTACATCTCCGTCCAGAACCACATCTATATCCCGCTCAGCATCCTCCACCTTAAACGGTGTTCCTCCAAGCTTAGCCAGCTGCTGCCTGATTCTACTTTCGTCGGCGGGACGATTAATTGCCGCTTCAACAGGCATTTCTCCGAAACCCGAATGTCGCCACAGCTCAGCACAGGCACGCTTCCGGCAGTCTCCCCTCAAGCCTTACATCCAGCAACTGTCTGCCCCGGGCCGCCCCCGGTGCCTCACGCACCGAAGTCACACGACCCATGTATACACCCCCGGTTTTTCGGACTTTCTCCGGACAGAAGTGCCTCACCGGGATTCCCGTAAAGATAACCTTCCGTAAAACCTCCCCGATTGAATATCTGTTCCAGTTCATGAGCATCCCATGGATCAATTTCTCCCGGCCATCTGCCTTCGTTATATAGATTCAGATACTTCCGGTAAATTCTTGTCACCGTAGCCACGTATTCGGCAGATTTCAGTCTTCCCTCAATCTTAAAAGAGTCTACCCCTGCTTCACACAGCGCGGGAATACTATCAATCGTGCATATGTCTTTGGGACTAAGAGCATAGTACCTGCGATTTCTGTCATCAATATACTCCAGTCGGCAGGGTTGGGCACAAAGCCCTCTGTTCCCGCTCCTGCCACCGGAACCTCCGGTTTTGCCTGCTGCCAGAAGTCTGCTCATCTGACACTGCCCCGAATAGCAAATACAAAGCGCACCGTGGACAAAGACCTCAATTTCAATCGAACCTGCGGTCATTGCATATATCTCCTCCAGGGTCAGCTCTCTGGCAAGCACCACCCTGCTGATTCCTAAATCTCTAATGAAATCCAGTGCCTGAGGATTATATATGGTTCCCTGGGTTGGCAGGTGCATCGGCATATCCGGCAAATAATTTCTTAACAGGCGAATCAGCCCCATATCCTGCACGATAACCCCATCGGCTCCGTTACTTACTGCAGCCTCAAGCTGCTCCCGGCCGCCTGCGGGGGCAAGCAGTTCAGGTAGTTTACGTTTCATCTTGTAGTTCTCCCTTATGTTAGTATATAATGTTTTTTGATCGGAGGACACATGTTATGAACAGATTCAGAGAAATGTTGAAAGATAACAGTTTTATGAGAGGCAGCTTTTTTATTCTGTTTAATGCCTTCCTTCTTTATGTTCTTTTCTTTACTATTAAGAATTTCGGAGACGTTCTGAATTGGTGCGGTAATATCCTTGGCATACTGCTCAGCATTCTCACACCCCTTGTAATAGGGCTGATACTGGCATATCTTATGAATCCTTTGGTTACTATCATTGATACAAAGGCTCTCAGGCACCTTTTCCCAAAAAGCGATGACCCAAAAAAGGCTGCACGAAGAACCGGGACAAGCCGTCTGATCAGTATTTTTCTGACTCTGCTTCTGATTCTTGCCGCATTTGTTGCACTGCTCTATGCTCTGGCCGTTATCGTTATCGGACAGGTATCCTTCACAAGTATTTCCAACATGGTTGAGGATCTGATTGCGAGTCTTATGAGTTATGAAGAAGCCTTCAAAGGCTGGATTGCCAAGAATGTTCCGGACGGTCTGCTTGCCGAAAAACTTGCTGATCTGGCAACCTGGCTTATCGGATGGATTGGTAAAAATATAAGTGCCACATCTGTCATCGGCTTTTTTGCGGGAATAGGCGGCGGCATTGTAAACTTTGTAATCGGTATCATCCTTGCCATATATCTGCTTAAAGACAGGGAGCTTTTTCTCAGAATCTGGGATAAATTCCTGCAGCTTGTTTTTCCGCGACGCGGGGCAATAATAAGTGGTACACTTACAGAGATTAACGGGGTTCTCTCCCTGTTTCTCAGAGGAGCTTTGCTCGACGCACTGATTGTTGCGATTCTCTCCTCAGTCGGTTTATCCATAATGGGACTTGAGGCTGCGGTATTTATCGGTGTCTTTGCCGGTATTTGCAACATCATTCCTTATTTCGGCCCTGTTATGGGAATGATTCCCGCTTTTCTCATGGGTTTCTTCACCGAGGGTTTCTGGCATGGAGCTATTGCTGTAATTATTCTTCTCGTTATTCAGCAGATTGACAGTAACGTTATCTACCCTAAGGTTGTCGGCAGCAGCACCGGTTTGCATCCGCTGGCTGTACTCCTGGCGATAACCATATTCGGTTATCTGTTTGGAATAATCGGCATGCTTCTGGCAGTGCCTCTGACAGGTATCATTCAGATCTTTGTACTCAAACTGATTCGATGGAGAGAAAAGAAAGTTACAACACTGTATGAAGACAGTTCGGAATAAAATAAAAACGGACAGTTCGTAACCATCCTGTCCAAAATCAAAACTAGGGAAAGTTACAGGAGTATCATAATGAACGAATTATTATTGGCAACATCTATTGTTGTTCTTTACGGTACAGTAGTTCTGCTGTACCGTTTCTTTGGTCGTGAAGGTCTCTTCTGCTGGATGTCAGTTGCAACCATCCTGGCTAATATTGAGGTCTTGCGCGTGGTTGAAGCCTTTGGCATCGAGCAGACTCTGGGCAATGTCCTGTTTGCCAGTACCTTTCTGGTATCTAATATACTTAATGAAAATGAGGGGAAAAAAACGGCTAGAAAAGCAGCCTATATGGGAATCATCTCTGCCGTTGTTTTTGTTATAATTTCTCAATCTTGGTTTCTCTATATCCCCTCCGGCAGCGACTGGGCGGGCGAAAGTTTTGAGACTATTTTCTCTGTCACACCGCGAATTGTTGCCGCCAGTGTCATTGTTTACGCCATCTGTCAGCTGCTGGAAGTATGGCTGTACCGCCGTATCTGGAAAATAACCACCGCCTTGTGCGGTGACGAGAGGCGTTTTCTCTGGATCAGGAACAATGCCACAACGCTGATAGTTCAAGTCATAAATACTATTCTCTATAATTTCGGTGCCTTCTACGGAATATACAGCATCTCAACACTCATAAGCATTTGCATCGGTTCTTATATTATTTTTATCGTAACCTCCATCTCTGATACGCCTGCCTTGTACATTGCCCGGCGCATCAGACCTAAACACTAATCAGAACTTAAGGTTATTTAACTTTGAACCCGGACTTCAGACCCACAATCTTGTTAAACACCTTTTCATCAACACCCTCTCCCGACAGAATATCGGTAATGTAATATCCCTTTCGGAAGAACTGGAAGCGTTCGCCCGGCTGAGCCTTTCCCAATGCAGGCTCTGCATATCCCCAGGTGTCATCCAGCGAATCGGGATTAATACGGTTTTCTCCGTTTTCGTCCTCGATCATCAGGTAATCGTAATTGCGGATACGAACCTTTACTGCAGTTGACGCTTCAACCCAGTGAATAGTACCTTTGACCTTTCGGTTAGCCCCTTCGCTTCCACTGCGTGTTTCAGGATCATAAGTGCAATGCAGCTCCGTAATATTACCTTCTTCGTCTTTGATAACATCATTGCAGGTCAGGAAATATGCACCTCTGAAACGGACTTCGTTGCCCGGAAAAAGTCTGAAATACTTCTTTGCCGGTACTTCCATGAAGTCATCCCCGTCAATCCAGAGTTCCCGGCTGAATGGTACCTTGCGAGTTCCCATCTCAGGAAGCTCACGATTGTTTTCAATCTCCATTTCTTCAGTAATGCCTTCAGGATAATTGGTAATAACCACCTTAATCGGATTCTCAACCACATTTCTGTTTTCCACGCGAAGTTTCAGATCATCCCGTACGCAGGATTCCAGCAGAGACACATCAACTGTGGAGTTTGCCTTGGCAACACCAATCCTCTCGCAGAAATCCCTGACCGCTTCAGGAGTATAACCTCTTCGCCGGATACCTGCTATCGTCGGCATGCGCGGATCGTCCCATCCATCAACGGTTCCGTCTTCAACCATTGTCTTAAGATGTCTTTTTGACATTACTGTATTTGTTAAATTAAGCCGTGCGAACTCAATCTGCTGAGGAGGTGTCGGCCACTTGCCGATGGCTTCAAGGAACCACTCATACAGAGGTCTGTGATCTTCGAATTCCAGCGTACAGATTGAGTGGGTTATGCCTTCTATGGCATCTTCAAGAGGATGCGCATAATCGTACATTGGATATATACACCACTTGTCACCGGTGTTATGATGCTCGGCATGAACTATCCGGTAGATAACAGGATCTCTCATATTAATATTAGGAGAAGTCATATCGATTTTCGCACGCAGCACCTTCTCACCATCTGCATATTTGCCTTCTTTCATCTCTTCAAACAGGCGCAAATTCTCTTCAATGCTTCTGTTCCTGTATGGAGAGTCCTTGCCCGGTTCTGTAAGGGTTCCGCGGTATTCCCGCATTTCGTCTGCATCAAGATCGCATACGAATGCCAGTCCTTTTTTTATCAATGTAACAGCACAGTCATACATCTCATCGAAATAGTCCGATGCCCACAGGCGCTTGTCCCACTGGAAACCCAGCCATCTCACATCTTCTTCAATGGCTCTGACATACTCCATATCCTCCTTCTCCGGATTCGTATCATCGTACCTGAGGTTGCACTTGCCGCCATATTTTATAGCGGTTGTAAAATTCAGGCATATCGACTTGGCATGTCCGATATGCAGATATCCATTTGGTTCAGGAGGAAAACGAGTAAGAACCTTGTCCCCATACTTCTGATTCTTAAGATCCTCATCAATGATGCTGTGGATAAAATTGTTGTTGCTTGCATTAACTTCCGACATCTATCTGTCCTCCTTCTTGTTAAGTTTTGATTCTTCCATTTTGGCGATAACCGGCAGCTGCAGCCCTGTAAGGATTACCAGCCCCAGCATCGGAATAATTACGGTTTCGGTGGCAATGCTGATTGCCTCAAACAGAAATACGAAGAGTACCCCTGAAATCTGACCCATGAGTATCAGACTGCCCAGTGAAGTGCCTTCCTGAACCGGATAGCCCGTTTCGGACGCATGCTGAAACAAAACCGGAGCAACTCCCATAATTGTGAAGCCGCCAAGACCCGCTGCGATAATCAGAATAATGAAGCTGCTTACCAGAGTCAGTGCCAGGTAAAGCGGAGTCAGTATTACGATTACCGTGAATATCAGCTTTATTCTTATACCCGTCTTGTCCGAAAACATTGGAAGTATCACCGCACCGACAATACCGGCTAGCACAAATACGGCACCTATAGTTCCCGCTTCGGCGGAAGTGATTCCGCGAGGCAGGAGAATGCTCTCTATGAGAGTGAGAATCGTATTGAATATGCCCATCGATACAAAAGCCACCACCAGGCAGAAAACATACTGCTTGTTCTTTGCCAGTCTGACGAAGGTTTTGCGCGAGAAATCCTCTTTAGGTGCAGCAGGTCCCGGAGGTGCAACCTTCGGCTTTTCTCTGACAAACAGCAGCACGAGAACCATTGCAGCAATTCCCACAACCGCAAACACATAGAGCATGGAGCGGATGCCTATTGCTTCCACCAGAACAGGCGAAAGTGCCATAGGGATGGCGAAACCCGTATATTGTGCCATTGTCAGCAGGCCGTCGGCTGTAGCTCTTTCGTTAAACGGGAACCAGTTGGCCGCTGCCTTTGTCGTGATGTTCAGGAGAAAAGGCTGCCCGGCGGCAATAAGGAATTGCGAAATGATTACAAGCAGGAAACTTCCTGCAAAAAACGCTCTGGCCAATCCGAATACTCCCGTCAAAAGTGCTCCGATCACAAGTGATGTTCTGAATCCGAACCTGTCTATCACATAAGTTGACGGAATGCAGAAGATGATGAACATTATCATGTAGCTGGCTGCCAGCATGTCAACAGCAAAGCCGGCCACACCGTAATGCTCTGCCACAATACTGGAAATCGGCGAGAATGTCAGCCACATCATTTCCGTCGCCATAATTATCGGAATTGTTACTATAAGTATGACCCATCTGTATGGAGAGACTCCTTCTTTTTTCATAGAACTCCTCCTGTTGCCTCTATCTTAAATCCGCAGTCCTGCGGAAATTATCCACATTCTTTTTGTAAAGATCCTTGAAGATTCTAAATGCATCGTTGTATATTTTCGTGTTTTCCGGATTTGGTTCAAAGATTCTCTCTACGGGAATCATTTCTTTCACATCCTGTATATTTTCGATTTGTTCCAGACCTACAGCCATAATCGCAGCAGCTCCGACCGAACCGGCATTCTGTGGTTCGTGCGTTACTTCAATCCGCTTGCCCAGAACATCAGCCAGAATCTGACAGTGAAGGTCCTGTATGGCTCCGCCGCCGGCGAATCTGACTGCCTCTGACGGCTCTATCAGCTTGCTCATGGCTTCCATCTGCCATTTCAGGTGCAAGCATACCCCCTCGATTACTGCGTGGTACATTTCCGCCGTTGTTGTCTCCATTCCTATACCGAAAAACAAACCTCTGGCATTCGGATCCTCAAAAGGATTTCTGTTTCCGTGAAGCCATGGCGTAAACAGTATGCCGCGGCTTCCCGGCGGAATGTCATTGACTTTCTGTGCCAGATATTCATAAGTATTGATTCTGTGCTGTGCCGCATCCTCATTCGCCGGCATCAGATGGTTCCTGGCCCATTCCAGACACTTGCCTGCTGTCTCAAGCTCGGCAAAACAGTTAAACGTTTCAAGTTCGGCTCCTGCTATCGATGCTATCATCGAGCCTACATCCAGCTTCTGTTTCTCTGTTACCGTAGACACCCATCCTGAGGTCCCCATGTAAACATGTGTGTCTCCGGGATTAACCGCACCGGAACCCACTCCGATGAGTGACACATCGCCGCCGCCGGAGAACACCGGTGTTCCTGCCACGAGACCCAGTTCTTCAGCCGCCTTATCGGTAATTCCTCCTACAACATCGGTTGAAAGAACTATCTCCGGCAGATGATCCATATTAACATCCATCATTCGGCAGATTTTCTCACTGAAACACCTTTTGGCAATACGTGTGTCATAAAGAAGCGTGCTGAATGCACTGTCGTGGGACATGGTAAATTCCCCTGTAGCCTTTAGCACCAGGAAATCCTTGACATCAAGCCATTTATAGACCTTTGCAAATAATTCCGGCTCATTATCCGCAACCCAGCGATATTTCCACACCGGATCCTTAACGCTGCCGGAAACAGCCCCGGATATACGGAGGGAATGCAAAAGCTTAAATACATTCATCCCTGCAACCTTAGGACCTGTCTGTATGCCCTTTCGCATCTGTTCCACACCCCGGTTATCCATATAGCTCATAGCATTCCTGACGGGGTTTCCTTCCCTGTCCACTAGAACCACCGCCTGCATCTGAGCACAGAAAGATATTCCCCTGATTTCCTCTGCCCCTATACCGGCTTCGGCAAGAAGATCAGGAGTGGTTTTGCACATAGCCTCCCACCACTGCAGAGGATTTTGCTCCACTCCGCCGTTGTCAAGTATATAGAGAGCATAGTCGGCTACCTGACCGGCCACAAGTTCGATAGGATTACCATTCCCTATATGAAACAAGCCGCTTTTTATTCCTGTTGTTCCTACATCGTAAGCAATTACATACATCACTTATTTCCCTTTTAGCTTAGAATATTTTTTCAGATAAACCTGCCTCATCATGAAAGATTCCAGCCTGTTAATCGGTTTAACTCCCAGACCCGCCAGCGAGGCACGTGCATTCTTCTCAATTATCATGCTGACCGCCGCCGCATCGTCTTCGGAAACAGCATTACACATAGCACCCCTGCCCCTTACCAACAGCGGCTTTCTCCTTGCCTGAGCAGCCGCGATTGTCTTCTCGTCATAATCAACAACCTTGAGCCCGGTTCCTATTATCTGTGCAAAATCATCCAGGTAAGGCACCATTCTGCTCCTTACCTCCATAAATTTAAGAATTACAGGGTCATCGTTCCAGAGCTTCCCGAAATGTTCATCGCCGCCCCTCCATGGATCGATACCCAGAGATTCCAGATAATCGCCGCAACTGTTCTCCAGTTCTTTTGCCGCGGCAAAGGCCTCTTCATAGTCTTCACCATATACGACGGCTCCATGATTGCTGATTATAACAGCTTTGGTATCGTATTCCTCAAATGCCCGAATCACGTTCGCCGTAACCTTCCTTGTCCCAGGCAGTCCGTAGGCAGCACAGGGAACCCCGTTTACAATATCACTGCCCATGGCCGACACTGCCGAAGCATTGTGCTGATGTGTGTGTATAATGAACCCGGCATCTTCCTTCAGATTATATATTGCCCTGTGAATCTTTTTTTCCGAAGAAGGTTTGATGTCTCCTTCGTAATTCATTTCCTCTATGTCCAGTTTGACAACTTCATCTTCTCTGAGAGTCATGTAGTCCCTGCCGCTGGGAGTAATTACGAAATATTCCTCATCTATTCTGCAGCTGACATTACCCCAGGTTCTGGCAATCAGTCCTGTTTCAGACAGCTCTCTTCCGGCCTTTGTCACAAGTTTCCTTGCTTCTTCCTCTATCATTTCTTTGCCTCTCCCACCTGCACGCAATTGGAAAACACCCTGTCAAATCTTTCAATTACGTCATCAATCATCTCTTCGGTATATGCGGCACTTGTATAAAGTCTGTTTCCTGCCAGAGTAACAAAGCCCTCCGCCATGTATGCCGCACCTATATGCTCCATTTCCTTCTTGCCGAAGGATGTTGCGTTAAGTACGCCCGGAATCTTCCACGGTTTGGACCAATCAATGAAGTAATGCATGGTTCCCGTAGTATCAACATGACATACGGAACCCTGGTTGAATGCAACGAACGGCAGGTTGTATTTATCAATAACCTTCTGAACGCCGGCCATAAGTCTGTCTCCCATTGCTCCCGCATGAGGGATGGCTCCGCTCTTCTCGATTTCGCAAAGCATGTAATATCCTGCCACACAGCTTATAGGTGCTGCGGCCAATGTTCCCCCTATAAGTGCCTTCGGATGTCTGGCTTCGCCTGAAAGTCCGGCCGACAGATATTTCATGTATTCTGCTTTACCGCCGATTCCGCCCGCACCCGGATATCCGCCGGCTATAGCCTTTCCAAAGATAGAGAGGTCAGGATCAATTCCGAAGAATCCCTGTGCACCGGACATTCCGATTCTGAAACCCGTTACCACCTCGTCACAGATAAGAAGTGCTCCGTACTTGTGAGCCAGTTCCCGGCATTTTTTAGGGAAGTCGTAGTCCACAGGCCTGGTTCCGCTCTCAGGTCCGATTGCTTCCAGGAATACGGCCGCTGTGCCGCCCAGGTTCTTGTATTTCTTAAGCTTTGCTTCCAGATCTTCCGGGTCGTTGGGGAAAAACTCATGGGTGTATGCGAACATCTTTCTAGGCACTCCGTTTGCCTGTGTCCACTTGGATCCCGGAATTCTGATTCCGTAAGCCAGTTGATCACTCCATCCGTGATAGGCTCCGCCCATTTTAAGGATATGCTTCTTCTTGGTTGCCAGCCTGGCAATTCTTATTGCACCCATGCAGGCTTCGGAGCCGGAGTTAAGCATTCTGAACATATTAACAGACGGTACACTGTCACAGATTTTTTTCGCCAGCTTATACTCATATTCGTGAAACAGCCCCGTCGAAGGTCCGCAATTATTCAGAAGTTCAATAACTTTCTCCCTTACCGCCGGCGGATTGCTGCCCAGTACTATGGGTCCCCCTGCCTGAAGAAAATCATAGTATCTGTTTCCGTCCACATCATAAAGGTATGCGCCTTCTGCCCTGTCAAAGGCAAGAGGGAACGGATGGTTAAATGCCAGGTTGTGCTGTACCGCACCCGGTATAACGGCACCGGCCATATCAACCATTTCCTTAGACTTGCTGCACTTCTTTTCGAAATATTCCTCTTCGTACTCTTTAAGCACTTCCGGCTTTATGGAATATACCGGCTGTTTAACCAGGTTGTCCAGCTTGGCGGTTACTTCGGCCGCGTTCAGGTAATTCTTTATTGCAAATACTTCACTCATGCCAAGTCTCCTTTTATTTCTTCCATAAGCTTTGTGAAGCCCGGAATGGAGTTAACTATTGTATCATACGCAACGCAATAGGCGATTCTCACATATCCCGGACAGGCAAAAGATCTTCCAGGCACCACCAGTATATTGTGCTCTTTAGCCTTTGCACAAAACTCTCTCTCATCGTCTATGGGCGATTTAACCCACAGATAAAATGCCCCTCCCGGATATACGCATTCGTAGCCTGCCCCGGTGAGACCCTCATAGAGGGTCTTTCTGTTTCTGTCGTAGGTTTCAATATCCGCAGTGCAGTCAATACATCTGGCTACCGCTCTCTGAATAAGAGACGGTGCATTGACAAATCCCAGCACTCGGTTTGCTATGTTTGCCGCCTGAACTGCATTTTCGAAGTCGTGAATTTCGCTTGGGATGACCAGATAACCGATTCTTTCCCCCGGCAGGCTGAGACTCTTGCTCCAGGAGTAGGCTACGATGGTATTATCGTAATACTTGGTCACATAGGGCACTTTCACCCCGTCGTACACAAGCTCTCTGTAAGGCTCATCGGAAATAATGTAGATCTCAGTATCAAACTCCCGCTGCTTCTCCTCCAGAATTGCTGCCATCTGCCGGAGAGTATCCTCCGAATAAACCACACCCGTGGGATTATTAGGCGAGTTTATAATTACAGCTCTCGTCTTCGGACCTATGTTCTCCCGCAGCCCACTAAGATTGGGGAGAAAGGTTTCGGTATTAGGCGTAATAGCCTTTAATACCGCACCGTGATTGGCGGCATAGTTTCCATATTCCACAAAGTACGGTGCAAAGGCCAATATCTCTTCTCCCGGATCCAACAGAGTCTTCATAGCCACATTAAGACCGCCGGCCGCCCCCACCGTCATAATGATATTATCAGACCCCAGGTCAGTTCCGTGCATACGGTTAATATGGCTGGCAACGGTCTGTCTCACATCCTCATGTCCGCTGTTGCTCCGGTTATATCCGTGAACCTCAAGAGTATCCTCTTCATCCAGAATATTCTTTATTGCCCGGTTCACCTCCCCGGGTGCCGGGACACTTGGATTCCCCAGACTGAAATCATATACATTCTCTTTTCCGTACTTTTCCGCCAGTCTCGCACCTTCTTCGAACATAGCCCGAATGGCCGAGTTTCCTTTTACGTACGGCATCATACCTTTTGCCGTCATTCATACACCTCCGTAAGATGTTTTTTTCTTATCAATACCTGTAGTCAAATACGCGAGTACTCTTCTTCTCGCTTCGAGGCAGATCTCCGACTTCTACAACTTTCGGTTCCATACCGACATTTATCACCGATTTGATTCTGTCCTTGATTTCCTTCTCCAGTCCCCGGATTTCCCTCTCTTCTTTGAGCGGTGATTCCACGAAGAGCGTTATCCTGTCCTTGCCATCCTGATGTTCTATGAATATCTGGTATTCGCTGCTGGCTTTCTCTATATCCTTCAGAACTTCCTCAACCTGACCCGGATATATATTTACACCCTTGACCTTAACCATGTCGTCGGTTCTTCCCAATATCACATCTATTCTCGGGAGTTTCCTTCCGCATGGACAAGGAATATCATCAGGAATGATTCTGGTCAGGTCATGCGTTCTGTATCTTATAAGCGGTGCACCGTCCTTCCGGAGTGTTGTAATAACCAGCTCACCCAGCTCGCCGTCAGGTAGCACCTGACCTGTTTTGGAATCAATTATTTCAAAATACAGGAAGTCATCAAAGAAATGCATTCCCGTTTCGTATTCGCAGTTAATGGCAATTCCCGGTCCGTACACCTCGGTAAGCCCGTAGATGTCATAAAGTTCGACACCCAGTTCGTTGGCTATGCGGGCACGCATCTTTGGCCCCCACCTTTCGGATCCGATGACACCCTTTCTGAGTTTGATTGTATCTTTAACTCCCCGCTTCTCAATTTCCTCTGCCAGAAGCAGCGCATAGGATGATGTGGCACATAGAACCGTTGACCCCATATCCTGCATAAACCTGATCTGCTTATCCGTGTTTCCCGGTCCCATGGGAACTGTCATGGCGCCGAGCTTCTCGGCACCCAGCTGGAATCCTATGCCCGCCGTCCACAATCCGTACCCCGGGGTTATATGTATTATATCGTCGCGGGTAATTCCTGCAATCTCATAGCATCTCATAAACAGTTCCGCCCAGTCTTCTACATCCTGCCTGGTATAAGGAATAATGCATGGCGTTCCGGTCGTTCCGCTGGAGGAGTGAATTCGCACTATATCTTCTTTGGGCACGGCGGCCAGTCCCAGAGGATAGGCATCCCTGAGATCCTCTTTTTCTGAGAAAGGAAGGTTCTCGAAATCCTCCTGAGTCTTAATGTCGTCAATGTTAATATCCTTAAGCTTGTCAGCGTAGAAACCCTCGGCCTCTTTCACTCTCTCAATCTGGACTTTTATCTGCTCCAGTACCTCTTTTTTCATTTCCATTTTCGTTTCCCTTTCAGTGTTAATTCTATACGATGCACGCTGCACCCATATGCAAAGCCTTTATATTCATTTCCAGGAGCTTCGGTTTCATCTTCTGCTCCAGAGCTTTTTCCACTTCTTCTACATTCAGCCTCATTTCTCCCGATGCACAAAGGGCTCCTACTACTGCCACGTTCAGAACTTTAGCAGTGCCGCATGCACTGCAGATTTTTTCACCGTCAATAACATAGCACTTCTCAACTTTTGATTTCAGCCAGTCTATACAGGTTCGACCATCGTATCCGCTCTGCCCAAGAGAAGCAGTTACGGGTCTTATCTCCTGTGTGCACAATATAAGCGTACCCTCTTCCTTCAGGTAAGTTATATTCCCTGCCGCTTCACCCGGCTCAAATCCAATCAGAACATCGGCCTTGCCTTTGGGAATCATCGGCGATGATATTTCCTCACCAATCCGCACATGGCTCACTACACTGCCGCCCCTCTGAGCCATTCCTATAGTCTCCGCCGTTCTGGCTCTCAGTCCCTTTTCTATGGCTGCAGCAGCAATTATTCTCGATGCCAGAACGGTTCCCTGTCCGCCCACACCGCATAAAAGACAGCTGTTAACTTTATTACTCATTTACTGCCTCCTTTATGCATCTTGCCGGACAGAGCTGCATGCAAAGACCGCATCCTGTACAAAGTCCTTCGTCAATTCTAACCTTCGGCTTGCCATTGGATGAAAGATTTTGCTTATCCGTTATAAGTGCCGGACATCCGATTTCGTTTATGCAATACATACAGCTTACGCAGGCATCCGCGTCAACTTCACATTTCCTGCTGCTTCCGACCATGGCGATGCACGGCGATTTAAAGATGATAGCACGCAAACCGGTCTCTTCTATTGCTCTTTCTACCGCCCTCTCCGCTGAGATGAAATTCAGCGGATCCACGGTTCTGACGGATTTGACTCCCAGTCCTTCAAGAACTTTCTCTATGTCAACCGGTGCCACTTTCTCCCCCATCATGGTAATGCCCATACCGGGATGAGGCTGGTGCCCTGTCATGGCCGTGGTGGAATTGTCCAGCACACATAGAATCATATCCGCCCGATTGTATATGGCATTCAGGGTTCCCGTCAACCCGCTGGCAAAGAAGGTGGAGTCGCCCACAAAAGCAAAATTCAGCGTACTGTCGTCAGCATGATTCAGTCCCTGGGCGATGGTGATTCCCGCACCCATGCAAAGGCAGGTATCCACCATATCGAGAGGCATTGCATTCCCCAGGGTGTAGCAGCCTATGTCACCGCAGTATATTGCCTCGGCAAAACCCTTTGCGGCTGCGGAATCTCCGCTCTGCGCTTTTGCCTGTTTTTTCTGCGCTTTTGCAACCGCCTTTTTTACCGCATAGAATGCACCTCTGTGAGAACATCCCGCACAGAGAACCGGCGGTCTGACTGGCAGCTCCGGAACATCATCATATACGGTGAAGCTTTGCTCAATACCAAGTATTTCGGCAACTGCCATTGCACTCAGTTCCCCTCCCAGAGGTATGGTTCCCGTCCTCTTACCTTCTATGAAATTGTCTATATCCAGACTGATATTGCCGTATTCGTATATAAGCTCATCTTCTATGACCGGATCCAGTTCTTCGAAACAGATTATTTTTTCCACTCCCAACATGAACTGTCTTGCCAGCTGTGCAGGAAACGGATAGGGTGTAGCAACCTTAAAGACCGTATATTCCTTCTCTCTCCCCGCTATGGCCTCTTTCACATAAGCATAGCTTATACCGCCGCATGCTATACCGATCGGGCCTGTCCCTTCTATGGTGTTTCCGTTATAACGAGAAAATTCTTCCGCCAATTCCTGCTCTCTTCCTGCCACATGGAGTTTGCCGCGATAGGCACGCTTCGGAAAGATTACCCAGTCGCTGCTTTTCTCGAACCCCTTGCATCTTTCCGGAGACTTAATCTCCGGAACCTCTATGTCTGCACACCCGTGGCATACACGCGTAGTGGATCTGAGTATTACCGGTGTCCGGTGTCTCTCCGAAAAATCAAAGGCATCCTGCACTGCAACAAAAGCCTGTTCCGGCGAATCACAGTCGAACACCGGAATGCGGGCATATTTGGCGAAATGTCTCGTGTCCTGTTCGGTCTGGGACGAAATAGGACCGGGGTCGTCGGCAACAAAAATCACCATGCCCCCTTTGACCCCTATATAGTTAACACACATTATGGGGTCCGAAGCCACATTGAGACCCACCTGCTTCATGGTCACAAGGCTTCTTGCACCCGCATAGGCGGCACCGGCGGCAACTTCCGCTCCAACCTTTTCATTTACGGACCACTCCACATGCACTCCGCCCGGATTTCTCCCGGCAATAGTCTCCAGCACCTCTGATGAAGGTGTACCGGGATATCCGGCTGCAACCTGAACTCCTGCAGCAAGGGCTCCCATGGCGACAGCTTCATTTCCCATTAAAAGTTCTCTCATTTTTCCTCCGTCTGCCGGGCGATTGTATCGCCCAAAAATCCAATTTCTATTATATCGAAAATGCCTTAAAAAGTACACGTTTATATGTCATTTCGGAGAATTACAAAAGGGCTGTTGCAATTAATGCAACAGCCCCTTCACATGTATCTGCCTTATTTTCTTTCTACGATCATGGTTGTTCCCATGCCGCCGCCGATACACAGTGTAGCCAGACCGGTTTTGGCATCTCTCTTTTCCATTTCGAACAGCAGAGTAACCAGGATTCTGCAACCGGAAGCACCTATTGGGTGTCCCAGTGCGATTGCTCCGCCATTTACATTAGTCTTTTCAGGGTCCAGACCCAGGTCTCTTCTAACCGCCAGTGACTGAGCAGCGAAAGCTTCATTGGATTCCACCAGATCAATCTGATCCATAGTCAGACCCGCCTTATCCAGTGCCTTCCTGGATGCAGGTACAGGACCAACTCCCATGATTGAAGGGTCAACACCACCTGATGCGTATGACCTAATTGTAGCCAGTGGCTTCAGCCCCAGCTCATCAGCTTTTTCCTTGCTCATAACAAGAACAGCTGCAGCGGAGTCGTTGATTCCGGAAGCGTTGGCAGCAGTAACAGTGCCGCCATCCCTCTTGAATGCAGGTCTGAGCTTGGCAGCCCTTTCCATTGTTGAGCCTCTGGTCAGGTGTTCGTCTGTGTCAAATACGATAGGATCGCCCTTTCTCTGAGGGATTTCCACAGGAACGATTTCATCCTTGAATCTGCCGGATTCAATAGCGGCTTCAGTTCTGTTCTGTGAAATTACAGCGAATTCATCCATCGCTTCTCTTGTAATTCCCCACTGTTCAGCAACATTTTCAGCAGTTATACCCATGTGGTAATTGTTAAAGGCATCCAGAAGACCGTCGTTAACCATCATGTCAATCATCTGCGTGTTGTTCATTCTGGCTCCCCATCTGCCGGCAGGCATGGCATATGCGGTTGCAGACATGTTTTCCGCACCGCCTGCAAGGATAACATCCGCATCACCGGCTTTAATAATCTGTGCTGCGAGCCCAACTGCTCTCAGTCCGGATCCGCAAACCTTGTTGAGAGTGAAGCAAGGAATTTCCACAGGCAGTCCCGCATCCAGTGACATCTGTCTGGCAACGTTCTGTCCCAGTCCGCCCTGGAGTACATTACCCATGATTACTTCCTCAACCAGATTTTTTTCTACTCCTGCTCTCTTCAGAACTTCTTCAATTACCACTGCACCCAGCTTCCTTGCCGGTACATCTTTCAAAGTTCCTCCGAACTTGCCGATAGCTGTTCTTGCTGCACTTACGATTACAACTTCTCTCATTTTTTTTCCTCCTTAAAGAATATACTTATCAACCCTTTTCATATAAAAAGTGTTATTCTTCTAACACATTTTTAACTTAATGTTTCTTTTGACTATTCCTCCGTATCATCTTTGAAATATCCGATATATTTTTCAAGCAATTTGACAGGCCTGTATGACAGTTTCGCCTTCCTTAGATTTAGAATTCCCATGTCCTCTTCCCGATTGATGCACTTGACATGAGGTGCTACATGCTTGCAAAACTCGTTGTTGATTGCCTGGTAAAGACCCCTGAAATTAACATTGGCTTTCTCCACATGCTCGGTTACCATCCTGCTGCCCAGCGGCCCGCCTATGGCAATGGCCTCTATTTTTCCGTCAATGAGAATCGCTCCCGCCTCATATCCTACAGCTTCAAGGTTGCGAAAAACATCCTCCATCGCCTTCTCTTCCATCTTCAGAAGCTCCATCTCGTGCTCGGGAACCTCCTTACGGCTGTTAAACTCTGCAATAAACACCATGGCTTCGTCAGCCATATCCGGGGTTAACTCAACATATTCGTAATCATATGTCTTCTTAAAGTAGTTCAGATGGTTTTTCTTTTTATGAAAATCCCTGCCCTTCAACTCTATGAGATCGCTGGTCAGATATATGTAGTCATAGTTTGGTCTGTCATCCAGCCAGTACATTTCGGGCACAGCATCTCTGATTATTTCCACAAGGTGGAACGGTACCAGCCTCAAGCTGAAAGGCTGTCCTTTATCCTCGAACCGCCTCTTCGCCTCAAAAATTGTCTCGCGAAGAGACTCCTTATCATATGTCCCGTCCCTGGTCAGCGGCGGAAACATAAACGGAAGAACAATACCCTCTTCAAGTTCCAGATGACTTATTCCTGTGATGCACATATATTCGCCTATTATTTCCCAACTGAAACTGTTGATGTCTCTCCACATATACATAGACGTAAAAGAGAGTCCTGAAGTCATGTACTCAAACCCATTGAGATACTCCTCCAGAATCTCACGATTTTCCAGAGATATTTTGTTCTCAAACATGTACATATGTTTGTCTCTCCTATTTGACTATTTTTGAGATTTCTTTAAACCCTTCAGCTCTGGAATCCCGCAGCAATTCATAGAGAACCGCTTCATATGTAGTCATAATTGCACCTGCATTTCCCATTCTTTCCGTAGCCCACAGATAGTCATTCAGACTTCTGGATGAACAGCAGTCAATGGGAACCATAACATTATAGCCCTCTTCAAGTATTTGCAGAACAGTCTGCTGAACGCAGATATGCGCTTCAATTCCGCATACAATTACGTTTTTCTTGCCCTCCAGCTCCAGCTTGTTGACGAAGTCAACCTTGTTCATACAGCCGAAACATGTCTTTTCTATGTGTTCAAAAGGCCCAATCGCTTCGGCAATACCGGGAACGGTTTCACCTATCCCCTTGGTGTACTGCTGTGTGACAATCTTAGGAATTCCCAGGACCTTTAACCCTTCCGCCAAACGGATTACCCTGTCCTCCAGTTCTTCCCTGTGGTGCATGGCAGGCATCAATTTCTCCTGAAAGTCTATAAATACTGCAACAGTATCATCTACCTTTATCATTTTCCTATCCTCCATTCTTTAAGTTTTTCCTTATATCCATATGCACTCATGTCCGGCTGCAGCAGCGAAATACTGGCATAACCGTTCTGAATCGCTATAACATCCAGTGTTTCGGGCTTGCCCTCATAGAACACCGGTTCACCTCCGTACCTGTACCAGGTCATCTTACCTTCGGTTCTGTCAATGCGAATGTCTTTTGTATATTCTCTTTCGCCGACGGTCGTGTATATGACACCCTTTATTTCCGCAGCCGGCAAATCAGGAGTGTTAATATTGAGAATAACATTTTCGTTCCATCCGCCGCCGGTCTTCTTTACCGTATCCACCGCCAGAGCACAGGCATATTCAAAATGTTCTGCCTCATGGCTGTCCACCGATACCGCTACAGACGGCAGTCCCTGCACGAGACCCTCCATGGCCGCACCCACGGTTCCCGAGTAAAGCGTGTCCGTGCCCACGTTGCTTCCGTGATTTATCCCGGAAAAAACCATGTCAACATCTATTCCCAAATCGTTCAAAACCTTCAGACCCACAACCACACAATCTGCCGGTGTACCGGTGGTCACAAAAGCTTTTTCGGCACAATCAAAGGCTGCTTCATATACTCCGACAGGATGACGAATTGAAATTGCCTGACTCATAGCACTTCTCTGATCCTCCGGTGCGGAGACGTAAACCGTGGCCCCGGCATCTTCATGCAAAGCCCTGGTCAGTTCACAAAGACCTCGTGCATCTATTCCGTCATCGTTTACAACCAGTATGTTCATGTATAAATCGTAACCTTTCCTGATGTTTCATATAATAAGGTACACCACAAGTATACATTAGTATACATTTTTTAAGTATTTTTTTCAAATAAAATACTACCGAAACCGTTAGTTATTAAATTCACATTTAAGTCCTGTTTTTATGCGGTTTCAGCCGTATGACTTCGTTATTAAATTAACATACCTCGCCCTACTGCCTCCTGCATTGATGACATCCGTCCACTGTCCGGCCTTAAAGCCTTCCCATTGTTTAATCATGATAAAATATCTTAATATATTAATTCATGCTATAATTGATTGCGGAGGCAATATGAATCTAATAAAAACATACGTAAAAGATATCAGAAAAGAATTCCGGGGTTACGGCGGCAAGAAGTTCAGCAGGGACATAATGTCAGGCATAACGGTCGCCGCCGTGGCACTGCCGCTGGCGCTGGCATTCGGTGTCAGTTCCGGTGCCACTGCCGCATCAGGTCTTGTTACCGCAATAATTGCCGGTATTGTAATAAGCCTGTTTTCCGGTGCATCGTTCCAGATTTCCGGACCTACGGGGGCTATGGCCGCCATACTTATCACCCTGTCCGCCAAGTACGGTATGCAGGGTATTCTTCTGGCCGGCTTCATGGCCGGCTTCATTCTGGTCGTTCTCGGTGTACTCAGGCTGGGCAAAATCATCTACTACATCCCTTCAACGGTTATTACCGGATTCACTTCCGGCATTGCGATTATCATAGCCTTAGGACAGCTGGATAACTTCTTCGGAGTAAAGTCAGAAGGGAATCTGGCCATAACAAAGGTTTTCTCATATTTTACCAATGGTTTTGATCCTAATTGGGCTGCCGTCGGAACAGGTGCTGCCGTTATTCTCATAATGGTCATATGGCCGGGGAGATGGAATGAGAAATTCCCGTCTTCTCTGGTTGCTCTGACAGTGGTTCTGATTGCCAACATTTTCCTGAAGCTGAACGTTGAGGTTGTTGGAGATATTCCGAAGACTTTGCTTCTCGATGAAAGGCTTTCTCTTGCCGGTATTAATTTCGGCATGTTCTGGGATCTCTTCGTGCCGGCTATGTCCATTGCGGCTCTGGGAATGATTGAGAGTCTGCTCTGCGGAGCATCCGCGGGCAAAATGAAAAAGGAAGAACTCAATGCGGATCGCGAGCTGGTGGCACAGGGCATCGGCAACATTCTTGTTCCCCTGTTTGGCGGAATTCCCGCTACTGCGGCAATCGCACGTACCAGCGTTGCTATCAAGTCCGGATGCGAGACAAGAATCACAGGAATATTTCATGCGATTATTCTGCTCCTCAGCATGTTTGTGCTGGCACCTGTAATGTCGGCAATTCCGCTTTCGGCACTGGCCGGAATTCTTATTGTAACAGCATTCAGAATGAATGACTGGGACAATATAAGGTTTGTATTTGAACATAAATTCAAGTCCGGAATAGCCAAGTTCCTGATTACAATGTGTGCTACCGTTGTACTTGACCTTACCCAGGCAATCATCATCGGGGTAGCGTTCTCCTCCTTCCTCATTCTAGTCAAGCTGACGGATATAGATATCACTGTCAGCGAAATTGATCAGGAGCGACTGGAGGAAATCGGCATCAATATAGAAATTCCTAAAACCGATAACCGTGTTCGAATCGCTTACCTGACAGGAGCAATTTTCTTCGCGGTCGTCGATAAACTGGTTAAAGAGCTTTCCACTTATGAGGATGTGGCTGATGCACTGATTCTCAGCATGCGAGGTGTTCCGGTTATCGACCTCTCGGGAATACAGGCACTCACAGATTTTGTTACCGAGATGGAAGGCAGCGGCACCGATATATATCTCACCAGTGTGCAGCCTAAGGTTCTGGAGAAAATGAAGCGCGGGGGCCTTATAGATCTTATCGGCGAATGCTATGTCTTCAGCAGTGCCGAAGACGCTATAGTTATTGCCCAAAAAGAACAAATGGAGAAGGATTTTACCAATGAACAAGACAACAATTACAAGTAAACACGGTTATCAGATTCCTGTTGTCTCGGAAATGAGCAAGTATGATTCAAAGATTGTAATAGCCGTTCACGGATTCTGCAGCCACAAACTGAGCACCACAGTTGTAATGCTTCTCAGGCAGCTGCCCAAGCAGGGTATCGGAGTTATTTCTTTCGATTTCCCCAATCACGGTGACCACGCAGAAGAAGGCGAAGCATTTCGCGTAAAAAACTGCCTGGATGACCTCAGTACTGTCGAAAAGTACGTTGCAGGCCGCTTCCCGGGAGTTGAAATCATGTATTTCGGATCCAGTTTCGGAGCATATATAACGATGCTGTACCTGTGTCGGGGCCGCGGCAACGGAACTAAAGCCTTCTTCCGAAGCGCCGCCGTAAATATGCCGGAACTGTTTCTTGATCCGACTCCGGAAGATCTGGCTTCACTTCGCGACAAAGGCTACACAATTATCGAAGATTGTGACAGACCGATTAAACTGACTCAGGGTTTCGTCGATGATATGGCGGCAAACGATCTGTTTGAAATCTTTGAGAAATCCAGGGATATAATCGAGGATTCGGAGATTATGTTAAAAATGATTCACGGAGATTGCGATGAATCGGTGGCTTATGAAAGGGCTGCGGAATTTGCAAATAAATTCGATATTGAACTGGTGACAGTTCCCGGCGGAGATCATCGCCTCATGACTCCGGGTTCACCCGAGCGTGTTCTTGAGGAGGCACTAAGTCTGTTTAATCGTTAGATATTGAAGGAGCGTAATCAAAATGAAAACAGCTTTTGTATTAGGCGGGGGCGGCAGCCGCGGCGGCTACGAGATAGGTGTATGCAAGGCTCTGTTCCAGCTGGGAATCAAGCCGGATATGGTCTTCGGCACTTCCGTAGGCGCCATCATCGGCGCTATTATCGCACAGGGTGATCTGCCCGTGGCAGAAAACCTCTGGAGCAGGCTAACAACAGATGTCATCTTTGATTTTGAAGTTCCGGAAGAAAAGCCGGAGGAAAAGCCGGGGAAAAAAGCGAAGGATAAACCGGAACGCAAATTTCAAAACATTTCAGATAGGCTGGAAGTGATTCCGGAAACTTTTGACAAGCTTACGGAAAGGGTTAAACAGCGTTTTGATTCCATGGATATCGCGGGCATGCCCGTAGAGGATGCGACGGCATATCTAAAGGAAATAATAAGGAACGGCGGTGTGGGAAATTCGGGGCTTAAACGCCTTCTGAAAGAACATGTCAAGGAAGATGTTATCAGAGAATCCTCTCTTGCTTATGGCTTGGTTGTAACCGAAATGCCTGCCATTAACGGGAAGTACCTGAGCCTGAAAGATATCCCCCGTGAGCAGCTGATCGACTACATTATGGCAAGTGCATCATGCTTCCCGGCCACTCAGATTTATGAGATTGGAGGACACAAATTTATAGACGGTGCCTACACCGATAATATGCCCGTGAAGATGGCCATAGACCACGGTGCAACCAGGATTATAGCTGTGGATCTGGAGGCTCCGGGTGTAATCAAGAAAGATGTCCTTAAAAAGGCAGCGCAGATGTGCGACGAATTCCATCTGCTGAAGCCCGCTGTGGATTTAGGCAACTTCCTTATCTTTGATAAAAAGAACGCTGCCAGAATCATCGATATAGGTTATCTCGAGACTATGCGCTGCTTCGGCAAATATGACGGGAAAAAATACACCTTTATTAAAGGTGTATTCAATGATGAAGAAGTTTCCGCCGCCGACAAACTGGCATCTTTCCTGCGCATCGACCCGACTGTGGCATACAATCGCGAAAGTTTCCTCACAGAGATTTTGCGGCGTTTCAACGAGCTTGCAGATACATCGCCTGTGATAGTCGAAAAGCTGCTTAATCTGCTGAGTCACTGAGTCAACCACAGCGTCTTTCTTTGGCACGATTAATATGTATTTCCATGGCGATGACCCCTTCTTTGGGATCCTTGTCTTTAAATGCCTTAAAAATAGCGCGGTACTCCTCCAGTACATTGATCAGGTAATTCTCACCATATACAGAATCCATACCCTTGTATTTAAGGTAACTCTGATAAGATGAAAGCTGCTTCCGGAGAATTCTGTTGTGTGATGCCTTGTAAATCACCTCGTGGAAGCCCATATTTATTACGAGCATCTTTTCAATGTCATTTCTGGCTGTATAGAATTCCATGAATTCAAAGGTTTCCTCCAGTTTCTCCATCTCTTCCCTGGTGATCCGTTCTATCCCCCATTTTACCGCCTGAATCTCATAGGCTTTTCGCATTTCGAACATGTCTTCGTAATCCTGTTGGGACAGGCCGATTACAAAGGAACCGCGATTGAGAATGTTCTCAACCAGACCATCGGCTTCCAGCTGTTTCAATGCCTCCCTTATGGGAGTTCTGCTTACTTCGTATTCTTTGCACAGTTCCTGTTCCGTCAGCTTTTGTCCCTGTTTCAGCTTGCCTGTCAGTATATCCTTCTGAAGTTTGGTCAGCAGGCTTGTTGATATCGGTGAATTGTTTCTTTCAGTTTCGTCACTGAACTTAAAAAGTACCATTGTATTTCCCCAAAACTATATTTCGCCCAGAATAAATTCTGTAAAATCCGCTGCGGTATTGCCCGTTCCGTTACCCGGCATGTCCAGCCTTTCCGCTGCCTTATCTATGGCCGCTTCAAGTGTTTCAGCCCTGTCCGCAAAACCCGCATGTCTGAGCATCATAACGGCAGCTCTTGCCAGGCTTGAGGGGTTAGCATACTGACCGATTCCCTCTTCCATCATCCGCGGTGCGCTGCCGTGGATGGCTTCAAACATGGCATATCTGTTTCCGATATTGGCACTTCCGGCAGTACCCACACCGCCCTGCATCTGGGCAGCTTCATCCGTAATTATATCGCCATAGAGGTTCGGCAGAACGAAAACATTGAAGGTACTGTTGATTTTGTCATCTATGAGATTGGCGGCCATGATATCCACATACCAGTCATCTGTCTCGATCTGAGGATAATCCTTTGCCACATCCATGCAAAGGCTCAGGAATTTGCCGTCCGTCTTTTTCATGATATTTGCCTTGGTGACAATACTCACCTTTTTGTTACCGTTGTTCTTTGCATACTCAAAGGCTGCCCTGGCCAGGCGTGTGGTTCCCTGGGTGGTGGTAACCTTAAAATCAATGCTGATGTCATCACTGATATCCACCCCTCTGCTTCCCAGAGCATATTCGCCCTCTGTATTCTCACGATAGAATATCCAGTCTATGTTCTTTTCCGGAATTGTCACCGGCCTCACATTGGCAAAAAGATCCAGTTCGCGCCTAAGTGTGACATTGGCACTCTCCAGATTCGGCATACCGTCACCCTTCCCCGGTGTAGTAGTCGGTCCCTTAAGAAGCAGATCGCATTCTTTTATCACCGCCATTACATCCGACGGAACCGTCTCCATTTTTTCTATGCGATTCCCGATAGTCAATCCGTCTATTTGTCTGAGTTCAATTTTACCGCAGGCAATTTCCTCTGTCAGAAGCTTCTTCAGAATTTCTCTCACCGAATTCATAATTATCGGGCCGATACCATCTCCGTCAATGGTGCCGATCACAATCTTCTCCATTGCAGAGAAGTCCGGCGCTTCCTGCATGCTCTTCATTCGCTCAACACGCTCCAGCTGCTCCTTTACAATCGTCTCAAAATGTTGTGTATATGTCATTTTTTCTCCTCCCCGGCAATAGTGTTGATTTTTCCGCCATTGAGAATCATTGTAGTTTCGTTTTCCGAAAAGTTTGACGATACTTTGTATGTCAGATTCTTTGTGATATTGCGAACGGCAATCGGTCCTCCTGATTCTACCTGCTCACGTGCGTTTTCGATAATCAGCCTGTCTCCCAATTCAAAGCTGTCGTAATCTGCCGGGTCGTCAAATACCAGCGGCAGAATTCCACTGTTTATGAGATTTGAACGGTGAATTCTGGCAAATGATTTTGCAAGAACCAGCTTTATGCCCAGATAGAGCGGTGCCAGTGCCGCATGCTCTCTGCTGGATCCCTGCCCATAGTTGTCCCCGCCGACGATTGCACAGTCTCCGGCCTCATTACAGCGACCGGAGAAATCGCAGTCAATCTTGTCAAAACAGTAGTTCGAAAGGTGCGGAATATTGGATCTGTACGGAAGCAGTCTGGAATCCGACGGCATTATGTCATCAGTGGTAATGTTATCTCCCGCATGCAGAGCCACAGTGACTTCCAATGTGTCCGCAAGCTCGGTATTTCTAGGGAACGGCTTGATATTCGGTCCCATTTCCACCCTGGTGTTGCTCTTGTCGTAACCTGTCGGGTACACTACGAAATTATCGTTAGACTCGAATGTGGTCTCTTCAATATCAGGCAAAACTTCTCCGCTTTTCCGTCCATCGGTAAGTACACCGCTTATTGCGGAAATTGCCGCCGTTTCCGGGCTTACCAGATATATGTCAGCATCATTTGTGCCGCTGCGCCCCTTGAAGTTTCTGTTAAATGTTCTCAGGGAAACGGCTCCCGACTTAGGTGACTGTCCCATGCCTATACACGGACCGCAGGCATTTTCAATCAAACGGGCGCCCGCATTTATTATATCTGCCAGAGCACCGTTTTCCGCCATCTTTGCCATGATTTTGCTCGATCCCGGAGAAATGACCAGTGAAACATCAGGATGCACCTTTTTCCCCTTCAGAATCGCGGCTACTTTCATAAGATCCGTGTAAGAAGAGTTTGTGCAGCTGCCGATTGCAACCTGGTCGACCTTTATCTCTCCGATGCCGGAAACGCTGTCAACATTATCGGGACTGTGAGGCATAGCCGCAAGGGGAACCAGCTGATCCATATTTACTGTCAGCATTTCATCATAAACCGCGTCCTCATCAGCTGCCAGCGGGATATAATCCTCTTCCCGTCCCTCGGACTTCAGATAGGCTCTGGTATTCTCATCGCTCGGGAAAACCGATGTGGTTGCCCCAAGTTCCGCTCCCATATTTGTAATTGTAGCTCTGTCGGTAACGCTGAGAGACTTCACTCCCTCACCGTAATATTCAACAATTTTGCCGACTCCGCCCTTAACGCTGAGTTGCTGCAGCACATAGAGGATAACATCCTTTGCACTTACCCACGGCTTAAGCTCCCCCTTGAGCTCTATACCGAGAACTTTCGGTGCCGTCAGGCTGTACGTACCTTTGGCCATGGCAACTGCCACGTCCAGACCGCCTGCCCCTATGGCTATCATGCCCAGTCCTCCGCCTGTCGGAGTATGGCTGTCGGAGCCGAGCAAAGTCTTACCCGGCTTCCCGTAATTCTCCAGATGCAGCTGATGACAGATTCCGTTGCCCGGCTTGCTGAACAGAATACCGTGTCTCTTAGCTACACTTTTTATAAATTCGTGGTCATCGGCATTCTCAAACCCTGTCTGCAGAGTATTGTGATCTATATACGCAACCGACAGCTCCGTCTTTATTCTGTCAACCTCCATCGCCTCCAGCTGCAGGTACACCATCGTTCCCGTTGAGTCCTGAGTCAGAGTCTGGTCAATCTTTATGGTAATCTCCTCTCCGGCCTTCAGTTCGCCGCTGATGAGATGATCTTGCAAAATCTTATATGCCAGTGTTTTTCCCATTTGTTTCCTCCTGTTCATGCAGATATCAGATTGTATTTTCGTATACAATTATACGGTTCCGCTTTATGGCGGTCAAGCTGTAAAAAGGACTGCCACACTGATTTCTCAGTGCAGCAGCCCTTTTTATTCAAACCGTCTTCTTTACTCTTCAGCCTCTTCTTCCTCTAAAAGCCCCTTCTCCTCAACGGAATCAAGAACTTTTTTTGCCACAATGTATCCCAGCGTCATGTCAATGGCGAACATTGTCAGATATACTGCACCGACGAATTTGGCATGTTTGCAGTAGTTCCAGTCTTTGAAGAATTTTTTACATTTGCATGTTCCTTTGCACATTCCTTTACCTCCTTGTGAATGTTCCCTGTATGTTTACAATTTATTTCCAAGAGCCACCGTCCGCTTAACTATGGATCTGATGACTCCGATTACCGCTCCTATAACCAGAAGACCGATGGCAATGGCTCCTGCCATAAAGAGAGTCTGAAGGCCGATTTCAGCAGCGGCCCTGAGATTTTTAAGCAGAAGGGCTTCCATGGTTCTGAATATGTAAGAACCCGGCACCAGACACAGAATACCCGGGATTACAAATATTGTCGAAGCCTCCTTCATGATGCGCGAAAATAAGGTACTCAACAGCCCTACTACACAGGCTCCCATAAAGCATCCCATTACCGCTGACCCCAGGTAGGAAACCATAATATGCATGGTTATCCACCCCATTGCACCCCCCAGAACACATACCGGGATATTGCGTTTAGGTACGCGGAATATTATGGCGAAACCAAAGGTTGCAAATGTAGCCAGCACGAATTGAATCAGGATATCTATCATATGGTAACACCTCCTATCATATCCCACAGCTTGATGATAATACCAGAGCCGCAGGCCAGAGAGATTGCCGTAAGAATTGCTTCGGTCATTCGTGCCAGCCCGGAGAGCATATCCCCGGAAAGAAAGTCACGAATGGAGTTGGTGATGGCAACGCCCGGTACGAAAAGCATCAGGCAGCCCATGACAACAGGGGCATAGCTGACAGAAGCTATAGATGCATCGGCCACCAGTGCACAGAATGCGGCCAGTGCACAGCAGCACATTCCTCTGATGAAGAAGTTGATCTCGTATTTCTGCAGAACAATCGATAAACTATAAGCCATCATTCCTGCTATGAAAGCCACCAGGAAATCCTGCGCGGCTCCGCCGAACAGATTGCTGAAGCAGGAAGCTACAATTGCTGCGGCAATCAGGCGTACGAAAAACGGATAACTCCTCTCCTTTTCAATTTCGTTCAGTATCCGCATACCTTCCTCAACGGTCATATCAGTGGTGGTAAATTCCCTGGAAAATTTATTTACACGGGAAATCTTGCTGAGATCCGTCTCGGAACCTTTTATTCGCCTTATATAAGTGTATGTCTTATCGGAATCCGAAACCCTGTCCATAGTAACAAAGATGCCCGCAGGCGTTGCAAAAACATCCACAGAGTCAATTCCGCAGGTTCTGCATATGCGCTCTACTGTATCTTCTACACGGTAGATCTCCGCTCCGCTTTTCATCATTATTTCTCCGGCTCTGACCGCCAGAACAAGTATTTTTTTCTGTTTCTTTTTTTTCATCTTTCCTTCCATCCCCCGGGCAGAGAATTACCTCTCGCTGTGCCTGTAAAGTTCAGCGTACTGTCCGTCGAGGTTAATGAGTTCTTCGTGAGTTCCTTCCTCTTCTATTTCACCGTCATCGATGAGAATGATGCGGTCCGCATTTCGAATCGTTGATAGCCGATGTGCGATAATCAGCGTAGTTCTTCCTTCTGCCAGCTTGTCGAAGGCACCCTGAATACGCGCTTCTGTAACTGTGTCCAGGGCCGAGGTTGCCTCGTCCAGAATGAGAATCGGAGGATTCTTCAGGAAAATTCTCGCTATACTGATCCTCTGTTTCTGCCCTCCCGAAAGCATAACCCCACGCTCGCCGGCATAGGAATCAAACCGGTCGGGCATTGCCATAATATCATCATATATCTCAGCCTTTCGTGCCGCTTCATAAACTTCTTCATCAGTGGCACCCGGTCTGCCGTAACGAATATTCTCCGCCAGTGTATCCGCAAACAGGAATACGTCCTGCTGAACGATGCCTATGCTTTTGCGCAAAGACCTGACCCTGACATTTCTGATATCGGTTCCGTTAATTTTAATGCTCCCTTCATCCACATCATAGAATCTCGGAACTAATTGACAGAGAGTTGTCTTGCCGCCGCCGGAGGGGCCGACGATAGCCACAGTCTCTCCCGGCTTGATATAGAGGGACAAATCCACCAGCACATCCTCATCGGGACCGCCGTCATCATAGGCAAAGCTGACATTTCTTATATCTATGGCCCCTTTTCTTCCCGGGGCTTCGTCTTCAGACTCATCCCAGATAAGATCAACCGCATCCGGTGCATCGGCAATCTCCGGCTCCATCCTCATTATTTCCGTGAATCTGCTCAGACCGGCCCAGCCGTTCATAAAGGTTTCGGTAAACACCGCCAGCTTGCGTATAGGTGTGATGAATGTAGCTATATACAGATAAAATGTAATCAGATCCGCATAATTCATATCATCGCGCATAATCAGCCATCCGCCGAAAGCCATAATGACAACCGGCATTATACACATGAAAAATTCAATTGACGAATTGAACATACCAAATGCCTTGTAATTATCACATTTGGCAGTCTTGAACTTCTCGTTGGCCGCAGCGAACTTGGCATAGTCGGCAGCCTCGTTGGCGAAGGCTTTGCTGGTTCGTATGCCCGAAAGTCCGGACTCGATTTCCCCGTTAATCTCCGCCAGCCGTTCTTTGACCTTCTTTGATGTTCTGACCATTCTGCGTCTGTTCAGCAGAACTATAAAGAGGAACAGAGGAAAAATAATCAGTATCACCAGAGCCAGCTGCCACTGTATCGTAAACATTATTATTATGGCACCTATGATGGTCACAGCGGAAATAAACAGATCCTCGGGACCGTGATGTGCCAGCTCCGTTATCTCAAACAGATCGCCGGTCATTCTCGACAGAAGCTGCCCCGTACGGTTTCTGTTGAAGAAACTGAAATCAAGCTTTTGCATATGTGAGAAGAGGTCGTCACGAAGATCCGCTTCAACCCGCACTCCAAACATATGCCCCCAATACGTAATTATGTAATTCAGAAATGCACGCAGAAGAAAAGCCGCCGTCACAATAAGCATCACCCTGAAAAATGTGGCAAATTCCTGTCCCGGAAGCATAGTATACATGGCATGCCTGGCAACCAGCGGAAATGCCAGGTCGATGAGGGATGCCACCAGTGCACAGGAAAGGTCCAGCACGAAAAGTCCCATATGCGGCTTGAAGTAGCTTATGAATGTTTTCAGAATCGGTTGGTTATAATTTTTCATCATAAACATTTTATCATTTAAGCGGCTCCCCTGCATCCCCAAAATACATTCCTTCTCTTCTTGTATTTTTCACAAAAAAAGAATAAAATTAAATCATGACAGAAGGCAGCATGAATAAACTTATATATATAGAAAACACTTCCACAGATCCGCATTACAATCTGGCATTTGAAGAGTATGTTTTTACTCAGGTTGCCGGAGATACTCCGATTCTGCTTCTGTGGCAGAACGGTCCCTCGGTAATCGTAGGCAGATATCAGAACACTCTGGAGGAAATCAACTACGATTTCATCAGGGAGAACGGTGTCAATGTGGTAAGAAGGAACACCGGCGGCGGTGCTGTTTACCATGACCTGGGCAATCTCAACTATTCCTTCGTAATCCCGGGGGTCGCATCCAGGGTGGATTTCAAAACCTTTACAACTCCCATCGTTAAAGCACTTCAGTCTCAGGGCATTGCCGCAGAACAGACGGGCCGAAATGACATCCTGGTGGACGGATTCAAATTCTCCGGGAACGCTCAGCAGTTCAGTGACGGTAAGCTGCTCCATCACGGCACCCTCATGTTCGATGTGAATATCGGGGACGTGGCAAATGTGCTAAGAGTGAAACCGGGCAAGTTCAAGTCAAAGGCCTCAAAATCCGTACGCAGCCGCATCACGAATCTCAAGCCGTTCTTTCGCGGTGATACGGTCCCCGATACTCTTGCTTTCAAAGCTCTGCTTCTGGAATGGTTTCGCAGGGAGTATCCGGTTGAGGATCTTACCCTGACGAAGACACAGCTCAAGGAAATAGAAGCTTTAAAAGACAGCAAGTATGCTACACATACATGGAATTACGGCAAATCGCCAAAGGCCGATATTATAAGAGGAGATTTCTTCGCATGCGGTCAGGTGGAATTTCATTTTCGCATTGAGGACCATAAGGTAAAATCACTGGAGCTTACGGGAGACTTCTTCCCAAGCGGAGACATAGAGGAATTTGAAGCAATGTTTGTCGGCGTGGACTATGACAGAGAGGCTTTGCTTGAGGTTTTGCAAAGAGCCGATCTGAGTAAATATCTGGGGAATGTTACTGCCGAAGAGCTGGCAGATGTAATTGTATAACCATAAGGAATCGGGTATACTGATTATATGGATTACGAGATGATAATTGAAACTTTGCAGCTGTATTTCACCACCGGTGTCAGATGGGTCTTTGTAGGTCTGGCGGTGGTGATTCTGCTGCACCAGATAATAGCCCTTCTCCGGATGAGGAATCCTTCGGAAATCTGGGCTTTTTTGCAGTCTCCGGACGGAAGCAAAGTTCCCCTTACCCACTGGGAAAACCTGGTGGGAAGAGCCAGAGGCTGCGATATCATTATTAACCTGGCAAGCGTATCCAGGAGCCATGCCACACTTATTCGTGACTCCGAGGGTGTGTGGAAATATAACGATCTGGAATCTAAAAACGGATCACTCATAAACGGACAGCCCGTAAAGGGGCCCACTGTTGTCCGAGGCGGCGATGTAATGACCATCGGCGGCTCTGACTTCATTCTTTTCCCGCTCAGTTTGCAGGAGAGAATGGAAAATATAGAAAAGAGAAGGCGAAAAACCAAAACCACATCGCCGTGGCTCTCAATGATTGCCCTTACGATCTTTCAGGTCCTTGCAGTCGCTCAGTTCAAAGTTTCCCTGGGAGAGGATTTCCCGCCGGAGCTGCCTTTGTCCTTCGCTCTGATATGTATTCTGATGTGGGTATACGTAATTGTAATGAGAATGTTCAAGCGAACAGGTTTCGAGCTTGAAATTATCGCGTTCTTTCTGGCAACCCTCAGTCTGGCGGTCACCACTTCAGCCTTACCGGATGCAGTCTTCAAACAGGCTGTAGCCGTGGTTCTCGGCGTAGCTCTTTTCTTTGTTATCTGCTGGATTCTGCGGGATCTCAACCAAGCCAAGAAGTTAATATATATTCTTATCGGTGCCAGCATGCTGCTTCTTATAATCAACCTGATTTTCGGTGCTGTGAAACACGGTGCTCAAAACTGGGTTACAATAGGAGGCTTCTCCTTCCAGCCGTCGGAGCTTGTAAAGATTGTCTTCATATACGTCGGTGCCGCATCACTGGATGAGCTGCAGCAGAAGAAGAACCTGTACGTCTTTATGGGCTTTTCGGTGTTCTGTCTCGGCTCACTGGCTATTATGGGTGATTTCGGTACGGCTATGATTTTCTTTGCCACTTTCCTTATTATTTCCTTCCTGCGTTCCGGTGACTTCACCAAAATTGCTCTGATTCTGGGAGCTGCCGGTCTTATGGGTCTTATGGTTCTCAGATTTAAGCCTTATGTCGCCGCCAGGTTCGAAACCTGGGGGCATGTATGGGAGGACCCTACGGGAGGCGGTTTCCAGCAGGTCCAAACCATGACATCAATCGCCAGCGGCGGCCTGCCCGGTCTTGGTGCAGGCGAAGGAAATCTCTGCGATGTGGCTGCATCAAGCACGGACCTGGTGTTCGGCCTTCTTGCTGAAGAGTGGGGGCTGGTGATCGCCGTTCTGGCGGTTCTCTGCATTTTTACTTTCGGCATTTTCGCGTACCGCACGATTATTGCGGGGCGTTCCACATATTACAGTATTGCCGCATGTTCGGCCACCTCTCTTTTCATAATACAGACTATGCTCAATGTCTTTGGCTCTATCGATATACTGCCTCTGACAGGTGTAACCTTCCCGTTTGTTTCATCGGGAGGTACCAGCATGATCGCTTCCTGGGGTCTGCTGGCCTTCGTCAAGGCCGCCGATACCCGTCAGAACGCGAGTATTGCCGTCAAGCTGGACAGAAAGAGTCAGTACGAGGACTTCGAATTTGAAGAAAGAGTGGAAAAACGGATAGCTCCGTACCGGGAGCCGCGGCGCGAATACCCTGATTATCCGCCGCAATCTGAGCAGAAGGTTCGTCCGAAGGATATTTCCTACAATGATATGGATGATGATGACTTCTTCAGCCAGTTTAATGATGAATCCGATCCAAGGAGGCGCAGACGATGAAAAAAATTGAAAAAAGAGCCATAATGTGCCTTTTGCTGGGAGTGTTTCTGATTGGAGGACTTTGCTGGTTCATATACGAAGACTGGACTAAAGGTGCCGAGTGGGCCACCTATCAGGGTAACCGGGACGTGTTCGCAGACGGTGACCTGGCCAAGGGTGCCCTCTATGATGTAAACGGTGAGCTGGTGATGAGGAACACGGCAGAGGGAATGATTTTTCACGACGATGCTTCCGTTCGTGCCGCGATGCTGCACATTACCGGCGATAAGGATAATAATATTGCTACCGGTGCCAACAGAGCATTTCTGGACAAGCTGATAGGATATGATTTTATAAACGGTGTCTATTCTCTGAATAATGCCGGCGAGGATATCAAGCTTACGCTGGATGCAAATATCTGTGCCGCGGCTTACAAGGCAATGAACGGACGCAAAGGCACCGTCGGTGTATACGATTACAAAACCGGGCAGATTATCTGTATGGTAAGCTCACCGACATACGATCCGATGAGTCCTCCCGCAAAGGCTGCTGACGGTGCATATATAAATCGCCTGACTTCGGCAACCTTCGCGCCGGGTTCCACATTCAAACTGCTGACTGCGGCGGCATCAATTGAAACCCTCGATGATGCCTTCACCTGGACATATACCTGTTCGGGTGTCGAGGACTACGGCCATGGGGACAAGGTTACCGACCTGTCGGCTCACGGAACCGTGGATCTGGAGACGGCTCTTGAGGTCTCCTGCAACTGCTACTTCGGCAAAGTTGCCGAAAAAGTGGGCGGAGGAATGTTAGAGAAGTATGTAGATAAGGCGGGACTCAGCCGTTCAATAGAAATAGACGGAATCAAGACCACCGCCGGGACATTTGACTATCCGGACGGTGGTGTCAATCTGGCCTGGACCGGAATCGGTCAGTACCACGATATGGTTAATCCATGCGCTATGATGGTTTACATGGGTGCCATCGCCAACGACGGCACAGCGGTACAACCTACCATAATCGCCCCGGATAATATTCTTGACAAGGGTATTGAGAAGGTTACTACGGCCACTCTCAAAACTGATAAAATGATAAAGAGCTCCACTGCTGAATCCCTCAAGCGTATGATGGCCAACAATGTGCAAAATCACTACAACGGCTCCAGCCGGTTCCCCGGCCTCAACCTCTGTGCCAAGACAGGAACCGCCGAAGTCGGCAACAGGAAAAAGCCTAATTCATGGTTTGTCGGCTTCCTGGATGACGAAGAGCACCCTTACGCCTTCGTAGTCCTGGTTGAAAACGGAGGCTATGGTATCGACGCCGCGGGTTCAGTGGCCAATACGGTGCTTCAGGCATTGGTGGAGTAGAAATTTCATATGTCAAGGAATTTAGGGGTATTTATCAGTTGCATAGCAAGTGCAATAAATATGCACTCTGTTTTATCTGCATATTCTGGAATTACAATAGAATTAAATTCAGCAAAATAATCACTGTGTACAACAATTTTATCGTCTCTGAATACCTTATAGTCAGCTTTTGATACTTTTCTTTCTATATTAAGGTCTGGTATCGTTGATGAAAGTCTATTATTAATGGTTCCAAATGTTTCATTCCCAATGCTCATCTCTATTAGTACTCTGTCTGCTGACTCAAATACTTCAAGCTTGCCCATTACATTTAATTCATCATCACACACTGCATATCTCTTTGCCTCCGATTCCTCAACTAAGAGTGCATATTTTAGCTTATCTTTTTCATCAAACACCATCAACCTTATTTCGTTGTGGTTCACACCTTTTAATTTAATGTCCATGTTTCCTAATATTGGATACATATACTCATAAATTTCGGACACATACAGAATTGTACAACATGAAAAAAGCTGTTTATATTCACCAAATTTTTTCTTCATTTTTTTAATATTTCTTATAACAGTCTTTTCTACTAAACTCCTTATAACCATATTTGTCCTCCACATTTTCTAGAATAAAAGGTACGCACAGCGTACCTCTTTTATTCTAGAACTCACTATCATTAAACATTTTTTTATTAATCATAGTAATTTTCTTTTGTGTGCCTTCTTCAGCCAATTTTGTTTATATACCTTGTCCCATGCCCTATGCTGAACCTGTTGCGATTACAGCTTTTCCGTTTATTCTACCCATAATTAACCTAGCTTGTTAATCCATTTTACTCAAAGCTAACCTGTATTTTTACTTCCGTCCCATCAGTATCGTAAGCCAACGTATTAAATCCTTCATTAATTTCTTCCAGTGAAATAACCTTTGTTACGATTCTTTCAATTTCAGGAATCTGACCAGTTCCCATGAGATCCAAAATTGCCTGGAAACTTGTGATTTTGTAGCACCACAGACCTGCGATGTCTATATCCTTATCCGCCCAGATTGATGGGTTTTGAATAGTAAACGGTCTTGTGCTGAGTCCGCTCTGGACATACATTCCACGTTTTTTCACAATTTCAAATCCCTCATTTATTGCTGATTCAACTCCCGAACAATCGATTACAACATCTACCCCAAGACCATTCGTTAATTCCTTAACAGCTTTAACAACATCCACTTCCATTGGATCAAATGCTTTGTCAGCACCAAAGTCAACCAATCTCTGTCTTCTCTTTGGTGCCGGTTCACTCATATAAATCTTTGCTGCTCCTGCTGCTCTGGCACACAGAAGTGATAGTACTGCCGTTGGACCGCCACCCGAAATGAATACTTTATCACCTGTTGCAATATGACCTCTCTGAACCGCATACATTCCTAACGCCGCAGGTTCAATACAAGCGGCCTGTTCATATGTTACTGAATCAGGAATCTTGTTAAGCTGATACTCTTTTGCTTTACAATATTCAGCAAATCCGCCCCAATGCCACTGAAGTCCTATACAAGCGTATTCGTCACACATATGTTGATTGCCTCTTAAACAATGATAACATTTGCCACAGCTTAACAAAGGCATGATTGCAACTCTATCGCCAATCTTCCATGCTTTCACATCAGGTCCCACTTCTACAATAATTCCTGAAAATTCATGTCCCATGATAATAGGAACTTTATCTCCTGTTACAGGATGAGGCTCTGTTGTTGTTACATGCGAACCTGCACCATCCTTATATTCATGAAGGTCTGTTCCACAAATGCCACAACGTTTAACCTCTACTACAACCTCTCCAGCTTCTGCCGTTGGCTTATCTGTTTCTTCCACGCGAATATCATTTTTGCCATAGAAGAAGCCGGCTTTCATTTTTCCAGTCATAAAAATCTCCTTTCTTGTCTAATTATCTTTCAGCTAATTTTGTCTGTAGCTTGAATGATGTATATCCATCATCAATCATTACAGTTGTTCCATTGATTCCACTTGCTGCACCTGTTGACAGGAAGTATGCAACGTTTGCAACTTCTTCTTTTTCAATTACTCTGTTTCTCATATGCAGCTCTTTAACATCGGCTCTCTCAAACGGATTAGCTACTGTTCCACCCTTTACTATGCTTCTAACCCACCCCGGAGCCATAGCAACAACTCTGATGCCATACTGTCCAAGCTCTCTAGCTGTTGCCTGAGTCAGCATGCTGATTGCAGCTTTTGATACAGGATAGCCAATAGGTTCATGGTTGGGAAGTTTACCGGCAAGCGAACTTGTATTAATAATAACGCCCTTAATTGCCTTCTCAATCATAACCCTTGCCGCATACTTTGAGAGACACATGGCAGCTATCATATTAATTTCAAGCACATTTCTAAATTCTTCAACCGGCATATCAACGAAGAAATGAGTTTTGCCGAGAACACCTGCATTATTATGAAGAACATCTATGCGGCCATATTTTTCCACTACTGAATCAATCATAGCTTTGCACTGTGTCTCATCTGTAATATCTGCATTATAGTACATTGCCTCTTTACCTTCTGCTTTAAATTCAGCTACGCGTTGTTCCCCAACTACAGGATCAATATCAACTAATACAACTACGTCCCCTTCGCTTGCATATTTTGTTGCAAGTGCACCGCCGATTCCACCGGCACCACCTGTGATTATTACTACTCTCTTGCCAATCATTTTATTACCTCCAAACTCTATTTTCTGTTCAAACCTTAAGCATGGTGCTTAAGGTTTGAACTTTTTAATAAATTAACCTGTCTTCATATCTACAAAATTAAGATTATTCTACATCTGTTGACTTTGATGCATTCTTTTCTCTCAATTCAGCAAGAACACTTTCATACTTATCTCTAGTCAGAGGATACATAGCCATGAAGACTATAGTCCCAATAATCAGTATAAGTGGAATCCATCCGTTGATAGCCCTAATTCCTGCAATTGCTGCTTCTGACTGTTCAACATTTGGAACATATCCTGTCATTGACAATACAATTCCTGGAATAATACCAGCAAGAGCCATCCCAGCCTTATAAGCAAATGACTGCAAAGATGTAAGCAAACCAGCTGCTCTCTGTCCTGATCTTAATTCGCCGTACTCAATTGTATCTGGTACAAGACCCCACACAAGCCCCTGAATTGCAGCCCAAAAGAAACCATATACTACTCTTATTGCTAACGCAATATACATGGCTGTTACCGTCGCTGGACAGAACTGGAAGTATATTGGACACATTATGCATCCAATGGATCCAATAAGAGCAACTTTTTTCTTGTCCCATCCTCTTCTTAGCAACATGTTTACAATTATGAGACCTGCAATTGTTGCTAACGCACTAACCAGATTAAAAACTGACAGTCCAGTCAGACTGTTGAAAATATAAGTATAAAAGTAAGCCAGCCCTGAACTTGCTACAGCAAAGTATCCGTGCATAAATACAATCATTAGGAACAATGTAAGAAATGCTTTGTTGAAAACTAATCCCTTAATGGCAGGTCCTGTAAGCTTTGGCTTCACTTCTTTGACAATATAACGCTCCTTGGTTACCTTGAAGCAAGTAAAATATGCTACTGAGCCTATGATACCGCAAAAAATCATAGCTGTTAGGTATCCACCGGCTGCCCCATATTCTGTCTTTATGAAATAATTTACGCAGAGAGGAAGAGCACTTGAAACAATCAAGCAGGCAATCTGCCCACCAATGATACGGATTACACCAAGTTCTCCTCTTTCTACCGAGTCCTGTGTCATTGCTGCTGCAAGGGATGCATATGGGCAGGTTAAAATCGTACATATCACACCCATAAGAATATAAGTTACATAAGCATATGCCAGACTTCCTCCATAAGTAGCAAATGGGGGAGCGGTGAAGCATAACACTACACTTATACCAAAAGGCACAGCGAACCACAAAAGATATGGGCGAAACCGTCCATGTTTTGTGTTAGTGTGGTCTACGATTATACCCATCACCGGGTCATTTAACGCATCAAATACTCTTGCAATGAGAAACAGTACACTAACTGCTATTGGCGCAATTCCTACAACATCTGTATAGAATATAGTCAAATATAAAGACACGCCCATATAAACAAAGTTAAATGCGAAGTCACCTAACCCATATCCATACTTCTCTAATGGCTTCAGTTTCTCATCACTAGCTGTTACACTAGCATTGTTATTTATATCCATTTCTAACCCTCCTACTATAATAAAATCGTGGTTATTATTTCTAATATCCAGTTGTATATTATCTTGCTTACGCTGTTAAAATGAGAAGACAATCGGTCTAATCTGCACTTCCTAGGACTTAGCGTCCGTACGAAAGTCAGCCAACCAACCCTCATTCGCAGCGTTCTTTTTTTGCAGGTTGAACCGCCGACATAAGTTTATGTTACGCTCGGTAGATTGAATAAACAATTATTGGCAGTTCCTTTTGGATGCCATTCGTTCAACCTGTATAAAACTTTCAATGTTCATCTAAGAAAATCACTAATTTCTTGAGAATTAAACCAAAATCATACCACCATCAATCATGATGACCTGCCCTGTCATATAGTCCGAATCAGATGAAGCCAAGAATAGAGCAGTCCCTGCAATATCCTCAGGATAAGCAACTCGACCTTTTAATATGTTGCTAGCTATATTCGCCAATGCTTCTCCCTCTTTTTCTGTGACACCAATAGATTGCAAGTCTTTATCCAACTGCTCCCATAAAGGTGTTGCTACAACCCCAGGAGCAAATCCGTTAATAGTGATATTCGGGTACTGAGATGTAACCGCTTTAGCGGCAGATTGAATGATTGACAATGCTGCTGCCTTGCTGGCACAATAAGCACCGTAGTCAGGATCTCCATTTCGGCTGGAAATTGATGCTGTATTAATCACTTTTCCTGCACCATCTTGTTTGATAAACTGTTTAATTGCTTCTTGCGTTCCAATCAATGATCCTACTGCATTTACATCCATAATCGCTTTGAAATTTTCTTCCGTAATATCAAGAAACTTCAGTGGTTTGTTGAATCCCGCATTGTTAAACATTACATCTATTCTACCGTACTCATCAACAGCTGCCTGAATCATGGCATGTACTTGCGCGCGATCTGTAACATTAACCTGAAAGGCAATCGCTTCTCCGCCATTATTCTTAATTTCGTTTGCGATAGTTGTTGCTTTATCCAAATTCAGGTCTGCTACAACAATTTTTCCGCCTTCTTCGGCAAGTCGATTCGCGATTCCCGCGCCAATGCCTTGTGCCCCCCCAGTAATAACACAAACTTTGTTTTCTACTCTTCTCATTTTTTCCTCCTTTAATTTAATATATAATTGATTCAATATAGTTGACTTTTGTATTAGCTAACGCGTTTCACAAAAGCTAATAAAACCTCCTTGAAAATAAGCTTTACTTTACAGGGTAGCACTCCTTGTATTTTTCAGCGAGTATGGGGTCTCCTTCACATAATTCCATAATCTTTGGAACGATGCGACCAAAAAACTCCATCTGACAATGAATCTCAATCGCTCTTACATCTTTCCACCGCTCTATGAAAGCTACCTCCGTATCTTTTTCGACATCCTCATATATGTCGAAGTCTATGCAGCCCTCTTCTTCTCTAGTCTTTTTCACTAATTCTTCACACATCGAAATAAATTTCCCCTTATTTTCTTTAGGTACAGTCAACACAGTTATACTGGTAATCATAATTTCCTCCTTATATATATAGCACTTCACCAGAATAGACCTCTCTTTGAGGCTATGACTTACCACTTACGATTCTTTTTCTTTAGAGGAACTGACATCCGGGCAGTCCGCAGGAAGTCATTTCCTCTGCCGGGAACTTAGTGATAATCTCACAGCCACCCTTACGCACAACTACTTCTTCTTCGATTCTGGCGCTTCCTGAACCGTCTTCGGATGGACACCATGTTTCGATTGCGAATGTCATGCCTTCCTTTAAGATGAATGGCTTTTCGATAGAGAACAGTCTTGAAATAACAGGCTTTTCCCAAAGTCCCAGACCGATACCGTGTGCAAACTGAAGCATGAATGCTTCCGCCTCGTTATTGAAGCCCATGTCCTGTGCTGTAGGCCATACCGCTGCTACATCTGCAGTTGATGCTCCGTCCTTAATCTGCTCTATCGCATCATACAGCCACTTGTATGCCTTTTCGTATGCTTTCCTTTGAGCTGCATTCGGCACTCCGCAGCAGAATGTTCTGTAGTAACATGTCATGTAACCGTTTACGCAGTTACCTATATCCATGTAAATAATCTCTCCGGGTCTTACCATTCTGTTTGAGAATGTATGTGAATGAGGATTTCCTCTTTCTCCCGAAATGCTGTTAACGAACATTACTCTTTCTGCTCCCCAGTTGAACAGCTTGTGGTTTACGAGGCCTACCAGTTCATTCTCGAGAACGCCCGGTCTTATTGCCTTTGCTACATCATAGTATGCTGCATCTACCATTGCCGCACTCTGCTTAAGAAGCTGAATTTCGTCTTCGGTCTTTATAATTCTTGCGTCTACCATTGCTTCCTGACCGTCCACGATTTCGATACCCTTGGCTTCAAAACCTCTGAGAAGCGGAATATCAGTAATATCCATTCCAACCTTACCCTTGTCGGCACCGTATTCTTTCAGATATCCGACTACTTCGTCAACAACTATATCTACCATTCCCACATCGTTAGGTATGCCGCCTCTCATGGAGCCTACTGCAGGCATAATGTGATCCTTCGCAAGCCAGTCAACTCTTAATCTCTTTGATGGAGCCGCACCGTCAAAGAGGAATGGCTGATCTACGCCGTCAATCAGGATACAGTATCTGTTCATCTTGTCTCTGTTCCATTCACCGATATGTGTGCCGGTAATGTATCTGATATTGTCAAAATCATAACAGATAAGTGCAGACAGACCTTTTTCCTTCATGCTCTTTTTGGCTCTTTCGAGTCTTTCTTTTTTCATTCGTTCATAATTGATGTTCGATTCCCAGTCAATTCCCTGAAATCCACCCTTAGGCATTTTTACCTCCTTTCAGATAATTGGTATAATAAAACACCGTAACTACTATAAAGAATTTCTAGAAGAGCTCTCTTCTATCGGTAAGTAAACGCAACAATCGTGCCAATTTCAACCAAAGCTTTCATTACAATGTTACTGCGAATGCATAGAACACTTGGTACATGCGATTTTCAAAGAATTATTTGTTTTTATTGATTTAAGTTTTGTTGCCAACTATTTTTATTAAATAATGCTTTATGGGGTTTTGTTAAAATAGTTAAAATAGTTTAATAAAATTATGGAAATATTTTTAAAGACGTGCTAGAATTATCAGACAAGTTCATAAAATTAAAACATTTTGATTTTAGGGGGAATAAATTACATGCTTTTAATCGATGAAAAATATCTTGAAAAAACTAAACAATTATGGCAGAAATACATTGCTTCGGGTATGGATTTTGAAGCTTCTAATCTCATTAAAAACGGGCTGCGTGAGGAAATTGCATATTCATGGGTTAGATCTAAAACTTCCAATCTTGTTCCCGAAGCTCTTGATGATACAAAAGCAAATCCGGAAGAGTTTGTGAAAATACTATCCAAGAACGATCGTCTTATTTCAATTGCCTTGCCATATCTGGAAAATATATTGGAAAAAGTTTCCGGCAGTAACTATGTAGTTCAACTCTGTGATGCCGATGGATGTGTATTAAAATGCCTTTTTGATACAGATTTGGTTCAGGATCTTTCTAATGTCATTTCCCCAAAACGAGAAGGATATTATGTTTCGGAAGCAAAGATTGGAACCGCAAGCACCGGTTGTGCTCTCATCAATGATGCACCCATGCAGGTTGTTGGCCACGAACACTTTCAAACGCGAAATCATATTTTTTGTTGTTCTTCCTGCCCTATTCATAGTAAATCCGGTCAAATCATTGGTGTTTTAACTGTTATGGCCCTTAAGGAAACTTATCACCTCCATACTCTGGGGATGGTTTGCGCAGCGGTAGATGGCATTGAAAAAGAAATAAGGCTCCGTGACGCCCTCGATAAAGAATCGATTTCGAATAAAATGCTTTCAATAACAATTAATACTATGACGAATGGTGTTGCGTTAATAAACCCACAACAGGAAATCATCATACATAATGAGGCCTTTATTGATGTTTTGCGACTCCGCTCCGATAGTCTGCAGGGGGAAAACTTATATTCACTTTTTGACAGCAACTCAATCGAGAATTCTAACATTGACTTCAGAGATGATAACCCTGCAACCGAGGTTACATTAGTTAATAGTGATTTGCAACGTATTAATCTGGTAGTAAAAACGAGCATTATAAAGGATGCAGACGGAAACCCATCTGCCACATTTATCTCCTTTGACACCCAAAAGAACGTACATGAACTTGCCACCAAAATTGTCGGCTCCAAGGCCAGCTATACTGTGGATAGCATTATTGGTGAATCACAAGAAATGGAAGATATCAAAGAGCTCATTCTCGATATTTCCGAATCTGATTCCAGCGTTTTGATTACCGGCGAAAGCGGAACAGGCAAAGAACTTGTTGCCCAATCAATTCACAATGCAAGTTCACGCGCAAGCAAGCCCTTTGTTTCAATAAATTGCGGTGCACTTCCTAAAAATCTTATTGCAAGCGAATTATTTGGAGTCGAATACGGCGCATTTACCGGGGCTGCCAAAAATGGAACGCCCGGAAAATTTGAATTGGCCAATAATGGCACACTGTTTCTTGATGAAATTGGCGATATGCCTGCAGAACTTCAGATTAATCTTCTTAGAGTTCTGCAGGAAAAAGAAGTAACACGACTAGGTGCTTCAGTTGCAAAACAAGTAGATGTACGCATTATTGCTTCAACCAACAGAGATTTATCAAAAGCCATAAAAGACTCAACTTTTAGGGCGGATTTGTACTATAGACTCAATGTAATAAATATAAAAATGCCTCCTTTAAGAGCAAGAAAAAAGGATATTCAATTACTATCCTACTATTTTTTAAACCTTTATAAAAAATCATTAAACAAAGGCTCCTTAACAATCTCACCTGAAGCAATCAATGTCCTTCAGCAATATGATTGGCCCGGTAATGTCCGTGAATTAGAGAACGTCATAGAAAGAGGTGTAAATTTGACTGTGACCGATACAATAGAATTGTCCGATCTGCCGCCCGAACTCCTGGAAGCCATAGTGCGTAGCACGCTAAAAGCTAATCAACGTCCAACAAAAGCAAATGTCAATCCAATATCACAATCGCATATTATTCACTCTAAACCAAACGATGATTCGGCTACTCTGCCATATGATACACCGACAACCTTTCAACCGATGGTCTCCTTACCAAGTAAACAGCAAGCTGCCACTATCCCCGAAGGATTCCACGATTCTAACACAGTTTCCCCGGAAATCAGCGAGTACAATTCACTAGTCAAACTCCTGAAAGAAGAGCGCGGTCATGTCAAAAGCGTTGCGAAACGTGCTGGCTTACCTGTCAGTACTGTATATAGCAAGCTGAGAAAATATAATCTTAATGCGAAATCGTTTAAGGTTTGGTAACCTATCACCATTACTCCTGCTAATCAAAAAGAGTCGTTGGATTTTGTATTAATTGCTTTTATAGTATCAAAATAGCTTTTCTCAACCTCTGTCAAGGTCTTTGCTTGAAATTTCCTATATTCTGCTTGAGTCTTATCCATAGCTTGCTGATGACTTATTTTGCCGGCACTGTCAAGAAGGTTTTCTCTTGTAGAAGAAAGGATAGCATCTAGTTGACTAATATAATCTTTCATATACATTGGCCTTTTTTTCATCGCCTGAATTTCAGCAAAATCAAAATAACCGGAAACCAAGTTATTTAAAATCTTTAGTTCATCTTCGCTTAAATAGTTTTTAGCTATTCCTATATCTTTCATTCTCGGCAATTCACCTTCAAAGCTTGTTAGACCCATAAATGGCTTATCTGCATCTACCCTTTCATATATGAGTTCTGCAGCTGTATGGCCATGAGCCGCATAGTGTAGTTTGTTTTGTACTATCTTAAAAAATTGTATGGATTCCTCACTTTTGGGATTGTAGTCGACACTTGTCGCATATAAATCTAATACTTGGCGATACATTACCTTTTCAGAAGAGCGAATGTCGCGGATGCGATCAAGTAATTCTTTCCAATAGTTTCCTCCGCCTAGTTCTTTGAGTCTGGCATCATCCATGGTAAAGCCTTTAATCATATATTCTTTTAAGCGTTCAGTTGCCCAGATTCTGAATCTAGTCGCTACAGAGGATTTGATTCTATAACCCAATGAGATAATCATGTCCAAGTTATAATGGAAAACATTGTAGCTTTTCCCATCTGAAGCAGTTGTTCGGAATTTCCGAACAACTGAATCTTCTTCTAATTCACACTCTTCAAATATATTTTTTATGTGTTCACTCACATTTGATTTGCTCGTTTGATACAGGTTTACAAGTTGCTGCTGTGTTAGCCAAATTGTTTCATCTTCAAGTTTAACATCTATACGGGTTAATCCATCTTCGGATTGATAGATAATTACTTCTCCCTTACTTTTACTTTCCATGTTTATTTCCTTTTTATAATTCTTCCTAAATCTCTCACCATGGGCGTTGTTCTTACTTTATCATAAAACCTGCAAAATTTATCCCCTATTCTTCGCTAAACAACAGTCCAAATCTAAAAGAACCTTAACATAGTCTTCTGATGTGAAAATCTGATTATTGTTAGCAGTTTGCCGACACGCCGCTATATGTTACACCATGTTCTATGGTTTCAAACAAGTAACCGGCACGACATAAACACCGTCTTTTCTTCTGTATGCAAAAGGAGCCTTTGCGCATAAAACGAGCATAAACGCAGGTTCTGTCATCTTATCCGTATCTATCTTTGAAGCCAAATCTTTCAAGTTTTTTGCACCTTCCTCAATCAAACTATCCCCACCTAATTTTATTTCAATCAAGCCATATGTACCGTTTCTTAAGTGAATAACCGCATCGCATTCCAATCCGCTGCTATCTCTGTACTGATAAATGCTGCCATCCAGGTAATCCGCATATATCCTTAAATCGCGGACACATAAGTTTTCAAAAATAAGCCCCATGGCATTTAAATCATTCAACAAATCTTTAGGACCAAGCCCCTGGCTCACAGCGGCGATTGACGGATCGACAAAATACCTCGTATCGGTTGTCCTAATAGCAACCTTTGACCTTAAATTTGGACTCCAAGCCGGCGAATCCTCGATAACAAATATTTTATTTAAAGCATCTCTATAGGAATACAGCGTCACAGGATCAAATGTATCTGTATGATTCGCTAATACATCTTGCCTAATGGTCTCTAAATTGGCTCGAGTTCCAACGTTTCTTGCATAAGATCTCAACAATCTTTTTGCTTTTTCCTTATCCCTTCTCACAGAATCCACCCTGCTTATGTCAGTCGAGACGATAGCTTCAAAATAGTCTATAGCCTGGAAAAGAGCCTGTTTTTCAGCTAAACCAACCGCTTTCGGCCAACCTCCCCTGCAAATTAAAAATGCTATTTTTTCCAAGTCGGTGTCGTTTTTAGCGGATATTTCCTTATTTGCAAACAAGTCACTAATTGAAACTTTGCCGTTAGAATCTTCAGACTCATACAAACTCATAGGCCTCATATAAAGTCTTGAAATCCTGCCGGTTCCAGTATGTATGGACTCATCTATTTCTGCGGGAACGGCTGACCCTGTCAAAATGAATTGACCGAACTCATCCCTCCGGTCAACCTCATATCTAACTGCATTCCATAAATTAGGAGCTATCTGCCACTCGTCTATTAATCTCGGAGTTTCACCTTCCAATAGCTGCAGCGGAGAAAGCTCGGCCATTGATTGATACTGCCTGCTCATCTCCGGCTGATCCATTGATATAAAACTAACGGCTATCTCTTTGACACTGGTAGTCTTGCCACACCGTTTGGGTCCTTCCAATAAAACAGCACCTTTGGCCTCCAATCTTTCTTTCAACAATTTATCTATAATCCTTGGTAAATATGTCTTCATAAGCCTCACCTTTCTTCTGAAACAATTACATCATAACACATTTTCAAGTGTTTGAGTGATTTTTATTCAAGTGATTGAGGCATTTCTATTCAAGTGTTTGTACTTATCAGGTTTGGTGGACACGAAAAATGTTTTTCAATAATAATTATTTTTGACGGTGAACACTTGAAATGTTTTCGATTGTTTTTCATTTTCGACAGTAGACATTTCCGTTACTTTTGGCAGTTATTCTTTTTCGAAAGTAGACACCTCACTTTCAAATGCTGGAAATGCTCGATTTTGCTCGGCCTTGGCCTTCTTCGCTTTCTTTTCACTGACAAGCTTCGGCTCCTCTGTCAGTTTACGCTTAGAAAAAGTATCCTTCCGCTCTGTCTCCCCACTGCGGAATTTCTTGTGGTAGTTGTCCGGTGTGTCGTAGCCAAGAGCGTAGCATGGGCGTTCCTTGTTGTAGTACTCGACATACCGCTCAATCGCCGACATGAATTCTCCCCTGCTTCTACACTCATCAATCTTGAAGTCCATAAACAGCTCTTCCTTAATCCAGCCGTTCAGAGACTCATTAACCGGATTGTCTGTAGGCTTACCGGCTCTCGACATTGACCTTTTTATGTTGTAGTCCTTGATTAGCTCATTGTATGCCACAGAAGCATAAACAGAACCTCTGTCTGTGTGCAGGATTATGGGTTCCTTTGATCCTTTGCTCGATAGCTGCAGTACTTTCTGAAGTCCGTCAATATACTACTGTCTGTTGCCTCTGCGCTCTGCCACACTCCAGCTGAGTATTTGCTTTGTGAATACATCAAAGTAGAATGTCACTTCGAAGAAGAATATCCAGAACTTGAACGCTGTCATATCCGAAATGATTACCTGCCTTGGTCGATCCACCGTCTCCCATGTGCTGAAAATCAGGTTAGGGTACTTATCCTTTACTTTTCGCGGCTATGGCTCTCCTTGTGCTTTGTCTCGGACTGTATGCCAAGGTATCGAAATATCTTGTAAACAAAGCTCGCACTACAGGTAACTGCATAATTGATTGAAATATATGCGTGTACCCATCTGTATCCATGAGAAGGGTGCTCTTTGTGAACATTCTCTACGATTTCGATGATTTCTTCCCGTTTCTTCTCCCAGCCGGATTTGCCGCGGCTCTTCCACTTGTAGTATCCCGAACGGCTTACGCCCATCAGCTCGCACAGCTCTTTAATATCATATTCCCTGGAGAGAATCTCTATCACTTCGTATTCTTCGGTTTTAAATGAACGTATACTTGCTCCCCATTGTCCAGTATCTTCGCTGTATAATTTTTTTAGCCTTTCGTTCTCTATGCGAAGTTTCAGGATTTCACGCTTATAGTTTTCTTCAGTTCGATCAATTCCTTCCGGCAGCACATCTCCGAGGGCGCTATCTGCTCTTGCAAGACCTTCGATTCCTTGCTCATCATACTGCTTAAGCCATTTTTTGAAGGCTGTGTACGACACATCGATTGCATCACAGTAATCGCTTAACTTCTGCTCCGTATTGGACTTGAATCTTTTGATTAGAAATTCTTTTTCGAGTGGATCTAAATGCTTCCCCATAGCGGACTCCTTTCTGGTAGATTTCTTGTTCTCATAATAAACGTCATGAGAACTTTTTTCTACCCCACCGTGTCCACTTTTAGTGTAGCATCGGACTTTAATTGTAAAATCAGTTCTCCTTCTTCTCTCTATCTTTGTAATATGAAGCTCCTACAGCAACAATGCATTAATCAGGAGGCTGCCATTAGGAAGAGAACCCAATGCCATTATTGTCGTAACAAGTGTACCTTCGGCCGTCAGATTATAGTTACTGCCCTCATTTGCAGCTAAAGCGAGATGGTAGTAGCCGGTGGCAGGGCTGCGCCAAGTGTCAGAACCATCTTTATTAGAGTTGCCAGAGGTAGCATTTTTACAGCAAAAAGAATAATAAGTGGTCATACAAACATTATAATTATACTGAAAGCAAGCAACTGTCGGTCCTTGAAGCACGCTGTGATTTTGCCCTCTGAAAGCTGCATTCCTATTAAAATCATTGCCATGGGAATCGCGGAGTCACCTATCGGGTCAAGAATCTTGACAATGTACAATGGAAAGTGAATGCCGCAAAACAGTAGAATAATTCCAAGAATTGCACTGCAGATACAAGGATTTATCAATTTTTTAGAGTCATTTTTACTATACCCTTCGTCTCTTTGCCGCTGTTAAACTGCACTGGACACAGCGAATAAAGATATCCATTTACAATGATGTTATGCAAAACCATGAAGTATAGTATTTAATTTCCAAAGAGTACTTTCGTTACAGGCAATCTAATAAATCCACAATTAAGTGCCGTGAAAATTACTTGATAAACTCCGGCATCTTCTTTTTTTATTCTGCAAAGCTTCAATACCCCCCAACGAGACACATACCGCTAAAATGAAGTATATTACAGATACCGCCAGCAAAAGGTATTCCCCATCATTCCTTTCTTAATTTCATTTTATGAAATTGAGCAGAGCAACATGCAAGGAATCAAAACGTTAAGCAGTATTTTAACAATACCGTCTTAAGCCTTACCGTCAATCCATTTCAGTTTGCTGGCACCGTACCCCACAAACATCATTGCAAACACAGTTGAGATTTTTATTATTATGTCTAACATTTGTAAAGTTCTCCTGCCTGTCAAATCATCTTCCCAGCTTCTTTTGGTATAGTTTCTGCATTAAATATATATTTTTTAATTAATCATAGCAGTTTTTCTGTTCTACACCTTAAACTTATACCCTTCATTTTGGTAAGTCAACAAATAATTTTAACTTACACAAATACCATCCCACCATCAATCATTAGAATCTGACCAGTCATATAATCTGAATCGGATGACGCTAAAAATAATGCTGTACCAACAATATCCTCTGATTTTGCAGCTCTTCTCTGAAGAATATTAGCTGAAAATTCTCTCATTGCCTGTCCCTTTTCTTCAGCATTACCTATATTCATAAGATCTTCATCAAGCTGATCCCAAAGTGGTGTATCAACAACACCAGGGGCAAAGCCTGTTACTGTAATTCCATATTCTGGAGTAAGAAACTTGGCAGCTCCTTGTATTAGTGCATGAACCCCAAACTTGCTTACTCCATATGAAATAAAATCAGAATCGGCAGAATAACTTGAAATTGAAGCAGTGCAAATGATTTTTCCACCATGTCCCTGCTTAATCATCTGTTTAGCAGCTTCCTGAACTCCAATCAAACAGCCCATCGTGTTAACTTTAAATATGTTGAGCAGATTTTCTTCAGTAGTTTCCATGAATTTCATAGGCTGGTTGAAGCCTGCATTATTGAAGATTACATCCAATTTACCATATGCTTCAACACACTTACCAATCATAATTTTTACTTGAGCTCTATCACTTACATCAACATTTACGTCTATTGCTTCACCACCATTTCCCTTTATTTCTTCGGCAACAGTCGCAGCCTTTTTGCCATTAAGATCAGCAACTACAACCTGTGCGCCTTCTTCAGCCAGTTTTGTTGCTATACCTCGTCCCATACCTATGCTGCACCTGTTATGATTACAGCTTTTCCGTCCATTCTACCCATAATTAGCCTCCTTGCTAATCCATTTTATTCAAAGCTAACCTGTATTTTTACTTCAGCCTCATCAGTACCGTAAGCCAACGTATTAAATCCTTCATTAATTGCTTACAGTGAAATAACCTTGGTTACAATTATTTCAATTTCTAGAATCTGTCCAAGCAGTGGATCTTCCACTATTTATAATCAAAAAAGAATCCACACTAGCAATCCAGATGGTCTTCCATAAGCGGCATGCCGAAGACTTCTGGAAAATCGTTATTGTCTGCTTAACAAATGCGTGTGTTTGGAAACTGCACTTTTCTTGACGTTCCAACCCTCCATTTAGTTTTATATCCAGGTTTTGTTCGTAGGCTCCTTGATGTTTTGTTATTCCACTTCCTTAACTGTAGCATTTCTGCTTCCGGCTTGTGGTTCACTACACTTGGCAGTAAATACCTGTGGCGTAACTTTTTCCCGTTAGAACCGTTCTATGCCTGGCACACGCTGTAAAAAAGAGCAGTCGAAAATTGTTTCAACTGCTCTTTTAACACAATTACTACTGCTCGTCTTTGGCGATAGTTCCATCGTTTTCTTTGATGAATTCCTGCCAGTAGTTGTAATTTGTCAGCCCCAGATATTTATCATCATATCCTGATTCAATTTCACTTTGTGGATGCTTCTTAAACCACCAGTTTTTTGCCAAAACCCAGTATACAACGAGGCCTGTAGGAATACTTACAAACATTGAATAGTCGCTAAAAATCAGGCCAAGTGCTATACCACAAACCAAGGCGATAATACCCGGCAAATTCCAACCCTTTGCTCCCTTAAACTGCCCTTCAGTATTGTAGATTTCAGGTACATTTAGGCGCCTTTTGCGTATAAGCCAATAGTCTGCAATTCCAACACCTGCTATAGGTCCATATACAGAACCCATATACCCTAAAAATATAGTTAGGTGCTCCATAATTGCCCAAGGCTGTACAGCCAGCGCAATTACTCCAACGAGAACAACTGCAACCTTGTATGGCAGATTCTTACCAAACAATCTTTTGGCAAATGTTTGGAATGATACAGCACCCGGTAGCACAGACGCACCGATATTCGTAGACCACTGTGCCAAAATCACTAGCAACAACAGAACCATTAGTCCAAAACCACCAGCAGTAGCACCCATTGCGTTTATAGGATTCCAGTCATTCAGTACTAGCATTGCAATTGCACCAATAATAACGCAGAACAGCTGAGTCAAAGGCAGAGCAATCATATGTGCCCAAAGCGCAATCTTGTTTCTCGTAAAGAAATTTCTCTCACCTTCAGGACCTTTAACGTATCTCTGTGTTGTCTGGTTGTCAGCTGCATTGGTTGACCAGTACGATGCGTTTGTAATCAAAACTATTATGAATGTTTGGAAAGCAATTCCACCAGAAGATGTCATAACACCTATTCCTGGCGCATTTATACTATTCATGAGATCAATACCTGCATCGTTTGCCTGACCTATAAGCCTGATAACAATCCAGATAGAAATAATAATGATGCATGGTGCTGCTATTGATGCAAAACGGTCAATAGCCTTAATACCAAAAGCAGCATTGAGAATCTGAACTGCCAAGAATATGACATAACAGATGAACCAATGATCATCTCCACCTAATGTTACGATAATCATCGCGATAGCGAGAGCACCGTAGTATGTCTGGATACCAGTCCAACAACAAGCCAGAAAACCTCTGATTACAGACGGAATAGCACTTCCTTTAGGTCCGAAAACAACAATCCAGTAAATAGGTGATGGAATACCATGTTCTTGACCAACATCCCCATTTAATGTAATAAGAAAACCCGTAATCCAATTTCCTAAAAGGCAAGCTACAATAACTAATGGTAACGTCATAATAGTAACGCCTGTACCACCAACAGAGAATGTTGCGATAATAACCGCAAAACCAACCCACAGAGAAAAATATCCACGTAGTCCCATGACTCTTTCACCCTTGGACGCAGGCAGAAGTTCTCTGTTAAGTTTTACTTCATATTTGCTCATAACTCTTCTCCTCCTTAAAAAATAGAAATATAAATATAACATTTTTTATAGTGAGCTCTATATCATATTAACTACGCACATTTTGTGCCAAAAGTATTAAAGCAAGTTGTTTTTAGAAAAAACGCAATATTTCCACTTTTCTTGCTTCCTTTTTATTGAGAAACTATGTTTGTTGTTTAATCAAAGCTATTCTCATAATAATTTTTTGATAATTTACTGCATGTTTTGAAAAACAATTGATAATTATCAACCATTTCATTGCATCGCAATTGCAATAAAACGATCAATCAATAACTCGAAGTGCTTCTTATTAACTACGTTTTAAAATGTACTGAAAAAAATGCGGTTGGCTGATTATCTTTACCATATTTACGGAAGCTCTTGTATTACTTTAAGTTCAATCGGATTGAACCTAAAACTTGCTCGTTCTCACTACTATGCCGATAGTGCAATAACGTTTAAAAACCACTATAGCAACAGAGAGGAAATATTCTAGATAATATTTCCTCTCTGTTCCATTACATTTTATTATTCTCTTCTTTAGAGGAACTGACATCCGGGCAGTCCGCAGGAAGTCATTTCCTCTGCCGGGAACTTAGTGATAATCTCACAGCCACCCTTACGCACAACTACTTCTTCTTCGATTCTGGCGCTTCCTGAACCGTCTTCGGATGGACACCATGTTTCGATTGCGAATGTCATGCCTTCCTTTAAGATGAATGGCTTTTCAATAGAGAACAGTCTTGAAATAACAGGCTTTTCCCAAAGTCCCAGACCGATACCGTGTGCAAACTGAAGCATGAATGCTTCCGCCTCGTTATTGAAGCCCATGTCCTGTGCTGTAGGCCATACCGCTGCTACATCTGCAGTTGATGCTCCGTCCTTAATCTGCTCTATCGCATCATACAGCCACTTGTATGCCTTTTCGTATGCTTTCCTTTGAGCTGCATTCGGCACTCCGCAGCAGAATGTTCTGTAGTAACATGTCATGTAACCGTTTACGCAGTTACCTATATCCATGTAAATAATCTCTCCGGGTCTTACCATTCTGTTTGAGAATGTATGTGAATGAGGATTTCCTCTTTCTCCCGAAATGCTGTTAACGAACATTACTCTTTCTGCTCCCCAGTTGAACAGCTTGTGGTTTACGAGGCCTACCAGTTCATTCTCGAGAACGCCCGGTCTTATTGCCTTTGCTACATCATAGTATGCTGCATCTACCATTGCCGCACTCTGCTTAAGAAGCTGAATTTCGTCTTCGGTCTTTATAATTCTTGCGTCTACCATTGCTTCCTGACCGTCCACGATTTCGATACCCTTGGCTTCAAAACCTCTGAGAAGCGGAATATCAGTAATATCCATTCCAACCTTACCCTTGTCGGCACCGTATTCTTTCAGATATCCGACTACTTCGTCAACAACTATATCTACCATTCCCACATCGTTAGGTATGCCGCCTCTCATGGAGCCTACTGCAGGCATAATGTGATCCTTCGCAAGCCAGTCAACTCTTAATCTCTTTGATGGAGCCGCACCGTCAAAGAGGAATGGCTGATCTACGCCGTCAATCAGGATACAGTATCTGTTCATCTTGTCTCTGTTCCATTCACCGATATGTGTGCCGGTAATGTATCTGATATTGTCAAAATCATAACAGATAAGTGCAGACAGACCTTTTTCCTTCATGCTCTTTTTGGCTCTTTCGAGTCTTTCTTTTTTCATTCGTTCATAATTGATGTTCGATTCCCAGTCAATTCCCTGAAATCCACCTTTTGGCATTTTTAGTCGCCTCCTATCTACTAATCTTCATTAACAACCAGAACTCTGATGAAATCATTGCTCTTTTGATCTCTTGCAAATTTGTAAGCTTCATCTGCTTGAGCAAGCGGAAAGGTTTTGGTTACTATTGGTGACAAATCTATTTTGCTTTGATTCAGGAAAGCAATTACCTTGTCCCACACATATGGGGAACCCGGAGATCCTTTGGCAGTTATAGCCTTCTTTTGGAAATTGCCGAGCAATGTAGGGATTTCATCCTTCAGGTTGATGCTGACGAAAGATATTCTTCCCGCATTCTTTACGTATTCAAATGTAGACTTCAAACCCACACCAGTGCCTGAACATTCAACAACCAAGTCTGCGCCTAAACCATCCGTAAGATCTTGTACTGCTTGAATTGCGTCCTCAGTTGTAGGATCCACGATATGATCTGCACCCAGTTGCTTACCAATGCCTTGCCTATATTTTTGCGGTTCAACCAAAATCACCTTTGCTCCCATGGCTTTCGCAGCTGCAATGGCACAAGACCCGATAGCGCCTCCACCTGAAACCACTACGGTTTCACTGGCATCGGTTCCTCCCAGATGATAGATACCATAATATGCTACACTGAAAGGTTCAACCATAGCCGCAGTTTCATAATCCAATCCTTCGGGGATCTTGTGGAGCCATTCCGGCCTTGCTGCCAGATATTCCGCTACCGCACCATCAATTGTATACCCAAAATGATCCGCCTGCGGACATGCTGTGAAGTTTCCGGATTGACAAATGGAACAGGTGCCACATCCTATCACGCATTCTCCAACAACTCGATCTCCCGGAGCATAAGTTGTTACATTCTCTCCTACTTTTACCACTTCTCCGGACCATTCATGCCCCGGAGTAAAAGGGAAAGAATAAGGTATTACATACCGCCCCTCCAATGCTTCATAGTCGGAATGGCAAATCCCATTTGCTCTTGATTTCACCAAAATCTCGTCGGGTCCGATTTCCGGAATCGGAACCTCTCTTAATGCAGCTTTTTCAACACCTTCAAACCTATATGCCTTCATCATTTCAGCCATAATGTTTTCCTCCTCTAAATTTTTCTTAATTTCTTTCTAACACTTTGCTACACACGTACAAAATTATACTGTGTTGCAGGCATTATCCTTGGTTACTTCAATCAGTTCCATGTTTGTTCCATCCGGATCCTTGAAATAAATCCACTTCCAACCATCAATAGGACCGCCAACGATTGTTTCATAATTGTCTGAACAAAAAGCAACGTTTGCTTCTTTCATCTTTGCAATCTGTGCCTCAATATCATCTACCCTGAATGCGATATGTACGCAACCGGGAGTATTTACCGGCACACCATAGTTAAACAACGGTGTTGGTTCTTTGTATTCAATCAGTTCGATTTCTTCATCCGTTCCGGGAACCCTGAAGTGTGCCGTCTGAATGAATGCGCCAGGAACAGCAAGCTTATCGCCTCTTGATCTCTTAGGTTCTTCAATACCCAGAAGTTCCAATCCCAGTACTTCTGTATAAAAAGGAACACTGACTTCAAGACTCTTAACCGCTATTCCTGAATGCACCTTTCCGATAATCATACCTTGTCTCCTTTATTTCATTTACCATAACTACAACTTGAGCTCACTTTGTCTCATTAAAGATGCATGTTTCATGCCACGTTTCATTGTGTGCTTTTAATCTTTGCCTTGATAACCTTGAAAAGACTTGCAAATGCGCTTTCTTAAAGACCCTTTTATTTTTTAAATTTCGGATAATTTTCTGTTAAATCAAAAATTTTATTATCATGAGTTATTGCATATTTGTAAAATTATTATTATATTATCATATTTATCATTTCCTTATTGATTTTGGGTCCATCAAATGGTAAACTGCGGGTAGTTACTTTTATCTTGGAGGTGATTTGCATTATGAAAATAAATTCAAAAGAGTATCTTTCTCAAGTCGAAAAGTATTACGACATATATATCCTTGGCAACGAACCCATGCCCGAAAATCATCCTGTTATCAGAAAAGAAATCTACGATTCCTGGAAACGTTCAAAAGAAAATGGTGTTGACCCTTGTTATATTGCAACTTACCAATTACCTGATGTCGAAATTACTGAAGCTCTTTCCCAAAACGAAAATCTATTACGTGTGGCTGCACCGTACGTGGATTCGATGTATAAATTTGTAAGAGGCTCCAATTTTGTTATTCACTTAACTGACCGTAATGGATGTCTGCTTAAATACTATGCAGATGACGAGCAGATAAAAAATCTTTTCCAAAAAAGATCCATGCTAAATGTGGGGGCAGTCAGAAGAGAATGTATATCAGGCACAGACAGCGCTGCCCTATGTAGAGAAATAAACGTTCCTGTTCAGGTAATCGGAGCAGAGCACTACCTTCAAAAAAATCATGCTTTTTTCTGCAATTCTGCGCCAATACATGACCCGGATAACAAGCTTATCGGCATTTTAACCATTATGGGTCCTGTTGAACTATGTCAGGATCACACTCTCGGTTTGGCCTGCGTTGCCGCAAACGGCATCGAAATCGAATTGAGAAATCAGGTCTACGTTGATCAGCTTTCTGCATCTAACAAACTCCTTCAGTCCGTCGTCGACAATTACTCATCGGCTGTTGTTACCATAGACAACAATCAAAAAATACAAAACTATAACACCTTATTTAAACACATTTTTAATTTGCCGGATAGGGATTTTACAGGAGAAAATATCTTTTCTATTATTGATGAGGATTCTATACCCAGTGGCATCAGTAATTCTTCTGTAGATTTTCGTGACCAACTGGTAACATTATCCTCTGTCTATGGTGCTGTGGTTGAAACATTCGTCAGTATCACAAGGATTCGTGGTTACAAGAATGAAATAACAAATGTGCTTATTACCTTTACCGAAAAGAAGAAGGCTCAGGCCTTAGCTCACAAGGTTTCAAACTTCAATGCTACATATGCATTTGATGATATTATTGGAACATCAAGCAATATGAAAGCAGCAATAAATCTTGGCAAGAACGCAGCACGTTCCTCTTCAAATGTTTTGATTATAGGTGAAAGCGGAACCGGCAAAGAACTATTTGCTCAAGCAATACACAATGCCAGTGACAGATGTGACAGGCCGTTTGTTGCGATTAACTGTGGTGCAATACCCAAAAATCTAATCGAAAGCGAATTGTTTGGATATGAACGCGGAGCATTCACAGGCGCAAAAAAAGATGGCCATCTTGGGAAATTTGAATTAGCTGATGGCGGTACTCTGTTTCTTGATGAAATAGGTGATATGCCGCTTGAACTTCAGGCATCATTGCTTCGCGTACTGGAATCACAAGAAATTGTAAGAGTTGGCGGAATTAGTCCAAAACAAGTGGATGTTAGAATAATTGCTGCTACAAATTTAGATTTATTGCAATCCATAAAAAACAAAACCTTTAGAAGCGACCTCTATTATAGATTAAATGTGCTAAGCATTTCTTTACCTCCACTTCGCGAAAGAAAAACAGACATTCCCGTTTTTGCAAGAAGTTTTTCAGACTTATACTCACAGGCTCTGAAAAAAGAAATGTGTGTAATATTCCCTGATGCAATGGACGCTTTAATGAATTATAATTGGCCCGGAAATGTCAGAGAGCTTGAAAATGTAATAGAGCGCGCTATCAATATTATGGACGGAAATGAACTTCGCATTATTCATTTGCCGGATATTATCGCAAACCCTCAAGGATACCATGACAACCATCCTTTTGATTCAAAAAAGGATCATGTTATTGATAACGCCTCTGATACTGAGGCAATTGAATCGGATTCTTCTGCTGAAACTGATGTCGGTTCTTCACCGGAGATATTGGAGCGAAACATGATTATTAAATTGCTGAAGCAAGAGCGTGGCCATGTTCAAACAGTAGCGGATCAAATAGGGATGCCCGCAAGCACATTGTACCGCAAGCTTCGCAAGTATAACATCAACGCAAAGAGCTATAGGTTCTGGTAGCTACAGAAACAATAATCAGGCGAGATATCTTTTCGAAAGTCTCGCCTGACTTGTTTTGAATCATATTTTATATTGGATATGTATTATTTGTATGTAAATGTGCAGCTCTGATCCATAACCTGTACCCAGCTCTTGCCTACGGCAAGTCTGAATTTTTTGCCATCCTCATCCCTGAAGATGGTTCTCTCCTTCATTCCCTTCCTGGACCAGGTTCCCTTGATTACTTCGCCTTCGGTAAAGAGAACAGCCTTTCCGCCGGCCTTCAGATCAATTTTGAGTCTGCCCTTTTCATCGTACACCTCACTGTGAACGTACTGTACAAGAACATTTTTCACAGTAATCTGCTCGCCGGTTTCCTTGTCAACATAGGGGGTTCCGTATTTGAATCTGGCATATTCACCGGTTTCTGCATCGTAGCTGAATTCACATCCGCCGGACATGTACTTGAATGTAATTTCATCTGCCTTTTCCGGCTCCTTGTATACGATTTCATTGCCTTCATCATCGGTGATTGTTTCACCGTTTTCGGCAGCAGCCTTCAGTTCATCACGCTCGGCTCTCCAGTCGTCATCACGGAATGAAAATGGCTTGATTTCCCACTTTTCTCTCCACTTATCAGTACCCTCTTCAATTTTCTTTTCGATTTCCTCATAGGCGATATACGCATTGTGCGGACCCGGCTTATCGGACACCCTATAGAAAAGTTCCGGCTCTTCCATACCGTTTATGTATGGAACGTATCCATAGTATGTCAGATATTTCTTGGCTGTATAATTCCAGCCATATGCTACAAAGATTGCTCCGTACTCCTGTGCCTGGTTTACGATATACGGTCTGGCACTTCTTACAGGCCCGAAGAATTCCGGGATATCACCGTAATATATTGCTTCCAGTCTGGTCTGTCTGCCTTCGACAGGCATTTCATATACTATGTCGGCATTGGCAATGTGCGACTGCGGAATTGCAGCCCCCACATTATCTATGGAAACCATAATCGGTCTCGCCGGCAGTTCCTGCCCATTAAGCTCCTCACCGGTAATAGGATTGATAGGAATTACTTCTTCTGCCACTTGTCCGCCACCACCACCGGCAAACATATATATTCCGACGCCTGCAGCGGCTATGGTCAGTGCCAGAACAACGATTACCACTACAATTCCTCTTCCGGATTTGTTGATTACTCTATTCATTTCGTGCACTTGTCCTTTCTCTATTGACTATGCTATACTATCAACCAGCATTTTGTATTATACCACGAAAGGAAATCATATGAAACACAAATACAGGCTAAAAGGAGTGTGCCCCAGGAGTGTCGAATTCGAACTGGATGGCGATGTCGTCACTGACATAAAATTCAAAGGCGGCTGCAATGGCAACCTCAAAGCCATCTCCACGCTGGTTGACGGCTGGACCGTAGATGAAATAACGGAAAAACTGGCCGGTAACACCTGCGGTTTTAAGTCCACCTCCTGCGCCGATCAGCTTACAAAGGTTCTGAATGACGCGAAATAACGGAGAAAAATGATGGAGAATAACAGTTCTGACAATAAACCGTGCACATACATTCTGCGCTGCAGTGACGGCTCGCTTTATACAGGCTGGACAAATGACATGGAAACACGCCTGGCCGCACATAATGCCGGCAGAGGCGGCAAATATACCCGGGGACGTACACCGGTCTCTCTTGTTCATGTGGAATATTTCAATACAAAAGAGGAGGCTATGAGCCGGGAGTATGCCATCAAACAGCTCTCGCGCGCTGAAAAGGATGCTCTAATCAGTTCCTTTCAGAATGAATAGGACAAGTTATTTGATGCAGATAACTTTATAAACCTCGATGATATTTTAAATGAAATAATCGAGAAGGCACGTGCAATTTGCATTCCTGTGCCGCATAATATAAGTCCACAGGTTAAAGTCAACAGCCGCCCTAAGAGGCGTCTCGGCTGCTGTCATAAAGAAGGTTGCTCTTTTGTCATTGAAATCAGTAAGTTTATGCTGGATGCCGCCTATGATGCCGCTGATTGTGATACCCGAAATGCCGCTATAAGTCGCATACGTAATACGCTGGCTCACGAAGTTCTTCATACATGCCGCGAATGCTTTGACCACGGTCCCCTGTGGAGGACTTACGCCGGCATGATGAATAAAGCTTATGGCTATTCTATCACCAGAATATCTGAGAAGTCAGATGCTGATTCCTGCGGCACCTCTGACGACGCCGGCGACCCTGACTATAACTATATGATTCGCTGCACATCCTGCGGCAAAGAGTATCCCCGTCAGAATTTTACATGTGTAATGAAAAAGATTAATGCCTACCGCTGTAACTGTGGCGGGCAACTGGAGTGGTATAAATTGTAGCTTTGGCTCGACGGATTGTTCCGGCAAAAATCGGTTAAATCCTCCTCACAAAAAAGTGCGTCTTTCAGTGTCAAGCATTTAGGAAAATGTCCTAAAAAATAACTAACATAAGCACCGGTAATTTTGAGGGTTGCCGGTGCTTTTTGACACACTTACGCAGCCCAGTCTTCTTCTCGTCCTTCCATTGCTTTTACGAACTTGGAACTGTCAAGAAATCGTTTGGATTAGCCGCCTAGGCTGTCCAAGAAAACGTTTGTACCCCCACTCACTCCACATTTTTAACAGAATTGTAATTTATCCTAATTTCTTTCTACAATCCTGATATATGCCTCACAGAATTTTTGTACACCTGCTTCTCCCAAAATGTAGATATTTGGAAGATGAGACATTCTTGAACGGCTGTACTCAATGCGCGCAAGTCCATTGTCAAAGGCTGTATGATTTGAGAGAGCAACATCGCAGTTGCATGATTTTGCAACATCCATAAATTTCGCAACGGATCTCTTCTGAAGTAATTTCCTGGCTTCATCTCCTGATGGAATAACAGCCCCGCCAAATAGTCCTGCCATATGTTTCTCGCCCAGATCGTATACGGGAAAGAAGAAGCTCATACATCCGACAGTATGCCCTGGAGTAGCAACGACTTGTATACTTTTATCTCCACAGAATATTATGTCCCCGTCACCGATATGGACATCAATGTTGAATTCTTTCCAAGAATCAGAATGGCCATCTTTGTGCGATGTAGAAACTCTTAATTCATCATCGGATTTTGACAGATATGTGTCAATGTCGTGATTCTCTACTAACCATTTACCGCAGCCAACATGATCAATATGCCCATGAGTTATGATGAATTTGGTGATTTTTTCGTCTTCCCATCCAGCATTTTTTATTGCAATTAAAATCTCATTATACACTCGTTTATCTGGCCAGATTCCATCTATCACGACAAGCCCTTCTGATGTTTTCCATATATAACATGCCGTTTCTTTCTGTGCAACAACCATCAAATCTTCAAATATCTGAGCATGAGTAAACCATGTCATATCTTCCAAGCGCTTCATTGTGCCGCTATTAAACTCAGGTACATCCTTCATTATGATCCTCCTTCATTTTCATTTACAGTTTGAATACGCATCTTTATTTTTTCCATAATATCTTATTTATCTATAATTATCAATGTTAGCTTGTACTTATAACAAGGTCTCTTTCTGTTGAAATTCTCACAAAAAAGCGCGTTTTTCCTCACAAAAAAGCGCGTCTTTCAGTTGACAACCCCAAATTGAAGCGTTATACTTCTTATTGCATGTGACGAAAATGGACGCGTGAAAATCTGAATATGCACCTTTAGCTCAGTTGGCAGAGCACCTGACTCTTAATCAGGGTGTCCGGGGTTCGAACCCCCGAAGGTGTACCATAACACAACAGAGTACCGATTGGTACTCTGTTGTGTTATATGTATTATCCGCCTTTGGGGGTTCGGACTCCCGAAGGTGCACCTCTTATTTTAATCCGGCAAATGGTAAGCAGGAACCTGCGTTATTGCATATGAAATACCAACAAAAAGAACAATCACTATTATTGCTATCTTAATGTATTTCATTACCTTTAACTTTGATGGCATAGCCCAAAATTTTACGGCTGCCCCTGAAATAAGTCCGATTACCGCTATAATCGCCGTTGCTAATGCACCTTCTGCAAAAGCATTTAGCATTGATTTTAACGAGAGTTCTGAATCTATAATAATTTCTCCGGAAGTTATTGGCCCACAAACAATAATACAGCCAATAATGCTACTGATAATTATAACTTCGAATTTTTTCTTTTCCTTTTCTAGCTTTTCCTTTTCCTTTTCAATATGTTTTTCGAGTTCTTTTTCAAACCGTTCATTTTCTGATCTTTGTTTTGTTTCGCCCTTTATTTCGATGTCTTTTATAGCTTTTTGTTTTTTCTTCTGCACTACCCTTTTTCGTTTATCGATTAACACTTTTTGAGTTCTTGTTCCCGTGCGGGCAGCACTATCTGCAGCCATGTCAAAATATAGCACTTTATTATCCGTTTCTGCCTTTAATCCGGACTTTTCTTCGCCCGATTTCTTGCTTTTCCCGGTGTGCCTCAATTTAATAGCATGTATACAAGTGGCAGGTTTAGTGGCAGATGCCGCCTTTTTAACCTCAACACCCTCTTGTCTGTCTGTTAATGTATGTTTTTTCATAGCAATTCACCTTTCGCCACCTTTCAAGATATTATACCTTATATTTCCAACTTAAACATCAACAAAAACTGCTAATCAGGCAGAAATTGAAGTAATGTAAACATCCTAATTTCGGCAGCAGTGAAAAGGTTTTTTATATCTCTCTTCAAAAAATAAAAAAATTAAATATTAAGTTAAAATACTCACTACTCTTCTACTATTTCAAACTCTTCTGGCGGGAAAAGATAATCTTCCCCTGTATCATCGATTATCCTTAACCATGTTTCTTCTGTTGAAATAACTTCGTATATTTTCCCGTTTGTTAGCGAAACATCTGTCAGTCCTATATATTTAACCCTCATCTAAAACCTCTTGATTTTAATTTCATTTATCGGTATATCTTTAATAAAAGTCGAAGAACTTTTTGCTATAGGCATTTTGCTTGAGGCGTTTATTCATGTGATGCCCCCACTTCCCTACTATTCCACGCATACCAGGCGGCTAGTGGGAACATGCAATCAAATGACATCCCCTCATTTTTTATCTATTTTCACACTATCAACAAACTCTGAAAAATGATTTAAAGCATCGTCACAAATCTCATCATGAAGGGACCACATTGTAAGAGTAACAAGGTCATCGCCATATATAAAGGCAACATTCAATGTGACCGAATTGCTTCCGGTATGAAGTCTGTAGTATTGCTTTGCAGTTATTCCATCAATATTTACGTCATCAACAGGGGTTATTTCAGAGTATTCATTAGACTCCATGTGCTCGGCAAGCATGTCCTCAACAGTCACATCGTCAGATTCACTTTGTTCAATGTAAATACATATGCCATATTCTTCTCTGGAATAAAGCGGATATGGCGATACTTCACATTTTTCATATTTAGGAGGGACAGTGTACGAGAGGTATTTATATGTATCCGATTTATAGCCACAGGAACAAAGACCGATTGCCATAACCAATGCAATAAGAATAAATATAAACTTCTTCATGGTTAAAACCTCCTCCTTTTCTTATGTTTACATTAATTTGTATTTTATAGCATTCAATCCCGATCTGCTCAATTATTCATTCACGGTTTCTTAACTTTCGGTATTTCCCAGTCAAATTCATACGCCAGCATTCTGATCAGCACAACCAGACTTGCCGCAGATATCATTGCCAGGTGTTTATTTACATGCGGATATATAAAACACAGCAGCAATGCCCGGCAATCGCTGCAGTCGCGTACACATGCTTTGAGAATATGTACGGTGATACACTTGCCATCGTGTCACGCAAAAGACCGCCACCCACGCCGGTTACAACTCCTACGAATACAGCGAGAAAAATATTCAGATGCCCGGAATCAATCGCATGCATCGTTCCTGACGCAGTAAAAATACCAAGTCCTATTGCATCGGCAATCATCATGATAATATCCGTCCGGGCTATCAATTTTCTGAACTGTGGAATAAGAACAACAAGACAGGATGCAAGCCCCACAATGGCATAGATAGGGTTTGTAAACATCGCGGGCGGGGTGTGCCCCAGAATAATATCGCGGATTACTCCTCCGCCGACAGCCGTCGACAAACCGAGGATGCAAATTCCGAACAAATCCATATTCCTTTTTACGCCAACCAATGCTCCCGATATTGCAAAGGCGCATGCACCGATTAATTCAAGTGCAAAAACCAGTATTTCCATGATGGCTCCTGTTGATATTATTTAATTTCCGGTCATTTCGATTTGACTATACTACTTTTTGTATTGTATTTTTTAGACAAATTCCTGTCAAGCTGAATATTCAATTATTTCACCTCTGAAATACTCTTTTGTACTTATAATTTTTGTCGCTGTCACTCTTGAAATTTTGTGCTGCGAATAAATGTCATCAACTAAATTATCGTCACTGTTTGTATTCTTTGGGTCTGAATTGCTTAAAACAACTCTCACTCCCTTCTTTGAAACCAAATCAACATAATGCGCCAGTTTTTTATGCTCATTATCATCAAATTTCAATGTGTAGTTTATTCTGCTATACTGCATCATTTGACTCTATTGCTGATTGCAATTCATTTTTTATCTCATCGGACAGATCTTGGCTCTCTGACATAAGTTGTAATATTTTATCACGGTTTTTCCAATGCTTTTGCCATTTATCTGTCTCCACTATAGATTCTATGTCTATTTTAATTGGTGTACCCCAATTTTCATATTCTACAATGCGTTGACATCGTTCATCGATGTCGCTTATCCCCCTCGACATAGGTGACAGTTTTGCCGGGCCATACATCCACTCTTTCCAATTCTTGTTCCCTTTGCTCTGATTGCACTTCCCGCATGACGGAACAAGGTTGCATATTTCCGAAATATACCCAGTTGCCTGTTTGTCCCTGACCAGTGGCCGTAGATGATCCCATTCCGTATATCGGTCGCCACAATAAGCACAACAGATGGTATCAACAGTCATTCCCAAAATTGATAATGCTTCTTCTATCTCTTCATCATTAGGTTCTACCACAGGAATAATGCCATTTACAAAAGAATTTGTTATGCCGGAAGTCCTTCCTGTTATTTTCACTGTTTTGGGCATCTTAAAAACAGATTTAGGTGTCTTCTGCATGCGACTTCCTCCCTTTTTCGCAAATTAATCCTCTGCTCTACGCACAAATATACAACCGTTCCTTATCAAACAGCAATTCCACAGGCTTGTTGCTTATTTCGTTGATATGCTCAATGTTTTCAATGAACAATTCTAATCCTGATGCTCTGTTTTCTGTAAACTCTTCCAACAAAGCATCCGCTTGCTTGACCCCAAACTCGTCAAGCTTTTCACCGGCAGCAATAAGCGCCTCATCCGCCGGACTCTTTTTTAGTAAAGGCACTTTCGCAATTTTATCACCTACCGCTTTGCTGACAGATGCAATTCCACCCAGAGCCTTTGCATCAAGTGCTTTTGCTGTCATTTTTTCAATAACACCATACGCTTTCGTATAATCTTCTCGATATTGAATCGCATTTTCTCTGAGCTTTGAAGTTATTTCTTCAAGATATATTTGTCCTGTATTTGCGCTCAAAATTATTTCCATAAATGCCGCAAATGCATTAATATACGCTGCCATTCTGTAATATTTGAAATATTTATATAGTTCTTCTTTTGCGCTGTTTGTTTCCTTACTTATGTAAAGCAGTTTCTGTTTTTCTATGGTTCTCTGTATTTGTCTTCTGTAGAAGATAATATTTTTTTCAGCTTCAATTTTAAACCTTGTAAGAGATGTTAAATGACCGGTTTTCCATCTTTCATTTTCAGATTGGTGTTTATAGTTATTGAACATTTCCGCCAAAGTATTAACCATTGCCTCCAATTCTGATTCTTTATCGTCATGCAGAAACTGAAGGATTTTAACCTGATACTCTTTAATATCTGCAAGTTTCTTATTAATACCTGCCAGAGCAACAGCAATTGCAATGGTTACAGGATCAATCATCATTGTAGCTGATGCACCTTCAGCAGGTATCCATCTTGCTTGAGCGGCAAGCCCTTTCTCATTCAAAATAGTCCCCAAAAACCCTGAGCCATCCTTAAAGGTCGCCAACTTGCCGTTAATTCCTTCCGGAAATATGCATCGGTAAAGACCTTCCGTTGCCTCAGGTGCCTCAATCATCGCAGAACTTATTGCAGTAGCAACCCCCAGAAATGTCTTGCCGAGCTCGGACATTTCTTTGAGATTAATAATGTGTTTACTATTTACCTCAAGTTCTGCCCTTGGAATGGTTGGGTAGAACTCTGCAACAATTGGAATATTATTATTCATAGCTTTTCCTCCTCCACATACTGCTCCCGCACTTCCGGCGGCGCCATTATCTTAACGCCCGGTCCTGCTCACATTTGGACTGCTTCAAGCAAATGTATAACTGCTTAAAAAATTATTTTCCCCAGAATTCATTTAAATCATCTGTAAGTTCTTTGCTGACTTCCATAGGGAGTGAATGTGTAGTATTTTTGTATACTTTAACTCTGCCTTTTGGAAACAATTCCGCACGTTCTGTTGTTTTGTCTGTAGTTATTAAAGAATTATCCGCAACAGCTACATAGACAGGTATATCAAATGACATAATCTCTTCCTCACTTAATACTTTAGGAGTCGGCAGCTCTGTTTCAAATCCTGAACTGCCTATACTAATCATTTTGGCTAAAGGATCATCGGAAGAAATGTTGCTGACATCTTCATTTGATATTTGAGATAAACCATAATCTCTGATTGACTTCGGTAAAAAGTCTATACTGCTTACTGTAGCCCAGAACATTACAGAAGCGGAAGGGTAATTTAATGCAAACGCCGGTTCCAGTAATACTAATGTATTTATTTTTTCCGGACAAGCTATAGCAAAGTTGGATGCGTAACCTCCGCCAAAAGAATGTCCCACCAAATTCACCTTATCCAATCCCAGTTTATCCATGACTTCCCTGATGTATGTATTTACATCATTTATATCCTTTAGCGGCACTTCCTGACGGGACTTGCCTGCATCCCCAAGTGCATCAATTGCGTATACTCTATTCTCTTTTGAAAAATCATTGATATTGTCTATCCACATCGGCGCGCCGGAACTATGACCCGGCAACAGGAACATAGGAACTCCGCTGCTGTTTCCCCAACTATAAACTCTGACAATTCCAAAAGATGTTTGTATGTCATAAGTCTCATCAGGCGGAGCTGACTTTAAAACATCATCATATGCCTGATTATATTGATTTTGATAATCAATACTTTTAAACTTGCCTATCTCAGGAGAATCGAAAAAAATACCTTTTATTGCCATGATTATTAGTGCTGCGACAATTACAATTATAATAATTTTTAAACGACGACCCATTGTCCCCGCTTTACTCTGTCTCTTCCTCATACTCCAGCAACCTCCTTAGCCACTCCTTATACTGTTCCCTCACTTCTGCCGGTGCCACAATCTTTACACCCGGTCCCAGACCTGCCAGCCAGCCGAAAAACTGCCCGCTTACCACTATATCGCGATGCACCTGGAAGCAGTCTTCCTCCATGTTTGCCACAATCATATCGGTGCCGAACCGATCGAGAATCGGTCCGATCAGATGACTTTCGCACTGGAGAGTAACCTTATACTCCTCACCGCCATACATACCGAAGGTTCCTTTGGCAAACTGTGCCATATCGTAGCCTGCAAAGACCTCTTCTCCCTTTCGCTTAGCCCGGATCCGGCGGATATTCTTCATCTTGTCCACGCGATAATGTTTGATAATTCCGGCCGCTTCATCGTAGCCCAGCATATAGTAATTTTCATCGTCCCAGGTGAGAGCCCACGGGCTTACCACCAAAGGCTTGCCATCATTTCGCGGCACCAGCTTCTTGTCCGTATTCCACTTGTAATACTCGAAACTTATCTTTGCGTTATTAGAAATGGCACTGTGGATTTTGTCCACATTATAGTAAATGCTCTCGTTCTGGGTTTTGATTCGGTTAATTACATGTACCTGTCTGTTAATGAGGTCTGCTTCGCCTTTGCTTGCCAGATTCCCCAGTTTCCTGATCAGCTCTCTTGACTTCTTAACCGTAATGAACTTGGATGCCTGAACCGCATCGACGAGAAGCTTCAGTTCCGGAAGTTCAAACTCGCGTGAACATACGTAATAGCCTGCGGGCTTTACCTTGGAATATTCGATATCCATCCCCCATTCTTTGAGAGCCCTGATATCGCTGGCGATGCTTTTGCGCTCGGCACTGATGCCGTTTCTCTCCAGCATTTCCGTGAACATCTTCGTGGAAATTTTGTTGGTTTCATCGCTTTTTTCCAAAAGCTCCACCATGATATAAAGCATTCTCAGCTTGTTGCTTCCGGCTGTAGACATGGCACTGTCCTTTCTCTATCACATTAACATACCCTTATTTTACCCAATAAGAATCGTCTTGACAATGATGTCTAACTGTCTATATACACAACCCCGTACTCCTCATCGCTGTCGAACTTCTCAAGCACTTCTTCCGGATAGCCCTTTCGCCTGAAAAATCTCCGAATCTCCCGTTTCTTCGCCTTCCATGCGTAGCTGCCCCAGTCGATCTGAACCTCATCTCTGAAGGCTTTGCCCGCTGAGGGAAGCGTTCCTATGCTGCACTCCCTCTCATAGAGACATTCATCCAGAACCTTATAAGGATCTTCGTCCCTGTCGTTCCAGTTCCGCCTACGCTTACTGCTGATTATTCCGAATAGAATTTTGTACATAATTACTCATCCTAATTGTCTTCTGAAGTAATTTGAATTGCCCAATTAAAATCTATGACAATATCATCATTTCGAATCTCAGGCCATTTAGGCAAATAGAAGTCAGCCAAAGCATCGTACATTTCCATATCGAAATCGATATGACCGATATCCCCTGACTCAAAAAGTGCTTCAAATATCATCTCGTTATCACCCGGCTTGTACAACAATAACTCTGAGATTTTTAAATCCGGATTGTCTTCTGCGATTTTGCCCAGGTAAATCAACTTCATCATCTCTACAATTCTGTCGTCCAAACCCTCATCAAATATGACCAGTTTCTCACGAAGACGGTTTTGTGATGTTACAATTCTGTAAAGATACTTTTCTCCGGCCTTCTTATCAAACATCTTTTCCATCATTTTTGATGTGGAATTATTTCCGCAGAATATTTCATACGCGGTCTCCACCTCGTCCTCATGCGTGTAATAAATCATTATCATATCTTCCATCTGATGATAAAGAAATCCATAATCCATCCTAGTCCTTTCACCGCAATGAGGACATGTAAACATGAATGCCTCCCCGTTACGAACTGTGTCAAACATTTCCCTGTCCAGGCTTACATTTATTGATTTCCATAATGTAATCTCGCTTTCCTTGCCACACTTCGGGCATGTAATAATTTCAGTATATGCCATTGACATTTCAATCTACCTCCATTTCATATAATTTAATACTCCTCTTGCCCACAGTATAGCCCGGGAATAGCACCAAAAAACCGCCTGAAGTAGCGGTTTGACTATTGGAATCCGATGAAGTCTCATTTGCCGGCAATATATGTCACAAGTGACACTTTTTCATCACCAACTTGCCTGACGAAATCCTTCTTCTTTCCTTCCGGCGAGCCCAAGTTGGTTTTTTCTATAATCTTAAGACCTGAATCGGTAATACTGCTATAGATCCTTTTTAATGTCAGATATTCTGGGTTGAATTCCGGATGATCGGTCTTTATGTTCTTCAGTGATCTGGGAGCTTTTGAATAATCGACAAATTGACCGATTACCTTCCCTTGACTGCTAAGAAACGGTGCAATTATTTCGAAAATATTTAAGTTATATGTGACCATATAGTTATTGAATGAGAAATCATCAATATACAAGTCTATCGAATCCTTTTTAATCGGCAGACTTCGGATATCACCCGCGATAAAAAGAATATCATTGCCCGAATCCGCCAAATATTCCTTGAGCTTGTTTATTTTGTTTATGGACGGGTCTACGATTACAACTGTTGCGCTTTCGGTCATGGAGCCCATATACCCGAGAATGAAGTTATAGGTCAGAGGTCCGACCAAAACATAATGGCAGCTTTTGCATGTGCGGAAAATGTGCTGATATATTAGAAGATGCCCTTTCTCCATCAACCCCCTGTACGATGCACTGAAATCACTGGTAGTGGCAAGCACAGAGTCGACATTTTCGAACAGCCTTAAAGGGCTTTCCTCAATGTGTTCCGGGCATAGAAGCACACCGTCTTCAATATGTGCAGAGTACCCGCAGGAGCATTCGACTAAGGCGCTTTTGATACCGCACGGCTCCAATACGGCGTTCTCCATCCTCATATTGTTTCCGCACCTTGGGCAGCACAGCAAATCAAAACCTGACAGGGGCAGATATGCTTCAGTATCGGAAGGTATTGAGGTTTTGCATTTTATGTAATACTCAATTTCATCATCAATATCGAGGATTATTTCTTTCATAAATAATATTTCGTTTTCTATAAGATCTTTTTTCTCCCTAAGAATATTTATTATTTCACAGATTACGCGGCGATCTTTCAGGTTAGACAGATTCTCGTAGTAAAACAGCAGTTCAATTTCTTCAAGGGTAAATTTATATTTTTTGTATTTAAGAATCTTTTCCATCTGCTCAGAACAATTCTTGTCAAAAACATACTGTCCGTTTTCTCTTTTCGGTGTTAGAAGGGCTTTATCGATATAGAATCTGACAGCACTGGCGTTCAATCCATATTTGCTTGCAAAAACTCCTATTTTCATGGCTCTTCTCCTCCTTAAAATATATTATAACCCAAAGGCTATAAACTGCCAATGATTAAGGGGTGTTGATGGAGAGTGTATATTACACAAAAGGTCAAGGTGGGTTGACAAGGTGTATCTGACATTAGCTTTTGCTGAATTTAACAATTGAGGTTAAGAGCGGTTTATTGTGTAGAATCATTATGTATTATATTTCTTTAATATTAATCAGAAGGAGGTGGCTGTATATGGCTACTTATTCACAGGTTGAGCGTAATGGTCTGTTTGAGCTGACTGAAGAGACCCGTGCCGAACTGGCATCATCTTCATTCTATAACGAGGATTTGGCTCCGTCATCGGTCGCTGAAAGAAAATGGACCACGTACAACATCACAATGTTATGGGTTGGCATGTCAATATGCATCCCGGCTCTGTCTCTTTCTTCCGGACTTATAGGAATGGGAGTATCCCCATGGCTGGCAGTTCTTAACGTTGCACTGGGCAACCTTATTGTGCTGATACCTATCCAACTGAACTCAAATGTCGGTACCAAGTACGGTATCCCGTTTCCTCTGTTTGCCAGACTGACATTTGGTCCCAGAGGTGCACACATTCCGGCAATACTCAGGGGAATCACCGCTTGCGGCTGGACATCTGTTCAATCATGGGTAGGAGGAGGCGCAGTAGGTGCACTTATCGGCTGCATTATCCCGAAGTTTGCAGACAAAGATTGGATTTTCAACATTCCTTCATGGGGCGGAATGACTCCCGTTATGATTTCACAGTTCGTAGGATATGTGATTTTTATCCTCTTTGTAGGTTGGGTCGCATATAACGGAATGGAAAAAATCAAATTAATACAGAGTCTGGGCGGTCCGGTTCTCATTATTGTAATGCTTGCACTTCTTTTATGGTCCTATTCTCTCGTTCACGGTCAAATAGGCTTCTGGGAAGTAATGAATATGCCTAGTGACAACAAATTGATTCAGACCTATGGCGGTTGGTCTTACGTATTTCTGTCCGGGCTTATGGGTAATATCGCATTCTGGGCTACAATGGCACTGAATATTCCTGACTTCTCCAGGTATGCCAGAAGTCAAAAGGATCAGTACATAGGTCAGCTCATTGGAATGCCTCTTCCTATGGCCTTCTGTGCATTTGTCGGAGCGTACTACGCTCAGGCCTCAAAGGTTGCTTTTGGAGAGGCAATGTTTGACCCGACTCTGGTACTTTACTATCTTGACAACAAAATCATTGTAGCCATCTCTGCATTAGGTGTTGTTGCTGCCACGGTTACAACCTGTGTAGCCGCCAACGTTGTTGCTCCTGCAAATGGATTCTCCAATGTATACCCTAAGAAAGTTTCCTACAAAATGGGGGTAATTATCACAATTTGCATTGCTTTCTTCATCTTGCAGGCGTGGTGGATTTATGGTTCCGGTTCAGCTTACTTTACATGGATGAACGCCTATGGTACTATTCTTGCTCCACTGGCAGGGATTTTTATTGCCGACTACTGGATTGTAAAAAAGCAAAGAGTTGATGTTGCCGATCTCTTCAGAGGGATTGAAGGCAGATACTGGTACTCCGGAGGCTTCAACTGGGCTGCTGTGATATCTTGGTTCTGTGCCTTTATACTGCCATTACTCATGTACTTTGGTGTAAGCGGTTCGTTTTGGACATTCATTAATTCAATAAACTACTTCTGGTCATTCACAATCGGATTCCTTATGCACATCATTCTGATGAAGACTTTTTTTGCAGGGAAATCATTTGTCAGCGAAGAAGAACATGAAACACTGACACAGAGAATTTAAAAAGTCTTTGATTAACACCGCTTGAATTGTCAGAAAAATTGCATATTGCGGTCAACCCCACTTTACATTATACAATCAAGTTGCAAGGAAGCTTGCAAATGTTTAAGACTTTACGGAATAAGCCATAAAAACACCTGAAAGACTTAAACTGTTAAACCCCACCGAAAAGGCTCCGGTGGGGTTTTGCTGTTTCTAGTCTTAATTTAACAAAAGATTTACAAACAATTTTGATTTTGCGAACCTTTTTTACACCATTGTATGTTTTAAATATGTTATATTAACTTCGTAAAATATAATCAGTACTTAGAGAGGTACAGCAGATGGTAAAAACAAACAGAAGAATGCAATTGATTGCTCTGGTCATCGCGGTAATGATGGTGCTTACAACACCTGTTATGGCCATACAAAACGACCTTGGTGCCCAGCCACCCGGGGGCACGGGCAATCAGGCACCTGCAGCAAGCGACATCAATGCCGAAGGCGAGGAAAGTGACATTGCCGCTGACGAAGGTGATACTGCAGACGGCGATGAAATTAATCCTTTGGGCGATGTCAACCCGACCGCCGAAAACGAGGATGGTGAAATAATAGAATCCCCTGCATCCTATATGAAGCAAAACCTGCTCTCCCTTTTCGGGAACGGGAAGATAGGCGTGCCGGAGGGAATAGCTGATGGAGCTGTCACCGCAGACAACAAAAACGGCGGACTCAGGTTCAGTTGCACGGAAGTACAGTACAGCACCTACCGTTTCCAACTTAAGGACAAGCTTGACTTCTCAGGAAATCCGGTAGGACGAATCAGCATTGACGGTCTGGCGGACAGAAAGCTGAAAGCCGATGTAAATATCTATCTGGACGATGAAACAGATCCGGTTGCTACAATCAGACTGGATAATCAGATGGGCAAATCCGGCTGGGGCAGAGACGGAGATACAACCATCGATGTGTTGAAAAAAGATATTAAAGGACAGCATCAGGTATCTTTCGGAATCACTGTAACAGGTGGCAGCAAGCCCAGCACCAAAATGGAAGTCCTGCTCAGATCCGTCGAATTTGTTGAGAGCTCACTGCCGGTTCTTTACTTTGACCTTGATGAAAGTCTGGGAACCATATCGGCAATGAATTCAGACCCGGAACACCAGACCGAATGCTATGGAGATGTTAAAATTCAAATTCCTAAGGGATATGAGAGCGAATACGGAGGCGAAAGTAAGACTAAAACCTATGAACTGGAATACATCCGCGGCCGCGGCAACTCCACATGGATGTGCGACAAGAAACCATATAAAGTCAAGCTGGATAAAAAAGCGGACCTGTTCGGAATGGGTAACAACAAGCATTGGATTCTCCTAGCAAATCGATATGATAATTCCCTGCTGCGAAATAAGATGACTTACTGGCTGGGAGAGCAGCTGGGTATGCCATATACTCCGCAGCTGGTTCCTGTGGATTTAGTACTCAACAACAAATACTATGGCAGCTACTATCTTTCCGAGCAGGTGAGAATCGGTACGGGCAGAATTGACATTGACGATCTGGAGGATACACCGGATGTAACCACTGAACCGGAAATTACCGGCGGGTATCTCCTGTCTATGGGCTTTGACGATGAAAGTGACGGGAATCACTCATTCACTACGAAGCGCGACCATAGCTTCCTGTTGGAGTCACCTGCCTTTGAGGATAAGGTAAATGAAACACAGTTCAACTATATCAAAAACTATATGCAGCAGACAGAAGATGCCATCTACGGCAAAGACTTCAAGGATGAAAACGACAAGAGTTATACGGAATATCTTGATACGGATGCCGCTGCTGATTACTTCTGGATTCAGGAATTCAGCAAAAACGGTGATGCTTATGCCAGCAACAGTACTTATCTCTACAAGCCCAGAAACGACCTGTTATATTGGGGACCGTTATGGGACTTTGACTATGTTGCCTGGGGCAATCTACAGTACGAGGAACCATATATAGAAGGTTTTGATACTAACGAACGCACATGGTTCAAGCAGATGCTGCGGGATCCTGAATTTAACACAAAGGTAGAGGCTCGCTGGGAGATGCTTAAATCCAGGCTTGAAGAAGTAACCAGAGACGATGGCTGGCTGGATCAGCAGGAGGATATCCTGACCATATCGCAGAGATATGACCATGAGGAGTGGGGTAACTACTTTGAGGCATGGACCGATGAGGAAATTGATGCAGACGGGGCAGATACAAATCGTTCCTACCATGAAGAAATCGAGCAGCTGAGGGGCTGGATTAACCTTCGTTCAGATTGGGTGGACGAGAATCTGAACCAGCTTACTCCGCAGGCAAAGACTATCACCTTTAAGGTTGACTCAAAGGTGTGGAATACTATGGTTGTAATTGCGGGGGACAAAATAGGTAAACTGCCGATACCGAAAGCCAAGAAAGGTAAAATCTTTGCCGGCTGGTACCGGAATGGATTCAAGATAAAGAACAACGAAATAGTCGAGGATGACATGACACTTCAGGCCAAATTTGTTCCCGCCAAAAAAGTTGCCCCCGCCAGGGATCTTTATGTCCGTGCCAGGAATGAGCATCTTTATATTGACGACAATGAAACATACATAAATTACTCTGTCAAACCGAACAGTGATGTAGACAGACCTGTCAAATGGACAAGCTCCGATGAGTCCGTTGCCACAGTGAATGACGAAGAACGGATGATTCCACACAAGACAGGTGTGACTACAATTACAGGTAAGCTGGACAATGGCGTTAAAACTTCTTTCAAACTGCATATATGGAGCGACGATGATGAATACGACGGCGAAGATATCTATATGGATAAGACCAAGCTTGCCGTCGCAAGAGGAAACTACGGGAAGATTACACTTAACCATGGAGATCCGTACGGCATAGAATGGCAGACCTTTGACAATGAAATTGCCACAGTAGACAGTGTGGGTGTCGTAACGGGAAAGAAAAAAGGAACAACTTATGTAATCTGTAATGATTCCGAAGGCCGAATGATTGACAAGTGCAAGGTAACGGTCGGTGCACCGGTCAAGTCCACTTATTTGAGGTCAGTCAAAGGACGCAAGCATTCTGTCAAAGCCAAATGGAAAACCCGCCGTGGCAAAGTGACCGGATATCAGGTTCAAATCGCAGAGGACAGAGGCTTCACCGAAAATGTTAAAACCAAGACTATCCGAGGCAGCCGTAAGAGCATAACAACCATGAAGAACCTCTCAAGAAATAAAACTTACTATGTGAGTGTCCGTTCCTACAAGACGGTCAACGGCAACAGATTTTATGCACAGTGGTCCAAAGTTAAGACTGTACAAACCCGCTAAAATGAGATGGGCATTGTCCCATCTCATTTTTCTTTGGTTTTAATAAATCTGTCAGTTCACTTTCCTGCTTATGGCCTTCTGCGGACACACATCACGGCAATCGCCGCACTGCACACATTCCCTGTCCCCCACCTTTTGTATGTCCAGCTTGCAAAAGCTTTTGCATATGCCGCAGCTGTCACACTTCTCCGAATCCACTTCCATCCTGAACACCGCAACGCGGTTAAACAACGCATAAAAGGCTCCCAGAGGGCAGAGAAATCTGCAGAAGCTTCGGAAGCAGAACACCGTCGATACAAGAATGAGTACCAGAATAAAAACTTTCCAGCTGAAAAGTGCTCCAACCATGGCACGGATCTGAGAATTCACAATCACCAGAGGAATCCCTGCTTCCAGCGTTCCAACCGGGCAGATATATTTACAAAACCACGGAACTCCCAGAAGGACCGTTGCGATAACAACCGTCAGCACCAGGAGAATATACTTGAGATAAGACAGTACTGAGGTAATGCGGCTCTTACCGATTTTCTTTGTGGGGATTTTGTAAAGAATTTCCTGAATAAATCCGAAAGGGCACAAAAAACCGCAGATAAATCTGGCAAGCAGAACACCCATCAGAAGCATCAGACCCAGAATATAATACGGAAATCTGTACTTGAACGAAACCAGAGCTGACTGCAGACTTCCCAGAGGGCATGCTCCTATGGCTCCGGGACATGAGTAGCAATTCAGCCCCGGAACGCATACCATCTTAATGTCGCCTTTGTAGATTGTGCCTGTTACAAATCCGGTAAGGTTACTGTTATATAACAGTGCCGTAACAACCTGTGTTATTCGGCGCTTATGGTTTCTTATTCCATGCAGAATTTTCTGTTTCCTGCTCATCCTAATCCTATGCACTCAAAGCAGATGTGAATTGCCTTGTTCAAAACATTCATGACATCACCGGTGTAAATTCCAACAGCAATGAGTGCAACCGCTGCAATGAGGATGCCTCCTCTCAGTAAATTTCGCTTCTTCATTCAGAACCTCCCTGCGGCTCCTCACTTAGCCAGTGCCTCATCGATGGCTTTCTTGTAGATTTTGTACTGCGCATCGGCACTGCTGGCACCGACAAAAGTTTCGGTGATTGTCCCGTCTTTGCCGATAACAACCGTGTAAGGAATCCCCTCCGTCGGATACAGGTCTGCCGTGATGATGCCTTCTTCGTCATACGCAATCGGAAAAGTGTATCCGTTATCCTCTATGAACCTGTCCAGGTCGCTCTTCGGCTCAGCAACATTTACTGCAAGTATCTGAACTTCGTCAGCATCATACTCCTTATAGAGTCTTTCAAAGGCAGGCATCTCCTCGCAGCATGGTCCGCACCATGTTGCCCAGAAATTGAGAAGCACTACCTTGCCATCGGCATCTGACAGCTTAAATGTTCCGCCGCCTGCCAGTTCCGCTTCAAAATCAGGGGCTTCATCGCCAACCGCAAGTTCTTTATATGCTCCGGGCTCATCCTGACCTTCCTCATCGGAATTATCCCCTTCTCCGCATGCAGAAAAGGTCAGTACGATGGCAGCTGCCAGTGCTACAACTGCTGTGAGTTTAACAATGTTTTTCAATTTGGTTTTCATATGGTTTTTCATTTTTGTGCTCCGTTTATTGTACTGAAATAACTTATTCCCGAATATTATAACACCTTTTTCAAAAAGTATCAGCTCACTTTCCCACTATCAGATTGTAGTTGCCGGGATCTGTATTCCCTTCTGTACTGAACAGCAGAATTATCGAATTCTCATCCATCCCCATAGCTTCCTTCTGCTCTCTGTATTCGTAGGTCATGAGTGCCAGCAGCAGGCCCAGACCGACGGCACCTGACTCTCCGGAAACAATCGGTTCGTCATCGCCAACAGGTTTTGCCAGCTGCTTCATGCCGAGCTCCGTTACAAAGTCCGGACAGGAAACAAACCATGATGCATAATCTCTCAGAACCGGCCATGTAAAAACATTGGGAGACTCACAGTTCAGACCGGCCATGATTGTCTGCGGGTCGCCCTCAATTACGCTGTATTCGCCCTTCTCTGCCGACAGGTAAATGCACGCTGCCTCGTCGGCTTCCAGTACAGCCGTTACAGGAGGTGTTCCGTATCTGTCTGCGAAGTACCCCAGGACGCCGCCCGCCATGGATCCCACACCTGCCTGCAGGAACATATGGGTGGCTCTGCCCGCACCGTACTTTTCCAGCTGCTCGATCGCCTCCGCCGCCATAGTGGCATAGCCGAGTGTGATGTTGTTCGGTATCTCCTCATATCCTTCAAAGCCTGTGTCCTGAATCAGGTAATAGCCGTTCCTGTCCGCAAAATCCGCAGCGTGTCTGACACATCCGTCATAGGTAGTATTCATGACTTTAACTGTCGTATCACCTATGTTCCTTATCGCTTCAACTCTGGCTGCCACTGTCCCTTTTGGCATGAAAACATAGGCCTTACCACCGTATTTATGGGCTATCCAGGCGACGCCCCTGCCGTGATTGCCGTCGGTGGCGGTAACGAACACCCGCTCCGCAGGCTCAAGCTTCTTCTCTTCCACAAGCCTGCTCACCGCATAAGCACCGCCCAGCGCCTTGAAGGCATTGAGACCGAAACGCTTTGATTCATCCTTAATATAAATCCCCTTCACTCCCAGCTCCCCGGCAAGACCGGCCAGAGACACCAGCGGTGTCGGCTCGTATTCGCTCATGCTGCGATGGAAATCCAGCACCCTTCTATAATTCTCTTCATTAAAATATTCGGGCAGGCCGCCTTCTGTCATTTTGCCTTTCAGAAATCTGATCTGTTTGTCCATTATTTCACCTCTTGTTTCCGTGTTCAGCCCTGATACGGCTCATCCCAGAGCAAAAGCTTCTCTCCGAGCCCTCTCTCCTGCGCATTGCAATACAGTTCATAGGCAAGGCCCACATCAAATACAGCCATTCCGCATGTTATAAATGTTACTATATCATCGTGGCTCTTCCGGCCCTCACATTTGCCCAGTATTATATCCCCGAAATTCGGGAAGCTTTCGAGTGGCGGCAGCTTTCCCTCATCTATGAGCGTGTAAATAGGGCCTCCGATTACACCCGCATAGTAACCTTCCTTATCACCTGAAGCCTTTGCTTCTGTCACGTAATTCTCCTGGAACGGCACATGGTCGAATATCAGATTGGTACTCTGCCAGAATTCCTCCGTTGTATGAATCGGTCCGGACACGATTAATGTGGCACCCTTTTTTATCCATTCCTTTTCAAAGAATACGGGTTCAATTCTCGATGCGGCGAATGTGATTACATCCGTATCGGCCAGAGCTTCCTGCAAATTCTCCGTTACGGTTCCGTCTATGCCGTACTCACGCACGGAATTTGCCAGGAATGCCTCTCCGGCTTCCCTGAAAATATCATAGCACACAACCTTCTTCAATCCCGACATCTGCGAAAAGATTGAATGATAGCAGGCTTTGTTTATCGCACCGCAGCCTATAACCGCCACGGTTTCGGCATCTTCGTTTACCAGGTGTCTCGCCGCCACACCCGGTACCGCGCCTGTCCTGGCCGCACTGAGCAGATTGGCGGACATGAAGCAGATGGGTTCACCCGTATCCTTATCGTTCAGAGTGAATGTCAGAACCGATCTGGGAAGACCCTTGTTCTTGTTCTCCGCGTTGGATCCGTACCACTTGTTGCCGCAGACATCGAATCTGCCTCCAAGATAAGCCACCATGGAGAAAAACCTTCTGTCCGGACCGGCTAACGGCATGTTGGGGAAAGGACTTTCTTCCGGAAAAATCAACCCCATGCCATGGGCATTCTGAGTGACACTGCCCATGAGATAGTCACCTTCCCCCAAAAGTCTGAATACCTCCTCTGCGTTATCAACGCACATCTGCGCATCCAGCACACCTGCGTCTATCGTATCCTGCTCATCCAGGTATAAGAATTCTATTTTTTTATTCATAGCTTTATCCCTCTCAATTATTTATGCCTGGGACGGCTCGTCCCAAAGTGTCAGGCTTTTACCAATGCCCTTTGAAAGTGCATTTTTATAGATATCGTAGGAAAGGCCCACATCAAATACAGCCATTCCGCATGCGACAAAGACAACAATTTCCTTCTCGTCTTTCCTCCCCTCAGCTTCGCCCAGAAGAAAAGGACCCATTCCCGCAAAATCTTCCAGCTTCGGCAAACTTCCCTCGTCTATCAGTGTGTACATAGGACCCCCGATAACGCCGGCATAGTATCCTTCTTTATCTCCCGAGGCAACAGCTTCAGCCACATAATTCTTGTGAAGTTCCACATGATCCAAGACTATCTTTGTCTCCGTCCAAAACTCGTAATCCGCCTGAACGGGTCCGGTTATAAGGAAAGCTGCCCCTTCCTTGGCCCATTCTTTTTTGATGTAAACAGGTTTAATTCTTGAGGCTGCAACCGAAATAATGTCGGCATCCCTGACAGTCTCCTCATAGTCGAAGCTGGTCACCGCTTCAATTCCAAAGTCTTTTCTTATGTATTCAGCAAATTCAGCGGCTTTTTCTTCAACAATATCATTGCATATTACTTTCCTGATTCCCTTTCTCTGGGAATAAATAGACCTGAAACATGAACGGTTTATCGGACCGCATCCTATCACAGCACATACCTGAGAATCTTCACGGGCCAGATGTCTGGCACCTACTCCGGAAACCGCACCGGTTCGCGCCGCACTTATTAAATTCGCTGCCATCAGGCTCAGCGGCTCCCCTGTGTCCTTATCATTCAGAACAACGGTCAGAATGGATCTTGGCAGTCCCTTTTCCTTGTTGGCTGCATTGGATCCATACCATTTATCCCCGCACACATCGAATCTGCCGCCCACATATGCCATCATCGAGAAAAATCTGCGATCGGGACCTGCCAGCGGCATATTGGGAAACTTGCTTTCCTTCGGGAAAATCAGACCTATTCCGTGGCTGTTGTGCAGACTGCCTCCCATCAGATAGTCGCCCCTCCCAAGTATTTCAAATACATCCTGTGCATTATCCACGCAGGCACCGGCGTCAAGCACCCCGGCATCTATAGTGTCCTGTTCGTTTAAATACAGGAATTCTGTTTTCTTTCCCATCTGTTGCTCCTCCTGTTTCACTGCATAGCGATATGCAATATATTTCTATTTGTCTAAATATTCTCATATTCCTGTTATTATGTCAATTACTTATGTGCTCTCCCGTTCGCTTGACACTTTGCGATATATCACATTATAATTGATATATGTATTAAGGAGGCAATCTATGAGCAATAACAAGATCAGAAATTACGATGAACTGGTTTCACACGGCTGTGTTGAATCCAGAAAAATCGTACTGGATATAACCAACAGAACACTTCAGCGTCTGGACGCTTATGAGCGTATCAAGAGCATCGCTCACATGGAGGGCGATATGCTTCATATAGGTACAGAGCAGTGGGATCTGTCAAAAAAGAGAAATGTCTATCTTGTGGGCGGCGGAAAGGCATGCAACCACATGGCTATGGCTTTTGACGAAATTCTCGGAGACCGCCTCACCAAGGGAATCGCTATTGTGAAAATAGCCGAGGATACCGATGTTTTCAGGAACACCGATGTCTATGTGGGCGGACACCCTATTCCCAACGAAACGGGATATGAAGCCTGCCTTAAAATATTCGAGCTTGTGGACAGCGCCGATCCTGATGATCTTTTCATAGCCGTAATAAGCGGCGGCAGCTCCGCTCTGATGAGCTGCCCCATTGAGGGGATTACCCTGCAGGACGAGATGGACGCCACTGATGTTCTTCTTAAATCAGGAGCCGGGATATATGAGATAAATTCCATTCGCCGCCACATCTCGCGAATGAACGGCGGAATGCTGGCAAAACGAATTGCCGACCGCGGGGCGGAACTAATCGGTCTGGGAATAAGTGATTCCATCGGCAATCCACCGACCGGCGACATCCGGATTCCGTACTCCAACTATGCCAGCACCCCTATCGGTCCTGACAAAACCACTCTCGATGATGCCCGCCGGGTAATCGCCGACTACGATCTCAAGGACAAGCTGCCTGAGCGCGTTGTTGAATACATCATGACTGCCGGTCCGGACAAGGAAACACCTAAGGCCTTCCCGCAGAATACCTACTTCCTTTTAAATACGCTTCCGGATTCCTGTCTCTATGCCAGAGAAATCGCAGAGGAGATGGGTCTGAATACCGTGATTCTCACTTCCTTCCTCGAAGGAGAGAGCCGCGATGCGGGAACATTCTTTGCCTCAATAGCGAGAGAAATACAGGCTTACGGCAATCCGGTCAAGCCGCCTTGCGTTATCCTGGCCGCCGGCGAAACGACAACAAAGATTCCGGACAGCAGCATTATTACGGGACACGGAGGCTGCGGACAGGAGCTGACAGCAAGCTTCGCTCTGACAGCCGCAAAGACTGACGGTGCATGCATGCTCAGCATAGATACGGAAGGAACAGACGGAACTGCGCCTGTCGCCGGAGGAATCACCGATTCAACCAGTTACCAATGTGCCCTTTCAAAGGGTGTTGACATACACGCCGCACTTCGCGGACATTCCTGCTATGAGGCTTTGAGTGAAATGGGCGATGCCGTATTTACCGGCAATACAGGTACCAATCTGTGCGATTTGAATGTCCTGTATATCCCGGAGAAATAAACCGGTATTACTAAAGAAAGGAAATAAAGATGAGCAAAATCAAGCGAGTACATGCCAGACAGATAATCGACTGCAAATGTCGCCCGTGTGTTGAAGTTGATATTGAAACAGATGACGGTTACATAGGGTCGGGAGCGGCTCCCACAGGATCCTCCGTCGGAATCTATGAAAGCCATGTCCTGAGAGACGGCGACCCTAACGAATATCAGGGTATGAGCGTACACAAGGCGGTTGCCAATGTAAACGACATTATAGCGCCTGCACTTATGGGAATGGATGTAAAGGATCAGTCCGGTATTGATAATATGATGATTGAGATGGACGGAACCCCCGAAAAGAAAAATCTTGGCGGAAATGCCATCTACTCCGTATCTATTGCGGCAATTCGTGCCGCCGCTGCCTCGCAAAGAATACCGCTCTACGAATATATAGCCGGGCGAAAGATCAAAACCGTTCCCGTTCCCAGCTTTAACATTGTAAACGGCGGCAAATATCCTGACCTTGTCCAGGCCTTTAATGAGTTTATCATCATGCCTTACGGCGCGCCGGACATTTACAAGGCCGTTGAAATGGGAGTAAATACCTTCAAGGAACTGGAGAAGGTTCTGACCGAAAAACTCGGGCACAAGCCTGCTGTTGCAAGTTCCTACGGATATGCGGCACATTCCGATGATCCGGAAATCGTACTAGATACGATTTCCGAAGCAATAGATAGCTGCGGCTACACCGGCAAGATAGGTTTTGCTCTCGACTGCGCATCAAGCGAAATGTACGACAGGGAGAACGGAACTTATCTGCTTAAGGGCAAAAGCATATCTGCGGAAGCTCTGACCGAATACTTCCGGTACCTGTGCGGTAAGTTCGACTTCGTGTTCATAGAAGACCCCTTTGACGAGGATGACTGGGATGCTTATGCCTATGCCACTCCTCAGCTGAGCCGAACTAACATCTTGGGGGACGACCTGACCGTCAGCAATCTCGAGAGACTTTCAAAGGCATATGACCTTGGCGCCGTTGACGGCTTTATTCTTAAACCTAATCAGGTGGGAACCATTACAGAGGCTATGGAGGCACACGAATTTGCCGTATCAAAGGGACTTCTTTCCGTAACCTCCGGACGATCCGGCGGTGTTGTCGATGATGTTGTAATGGATATAGCGACCGGGCTGGAAATAGGCTTTATCAAGAACGGTGCTCCCCGCTCCGGAGAGAGAATAGAAAAGCTCAATTTCCTCATGAGAGCCTGCGATCTGACACCTGACTGCCAACTTGCAGATATTAGCGATATTATTAAATTCAACAAATAGAGGAGACTGAAATGCCAATTCCGGAAACATATAATTCAAAAGAGCCGCAAAGTGCCCGTGACAGGATATACGAACAGCTCAAAACCTGGATAATTGAAGGACAGCTGGAACCTCTCGAGAAAATATCAGATGTTGAGATCGGCAGGTATTTTAATGTCAGCCGAACTCCGGTCAGGGAGGCTTTGCAGCAGCTGGAGAATCAGAAGCTGATAAAGTCTTTCCCCGGAAAGGCCACAATAGTCACCGATATCAATTTGGAGGGCGACGGCATCGAGCAACTGTATCTGCCGATGATGGCTTTGCAGGAACTTGCTGTCAGGATTGCTGTCGAACATTCTACTGAAGATGATATTTCAATGCTGACGAGGCTTAACGACAGATTCGTTTTTGAGACCACGCTTGAAAACAATGCCCTTAACATACTCAATGCGGACTATGAATTCCACAGCTACATACTGGAACTGGCAGACTACGAATATATACATGACTTTTGCGATACCTTATGGCTCCACATACAGCGTCTGGACTACACCTATTTCAGAGATGAGAAAACCTTCAGCAGTTCCATTGACACGCATAACGCGATAATTGCGGCTTTTAAAACAAAAGATGCCGACGCCGCAGCATCGGCAATGAGGGACAACTGGCGGAACTACACCAAAATCAAAGGAATTTAAGTTAAAGAAAGGAATATCAATGGAAACATTAAAATCATATAATCCTGCTTCTGGAGAATATATTGGTGAAGTGAGAAAAACAGAACTATCAGAAATAGAAAGCATTGTGCGAAAAAGTCAAGAAGCTCAGATCATTTGGGCAGATTTGACAATAGATGACAGAATTAAAATTATTGACAAGGCTTCAAAAAAAGTAATAAATAATAAAGATAGAATTTCTACATTGTTACACAGAGAAATGGGCAAAAGTCTGCGCAGTGCTGAGAGTGAAGTCCTAAGCTGTAGTTATTCTATACATACCGCGCAATTAGTAAAAAATGCAATAGCACCTCAAGTCCTGTCCGGTCATGGCATAGAAACTATCGTTAATTATAATCCACTTGGTGTCTGCGCAATAATTTCTCCATGGAATTATCCTGTTTCAATGGCACATTGGATGATTATACCGGCACTAACGGCAGGAAATTCTGTAATATTAAAACCTTCAGAAGAAACACCATTGGTTGCACAAGCTTATGTCGATGCCTTAAATGAAGAGTTGCCTCCAAATGTACTACAAATAGTACAAGGTGGTGATGAACAGGGAAATGAACTTGTAATTTCAGATGGTGTAGCTTTTATCGGGTTCACCGGTTCGAGAGAAGTAGGCAAAAAAATCATGTCAAATGCGGCAGGTACTTTTAAAAGGGTAATTCTTGAGCTTGGAGGAAAAGACTCTCTTATTGTACTAAAAGATGCAGATATTGAGCAAGCAGCAAGATTTGCTATCGCAAACAGTTTGGAAAATGCCGGGCAAATGTGCATCTCAACAGAACGCATTTTTGTCGATGCCACAATCGCCGACGATTTTAAAAAGCAATTAATTAATTACATGCAACGTTATAACATGGGTGCGAATTCTGATCAGCCAGTAATCGGACCAATTATCAATGCGAATCAACGGGAGCGCATATTAAATCAAATGCAGGATGCTTTATCAAAAGGTGCGAATATAATATATAGGGGGGCCGTGTACCCTGAACAATATATTTCTCCAATGATACTAGATAATATTACAGATGAGATGCAAATAGCAAAAGAAGAAACTTTCGGGCCAATAGTATGTTTAAGTACTTTTGATAATGTAGAAGATGCTATTAATTCTACAAATTCCACAGGGTTCGGATTAAGCGGGGTGGTGTATGGCCATAAAAATGTAGAAAAAGTAGCACTGCAATTGCAGGTTGGTATGATTGGTATAAATAGTGGTGTTGGTGGTATTGGTGATACTCCATGGGTTGGGGCTAAACAAAGTGGATATGGATACCATGGGTCACCGGATGGACATAGACAATTTACGCAGGTACAAGTTATAACAAAACAATGATTGACTCAGGAGAGGCTTTGTGATAGGCCGCAACTGGCAAGAGCGTCCTTAATATGACAGCCCCATGCAGGATAACTGGCGGAACTACACTGCACCAGAATCAAAGTCTAAAAAAGCTCCATGATTACTACAAAGATTGACAGGGTTATTATGGAAAGCAGCGTTGTCACCATGACGCCCTTCGTTCCGTAGGCCGCATCCGCCTTGTACTGAACGGCGAATATGGAGGTGCACATGGCAGCGGGCATGGCCAGCTCTATGATGACAACCTTGGCCATGAGCGTGAGCTCGCCCTGGGTTACAAGGAAGAATATCAGTCCCATCAGCGGCAGAGCGACGAGTTTGATAAATGAAACTATGTACATTACATAATCGCCAAGGATTTCTTTAACCGTCATCCGGCTGAGCAGCAGCCCTATTACAAGCATGGAAAGCGGTGTCGTTGCACTGCCCACCGTGGTAACGGCGCCGCCGATAAACCCCGGCAAATCGATGCTGAGCAAAAACAATATTATACCTATCATGAGACCGATGAATCCCGGAGTAAGCAACCCTCTGAGATCCATCTTGTATCTGTCGTGATCCTTACCTTCATTTCTGAGTGCCGCGGCAGAAGCCTGAACGAACATTATTCCAACGGTAAACATGAGAATATCATTTACGAATTCTATTAGCCCCGTATAAAAAAGGCCTTCCTTGCCGTATATGGCATTCACTATGGGCATACCCATAAATCCGGTGTTGGCAAAGCATATCATGAACGCAATCAAATATGACTGGTCCTTGCTGACCTTGGGAATTTTTCTGATTAGAAAAGCCATCGCAAGGGCGAAGAAAAATACTGCCACCCATATAGCGGCAATGAGACCCAGATCATTTATCGCCTGTGGAGTAAATTCAACCTGAAGCGCATCTATCAGCAGGCATGGAAATGTAATATTAACCACAACAAAAGACAGACCTTCAGTCTGCTCCTCTGTAATCAGCCCCATCTTGCCCACGATTATTCCCGGTATGATTATGAGAAAAATCATAGCCAGTGAGCTCAGATTTGTCAGTATTGCTTCCATAGTTTACCTGTTTTCTTGTTTTTACCGTTACGAAATATTATTACCCAACAAGCTCCCGGCTATCAACTGTTACCGCTGTACATTTGCCCTGAAAAACTTTTTCAGCTCATTCCAATCGCTTAAACGATTTCATATAATAAAGGGGAAGTCAATTATTATTGTATTAGGTGTTGCAATGGATGTTGCAATCCAAAAAGAAATTCGTTAGACCAATTACTACCCCATTAATTATATGATATAAGCACAGTGTACAATATTCTTAAGCTGCTACACTTACGAAATTAAAAGAAGCTGTCACATTAATCTTGCAACAGTTCCCTATGTTTTTTAGAACATTTTCATACATATACTTGACATTTTTAATCGCATTTCGCTTTCAAAATGATTTAAGTAGAAAAGATTTCATTTTTTTCATGGAGTTTGTCATATACGTATTTTTGCTTCGAAAAAGCCCTATTTTAATGGTAAGTGGCTCGTCAAATGGAATTGCTATAATATCATCATCGTCTTCAAATATCTCCTTATATGTTATAATAGTTCCCGTTCCTTTTTTAATCATGTGTTTAATAGTGGCAATTTGACTGCTCTCCAGTATTGCTGTTTTTTTTAGATTTTTATCCTTAAAGAATTTCGACATTACCAAGTTGTGATGATAAGAACCATCTGGAAGAGTTATAAGTTTGTTCAAATCTATTTGATTGAGTGTTATTTTTTTGTAATCTGTAAGAGGATTATTTATATTTGTCATCAGGTTTAACTCTGTGCAGAAGAGTTCATCAAAATAACAAGCTCCCGCCTCTTCAGCACCACACTCCACGCCTATCATAAAGTCAACGATATTTTTCTCAAGCAATTCAATCCCACAATAAGTAAGCGCTTCTATAACTTTGAGATTTATGCTCGGGTTTCTATCAGTGAAATCAGGAATGATTTTTTTCAGGATGTACGTACCCATTATCGGCGGAATACCCAGTCTAAGCTGAGAATTTGCCTCATTGCTTAATTCCATGACCTTTCGTTCAAAATTATCGACATCTCCAAGCAGCATTTCCGCCATTTCATACACTTTTTCCCCTTGGGGTGTTAATGTTAAATTCCCAGCATGTCTTACGAAAAGAGAAACCTCATATTGTTTTTCTAATTCCCTAATGGCAATGCTCACCGACGGTTGAGATATATGAATTTTTTCTGCCGCTTTTGTCACATTCCCGCTTCGACAAACTTCGCAGAAGTATCGAATATAATTAATATTCATGATTCATGCTTCTTTCATTTCTCTTTGTTTCTGTTGAATGTTAATCTTTTTTGTTACGGATGCATTTATGAAAAGGATGAGTATAGTTTGAGCACTTCTTTATCACCTATCATTGTCGTTTGTAGTTTGTGTGACACGCTACTCCTGTCTTCACTTAACCATTCAAGTCAAGAATAAACCCCCCCTGTATTATTGTCGCAATTGTCGGATAATTTTAATCTCAAGTGAATTGTATATTGTACTTCCTGGTATTGTCAACTGAATTTGCTATAGAAAATAGTAATTACATTATGTGAAACTTCTATTTCTACATGTAGATATTCCTTTGCTTTAACACTAAAAACAATCAAAATCATAGTTAATAATTGATTCTCTAATTTGAATCTTTCATTGAAAGTTTTTCTCTTTACCCATTTTTATAATTAAATAAATTAATACTATTAGACTCCTGTTTCTCTCTGCTTTAAAATTAATTTCAGAGGTTTAGAAAAAAAGGAGAAACGGTAAATGCATTTTGATTATATTGATCTAATTATGAACCCGTTTGTTTTGATGTTTATAGCAGTGACCACAGGACTTGGTTTTGGGAAAATTAAATTCGGTCGCTTTAGCTTTGAATCTTCGGGAACACTTTTTACTGGGCTTATCATTGGATGGCTCGTTTATCAGTTTGGAAGCAGAGTTATTAATCAAGGGAATAATGTCACCGGCTATAACGCTGCGCAGGAAATGTTCAATAACGGAATTATCCACAGTTATTTTTTTGACATTTCGTTGATTTTTTTTGTTGCAGCTGTTGGTCTTCTTGCTGCAAAAAATATTGAAGTCGTGGTGCGAAAGTATGGAAAAACCTTTATTGTTTTAGGAATACTCATTCCTTTGATTGGTGCTGGAGCGACGTATGGAGCAACTGCGTTAATTAAAGACACCAATACATATGAAGTTGCCGGTCTTTATACTGGAGCACTTACGAGTTCTCCGGGACTTGGAAGTGCTTTAGAAACGGCTGAAGACGAAGCAATTAAGAGGGTTAATGAATATTCATCAATTGATGTTAATGAGAAGGAAAAAATTCTTGATATCATTGATGATTCTACATTGACCGTCGAAAACACAAAAACCCTTTCCGCCCAACAGGAAAAAACATATGTTAATAATGCTGTAGCTGGAGTTGGTATTGGACATGCAATTGGCTATCCTTTTGGTGTAATAATTGTCATTTTTGCAATGAATTTCTTCCCATCGGTTTTTAAGATGGATTTAGACGAGGAACGACGACGGTACCAAAAGGATATGGTGCATGCAAGGCGCATAATTAAAGTGAAGGAGATTCCCACAACTTCTTTCAACATCATTTCTTTCACAATAACGTGTGCGATAGGATATCTAGTTGGAAATATTGAAATTTATCTTGGCTCGCTAGGTTATTTTTGTCTGGGCTCTACCGGAGGAGTTCTCATCACAGGCCTTTTTCTTGGATACATAGGAAAAATAGGCTCACTTTCCTTCCGAATGGATCCAAAAACTCTTTCTATTATTCGTGAGTTAAGCTTATCATTTTTCCTCGCTATTGTTGGATTGAAATACGGTTTCAAAACCTTTGATGCACTCTTTGGCTCCGGTCTTGTTTTAGCACTGACTTCTCTTTTTATTGGAATCATTGCCATGTTAATAGGGTTTATCATTGGCAGATATGTTTTTAGACTAAACTGGATTATATTATCTGGTGTCATTTGTGGTGGGATGACTTCAACTCCAGGGCTTGGGGCTGCTATAGATGCACTTGATAGTGATGAGCCGGCATCCGGATACGGAGCAACATACCCTTTTGCTTTGCTTGGCATGATTATTTTTACCATTGTCCTACATAAACTTCCACTTCTCTGATAAACCAAGAGGTAACATCATAAAAATCAAGGTGGAATATTGTGCAGATTTTTATTCTTACCTCTTTCTTTGATGGCTTTCGTTTTGCACTTTCATTCAACTTGTATATGTTTTTCTTAGCACGCCATTGTAATATTGACCTTATGCTGAAAAATGAAACAAGTGCAGCAAGTAGAGAACATTCTCCATTTGCCGCACTTTTAATGTTCGTTAAGTTTTACTTTTTTAATCCCAGAGCTCCTCATCGGTCGGAACGTGGTTGTCCGGTCTGAATCTGGCTATTTTGGAAACATTCATGAGATGCGTGTAGTTCAGATTTTCGGAAATGGAGTTATTGCCCCAGGATCCGCAGCCAAGGGTGTTTGTCGGATTCAGTCCATTGAAGTATGAACCGCCGGCAGAGTTGGCACTGCACTGGTTGATTACGAATCTCGATACACACAGGCTTTCTGCCACCTTCGCTATATTTTCTTCGCTGTCGGAATGGAAGGCTACAGAGTGTCCTTTGCCTTCTCTTTCCAGGTTTTCGGCTGCGATTCTGATAGCATCGTCAAGATCTTTGTATGCATATGCGCTGAGCACGGGAGCCATCTTTTCACCGCCTAAAGAATCCGTTGCGCCCGTTCCATCGGCAACAGCGACGATAACCCTGGTTTCTGCCGGAATTTCTATGCCTGCCAGCTCGGCAACTTTCGCACATGACTGGCCAACTGAATGCCTGTTTGCTTTGCCGTCTGCAAAGAGTGCTCCGCGCACCTTTTCAAGTTCCGTGGCATTTCGAACGATGTATGCGCCGCCGGCAGCAAATTCTTCCAGCATTGCTTCAAAGTCACTTTCGTGACAGATGGCAGACTGTTCTGCTGAACATATAATCCCGTAGTCATATGACCTGCCCTTTATAATTTTAGGGACAGCTTCCTTCAGATCGTAGCCCTTATCTATGATGCACTGTACATTCCCTGCACCTACACCCAGTGCCGGTTTGCCGGAGCTGTATGCGGCTTTAACCATTCCGCCGCCGCCTGTGGCAACCACAACATCAGCAGTTGAGATGAGATTTCTTGTGTTCTCCCTGTTCTGTTCTCCGAGAATCTGTATAAGATTTTCAGGCATTCCCAGCTTTGCCAGTGCCCCGTTCATCATCTCAACAGTCCTGGTGCTGCATTTAATGGCCTTGTGGTGCGGCGTGATAACGATAGCGTTCCCTGCCTTCAATGCAAACATGGCATTGCTCATGGGAGTTACAATCGGATTGGTGCAGGGAGTTATCGCAGCGACAACACCAACAGGCTTGGCAACTTTCGTAATACCTGTAATCTCATCTGTGTCAAGAATGCCGCGGGATTTCTTGTTTTTCAGATTGTTCCAGACGATTCCCGCCTTCTGCCTGTTCTTGGCAAACTTATCTTCAACATTACCCATGCCGGTCTCTTCCACTGCAAATTCCGCCAGATACTGAGCATTATCATAAACAACCCTGGCGATTGCCTGAACGGCCCTGTCGACCTGTTCCTGGCTCATCTTCTCGAATTCTGCCTGAGCCACTCTGGCTCTTTCGATATAACTGTCAATATATGCTTTACTGTCCATTTGATGACCTCTTTTCACATTAACTCTATGCCAAGATACAGAATACATTATTTCTTTTACAAACATTTTATTCTGCAAAAGTAATAATTATGTTACTTTTTTGCCACATTAGCAACATGAACCTCTACCTCGATTGAATCTGTTCCAGACAAGAGACTGACTGCAACAATAAACTTATTATGACGATACATCGCGCAACCATTCTTTTGCAACGGCATTCGCAACAATATCTGCTACTCCAGGGTGAAATGCACTTGGGATCACATTATTCTTATTAAGGTCTTTCTCTTTTATGATGCCCGCCAATGCATAGGCTGCTGCAATTTTCATCTCCTCTGTTATTTTGCTTGCTTTTGCTGTAAGCGCCCCCTTGAACATTCCGGGAAAAACAAGAACATTATTTATTTGATTTGGATAATCTGATCTCCCAGTACCAACGACTGCGGCTCCTGCCTCATATGCAAGCGATGGAAGTATTTCCGGTTCCGGATTTGCCAGTGCAAAGATAACGGGGTCTGTCCCCATTTTTTTAACCATGTCTTGTGTCAAAATGCCTGCCGTGGATACGCCTATGAAAAGGTCTCTTCCTTTTACAGCAGTTTCCAGTGTGCCGGATATATTGTTGGAGTTTGATATATTTGCAAGCATTTGTTTTTCATTGTTTAAGTCAGTTCTGGTTTTTGATATGATTCCTTTGCGATCACAAACAATGATATCTTGAATGCCAAGATTAAAAAGCATTTTTGTAATTGCAATCCCTGCCGCACCTGCTCCATTTATAATGGTTTTCATTGATGTAAGTGTTTTACCTAAAAGTTTTACTGAATTAATAATAGCTGCAGAAACCACTATCGCTGTTCCATGTTGATCATCGTGAAAAACCGGAATATTGACTCGCTTCTGAAGCTTTCTTTCTATTTCAAAGCATTTTGGCGCAACAATATCTTCAAGATTTATTCCGCCAAAGACGGGAGCAATTGATGCTGCAATGTTCACAATTTCATCTGCATCCTGCGTGTTCAAACAAATTGGGAACGCATCAATGCCGGCAAATTCCTTAAACAAAAGAGACTTTCCATCCATAACAGGAATCGCTGCAGATCCTCCAATGTTGCCTAGTCCAAGCACTGCTGAACCATCAGAAATAATTGCCACCAGATTTCCTTTATTGGTATATGTATAAACTTCATCCGGGTTTTTTGCAATTTCTAAACATGGTTGTGCTACTCCCGGAGTGTATGCCGTTGATAAATCATCTATATTTTTGATCTTCACTTTGCTCTCTATTGATGTTTTGCCTTTGTGGATTTTATGCATTTCCAAAGATTTTATGTAATAATTCATTGTCCCTCTTGCCCTTAAATCCATTCTTTCACAGTAGTTAAAAAATTGGTATCTCCCGATTCTATAGGCATATTTATGGTATTTTTACATGCCATGCCATTTGCGCGAAAGAACTCTAAAAGAAGGTCCATCATAATGCCTTCTTTTAACTTAATACTGCAGGAAGGGCTTGTTTCAATCCCAATAATTCCGGTAATAGAGTAGCCTGCTTTTTTGTATTCATGTAAATTATTGAGCAATGGAGCCAACAACTCAACACAATATTCTTTATATTTTTTTGCCTTTTCAGTATTCGGATAAATTGATTCTCTTGCAAGACTTTGATAACATAGTTCAGGGCATGGAAGTTGTATAATCTCCCACTTGTTTTCACCTGCAATTTGGAGGAGTCCCTTCCGATATTCATCCGGCGCAGGAGGCAACTCGCACATACTATTTAATACACAGTGCGAAACTAAAACAATTCTCTCCATCTTTTTTCTCCTTCTAAAAAACCGGCGGAAGAACACATCCCGTTGCATTCTTCCGCTTTTAATTGCTTGCTCTAGGCCTCTTGAAGAAGTCTGGCTAACAATGTAACTCGATAAGGGATTGTATCAACATAAACGAATTCTCCAATATTATGTATGAACTCTCCGTTCATTCCAAGACCATCAAGAGTGGGTGTTCCTGCCCCGCTGGTAAAGCATCCGTCGCTGCCGCCTCCAACCGTATTTCGAGTAACTTCAATGTCCATTTCTTTTCCTATTTGGACAGCAAGATTAAATAAGTCTTCCGCAAATGTAAGTGGAGGCTTTTCAATGCCGCCAATCACTTCGAGAGATATATCCTCATTAAATGGTTTCATGTTCTTAAAAAGAGAATCTATCTCTTGACCTATACTAGGAATCCCATATCTTAAATCGACATAAAGTTCTGCTTCCCCGGGAATCATAGCCGATTTCGGACGTCCTGTATTAGCATACACAATTGAACTAATCACATCTTCGTAGTCGTTTTCAATATTTGATATGTGATGAATCAGCTTCCCCATTTCAATTACCGGGTTGATAGCATCATGTGGGTTATTGCCTGAATGGGCAGATTTCCCGTGAATCAGGATTTGATATTCACTTCTTCCGAACCTTTCAGTTTTAAGAGCTCCAGGCGAATAACCTGTAGGAGCGGGCTCCAAACAAAATACGCATTTAGATTCTTTGGCTTGTTGTATGATTATATCTCTGGATTCAAAGCTACCGGACTCTTCGTCAGAATTAACAATAGCAATGATTTTTTTATCCGGCATCATATCAAGTTCTTGCAATGCCTTCACCGCATAAATCATTGAAAGCACTCCACCCTTCATATCCAGAGCACCAGGTCCATATAGTTTCCCATTTTCAATTCTTGGAAACATTTGTGTGCCGATAGTATTTGGCGGAAACACTGTATCCAAATGGCCAACCAGCATAATCGTCCCTTCCGCATCTTGTTTCCCCATGCAGACGCGTATGGCATCCCCACTGTTTTCTAAATGAAAAGTTTCTGCTTCATATCCAATTTCCTTGAATTTATCTATGATATAAGAAACTCCCGCATCACACATTTCTTTGTGGTTTCCAATAGATGGGGTCTCAATGTTAACAAAATCCAAAAGATCGTTGGCGAATTTATCCTGATTGCCTTTCATATATTCTAGAATCCTTGCCGTTTTATTTTTTTTCCCCATGTGATCCCTCTATTTCTCAAGCAAATCAATATGTTTTTCAGCCAAATCAATCGCTCTTACGAATTCAACATCATCGTGTTGCTTGATATGTTTGATAACATTTTCCATTACCTGTGCTCTCGGTGGAAGTCCAATTATTTGTGGATGCATAGTCAGTGAAAATACGGTGTTTTCTCTGCCTTCTAACGTCTTCCATTCATCATAGAGGACATTAAAGTGAATTTTGAACACGTTTTCAACTGCATCAAGAGGCTGCATAGCTTTACCAATAATTTTTGTGCTGTAAAGCCAATAAGCGGCATCATCCAAAGCCCAGTGTATTGGGATCTCCAGCAGTTTTCTTTTCTTACCAAACACTTCCAGCTGATGAATGGAATCAAAATCCATCATATTACTGGAATAAAGAAGCCCCATCTCTTCAAGAATGTCCGGTGTGTTGAGGCTGAATTCCCATGCTGGCGAGCGAAAGCCTTTGACTTCGTAACCGGTAATATCTTTGATTGCTTTGTTTGTTTTGGTATATTCTTCCGCTTCGTCTTCTTTCTTTTCGAACTTTTCCGGCCATATATGATTATATCCATGACAGGCAAGCTCATGTCCTTTTTCGTAGATATCAACAACATGTTGCGGGAATTTTTCCACCATGCATCCAACAAGATTGAATGTACCTTTGATATCATACTTGTCCAGAATTCTGAGAATTCTTGGAAGTCCTTCATAATACCCGTAGTTACCCAGAGATAATGTTACAGGGCGATTCGTGTTTTCGATGTCTCTAGACGTCCATAATGCTTGGAAGTCACAATCATAAGACAAGATAACTGGAAATTTCTTTTTACTCATTACATTCACCTTTCCTTTCATCATTCATTTTCAGAAAGAATATTTCTTTCTAGATGTCCTTTTGTTATATCTGATTTCCACTAAAATTGCCATTATGGCAATCATGCCAACAAGTATGAATGGCTCTGTGTATCCTCTAAAAAAATCAATACACATTCCAATTAGAATCGGTCCGATAATCAAGGCAATGCTATAAATTGTCTGGTACATACCCATAGCAATAGATCTTTCGTTATTGTCAAAATCCTGAACGGCTCCAGCCATGATTGTGCTGGAAGCAACAGATCGTCCAACTCCTGCAATGGCAGAAACTACATACACTCCTTGAATCTCAAGGAAAGTAACGCTGAAGCAGTAAAGTGCCAGTACCAAAAAGCTTCCTTTTGTCAAAATCTGTCTCTTGTCTTCTGAAACAGGCCATGTACCCAATGCCATCGTTGCAAGAATTCCAAAAACCGAAAAAATAATATAAATTAAACCAATCTGAAACCCATTTGCACCAATAGATTGTGCATAATTAGAGGAAAATCCCATCGCTGTCGTAAATATGATGCACTGCAGAAAAGCAGATTCAATTGAATAGTGAAGCAATGCTCGGTTCTTAATGAAAATCGTAAGGTGACTCATATGAAATTCTTCGATTTTATGAAGACCACAATCTTTGACATGGATTGGTCTACCAATGATTATGCAAGCAAGACCTACTGCGGCAAAGCCGGAGCTTATAACAAGAAAGCTTCGCATACCAATCAAATCAAAAAATAAACTTCCCAGAATAAACGCTGTACATATGGCCACATTATATACGGTATATATCTGGCTAGTCGCCTGCGTTATCCCATCTCTTTCATTCATATTAATCCAACATGAGGTATAAGAAACCCATGTTGAAGCAGCAAACCCTACAAATATTCTGCATATGAAGTAGGAGAATCCAATGTCTCTTACAGCCGGTATAATATTACCAAGTATGATAGCGACAAGTCCAATAATAATAATATTCCTTTGTCTAATTGGTGTCATCCCGACAATGCCGATTGGGAGCCGTGCCATAAACTGTATGGCTCCTGCCGCTGCCATTATAATCCCGATATTTGTTGCCGAAATTCCAATTTTTTCAAGATGAGGAGGCAAATACGGCAGATATGTATACCATGACAACCAAAAGAATGCAGCAACGACAAGAAAAGTCAGCTTTTCTTTTTTCATATCAATTATTTGCTATTCCAAGGTTCGGCTCATAATCATCTGGAAGCAGTTGAATGTATTTCTTGCCTTTCATGGTATTTTCCCATTCTGCTTTGGCTTGAATCAAGATCTCTTTGTTCTCCAAAATATCAATGGCCGTACCTGTCAAAATTTGCGCTGCCTTATCCATTGTCTTATGCGCAATGCTAGTTCCTGCAAAAGCCGCTGCAGCCCAATTGTGCCACCCGACATTTTGTGGAGCCATGGTTAGTCTCACAAGACCATATGGCGCAAACCATGTATATTCTGATGTGTCCTGAAGAGGTCCCCCTAAATAACTAAATGGAGTAATGCTCTCATCTAGTCCCGTTTCCTCTACTCCAAGGTTTTTTTGAAAGGCCTTTGCAAAATCTTGTTCTTCATCAGTAAATTCAGGTGCGCCCATCTCTTCTAAATTTGATAGCATAGCACGGGAAATCGTCTCATTTGGAATTTTTTCGTGACTGGCGGTCAGGAATTCTCTTTTCACTGACGTTTCGGTTACCAATGCTGCTGCTTCAGCACATTTGTCAACATGCTCCAAAGCTTCAAGCAACTCTTCGGATGTTGTAAAACGACCAATAAACCAACTTGTGGCTTTGTCCGGGACAACATTAGGGTACGATATACCATCCACATTAAATACATAGTTAATTGTGTTTGCCGCTTCCGGCGGATCGCCCGGAGGCATATGTTCTCTCATTAACTCAACTGCTTGTGCTTGCAACATACAAGCATCAAAAGCACTTCTTCCATGCCATGGTGCGTTTCCATGACAGCTTTTGCCAATAAAATGATATTTCACATTAAAATAAGCATTGCAACCTTCTCCGCAAGAACGATTCATTGTCTTTGGGTGCCAGTCAAGGAACACATCGACTCCCTTAAAGACCCCTGCTTTGGCCATAAATGGCTTCCCCATACATAGCTCCTCTGCAGGAGTTCCAAAGACTTTGATCGTTCCGGAGAGGTCTTCTTTTTCCATAATGTATTTCAAGGATGAAGCCGCAAATGCTGCGCCAACTCCGAGTATATTATGACCGCATCCGTGTCCCGGTGCACCTTCCCGTACCGGCTTCTTTTCTATACAAGCTTGTTGAGAGACTGCAGGCAGAGCATCGTATTCCGCACTGAATCCTATCACCGGATAGCCTTTCCCCCAAGTGGCTATAAATGCAGTTGGCATCCCTGCAACACCGCATTCAAGAGAAAATCCTTCCGCTTCCAAAAGCGATGCAATTTGGTTCGATGAGTATTCTTCTTGCATACCAAGTTCCGGAACATTCCATATGTCATCTGCCATTTTATGGAATCGATTCATATTTAATTCCTGCCATCGCAAGGCATCTTCCTTTCGCTTTTTCATTGTTATTTTCTCCCATTTAGTACATTTTTCCAACGTTCATCTTAAGTTAAGTATAGATTCTATCTATTTCAAATACAAATACATAACTTTTATAAGAATATAGCCACGGATTATGTGTTTTTAAGGAAAAAGCCCCATCATAAGATAGACGGGGCATTATTTCCTTTTTTTGAAATGATTATGAATTTTCCTGTTCTGCAAAATTCTCTTATTCTATAACCGGGTCATCCTTAATTTGGCGACCATAGAATATCTCTAGTTGTTCTTGACTCGGTTTTTTAGTAAACCATGATACTACAACGTAAACGATAATTGATATTGGAAGTCCAAACAAAATCGGATGAACAATCCATGCCGGCTTCAATGTTGGTATCAAATACATTGCACCTGTTGTAATAAATCCCACAAGCATTGATGAGATGCTTCCTGCCGCAGTAGCTCCCTTCCAGTAGAAGGCTCCAATCAGAGATGGTAGTATTCCGGATCCCATCATGGCAAAGGCAGCTGACCAAAGGAAGAGAAGTCCCGGAAGATCTTGTGCTATATATGCAATGATAACAGAAAGAATCATACTAATGGCTATGGCAACTCGGCTGACTATCATGGTTTGCTTTTCAGTCGCATTAGGGTTGATAACCTTCTTATGGATATCATAGCTTATGGTCTGCCCTGTAATAATCAGCATTGTGCTTGCTGTTGAAAGAACAGCAGCAATAATCCCAACAAGTATGATAGCTGCAATAAATGCAGGAAATGCATCCATAACAACAAGAGGGAAAGCTTGGTCGGTGTGTTCCAAGAAAGGATCCAAAACACGTGCATAGTTTGCGATGATTAGACCACCAATATAAATGAATGCAAACGGAATCATTACTATGGCAACTGCCAATATGGCATGCTTTTCATCTCTTGCGAGGTATACTCGGGTAAGCTGATGCGGTTGAGCAGGGTTACCCGTTGCCCAGATAAGCCCCCAGGCGACACACATACCAACCGTAAAGTATGAGTTTGTCCCTGAAATCAAATCTTTTCCTGCAGCCATTGTGACTTCGGCACCTTCCTGCATCGGACTTTGTCCGTACATTTCAATTAGATTTGCTAATCCTCCGGACTTTACAAGTGCTACCGCAGTACCGGCAACAATGGCAAACATCATTAGCACCATACATGCGGTATCCGTCCAAGCAACAGCTCTCGCCCCTCCGGAAATGGTGTATATGGCAACTGCAACAGCGGCGATAATGATTGTAACCATATACGGAACATCTGAAACTAAACCGACAACAGCATTCATACCCATGTACATGGATGCCATGCCCACCGTATAGATACAGAAAATAATCAATGCGTAAATTGTTCTTCCAACTTTTGGAGAATAACGCATACCAATCAAATCGGGCATAGAACAAGCTCCGTTATGAAAGCCAAATCTCCAAAACTTTTTTGCAAGGAATGCTGCTACAAAAAATACTGCAACAAGTGTTCCTACTAACTGCCATCCGGTAGCCCATCCGAGTCGATAATTCATTCCAATCTGCCCAATAAAAGACCCTGCGCTCATAAAGCTTGCTCCGTATGTTCCGGCAACAATCCACATGTTTAAACTTCTGCCAGCAACAAAGTAGTCTTCAACTGTTTCCTTACTTCTTCTTGCGGCTACATAACCAAGAATCAGCAGGAATACAATATATGCGGCAAATATTAACAAATAAATATTCACTGTGACACCTCCAGGCTATTCTTCTTTTTCTTGTTCAAGATCAGGCCTTGGAGTTGGCTTGACCGTGAAACCCAGATATAACAAAATTACTGTAAAAATGATTCCAATTCCTGCAAGGGACCAGAATACTGCGTAAGCACCCATTATGAAACCTCCTTTCATAATTTAAACAATTACGACTATTAATCAATAGACCTGTAAGACTTTCTCTGCAATTCTCCGGCCTATGATTTCACAACTTCTGATTCCAGCCATATCTTTGCTAGCAGCATCTTTGACTCTTCCCCGTTCCGGATAACAATTCCCTACTCCTCCAAGATAGCACGTTGGCATTTCGTCAGGACCGGTGCCAACAACCGTCATATCATGAACAAACATGAAATAGTGAATCGTCTGAATTGTGAATTCTTGTCCTCCATTTCGGTTAGAGCCCATCGCAATTCCCGCACCAACTTTATCTCTCAATGCACCGCTCCATACACTTGCCCCATATCTAAGAAGCGGTTCTGTCCGATCCATGAATGCCTTTATCTGTGCATTTACTGAACCAAAGTATACTGGGGAGGCTACAATTAAACCTTTGCATTCCAGCAGCTTTGGATAGATGTCATCCATGCCATCATTAAAGACAGCACAGGCTCTTTCCCCGCCTTTTTCTTTCGCATTGGTTGTACAACAAAAACATCCAGCGCAGGGATTAATCTCATAGTCCCGAAGGTTTATCATTTCTGTCGTAATGTTACCGGAGCCTTTTTTTTTAGCCTCTCGTAAGGCGATTTCCAACAAAAATTCAGTGTTGGCATTTGCCCTCGGGCTTCCATTAATTCCAAGTATCAGATTTCCCATATCATTCCTCCAAACTCATAAATGACGTATCAATTGAGCTACCAATGCAGTTCTTTTGGGTATATGATCCAAATTGATATATTCCTCATCTGTATGAAGGAGAAGTCCCGACATACCCAGACCGTCTATGGTTGGAACCCCCATTCCACCAGTGAAGTTGCCATCGCTTCCACCTCGGCAAACTTGTGGTTTTAATTCTATTCCAAGCTCTTTTGCATAGATAGTTGCTTGATCTAAAAGTTCTGTATATTCGGGAAGAGGCGGTTTATCAATTCCACCCTGTATTTCCAACCAAATTCCAGCGAGGATCGGAGGTAGAGATTTAATTTTGCTGTTTGCCGTTTCCAATAACTCTTTCGATTTTGCTCTAACATCAATAGCCAACGTCGCAGTTTCCGGAACCACACAAGTGTTAGGTATTCCTCCGTTAAAATATGTCGATGCCAATGTGATTCCATTTTCAAGATTATTTATTTCTTTTAATTTTAAAAGCTGTTGAGACAATTCTTCCAAAGGATTAATTCCCTGCTCTGGATTAGATCCGGAATGTGCCGCTTTTCCATGTGCTATGATGTTATACGTTGCCCTTCCGAATCGGGATAGTTTTATGCTGCCGATTTCATCATATCCTGGTTCTAAAATGATGACGTTATTGTGTTTTGCGGCCTCTTTTTCAATCAGTTCTCTTGAAAAGAAACTTCCGGATTCTTCATCGCTGTTTAAAAAGAAAGTGATTCTTTTTTCTGGCATCAAATCAAGATCTTGGAGAGCTTTGACTGCATAAAGCCCCATGATAATTCCGCCTTTCATATCTAAAATGCCAGGACCGTACGCTTTTTTTTCGGTTATGCGAAAAGGATTTCTTTCGATATACCCAATCGGAAAGACCGTATCATAATGACCGACACAAAGAGTACCTTTGTCTCCGAAACCAATTCTGGCAACAACACAGTCGCCACAACTCTGTTGTGGAATTGTTTCTACTTCAAATCCCGTATCTTCAAATAACTTTTTTAAAGCCTTGCTACATTTGTCAGAAACAGACTTGTCTTCGAGGCTAGGTGTTTCAAGTAAAACGATTTGTTCAAGAGATACCATCATATCTTCAAAATGTTCATCTATATAATTAACTAACATTTCAAAATCTTTCATATCTATAAGACCTCCTGATGTTAAAACATGCCAACACCTCTGTTTAATTCAAAATAGCATAATTGCTCCAAAAAGGATAATTGATTTACTCAATGCTGCTATAACTGTTTTTTATTGGAAAAAAAAGATGTCTTAAAGGAAAATTATAATAGATAAGTTGGATAGTTCATCAAGCTCTATTTAAGGAAGAAGTTCTATTCTCTATAAATTGACGGAGGTGTGTTACATGAAGCATAAAAATGAAAAAGAATTAAAAGAACGCATTAGAAACAAAGATTTATTTGAGAAAATAATATCCGCAAAGGAAGCCGCAAGCATAATAAGAAATGATACTGCAGTTGGTGTAAGCGGATTTACGCCATCGGGTTATCCAAAAGCGGTTCCACACGAATTGGCTGAAAGGGCTAAAACGGGCGAACAAATTAAGATAGACCTTTATTCCGGAGCTTCAGTTGGACCAGAAATTGACACAGAACTTACAGAAGCTGGAGTAATTGAGAGACGATATCCCTATCAAACAAATACAACACTAAGAAATGCAATTAACAGTGGCGAAATATCATATTCTGATATGCATATTTCAATGTTCCCTCAATATCTACATTACAACTATCTCAAGCCGATAGATGTAGCCATTACAGAAGCATTGGCAATAACAGAAGAAGGCAATATCGTTCCGACTACAGGAATAGGTGCTACTCCAACACTTGTAAAGATGGCAAAGAAAGTAATTGTTGAAGTAAATCTCAATGCACCGCTAAAGTTAGAAGGGATGGCAGATATTTATATGCTGGACAATCCTCCAAATAGACAGCCCGTGGCTATCACCAATGTAGCAGATAGAATTGGGAAACCATATATAGAGTGTGGTCTGGATAAAATTGCGGCTATCGTAATTACGGATGCTATGGATAAAACTCGCTCATTTAAGGATGTCGATGACGATTCCAAGCGTATTTCGGAGCACATCTTGAGATTTCTTGACAAAGAAGTAGACGCAGGACGACTTGGGCAATCTTTGGCGCCATTGCAATCAGGAGTAGGCAGTATAGCAAATGCTGTAATGTACGGACTCTGTGACTCAAAATACAACAATTTGACATGTTATGCGGAAGTAATTCAGGATTCAATGCTTGAACTGATGCGCTGTGGCAAAATGAATGTAGCCAGTGCAACATCATTGAGTCCCTCGCCTAATGCTCTTTTGCGATTCAAAGAGGAAATAGACTTCTTCCGGGACAAAATTATTCTTAGACCACAAGAAGTAAGTAACAACCCAGAAATTTCAAGGCGACTTGGAGTAATAGCGATTAATACAGCTCTTGAAGCAGACATATACGGAAATATAAATTCGACTCACATAATGGGAACAAAAATGATGAATGGAATTGGTGGTTCCGGAGACTTCGCAAAAAGTTCAGCTATCACTATTTTCAGCACTCCCTCGACCGCCAAGGGAGGTAGCATATCTAGTATTGTTCCAATGGTTTCTCATGTAGATCATACTGAACATGAAACTATGGTGCTTGTAACCGAACAAGGATATGCTGACCTCAGAGGATTAAGTCCTAGAGAACGAGCTATTAAGATAATTGAAAACTGTGCTCATCCTGACTACAAGGACATGCTTATGGACTACTATTATCGTGCATGTAACAATGTCGGAGGCCAAACACCTCACATCATAGGAGAGGCTTTATCTTGGCACGATAGATATATTAAAACAGGAACAATGAAGAACTGCTGAATAATGAGTAATATATAAAAAGTATTTTTAGGTAGTTAATGAGTAGGGGTGCAGACGTGTTCTTGGGCAGCCTAAACAACTAATCCAAGTGTTCGTCTGTAATCCACAAGGCTCAAATACCCTAATGATTTCTTTATTTTTTTCTCGTTGTACCAGTGCAAGTACTCATTCAAATCTTGCGTTAATTCTTCTATGGTTATGTTCTGCCTATCTCTATTGCAGAAGAACTCGTTTTCGGTTCGTCTGAAAAATCCTTCACATGGAGCATTATCCGGAAAGCATTCCTTTTTGAACATGGAACGAGTATACCCATTTGTCTCCATCCTTTCTATCCCTTTGAGCCACCTGTAGTGACAGCCTCAATCACTGTAAATAATTGGATAGGAAGCATTGTTTATGTCCATAATTTTATATCAAATATAGTATAAGTATAATATGAAATTCAAATAACAAAGGAATAACAATAAGAATGAACGCTTTATTAGTATTACTACCTATAATCGTAGCACTGGTTCTAATGACTGCATTTAAGCTACCAGCTTCAATATCTCTTACTGTTGCTTTCCTTGGAACGGTAGCTAATGCACTGTTTATATGGGATGTTCCGCTTAAGGCAGTATGTTCAATGTCCATACTGGGAACTTTAGGTGCCGTGGACATTCTTTTAATTATAATAGGAGCCATACTGCTCCTTAATGTGTTGAAAGACAGTGGGACTATAACAGTAATAAATAATTTCTTTTCAGGAATATCCAATGACCGAAGAATTCAAGTTCTGATTATCGGCTACATGTTCAGTGCTTTCATTGAAGGTGCCGCAGGCTTCGGTACACCGGCAGCACTTGCTGCACCTCTTCTAGTAGCTCTTGGCTTCACCCCGGTAACCGCAGTACTGGTTACATTGGTGTGCAATTCCACTCCTGTCTGCTTCGGTGCCGTGGGTGTTCCCACCATCACTGCCGCTGCTGTGGTTGAACCAAACATGGAGGCGGCGGGTATGGATATCGAAACTATTTCGTCCCAGATATACACACAATGCGCAATGCTCATGGGGAGCGCAGGGGTTTTCGTTCCCTTGCTTGCTGCTATCACAATGATTATTTTTTCTCGCGGAAATGAAAAATCTAAAATAAAATCTATTTGCCAAATTATTCCTATTGCTCTTTTTTCCGGTCTTGCATTTTCAATACCATACATTGTTACAGCAAAATTCCTGGGACCAGAACTCCCATCCATTATCGGTGCACTTGTCGGCCTCATCGTGTTGATTTTTTCAGCTAAAAAGGGCTTTCTTATTCCTAAGTTCTGCTGGAGATTTGAAACAGATGAAGAAAAGGCTTTGGAATATGAAAAAGAAGTTAAGTATTTAAAAATGGATTTAATAAAGGCTGTTTTGCCTTATATGATCATCGCATTGCTTCTGCTTATAACCAGACTTCCAGGAACTGGAATTAAAGAATGGATATCAGACCAGACATTTGATATTTACGACATTTTGGGATATGCAGATATAGACTTCAGCTGGAAATGGATTAACAATCCCGGACTGTTTCCTTTCATACCGGTCGTCGTTATCCTGATACTCATATATGCAAAGCGGCTAAATATCAAGGGTATCTTCACAACAACCCTGCATCAGGTTAAGCCGGCAGCTGTTGCTTTAATAGCCGGAATTGCCATGGTAAAAGTATTGCAGTTCTCATACATAAACGACTCTGCACACGATGGAATGCTGACAGAAACTGCGCGGGTAATTGCCGACATCTTTGGCGATACATACCCTATTGCCACTCCGCTTATCGGAATTTTAGGAGCCTTTGTAAGCGGCTCTTGCACTGTATCCAACACTATGTTCTCTGCACTGCAATTTGATACGGCAGTAATCATTGGTCTGCCAGCCGGTACAATTGTTGCCATGCAATCCTGCGGCGGCGCAATCGGAAACATGATATGTATAAATAATGTTATAGCCGCTTGTGCAACTACAGGTGCCACCGGAAACGAGGGCGGAATTATTGTAAAAAATCTGATAGCGTGTTTTCTTCTTTACTGTATATTGGAAGTTATAGCGTATATCATTTTTTTGTAGCTTTTTCATAGGGCAACAAAAGCAACGGTTACTTTTCAATAATCGTAGCCATTCTTCTCAACAATACCATGATTACCATCAATTATTAATCCAACCATATGTAAGTTATTATTTTAATAGTTATTTTTTAAAAACAAAGGGTTGCTCAATCTTCCTCTGCTTTTATTCTATTGCCTTTCATGGTCAGCTTTCTACTAACTAGCCACACAAAAGGGTGCTTCTCTAAGGCTGAACCCCATTGATCTTTAATTATATTTTATTTAGCCAGGCCTTTGCCTGTCATGTGTTCAATATCAATGACAACACATGCGGTTTTTCCCCACATTTGTTTCATATAATCCATGCCGTCATCATAGTATTCGGCGGAATATTTTTTAACAATTCTTTTAAGAATTTCTTCCTTTTCCTCATCTCCATCAACTATGTGTGCCTTGCCAAAGCATATTACACTCTTGTAAACGGTAGTGAATGCCGCCGCATTAATATTATCGGCTCCAACTACACAGAAAGATACTTTTGGGTCTTTTTTAATTGAGTCAAGCTTATACCCGGTCAATGCACAATGAAATATAATTTGGTTTTCATTATAAACATAGCTTACAGGCACTCCGTATGGGTAGCCTTTTTCACCGTTTACGGAGAGCACTCCGTTCGTGCATGCATTGAGAATTTCAATGGTTTCATTCACAGTTTTCAGCTTATCGCTCCTTCTCATCTCTCTAAACATGTAAACATCTCCTTTCATGTTTTACAGACCACAGCTTCCCACAGGAATCTTATTACTGTTTACTGCTTCTATAATCGGTTCAGTTCTTTCTTCAGAACCATCTGTAGAGTTCTGTGTCGTGCATTCTTTCCTTCGCTAATCTGACAGTATGTTCAACAGCCATGTCCATATAGTCGATTCCTACAATTCTAGCGATGCTCTCCTCGGTAACATATTCACCAAAGTATGTCCCCGGTGTATGTCCCGGAAGATTTATCATATATTCAAATTTTATCATAATGTCTTCTTTTAACATTTGATATCCATCCGTTATTCAATTAAAATACATTATACTATATTGGGATGCTTAAATACAATTGCACCAATTATATTGGGCAATTTCAGACTGTAGACAGCCCTTCTATCTGCTCCTTTACAATTCACCCCTTCTTGCCTGCAACTAGTCCTGGTATAACAATCAGAAAAATAATAGTTAAGGAGCTTAAGTTTGTCAGTATCACATCCATAATTTACCCCTTTCCCCCGTCTTCACCAATTCCAACCTCATCTAATATCTTTGGAATTTCTTCCATAATAGGTGCCAGAATTTTATAGCTGTCCGGCAAATCATCCGCTGTGCAATAAGTCGCAACGCCCATGGGATTAGAATAATCTTGAATTGCCAACTCTACAACGCCCGTCTGCTCTAATTTGGCAGTTACAACTGCCAAATTGTTCTCCGAAAATATTCTGCACTTGTTTGCAAATATGGCTGCTACGCTTCAAAAAACTGACGCATCAACCTGATGTTTCCGGCAGAAAATCCACGCAGTCTGCGCAATTCTTCACGCAGGCTAGCACTGATTTCTTCAATGGTGCCGACTCCCCATATGTCTTCTCTGGAATTAGCGAAACCATAACTATCAATACCATAATACAAAGATAGCATTCCTGTATTTGTGTGCTTAGCCGCTCTATTTTGACTTTTCAAAGTCGCCGTTTTATCGTTTTTACGGCTTCCAAATACTTTTCTGTCATTTGTTTCCCTCGATAAATTTCTTGTGTATAGTAATTTTGGCGTCTACCGTTTAGATTGATTTCTTCGCCTGCGCAAATATTTATCGCCATCATAACATAATTCTTCCTCTATTTTTTCCAATAACTTCTCCCATATCTTAACCATCGCCAGCGTATCCAGTTTGCAATATTCTAACAGATGTTTTCTCCATTCTTCCAGCTCTGTCAAATTCATGGTCGCCATGGCGGCGAAGGCTGCCGAGGCTTCGCCTCCGTTATGTACACCCTCAAGGTTAGAGTAGTCCAAAGCCGGGTCGTCCGGAAACAGTGCAGGCAAAACTTTCTTGATGGAATATGACCCCTGCATCTCCCGGCTATAATAATGTTTTTTCTGAAATGGCACCATCAGGTCAACCATATTGCCGTGGATGTTCATCAGATGTTCCTTCAAATCCGGGTATAATTCCGCCAGACCTTTGGTTATCATTTTCTCAAATCCCATGCTGTAAGCCATCGTACACACATCCATGGGAATATCTGCGCACAGCTGTTCCGCCAGCACCCGTCTCGGGTCCTCGCCCGGATATGCCAGATATTCCTTATGCTTCAGCTGGCCGCCCTGCTCCTCAATGTAATGCAGTGAATACTGAAAAACTATCTGCTCGTAAGGTCTGGAATTATCATACAGAGGCACCGCGGGCTGGAAGGATTCAAAATCAAGGAAGTACAGCGGGTAGGATAAAGTGTCCAGAAACTCCCGAATCCTGGGAATATCTATTTCCGGCGGAAGCTCCTTTAGTTCAAACTCCACCTGCTTCATGTGGTTCCCCGTTATGGCTCCTGAATTCCATATTTCCTCAAAAGAAATAATACCTTCGTAGTAACATTTAAATTTCTTATCTTTGCGCAGGCTCGCCACATCAAATATATTAGGCTTTGGCAAATCTTTCGTGCAGTATTTGAAAAATCCGCAATTGTACGGATCAGAGCAGTGCAGACCTATTATCTCCGGAAGATCTTCCCCAGGGTTTTGCATATATTCTCTTATTATCGTTATCCTGCGCTCGACTCCCGGATCCATTCCGGCGACAATTTCTGTCATGTCCTCTACCGTAAAAAGCTGCTGCAGATCCAGTTCTCCCTGCCGGACATAGCTGTTATTTATATGCACCAGGCAGGCCTTCTTAACATCGTAGCCCAGTTTCCTCAGAACATAGCACTGATACGAAATATCATGGTGATAAATATCCTTCACTTCTGTAGAGCTCTTTACTTCATAGATCTCCACCTCACCTTTTCCAAGATTCTTAAGAATATCCACACTGCAAAAAGCTCCGTCATATGCGAATGAAGCCTCTGCAATCACCGGGGTTCCACAATCCATGAGCTCCTTCGTTTTATCTATCATCTCCTGAAGGTTAGTGCTGTACGGCACTTCAGTAAAGTCACCGAACAGTCCCATGGCAATATCCCCTGCCTCATTGCCTGTTTTGAGCACTGCATCGTTTATTGCCGATTCATCAAATTCTTCCGGTTTGTTCTGCTTCAGCCACAGCATCTTGAGACACTGAACGGCTGAACAGTATCTGGATTTGCTCAGATTCACTTTATCACCTGCTTTCTGAAAGTCTCGCGATTACATGCATTATAGCATGCCGAGTATCAATCTTATATAAGATTACCAGTCTATTACTGTCATGTCATCCTCAAGAGAGCTGTATGTTATGTGTCCTGTTGAGCCGCTTTTGTTTTTTACCAGAAAGACCTCAAGCCAGTCATCCTCATCACTGATTTCATCATCATAATAGCCATCTCTGTATAGCAAAATCACCACATCGGAATACAAAGAGATTGTTGGGTTGAGATCAGAAAGAAGCGGTCGCCGGTCAGGTCTTTTTTCTATTTCTCTGCCTAACTTCGCCACGGCAATCAAGAGGCAATCAAAAGCCTTTGCAACTTTCCGCAATTTACGCATAATGACAGAGTACTTCTCTTCGTCGCTTCCGGCTTTGAATCCCACATCTATGTGCTCAAGATCGTCTATTACTATAAGTTTCAGGTCGGCATACTCCATACACTTCTCAACAATGTCGTCTATGTGAAACAAATCGTCCGTACAGCGGCACATATCATTATTGCCAAAGTATTCACTGGGTGAAATAAGCAATATATCTGACGGGGGAAATGCAAATTCCACCGCCTTGGTAATAATGTGATGAATCAGTTTCGTTCTACCCATACCAGGGCGTCCTGCTACTGTAATCACTAGCTGTTGTCTGTTATATCTTATTAATTCTTCTATCATTTTTCTTCCTCCTTAAAACAACTAATGCTTATAATGATTGTAATTTATCAGGTGTTTATGCATAAATATTCAACAGTAACCTTTGCGTGAAATAAATTGCTATTTAATTTTTATTCGTTTCCGAACAAAATCCGTTTTTTCTTGTGTTTTTGCAGAAAGGGTGTCAGCAAAAAAACCGGAATGTTGTTCTCCTGAAGCGTACCCCTAAAGGTAGAGTCGGAATCAGACAAATCTTGCTGTCTACCACCTAGCGCGGACGCCGATAGGCCCATAGACGATTGCTGCGCTGATCCTGTCATTCATGACCGGCAGTATTCCGCCGGTGTCAAATATCCGTTTGACTGATGCGGCCGTTCGTTTGGGTAAAATGACCAGAAGTATTCATAGATGTCATGTTTCGCTTCTGCTATTGTAGCATACTTCTCTTTCAGCCATTCTTCTTTCATTTTCCCCCAGAAACATTCCATCGGGGCATTGTCCCAGCAATCACCTTTCCGGCTCATGCTGCACAGATATCCATATCGGTCTATCAGTCTTCGGTAATCGTAGGACGCATAGGTCGATCCCCTGTCGGAATGGAGGATACATCCGGGGAAAACACACCCCCTGGTGAGCATATCCTTAAAGGCATCCATGACGAGGAATCTGTTGTTTCGTCTGCCCATTGCCAGTCCGACCGGCATCCTTCCGTAAAGATCGAGTATCGCAGCTGCATATAGATCCCCCTCGCCTGTTTCGACCACCGTTGTATCACTGACCATCTTCTGGCCTAGTTCCGTCGTTTCAAAATCTCGGTCGATCAGATTGTCTGCAATCATATAGTCATGGTCTGAATCTGTTGTGATCCGATACTTTTTATGCGTCCTGGAGAACAGCCCGTTCTCACGCATGATCCTTTCGACACGCTTATGGTTGACCTTCTTCTCTCTTCTGCTATTGATGATCGCTGTGATTTTTCTACTTCCAAAGGCGCCTTTGAATCGGTAATAGATCTCTTTGATCTCCGTAAAGAGTTCCATGTTTTCCAACTCCTGCTCTGTAGGCGGCATCTTTGTTCGTGCCCTCCATTTGTGGTAACCACTTTCGGAAACATTGAGAACTCTGGCCATCCTGACAATCGAGAACTCTTCTCTGTATGCCTCCATGAATTCATATTTCACTCGTGCTTTACATTTGCCAGGAAGGCTGCTGCTTTTTTTAAGATCTGCACCTCTTCGCGGAGTTCTTCATTCTCTTTTTCAAGTTCGATTTCCCTTGGGCTACGCGTATCTTTCTTCGTATATCCTCTCCAGAAAGCCTTATCGCCGTATTCCCTGTAATGATCACGCCATCGTCTGACCGTAGCCGGAAGAAGTCCATACTTGCCGGCAATGACCCTTTCAAGACCTTCGTTTTCCGGGAGCAATGCTTCCTTTGCAACCTTGTTCTTAAATTCTTTGCTGTATTTGCTTTGTGCCATAATGTGTCCCTCCCATTCTCATAGAGTATATCATGTTTATTTTCACTCTACTTTTTGGGGGACACTACATCCCATGAGGATCGCACAAACAACAGCAAACTAATCTTCTTGGTTCGCCTGTTTTCAGCAAGTTAGTGTATTCTCATTAAGCAAATCCATATACATCAGTATACATTTGACCGCACCATTCAATCTTTTCTGCAAAAACACAGGAAAAGGCATGATTTATTCGGAAATCGGGCGGGTTTCCCTTTCTGCTTGACGCTATCAAGATGTTTTTACCCCTATATTTCCACGGTAACCACATTTACACTTTCCTTGATTGCCTTGATGTCAGAGAACAGAAGCGTTTCTTCCTCCATGAGCGCATCTGCCGCTTTTTCAAGGAATTCCCTGTTCCTTATCAGAATATCTCTGGTCTTAAGCATGTACCTTTCCATCTCGGCATGAACAACGGCCTCGCTTCTGGCATTCATACTTTCTGATATGCCGTTGTATCGATTGGAGACATCAACCATACCAAAGCCCTGGGTTGCGCTTTCGGAAATGGCTTCACGGATATGAGTAAAAGCACAGTCAATATCCGGCTGGCAGCCACTTGCAGGGGCACTGCAGCAATACATCTCAACAGCTGCCTTTCCGGCAAGACTGATAAGAATATGGTGTGGTCGTCTTTCCAGTCTTCTGCAACGGCGAGTGAAACCTCCGCTTGCACCTCTGCCTGATCCCCTGATAGAGACCAGCCCGATGCTGCCGGGAAAAACCGCCTCAGCGACTACCATATGACCTGCTTCGTGCAAAGCACACTTCCTCAGCTCATCATGAGAGACCTTATTAAGATTGTCCGGAGATTTATATTCTGTTTTTAATGCAGCCTGTACCAGATCACACATTCCAATTTGGCTTTTTCTCCGGTATCCGGCAATAATTGCCGCTTCATTCAATATGGTTTCAAGTTCAGCACATGAACTGTAGCTTATCATCTTTGATAGATCATCCATATTTACATCATCTGCAATTGCTTTATCTGACAGATAGTGTGATATGATGCGGAACGCATCGTCATCTACGGGTCTGAACAATTCAATTCTGCGGTCAAATCGACCTGGGCGTATCAAAGAATCGGGCAATTTATACAATTCGTTTACAGTTGCAATAATGAAAACTTCCCCGCGCGAAACGCTGTCGATACATGCCTGAACAGCTACATACTCCTCCGGGTTATTGTGGTTTTCGTCCTCGTTCGCAAACTTATCCATGTCGTCAAGCAGGACAACAGCAGGAGCATTTGCCTTTGCGTTCTCAAAAGCCTCTGTCAGTTCGTCAATAAACTCATCTCCGCCTTTTTTTCGTCTGACCGTGTAGGCTTTGAGTCCGCTCTCTTCAATAAAGCAATTTGCCATCAAAGTCTTTCCCAGACCGGGTTCCCCGTCAAGCAAGATGCCTTTGGGCATTTCCGCTCCCAGCTCCTCGTATATTTCCCTGTTCTTAATCATGTCACAGATCTGCATCAATTCGGTTTTGATTGCTTCGTAACCTATTACTCTGTCAAAACTGCTCATCTTCTTACCTCCCGCCATTATTCGCTATTTCCATCGTTCACCTGCATTATACAAAAGAGGATGCACCGTTTTTGGTACATCCTCTTTGATTTGTCATTATTTTTTCCCGTTGTTTTCCCCGTTGTCCGCGGCTATTTCTGCATTCGCCTTTTCAGTTCCCCTAAATACTTCCTGTATTCTTCGGTGGAAGCGGCCTTTAGACCTATTGCCTCAAGAATTTTCTTAACTTCTTCCACGGTCCTGCCTCCATCATCCACATCCATACTGTTTTGTGCAACTCCGGCCAGCCCTGTCCTCGGAGGTATTATGGAAGTTACAACATTTCCTCCCGCATTGAGTCTGGCCTCAAGCCCTGCTATTCCGTCAACATCCAATGAGGCGGGAATCAGCACCCATGGGTACATTATTCTCATGAGCGCTATTATTTTAAGCTCCGTTATTCTGTCAGGCGTTTCCGAGTTTTCCATCGGACTGCCCTTTTGGGGGACAAAACTCATTACTCTCATCTGCCCGGCACCTATTTCGCCCATTCTGATAAGCGAATGAGCTATGTCTTCATATGATTCGCCTATTCCCGACATCAGACCCTCCTCTATGAGCATACCCTGTTCCGCCGCAAACAGCTTGGCATGCATCCTCTCATCAAAACTCTGTCCGATTCTCAAGGATTCAAACAGTTTTCTATTATGAGTTTCCTGATACAGAGCGTACCAGTCGGTTCCCGCATCGACGAACTTTTTTATAAGCGCATCATTAACCACTCCGGGTGAAATCATAACCGGAAGCCCAAGTTCATTTTTGATACGTTTGATGATTTCTATTACAGATTCAAAGTCCTCCCGATGGAACTGCAGGTCCTCACCCATAGTCAGATCTATGAGATGAACACCGGACTCTGCCAGCTCTCGGGACAGCTTTAACACTTCTCCCTTGTCCTTTCTGTATCGCTCTATCTCATTGGATTTTCTGTAGTAACAGAATGCGCAGTCATTTCTGCACCATGTGGTGAAATACACAAATCCGTACATAAAAATCTTTTTACCGAAATATCTCTGTCTAGCAGCTCTGGCTTCGGCAAACACATCCTCCGCTTCCTGTCTGCTGTCAGATTCCAATATTGATATTATTTTTTCTCTTGGCAACATCAGCATATTTTTATCCCGCCATTAGTTTGTCAGCCAGCTCTACACATGAAATTGCATCCTCCGAATAATTTGCATCGATTCCTGCCGCATAATCCAGGGAAAGCGGAGCTCCGCCTACCATAACCTTAACGCCGTCAGCAAGCCCATTTTCCTTAAGCGCTTCAACGGTCTCATCCATGGTTATCATTGTTGTGGTAAGCATTGCTGACATCGCTACCAGATCAGGATTGTGTTCCCTTACGGCATCCAGAATCTGTGATACTCCCACATCAACGCCCAAGTCAAAGACCTGATATCCTGCGCCTTCGAGCATCATAACGCATAGTTTCTTACCTATATCATGGAGGTCTCCTTCCACGGTACAGAATATCACTTTTCCGCTGGTCTTAACATCGTCTGATGTAAGATACGGTTTTATCAATTCCATCCCGGCATCCATTGCATTAGCCGACATAAGAACCTCAGGAACGAACATTTCACCTTCCTTGAACAATTCGCCCACTACGTTCATTCCCTCGATAAGGCCTTTGTTCATTATTTCCGTGGCTTCTTCTCCATCTTCAAGAGCTTCCTCAACCAGCTCAACTACTTCTTCTATTTCGCCGTACTCGACAGCTTCTATTATTTTACCAAATATCTTTGCCATAATGCTATCCTTTCACTAACCGAATACATGTTTACATTCCGTTATTTAACACCGTATTCCACTTCCGCATCTTCAACCACTTTTCTGATATATGCAGCCTGCTCCTCCGTAAGAGGTTCAGGTTTATGATTTTCAAGAATATGAATAGCTCTTTCATAAGCAACCTCTGTAATGTCCTTTGCGCCTGCAGCCAGCCACTTTTCTCTAGGCTGCCTGTTAATAATGTCAGAGCTTGATTGAATTTTTTTGAAATTATCGGTTGTGTGTCTCTGAGAAACAAACTCGCCCATCTTTACCTCCTTGATAACGTCGAGCGCCAGTGTTTCTTCATTAACTTTAAAACCGTTGATAGTATGAAGCACCATCTTGTATATTTCGGAGTCAATTATAAGCTGAGCCAAATCGAATGTCATACCCATCTCTATCATCCCTGCACCGTATATGATGTTGGCACCACCCTGGGCTGCCAGTAATGCGGTGAGAGTTTTTTCATGAGCGGCCTGAGCATCCGGAACCTTGCTGTCTGCCTATCCTCCGGCTACAAAGCTCGGCAGGTTGTAATAGTTTGCCAGCTGTGCAACCGCATTGCTTATCATCGCCAGTTCAGGAGCTCCTACCGGTGTTGTCAGATGCCTCATATCCATTATACTTGTTGAGCTTGCATACAAGACGGCTGCACCTTTTTCCGCGAGCTGACTGAGAACAACTGATGACAGCACTTCCGCATTATGAGTAACCAGGCTTCCTGCCAGAGTTACGGATGATGTTGCTCCGGCCAGCGCCATGGAAATAATATTGCACGGCAACCCTGCTCTGGCACCCATAATTACCGCATCCGATGCAGTTTCATTCAGCTGCAGCGGGCTTGTCGGACATAGGTTAAATGTAACCAAAGGTCTTTTCTTAAGCTCATCTCTGCCGCCTGCTATGCATGCTGCCATATCTATTATTTTTTCAATGTTTTTCTTGCCGTCAGGTCCGATAAAACAATGCTTTGTAGTGTTATTAAACATTGCTTCCATGTTATGCAGAGCCTGTACACTTCCCGCTTTGTCCTGTGATGCAACCGAGCGGTATGCACAAGGCAAAACATCCAGAGCATCGGTAACTTTCGTGTTCCTTTCCAGGTCCTGTTTTACCGAACGTCTGTACTCCTTTGTATACGGATCAATTACATTTACACCTTCACCGAAACTGATAAATGAAACTTTTTTCTGTTTTATAATGTAATCATTCTTGGGATTTCTTCCCGCCAGCAATACCACCGACGGAGCTGTGCGAATGGATTCTTCTACCAGATGAGCGGGTATTTTAACGATTTTACCCTCTATGGTACATCCTCCTTCGGCAAAGAGATTTCTAGCCTCTTCACTTTCCACTTCAATTCCGACTTCCATTAAAACTTCCAGACTCGCTGCATGAATGGCATACAGTTCGTCTTTGCTAAGCTCGTTGCCGTAAGACATTGCATACTGGATTTTATCCAGTACACCGGCTTTGCTCCTTTCACGTCTTTCACGCCTTGCCATACTTTTTCTCCTTTCCATCCTGAAACTGTAACAATTTACAATCTTAGTATTATAATGAGCAATTACCGTGCCAGAACATAAAAAAGACACCACATTTTGCGGTGTTGGAATTTCAACGTTTGTATGGGCTGTGTAATTAAAAAATAATGGGGATGTTCAGGAAGGTTAACAGTATATGTTCGTTTTTCGACACAAATACTGTTAACCTCTTTATCAATATGTGTTAACCGTTACGAGGCATATGCTGACGGACACTTTTCACGCAGCTCACAAAAGTCACATGCTCTTATAGATTCCGCATCCTTATCATCGCCGCCACCTATAAAGCTGCTTACCGATTTTTTTGGATGCATCATAAAACTTTCGGTCAGCGTTATTCCGATAGCTTCAGGCCGAAGCATTTCGAATAACTCTTTCTGGAATTTCACATCTATGTTGTGCTGTCCCGGACTCCAGGAACTTGTCGCATACAGATCTTTTTCCGCAAAACCGTCTTTAATGCGTTTCTTAAGCCAGATATGCGCACATTCAACAACGGCTGTTCCCCATCCGTCCAGAAAAAGCGTAATGAGATTGTCGTCTGATGCGTCTTCCAGCTCATCGTACCCATGCAGCGTCACCGCACAAGCAGTCACTTCCGAGGATCTTGCGAACAGCTCTGAGAGCATTCTGTTTGCTATGACAATTCCGTTTTTCAGATGTATTTCATGGTTTTCATTTTTTTCTATTTCCGATATCGTATATATCCCTTCAGCCTTTACATTTGAGAAAATCAGATTTCTTGTTTCCTCATACTGCTTACCGAACCTCTTCAGCGCCCTCTCCTCTTTCATCTGCACCTGCCTGAAGAACATTTCATTTATGTTCTCCAGTTCCTCCAGAGGGATATTCGTCTTATAAAACACATTATTATCCACAGTGCTTCCTCCCTTCACCTATCTTAAGTTGTATTTTTTCAGCTTCTTATACAGTGTGTTCCTTGATATTTCCATTTTTCTCGCAACCATACTTATATTTCCTTCACACTTTTCCATTAAACTGAGTATCTGATCTTTTTCTGTCCGGATTTTTTCATCCTTTTCAGAGTCATAAGCTGCGGTTGCGGTTCTGTCCCCAAAATCCTTTATAAGGTACTCAAAAAAAGTTTCATCATTGTCCTCCATAGGTATATATATCAGCCTCTCCACAACATTCTGCAGTTCTCTGACATTTCCCGGCCAGTCATACTCGTACAGAGCCATGAGCTTTTTGTCGCTGAAAGTCTTTTCTCTGTCAAACCGATGGCTGCCGTATTTCTTTATAAAGGCACCTATTAGAAGATATATGTCCTCTTTACGTTCACGCAGAGGAGGTATCTGTATATTGATTACATTCAGTCTGTAGTAGAGGTCGCTTCTGAACCTTCCCTCCCGGACCTCCCTGTGAAGGTCCTTGTTTGTGGCACAAACAATACGAACGTCTACCGGGATTTCCTTATCGTCACCGATTCTGGAAACCTTTTTTGTCTCCAGAACCCGCAAAAGTGCCACTTGCTGCGTCAGAGGCATTTCTCCTATTTCATCAAGAAAAAGCGTACCTCCCGATGCGGTTTCAAATTTGCCGGGTTTCCCTCCCTTTGATGCTCCCGTAAATGCACCTTCTGCATATCCAAAAAACTCACTGCCTATAAGCTCCGCCGGTATAACGCCGCAGTTTATTGCAACGAAAGGGCCGTTTGCTCTTTTGCTTGCGTTATGTATGGCCTGAGCGAACATTTCCTTGCCCGTACCGCTTTCACCTTCCATAAGGATTGTGGCATTGCCTGACGCTACTGCTTTTGCATATGCTATTACGGATTTCATTCTGTCGTTTGCCGTATATATATCGGAAAATTTGTACATGGCCGGGAACTTGCCGCTTCTGCTGTCTATTCCCGATTCATTCTTACTCTCAATAATATCTTCCCCGAACTCGCCTGATAACTTCTGGTTGGCTTTCGCCAACTCCTTAGCACTTTCTTCTATTTTCTCTTTCCATTTGGTAATGTCTACGCCTATCTCCTTGAATTCCGTTCTGTTTCCTTCATCATCAAAATAGGCACGCCCCACATACTGAAGCCATATTATCTTTCCGTCCACACGCTTTGAACGCCCTTCGGTACGATAATACGGATTCTCCGGCGTTACAATCTGCTCCATGTTGCATACTTCCCGATCCTCAGGAATTATGAAGTCAAAGCAGCTTCTGCCTATGGCTTCCTCTTTTGTCACACCATGGCAATCACAGAAGGCTTTGTTTACATACTTTATTATGCCGACTTCATTCTCTATTAATACGATCTCTGACATGTCTTCCAGTATCTTAAAATCATTTATATCCATATCCGCACTCCCTTAAAAGAATCGGCCCTTGATCACAGGATCATTGGGCCGATTTCACATTAAAGTCATTCCAATCAGAAAATCAGTGTCTCATAGCCGTCTTCAGCATAAGGAGCGATGCCGGCGTGGCCCATCATGTCGTTCAGCATAGGAATGCCGGAAGCCACATTGGCTTCATAGACGCCCAGGACCTTGGAACAGGCCAGGCAGACGCCTACAATGGTATTGTCCTCTTTCAATTCCAGATAGAGGCTGTTCTTTTCATCTTCAAGGACTTGAATCAGCTTGCAGGCAGCCCCTTCTATAATAATTTTTACTTCGTATCCCTTTGCCTTAAGCTGCTTGGCATTCAGCAGTGCGTGCGTAAAGCACATTTTTTCGCCTTCCATGGCGTAAATCAAATATTTCTTAGTCATCTGAAACCTCCTGTAAACTCTATGATGTATCTATTATAACAAATATTACCCGCATTTTTAATTATTCTATTATTTTCCTGTCTCCAAAAAACTGAACAAGTATTAAGACCAAAGCGCTGCCGGCAAGTATTCCGTCCGGAATTCCGGCAGGTAACATAAAAATCATCAATACCAGTGTGGTAACGCAATTAATTACAGATAAAACCAAACCCCACATTCTGTTTTTCAGTAAACCTATTGCTCCTATAAGTCGCAATACCCCGAATATTGCTCCCATGACAATCATCATATATAGATTTTCCTGAAGATACGGAAATCTGAACGAGAAATACTCCCCGGTCTCCAAGCCTTCTACACCTAACAAAGGAACCAATAGAAGTATAAACACACCGGCAAGTTCCATAAATCCGCCATGTATAATCATTAATATTGAAGCTATCTTGTATTTTTTCATAAAAATATGTTCGGTGAATTATTTAAGGCTTTAAGCACCCAAGCGGTATTACATATACACCGTCGGGTCTTTGATAAGCCATTTGTGTATTTGTTAAAATCATAAGGAAAGATGGTTCAGTAATAGATATATTTGCTAATTTCATTAAATTAGCACAAGCTTTATCAACTTCGTTTTCTCCTAACTTAACCTCAATTCCTCCCCACCTTCCGTCATTTAACTCAACAATCAAATCTACTTCAAGTCCTGTTGTATCATTATAGTAATAAACTGTCCCGCCAATTTCTTCTGCATATACTCTAATATCTCTTGTTGCAATTGATTCAAATAAAAACCCAAATGTTTCAAAATCTTTTTTTAATTTATCAGGGGATAATCCTAAGGCTGCAACTGCAATACTGGGGTCTGCAAATTGTCTTTTAACTCCTTTTCTAAGCCTGGCTGAACTTCTGATATTTTGAGACCAAGGCAAAACATTTTCTACGATATATAGTCTTTCTAAAGAGTTCATATATGTATCAAAAGTTTTAGGATTTACAATAATTTCATAAGATTGACCCTTATATATAGTTGAATTCGCAGCTAATGTAGAAATATTCCTTGCATAACTTTTAATGACTTTTCTTAATTTCTCTTTATCTTTAATTATTCCGTCAACATCATCTATATCTTTTCTGATAATACCTTCAAGCAAATCTTTAGGAACTTCTAATTGCAAGTTTTTGCTTAAGTCCAAGCTTCCCGGCCAACCACCTCTGCAAATATAATGCGCTATATCATCAATTGTAATGCCGGACATAACCGGGATTAATTGCGGTTTTGCAAATAATTCTTTTAAAGAAATCAATCCGTTAGATTCTCCACTCTCATATAAACTCATAGGACGCATGTAAATTGAATTTATCCTTCCTGTCCCTGTATGTGAAGTTTCTATATTTTGCTTTTTTGTTGACCCTGTCAAAATGTAGGCACCTTTATAGTTATTATCATCAATATCCAGACGAATAAAATCCCAAATTTCCGGGACTTCCTGCCATTCATCAAATAATATAGGTTTTTCACCTTTTAAAACTTCATCTTTTGATATAGTAGCTAAAATTTGATATTGTTTTTTTATTAGCGGGTCTTGCAGTTTTATAACTGTACTTGAAAAAATTTCAGCCGTTGTAGATTTTCCAACCCATTTTGCCCCTTCAATAATTATTCCTCCGCTATAAGACATTTTTTTTTCTATTTGAGATTCAATTAATCTTTTTCTATATTTTAAAGTATGCATTAGACCACCTCACGGTTATATCACCTTTATGATCATATTATAATTTGCTACTACCAAAAAATCAACCATTATAGTGCTAAAAAATAACAGGCCAAATGGAGACAAGAATCGGCCCTTGATCTCAGGATCATCGGGCCGATTTCACATTTGCACTTGCTGTTTTGTCCGGTTTACCCTCCATATTACCGCGCTGCAAAGGCTGGACAATGTATCAAAACTTATCTTTGATCTCTTCTACTTTCTCCTTTAATTTTTCTGCCTTGGCTTCCAGTTTCTCATCAATGTCGGTTTTCTCTAAAGCATCTTCGGCTTTGTCAATGGCAGCCTCCGCTTTATCCTTCAGTTCTCCGGCTTTGGCTATTACCTTTTCGTCGATGTCTGTCTTGTCAAGAGCCGCCTCCGCCTTATCCTTCAGTTCTTCCGCTTTGTCCTTGATGGAATCAATAAACTTATCCATGATTCTTCCTCCTTTCGGAAATATGCTTAACAAATTAACTATCTTAAACTAATTTATATCAGTTCTTGCAAGAATCTTCGCCGGTCTGTGACGGATAGTACGCCACACAGGCATAAGGCCGAAGATGAGATTCAGCCCGTATATCACAATTACACAGAGAATCAAAAGCGGAGTGTTAACAAGAAACATATCGGACATGTAAGATATTTTTGATAACCTCGTAATGATAAACGTCATAAATAGGAAGCCCGGCATGCTCGCTATTGTTGTAATAGCCAGTATCTCTCCCATAAACATACGGTAAATATCCCGTTTTTTAACTCCTATGGCACGATAGACACCCACTTCTTTAATTCGGGATATGAAGGACGCTCTTATCATGAGGAAAATCTCTATGAAAGAAATCAGAAGGATAATGCCTGCCACCACAAGCATCGACAGCATGGAGGCCCACCGTTCCTTAATATATTTTTCCCGGCTGTTGGCATAGGTATCCTTGACATTCACCCCTTCGGCCTTTAAGGTTTCCAGCATGGAGGCCTTGTCCGCCGGACAGAGAGTGACATTGTCTTTTACCTTTACTAAATCGTACTTTATCATCTCGTTATTTACAAGCATCAGATCGCTGTCCTTTTCATCGCTATACCAGCCGACAATCTTGAGCTTATGCCCGTTTATCTTTTTCTTCAGTTCCTTTCCGATCTTGTGGGTTTTTTCATCCTTATGCTGATAGCTGACCAGCACCTCATATTTGTTCTCCGGCCACGTGCCCTTCTTGAGGGTGATTTCATCCTGCTTTAGCTTGTAATCAATAAAATTGGGATTACCACCATTTGCAGGCTCCTCCTCAAGATACATATCATCTCCGGATTCCGCGGCGTTTGCCAGAAGATTTATGAACTGACTCTTCGGTGCATAGATGCATGGGGTTTGCAAGTTGCAGATTCCCACTAATGTAAAATCCCCCATATTTTCCACATGCATTGTTCTTCCTAGAAAATCCTTCGGTCTGCCTGCTCCGACTTCCACGCTGGACTGATAGTCTATTACCGATTTTAGCACCATCCTGTCCACAACGATTTCACGGTTGTTCTCTGCCAATCTGCCGTATATCAGATCGCTTTCCGAAAGCTTATCAGCATCGGAAAGAGACCCTTGAAGATGAGCCGAAAAGCCCGTTGTCTGGATAAATTCATCAAACTTCATCTCAAGACTGATAATCGAATCACCCGGCATCACATATAGATTATCCGGGTTTTGCTCGTACTCCAGATAAGTATCCACGCTTATCTTTTTCCCAACCACTGTCAGATAATCTCTGTCCGCAGTGCTGAACTCGTCATCCGTCACATTAAGCACTCCAAAAACCATGCTCATGGCGTAGGTAATAAACATGGCGGAAACAACGAAGCCGAGAAGCAAAACCTTCTTCATCAGATTATAACTATTGATGGTTTTGAATCCCTGTTTAATCAGGGTCAATGGGTTCAGTATGGATTTATACTTTCTCTTTTTCCCGGACTCAAGTCTGGAAAGATCGATAGCATTGGCCTGCATCTCCTCCCGGGTCAACCTCCTGTAATGATCGTCTATGAGCTCGATACCGGAGGCCTCATCTACAATCTCTATGCGGTCGTTTGGCAGATTGGTTCTGACATAAATGTTGCCGTTTCTGAGCACGATGTCCAGATTCAGCTTCTCATCATCATCATTATAGAAGTTAATAAGATACTCTCCCGTGTTAAGCCTTTTGTGATTCTTTATGTCCTTCAGATGTACCTTATTCTCAACTCTGTAGTCCAGATCCTCGGCATGCTCATTTGTCTCATCGGATATGATTTTACCATCAAGGATGCGTATGATACGCGTAGCATAAAACCGGGCCAGCTTCTCCTCGTGTGTAACAAGAATAACCAGCTTTTCCTCCGCAATGGTTCTGATTATATTCATTATCTCAAGGGTGTTCCTGCTGTCCAGATTCCCCGTAGGCTCATCGGCTATTATAATGGCCGGATTCTTTACTATTGCTCTGGCTATACCTACTCTCTGACGTTCCCCGCCGGAAAGCATGTCCACATAGCGATTTCTGTAGCGGATCATTCCCACCTTTTCCAGAACATAGCAGACTTTGTCCTCTATCTCTTTTTTATCGGTAATCCCCACCATCTTAAGAGTCAGTGCCACGTTGTCGAACACCGTCATGTCTTCAACCAGATTGTAGTTCTGAAATACATAGCCTATATTCAGTGTTCTGATTTTATCAATCTTTCCGGTTCTGCGCCCGGTGATACGTTGGCCGTTGACGAAGATTTTGCCCTTGTTTACCTTGTCCAGTCCGCCGATAACATTGAGCAGAGTGGTTTTGCCGCAGCCGCTGGGCCCCAGAAGTGCTACAAGACCTTTGCCCGAAAGTTCCATGGATGTGTTGTTTATAACGTGAATTTCATTCCTTCTTCTGCGGAAGAAGTACTTGTTAACCTTTTCAAGTCTGACCATGATTTACTCCTCCCTGAAGGAACCCATCGCCGTATTTCTGAAAAGTTTATTTGCAAACCTTCCGGAAATGACGAGGGCCATTATTTCAATCAGCAGATACAGAATAATGTAGTCGCGCAGCTGCATGTAATCTACAAGCTTAACCATGTATTCAAAAATTATGATCCCGTAATTGGTCAAAATGCAGACCGAAGCAAACAACAAAAATGCGATGCCCGCAATGACGAACATTTCGATATCGAGAATGCGCCTGAGATTTTTCTTCGCCAGACCCAGCATTCTGAGTATACTGAAGTAGCTGTTTCTCGACCTCAGAATCAGCCCGATAACAATGTATGCGATAAACAGAGCCGCTATACTGATTATAATCATCAGCGGCACCTGAATGATTGATCTTATATCGTCATCCATACCGAACTTGGCATCCTTAAGAGCCATAGGCGCAAAACCTTCTTTTTTAAGTGCTTTAACCGTCTCATCCGTATACCTTACATCTTCTACATAGGCACTGACTTGGTAATTACCGCGATTAAAGAATTTATCATAGTCGGCTCTGCTGATGAATACCGCACCGCCATCAATGTCGTAATCCTTAGCTCCGGTCTTTTTCGTGAAATTCTTCTCGGTATATACATCTGCAATCCTTAGATCCAGGGAATCACTGTAATATATATTCTCCACTCTTACAGTAATGGTCCGCCCTTTGGCAACGCCGTTCTGGTAGAACATATTGGCTTCATCCGAGAGGATGGCTTTGCCTTCCGCAACTTTATCCGACGTCAGCACATTGTATGTGCCCTCACCATTGACATATTCCTGAGCCTTCCCGTTTATTACTGTTGTCAACTTGCTGTGATACTTGTAGGTTCCCGCTCTGACCTTGGTGAGAAGTGCTTCCGAGAGATATACATCCCCGGCATATTTGTATTCGTCGATGTTGCGGTCTATGGAGATTCCTGTCACCTTAATCTTGTATTCGCTGTAATCTCCCATGTACACGGTTAACTTTTTCCCTATGACCTTGTCCATCTGCTCCTCATTGAAGCCATATTCATCCTCCTGACCTGTCAGGAGTACCTCGTCATCAGCTTCAGGCATGGTACCTTTGTCCACCTTTCCCTTGAATTCATCTATGGAGTGTATATAGGCTTCAAAGGTGAAATCTTTATTCTCAACGAAAATGCTGGAATCCAGCACTAAGTCGTTCTCCACTATTCGCTCTATATTTTCGGTGTCTCTGATTGTTTCCAGATCCTGTTGGGTGAAAACGCTTCCATCGGTCTTTTTCATGACGATTCTGTCGTTACTGTAATTGTAGAACCATGAATTCCATCCTAAAGCATCCACCTCCGCCTGCTGATTCAGATATGAAGTGTACTGAGCGGCTATGGCCGTCACAAGGAACAGAAATACCACCACAAGCAAAAGGAACTTATAGGCAATATTAAAAGTGTTCCTGAGACCCAGTCTGATTTCGCTTCCTATGGAAATATGTCCCTTGGGCCCGGTCTTTTCTTTTGAGGTTTGGGTGCTTTCTGAGGATGGCACAACGTATTCAGACTGCTTAGCAGCAATGCTGATATCCTCTGTAACCTTACCGTCATGCATCTTGATTCGTCTGGTTGCAAAATCCGCAAACTGGTCATAGTTATGTGTAACAATTATGACAAGCTTCTCTTTTGCGATTTCCGCTAGGAGTTCAGCAATTTCTTCTGAGGATTTGCTGTCCAGGTTACCGGTTGGTTCATCGGCCACGATTATGCCCGTATCCCTGGCGAGAGCCCTGGCAATGGCGACACGCTGCTTCTGTCCGCCGGAGAGCTTCGATGCTTTGGTTCTTCTGAATTTCGTCAGACCTACCCTTTCAATTATTTCATCGGTGCGCTTCTTCGTCTCCCTGCGGCTGTAACCGTTGATTCTGAGAATCAGTTCTATATTCTGATACACCGTGTAGCTGTTTATGAGGTTATAATCCTGAAATATATTTCCGATGTACTTTCTGCGGTATTCCTCAAAATCAGCCGCCATATAGTGGCTGGTTTCCTGTCCGTTTATGTACATCTCACCTTCTTCATAGGAATCCAGACCCGAAATAACATTGAGCAGAGTGGACTTGCCGCTGCCTGACTCTCCTGTGATTACAACAAATTCACCAATGTCAAACTCCAGATTCACTCTGGATATGCCGCTGGCTATGATTCCTTTGCTATGATAGAATTTCGATACGTTTTTCAGCTGAATCATTTAGGCTCCTTTTTTGCCGGTTCCCCTGCATTTTAATTTTGCAAATATTTTGTATCTTTTTTGCAAGTAGATTATACCACGGTCAGTGCAAATTACAACTTCTGCGGCATAATAAAAGAGCAGTCGAATTTAATTCTGCTGCCCCTGTTCTGCTACCAGCCTTGCCGCCACTTCGCAGCATTCGGATGCGTCTTCCGAGTAGGCTGTTGCTCCTATCTTTTCCGCCACCTTGAAGTCACAGGTGAGCATCCCACCATGGTTCTGAACCTGCCCTTCAGTCCTGCGGCTTCCAGCTTCTTCTCGATTTCTTTCTGTACCGCCATAGTTGTTATGAGAAGAGCAGAGGATCCGATTATGTCAGCTTCCACAATTGAATCAAATGCTTTCTGCATTAATTCTTCTCTTGTCATCGGTTTGCTATCCTTTCATCCGTTTATTACAGCTTAGCCCTGGCTTCTTCTATTATCTCCAGAACCAGTTTCTCGGTGTTTAAGTCCACCGGTGAAATCGGTTCGGCAGCCAGAATCTGTTCTGCCTGCTCATGTGCCAGCATATACATGGTTTTGGCTCCATCTTTCACCCACCTGTCGTAAGCCTGCCAGGGAACGATCTGAGGGTTATAGAATTCATCGGTTCTGAAAGCTTTTCTGGTGGTTTTGCACCTGAGGAAGTCACCTCCCGGACCTACACTCCTGATATCCTCAAAATAGTCCTTTTCATCGCACATGTCTATGCCGGCATACATTCTTCTGCACTGCCTGAACATCTCGGCATCCACCAGCATCTGCTCCAGAGACAGGGTCATACTTCCTTCGATAAGACCGAGACCCTGAATGATATCGCAGCCCGTCTGCACAACAGGCATAGTTGTGAGAACCTTTTCCATGAGGGCCTGCTCACCCGGCACGTTGGCATCGGATGTGCCTCCCGTGCACATGGTCGGAATCCCGTAATGCCTGCCCATCTGATTCATTCCCGCCATCTGCAAAGCCGTCTCCACCGCGCCCAGTGAGAAAAATCCCGTTCTGACATTCATTCTTCCCAGTGCCGCACCGTAAATCAGCGGTGTTCCCGGTGATGCCAGCTGGAATATAACCAGAGAACTCAGTGACTCCGCATTGGCCATGACAATATTTGACTGTAAGCTTGCCGGTCCCGTGCTTCCGCTACACGGCATCGGATACATGAGTATCGGGCCGTGGAATTTCGCCAGTTCGATGGTTCCTTCCAGCATTTCCCCATCATGACTCAACGGTGCAACCGTGCAGTAACACGCTCCGTAGATTTTGCGGTTCTTTACTTCCTTCTCGTCACCCACAAAAGCTTTGAAGAGCTCCAGAAAAAACGGCCACTCACGCACATTCTGAACTTCATCCATAAGGTGCTTGCCGCTTGCCAGCATTGATGTTGCTGCACTGACAACTCCCGCTGCGTTTGCCGGCACATCATCGGGCATGATTGTTGACCACAGAATCTGTGCCTCAGGTATGGCATCGAAGATTTTGCCCGCATCTCTGAGATCCTGCAAAACCCCCGGTCTTCTCTCACCGGTTTCAAAATCAATCACATGTGAACCGCAGCCATCCATGTTGATAAAAGGTCCCTTCATTTCGCCGACCATCGCACCATTTGGCCCCATCGACATATCAAAAACCGGATTTCTCGCACCAACGGTAAACTCCTTCGGTGCTTTTTTCATTGCATCCTCAACCATATCACGGCCGATAAGTGCGACCTTTGTATCCCAGTTGATTCCGGCACCTGCTTCTTCCAGCATGGCAAGAACCTTCTCACTGGGAACTTGTACGCCCACCTCTTCAAGGATGCGAATGCTCTGCTCATGTATTTTGTTTATTTCTTCGCTGTTTATAACACTCGATTGGAATAACATTGATCTGTCCTCCTTTTCAACTTAATAATATGAAACTATCTGTTTGCAATGGCACAAATATATGTCATAATATATATATAAATTTACTGTGTTATGCATATAAATATGTGGTGACAGTTACTATGCAATTTGAACAGAAAATCGGCTACAAGTCGGGGGCGATGGTACGCCCGCGAATCGAAAGCATACAGTACATGCCATTTCATGTGCACAGCGATTCACATGAAATAATATGCATTCTCAACGGCAGAATCAAAATAGTGGATGATGCCGCATCCTATGTCCTCGGATATGGTGATGTCCATATCTTTAACAGCGGCAATGTTCACAGGATTGAAGGTGAAGACGACAATATTGTTCTGACGGTTCACATCGATCCTTCTGTCTACTTTAAAGATTTTGAAAATCTGGAAGGTACATTTTTCATATCAGACACCCACACAAATCGTGATATGTATTCATCTCATCATTCTCTGCTGAGATTTCAGCTGGCATCCATTTACAGAGAATATTCAGGCAAATGTTCGGATATGAAGCTTAACGAACTGGTAAAAGAGCTTTTCAGTTTACTGATTCAGGGATATCGGCATTATGTCTACCGAAGCGGCCCGACTCAGAAGGCCAATATTGTAAGGATGGAAAATTCCGGCTCAAAAACGACAAATGCGGCACAAACTCCGGTTAACCCGGAACGCATGTACCGCATTGTTGATTACGTCTATGATCATTTTGCCGATAAGCTGACTCTTAAACAGCTGGCAGAGAAAGAATATCTCTCCGAATCCTATCTTTCCAGATATATAAAAGATACTCTGGGACTTACTTTTTCACAGCTGCTTTCTCTGGCTCGCTGTGAGGCGGCAGCCGGACTTTTAGCAACATCAGACAGCAATATGGATGTCATCGCTCATGCCGTAGGTTTTGCTAATCGTAACCACCTTGCCGACAGGTTCAGATACTGGTATGGCATGACTCCGGCGACATATCGCAGAGAAATTCTGCGTGATATCGCCGGCGATGCCTGCATACGCTATAACTCTTTCGACTATGAAAAAGCTCTAAACATTATAGATATGTATCTGGACGGGTATTGATTTATTCTTCAATCATAATGTATTTAGGCTCTTCAACCTTCTTAGGCTCTGTCTTCGGAACCTTGAGCTTCAGCACACCGTTCTCGAACCTGGCACTGATATCCTCTTCGCTGATTCCTTCACCGATGAAGAAGCTCCTGGCCATTGATCCCGAATATCTTTCTCTTCTGATACACTTGCCGGCCTCGTCCTTTTCTTCACTTTCGGATTCCTTCTCCGCTCTGATGACAAGGTAGCCGTCTTTTACCTGTGCCTTCACATCGTCCTTGCTCCATCCCGGCATATCAATTTCCAGCTGAAATGCATCATCCAGTTCAACAATATCGGTTTTCATCAAAGACTGTCTGCCGCTTGCAGGCTGCACTGCCTGCGACCCTGAAGTAAGCCTGGCCGGTCTTCTGCCCGGGCCGGAGAAAAATCCCGAACCAAAATCTTCAAACAAATCATCAAACAAACTTCTCCTGTATACTCTTGGCATCATCATATTGAAATACCTCCTTCTATTTTTTATATTATCCATGATGTTCCCTTTGATGATGCAAGTATATCACACTTGTTAGCACTCGTCAATATAGAGTGCTAACAAATATTATAAATTTTCTTTTTTACAATTACAATCCACAGAGCCAGGGTAATAATAAGGCTGCCTGCAGTAATCACAGTGAGGCCGAACATCAGTGACGACCACTGAAGCGTAGCTATGCTGGTGCCTGCGGCACCTACTATAAGAAGGGCGAACCCCGTAACCGAACTGGCAGATCCGGCTTCTTCCGGATATTCCTCCAGAACCACAACCATGCACATAGAGCGAGCCATCGCTTCAATCATTACAATCGGGACAATGGAGATAAGGAAGAAAACAGGTCCTCGTGCCCCTACCAGGGCAAGCAGAATAACCGACAGCGCCATCATTCCCATAACAATTTCCAGCGTATGCCTGTCGGAGGTTTTGCGCGACAGCCATATATAAATGAAAGGGGCAACAAATGCGGCTACTGTGGCAGAAGCGTACAGAATGCTGTACTGGATATTCGATACGCCGAAATCCTCGTAGTAAATATACGCACATACCGCCAGATAAGCCCACATGGGAATGGTAAGAATCATTATATATATTACGAAGATAATATAGTCTATGTTTCGAACCAGCTCAAAGGACTGAACCGTTGCCTGCCATACATCAGTGACCCGGCGTCTTGCTTTAGGCCAGGTTTCCGTTGCAAACAGAAACGGAATCAGCGTGATGGCTGTGGCCCCGCCAAGCAAAATAAAAATCCACCTCCAGGAAAGGAACTCTATCAGGAAAGCACCAATCGCAGGTGCAAAAATAGGTCCTACAACGGCAGCCGCCTGTGTTATCGCCGTGATATTCCTGAAGGTTCTGCCTTTAAAGCTGTCTCTGATAATCGCAGCCGCAACGGTTAATGCGAAGCCTCCGCCCAGTCCGCACATACCCCTGCCCACGATAAGAAGCATTACACCATTGGCGAAGGCTGCCGCCAGCAGCGAAACCGCAGCAACAATTAAACCGATTATCATGATCGGATTTCTTCCGTACTTGTCGCTCAGCGTTCCCCCGATAAGAGTGCCGATCGCGCACATTACCAGTTCACTGTTCAGGCTCACATTAAGAAGCGCCTCCGTAGTTCCGAATTCCGTTTTCAGAACCGGCAGCGCCGGCAGATACATGTCCAGTGCCATCCACTGGACTGTCATCATAGTTATAATTACACCCACATAAAGCCCCATACCCAGGTACTTTTGCGGTATCAGTATTTCATTGGGATTTATTACTCTGTTGCTCATCGGTCCTCCTACGTCACGCAGGCAGTATTACGGTAAACTTTGTAACTTCCTCTGTGCTTTTTACGATGACCCTTCCATAATGAAGTTCCGCAATGCGCCTGACAATCGGCAGTCCTATGCCGTGCCCCTCTGAAGCATGAGACTCATCCGACTGGTAAAATTTGTTGAATATTTTTGCCATAATATCTTCCGGGATAGCCGGTCCGTTGTTGCTTATGGTGACTGCAAGCATTCCCTTGTCATGTTCTCTGTCCGGCAGCGAATAGTTTTTAATTCTGAAGCTGATTGTTCCGCCTGCAGGAGAGAACTTCATCGAATTGTCTATAAGGTTAATCCAGACTTCCCTCAACAGGTCCATGTTGGCTCTGATTTCATGTTCGCTGAAATCCACGTCCATATTTATGTTCTTTTCTTCCCATTGATTTTCAAAGAGCAGTATGCAGCTTCTTATCTGTTCCGAAAGATTGAAGTTACTTACATCTTTAAGAATGGCCATATTCTCCACCCGGGTCATGTTCATGACATTGGTTGCCAGATTTGCCAGGCGTGCCGATTCCATTTCTATCACATCAATATATTCCTGCATACTGGCATCTGTCAGGTTACCTCCCTGAAGCAGTCGTGCAAATCCCCTGATTGAAACTATAGGCGTCTTGAACTCATGGGAAAAGTTATTTATGAAGTCACTTCTCAGCATTTCGTTACTGTCCAGTTCTTCCGCAAGTTTGTTCAGGCTGTTGCTCAGGCTTACAAATGCCGGGTGTTTGTTCAGAGGCCAACCGAATTCAAACTCGGATTTGTAGTCTCCTGATGCCAGTCGGTCAAGATGCGTTATTACCTTTCTCATGGGGTACATTGGAACTTTACTTATTCCAAAGGAAACCAGCAGTCCGGAAACAATGCTCATTAGCGCCATTATAGCGATAATCTTGGTTGGTGTCACAGTACCGGCGGAGCCGTCCCAGATCACTCCTACCAGCAAAGCCATAGCACCGGCCGTGAGAGCTACTGTGATAAGCGTGGCGCAAAAAAGTACCAGCGATACCAGCAATGTCAGATATATTTTTTCCTTACGCGTCATCCTGTTTCACCGCCTTGTATCCCAGTCCGCGGACAGATTCTATACTGAATTCATCCCAGCCTTCAAATCGTTTCCGCAGTCTTCCTATGTGAACCGTAATGGTTTCCCAGCCTGTCTCACTGTCGTTCCCCCAGATTTCATCCATGAGCTGGATTCGTGTAAAGATTTTTCCCGGATAGGAGAGCAGCTTATACAGAAGCAGGAATTCCTTCTGTGGCAGCTCCTGAGTTTCTCCCCTGCGGGTTACCGTAAATGCATCGTAGTCAAGAGTCGCCTCCCCAATGACTATTTTTCTGTCCGTTGCAATCTTCGCTCTGCGAAGCAGAGCCCTTATTCTCAGCAGCATTTCTCCCTCATCTACCGGCTTGGTAATGTAATCGTCAACCCCGACTATAAAACCTTTGTACTTATCCTCCGGGAGCTGCTTGGCGGACACCATAAGGATAGGCAAGCCTGCATCGCTTTCGCGCAAAACCTCCGTAAACTCATAGCCGTCCATGGTGGGCATCATTACATCGGTAAGCACCAGATCTATATGCCGGTTTTCCATAATACCGAGAGCCTCATCGGCTCCTTTTGCGGTATGCACAACATAACCCGCCTCTATGAGGATCGCTTCAAAGAGACGCCGCGTATTCATGTCGTCATCTACTACAAGAATATCTATCATCCGGATTCATCCTCCTCCCCTTCCCATATTAGTATAATATTTTCTTTGTTTCGTTTCAATTTAGATTTCCCATATATACTCGCCGCATGTGAGTTTAAAAATTAACAGGAGGAATTATGTCATTCCTAAATTCCACGTGTGTTTTTTATTAGCTTCAAAAATCACTATTTCACGAAGAATTTAGACTGCTTCTCACACATTGTAACATTATTTACAACCACCTTTCAATCATTTTTGATAAATCATTGATTTCATCTTTGCTGCAATGATACTTAATAAACTCTGCAAGTTATCCACAGAGCAACACTCAATTTTATTGATGATATTCTTATTATACCAGACATTTTTCATACACTCCCTTGTACGGATAGTTTTCCGACAACTTCATGATTACATATCTTGCGGTTTTGATTATTTTTGCTGCAAGAAATACATACTTCAAACGAAAGGTCTTTATTTGCTGTCTGTATTCTGAAGAGTCCAAGGAATCAAACTTGAACAACAAAAATAGGTTATATGAAAGCATCATCATTTGAAACACGGCTTCATTCGCCCAAAATGACTTTAGCAAGAGATGACCCACCGCCATGTCGTATTTGGCTTCTTTGATATAGTTTTCAGCATTACCACGCTTTTCATAGTATATAACTACTTTTTCAGAAAGCAAGGTAGTATTTGTTACAAAGAAAAAGTAGTCGTATTCGGAACCTTCTAAAAGTGATAATTGTGCTCTTTCTTTTTCTGGTTTCAGTACGCGAGATACGACAAATCTTCTGTCTTTTTCCCATTTAACTAATTTTGTATACAGTTCTGTAGTTTCTCTACCTTCTTCTCCTTTAACGAATACAATTGATGAATTCGTTGCTTGTGAGGTGAGTGTAGAATAACTTTTGGCTTTAATTAAATATTTGCATCCAAGAGATTCTATCGTTTCGATAATTTTTTCATCAAAGTAGCCACTATCCATTCGAAATAAAATTTCTAAATCGTCTGATTTGATGTTAGCAACAATTTCTTTGATCATTTCCGCAGCACCGTTTGCAGTGTAAGTATTGCCACTTCTTACAAATCCGGTAACATATGCTTTTAATTCGTCGCAAAATGCAAATTGGATATTGTAGCATCGGTTTCCCAGTTTCTTAGGATTATATCCTTTTGACGCACCTTCTTGATGACCTTCTACGTTAATTACACTACTATCAATATCAATCGTAATGGATGTCAATTTACTTTTAGTGAGCAGTTTTTTAAAGACTTTAAAATTAATGTCTCTAAACATTTGGGTTGTCTTGAAGTTGAAGTTTCCTAGAAACCGTGACACTGTTTCAGGTTCTTTTACGGAAATATCAAACTCGTTGACGAGGGGATCATTTTGAAGTAGCTTTAGACGTTCTAACTTATCAATGCCAATGAAGTGACCGCAGAGCATGGTCTTTATATGATTCATCTTGATTTTATTTGTTGAGTCATTATCAAATACGAGGTCATTTTCAATAAAATCAAAAATCCCATTGCTTTTTGCATTCTCAAGGAGCAGAAAAAGACCTGCATTTGATGTTAGATTCTTAGCTTTGAAATCAATTTTATTAATCATAATTAGAACCCCTTTTTACTACTTTTCTTACTATTATTTTACCATAGATCGAGTCATAAAAGCTGATAATTTAACATATTTTTGAGCACTTTTCTTTCACCCAATGGGTGAAAGCTGAATTTCGAAGGAACGCATATTTATCAAGGCTTTGATTATGCTTTTTGAAGTACTGACGTAGAATCTAGGTCATTAAGTGAAAAGATGCTATGGGCCGAAAGCGTCATAGCGAATATAAAAACAGATAAGCGTCCGGCGGTAATATGCAAGGACTTGCGCCCTGTAACCGACATCAAGCACATGTTCGATACCAGTGCGGAACTTTTCGGTGACCTGGTGGCGTTTCGGCAGAAGGAGGGCAGTTCCGAGGAATTTACCGCATATACATACAGACAGGCTCATTCCGCAGCGGAGGGTCTGGGGACCGCACTCATAAGCCGCGGCATGAAGGACAGGAGAATTGCCGTAATCGGAGCCAACAGCTACGAATGGGCATTGTCATACCTGGCGGTTGTATGCGGTACCGGTATTGTGGTGCCTCTGGATAAAGAGCTTAGCGAGGCCGAACTGAAGGCACAGGTAATTGCTGCGGATATCAACTGCGTTCTCTTTGCCCCCGGGCATGAAGCCACCTTCCGAAGCATCAGGGACAGTGGTGAAACGAATCTGGAATTGCTGGTAAGCTTCAACGGTGAGTCCGGAGGTGTGGAATCCCTGTGGGCTATGGTGGATGAGGGTCGACTGCTGGTTGCCGGCGGGGACCGCTCTTTCATTGACGCTGAAATAGATTACGAAGCTATGAGCATCCTGCTCTTTACTTCCGGAACTACCGGCAAATCAAAGGGAGTTATGCTCTGCCATAAAAATATAGCTATCGAGCTGATGCTGGCTCCATCACTTTTCAAAGTGGAGACGGATGATGTGTTTTTCTCTGTTCTGCCTTTGCATCACACTTACGAATGCACCTGCGGCTTCCTTATCCCGCTCTACATGGGCGCCTCTATCGCCTACTGCCGCGGACTGAAGCACATCACAACGGATCTCAAGGATGCCAGACCTTCCATTATTCTGGCAGTGCCGCTTCTCTACGAAAAGCTGCACAGCTCTATATGGAAGAACATAAGGAAGCAGGGTAAAGAGAAGCTGATTCGCCGGGTAATGAAGACCAATCGCCTGACTAAGAAGGTTCGTCTGGATCTCGGAAAAGTTTTCTTTAAGAAAATCACAGACGTTTTTGGCGGCAGAATGCGCATAATGATAAGCGGCGGTGCCGCTATAGATCCCGGAATTCTGGAAGATTTCAGAGCCTTCGGCATCAATGCGGTACAGGGTTACGGCCTTACGGAATGTTCTCCCATGGGCGCACTGAATCCGGAGAATGCACCTAAGTCAGATGCCATAGGAATAAATTTCCCGGGAACGGAATTTAAAATTATAGATGCCAACGAAGAGGGTATCGGGGAGCTTTGCATTCGCGGAGACCATGTGATGCTGGGCTACTACAATATGCCGGAGGAAACAGCTGCCGTTATAGATGAAGAAGGATGGCTGCACACCGGAGATCTGGGTTACATCGATAAGGACGGCTATGCCCACCTGTCCGGTAGAAAAAAGAATGTAATCATAACCAAAAACGGTAAGAATGTTTATCCGGAGGAACTGGAGCATCAGCTTTCGCTGATTCCGTTCGTTCAGGAAAGCATGGTGTTCAGCCGTGACAATGATGCGGAGAAGGATATTACCATAGTGGCCTCCGTTCGCCTTGATGATGATGCTGTCGCCGAAATACTGGGTTCAGAGTACACCGAGGCTGATGTTAAGAAGCTGGTTTGGGAGGAAGTTGACAAGATAAATGATGAGGCGCCTTTCTACAGACGAATACGAAAGGTTATCGTTCGAAAAACCGACTTCCTTAAAAATTCTTCTTCAAAAGTTCTGAGATTCGCCGAAGAAAACAAGCTGGAGCTGTAGTTTCTACAGCGGGGTAATTTTCGATATCCCTACAGCCAGTTCTATTACGAGAAACAGCATGAGCCAGAAAGCCGGAAGCATGTTGCGATATACGCCCTCACAAGCGTGCCCCTTTCTTATAAAGGACGCTATTGCCCGGCGACCCACTGCAAGGGCGATAATTGCACCGATACACCCCACGACATCCAAGCTGTTAAGTATGATGTTTTGGGTTTCAGTGTCCAGTACATCTGTTATGCGGTACAGCAGGTCGCCCATAACCAGGTTGTTCAGAATATGGAATACTATGGCCCATTTAACCGAATATACAACCGCTACATACCCCAGGGTGATGCCTATCATAAAGGCAAACATCGCCTGGGGTATATTTTCGTGCATCAAACCGAAGGCTGCAGCCGAAACCATGATTGCAAACAGATTTCCATAGCGCTGAAGTCTGCGCAATACATAGCCGCGGTATATGAGCTCCTCAATTACCGGAGCCCCGATACCGGTATATATGAACATGGCGATCCCATCGCCCGATTCCGCCGCTTCTTCCGCACTGTCTTCAGCGGTGAAGCCAAAGGGGTTTACCAGAAGTTCCAGGAGGTAATCAAGCCCGTAGCTCATAACCTGTATGGCCTGAATCACACAGGCAATTCCCAGAAAGGCAAGCAGAGTCATATGAACGCCGGCTTTGCAAATCTTTGCCGCCTCCCCTTCTGCAGCAGGTTCTCCGAAATGACGTGCATAGAAATACAGTGCCACCCCGGAAAATCCGTATGCCATAAGGCAGGCAACACCGTCATTGTGCGCGATGCAGTCCGGCATGTGCAATGTTGCCTCCATGATTGCATAGGAAAGTCCAACATAAAAGAGCAGTCCGATGCCAATACTGTTCGCCTGTTTTCTTAATGATTTGCCATGTTCAGGAAGCATACTCATCTCACCTGTTTATGTTTCTATCTCATTCCGAAATTTTCTATTACATAGTCCATATCCTTATCCCCTCTGCCGGATAGATTGATGAGGATTGAACCTGTTCTCATCTGCTTTGCCAGTTTCATGGCGTAAGCTACCGCATGAGCGGATTCCATCGCCGGAATAATTCCTTCCAGTCTGGAAAGTTCAAAGAACGCATCGACAGCTTCTTCATCGCTGATTGCATCATATTTGACCCTGCCGATTTCGTTAAGGAAAGCGTGCTCCGGTCCGGTAGACGGATAGTCCAGTCCGCTTGCGCAGGAATAAACCGGCGCCGGCCCGCCATTCTCATCCTTTAACATAATACTGTTGAAACCGTGCATTATTCCTTCTTCCCCATAGGTCATGCTGGCTGCATGGTCTCCCATGGCTTTCCCTCTTCCCAGAGGTTCCACTCCGTAGATGTCCACCGGTTCATTCAGGAAACCGGAGAACATTCCCATGGCATTGGATCCGCCGCCTACACTGGCAACTACTGCATCAGGCATTTCGCCGGTCATGGATAAAAACTGGTCTCTCGCTTCGATTCCCACCACCTGCTGGAAGTCCCTTACCATCAGAGGGAAAGGGTGCGGTCCCACTACCGAACCTATACAGTATATGGCATCTTTGTATTCTCTGCAGTAGGCCTCAAAAGCCCCGTCTACAGCCTCTTTCAGCGTCGCCAGACCATGTGTGACCTCCACTACGTTAGCGCCCAGAATCTTCATTCTGGCTACATTCGGAGCCTGCTTCTTTATGTCCACAGCACCCATGTAAATGTCGCATTCCAACCCGAAATATGCCGCCGCCGTTGCCAGTGCCACACCATGCTGCCCGGCTCCCGTTTCTGCTATGACCTTTTTCTTGCCCATATACTTGGCAAGCAGACCTTCACCCATGCAGTGATTGAGCTTGTGCGCTCCTGTGTGGTTCAGATCTTCCCTCTTGGCATAAAGCTGCACGAGTCCGATCTTTCCGGATAGTTTCTCCAGATGGGATATTGGTGTCGGTCTTCCCTGAAAGTCTCTCCTTATGGCTCTCAGCTCTGAAATGAATCTGGTGGATTTGCATATCGTATAATATGCGTCTGTGATTTCATCCATAGCCGCTTTCAGATTTTCGTCAAGGTACGCACCACCATACCTGCCGAAAAAACCCTCGTGATCCGGATAGTTCTTGAAATAGGTGTTAAAATCGATTCCATTGTACTTCATATCTGTTACCTCCTGAAGTATGTGCGCGTCTCTGCCGGCTGTCGGCACGTGCGCAAATAAAAATCCCTGACAGAAACAATAATTACTGTCAAGGACGAATACTTCATATCCGCGGTGCCACCTTGCTTCACGAGTTTATTCTCATGCCCTTTGCAGGATACCATCATATCCCCGGCAACTGACGTATGCCTGCACGTTACAGAATACTCTGCGGGCTCCCTTTCGCCTGTCAGCACGCTCGTCACACAGCGCTGTTTTCGCATTGCTATCATTTCGCTGTGCAACTTCCGGGTCACCGCATTTGACTGTACCCTCAGCGGTCCATTTGACAATCCGTTTCCCACTCGCCTCTCACCATCGCAAGTTCTCTGTAGGGTCGTATCCTGCCGTTACTTCCGCCTCATCGGTTTTATATGTCCTAACTGTACATCTTTGTTTTGCAAAAGTCAACACATATTGTATAATAATCAGGTTAAAAGTCGAAGAAAAAGGTGATAAAGAGCAACATGAAAGATTACATAAACAAAATGACCATTCCCGGTCTCCTGGTGGTTACAGCCATTGCTTTTCCGGCCTGGGCACTGGGCAAGCTGGTTCCGGTTATCGGCGGACCGGTTTTCGGCATTATCATAGGAATGCTGCTGGCATTTGCGAAGAGACCGGAAAAGCTTGAGCAGGGAATCAAATTTACGTCAAAATATATTTTGCAGCTGTCCATTATTCTTCTCGGATTCGAAATGAATCTGTTTAATATTTTCAAGGTCGGCGGACAGTCCCTTGCGGTTATGGTGTTTACTCTTACTTCTTCCTTCATTACAGCTTACCTTGTGGGCAAAGCCATGAAACTTGACAGCAGCACAACGGTTCTCATAGGTGTCGGTACATCCATCTGCGGAGGGTCCGCCATTGCGGCAACAGCTCCGGTCATAGGGGCAAAAGACCAAGAGGTGGCACATGCAATATCCACCATCTTTCTGTTCAATGTGATGGCTGTTTTTATTTTCCCTCCTCTGGGCCATCTGATCGGGCTCTCCGATTTCGGCTTCGGTATGTGGGCGGGAACGGCTATTAACGACACCTCATCGGTAGTTGCGGCCGGGGCTGCATGGAGCAGTGCTGCAGGCAACAATACCGCCCTGGGTTTCGCAACCATTGTCAAACTCACAAGGACCCTGATGATAGTGCCGATTACCCTTGTGCTTGCGGTGTACACCACGAGAAAACTTCGTGCAAAGGCTTCTGCCGATACTGCCGCGTCAGGCTCCACCGGGAATCTCAGTATTATAAAAATTTTTCCATGGTTTGTGCTCGGCTTCGTTCTGACCGCAATTCTGAACACCTTTCTGCCGATTCCGGACAGCACATCACACCTGCTGGTTGAAATCGGCAAATTCATGATAGTGATGGCAATGACGGCAATCGGCCTGAACACCAATATAAAGAAGCTTCTGACCAACGGTATACGGCCTATCGGGCTCGGTCTTTCCTGCTGGTTTGTTGTTGCTGCCGTATCGCTGATTGTGCAGAGGGTTATCGGATTAATGTAGTTTTAATATAGCAATGTTACAATGTAGGAAACATGGAGGTACTGTGGAGTGAGAGTTCTGGTTGTTGAAGATCAGAAGGATCTTAATGAAATAATATCACGCAAGCTGACATCTGAGGGCTATAGTGTTGACTCATGTTTCGATGGAGAAGAAGCAGAGGATTTCCTGAGATGTGCAACTTATGATGCCATTATTATGGACATAATGATGCCGGGTAAAACCGGAATCGGCGTTCTTCGGGATCTGCGGGCTGCCGGCGACAAAACACCGGTGCTTTTGCTTACGGCCCTCGGAACTGTGGACGACAGAGTTGCGGGACTTGATTCCGGTGCGGACGACTATCTGGTTAAACCTTTTGATTTTGACGAACTCCTGGCACGAGTGCGTGCAATGATAAGGCGCGGCAGCGGCATAGCCGACAATGTAATCAGAGCCGGAGATCTGACAATGGATATAGCATCGCACACGGTTTTTCGCGGAGAGGAAGCACTGACTCTGACAGCCAAGGAATATTCTATTCTGGAATATCTTCTGCAGAACAAAGGCAGAGTCCTCTCGCGGGACAAACTCTCCAATCATATATGGAACTACGACTATGACGGAGCATCCAATGTAATCGATGTGTACGTCCATCATCTGAGGAAAAAGGTTGACGGAGGCAGGGAAGATAAGCTTATCGAAACCGTTAAGGGCGTAGGGTACATTATCCGATGAAGAAGAAACTTTCAATAACATCGAAAATCGCCATATGGTACACATTGTTCCTCCTGATAGTTGCCATGGGACTTCTTATCGCTATGTTCAATGTGGAAAAAACCAACTTGTCCCGTGCTGCCAAGGTAACACTGATGAATGTTGTCGATGATGCCGCAGAGGAAATTAAAGGGTTGGGTGAAGATTTCATATTTGAAAACAATATCAATTTTTACGACGACGGAGTTTATGTCAGCATTTATGATGAATCCATGCACCTTCTTGAAGGCAAGAGACCGGGCGAACTGGCCACCCTTCCCGCCTTTAAGGATGGCCGGCTCCGAAAAATGCGCGATGACGAGGGTACTCTCTGGTATATATATGACAGTCAGATTTCCATCGGCGATACTGATGTGTGGATAAGAGGTATCGGCAAGAGCCCTATAGAACAGAGCATGGTTTCGGTTGTTACACGATATCTGTTTATCGTGTTGCCGATTCTTATAATCATTGCCGTTACGGGTGGCTTTATTATCTCCCGAAAAGCCTTTGCACCGGTTCGCAAAACCATCTCCACCGTAAAAAATATCACCGACGACGGAGACTTAAGCCGAAGGGTGGAAGTTGCAGACAATCGGGGGGATGAGATACAGCATCTGGCTTTGTCGTTCAACGAAATGTTTGACAAACTGGAAAGGACATTTGAGGCGGAAAAACAGTTTACCTCCGATGTGTCCCATGAGCTCAGAACGCCTTTGGCAGTGATAAAATCCCAAAGTGAGTACGCCATCGAAAACCCTGACTTCTCAGAACAGGCACTGAAAACAATTCTCGGAGAAACAGAGCGAATGTCCGCTATGGTCAATCGTCTCCTGATGCTGGCGAGAAGCGAGTCGGGCAGACTGGCCGTTGAGTTTGAGAGAATTGATTTGAGTACTCTTTGTGAAGGTGTCGTGGAGCAGCAGAGGCTGGTTACCGATAAAACCATTTTAACCGATATAGAAAAAGATGTCTCCGTCAAAGGAGATGAAGGAATCCTTATTCGCATCCTGCTCAATCTTATTGATAATGCCATCAAGCACGGTGGAGATAATATCGTCCTGGAACTAAAGAGTGCAGAAGGTTTTGCCTGTTGCTCCGTAAAAGATGATGGAGAGGGAATCCCTGCTGATGTACAGGACAGAATCTGGGACAGATTTTATTGTGTTGACAGATCCTCTGCGAAAAGTTCCTCGGGATTGGGTTTGTCCATGGTAAAAGCTCTTGTGGAACTCCACGATGGTGATGTATCCGCAGCAAGTAATTCGGAAAACGGAACGGTGTTTACAGTGAGGCTGCCGTTATGAAAAGAGTCGATGATTCAAAAAACAGAATACTGACACTTATTATGGCTGCGATTCTGTGCGGATCGATGCTGCTTTTCTGTGCCTGCGAGGATAATGTTCCGGATGATGAGGATATTGAGGAAGTTGTGACGGAAACTACCGCCGCGACCACTGTCGAAACACCTGATTCCAAAAAATCCGGTAAGAGCGACAGTGGCGAAAATGGAGGAAATACTAACAGTGCAGCAAAGGAGAAGAGAAGCATCTCAATGGATGAAGCAATAAATATTGCACTTGCCAGAGTTCCCGGTGCCACAAGAAGCAATCTGCTTCACATTGAGAAGGATAATGATGACGGCCGAATCTCTTATGAGGGTGAAATTTACTACAACGGTGTGGAATACGAGTTTAAAATAGATGCTTCAAACGGCAACATACTTGAATGGGAAATCGATGACTGATGTCATCGGTTTTTAATTTACTTTTAATTTTAGACTAATCTCCTATTAATATTACTCTTGTAGTATCAGGTCATAAAGATCGACATAATCAAAAAGAGGAGGTAATCATATGATAAAGTTTTTTAAGGAAATGGGCAGAACTGCCCGCATAGCAACTGTATCAATTGTTGCAGTTCTTATTGCAGGTGTTGCAATATACGGTATCTCAAACAGTTCTCTGTTTCCTGAGGATGCTTCTGCTTCTGAAATCACTTTAGAGCAGGCTAAGACACTGGCTCTGGCAGAGGTTGAAGGAGCAACTGCCGATGATATCGTCAAAGCACACGAGGACTATGACGACGGCATCCTTTACTACGAGATTAAAATTCAATATGATGGTTTCGAGTATGAGTTTGACTTTGACACATCCGGTAAACTTCTGAGTAAGGATATAGACAGAATGGACAGGGATGATGAGTACGGCGATAAGTACGACGATGACTGGGACGACAGAGATGGTAATCGGGATGATAAGCGCGATGACAAGAGTAAGAAAAAATACAGATATGACGATGATGATGACGATGACGACGATGATGACGATGACAGAGATGATGACTAAGCGAATCTGACCTCTTTATAAAATACAAAACCCCCGAATGGGGTTTTGTATTTTAAAAGATCACTTCTCTGAATGTCTGCCACAGGTCTTCTGCGTTAACGATTTCATAATCGATTCCGTCGCAGGAAAAAATATTGCTGCCTTTGAAATCGAATATGCTCGCTGTCCCGTCATTCAACAGGAATGTTATACGGTAATTTTCGTTATTTGCACTCAGGTTGGTTTCATCAACAACAACCACATTTTTTAAGGCCTTGTACACTTTTCTTATATCTTCCGGGGCGGAGCTTTTGAACTCATCATTCAAACCGCTTCGGTCGTAAATAATCTTAACCGCAGCTATCTCATCATCATCAAAAGCCTGCATAAGCTTCCTGGTGGATTCACGCTTGTCAAAGATCATGACAGGTGTGCCTTCCTCTATAACCGTCTTTATCCCCGGAGTGTTCTTATCGTCAAGGTCACTGTCCTTGCCGTCATCTCCTATTCCTCCCGGAATGACGGCAAGCACCAGCAGCAGACATACTACCATGACCATTACGAGGACAAGTCCCGTCTTTGAATATCTCCTTTTGCCGCCCACGACAAAACCTCCCTATTCCGGACTTTCAAGCTTTTCAGCGGCCGCATCCAGCCATTCGCCTTCAAAGAGTTCAATCATTCCGCGGTCAACTGCCGCCGCCAGTTTAGGATCTATAGGCAGTTTGCCGAGAACATCTATACCGAATTCTGCAGCAACGTCGTCAACCTTGCCCGGTCCGAAAATCTGTGTTTCCTTACCACAGTCAGGACACTTGAAATATGAGTAGTTCTCGATTATACCAAGAACAGGGATGTCCATCATTTCAGCCATCTTAATTGCTTTAGAGACAACCATCCCCACCAGATCCTGCGGAGAAGTTACGACAATTATTCCATCAACCGGTATGGATTGGAAAACCGTCAGCGGCACATCGCCGGTTCCCGGCGGCATGTCCACAAACATATAGTCCACCTCTCCCCATAGAACATCGGTCCAGAACTGCTTGACCAGCCCTGCAATAATCGGACCTCTCCAGAGAACCGGATCGGTGTCATTCTCAAGAAGATTGTTGACAGACATGGTCTTTATACCGGTCTTTGAAGCCAGAGGAAAGATTCCTATTTCATTAGCTTCCGCCTTTGCCTCAATACCGAAAGACTTTGGCACCGACGGTCCGGTAACATCCGCATCCAGAACCGCAGTCTCGTGTCCTCTGCGCTGCATATTAACAGCCATAAGTGATGTAACAAGAGATTTGCCTACGCCGCCCTTACCGCTGACAACGGCTATAACTTTCTTAATGCTGTTGAAGCTGTTGGTTTCCTCAATCAAAGACTTGGGATCGAATTCCTCGCATCCGCCGGCGCTTGGACAGCTTCCGCAATCATGTGTGCAATTTTCTGCCATTTGTAAAATACCTCTTTCCTTTAGTTTAAGTTTCTTTTTATTTGCCATTGGTCATTATATCATATCCAATGAAAACCTCATATTATATTGTGGTATACTACCGGTATGAAAATCAGATTATTCTACGGTTGGATTGTTTGCGCCATGGGCTTCCTTCTGACCTTTGTGACAATGGGCATGGTTTCCAACGGGCTTTCCATATTTCTGCCTTATATGCTTACGGAGTATGACCTGACCAATTCTCAGGGTTCTTCTTTCCTGACATTAAGATGCGGCTTTGCCCTCGCTGCCATGTTCTTCATAGGACATTATTACAAATTTGTGGGTTATCGTCTCGGCACGTTCATAGCAGCCGCTCTTTGCGGTGCAGCTTTTCTCCTGTTTCTTTTTGCAGACGGTTATCCAATGCTCTGCCTGGCTTCAATGCTTTTGGGTTTAAGTTACGGTCTGGGCTCAATGATACCGGTTTCCATAATAATGAACCGCTGGTTCATAAAGCGAAGAGGTCTGGCAATCGGAATCTGCAGTGCAGGCAGCAGCTTCGCAATAATTATTTTCCCATCAATTTTTACCGCAATAATTGAAAACACAACTCTTGATACGGCTTTTCTGTTTGCTTCATGCTTTGCCTTTGTTATCAGCATTATCATTTTTGCCTTTATGCGGGCAAAACCTTCTGACTGCAATCTGAAGCCCTACGGGCAGGAGGAGGCTCTTGACGCACAAAGACAGACAGAGAATCCTGAAGAAAACCGTAAGCTCAATTCATTCACTCTCACACGCCGTCAGTGGATTCTTTTAGGCGGAATCAGCATCTCCATGGGTGCCCTGGCCAATCCGGGCTTCGTCCACCTTCCTGTATTATTTACGAGCGAAAACTTCAAACCGATGACTATCGCTTTGATTGTAACTGTCACCGGTATTGTAACGACTGTATTCAAAGTGGTTTACGGACGTGCCGCAGATAAACTGGGTGGATATATGTCCAGCATGCTCTTCTGCACTATCCTGCTCATGGGTTATGTCCTCTGCTGCCTGTCCTTTACGGAAAGTGTTCCTCTGGGAATAGCAACCGCAGTTGTTCTTGGCATAGGTTATCCTGTTGCAACAGTAGGCATCCCCGTCTGGACCGGCGATTTCGCTTCCCCCGACAATTATCCGGAAGTTATGCGGAAGCTTCAGATGATTTACGCGGCCGGTGCAATGCTCTTTGCCAACATGCCAGGCATTCTGGCCGATCTGACGGGAAGCTATATTACAGCGTATGCGATTTTCGCACTTATGATGGAATTTGGACTGCTGCTTTTGAATCTGGCTTACAAAAGCAAAGCAGAGCAGCTTCCCGCATGAGAAGCTGCTTTGTTGCTGCTATGTAATTGTTCTCTTATTAACTTCTGATTAGTAGTTCTTGGCTCTGATCTGGAAGTGTGCCTGTGAGTGATTACAAACAGGACAAACTTCAGGTGCTTTCTTACCGGTCTCAATGTGTCCGCAATTATCACAGTGCCATTCTACTGCAGGATCTCTTTCGAAAACGATACCTTCCTTAATATTTGCCAGAAGTTTAAGGTATCTCTCCTCGTGTTCCTTCTCTACTGCCGCTGCACCATCAAAGAGTTTTGCAATATCTTCAAACCCTTCTTCTCTGGCATCCTTGGCAAAATTGGCGTACATCTCTGTCCACTCATAGTTTTCACCGGCAGCAGCATCTACCAGGTTGCTCATTGTATCCTTAATTTCACCGCCTTGCAGAAGCTTGAACCATACCTTCGCATGTTCCTGCTCGTTCCTGGCAGTCTCTTCAAAGATCTTCTGAATCTGTACGTACCCGTCCTTCTTCGCCTGGCTTGCATAATAGGTGTATTTGTTCCTCGCCTGTGATTCACCTGAAAATGCTTCCATCAGATTAGCTTCTGTCTTAGTTCCTTTTAATTCCTTCATTCTTATTCCTCCTTACAACATTTGCATATACCTTCAAATGAAATGTTTACCCCTGTTATTTCTGCACTACTATCGCCAAGCTGCCCCAACAGTTCCGAAAGATCCGGGCTGCAGCCGGTCTCGGCATCCAGGTCAAACACGCGACCGCATCTGTTGCACTTGAAATGATGATGCTCTTCGGTTCTGAAATCAAACCTGTCCGCTCCGCCGGTAATTCTGACTTGTTTCAGATCCCCCTTGTCGACCATTCTCTTCAATGCACGATACACTGTTGCCCTGCCGATACCGGGATGTTCCTCATGTACCTTCGCCACAACCTCTTCGGCAGTAGGGTGTGTGGTCATCCTCCTGACAGTATTGCCGATTATTTCTTTTTGAGTGGTATTTCGCTCTTTCTTCATCCCTTAACTTACCTCTTATTGAGATTTTATCTCGTTAATCTTCTGTTGTCAACCCCGTCGGTTGAAATTTTTTGAAGGTTTTGCAAAATCTCTTTTTGCGGGTATTGTGTGAATGCAGGGTTGATGTATAATGGAAACATTCCGGAGGTATTAAATATGATTTTTTTAAAGAATGACTACAGCCTCGGTGCTCATCCGAAAGTTCTGGAGGCTTTGATTGAAACTAATATGACGCTGGCTGATGGCTATTGTGAGGACGAATTCTGCTACAGTGCCGCAGATTACATTCGCAGGCTGGTAGAATGCCCGACCGCTCATGTACATTTTCTGCCGGGCGGAACACTAATGAATCTCAGTGCACTTGCGGCATTTCTTTTAAGGCCGCACTGGAGCGTAATATCGGCAGATACGGGTCATATTTGCGTACATGAAACAGGAGCCATAGAAGCTACCGGGCACAAAATCAACCATGTCAAAACTCCTCTGGGTAAGCTTACTCCCCAAGACATTGAAGATGTTATGATTTTTCATGAAGACGAGCATTACGTACTACCTAAGATGATATACATTTCCAATTCAACAGAGACGGGACTTATTTATACGAAAGCCGAGTTGGAAGCTCTGCGCGAGAAGTGCGATGAACACGGGCTGTATATGTATATTGACGGTGCCCGTATCGCTATGGCACTCTCCGCTGAAGCGAATGATGTGACCTTCCCGGATTTTGCAAGGATTGCGGACGCATTTTATATCGGCGGAACCAAGTGCGGAGCCATGTTCGGCGAAGCTCTGGTTATAGTCAACGACGACCTGAAGGAAGACATGCGCTTCCTTATCAAGCAGCGAGGTGCTCTTCTGGCCAAGGGACGTCTGATGGGCGTCCAGTTCAACACCCTTCTGAAGGATAACCTCTATCTGGATCTTGGTGCACATGCAGACAGGATGGCGGCAAGGCTGGCAGAAGGGATCAGGGCAAAGGGCTACGAGTTCGTAATCCCTCCGCAGACTAATATGGTATTTGCAAGCTTCCCGAAACCGCTGGTTAAGGAACTGTCAAAGAAAGTTATGTTCGAAACCTGGCCTGCGGTAACCGAGACGCATCAGGCCATAAGGCTGGTGACTTCCTGGGGTACAAAGGAAGAAGAGATTGATGCATTTCTGGAATTGATTTAGGACAGATGTTTTATTTGGCCAAACCTTTGCCTGTCATATATTCAATATCGACTACAACGCATGCGGTCTTTTCCCACATCTGTTTAATGTAGTCCATGCCCCCTTCATAGAAGTCGGCGGAATATTTCGTTATAATCTTTTTGAGGATTTCTTCTTTCTCCCGGTCACTTTCAACTATGCGAGCCTTGCCGAAGCATATTACGCTTTTATATAATGTAGTAAATTCCTTTGAATTAATCTCATCGGCTCCGATAACACAGAAGGACACCTTAGGATCTTTCTTTATTGAGTCGAGTTTGTGTCCCGTCAGCGCACAGTGAAATATAATTCGGTTGTTATCATAAACATAGCTTACGGGAACCCCGTACGGATACCCTCCGTCACCGTTTACTGAGATTACTCCGTTTGTGCATGTATTGAGGATTTCAACATTTTCTTCTAAGGTTTTTAACTTGTCGCTCCTTCTCATCTCTCTGAACATATAAGCATCTCCTTTCAAGTTTACAGACCGCAGCTTCCTACAGGAATCTTATCGCTGTTTACCGCTTCTATAATAGGAGCCGTTCTCTCTTCGGTGAACCAGCTGCAGAGTTCTATGTCATGCATTTCTTCCTCTGACAGCTTTCCGGCTGCAACCTTTGCCTGATCCAGATCCTTCACTATCCACATTTTAGTGTAAAGATCATCGCTGCTCACTTCCAGCACTGCCGGTTTTTCAACCACAGGATCTACTGCAATTACTCCGTATCTGGTGAACTCTTCCAACGCCTCGACTTTTTTCAGCTCTGTCGGTGAATAGGCTGCATTTCTGACCTTAATACCCTCTCCGACAGCTTGACTGATTCTGGCTGTAACTTCATCATCAAAGTCTCCGCACAGATTAAAAAGATTGAAACCTTCCTCTGCCAGCTTGGCGGCATGCTCAACTGCCATTTCCATGTTATCCGTTCCGACAATTCTGGTTATGCTTTCTTCCGTAGCATATTCTCCGCAGTATGTGTCCGGCGTATATCCCGGAAGGTTAATTATATATGCAAATTTCATCATAATGCATTCCCTCCTTTATTTATTATACTATACCGGAATGTTTAAATACAATTGCCTGATTCTCATCGGGCAATTGTATTTATTGAAGATATTTATTGTGAGAATAATTGTTTATTTGTCCTGTGCCTGCAATCGCTGTGACTCCTTGCTGGCCTTTACCATTCCGATAAGGTCTTTACCGCCGAGTATAGCCATGATGAAGATCATAAAGCCGCCGACAATCAGTGAAGTCCATGACATCGCTATACCTACAGTCATATTGGCGAATCCAAATGACAGTAAGTAGTGAGCTATAAATACAACTGCAACGAGAACCCAGAAGATCTTCCAGCTTCCGGTCTCTGCACCCAGATATCCGAAGAAGCCCTTCTTGAGACACTTCTCTGATTCAGGGACCAGATCGCTGGCATTCATTTCTTTACCCAGCACTACCCAGTTGGTTATCTCGGCCTTTTCATATTCAGGTTTAGTCGCCAGACTGACAATAATCATTAGCGGAATTGAAACAAATACACCGATATGCACTGCATGGAACCCGAACATTAATGAGCCGGGACTGCCTGTAGATATCCAGGCATATATTGCCCAAGCAAGTGCGGCCAGTGCTCCTCCAATGGTGGAGGCCAGAGCTCCTGACGAAGTGGAGCGCTTCCAGAACCATGCACTCATCGTAGTGGCAAAGAGGCCGGACAGGCATAGAGCCTGAGCCAGTACCCACAGAGGAACCAGAATCGGCAGCCACAGTGCAGCTATGATACCGATTATTACAACAACTACTACGGATATTCTGCTGGCACGCAGAGCCTGCTTAGGTGTCGCATTCTTATTGATAACCCTCAGATAAATGTCCTTGGTGATTATCGTTACACCGTTCATTGCGAAAGATGATCCGCATGAAATAATTGTCATCAGCAAGCCTACTAGAATTACCGCACCAACAAAAGTGTTTGAAAATTCAATTGTAAACCAAGCGTAGAGGCTGTCACCTGCCAGTCCTTCAGGAATCATCAATGTTCCCACTGCAACGCCTACTGCAATTGCCATACCTGACAGGAACGGAAGTACATTATAGTATGATCCCGCCAGTACCGCCAGCATACCGTTTGATGATACCTTAGGTGATTTACCAACGTATGCCCACATGTACATCCATGGATCAGCCAGATAGAATACACCCAGTGTCAGTGCATAGGTTGTAAATATGGAAGTGTCCAGAGCAAAGAAGTCAGTGAAGCCTTCAGGAAGGACATCGTAGAATGCTGTTGTTACTTCTGTAGGGTTTCCGATTAGCTTATATGAAACTATTGCGAAGAGAGTGATACCGATAGACTGTAGAATCGACTGAAACCACTGAGTGATCAGAGCCGAATACTGACCTGCCGTAACCAGGTATGCCAGAATGATAAGTGAAGATATGATTACGCCAAACTCTACAGTTGTGTCAAACACTACAACCATTGCGGTAGAGATTGCCAAGAACTGCATGCCCGTCAGAATGATGGGTCTCGTCAGCGATACCAGACTTGCCGGTACTCTCATCTTCTCACCGAACCTGGTGCAGATGAAGTCTGTGATGGTAACCGCACCTGTCTTTCTTCCGAAATAGTTCAGTCTTCTTGCGAAAAGCAGTGTAAAGAATACGCATCCTGTTACTACAAACAGCGATGCCCACATCTGTGAGATACCGCCATTGAATCCGTAACCTACATATCCGGATACACTGGCGCCGCCTACATAACCGCCCAGGTATGCTGTCGCCAGCAGCCAGAACGGAGCACCTCTTCCTGCCAGCAGGAAGTCTTCAGCCGATGTTGCCTCTCGCTTAAACCACATGCCAACACCGATGAAGCAGATTACAAGAATCACCAGTACTATTAAAGAAATTGTTACCGTTAAACCCATAGTAATTCTCCTTTCTTTTAATTGATATAATTGCATTATTGTGTGATTTTAATAATATAACTTATCTGTACTTTTCCATTACGTCCTTGTTCAAATCAACAGGCGGCTGCTGCCCTTCAGGAAGGAGGCATTCGTACTCTCTTCCGGCCATTCTTTCCTTCCATTCTGCCTGCGCTGTGGCAAGAAGCTCTGCATCACAGAGGATGTCTGCAGCCGTCATAGAAATTACCTTGGCTGCGCAGTCCATGCTCTTTCTGCCCATGGTGTCACCTGCACATCTTACAATTCCCCAGTGGTGCCACCCGCAACCGACTACACCCATAGCAAGCCACGGCGATGCATAAGGCGCACACCAGCTGTACTCGGAAGTATCACAAAGCACCGTAAAGCCACCTTCAAACGGATCAAGTTCTGTCGGCAGTCCCAGCTGTTCATTTCCGATTTCAGCCTGAATCTTTCTTGCCTTCTCCTGCTCCTCTTCAGTAAAGTCAGGTACACCTACTGTTTTCAGATTGACATGTACCTTTTCTGCAAGGGTTTTATTAGGAATCTTATGGTGTGTCACCGTAATAACTTCCTCATCAACGGTTGTATCTGTTGCTATTGCTCCTGCCTTGGCACAGTTGTCAACTCTCTTCAGAACATCCAGCATTTCTTCCGTCGTTTCAAATCTTCCTATTACCCATACAGTGGTGTAGTCAGGTACTACGCTTGGGAATTCAGGTCCTGTTGTAGTGTAGGTGTAGTTGATTGTGTTTGCCGCATCAGGCGGATTACCCGGATAGATATGCTCTCTAAGGATATCTATTCCGTGTCCCATCAACTGACCTGCATCCAGAGCACTTCTGCCATGCCATGGTGAATTGCCGTGAGAAGTTCTTCCCTTGAAGTGGTATTTCTTGCTGAAGTATGCCTGACAGGTATCATAGTTTGCTTTGTTATAACTCCATGGATGCCAGTCAAGGAACGCGTCCACATCGTCATAGCAGCCGGCTCTTCCCATATACGGTTTGCCCAAGCACAGTTCCTCTGCCGGTGAACCGAAGAGTTTCACTGTTCCCTTAAGGCCATACTTGTCCATTGCTTCCTTTATTGCTATTCCTGCCTTGGCGGTTGCTGTTCCCAGAAGGTTATGGCCGCAGCCGTGCCCCGGAGCACCCGGAATAATCGGTGTCTTTTCCAGCTTCTCCCGATCCTGTGACAGCCCGGGCAGAGCATCATATTCACAATTTATTCCGATAACCGGTCTGCCTTTACCATAGGATGCAATAAATGCGGTTGGCATTCCTGCCACACCTGCTTCGATTGTGAAACCATGTTTCTCCAGCAGATCCATCAATGCCTTTGACGATTTGTGTTCCTGCATCGGGAGCTCGGGATTTTCCCAGATAAACCTTTCGGTATCATAGAACTCCTTCGTGTTGTCTTCATTCCATTTGACAATGAACTCCTTAACGTCTTTTACATTTACTTTGCTCATTTGCTCACTCCTCCTTTCTTCTTTAGATTTTGTTTTGCACTCAAAATAATTTCTCAACAGTATTAAAAGCAATACTTGTGCCAAACAATGCGGGAGCCTAATCCTTTTCAATTTTCATGTATGCAGACCCGTTGAAATATAACGTTCCTGTTCTTTCTGATTTTTTTGTTTAATCAAAATATTGCGACAAATGTTTTTCTTTTTTTAAAAAAGAGACTTGTTTTAAGTCTCTTTTGCTTGTTTTAAGTCATCCCGGTGACTTAAGTCGTTTTAGTCAGGGTGCAACAATTCATTTAAGGTACAACAATCCTGTAATTCACTATCTTCAATCCCTCGTGCTCCAGCAGCCATCTTTTCAGTGGCAAGCCTCCCCCGTACCCGGTGAGATGGTTGTTGCTGCCTATAACTCTGTGACACGGTACAATAATTGATATGGGATTGTGCCCGTTGGCGGCACCAACGGCACGAGAAGACATGCGTTCCTTGCCTCTGACTCTTGCCACTTCATCAGCTATCTCTCCGTAAGAAGCCGTCTCACCGTAAGGTATTTCCATTAGTATACTCCACACCTGCCTCTGAAATTCTGTTCCCTGAGGATTGAGCTTCAAAGTTTCAGGATCGGGTTTCTCTCCGGCAAAATATCTGTCAAGCCATTCCGACGCCTCTTTTAAGTGTTCAAGTGCCTGCAGGGTGTCCGATTCGTCCCTTTTCGATAACTTTGCTGCCGGCTGTCCCGGAAGCCAAAGACCGACTATGCCCATATCATCCGCAGCGATTGTTATTTCCCCCAGAGGAGAGTTATGTAGTTTTTGTGTATACATTCAAAATCTCCTTTCAAAATCTCCTTTCAAAATCTCTTAACCCATTATTTACCATAATGGTAATATTGTTGTTTTCTTTTGTCAAATGGTTTGAAACTGACGATTTTACACGGATTTTACATTGGCCTGCATACGGATTTTACCGGGAGTAATTACAATGTAAATGTATTATGGGAAAGAAATAATATATCAATAAGAAATGTCAAAAAGGAGGCATAGAAAGAAAATGAAGAAAATTATTGGTGTACTCACAGTATCAATGTTACTTGTCCTGGCGCTTGCCGGCTGTGGCGGCAACGGTGATGCCGAGGAGCCTAGTGGTGAATCTGTAGCAACTGACGGCTCCACATCCATGAGCGAGGTAATCGGTGCATTGGGAGAGTCCTTTGAGGCTGATACCGGCATCACAGTAACTTACAATGCTACCGGATCCGGTGCAGGCATCCAGGCCGTTCAGGAAGGCAGATGTGACATTGGACTTTCCAGCCGTGAGCTGAAGGATGAGGAGAAGGAAGCTGGGCTTGAAAGCACAGTCCTTGCTCTGGACGGGATAGCAATCATCGTTAACCCTGAAAATCCAATTGAAGGTTTGGATGTAGATACTATCAAGAAAATCTACACCGGCGAAATCACAAACTGGAAAGATGTTGGTGGCAATGATGCTGAAATCGTACTGATCGGTCGTGAAGCAGGCAGCGGCACAAGAGATGGCTTTGAATCCATTACCGAGACGGAGGATCTCTGCAAGTATCGTCAGGAACTGACTTCTACCGGTGATGTAATCACAACAGTTGGAAGCAATCCGGATGCTATCGGCTACGCTTCTCTCTCAGCTGTTCAGGATACCGTGGTTACACTTACCGTAGACGGTGTTGCTCCAAGCGAAGACACTATCAAGGACGGCACCTACGTTATACAGCGCCCATTCGTTCTCGTAACTGTGAAGGAAGCTGATCTCTCCGAAAGTGCTCAGCAGTTCTTCGATTATGCAACTTCAGAAGCAGCTGCAGATATCATCAGTGAAGCAGGTGTAGTTCCTGTCAACTAAGGTAAGGAAAGTGTATGTGTATTAAGCGGCGGCCAAAGTGCCGCCGCTTATTCACGTTTGAGGTATTTTATGAAGAAAAACAGATTAGTAGAGAATATCGTACGAAACATATTCCTCCTGCTGGGCCTGATCACCGTCGGCTGCGTTCTGCTAATTACAGTATTTCTTATCATTTCAGGTATACCTGCCATTAAAGAGATTGGTATAATTGATTTTCTTTTCGGCAAAGAGTGGGCATCCACCGCTGCCGAACCTAAGTATGGAATACTGCCGTTTATACTGACAAGCATATACGGTACTGCAGGAGCCATTCTGATTGGAGTGCCCGTGGGATTTTTTACCGCAGTCTATCTTTCAAAAGTTGCAAATAAAAGGGTACGATCCGTTGTAGAAGGAGCAGTTAATCTGCTGGCAGGCATCCCTTCGGTTGTTTACGGCCTTGTAGGCATGCTTGTGCTTGTTCCCGCAATTCGTGACATCTTTGATGTTCCGGACGGTGCAAGCCTGCTTGCCGCTATCATAGTCCTGGCCATAATGATACTGCCTAATATAATAAAAGTGTCCATTACTTCACTGGATGCCGTACCGGAGGAGTATGAAGATGCTTCCCTCGCTCTTGGGGCAACACCTACGGAGACATTTTTCAAAGTTTCCGTACCTGCAGCAAGAAGCGGAATCGCGGCAGCTGTTGTTCTTGGTGTCGGACGAGCTATCGGTGAAGCCATGGCTGTTATGATGGTTGCAGGTAATGTGGCAAATATGCCTTCACTCTTTGAAAGCGTTCGTTTTCTCACAACGGCGGTTGCAAGCGAAATGGCTTATTCAAGTCCCGGCAGCTTACAGAGAGACGCCCTGTTTTCCATCGCGCTTGTGCTGTTCATGTTTATTATGATGATTAATGCCGCGCTCAATTTCCTCCTGAAGAGAGATAAGGAGAAATAAGATGGACAGAAGACGAATATTATATATAAAGACCATGCGCGGTGCAATGGTTGTCTGTACTGCACTTACGGGGGGACTGCTGTTGTTCATGCTTGTTTATATTTTTTTTAACGGCATTCCCAATATCACCTGGGAGTTACTCTCAACCAAACCGAGCTACCTGGAAGACAGAATCGGCATTTTGCCCGACATCCTGAACACTATTTATATTGTACTTGCTACGCTTGTTTTTGTAATCCCTCTCGGTGTCGGTGCGGCGATTTATCTGACAGAATACGCACAAAACCAAAGGGTTGTTGCGGCCATCGAATATGCTGCAGAAACCCTCTCGGGAATTCCGTCAATAATATACGGACTTGTGGGCATGCTCCTCTTTTCCAATAACTTTGGAACAAGCCTGCTGGCAGGCGCCTTAACTCTGGTTATTATGAATCTGCCAACAGTGATGCGTACAGCACAGGAAAGCCTGAAAAGTTTACCGCAAAGCTACCGCGAGGGCGCCTTTGGTCTGGGTGCAGGCAAATGGCGTGTGATTCACACAATAGTTCTACCGGGATGCGTGGACGGCATTATCACAGGATGCATCCTCTCTGTAGGAAGAATAATAGGTGAGTCAGCGGCACTGCTCTTTACCGCAGGTTTTGCACACGCTCTGAACGGTATAATTACCGGACTTACAAGTCCCGGTGCAACCCTTACCGTTGCCCTGTATGTGTATGCCAAAGAAGAAGGCGAATTTGCTGTTGCCTTTGCCATCGCCGCTATTCTGATGGTGCTGACATTACTGATTAATCTGTCTGCCACATTGGTTGGCAAGTACTTTGCTAAAAGGAGAAACATATGAGTCTAATAATGACGACCAAAAAATTAAATCTTTGGTATGGAGATAATCACGCCTTAAAAGATGTAAATATTGACATCCGTGAAAAGAGCATCACGGCACTGATTGGGCCTTCGGGATGCGGTAAATCCACATTCATCAAAACCCTGAACCGAATGAACGACCTTATCCCTATTGTGAAAATCACCGGGGAGGTAATATATGGCGGCCGAAATATTTTTGATAAAGATGTAGATGTTAATGAACTGCGCCGTGCCGTAGGCATGGTGTTCCAGAAACCTAATCCTTTTCCCATGAGCATTTACGATAATGTTGCCTACGGGCCTCGTACACATGGAACCACAAACAGAGTTAAACTGGACGAAATTGTGGAACAAGCACTTCGCGATGCGGCAATCTGGGACGAAGTAAAGGACAGACTTAAAAAAAATGCCCTGGGTCTTTCCGGCGGCCAGCAGCAGCGGCTTTGTATTGCCCGTGCGCTTGCCGTTGAGCCTAAGGTTTTGCTCATGGACGAACCGACTTCGGCACTTGATCCTATTTCAACTACCCGAATAGAAGAACTTGCATTACAATTAAAAGAGAAATATACTATTGTTATAGTAACTCACAATATGCAGCAGGCAGTACGTATTTCAGATAATACGGCGTTCTTCCTTCTTGGAGATTTGATAGAGTTTAACGAAACAGATAAATTGTTCTCGTATCCGCAGGATAAGCGAACCGAGGATTATATTACAGGAAGGTTTGGGTGATTTTATGAGGATTAGATTTGATGAACAGCTTAATCATTTAAATAAAAAGATGATTGAAATGGGTGCGGAGTGCGAGAGCATTATCGCTCATTCAACGAGTGCTCTGCTTGAGGGCAATATTGAAGCCGCGCGTGAGGCCATGGAACAAGGTTACAAAATCGACCAGATGGAGCGGGAAATTGAAACAATCTGCCTGAAACTCCTGCTTCAGCAGCAGCCGGTGGCAAGAGACCTTCGTGTGATTTCTGCTGCCCTTAAAATGATTACCGATATGGAAAGAATCGGTGACCAGGCAGAGGATATTGCAGAAATCATTATTTTTCTCAATGGCAGAACCGGTGAGGAATGTAAAGATATTCCCCTTATGGCGGAAGCAACAATTAAGATGGTTACCGAAAGTATTGACGCCTATGTAAACGAAGATCTGGAACTTGCCAAAGCGGTGATGGCTTACGATGACGTGGTTGATGATGCCTTTGATCGTGTAAAAGATGAACTTATCGGAGTGATTACCGCAAACCCTGATGATGGCGGATATGCGCTGGATCTTCTCATGATAGCAAAATACTTTGAGCGTATAGGTGACCACGCTGTAAATATTGCTGAGTGGGTGGCATTCTCCGTTACCGGTCTCCAAAAGGGAGAATAGTATGATCTGGTGTGTAGATGATGACAATACGATTCGTGACATCGAAGTTTATACGCTGATACAGACCGGTTTTGAGGCCAGAGGCTTTGCTGACGGCATTTCAATGCTCGAAGCTCTGAAGACAGAAAAACCGGATTTAATAGTACTTGATATTATGCTGCCAGGTAAGGACGGGGTTGATATTCTGAAGGAAATACGAGGCAATCCCGAAACGCGTAAAATTCCGGTAATTATGGCCACCGCCAAGGGCACCGAAATGGATAAGATTCAAGGCCTTGATCTGGGTGCTGATGATTATCTTGTCAAACCTTTTGGTGTTATGGAAATGGTGTCCCGCATAAAGGCGGTTCTCCGCCGCTGTGAGTCTGACAAAAAGAAAGAAGCTCTTGCTATCGGTGACATCACGCTCAATGACAAAGAACATATCGTAACGGTTAAGGGTAAGAAAACAGGTCTTACCCTTAAGGAGTTTGAAATACTGAAGCTCTTTATGACAAACCCCGGCATTGTATTTTCCCGCGACAGGCTGCTTTCGGAAGTATGGGGAGTGGACTACCTGGGGGAATCCAGAACGGTGGATATGCACATCAAAAACCTCCGGCAGAAGCTTGGCAAGGAGGGTTCCCGCATTGAAACGGTAATAGGTGTCGGTTACAGGATGGAGGATAATAAATGACAAAGAAAATTTTTCGCTCTATCATTGCGGTTGCCATGGTTGTACTTGTGGCAAGCCTTTTCATCGCAAGCAGCTTTTTTTATGACTACTTTAACAGAACGCAAGTGGCACAGCTTAAATCGGAGCTTTCCCTTGTGGCTGAAAAAGTGGATGAGGCAGGTGCAGCATATTTCGATGATTTCGATTCATCGATTTTCCGCTATACCTTAATTGCTGCTAACGGAACGGTATTATATGACTCGCAGGTGAATGCCAAAGAAATGGAAAATCACCTTGATCGTGAAGAAGTTGCAGAAGCTCTTAAGTGGGGAAAAGGCAGCAGTGCCAGATATTCCTCAACGCTGACCGAGCGGACTTTTTATGAAGCCATTCGACTCCAGAACGGCAATGTGCTTCGTATATCCGTAAGTCAGTTAACGGTAGGAATGCTCCTTTACAGTATGTTACCTGCTATAGTTATCGTTATTTTAGTATCCATTATTGTGGCATTTGCCATGTCCCACAGAATGGCCAGGAGTATTGTAAAACCTCTTGGAGAGCTTAATCTGGAAAATCCGGTTGAAAATGATACTTATGAGGAACTCACACCGTTTCTTACAAAAATCAATAAACAACACAAGCAAATCACAGAGCAGATGAACGAGCTTAAACAGGCTACCGATGAATTCGAACAGATTACCGCTTCAATGAATGAAGGGCTTGTTCTGCTTGATGAACACGGTACGGTTCTGTCCATCAATCCTGCCGCAAAAGAATTGTTTGATGTGGATGACGATACGATCGGCCGCGATTTCCTTACCGTTGACCGCAGTGCAGACATGACAAACGCCGTTGAAAAAGCCTTTGCAGGGAAACGCAGTGTTTTCCGTGAGGAGAGAAACGGTAACGAGTATCAGTTTGTTATCAGCCGTACTGAATCAGAAGGCAAGATGATGGGTGTGGTCATCCTCTGCCTGGATGTTACCGAGATGGCCTTTGCTGAACGTAATCGCAGGGAATTTACCGCAAATGTTTCCCATGAGCTTAAAACGCCTCTTCAGTCAATACTCGGAAGTGCAGAACTTCTGGAAAACGGTCTTGTTAAACCGGAAGACACAAAGAAATTTATCGGTAATATCAGAACTGAAGCCACAAGACTTGTAGATCAGATTAACAACATTATTCGCCTTTCTCAGCTTGATGAAGGCGTTGAGCCTCCTTTGGAATCGGTAGACCTGTACGATGTCGCTAAAGAAGTTATCGATATGCTTTCGGTATCCGCCGCGAAAAAGCAGGTTGAATTAAATCTGAACGGCGAATCCAGTGTTATGGCCGGTGTCCGCAGATACCTCTACGAGATTATTTATAATCTTTGCGATAACGCCATCCGCTACAGCTATGACGGCGGCAAAGTTGCGGTTAACCTGAAAAACAAAGATGGAAATATTATTCTGTCTGTAAAAGATGATGGCATCGGTATTCCTGATGAACATCAGGCACGTATTTTTGAGCGATTCTATCGTGTAGATAAAAGCCACTCAAAAGAAGCCGGCGGTACAGGCCTGGGACTTTCTATAGTCAAGCACGCCGTAGCCTATCACGGCGGTACTATCAAACTGGATAGTGAGTCCGGAAAGGGCACGAAGGTGACGGTTGTATTTGAATCGGGTGACGGCGAATAAAAAATGGTTCACTTCATTAACCCCCGTTGAGAAAGCAGTACATTCTGCAATTTCAGCGGGGTTTTTGATAATAATGGGTTTTGATAATAATTCGGTTTTTATCTTGATATAATTAGTAAAGTATGCCATTATGATATTATGATTAAGAGCTGAATATTTAAATGTTGAAAGGGATTAGAAAAATGAAAAAAATTTTGGTACCTGTGGACGATTCTGAACAGTCAAAAAGGGCTTGCCAGGCTGCGAAAGATTTGGCATTGAAATACGATTCCAATATTGTTTTGATAAATGTAGTATCAGGTCTGGTATGCCGAAGTTGTGGTATTACAACCTTCCCCCATGAGCTTGAAGGTGCAAAAGAAATGTTACTTGAAATCAAGGAAAGTTTTTTTGATAACTTTGGCGAAAAAGTCGAGACTCAGTACCTGACAGGTGACATAGCGAGTGAAATACTTGCCTGTGCAAAAAGAGAACAGGCGGATCTTATTGTAATGGGCTCCAGGGGCAGGGGGAGGGGCCTGGGGGTTTTCTCGAGGACTCTACTGGGCAGCATTTCAAATAAGGTTGTGAACCACAGCGATGTTTCCGTTTTAATCGTTAAGTAGATGGCTTTGCTAAAAATTCACTATTACGCCGCCGCATTAGCGTTTATCTGATCAATCACCCCTTTGATACCCATCCAGACACTCATATCAGTGAAGAGTTCAACAACGCTTCCTCTGTCCGTAAATGGCGATTCTTGAAGAACCGAAAGATCTTTCATTACTCCGTTATGGACTATATACTCAACAATCTGATTGATAAAGTATATTTGTCTTTCATCAAGATTCGTATCGCTAAGATAATCTGCAAACGCTGCCTTGGCCGCATTCATATCAATACCAACTATTTCCCTGACAAGCTCTCCCAATGGTTTCTGTCCATACTCAGCTTCATAGTCCTGTTTTGTGCCCACCTCGCTCCATAATATTTTTTCCAGCTGCCGGATATCGGCTTTTGTAAGCGGAATGTTTGACTTCAGCTTTCCTATCACAAGATTATCCTGATTCTGGCGAATATAGTACTCTGCTTTTGCCTTGTAATTCTTCAGGTCATCGTTCTCAAGTTCGGATTCTTTCCATTCAGCACTTAGAATTTCATCGTCAAAATTTGTATCATAACGAGCTACAGGGTTCGGTACATATTTCATTAGGCCTCTCAGGTTCTCTCTTATATGTTCGAATTCATTTATTCCTGCAATTTCAAGATAATCCGTGTGCAAAATCTTGTTAATCAATTCCTTTTGAGCCATAATTTCCGGAATATTTGCAACACCGGCAATTCCTTTTACTTTTTTCAGAAGATCGCTCTTTGCCATTGAATGATTCCTGTCGGCCAAGTATGCCAATTCCATACCATAGATCAAGGCATCAAACTTTAATGCACTTGCCTCATCATCATCCGGAAGAATCAAAGGGGCCACTTCTTCTTTAACCATGAGGGTATCCTCATATGACAAAAGATTGTAATTGATGTTTTGTGAGTATTGGTCGACATATTTGATATGCTGTCGTACTGCAAAGTTATCTCTGTTAAGCTCCTGCACCTTTTCTACCATCTGGTCAACCAGTTCACCCCTGAACTTTCTCAATGGTTCACTCTGATATTTAATGTCCTGCAGTTTATATGTCATATCAAACTTCAGACCAAATATTGCTCCCTGCAAAGCAATCCGATTAGCCGTGGCATTCCCCTTGTTCATTCTGAAAAACTCAAAGTTACCGCAGAAATCAAATATATAGAATTTATCTTTATTCTTACCGTCAATCAGACCTTCGCAAAGCCTCGTGCCACGCCCTATCATTTGCCAGAATTTTGCCTTACTTAATACCTTTTTAAAGAAAACTAAATTCAAAATTTCCGGTATGTCAATACCTGTATCCAGCATATCGACAGATATTGCAATTTGCGGCAGCTTGCCGGGATCAGAGAATTCATCAATAGCACTTTGCGCATATGTCATATAGTTATCTATTACTTTCGCATGGTTCGGCAAGTTCGGGTATTCCTTCCCGAAGACTTCAAATATTTTTTCTGCGTGTTTATGATTCTTGGCAAAAATTATTGTCTTGCCGAGTTTCCCTCCATAATCAATTCGAAGCCCTTCAGTCATCAGAATATGGAGAACCTGCCTGATTGTATCTTCGTTAAACACCCACTCGTTCAATGCTGAAGAGGCAATTCTCTCAGGAATTTCTCCATTCTCATCCGCAAAAGTATCTTCATAGGTTTCCCTGTCTTCATCCGACAGTTCATCATAGACAATGCCTTCTTCAATGAACTTGAATCTGGTTTCCACAGACAGAAAATCAACCAGATATCCGTCCTTCACCGCTTGTGCCAAATCATACCCATATGTAGGAATTCCATTTTCCAGCTGAAAAATCTCATAAGTGTTCTTATCTATTTCATCCTTTGGCGTTGCGGTCAGGCCAACAAGCGGAGCATCGAAATAGTTGAAGATATCTTTATATTTATTGTAAATAGATCGATGTGCTTCATCGCATATTATTAAATCAAAATGCCCGCAGGTAAAGAGTTTCCCTTCTTCATCGCTGATTGTGTCTATACAATTCATCATCGTCTGGTATGTTGAAAAAACGCAATGAGCACTGTAATTGTCCTTCTCTTCGCAGAGATTTGTTGCCGATAAATTTGGAAGCAGATTGCCAAAACTTCGTTTTGCCTGCGTTACCAATGAGTTTCTATCGGCCAGGAAGAGGATATTTTTAATCCAGCCATGCTGAAGCAGAACATCAGCGAGAGCTATGACGGTTCTTGTCTTTCCGGACCCTGTTGCCATTACAAGAAGAGCCTTTCTACGATTTTTTTCACCAAAAGCTGTGCAAACCGACTTAACTGCCGCTTCCTGATAATACCGTCCCGCAATCTTTTTATCCACATTGATATTCTTTAGAGAAGTCCTCATGGTTCTGAGATTTAACAGCTTCTCTATATCCCTTTTTGAGTAGAATGATGAAATCTTTCTCTCCGGATACTGGTTGTCAATAATCCTTGTTTCAAATCCATTTGAGAGAAAAATAATTGGTCTCCTCTTATACTTCTTTTCAAGGATATCCGCATAAAGTTTCGCCTGCTGTCGTCCTTTGGATACATCAATACAAGTTTTCTTTGCTTCTATGACCGCCAATGGTCTTCCATCATCACCATACAGGACATAGTCCGCAAATCCAACTTCTGAATGATTTGGCATTCCGGGAAGTTCAATCTCATTAATCCAGTTTTGGCCTTCAACCCATCCGGCATCCATTAGCAGGCTATCGATATATATCTTTCGGGTTTTGTACTCCGATAATTCTAAAGGTTTTGGAACATAAGTCTCCTTCTGAACTTCACGTCTTGCGGTTAATTCCTCCTTCAAAGCCTTGTTTTCTTCAATCAAAGCTTCAATATCAACTTCGGTTTCCGGGATTCTTTCTACTGGCTCTTTTTCTGCATTTTCTTTCAGCAATTTCTTATTAAAAACCGATTCCTGATAATTATCAGCGTAACAATATGCTACAAACTCCATAAAAATATGAAGGTTTATAAGACAAAGTTCCGCCTGCTCATATGAGATTCTCTTATTGGAATGAGCGGCATTATTCCCCATCTTCCGGATGAAATCCATTCTTCTCCAAAGATCATGGTCAACTATTTCCCGAAACTCTTCAGTATTCATCAGGCTTACCAAAGTGTCCTGATATGGCATTACAAGAGCCCGGTCAACGGAATACATCCATTTAACCGCAAACTCCATGGCACGCCTGCAATTAAGTATGCAGGCTTCTGTGTCAATATTGATTATTCTCTCAGCTGCAACCGCTACTTCTGCAAAGCCGGCAAACTGAGATTCTTTTTTCAAGAAGTCAAAGTTTGTCATATTGTTCACCTTTGTTCTTGTTTTATGTTATGCGTGGTTTAATTACAACATAAAACCCTGAAGCAAAGTCTTTACTCTCATCTTAAGTTCTTCGCTGAATCCGTCAAGATCATCCAAAGTAATCGCTTCATCCTGTATGAGTCTGACCAGATCTATATCCACATTTTTCTTATCAAGTCTCAATTGCACACCCGGTTTACGCCTATCGTCTTTGATCCGTTTGTCCAGCTCCCAGAATTTTTCCGATGCGTCTTCATTTTTGCTCAACAGTGCAATGTACTCTTCGGTTAACTTCTGCATATATGCTTCCTGCCATCCGGATATTCTTTCGCGAAAAAGTTTCCAGTCTTTCTTTGATATTTCCATTGGTTACTCTCCTTTCTCGTACTCATTTCTAAGCAGTGAATAGATAATCTGATCCATGTATCCTCTTTCCGCTAAATAATTTTGTCTCAGTACACCATCACGATGCATGCCTAAAGATTCATATAATTTGATCCCTACTTCGTTATCCGGATAGACATCCAGCCAGAATCTATTGGTTTCTGTGTTTTCAAAGGCATAACGAATTATACCAATCATAGATTCTTTTCCATAGCCTTTGCCTTTATCAGTAATGGCAATTCTTCTCAATTCAAATATATTAGATTTATAGTCTAGTCGGATTAATGCAAATCCTTTTGTCTCCCCATTTTGCTTATCATGAAACAAAAGAAGCATATGATTGGGGTCATTAATCTCCGCCGCATGGTCTTCTGCTGTGCCAATCCAAATATAATCACGATTTTCTTTGTGAGACTCTATTTCGATAATTTCATCAATCTCTTCCGTCGTGACTTCATCAAACTTTAATCTTTCGGTTTCAAATACAGTCATTACACCCTTTCTCCTCTTATGATTCAACCTGTTTGCAACATGGCTTTGCATGTTTATTCTTTATGCCGGAGTTTTATTCGCAAATATTTTGAAGTAAGGTCCATATGGTATAATTTGTCCATTAGTATTCCCCGACTTTCTGCACAAATCATGGTTTTTTAGGTCTTTTTACAGAAACATAATTAGTACAAAATGTCGAAGCATTGTTCTGTCATATAAAAAGCTCTTCACACCGCAACTTAATATAATTAGCCCACCCGTTGCCAGCAAGTTCGTTTGTTTATATAGGTACATGCCTTAACTAATAGTTATGCATCGGATATTTGTATGAACATTTCTGTAAAAACAATGTAAAAAGCGTGATTTATGCGGAAATTATTGTTTTATTGGTATAATGGACTCCAAGAACTGGGTTTTGCCGTCGTTACCTATTCAGCTTACTTCTTTGTTTGTAATGTACAAAACGAACTAGGCTAATAATTATCAACATAGCGGTGATAATTAAAATTGTGTATTCTCCTGTATCCATAATTACTATAATGATTTTTTTAAGTGATGCTTCAATATAATACTCTGCCATTAAAAATCTTAGGACTAAGGCACCAATGAAAATAATACCGGCTACAATTAGCATTTTTGTTTTGCTTCTACCTGTCAACTCTTTATATAATATCCAGCCCAAAATTATTGCGACCGATAGAATAAGCCTTTTTGAATATACTCATGCAGTCGTTCTGTTGCCCAACGACGAAAACGAGTGGCAACTTGAGACTGTACACGGTATTCAATAGCTATAATTAAGTCCAGATTGTAGTGATCGATGTTCCGTTTTACTTGCCTTGTACCTTCTTTTCGAACTAACAAGAATTTCTTGTTAGTTGCCTCAGGCATAAGTTCTCCATCCTTGTATATACTGTCTATATGCTGACTAATGTTCTGTTGTGTAGTGTCATAAATTTCTGCAAGTTGTTGTTGTGTAACCCAAATGTCTTCATCGGAGAAAAGAACAGATACTTTTGTAATTCCGTTCTCATCCTGATATATCATCACATTATTATTGCTCAAATTCTAATCCTTTCTTTTTCTTAAAACTATCTTTTTTATTCACAGTTCCTTCCTTTAGATTGTCTATCAAAACTTCCTTCAGTTTTATCAGTATTCTCTTTCGCATAACGCCATATTAAATTAACCAAAATATTTTTGCATTAAGCTATCAAATAACAATTGTGCCTTATCTAAAGATTCCTGTACTGCAGCTTTTGATTTATCGACCTTTTTGCAAAAGGCATCAAACTCTTCTTGTACTGACATAGGCGGCAAATTAATCGGCATCTGCTTCACATATGACACCGCTGCAATATTCTTAATCCCACTTCCCTTTGTTTCAAGATTTCCAATAGTCTCTTTCATGTATGTTAAAAAGCAGATCGGAAGAATCCTTTCATTTAAGGTAAATTTGCATAATGCCTGATTAATAATACCTTTCTCACATCCTTTAGGTAATTGATATAGCTCTCCCATTGTACCGGAACAGCTCATTAAAATATCACCAGCCACACACTCAAAGCGCTTCAGCTCCTGAAATTTTCCTTCTGTGACATAATATGTGCCAATTTCAGCCGACTTCTGTATAGCATGTTTCTGTTCATAAACCTTGTATGTAGTTCCACTAGGTTCCACAAAAAACTCCTTCTTAAGAGCACTTCCAAATGGTCCGCGAATTATTGATGAACACACATCATCAAGAGTCACCTGCTCCCACCTTTTCGGATTAATTTCTGGATCGCCAAACAGTTCGACAAATCGGGCTTTGATGAGATAATCCAGTTTTTCTAATTCATTATTACGAAACCCAATAATCCTTTCAATCCTATACAATTGACCTACTACTGACTGCTGTTCATCCAAATTCGGTAGGTCAATTTTAATATTTAAAAGATCATGCTTCGTTAGGCTTGGTATAGTGACAGTTTTATTCAAGCGTTCAAAGTCATAGTTTTTGCAAAAGTAATACAAATATCTAGGACTTAACACACTCTTTTTCGCTTGTAGACCAAAGGCTGTATCAACATTCCAAAATGGCTCATCTACATATATGGGATTATTAATGTTACCTTTTCTGCCTATCACGACAGTATCTGCATCACAGATATAATCATCTGCATATCCCATTATGCCACCGCTTCCATAAATCGGATATTTCCCGTTGGGATTTTCTACGGCTTTTTGGTTCCGCCCATTTTTTATTTCCAACACATCATCAAATATCATCTGCTCATCCCTACAAATCTCAATTTACTTTAAACCCAACTGCAATGAACATTTCCAACGAATAGTGTTTTGCATTATATGACTTACCGTCATCAGCAGTTATTCGATAATTTCGAATAACTGAGTTCTCCTCAAGTTCACTATCAGCAAAAATTTTCTTTATATGATAGTTTATAGTATGTGTTTTTTCATCTTCATAACGTATTTCTACACGGCTTTCGTCATCACCGAGAGAAGCAATATAAGTAAGGTATTCTGCTGCGCTGGAGCGCAGCGTAATTTCATTTTTCGGATTTTTCATGTTCCTTATTCCTTAACTTCAACTTTCAACATTTCACTTAGCTCTGCCATAGTCTTCGATATTTCCGCCTCAAGGGCATACAAGTCCGCCATAATTTCTTCTGTAGGCGGATATTCCACCGGTATGTATTCCACTTCCTTGTACTTGTTAATTGATAGATCATACGCATTGCTTACAATATCTTCTTTCGGAACCAGAAAACTTTTCTCTGTTCGCTTTCTGTCTTTCTCGCCATCCAGGTTGTGGAATCGCTCAATAATATCAGGAATATCGTTTTCAGATATAGCACTTCTTTTATCATCCAGGCTGAAGCCGTCATTCTGCATATCATAAAACCAGACATTATCTGTTCCTCCTGCACCTGTCTTTGTAAAGATTAATATTGCAGTGGATACCCCCGCATATGGTTTGAACACACCGGATGGCATGGATATAACCGCTTCAAGCCTGTTGCCCTCGACAATTTCCTTTCTGATTGCCTTATGTGCTGTTGATGAGCCGAACAAAACCCCATCGGGGACTATGCATGCACATCGACCCCCTGTTTTCATCATCCTGAGAAATAAGGCCAGAAACAGGAGTTCAGTCTTCTTTGTCTTACATAATTTGAGTAGATCGGTGGATACAATATCATAATCCAGGCTACCCTTAAACGGTGGATTTGCAAGAATCAGAGAGTACTTATTCTTGTCCGGATTCTGGTCTGACAAGCTATCCCTGTATTCAATATATGGATTGTCCACACCATGGGTCATCATATTCATAGCTCCTATGCGAAGCATAGTTCTGTCAGTATCATACCCATGGAACATATAATTCATGTAGTGGTCTTTATTTACTTTATTAAAGAATATTTCTTCCTTGTGATTCTCTTTTAGATATTCTCCGGCAGCTATAAGAAAGCCGGATGTTCCGCACGCCGGGTCACATATGACTTCATCTGCCTTGGGTTGCATCAGCTCCACCATCATCTTAATAACATTTCTTGGCGTTCTGAACTGCCCGTTTCTTCCGGATTGTGAAATCTTGGAAAGGAGATATTCATACATATCTCCTCTGATATCGGCACTTTGGGAGTCTGCCATCATCTGAAAAATCTCATCAAGTTTATCAACAACCTTAGACAAAAGCAGTGGCGTAGGAATCATAAAGATTGCATCATCCATGTATTTAGAATATGCACTATTTTTATCCCCGTGAAGATTTTTTATGAATGGGAAAACCATTTCCTGAACCACATCATACATTTTAGCCGCAGGATAGTCCCGGAATACCGACCACTTCAGCTGATTGCCCGCAATAATTCTGCCGGAAACTTCCACTTCTCCTGCAAATAAACTTTCATAAGGCAGTCCAAGCATAGCGCTTTCCTTTGCACGAATATTGTCCGTATCGTCCAGATCACGAATAAACATCATGTATGTAATCTGCTCTATTACACTTAAGGGGTTTACAATTCCACCTGCAGCAAAATCATCCCAAAGACCATCGATTCTGTTTTTTAGTTCTCCTGTAATCATTTTCTATTTCTCCCTGCTCCATACATATGCAGCAAATTTTCTATCGCCAATCTTTATTACCTTTCCTTCATCCTGCAATTTCTTCAGCGTACGCTGTATTGTTGTAGGGCTTACATTAGGACACATCTGCTCAATTTCTCTTTTTGTAACCTTCCCTAAGGTATTCTTCATAGCTTCTTCTATCTGCTCAGGTTTGGAAAGCTTCTTTGAGTTCACCATTACCACTCTGCTTTCAAATTCCCTATATGCAGCTGCTATTATTCCCAAAATGTGCATAACAAAAGGTGCATAATCATTCTTCTCTTCATACCACTTATCAGAACTTTCCCGGAGTGCCTCATAATAACTTTCCTTTGAATCGTTAATGATTTTTTCAATACTCACATACTTGCCGACTATATAATCACTCCTATACAATAAAAGTAAAGTCAGCAATCTGCTCATCCTGCCATTACCGTCGGAGAAAGGATGAATGCATAAAAAATCCAAGATAAACATTGGAATCAGCAACAGAGGATCCACATTCCCTTTTCCAACTTCTTTGTTAAACATATCGCAAATTACTTCAATAGCGCCAGGAGTTTCCCATGCCGGTATGGGGACAAATCGTACAGATTCATTGCCTTCGGCATCTTTTTCGTTTATATAGTTATCTGCTGGTTTAAAGTTGCCTCCGGCCGAAGATCCTCTGAACTTATACAAATCACGATGCAGCTGAAGAACTATTGCTGGTCTAACCGGCAAATATCTGTAGTTTTCATGTATGGTCGATAGAACATCCCGATATCCTGCAATCTCTCTTTCGCTTCTGTTCCTAGGCATTGTCTTGTTCTGAACAATCTTTTTTAATCTCGCATCGCTGGTAAATATGCCTTCAATTCTGTTGGATGCATCTGTACTCTGAATTTTTGCAAGCTCCGTTAGCTGAGTCAGAACATCCGGCTTTGCCTCAATAAATAAGGTCTGTTTTCCTTTATATTCATGAAGTTTTGTAAGCAGAGAAACTATCTCCGGTGTAAATAACTTTCTGCTCTCTTTCTCATAGTTTATATTTCTCATGGCATACCTTAAAATTATATAATATTTTTCATGGTTATTTTACAATCACCTTAATGTCATGTCAACAGTCTTATAGCGTCATTCCGGGGAGAATGACGCTATAAGACTGGAAATGATGTTATAACAGCACACCTGACTTGATATTGTCCGAAGCAGTTTACCATTCAAAAAAGTGCTATTTTTCGTTTTTATCTTGATATAATAAGTAAAGTATGCCATTATGATAGTACGATGAAGTGCTGAAAATTTAAATGCTAAATACTTAAATTTCGAAAGAGGTGAGAAAAATGAAAAAGATTTTGGTACCTGTGGACGGTTCAGAACCGTCAAACAGAGCTTGCCAGGTTGCGAAAGATTTGGCACTGAAGTTTGATTCCGACGTTTTCTTAGTAACTGTAGTACTGACCTATGAATATGCTGCAAACCGGGCGTGCCTGAATTGTGATAATACACTCTTGGCCCATGAGATTGAAGGTTCGGAAGAAATGTTACTTGAAATCAAGGAAAGTTTTTTTAATGACTTGGGCGAAAAAGTTAAGACTAAGTGCTTACAGGGTGACATAGCCGGCGAAATACTTGCTTTTGCAAAAGAAGAACAGGCAGATCTTATTGTAATGGGTTCCAGAGGTCTGGGTGCTTTTTCGAAGACTCTTCTGGGCAGCGTTTCGAATAAGGTTGCAAACCGCGGCGATATTTCCGTTCTAATCGTGAAATAGACGACTTTACTAAAATAAACAAAATATTGTTTCCCCTCCGGGATTCATTCCGGAGGTTTTTTATTGTTCCTGCTTGATATAATAAATAAAGTATGCCATTATGATAGTATGATTAAGAGCTAAATATTTGAATGTCGAAAGGGGTGAAAAAATGAAAAAAATTTTGGTACCTGTGGACGGTTCCGAGCAGGCAAACAGGGCTTGCAGTATTGCGAAAGATCTGGCATTGAAATTTGATTCCGACATTATTTTAGTAACTGTGGTATCGCCCAATGAATATGCTTCAAACCGGGCATGCCTGAATTGTGGCAGTACACTCTTAAAACATGAGATTGAAGGTTCGAAAGAAATGTTACTTGAAATCAAGGAAAGTTTTGGGAACATGGCCGAAAGAGTCGAGACTAAGTATTTAGAAGGTGACATAGCGAGTGAAATACTTGCCTGTGCGGAAAGAGAACAGGCGGATCTGATTGTAATGGGTTCCAGAGGTCTGGGGGTTTTCTCGAGGTCTTTCCTGGGCAGCATTTCTAATAAGATTGTAAACCACAGCGATATTTCCGTTTTAATCGTGAAATAGTTTCTGACGGCATGCCCGTCATACCTAAAAAGCCGCCCCGGACAATATCCGGTGCGGCTTTCTGTTTTTGCTTGATAGATCCGTCGTTCTGAAACTCCATCACCTCTTGGAGAACTGGCTGGCTCTTCTTGCTTTCTTGAGTCCGTACTTCTTTCTTTCCTTCATTCTGGCATCTCTGCTCAGAAATCCGGCTGCCTTAAGTGCAGGTCTGTACGCTTCTCTGTCTGCTTCGCAGAGGGCTCTTGAAATTCCGTGTCTCAGAGCTCCGGCCTGGCCTGTGTATCCGCCGCCTTCAACCTTGGCGATTACATCAAACTTGCCTTCGCATCCTGCGATTTCGAAAGGTCTCTGCACCTCTCTCTTAACGATTTCCAGAGGAAGGTAATCGTCGAGAGCTTTACCGTTTACTGTGATATTTCCTCTGCCGGGGAGCAATCTTACTCTAGCAACTGAAGATTTTCTTCTGCCTGTTCCGTAATACTGTGTCTTTGCCATAGTTCAATTTCCTCCCTTCCTAAATATCCATAACTTCCGGCTTCTGAGCCTGATGTCCATGCTCAGGACCTGCGTAAACCTTTAACTTCTTGTACATCTGTCTGCCGAGTTTACCCTTTGGCATCATTCCCTTAACAGCATGTCTTACAACTTCTGTCGGGTTCTTTTCCATCAGCTTTTCAAATGTGACCTCTCTCAATCCACCCGGATAACCCGTGTAGTGCTTGTAGATCTTTTCTTTCCGCTTTTTGCCGGTTACCGCAACCTTTTCGGCATTGATTACGATTACGTAATCTCCGCAGTCAACATGCGGTGTGTAAGTCGGCTTGTGCTTGCCCCTGAGAACTGTAGCAATCTGTGTTGCCATTCTTCCCAGATTCTGTCCTTCGGCATCGACAACGTACCATTTACGTTCAACCTCTGCCGGCTTCGCAATGAATGAATTCATTTCTTTTCCTCTCTTTCTACTGGGATGCCTTCCGGAGATTATCCTGAAAACTCCTGACATCTGTTTCGAACCTGCCTACTGGATTCTCCTGCAAAACCGCGGGGAACTGTTTCGGCATCCTCAAAATAAACTTTTAAGTCGTGCTCGCACCGGATCTCTCCTGCTCACACGAAAAACTGTATCGCAGCCGCAACACAAAGCAATTCTACACTTTGCCCGCCTTCGTGTCAAGAAAAATTCTTGCTAAACCAGCTTTGCGATAACCTTCTTTTTCTTGCCCTTTTCGACAAGCATTTTACCATCCTTAAACGCCTCTTCGGTTATGAGATATTTCTTGTCGGAAATCTTCTCTCCGTCTATCTTCAGACCCCCCTGTTCTATGGTCATGAAGCCTTCGCGATTGGAAGGAACCAGACCCAGTTCCTTTATAAAGGCAACCACACCCAGACCTCCCAGTTCATTTCCGTCCTTGTCCTTACTGTTAAGTGCCGCAGCCGGAATTTCCACAACAGGCAGATTGTCCATTCCGCTTACAGCTCCGCCGCCGAAGGCGGCTCGTGCCGCATTCTGTGCCCTGACGGCTTCCTCTTCACCATGAACCAGTTTGGTCACTTCAAGGGCCAGAACTTCCTTAGCTTTATTTATCTCCTGATCTTTCAGTGATGCCAGCCTTCGAACCTCATCCATTGGAAGGAAAGTCAGCATTCTCAGGCACTTTTCCACATCCGCATCATCCACGTTTCTCCAGTACTGATAAAAATCATAAGGTGAGGTCTTTTCAGGACTGAGCCACAGAGCTCCGCTCTGGGTTTTGCCCATCTTGTTTCCTTCCGAATTTGTCAGCAGGGCAAAGGTCATTCCATAGTAGTCGTCCTTGCCGAGAATCCTCCTGGAAAGATCGGCACCAAACAGAATGTTCGACCACTGATCATTGCCGCCGAATTGAATTTTGCAGTCAATATCACGTGCCAGACAGTAGAAGTCATAGGACTGAAGCAGCATATAGTTAAACTCCAGAAAAGACAGGCCTTTTTCCATTCTCTGCCTGAAGCATTCTGCACGCAGCATGGCGTTAACGCTGAATCTGCTCCCGATGTCTCTTATGAATTCCAGATAGTTGAAATCAAGGAGCCAGTCAGCGTTATTCACGCATATGGCCTTTCCCGCTTCCGGCTCTTTGTTTGTGGTGCCTTTTCCCAGGACACTGCCGCTTGGGATGTACTTCCACTCATCATCAAAGTCCAGAAACTGTTCAAACAGGCTCTTAAACTTACGTCCGTTCTCTCTGATAATCTCCTGTGTCATCATCTGCCTCATGTCGGTTCTTCCGGACGGGTCGCCGATCATTGTCGTACCCCCGCCTATAAGGACTATAGGCGTATGTCCGTATTTCTGCATGTACATCATGATGATAACCTGCATGAAGTGTCCCACATGCAGACAGTCTGCCGTCGGATCGAACCCTATGTAAAACCTGACTTTTTCTCTGCCGAGCAAGTCACGAATTCCCTTATCGTCTGTTGTCTGTTCGGTGAAACCTCTTTCCTCAAGGACATCGTATACATTATCAAATTTACTTACATTATCAGGAATAAAATCAAATCTCATTTCATCAATTTCTCCGTTTACTTAGTTCCAAATATTCTGTCGCCTGCATCTCCCAATCCCGGTACGATATATGCGTTTTCGTTAAGGCGTTCATCCTGTGCTGCTATATAGATATCCACATCCGGGTGTGCCTTCTGAAGAACTTCTATTCCTTCAGGTGCAGCAATAAGGCACATGAAAACGATGTCTTTCCCGCCCCTCTGCTTAACGAAATCTATAGCTGCCACGGCACTTCCGCCTGTCGCCAGCATCGGATCCGTAACAAATATTTTTCTCTTTGGCAGATCCTCAGGCATCTTGCAGTAGTATTCGTGCGGTTCGTGTGTTTCAGGATCTCTGTACAGTCCCACATGACCCACCTTGGCTTGAGGGATGATTTCCAGGATTCCGTCAACCATGCCTAAACCCGCTCTTAAAATCGGAACAACCGCAACATCGTGTCCGGCAAGCATTTTTACGGTTGTTTTGCATATCGGCGTTTCTATTTCCACATCTTCAAGTGCCAGATCACGAGTTGACTCATAGGTCATCAGCATGCTGATTTCTTTTACAATCTGTCTGAAGTCTTTAGTTGGCAAACATGACTGTCTGATCTGTGCAACCTTATGCTGAATTAACGGATGATCGAATACATATATTTTTCCCATATCTATCCTGCCTTTCTTTTAGCATATATCTTCCTTCAGCACCTTATTGTGCTGTTGTTAACACATTTCGTCAAGCATCTCTGTACGGCGCTCGTGCCTGCCGCCTTCAAATTCCGTGTCCAGCCATGAGGATACAATCTCAAGAGCCAGATCCGGTCCGGTGGTTCTGCCGCCGAGAGCCAGCATGTTTGCATTGTTGTGTCTGCGAGACATTTCAGCCATCTCAACACTGGTACAAAGCCCGCATCTGATGCCTTTTACCTTATTTGCCGCAATGGAAATTCCTATGCCGGTGCCGCATACAACTATTCCTCTGTCCGCCTTGCCGCCGGCAACGGCTTCGGCACAGGCTTTGCCGTATACCGGGTAGTCTACGGAATCTTCGCTGTCAGTTCCCAGGTCAACGAATTTTACGCTGCGATCTCTGAGAAATGCCTTAATCTTTTCTTTCAGGGCGAACCCACCGTGATCACTTGCGATTGCTATCAGCATATTCTCCTCCTACACTCTTACAATATTATATCCGGCAGACTTGAACATCCGATTCATTACGGCGAACCCCACACCATCTGTCTCACTCATGGCTCCTGCAAGAATCAGATCCACACCTTCATTGTCCAAATCTCTTAAGTTGGCAAAAAAATCGTGGGCAGCCTCGATAAACGCCTTCTCCTCGAAGAGAATTACACCCACATTGTTTCCCAATCTCTCGTTCAGACCTTTCAATCTCTCGATTTCCGCCTTAACTTTTTCGTGGCTTCCCTCCACAACAATCATTTGTGCCTTTGGTGCATAATGCTTATACTTCATTCCCGGTGATTTAGGAGCAAAGTCTTCATCTCCTTCAGATGTTTCCGCTGCCAGTGTCGAATCATAAATGACTTTCTTTCCGATTGCCGCTTCAATATTATCTGCAGTTATTACACCCGGTCTGAGAATTACAGGAACCTCTCCCGTCATATCAACTACCGTTGATTCTATTCCCACTCTGCAGTCCTCTCCTTTGATTATGGCATCTATCCTTCCGTCCATGTCTGAAATAACATCGTCCGCCCTTGTGGGACTGGGGCTTCCGGAGAGGTTGGCACTGGGTGCTGCTACGGGACATCCCGAAACGTTTATCAGCTCCAGGGCAGCCTTGCTGTCCGGCATCCTCACCGCAACTGTATCCAGGCCGCCTGTGGTTCTGTCGGGAACACCTTCTTTTTTCTTTAATACCAGGGTCAGCGGTCCCGGCCAGAAATTGTCAATCAGTGCAACGATTTCCGGGCTCAGCATTCTCGTCAGCTGTCCGATATCGCTTGCTCTGGAGATATGAACAATCATCGGATTGTCGCTTGGCCGGCCTTTTGCTTCATACACTTTAGCTACAGCATCTTCATCAAGAGCATTGGCACCCAGCCCGTATACTGTTTCCGTAGGGAATGCCACAAGTCCCCCGCGTCTGATTATGCGTGCTGCAGTTTCTATATCTTTCTTTTCAGTTGTCAGTATCTTTGTTTTCATATTTTTCAGGTTCGTAAGTCATTAAAAATTCTTCATCTTCTCTGCCTGATCGTTTGTAATCAGGCCATCTACGATTTCATCAATATCACCATCGAGAAAAGCATCCAGCTTATAAAGTGTCATGCCTATTCTATGGTCGGACACCCTTCCCTGAGGAAAGTTGTACGTCCGGATTCTCTCACTCCTGTCTCCGGAGCCAACCTGGCTCCTTCTCTGCCCGGCTATTTCATCCTGCTGCTTTTGCATTTCCAGATCATAGAGCCTGGCTTTGAGCACCTTGAAAGCTTTTTCTTTATTCTTTATCTGCGACTTTTCATCCTGACAGGTTACAATGAGGCCGGTGGGTTCATGGGTCAGCCTTACAGCGGAGTCCGTAGTGTTTACTGACTGGCCGCCGTGTCCGGAAGCCCTGTAAACATCAACTCTCACATCGTTAGGATCCAGATCCACTTCCACATCATCAACCTCCGGCAATACCGCAACTGTAGCCGCCGATGTATGCACTCTGCCGCTTGACTCCGTTTCCGGAACTCTCTGAACTCTATGCGCTCCTGACTCGAACTTCAGTCTGGAGTAGGCACCCTTGCCCCTGATAATCATTACGGCTTCCTTGATGCCGCCGATACCCGTCTCATTGATATCCATCAATTCGGTCTTCCAGCGGTTTCTTTCAGCATATCTGCCATACATTCTCAAAAGATCCGCACCAAAAAGAGCCGCCTCCTCGCCGCCTGTTCCTGCCCTTACTTCCAGAATTACATTCTTCTCGTCGTTAGGGTCTTTGGGCAGCAGAAGGATTCTCAGCTCTTCTTCAAAGGTTTCAATGTCTTCCTCCAGCCGGCTGATTTCCATCTTTGCCAGCTCTTTCATTTCCTCATCGCCTTCTTCCAGAAGATCTCCGGCATCGGCAAGTTCCTGTTTTGCCTTTTTGTACTCTGTGTATTTCCTGACGACAGGCTCCATCTCGCTCATTTCCTTTATATGCTTCTGCCATAAGGTCTGATTGTTGATAACTTCCGGATCTGCCGCTTTCATAGCCAGTTCGTCATACTTTTCTGTTATAAAATCCAGTTTCCCAAACATTCTCTGTCTCCTTTTTCTCCAATCAAGTATTATAACAGAAAAAGCAACTCTTTTGTAGTCTGATTCTCTAGAATTGGTGTGCAAAGCCTATAATTGATGTGCAAACTGACTGTTATACAGCTCTGCATAGAAGCCGCCGCGAGCCAGAAGTTCTTCATGGCTGCCCTGCTCTACAATATCTCCATGATCCATTACGAGAATGCAATCCGCATCTTTTATTGTTGACAGGCGATGAGCTATAATGAAGCTGGTTCTGTCGCACATGAGTTCGTCCATAGCCTGCTGAATCTGGTACTCGGTTCTGGTATCCACAGAGCTGGTGGCCTCATCAAGAATCAGAATAGGAGCATCTGCCAGGAATGCTCTGGCTATGGTCAGGAGCTGCTTCTGTCCGGCAGATATGTTTGAGGCATCTTCGTTAATCTTCATTTCATAGCCATCAGGAAGAGTCCTGATAAAATGATCAGCATAGGCAGCTCTTGCCGCTTCCTCCACCTCCTCATCAGTCGCATCCATGCAGCCATACCTGATATTTTCGCGAATGGTTCCGCTGTTCAGCCACGTGTCCTGCAAAACCATTCCAAAAAGTTCCCTCAGGTTACTTCTGCTCAAATCCCTGATATTGCAACCATCCACATATATGACTCCATCGTTCAGCTCATAGTATCTCATAAGCAGTTTAACTATCGTGGTTTTTCCTGCACCGGTAGGTCCCACTATGGCGATTCTCCTGCCGGCTGATGCCTTAAAGGAGAAGTTATTAATTACAATTTCGTCATCGTTATAGCCGAATCTGACATTTTCAAATACCACTTCGCCCCTTATTTTGTTCACATCAAGTGCAAATGCGGGCTCTTCATCTATTCCCTCTTCCTCCTCTTCATCGAGTATTTCAAATATTCGTTCAGCGGCTGCCGCTGTGGATTGCAGCTGATTGACAATGTTGGCTACCTCATGAATAGGATGATCAAATGATCTGACATACTGAATAAAAGCCTGAATCTGTCCTATGGATATTTTGCCCTTCAGTGCCAGGTAGCCACCAAGAAAGCATACCATCACATATGACAGGTTCCCTACGAGCTGAGTGAGCGGAGGCATAAGTCCCGAAATGAACTGGGACTTCCATGCTGCTTCATATAGTCCGTCATTGTATTCCTTAAAGGTTTTCTCTGAAATTTCCTCACGGTTAAATACCTTAATGATTTCATGTCCGGAATACATCTCTTCCACATGCCCGTTAACCTGTCCCAGATATTTCTGCTGATTCATAAAGTGACCCTGAGATTTTTTTACCATTATCTTGATAATAAATATGGATAAAGGTATTACAGTCAGTGCCGCTGCAGCCATTAGGATACTTATGCTAATCATCATTATCGCAATACCGACTATAATGATCACACTGGTAATCATATGTGTGATGGTGGCCGTCAGAGTCTGGTTAATTGTCTCAATATCATTAATCATACGGCTCTGTACTTCACCGTACGACACCTTGTCGAAATACTTCAGCGGCAGACGGTCCAGCTTCTTCGAAAACTCATCCCTAAGAGTATATATGACTTTCTGCGAAACAACTGACATGAGCCAGTTCTGCAGAACTCCAAAGCCCCAGCTCAAAAGGTACATCCCCAGTAATATCATCAGAATAATAAGCAGTGCTCTGTAATCGATTCCGCTTCCCGTTAACCCCTGAATAACTTTATCGGTAGCCATCCCGAGAACAGCCGGGGAGACAATATTGAATATGGTGCTCACCAGAGCTGCGACTGCAACAATGACAAGCTGCCATTTGTACGGTATGAGGTATCCGGCCAGAGTTAAAATGGTTTCCTTGAAATTTTTGGGCTTTTCTCCCGGCATCATTTTAGCGCCATGACTGCCCTTCTCAGGCTCACGCCTCTTCTCAGCCATTATTGCTCCTCCTCTCGATGTGCTGCTTCACTTATTGCTGCCAGCTCCTCATCACTGAGCTGTGACAGAGCAATTTCGTGATATACATCGCAACTCTCCATGAGTTCCTCATGTTTACCGTCACCGACAATCCGTCCGTCGTCCAGAACAATTATTCTGTCCGCATCAATTATTGTGTTTATTCTCTGAGCAACAACTATAAAAGTGCTTTCGCCCACACTGGTTCTTAATGATTTTCTCAACGCTTTCTCTGTCGCGAAATCCAAAGCACTGAAACTGTCATCAAATAAGTATATCCCCGGTCTGCGCACGAATGCACGTGCGATGCAAAGCCTTTGCTTCTGCCCCCCGGACACATTGGCCCCGCCCTGTGCTATTTCCTCATCAAAACCATTGGGTTTCTCTCTTATAAACTCTGTAGCCTGTGCTATTTCAGTCGCTTCAATCAATTCAGCATCAGAGGCATCTTCGTTACCATAAAGCAAATTGCTTCTGATTGTTCCACTGAACAGGGTTCCCTTCTGAGGAATCATCCCTATATTCCTTCTCAATTCATTCTGTGCCATTTTTCTTATATCCACTCCGTCAAAGAGAATTTCTCCCTCGCTCACATCGTAGAATCTCGGGATTAAATTAATTAATGTCGTTTTTCCGGAACCGGTACCTCCGACTATAGCCGTCATCTTCCCCGGCTCTGCCGTGAAAGATATGTCTGCCAGTGCTTTTTCTACGGCACCCGGATAGCTGAAGCTTACATTTCTGAATTCTATAACTCCCTTTTTTTCATTTGCTGCAATCGGTTCCTCCGAATCGGCAATACTGATTTCAGCATCCAGCACCGTGCCAATACGCCTGGCCGATACTGCAGCTCTCGGAAACATTACGAAAATCATAGTCACAAACATGAATGACATGATTACAAGCATGGCATACTGAAGGTAAGCCAGCATATTTCCTATAAGCAATTCTCCGGCATCGACCATGTGAGCACCCACCCATACGATAAGTACTCCTGCTCCGCTCATAATGAGCATCAGCGTTGGCATCATAAAGGCAAGAGCCTTATTTACAAATATATATAATTGTGTCAGATCTCTGTTGGCGAAATCAAAACGCTTTTCCTCGTGCTTCTCCGTTCTGAATGCACGTACCACAAGAGTTCCGGACAGTCTTTCTTTCATTACAAGGTTGATTCTGTCCAGTTTTCCCTGCATCATCTTAAATCTCGGGAAAATAACAATGAAAGAAAATATCATCAGCCCGCTTACGCAAATAAGGGCTAATCCGAGAGTCCATGAAAGAGACGCAGAGGTTTTTAGTGCCATAATAACCGCACCTGCCCCCATAATCGGTGCAGTCATCAGCAGCCTCATCATCGAAAGAGTTGTTTGCTGAATTATCTGCACATCATTGGTGGATCTGGTTATAAGCGAGGCAATACTGAACTTGTTTAATTCAGCCGCGCTGAAACGAATAACCTTGTTAAAAAGATTCTTCCTTATTGCCTGAGCAGCCCCGGCTGCTGTAAGAGCGGCAAAAAAACCGCCTGCGATGCTGCAGGCGACAGCAATTACTGCGATTCCGATCATTATCAGTCCTACATTCCTGATATGCTCCATATTGCCTGTCACTATGCCGTTGTCTATTATATCCGCCATATATCTGGGAAGGGAAAGTTCACACCATACCTGTCCGAACAGAGCCAGCACGGTGAGCAATATGAACGGGATATATTTTTTGTAATACCTTGCAACTGTTTTCATTTATGCCTTTCTTTAAATTATATATACCATTATCTTCTGTCATCTCAAGACATTATACCATCTAAAAGGCTGTGTGCCTAAAGATTTTAAGGGCATTTAAGGTTGACAATTATTGGCTTCAGGTTTACAATTTGCATGCATAATAAATGGAGGTTCAGAATGTCTACAAGAGACTCTGTATTAAAAGCACTAAAAAACAATACGGGCTTGTTTCTTTCCGGCGAGGAACTATCCTCGCAGCTGGGGGTTTCCAGGGCTGCAGTCTGGAAGGCTATAAAGATTTTGCGCGAAGATGGCTACCGCATTGAAGCAGCAACCAATCGCGGTTACAGGCTGTTAAAAGGCGATGAGGGTCTCAGGCTCAGCGAAGACGGGGTCAGAAGGGCCTTGCCGCCGGCATTGGAAGGAAACAGGATTATTTTTTATGATGTAACTGACTCCACAAACCTGAGAGCCAGGCAGCTGCTGCTGGATTGCCCCGGGGGACGCACTCACGGCACTGTTGTGCTGGCTTCCCAACAGACCGCAGGCAGGGGCAGGCTGGGAAGAAGCTTCTTTTCACCTGATGCGGGAATTTATCTCAGTATTATCATCAGACCCGATTTTGATATGAGCAAATCCATACTGGTAACCGTTGCTGCTGCCACCGCTGTGGCAGAGGCTATTGAGGAGGTATGCAGGCAGGATGCTGAAATTAAATGGGTAAATGACATATATGTTGACGGGAAAAAGGTTTGCGGAATATTGACAGAGGCCACCGCAAATTTTGAGACGGGACAGATTGAAAATCTGATAATAGGAATCGGTATAAATACCAGCACCGAGGGGTTCCCCGAAGATTTACTTAAAACTGCAGGTGCCGTTTCAAGTGACTGTACAGCTTCTCAGCTGGCCGCATCTGTTATAGTGCGAACATTGGAATATGTTGAGGGTATAGGCAAAGGCACGAATTTTATTGATGGATATCGCAGACGCAGTTTCCTTGTAGGTAGGAATGTTACGGTTTATAAAGGAACTTACCGGCAAGACCCCAGCGGGGAGCTCGGCGGTATTGAAGCCTTTGCTGTCGGCATCGATGATGCCGGCGGTTTGATAGTCAGGTACGAAAATGGTATTGAGGAGACGCTCACCACAGGTGAGGTTTCAGTAAGAATGTGATTAGAGGTGTCATATGACAAAAGAAAAATACAGCAAAACCGCATATATGGCTCTAGCCGCTCTTTTCGCTGCGCTTACCGCCGTCTGTTCATGGATTTCCATTCCTTTGGGGTTTACCCCCATACCGATGAATCTGGCAACCTTAGCGGTTTTTTTGGCGGGTGGGTTTCTGGGGCCTAAATACGGTTCTGTCAGCCTGACGGTTTATGCTCTGGTTGGTGCTGCGGGAGCTCCTGTTTTTGCGGGATTTCGGGGCGGCTTCAGTGTCATCGCGGGCCCAACCGGCGGTTTCATAATAGGATACATAGTTGCAGCCTTTATAGTCGGACTGATCTGCAGTCGCAACCGCAGTATTCCGGGCATCGTATCTGCCATGATTCTGGCAATGATCTCCTGCTACACTCTGGGAACAATCTGGTTTATTATAATCACACATACCAATGTTCCTGCAGCTCTGTTATCCTGTGTGGTTCCCTTCCTCCCCGGTGACGCCATCAAAATTGCCGCAGGCACTTTTCTCCTTCGAAGACTGTCGTTACACCTGTAGCAGAGGCTCAACTGATGCCCGCACGTTAAACCTTCATGAATTCTTCACAGAATCCGCTCTGAAATGACATATTAAACTGCTATCATACACTTGCAGAAGGGGTATAACCTTATGCTTATGAATGGTTGAGAGCCGAGGAGCACCACAACACTTCTTCTCATTCCCCAAAACTTCATCGGCTCTCACCGCTTAATTCATAAAGCTTCCATGGCGGAAGAACACCTCCTACAAAATGATAACCGATACAAACAAATAAGACAAAGGGACATGCTCTTTGTCTTATTTGTTTTGGTTTCATATTATTTGTCCCTGAACGGGCAGTGTTTGTGAGTGCATACATTACACTGGCGATTGCATTTCGGTCTGCCTTCTTCAAGAATCTTTTCATATTCTTCTTCGGTAATCAGACCCAAATCCAGCTTGTATGCAGACATGTCATGTCCTTGCTCTTCAAGCTCGAGAACGTGCTTTATGGTTTCTTCCCGGGCGGCATCTTTCTCAGCCAGCTCTTCTGCCAGATCATCAAGCACTCCCGTCTGAAAGCCCTTTGATTTGATGCCGAGTTCGCTTTCCTCCGGCTTTTCAAACCTGAAGCCGAGACTTTTTTCCAGAAGCCGAATGGCTCCTTCGCGATGTTTTACACTCAGTACCCCCAGGGAGGCCATTATGTAGTCGTTATCCACTGCAATTTTAGCGTGGATTGTAGGAAAAAGTCTGGTTTCCGTCCGGTCGTATTCGTGTATTCTTCCCAATATTTCCTCCCTGTGAGGAAGTCTGGTAAGAGCACCTCCCGTTCCTACTATATACTTAACCGGTGTCAGGTCTTTACCCTCTGCTACTGTCGTTCTGCCACTGGGACCGTATATGTATCTTATCTGACCTGCATGGCGCTCTACAGCCTTCATCACGGCTTCTTCCGTCAGTATTTCCACCAGCTTGATTTCATCTTCCGTTTCGGGAATAGCTGCATATGTCTCCAGAGTCTTATTCAGGTCAATACCATACATAGCGGCCTTCTTTCCCAACTCCTCTTCACCTATGGACTCTATAATTTTCATCCGGTTCACATAAACTCCCAAGTCGCCTTCAACGGTCCTTTTCGCCTTTGGTTCCGGTGCAATCATAATTCTTGCAACATTATCCGATTCCGCCGCCACGGCATGAACATCGGTTGTCGCTCCGCCTACATCTATTACAACTACATCCCCCAGGCAGTCGTAAAGCAGCTTGGCACACTCCATGACCGCTCCGGGCGTGGGTATAATCGGACCGTTAACCATGTCGCGCACATGTTCCATCCCCGGTGCATGGACGATGTGATCTTCAAAGGCATCCTGTATGACTTTGCGGCATGGTTCCACATTCATATCGTCAATTTTCGGGTAGACATTTTCCACATTGTACAGTCTCTGACCGCTCTCCTCATCAAATATGAGTTTCATTTCCTCCCGGTTCTCTATGTTTCCGGCATAGATAACCGGTGTGTTCAGTCCCAGGCTTCTGATCTTTTCGGCATTGTTGATTGCCGTATCCCTTTCACCGTAATCGACGCCGCCGGCAATCAGAATAAGATTGGGCTGAATTTCTCTGATTCTGGCAAGATCTGTTCTCCTCAGCTGTCCCGCGGTAATAAAGTGTATAATTCCTCCGGCACCCAATGCTGCCTCTTTGGCAGCTCTTGCCGTCATATCATACACCAGTCCATGCACCGTCATCTTGAGTCCGCCTGCTGCAGAAGATGTCGCAAGCATCTCATCGTATTCCAGTTTGTCTATGCTTTTTTTAGCGCAAAGGTCATCGATGGCTCCCTGCAGCCCGACCCTGACATCGCCTTCAAGAACTGATGTGGGTGCCTGCCCCTGAGCCCAGAATTCCGGTTCTTCCGTATCTATATTTCTAAATGCATTTACAACTGTCGTTGTCGAGCCTATTTCAGCTACGAGCACATCTACTTTCATAATTCAAAATCCTTTTAACAGGGGCCGGGCTTTGACCCGACCCCTGAAATCTTTTTTCGAAACCTCGATCAGTCGGCTTCCACTGCCGGCGGTTCTTCGCCCCTTCTTCTCATGGCTTCTTCAGCCAGGAATGTCGCCACATCGATACCGTGTGAATCTCGTCCGAAGCCTTCATCGATTCCGGTTTCACGGGCTTCTTCAGGAATTACCTGAGTTCCGCCCGCCGCAATGATAACTTTGTCACGAATTCCCTTTTCGATAGCCAGCTCATTGATCCGCTTCATATTCTTGTAGTGAATATTGTCGTGAGAGATGATTGTTGACGCCAGTATCGCATCGGCATTCAGCTCTACAGCAGCATCAACAAGCTTTTCCACAGGAACGGAAGTACCCAGATATTCCACTTTTATGCCCCATTTCTCGATTCCGCCATGCTTGATGTTTATAATTTCCCTCAAGCCTACGGAGTGCTCGTCATTTCCTACTGTCCCGCAGACAACCTGCATCGGATGATCTTCAAATTCCTTGTAGAGAACCGCATCCGACTGGTGGTGCGGAGGCTCAGGAATTGTCAGCGTTGAAGGATCGATATCGAACGGCACCTTGCCCTTCATTTCAATCCTTGTTCCTTCCGCATTCTGCATAACCTCCTTACTGATAACAACAGGTTCTTCCAGACCCAGCCTGTTTCCTATTTCCAGTGCAACCGCTTCAGCGGCTCTGGTATGTGTAGGAACACACATAGTCATCAAAATCACACCGTCTCCACACCATTCAACTTCCGGAATGATGGCTTCGCCATCATGATACTTGGCAACCTCTTCAAGTCTTCTTTCTACATTGTCTTCCTCATCCAGTTCATCGATATATACAATCTTGCTTCTGTCTTCAAAGGTACATCCGCCTATGAGGGCTGCAGGATCCGCGGGATCTCCGCCGTACTGTTCAACATTGTTGTTACCGAAATGAGCCGTAACAGGAGCCATATAATCATCCTCTCTTTCAAAGATATATCCGTAGCCCACGCCCCCATCCAACTTCCGTGCGATTCCGTCGCCGTTTCTTTCAGGGTACTTACCTGAGTCAACGAAGAAGCCTTCTTCAACCGCCTTGAAATATCCACCGACTTCAACGATTTCTTCCATGAACAGAAGCGCTCTCTCCTTGATGTCTCTCGCCATTTCGGGCAGAGGACCCTCTTTCTTTAGTTCAACCATTTCCATGAGACCGTCCAGACCGATAAGAGTCTGCTTGGCGTTATCGCATGCTTCAATGTTGTAGATATGCCAAGGAACATTTCTTCCCTCGTCAGGAGTAATTGTTGACTGAATATCGGCACTTGTAAGCTTAGATATGAACATGTTCAGAACGTGAGTAACGGTAGCTTCTCTTGCAGAGGAGCAGATGTACTTGGTGTTCTGCTGTGCTCTCATCTTGTACCTGTCACAGATGTCTCTGAGCGCAACCGCATACGGCAGATCATAATATACACATGGTCCCGGCGTTGCCGTAGGAGGTACTGTTGACAATGAAATGTTTTCAGGCTTAATGCCGACCTTTTCGGAAAAGAGCGAGTTGATAGCATGCTGTACTATCAGTTCCGGCATAACCTTCCATGCATCTCTGGCTGTCGCATTGGCATTGTGGGCTCCGTCAATCTGAAGCATATCAGCCCACTGCATAACCTTCTTTGATTCACAGGCATCCACAAACGATCTTACCGCATTGATGTCTCTGTAAAGAACATTGTACTGAGGGTCCTGGTGTGCACCGTTTACACCTTCTTCTGCGAACATTACCGCCACATCGGGACCTGCTACGCCTGATACATAGGAGTGATAGTTGATTGGGCGGCCAACTTCATCTTCAATAATGTCACAGGCTTTTCTCTGTGCTCTGACCTGCTTACGGGTAATCGGAACTCCGCCAATACCCTGCGGAGTGCCTTCCATCAGGCCGTCAATGTGTGACTGACCCATGTGTCTGATAACCATCAGGTGATCCGCACCGTGCCACGCACCCATTCGCATTCTTCTTATATCGTCTTCGAATCTTCCCGAAGCGATTTCCGTAGTGATAACAGGCATGGGCTGAGGGTCAATGTCTTCAAAATATTTGGAAGGGGGAAGTCCTATACCGTTCTTGAGAGGTTTGGAACAATCCTTATACTCGAACGGTCCCATCCTGAGCCCCGGTGCGGGCTCTCTCCAGTGCCAGCCTCTCCTCCTTGGTTCATACTTGTCCAGATCCTTGAGAAGCTCTCTGATATTTAGTTTTTCATTTGGTTCTAATTTAAAATCCGACATCTCTTCACCTCCCTACTTAAAACTCGCTGCTACTTCGTCCCAGTACTCGCCGGCAACCAGCTTTTCAGCGGCTTCCCTGGCTGAGAGGTCGTGTGCCTTCATTACCTTATATACAACATGGCCGGCTCCGTGTCCCATGAGGCCTCTGTCCATGCAGCCTTCAACAACCTTCTGTGTGTCCAGTGATGATACGCCCATTCTAAGCAGAACAGCTCTTTCAACTGATGGAGTGGTGTTCTTTTTACCAAGCTCAATAAGTGGGTCTACAACCTGAGCCGTCAATTCCCAGAATCTGTTGTAAAGTTCTTCATCTGTCAGATCAGCGATGTGCTTTCTCCGCTGTTCAAAATCGTCTGCTCTTTTCATCCTTACATCTCTCCTTTTTATAGTGTGGCTTTAATCTCTTCGACTGCAGCCCTAACCCATTCAACATCCTTTCTTGTCTCTTCGGCCAGATACCTGATATCTTCTTCTGTAGGTTCAAGAGTATATCTTCTGAGATTACCCCTGATAAGAGATTTCTTCTGCCTGTCCAGATCCATATCCGTTACCTTGATCAGCGATGGATGTGACGGAATGATTACACTCTTTCCGGGTACTTCGTCGGCGGGATCTCCCAACCTTACTTCAATTCCGTTCTCTTTGGCAAATGCCAGCTGAGGCTGTACATGTTTGCCTGCACCTGTATACTCTGTTTCCTGGACAACAATCATCTGATTCTGATCCATTTCCTGTGACAGTGCAAAGGCTGCCGCCAGTGAAGTATTACCCGCAGGACCCTTCTCGAGACCTTCCAGTGTTGCCAGACATTCCGTGATGTAGAATACATCTCCCTGTGTAATTGTTACATATCTGTCCATATATCTGAGAGGCCTTGCAGCAGATCTCGGAACATCACTGTGGTCAGGGTCTACAGCGTAAGGAACACCGAATCCGGTATGTCCCGTTGTACATGATTTCTTGTTAAAGGCTTCATCTGATGCCATGTGGAGTCCCGTCAGGTCGATAGATGCACCAACCACCTGCGTATTGTCTGCTCCTGCCTTTTTCAGTCCTCTTGCGGTTCCTGTCAGGTTTCCGCCGCCGGCATTTGTACATACGATTACATCAGGGTCCCTGCCGTACTTCTCTCTGAACTGCATTGATATTTCGTACCCTAAAGTTTCAACACCTGCAATTCCGAACGGAGTATACAAGGATGCATTGAAGTATCCTGTCTCTTCCAGAAGCAGAATGAACTTATAGAACAATTCCGGACCTACCGACAGCTGCACAACTTCTGCACCGAGTGCTTCGCACTTTCGTGCTTTTTCAATAATTTCAGGCTGCCCTACACCGCGTGAGTCGTAGCATTCCTGAACTATGATGCATTCCAGACCTGCGATTGCTGCCTGCGAAGCAACTGCAGCACCGTAATTTCCGGATGTGGCCGCGATAACGCCCTTGTATCCGTGCTTCTTCGCGTGGTATACGGCATTAGCTGCTCTTCTTGCCTTAAAGCTTCCTGATGGGTTGCAGGCTTCATCCTTGATAAAAATTCTGGCACCCTTGCCTTCAGGTGCACATGTTCTCGCCAGTGCTGTCAGATTTTTCAGCTCGAGAACCGGAGTGTTTCCTACGTTTACACCATACTGAATTTCCTGCATCTCTTCCAGAGAGTATCCTGTCTCCCTCATCATTCTCTCGTAATCAAAGGCCATTGAACCGGATTCAAATACGGAGTAATCTATTCCCAAAGCCTTGTGCATTACTTCATTTTTTCTTGCCATTACGCTATCGTAATCCTGAGGTAACTTAGTCATTATTTCTCACCTCCGTAAAGAATTCCTCTGACCTGCTTGTCTATTGCCAGCAGTTCAGGTACACACTTACCGTAGTCGTGTTCATAATAAGGATTTACTTCAATTAGTGTGCCCGTTTCATGTCTGCCGTTAACTGATTCGATTTCTACTTCGTCGCCGATTTCAGCGTCAGCAAGCAGATATCCCTTCGTCCACATTTCCAGCGGACAGGCCTGAGTGTCTGCCGGCAGTTTGCCGGTCCTTTCTTCAGCCCTAAGAATTATCTTATGGATTCTTACCCATTCACCTTTCTTTGTCATTTTTTCCTCCTATCTCACAATTTTCTTTTCAGGCTTGATTCTGTTTCGGACATCTCCCATGAGGCATCTCGGAATCGGCAGGTCTATCATTGTTACCAGTCCCGGCTCCGCATTGATAACCTGTGGAATCATGTTAGCGCACATGGCAATTGTTCCGAGTCCCCCTTCAACTTCCGGTGAGTTCAGCATGTTTATGGCAGGGGTTCCCTTTATTATCACATAGTCGCCTGTGGTCACACCAACCTGCTCCGGCTCAATCTGCTGCGGATGCTCCATTCTTACTTCCATACCGTTTGACAGCGTGGCATCAGCCTCCATGGCAACCCCTGCACAAGAGCCTGCGGCTGCAAAACCGTGAGGTGACTTTCTGTCAACGTCTGTTGTAATCGGATTCATGTCCTGTGAGAATTTTTCAACACCAAGACCCAGACCTTCCGCAATCATGCCAACTGATTCTGCGAATCCAACATGCCCTGACATGGTTCCTTCAGCCTTTCTTTTCTTGAATTCTTCAACAGAAATTCCTATACCCTGTTCTTCCATTACGACAGGCCCGAACGGCGACAGTGAGTTAACTCTTCTTGACAGGATATGCTCCACATCTGTCATGCAGCCTGTCATTACAAGCACCAGCAGATCCATGATATGTCCCGGGTTGATGCCGGTTCCCAGCAGGGTTACACCGTTAGCCTTGGCAATTTTATCCAGCTCTTCCGCCAGTTCAGGGCTCTGTGCTGCAGGGTAGGCCATTTCTTCGGCTGAAGTAATACAATTGATTCCTTGCTCCAGGATGTATTTCATTCTTGGAAAAGCGTTCTTCGTGAAAGAATCTGTGCAAAGAATAACAATGTCAGCAGCTCCCGGCTTGATTACATCCCGGTAATCCTGAATGATCACGTCTTCTCTGTCGCCCTTTTCGGTCTTGATATAGTCATACATTGAAGTTCCGATTTTAGGACCTCTGCCTGCCACTCCTGCAATATCGACACCTTTCTTAGTCAGCAGCATGTCTGCAACTCCGCCGCCCATGGCACCCAGGCCCCAGATAATAACCTTTACGTTTTCCATCTTTTAAATTCCTCCTTATAAAACATTTTATATTTAAGAGACATTATTATTACAATTTAAAATACGCAAGTCCTGTGCCAAACCATTCCTCTTTTAGTTACCCATGCTAAATCCGTTGGAATTTCAACATCGTTTGACTTTGATGCAAACCCTGTTTGCTGTTTTCTTATAATAATTCGATGCTATAGCAAAAATATTTGCTATATTATGCAAATATTTTTGCTATAGGTTGTATTTTTTGATTTTATGCTGAAGGTTTTGCCTTAGCATCCCCAGTTCCTCGGCCGTCTTTGACACATTCCCCCCATTGGTTGTCAAGTGCTGACGGATTGCGGTTTTCTCAATATCTGCCAGATAATCCGCCAGACGCCCTCCGCTGTACACAAATCTGTTTATATGCCCCGGATCACCTCCGTATCCGCTTTCCACTGAGATGTCCTGCTCCGACAGGACGTGCTCGTCTCCTGCCATCGAAACAGCGGACATTATTATATTCTCCAGTTCGCGTACATTGCCCGGATAATCATAATTCTCCAGTTTCTGCAAGGCCTTGTCCGAAATCATCCACACCTCTTTGCCGTAGCGTGCATTATGCTTTTTAAGGAATGCATTTGCCAGAATCGGAATGTCATCTTTTCTCTCTTTCAATGCCGGAAGAGTTAAATTAATTATATTGAGTCTGAAGTAAAGATCCTTTCTGAGGGCTTTGGTTTCGATAAGCCTCTCCACCGGTTCATTTACCGCCGCTATGATTCGCACATCCACCGGGATTTCTTTGTTTCCTCCCACACGCCTTATGTATTCCTCCTGCAAAACCCTTAACAGCTTGCTTTGAAGGTCATAAGGCATAGCACTTATCTCATCTAAAAACAAAGTCCCTCCATTGGCCTGTTCGAATAAACCTGCCCTGTCAACTGCACCTGTGAACCCCCCTTTGGTGGTCCCGAAAAGGATTCCTTCAAGCAGGCTTTCAGGCAGTGCGGCACAGTTCTGAGCCAGAAACGGTCCCTTTCCTCGGATTCCATCATAGTGAATGCTCTGTGCAAAAAGCTCCTTGCCGGTTCCTGTTTCCCCGTATATGAAGACCGTTGCATCATTGTTTGCAGCTTTTTTTGCCTTTGCTATCAGTTTCTTAAATTCTGCGTTTTCTCCAATCAGATCATCAAACCCGTATTTTTTTATCCCCTTGTTAGTGCGTTTAACCTCATCTTCTCCAGTTTCACTCCGCAGATCCATAATAGTTTCACTCATGGTTTTGAGTTCGGTGATATCTCTGGCCACTTCAATTGCCGCAATAACCCTTTCGTCAACCACAATCGGGACGGTGGAATTGATGGTGGTAATCTCTTTGCCATATGCGTTCAGATATGTCTGTTCCTTGTTCATCGTTGCTTTATTCTTATGAAGCGCCCGGTACAGAGTGCTCTCTTCCTCAGGGATATAGGAAAATGTTGAACGGAAAGGTTTGCCCAGCACATCTGCAGCATTAAGCTTCTCCAGCTTGGCCATTTCCTCATTATACAGAATCGTTATTCCATCGGCATTCACTATGTGCATGGCTCCGCCCATTACTTCGGATACCACCTGAAGGATTGCCATGTATTCCTTTGGTTTCATTTCCGCCTCCTTTCTCTGTTGCCATTGTATCATCTGCCGGATTGTGGTGCAAATATTTTTGCAGGAGTTTCGCTTGCCAATAAACCGTATTTCATTTAGAATGGTATTGTTATTAGGCGATATATGGAGGGTCGGCATGAAAAAAAAGATTGTATTTATCGGGAACAGTATAGTCAACGGTTATCCTTTCAGTCGGGGAAGAAGCTTCCCGGGAATTGTTCGCACAGGATTGAAAGAAGGGACACCGGCGGATGAATTCTCGCGTCGCGGTTTCGGTTTTGACGTTATAAACAAGGGTGTAAACGGAGAAACCATAACCGGTATTATGGAGCGTCTTGATCGGGATGTTATTGCACATAACCCTGATCTGGTCTTCGTTCTGACCGGAACAAACGACTTCATATATCGGGAGAATACACCGGAAGAAGCTTTTGCAGGTCTGAAGGAAATAAAAAAGCGCCTTGGGGAGACGCACCCCAACGCAACACTGGTATACATGACACCTCTTCCCATTGATGCCGCAAAAGCCGAAGCTATGTGGCTGGTAGGGCTGGGAATCGCCTACGGTGCGGTGAGGAAGCAGCTTGATATGCTGTCGGATATAATCAGAAATTCAGGAGAACATTTCGTGGATACAAACCGCCTCTATGCAGAATATATAGCCGGTCTTGACGACCCGGAGACTGCATATGTTGACGGAATACATCCGCAGCAGCAGGGACAGCAGTTTATTGCGGACTGTGTACTTAACTGGATGCGGGAGAACTATTAACGGGATTAAGGAGATAACGCAATGCGATTACGAAAAGAAACAGACGAGCTCCAAGAGAAGGATGTGCTGCTCATAGCACAGATTTCGGACGCTTTGGCGCATCCTGCAAGAATAAAGATTTTCAGGTATATTATGGCATGCAACAAGAAGCGAAAACCTGTATGCAACAAAGATCTTGTAGAAAATTTCGACTATGCCCAGGCAACGATTTCACAGCATGTTAAAAAGCTGGTTGATGCGGATCTTCTGCAACTTAAAAAGGAGAATCGCTTCTCCTTTTACTATGTACATCTGGGCACATTGCAGAATTACCTGGATGCAACAAAAAATTTCGGAAATATGGAATAAACCGACATGATTATTCTCTGATTTCATCTATGCCGATGTTCACCAGTTCATCGGCTCTGTTGTTTTTTGCAGTAATATATTCAAACTCTTCAAAAGAAAATTCTTCTCCGTTCCACTGGCGGAATTTATCATAAAGAGCCTCTGAATCCGTCGTCTCGCTGTTCAGGTTTACATGCCCTTTAACTCTATAGAATTCTATGGTGTGCTGTTCCAGATATGGCAGCAGTTCCTCCCACAGATCCCGGTTCTCCACCGGCTTTTTCTTCGTGGTTTTCCATCCGTTTTTCTGCCAGTTAACATACCACTTTTTTCTGAAGCATTCCATGAGATAGCTGCTGTCGGAAAAAACCTGTATTGTCTGATTCCCCTTTTTTATGGCCTTGAAGGCTTCAAGCAGGGCAGTCATTTCCATGCGATTGTTGGTAGTGTTAGCTTCAGAGCCATAGATTTCCTTGCGGGCAGCACCAAATTCCAGCACCGCTCCCCAGCCTCCCAGATTCTCATCGCTCTGGTTGCCGGAACATCCGCCATCCGTATATATTCGCAAAACCCTGTCATCTCTCATATGTCAATCTCCGGCACTACTTATGGTAGGCTTCATTTCTGTTTATCTTAAAAGCTCTGTAGATCTGCTCCAGCAGGATTACTCTCATCATCTGGTGAGGAAAAGTCATGGCTGAAAAGGACAGTTTGCAGTTTGCACGACCGCTGACCTCTGTCGACAACCCCAAGGAGCCGCCGATTACAAATACAACGGAACTTCTCCCATCCAGTGCCAGTCGGGCAATTCGCTCCGCCAGCTGCTCGGAGGTGAGTGTTCTGCCCTTTATTTCCAGAGTGATTACGTAATCATCTTTCTTTATTCTGGAGAGGATTTCATGTCCCTCTGCTGTCTTAACGTCCTCCTCTTCAGCTGCCGATGGGTTGCCACGAAGAGAACTCTCTCTGATTTCAATAATTTCAAAAGTGCAGTAGTTTCTGAGTCTTTTCATGTATTCGGAGACAGCCTCCTGCCAGTATTTTTCTTTGAGTTTACCTATGGCAATTACGGTTATATTCATACCTCAAAGACCTCGCTTCGCCTGTCGCGCAAAACGACTCCGACCTTTAATTCATCGCACAGGTAAATGCTGTCCTCCTCAAGGGTATTCTTTACTGCCAGCATGGCAACTTCAGGAGTGTTGTTTTCACGGCTGAGATGTCCCAGCAGTACACGGCGGCGCTTAGGAAGCCGTTTCACTATTCTTGACAGCCACTTGCCCGCAGTCACGTTTGACAGATGTCCATCGTCACCGAGGATGCGCTGCTTCAGCGGGTAAGGATATCTGCCGCACAGCACCATCTCTTTTTCGTGGTTTGCTTCCAGAAGAAGCAAATCCGCATCGTGTATCTCTTCAAAAATTTCTTCTGTTATATGTCCCGAATCCGTGCAAAAGCTTATCTTCCTGTTTCCGTTATATATGGAAAAGCCCACAGGTTCAGCCGCATCATGGGAAACGGCAAAAGGTTTGATTACAAAATCTCCTACGCGGAACTCTTCACCGGTCACAAATATTCTCTTTCGCAGTTCGTCCACAGGTCTTTCAATAGCTTCCCATGTGGAAGCATTGGCATAGACGGACAGCCCCGGAATCTTACGTGAAACTATGGGCAGACTCTTTACATGATCAATATGCTCGTGTGTCACAATTATTGCCCGTACCATATCGCGGGGAGTGTCTGTCTCCCGCAGCCCATCAAAAATACGTTTGCCCGAAATCCCCGCATCTATTAAAATTGCCGTCTTATTATCCTTAACCAGATAACAGTTTCCGCTGCTGCCGCTGGCCAGGGAACAGAATTTAACCGTCATAAAATCTCCTCTGATTGTACTTCTCTCCGGTAACAAACTTATTATACCAGTAAAAAAAAGTATGGTAAACTCTCCAATACTTACAAAAGCCCCGTTCAATACACAAGATTGAACAGGGCTTCGGTTAGTTTTTGTTTGCCTCTATCGCAGTTCTTGGCTTACAGCTCCTCTCTTCTTCGCAACATCGTCCATACGATGCCAATGGCTGACAGGAGTAATACATTAAATATTCCAATCAAGCCGTTACGGTCGCCGGTGCTGACTCCGCTTCCGTCTGCCTTATAGTCATTTGTGAATACGGCGGCATCCACTTCCTTGCCGTCAGCCGATGTAATTGTCCTCTTGAGTGACAGAACATGGTCTTCACTCTCGGTCACTTCGCACTTCGCAGTATATACCGAAGTATCATATTTGTAACCTGATTCACCGGAATTAAGCTCCGTTATCTTGTACTCGTATGTACCAGGTTTATCGTAAGTGATAAGTCCGAACCCCGTTTCACCGGATCCTACTATGGTGGCCGTCATGGAGGACTTGCCTCCTGCCGCTTCAGGCATCGGTGCACCCGTTGTCACGGCCTCCAGCTTGAATGTGAAGGTAGCTTTCTTGTTCGGTGTATCTCCGCGAATTTGCTTGATTACCGGAAAGTCTGTATAACCATTGTTGTACGCGAATTCGTTCCTGAAAGTGAAGATTGTATCTCCCGGTTTAAGATCGTCAGATGACCACTCGATTGTCATCGGACTGCCGTTGGATGGATCCGTAACTATGGCTTTTACGTTGAATACATTTTTATCATACTTGACGTTTGCAAGTGATCCAATGTCTTCGCGGATTGTATACTTGTATTCGCCTGCCTCCGTGAACATGATATCAGGGAAGATTATGTCCCCTGTATCATTGTTCTTGGCAGTCCCTACTTTCTTTCCTTCGGCATCCCTCATGGTAAAGGAGAACTCTTCCGCAGCAAGATCCCTGCCAGTAAGTTCCTTTTTAATCGTGTATGTATCCGTTACCGAGTCGTTTGTAGGTATCGGTATCAGCGGTTTATACTTGTTCGCAAAGGTAAAATACGGAACAGTTGCAGGATTCATCGTTACATCAATTCTGCCTTCCCCGTTATCCCTGATTGTAATCTTGAATGTCTGATCCGTATCGTTTACAACGTCGGGATAGCCTCCGCTCTCAATTACCTTATACTCAAAGGTTTTGCTCTCCAGAAATCCTCCATCCGGATCATCAGGATCTTTGAGGTCGTCAAGCTTGATGTTGATCTTGCCGAAGTTTACCTTTCCTGCAGCATCATTCTTAACCTTTGTTTTCTCAGGCATAGGTGTACCCTCAGGTGCTGTAATCTCGAAGGCAAAGTCACCTGCCTTGAGTTCCTTGCCGGTCAAGGTCTTGAAGCCGACAATTTCCTGCGTTCCTGTAGCATTGTATTCGTTATTGAATGTTGTATCCTTTGGATATGTTGCCTTTGCAACGAGTTTGCCTTCATTGTTATCCGTAACATCAACCTTAACGGTAATCACCAAATCATCATATGCGATTCCGTTAATCTCTTTACCGCCGTTTACTTCGGTTATCTCGTAGTAATGTGTGCCTTTTGCACTGTAGCTGATTGGGGAGAATTCAACATAGCCGTTCCCTTTATTTCCTATATTCTCCTCCGTAACGCCGTCTACATCCTTACCGTCCTCGTCTACCTCAACAAGCTTGAACTTGAACTGATCAGCTTTCAGCTTCATGTTACTGAGACGCTTCTCGGCCTTCAGGACAAGCGTTGTCGGCTCGGCAATATAGGTGTTAGTAAAGGTATTGTGTGCATCACCGTCTCCGCCGGAGTATTTGACTTCAGTGCTAAGCTTACCGGTACCGGAGTCAGTAACATTAACCACTACCGTAATTTCACGATTATCATAAACGACACCTCCGACACTTCCGGAATTCTCCTTTACCGTATACATATAGGTGCCGGTCGAAGTGTATTCTATGCTGCCGAAGTCAATCTTGCCGTCCGCATCGTTATTGACATTTGTTTTCTCAGGCATCGGTGTATTGTCAGGCGTCCCCGCAGCCTTGGATATTGTAAAGCTGAATTCATCCGCACCTAACGCCTTCGCTCTGCCGGTGAGACTCTTGTTGAGCTCTATCTGAGCCGTTATAGATTTCGCCTTATACGTATTTGTAACAGTCAGTGAATCCTCATCGGTATCGTATTTGACAGATGTACTGAGTTGACCCGTACTTTCATCTTCGGATACCTTAACCTCGACTTTGTGTGCTGTCTGGTCATATGTTACCCCCGGAATCTTATCTCCCTCCGAGGTGATTTCAGTGACGGTGTACTCGTATGTTCCCGGTGCATCGTATGTAATTGCCGGGAAGCTCTGCGTCCTGGCTGACTCAGTAGCAATGACCGTACAGTCCGCAGGCATCGGTGCATTCGTTGTCACGGCCGCCAGCCTGAATGTGAACGTTTTGTCTTTGAGACCGGCCTTTTCCCATCCATCCAGAGCCTTTGTAACAGAAATGTTCGCACTGCCCTTTCGATATGTGTTCTTGAACTTAACGGTAGCCGTCTTGCCTGCCTCAACCTTTCCGTCGCCCTTCTTAGTCACCTTGAGACCGTAGCCGGAAACGGCAGCAGAAGCTTCATTCTCGGTTACTGTGTATGTGCCGACAGGTATATTCGAAAGCTCGTATTTGCCGTCTGTGAATTCAGAATACTTGATCGTCTTATTGACCGTCGTATCAGTTCCCGGTCCCGTGACGGTGAACTCGGTATCGGCCGGAATCGTCGTGCCTTCAGACAAGCCTGCAATTTCTTTTTCAATTACAAGAGTTCCGACATTCAGTTTGTTGGTAACAGTAAAGCTGTTTGCTGCCGATGCATCGGCATTTACACTCTTATTGTAACCTTCAGGTATTTTCTTTTCATCTACTGTGTATGTTATATCCTGTCCGCCCGAAGTTTTAGGCAGGTTGTTCCAGCTGTGCTGCCAGTTGTTATTCGCATTCAGCGTTATTTCCTTGTCTGTGATTTCCTCCTTGTCACCGGTTCCGACCTGCTTATAGAGAGACACCTTCACGCTGTCAGGTCTCTTGCCATACAGGTCATCACCATCGTCCCATATTTTTTTTACGGAAACGGATGTTTCCTCATACTTGTTAGTATAAGCAATTGCATACTCGGCATTGCCCTCATTAACCGTGCCGCTCGCCTTTGCTCTGTCGATTGTCGCTGCAGAGCTCTCGGCCTTAACAAAGCTGAATCCATCCGGCATTGCCGAAGTGTCCTCCTCTACCTCATAAGCAGCTTCCTTTGACAGGTCAATTATGTATATGTATTCGCTCTTATTAATCTTGACGGTTATTTCTTTGTCGGAATCCGCAGAGAAGTAACCGGTATGCTTTCCGTCGCTCATGACAGCTTCTGCACCGGAAACGCGATTCGCAGATGTTTCAAATTTTACCGGTCCGTTACTGTCATTTATGGAGAACTTCACAGCTCCGTCTTTATCATTAACCTTAATCTTATAGGTAAAGAGCTGGTCAGGAGCAGTGCCGGTTTCAGCCGTAACTGACTTAGTTACTTTGACTCGGCTCTTGAGCACATTGGTCGCGGTTACCTTTGCTGCGCCGCCCGCAGGTGTCAGCACTCCATCTACAATCATCGGATGGAAAGTATTTGGTTTCATTTCCAGCTCATAGCTGTCACTGCCCGTTACCTCTTCGACAGTATATTTATGACCGGTTTCCAGAACCGTGTCATTTGCCTTCAGCCCCGGTGCCACATGAATCTGCGAAGACCAATTGTTGGCTTCATCCAAAGTGACTTCCATATATTTATTGCCATCCCTATTGACTTTCAGCTTGATACTGTCCGGACGCTGACTGTCGTCGAGGTCGTCCGTCCACTTCTTTTCGAGGGTAAGCAGACCATCCGTGAGAGGCATTGGCGGTGGATTTTTGATATCGCTATTCCCAAGGGTTTCCTTAGTGCCGGTGTAGACTCCGGTTTCAGGGTCATATGTGTAGGTGTACCCGTCAGCAGCTTCCCCACCCGGTACATAACCTGCCGGTTCTTCCTTGGTTGTCTTTGTCTCAATCTGGATGTACTCGACATCAGCTGCGGTATTGGTCTTAAGACCGTAATCGCCGCCCTCGACATCAATCTGTGCCTTCTCATCTTCCGACAGATCATCGTAATTTCTGATATTATTATTCAAATCGGATACCAGATCATAGGCAGCCTGTGACGGCCATACCGTAAAGCTTACGGTATAGGTGACTCCGTCCTCAAGCTCTCCGTTCTCAAGCCCTCCAAGATCCCAGGATACCTGGCCGTCGGAATAAGTTGCCGCAGGTGCACCTTCCCAATTTGTGCCGGTGCCGTAGCTGCCGCCGCTTCTCGTGTATGTAAAACTGTTCGGATCTATAGATGTCATCTGGGTCAGACCGTCTGTAATCTTAACGCCCTTGTACCCAAATGCATTGGTAATCTGATTGATGATGTTGGCAAAGGCCGCTTCGAGACCGGCCTGATCCGTTGCGCTGTAGTAATTGGTTTCAGGTGCTTTTGAATCTTTAACGAGCTTCTTCATACCGTCAACATTGCCGAATACTCCTATGCCATAGAAATTCTTTTTGGCATTTACAATTGACTCGGCCTGCTTCAATGCCCAGTCGTAGTTCTTACCGTTGTTGTCGGAATAACCGGAGCCGTAATACACCTTGCCACTAGCATTGTCCGTGTGTTTTTTCATCTCTCCTGTATCCCCGTAGCCATCCTTGGTGTTCCTGAATGTTGGGTCTCCGTCGGAAACAAAGATAACATAAGTTTCGGCGCCCTCGTCCTTCCGTGTTCCAATTTCATTGGCCGTCTTCAGAGCATCCTCCCAGTTAGTGCCGCCTCCCGCTGTCAATTCATCCACTCTATTGTTAATTTCAGAAGCTTCAAACGTGGAACTTACCTCCGTCGTCGCTATATTATTGAAGGAGATAAGCGAAAACCGGATGTTGTCCGGGGCAGCAGCAGTGTTATTCTCGTCCAGCTGATTTACAAGATCTTTTACCGCACCTTTTGCGACATCGATTCTTTTTGTGATTTCATAGCGTGTGCCGGTGTACTCGCTATATCTGGAGCCAGTCCAGTAGTATACGGTACCGGTATATGTGTCGTCCTTAAGTACTTCTCGGGACTCTTTATACAGGCTGTGATAATCACCGTCTTTGCCTCCATATCGCCCCGTAGTGCTCTCTACATAATAGTTCATACTGCCCGAGGTATCGAGTATGATAATCACATCCGCCTTGTTGGACTCCATAGAATTTCCCGCCTTGCCCGTTACACTGAGCGACAGCTTATAGGTACCGTCACCATTGTACGTAAGTGTCTTCGCTGTGTCCGGCGGCGTTGTTTGCGGATCTGACATATCCGCAAAAACAGCCGGCATGCAGCAGATGATGCTCAGCACCAATGCTGCTATTAATATTTTCTTGTTTTTCAATCGTTTTATCATGTTTCTACTCCCCCAATGCTGATGGCAGTGTCAAATCCAACGCTTCCATGTATTATACCTAAATTCCACGTGTGTTTTTTATTAGCTTCAAAAATCACTATTTCACGAAGAATTTAGACTGCTTCTCACACATTGTAACATTATTTACAACCACCTTTCAATCATTTTTGATAAATCATTGATTTCATCTTTGCTGCAATGATACTTAATAAACTCTGCAAGTTATCCACAGAGCAACACTCAATTTTATTGATGATATTCTTATTATACCAGACATTTTTCATACACTCCCTTGTACGGATAGTTTTCCGACAACTTCATGATTACATATCTTGCGGTTTTGATTATTTTTGCTGCAAGAAATACATACTTCAAACGAAAGGTCTTTATTTGCTGTCTGTATTCTGAAGAGTCCAAGGAATCAAACTTGAACAACAAAAATAGGTTATATGAAAGCATCATCATTTGAAACACGGCTTCATTCGCCCAAAATGACTTTAGCAAGAGATGACCCACCGCCATGTCGTATTTGGCTTCTTTGATATAGTTTTCAGCATTACCACGCTTTTCATAGTATATAACTACTTTTTCAGAAAGCAAGGTAGTATTTGTTACAAAGAAAAAGTAGTCGTATTCGGAACCTTCTAAAAGTGATAATTGTGCTCTTTCTTTTTCTGGTTTCAGTACGCGAGATACGACAAATCTTCTGTCTTTTTCCCATTTAACTAATTTTGTATACAGTTCTGTAGTTTCTCTACCTTCTTCTCCTTTAACGAATACAATTGATGAATTCGTTGCTTGTGAGGTGAGTGTAGAATAACTTTTGGCTTTAATTAAATATTTGCATCCAAGAGATTCTATCGTTTCGATAATTTTTTCATCAAAGTAGCCACTATCCATTCGAAATAAAATTTCTAAATCGTCTGATTTGATGTTAGCAACAATTTCTTTGATCATTTCCGCAGCACCGTTTGCAGTGTAAGTATTGCCACTTCTTACAAATCCGGTAACATATGCTTTTAATTCGTCGCAAAATGCAAATTGGATATTGTAGCATCGGTTTCCCAGTTTCTTAGGATTATATCCTTTTGACGCACCTTCTTGATGACCTTCTACGTTAATTACACTACTATCAATATCAATCGTAATGGATGTCAATTTACTTTTAGTGAGCAGTTTTTTAAAGACTTTAAAATTAATGTCTCTAAACATTTGGGTTGTCTTGAAGTTGAAGTTTCCTAGAAACCGTGACACTGTTTCAGGTTCTTTTACGGAAATATCAAACTCGTTGACGAGGGGATCATTTTGAAGTAGCTTTAGACGTTCTAACTTATCAATGCCAATGAAGTGACCGCAGAGCATGGTCTTTATATGATTCATCTTGATTTTATTTGTTGAGTCATTATCAAATACGAGGTCATTTTCAATAAAATCAAAAATCCCATTGCTTTTTGCATTCTCAAGGAGCAGAAAAAGACCTGCATTTGATGTTAGATTCTTAGCTTTGAAATCAATTTTATTAATCATAATTAGAACCCCTTTTTACTACTTTTCTTACTATTATTTTACCATAGATCGAGTCATAAAAGCTGATAATTTAACATATTTTTGAGCACTTTTCTTTCACCCAATGGGTGAAAGCTGAATTTCGAAGGAACGCATATTTATCAAGGCTTTGATTATGCTTTTTGAAGTACTGACGTAGAATCTAGGTTCCAGCTTTTTTAAGCTCATTTTGATGATTTTTAGAATCTCTTTACCTTATTCTAACTTTATACCAATCTTATTATTAGGGGTCCATAGCCATTTTTTATTAAAATGGCTACTTTTTTTATAATTATTGTCAAGTGTCAAGAAAAAAACAAATTTAAGCCATGGACATACATCGCCCTGACCTCTAAAAACGTTAAAGTACCAAAAAAACGACCATCCGAAGATGGTCGCGAAAGTTCGCTTGGCTCTTTTCCGATACGGTTCGATTAATCGATTCCGTATTTGCTCTTGAACTTTTCAACTCGTCCGCCTCTTGTGGCGAACTTCTGAGTCCCTGTAAAGAACGGATGGCAGGCTGAACAGATGTCGGTTCTGATTTCTTTCCCGGTGGATTTCGTCACGAACGTGTTTCCGCATGCGCAAGTTACTTTACATTCCTGATACTCAGGATGGATTCCTTTTTTCATGCTTTTCACCTCTTTTTCTATATATCTGCCCAGGGCCGATTCCGCGAGCCTACTCAATATATCATAACGATTACATTGAAGCAAGAACTATTTTAGGCGTCTTCTCTCCTTCTCTCTTTTCTCACCATTTCCTGTCCGCAATCCGTGCCATAAGCGACTTCCTTACTGTAATTGCCTTTTCGGGACACATTTCCTGACAGCAGTAGCATTTAATACATTTACCGTAGTCGTATACTGCGATTTGACCTGCGGTTCCGATGCCGGCTCGGGAATCCTTCAGCCTTACCGCCTTAGGATTTACCGGACAAGTATCCACGCAGATTCCGCATCCTATACATCTGCCGGCAAGAATGATCGGCTTTTTCTCCAGTAGCCTGTACAGGGGTTTCATGAAAGCATAGTTGAATTTTCCTCTGTAATCTCTCGAGCGCTGAACATCAAATTCCGGATTATCGTATTTCACATCCATAACATCCGATGTCAGAATTTCAATTTCGTCATCAGCAATATTGCCGACACCGGCTTCGTGCCCTGCTGTATTAGTGGGAACCAGCTCTCTGTCCAGATGTATCAGCATGCAAAAAACGGTATCCAGAGCAACGGGATCTGTGGATGCCAGAATCACCTTCATATCAACCGGATTCCCCGAGTGAGGTCCGTTGCCCTCCATCGCAACTATCCCATCCATTATGTGCAGTCTCGGAACAATCATTCTGTTGAGATCCGCTATCATCCCGGCGAATCTCTCCGCCGTCGGATAGAGTGCATGGCCCGCTGCCTTGTTTATCCCGTAAACGCAGCCATAAGTGTTTTTCATGGCACCGGTTATTCTCTCCAGCTGATGTGTTTTCATTTTACAGATGTTTATGATTCCGTCGGCCTGAAGCACTTCGTTGCAGAGAACAAACTTCTTTGCCGTTCTGCCTTCGGGAAACTTCACTTCTGTTCCGCTGTCAAAGTCTCCTGCCTTCAGCCCCAGTTCATCTGCAACCTGTCTGATGCCGCATTCTTCCGCCGTTTTCAACGAGTTATGCGAGACATTTCCGGGAGAGTCGCCATACTTCAGGTTGCTGAAACTCGCATCAAGCAGAGCTTTACCTACAGCACGAAAAACCTCCGGATGAGTCGTAACCGCCTTTTCCGGAGATGCCTTTGTAAGAAGGTTGGGTTTTAAAACTATGCAGCTATTACCCGAAAGGGCAGGCAAAACCTTTCCTGCCTGCTCCCGCTCTGCGAATATATTGTCAAGGCCGCCAAGCAATTCCAATGCTTTTTTAACAGCCGCTTCAACCTCTTTTCTGTCGTATGAATCACATTTTACCAGTGCTACCTGTGATTTGTTTCTCTGTGTCATATCTCTATCTTATCCAGTATCCCCGCCAGCTTGGCAAGCACTACGCCGTAGTTTGTAATCGGTACGCCTGCCTCCTCACATTGGGCTATTCTGCTGAGCACATGTCTCCTGTTGAACATGCATGCTCCACAGTGTATAACAAGATCGAAATGCTGCAGTTCTTCAGTATCAGGGAAATCATTGCCCCTGACATTTGACACTTCAACTTTACCGTCAAAAAAATTCTTCAGAGCTGCCGGAATTTTAACAGTTCCTATATCCTCTCCTTTAGGTACATGAGTACAGGCTTCTGCAATGAGAATATGTGCCTTGAGATATTCTCCCGATTGAATTTTTACAGTCAGATCGTCTAATGCCGATGCACCAGAAACGAACTTGTCTATATCCCCCTTTTCTGCGGCAAAGAGAATCGAAAATGAAGTCAGAGCACTTGAAGGAGGTTTCACATCGTACACCTGCCTGAAGCATTGGGAGTCTGTAATTATTAAATCCGGCTCGCGATTGAGCAGTGTCAGTGTCCGCTCCAATCTCTCAACCGTAGTCGCCACCGCAGTACATCTTTTGTCCAGCAATTCCCGCAGGGTCTGTACCTGCGGCAAAATCAGCCTGCCAGCGGGTGCCTGAATATCCTGAGGAATTACCAGCAGTGCCAGCCCGCCATCCTCGATCAGGCCCCCCAGAACCCTGTCCCTGACAAAATCTTCAGGCACCGCTTCAGTTATGGCCTTTCGAAGTTCCTCCAGATTCTTCGCTTGGGCCTGAGCCCCCTTTGCCTCTTTGCGGTATACGATAACCGGCACTCCCTTATCCGCCAGCTTCCTGTGCCATTCTCTTTCATCCGGATACATATTTTCATTCTCAAGAACAAGTATGGCTATATCAACTTTTGCCAGAGTCTCTTCTGTTTTGTTCACACGAAGGCGTCCCAACTCCCCCTCATCGTCGAAACCGGCAGTATCTATAAAGACAACCGGTCCGACACCGAACAGCTCCATGGATTTATAAACCGGGTCGGTTGTCGTTCCCGGCGCATCTGAAACCAATGCAATATCCTGCCCCGTAAGCTCATTAATCAGCGTGGACTTTCCCGCATTTCTTCTGCCGTATATCCCTATATGCAGCCTGTTACCTCTGGGAGTTCTGTTCATTTGAATTCCTCCGCTTCTTTCCCCCTGCAACTTATCTAAAACCTGAAGTCGCGATTGCCCTTCTCTATTTCCTCAAGGCGCTCCGCCGTCATTCGGCGTACCTTTTCGTCAGGTATCAGCTCCAGTTTTTCATCGATGAGTGCATCTCCCCTTTTTCTTGTCTCTTCGCCGGCATAATCCATGAGAAATTCCTTAAGGGTCATCATCGCATTGGGCTGACAGCAGTTAGCTATCTGCCCCGACTTGAGCAGGCTCATGAATCTGTCCCCGGTTCTTCCCTCCCGGTAACATGCCGTACAAAAGCTCGGAACATAGCCTTTGCTTATGAGCCAGTCCACAACCTCGCCGAGGGTACGTCTGTCCTCCACATCGAACTGAGCTGTATCTTCGGAATCAAAACTTCCGTCCTCGTCCAGTTCCTCATCGTATCCGCCAACGCTGGTTCTGCTTCCGCCGCTTATCTGCGTTATGCCGATTTCCAGACATTCCTCTCTGGTCTTCGCACTTTCCCTGGTAGACATAATCATTCCCGTGTATGGAACGGCTATTCTGAGCACCGCAACAATCCTCTCAAATACGTCATCAGGAACTCCGTTATCAAAGACCGTTGGATCGATATCTTCAGCCGGTCTGATTCTGGGCACACTGATGGTGTGCGGGCCGCATCCATAGGTTTCTTCCAGGTGATGTGCATGCATGAGCATACCCACAAAGTCATACTTATAGTTCTCAAGTCCGAAGAGAACGCCGCATCCGACATCATCTATGCCGGCCTGCATAGCTCTGTCCATGGCTTCAGTGTGGTATGCATAATCGCTCTTCGGTCCGGACGGGTGGAGCTTCTCATAGGCTTTCTTATTATAGGTTTCCTGAAAAAGTATATATGTTCCTATTCCGGCTTCCTTCAGTTTCCTGTAATTTTCAACCGTTGTAGCGGCAATATTTACATTTACCCTCCGGATTGCACCATTCTTGTGCTTAATGCTGTAAATTGTCTTTATGGATTCCAGAATGTACTCGATAGGGTTTTCCTCAGGGTGCTCTCCGGCCTCCAGCGCAAGCCTTTTATGACCCATATCCTGCAGGGCTATCACTTCCTTCTTAATCTCTTCCTGTGTCAGCTTCTTTCTCGGGATGCTCTTGTTCTGACTGTGATAAGGGCAGTAAACACAACCGTTAATGCAGTAATTGGATAGATAAAGAGGGGCAAACATGACTATTCTGTTTCCATAGAAATACTCCTTAATCTCCTTGCCCAGGCTGAATATTTTTTCAATAATAACAGGATCCTCGCACTCCAGAAGCGTCATGGCCTCCTCAAATGACAGCCCTTTATATTCTCTGCCTTTCTCAAGAATGGCTTTCATCATTTCTATATCATCTTTGTGCTCCCCGGCAAAAGCCAGAGTTTCCCTTATTTTTTTATCATTAATGAACTCCTCGGCTTTATTTGACTTGCTGTTGTATTTATATTCCGTCATTGCTCCTCCTTCTTAAAGCGGCTTACGATTATACATGCAAATTGCTTCTTCAATCTTTCTTCTGTCCCCGGCGATATCGGTTTCGGGAAAATTTGCCGGGTATATTTCATACGCCCTCTTGTATTCGTCAGGCGTTACTTTGTTCATTATTACATTGGCTCCAAAGGCGAAAGGGTTCTCCTGCTCCTCTGCTACGGACAATGCCGTCGTAATCGGTAAATTACATTTCGGCAGCAAAATCCTTGCCAGAGCTACGCACCGCCTGGTGAGCTCCGCTCTCTGTGCCGCAGGCATTTCCGGATACTGCTGTGACGACTTATTTCTGAGCCTTTGCTCGAGAGGCGTCTTTGGATTGGGAATATACGGACCTATGCCCGCCATTTCACAATCCAGTGCCTTCAGAAGAAGCAAATCTTCAACAAGGATTTCGTATAGCTCCTCCTCCCTGAGTCCGGGGAGCCCAACCATGAATCCACTGCCCATTTCGTAGCCCAGGCTCTTCAGGGTTTTTAAACACCTGATTCTCTCGGCCAGTCCGCCCCTGCCGTTTCCGGCAGCTCCCCCGCAGGGATGCAGCTTATCGTAAAGGGTTTCGTCGGCAGTCTCATGTTTAAGCAGATACCTGTCCGCTCCCTTATAACGCCAGTACCGATAATCTTCATCAGGTCGTTCACCGACGCTTACCGTCACTGACGGATTAATGCGCTCTCCGGTATCGCCAACTTTAAGTTTCTTTATTTCAGCAATTATGTCGCCAAGCGTTTCGCGAGTATAATATTCATCTTCCCCGGACTGCAGCACAATTGTTCGATACCCGGCTCCGACAGCTTTCGCCGCAGTTGAAAGTATTTCTTCACTGCTCATTCTGAATCTGTCAAGGCCCGTGTTCCCTGCATTAAGACCGCAATAGGAACACTTTCTCCCACATACATTGGAAAACTCGATAATGGCACGCAGATGCACTATATCGCCTGCATTTTCGCGTCTGACTCTGTCCGCTTCTGTATATACCTCTGAGAAATCATCCATCCTCAACATTTCTGCCAGATGCTTTTTTGTCAGGTCCCCGGGATTTTTCAGTTTTTCTGTAAGTACTGCCGCCACTTGTTGTTTTCACGCCTTCCTGCACTTTACCACACGATCCTTGCCGGGCAGATCCTTAACCACTTCAGCAGGCGTGAACCTGCCGGAATCTTTAATCATTTTTCTGAGAACCTCACCCTGATCATAACCGATTTCCAGCATGAGCCATCCATTATCCTTAAGATAATCCGCCGCCTGTTCGACTATTATGCGATAGAAGTCAAGACCATCACGTCCGCCGTCCAGGGCTTCACGGGGTTCATAATTTTTAATCTCCTCCTGAAGCATGGCAATAAGATTCGTCTTTATATAAGGTGGATTCGACACTATCATATCCAGCTCAGGAAGCTTCTTCTGTGACTTAATTACATTTAATGCCTCGAACATATCCCCACAGGCAAAGTCAACTTTTGCACGCAAAATCCCGGCATTTTCTTCAGCCACAGCTATGGCCTCCGGACTTATGTCAGTCCCGAAAACCCTTATGTCCGAGCATATTTTGAAAAGTGAAATACCTATGGCTCCGCTGCCGCAGCAGAGATCCAGCACATTTATATTGCTCCTGCCTCCGAAAAGCAAGCCACGCAACAGACCGCGCTTTTTAGGTTCGGCTTGTATTTGCTGTATCGCTCTTGCTGCTTCTCCTACAAGAAGCTCTGTGTCCTGTCTCGGAATCAGCACACCCGGTTCTACCTTAAATTTATATCCCATAAATTCCTGTTCGCCGATTATGTACTGGAGCGGAAGTCGTGTAGCTCTTACATCAATCAGTTTGTTAAACTCTGTTTCTGTCTCATCATCAACCTCTTCTTCAGCCCTCAGGAATAAACCCACCTTGTCAGTTCCGGCAACAAAACAGAACAACTCCTCCGCATCAATTTTAGCATCCGGTACCCCCGCTTTAGTTAATTTATATTCTCCCTCTTTTACAAGTATTCTTGTTTTCATAATCTTCTCTTATCCCTGATTCACCTTTTTTAAATTTCCCACACGCGCGGATATTCATAATTAATCTCCGGCCTGCCGCTGATGACATATTCCCTCGGAGGGCTGTCGTCACAAACGGCATTGACTGCAGCAATTGCCACTTCCAGCATGCTGTCATCAGGTTCTTTGGTCGTGATTTTCTGCAGCCACAAACCCGGCAGGCTCAACACCTTAACCACAATATTGTCGCTTCTTCCCGCCCACTTAAGAAGCTCATAAGAAAGCCCCGCTATAACCGGGAGCAGCAGTACCCTCGTCACGATTCTGAGCCATAACTCGGGCCAACCCAGAAGGAAGTGACAGAAAAAAGCAATGATAAAGACAAACATCAGGAAGCTGGTTCCGCATCTGGGATGAAGCGTCGGATAGTCACGAACTTCGTTCAGAGTCAGCAATTTCAGATCCGGTTCGGAAGATTCTCCCTTACGGGGCAAATTTTCAAAAGTGTGAATGGTTTTATGCTCTGCTCCGTGAAACATGAAGACTCTTCGGATTTCCTTCATGTGTGACACGGCCCAGACATAGGCAATAAACAGAGCGATTCTTACAAGGCCCTCGGCGAAATTCAGCCAGAAAGCACTGGTTGTAAACAGCTTAATAACAGCCACAATTCCGGTCGGCAGAATTATAAAAATACCAATGGTAAAAGCCAAAGCAAGCACTACGGAAGTATAAACCATGAAATTCCACAGCCCTTTTGAACCCCATCTGGACACGATCCACTTCTCCAGTCTGGTCGGTTCATGTTCTTCCCCCTCGAATTCTTCCATAACTTCAGCAGAATCCATAAGGGCTTTAATCCCATGAACCAGGGAATCAGCAAAGGCCACCACTCCACGCACCAGGGGAACCTTCATCCATCTGCCGTAGGTCTTTGTATCCCTGGTTTCTATGCTGATATCGCCATTGGGGAGCCTGACCGCCAAAGCAGTCTTTTTTTCCCCCTTCATCATAATACCTTCCATTATAGCCTGACCGCCCATTTTTGTCGGACAGGCTTCTTTAATAAAAATCTTCTTTAAGTCCATTAAAATCTGACTTTCTGAATCACTTCAATAAATGTTGCATTATCCTTTGTTAACTGCAGGTTGTCCAGAATTATCTCGGTAACCTCCTGTACGTCCCTGCCGCCTAAAGCCCTTCTCATAGTCCAGATTGCCTGCATTTCACTCTGGTTCATGAGCAGATCCTCACGCCGTGTTCCGGACTTGTTCAAATCAATGGCCGGGAAGATTCTCTTCTCTGATAGCTTTCTGTCCAGATGCAGTTCCATATTACCCGTTCCCTTAAACTCCTCGTAAATAAGGTCATCCATCCGGCTGCCCGTCTCCACAAGTGCCGTCGCAAGTATTGTAATGCTCCCGCCTTCTTCTATCTTTCTTGCCGCACCAAAGAATTTCTTTGGCCGATGCAAAGCCCCCGGATCAAATCCGCCGCTTAAGGTTTTGCCGGAAGACGGCACAACCAGATTATAGGCTCTGGCAAGCCTGGTGATGCTGTCCATAAGCACAACCACATCCTTGCCGTGCTCAGCCAGTCTCTGTGCTCGGGCGAGAACCATTTCAGCAACCTGTACATGGTGATGCGGCAGCTCATCAAAGGTCGAATAAATTACTTCGCTCTTTTTATTCAGCAGGCTTCTCTTAAAGTCGGTGACTTCTTCCGGTCTCTCATCGACAAGAAGAACAATCATTTCAATTTCCGGATATTTCTTTTCTATGGCATTTGCCATTTTTTTAAGGAGTACCGTCTTTCCGGCCTTAGGGGGAGCAACAATCAGTCCTCTCTGCCCCTTTCCAATGGGTGCTATCAGGTCAATGAGCCTCAGTGAAAGCTCCCGTCTGTCTTCCAGCACCAGTCTTTCTTTTGGGAATATCGGTGTCAGGCTGTCGAAATCCGGTCTCCTGATTGCAGCACCCGGCTCATCACCGTTAACGCTGACAACATAAAGCAGGGCTCCGAATCTGTTGCCTTCTCTGGCCGGTCTGCATATACCTTTAACCTTGTCTCCGGTCTTAAGGTTGAACCTTCTCACCTGTGCCGGAGCCACGTAAATATCCTTATCACTGGTAAGGAAGTTGTTGAACCTCAAAAAGCCGAATCCATCATCGGACATATCAAGAATTCCCTCTGCCTCATATCGGTCATCTCTGTCCGGTACTATTTCGTCCGGCACCTTCTGATTCCTGCCCAAACGTGTACCGCGTCTTTTCGCGGTTGTTTCATCAGCGATTTCATCTCCTTCGCCAAAGCCGTCAGGTTCAGTCAAACCCTCTGCCGGCTCATCATTCATCAGAGCCGCGATCAGCTCCGCTTTTTTCATTTTTTCATACCCCTTGAGCCCGAAGGTTTTTGCAATTTCCCTGAGCTCAGCCACTTTCTTTGATTTCAGAGTGGTCTCATCAATAGTATTACGCATAATAATAAGATCCTTTCAGAATATGCACATCACATCGGATGTGTCATATAGTCTAGATGGGAACAATAGATTCCAACACTCATAATATACACCCAAAACCATGTTCTCCGCAATATGCCAGAGGGTACTATCTTGCTGAAAAATAAAACGGCGCCCGAAAAATCCGAGAACCGTTTCTTTAAATCATTATTGTTTTTCCCCCGTCTATACGGTTTTTACCTTATTTGCTGTAATCGAAGAACCCAACGCCGGTCTTTCTTCCCAGCTTGTTTCCTCTTACCATTTTCTTCAGCAGCGGATGAGGCCTGTACTTAGGATCACCATATTCTTTGTACAGCGTCTCCATTATTGCCAGACAAACATCCAGACCGATCAGATCTCCCAGTGCGAGAGGTCCCATTGGATGGTTTGCACCCAGCTTCATTGCAGTGTCAATGCCTTCCGCATCTGCAACGCCGTCAGCCAGTATACCGATACCTTCATTAACCATAGGGATAAGTATTCTGTTTACCACAAATCCCGGAGCTTCTTCTACATCCACAGGGGTCTTTCCGATGGCCTCACACAGAGCAATGATCTTCTCTCTGGTTTCTTCTGAAGTGGCCAGACCCTTAACGATTTCAATGAGCTTCATCATAGGAACAGGATTGAAGAAATGCATTCCGATAATCTTGTCAGGTCTGTTTGTCGCTGCAGCAATCTCTGTGATTGAGAGTGCTGAAGTGTTGGTAGCTATAATAGTATCAGGCTTGCAAAGCTCATCCAGTTCTTTAAACAGAGCTTTCTTAGCTTCCATATCCTCTGTAGCCGCTTCGATAACCAAGTCAGCTTCAGCTATGATGCTGATATCCGTTGAGCCTGTTATTCTTGCCATTGCGGCATCCATTTCTTCCTGAGTAATCCTCTCTTTTGCGACCATCCTGCTCAGGTTCTTTTCTACTGTAGCCCTGCCACCGTCAACAGAAGTCTGTCTTCTTGATCTCTGTACAACATTGTAGCCGGCCATTGCGCATACCTGCATGATGCCTGCGCCCATAGTACCTGATCCTAGTACGCCAATTGTTTTCATAATAATTATCCTCCTTAACCTCAATCAATCTCTTGATTGTTAAAAAAATTAACCGCGCAGCGATGCGCATATTATAACCTCTTTTTGATTATTTGTAATGCTTTTAGAGGGAATAAATAAAAAAATGTAAATTTGTTGCGACTATTTCTCCAATAACCTTCTCATTTCCGCCTTATATGCCTCGACACCGGGCTGATCAAAAGGATTAACCCCGCTGAGCATTGCCGTTATGGCACATGTAGTCATAAGGTAGTACATAAGCTGTCCATAGTTGTAGGCATTCATTTCCGGCAAATGTATTTCAACTAGGGGAATTCCTGCCTGCTTATGTGCGGCGGATACCCCATCCATCATTATTCTGTTCAATTCTGCCAGAGTTTTTCCCTTCAGATCGCCATCCGGAACGGTTATAATGGCCGGCAGTTTGTCAATAACCATCATGGTTTCAAAGAAAATCTGTCTGCCCTGCTGCAGATACTGCCCCATTGAATGCAAATCCGTAGAAAAAATCAGGCTTGCAGGCCATAAGCCTTTTCCATCCTTGCCTTCGCTTTCTCCATACAGCTGCTTCATCCATTCAGCGGTAAATTCCAGCTTAGAGCTAGCGAGCTCGATAACCTCAATTACCTTTCCTTGCTGTTGCAGCAAATACCTGGCAATGGCATAGTCAGCTGCATTAGAATCCCACTCCGGAGATGTGGCCATATCAGCCGCCCCTCGCAGGAATTCCCGAACATCTATGCCGCTTACGGCCATTGGAAACAATCCCACGGGAGTCATAACAGAGTATCTGCCTCCAACATCATCGGGAACCGCCATGGTCACATATCCCTTTTGCTCTGCTTCTTCCCGCAGTTTCCCTTTTTTGGCATCCGTAATAGCTATAATACGCTTCGCAGCTTCTTTCTCACTTCCGTATTTCTCTATAAGCAAAGGCTTGACTATCTCAAACGCCGCCATCACCTCCATGGTGTTTCCCGATTTGGAGATGACGCAGGCAATGGTTTTCTTTCTCTTAATCTCTTCAAGAATATCAGCATAGTAATCTGAACAAAGATTTATCCCCAGGAATTTCACTTCAATCCCCCGCTCTGTCTTCGGCAGTGCCTCTATAGCTGCTTTTGCACCAAGATAGGAGCCGCCTATCCCCAGCACAACCATAAGCTCCGCCTCTTCTCTGACTACATCTGCAACATTGAGGATGTATTCAAGTTCCTCTTCATCATAATTAATCGGGGTCTGAACCCAGCCGGTCATTTCTTCTTGCCCGGACCAAAGCCTGTCCATTATGTCTCCGACTGCCGGTCTTTGAGCAGCGATCTCATTCTTATCAATATTCAGGTTTTCTGTAATTACTCGTATATTCATAATCGTTCCCCCTGTATATTATTTTACATTTTTTCTTGAAGAATAACAAGCTGTGGCTTTTCGTTACACAAAAAATGTGCAGCAAGCCGGGAATATCATTTTGTATGCTGCACAAAATCATCTGTACGATTTTTCGCCTATCTGCGTTTTCTTACGTCATCTGCCGTGTAATGCCTGACAACCTCCTGCAGGCTTGCCAGCCGGTCTATTGAGCACACGCTTGTCATAGCCAGAATGTTTTCCTGCAGTCTTCGCCGTTTAACATCGTCACTCATCATGCTGACATCACCATCCAGCAGGAAATCCGCACTCACATTAAATGCCTGCCGAAGCTTATACAATACGTCCATAGATATCCCCTTGTTACCGTATTCCACTTCCGCCAGATGATGAGATGATATCCCCAGTTCTTTTGAAAGTTTTTCTCTGGACATACGTGCATCTTCACGCAGCCCCCGTATTCGGGCTCCCATTTTATTCTTATCCACACTGTTAAGTTCGATTGACATCCGTTCTCCTCCTAAAGGCAAGTATGTTTCACTTATAGTTTATGAGAAGAGCGACAATTCGGTTTATGGCTTCAGGGGGATTTTTTTGTATCTTTGAGGAGCTATTTCCTGATATTTCATTTACTTTTATTTTATTATTCTCATAAAGTTGCTCTCTTTTTGATTTTCCAGCAAACTAATTACATAGGCAATGTACGCATTTATATTTTGGAGGTAGGCAACATGAAACATGAGAAGAAGTTGATAATGGCGGATTGCGCAGTAAAATATTTCCCAGGAAATATCACATTGCTGCGGCGTTCCCGGGGTTATACTCAGAAATTTGTAAGCGAACAGCTGCTCATCGCACGATCCCGTTACGGTTCCATTGAACGAGGTACAATGCCCAGTCTTATAACTGCTTGTATGTTGGCAGATCTTTATGGTATTGATTTGACATCGCTCGTCAGAGATGACCTAAAAAAGATATGTAATGAGGCTTATTGCTCCAGGAACGGTGGCAATAGAAGCAACGGTACTTAAGACAAGAATCAGACCCACTGTCTCAACATCCTGCTCTTCCTGCTGTGCAATCATAGAAACGATCGCAGCCGTTGGTAATGAAATCCCGAGAACAACTATACTCTTGATGAGACCGGCAACGGGCAGGAAGTAAATCAGGAAAACTGTCAGCAGTGGCAGGCAGATTAGCTTCATTACAGAAGATTCAACAATCAAGCTGTCTTTCAGGATGTCGGCAGGCCGACAGCCAACCAGAGAAGAACCGATATATATCATGGCCATAGGTGTGGAAACATTGCCTATATACATAAGATACTCATTCACAGGATCAGGAAGGGAAATACCAATCATACTCAAAGCGAAGCCTATCACCAGAGCCAGAATATTGGGGTTCAACAGAAATTTGGATACCGCTTTCATAAAAGTTTCCAGAGACTTGCCTTCCTTTTGCCCCCGGTTTCTTCTCAATACCCTGAGACCATATGTGAATACATAAAAGTTCATTGCAGAATTATGTGCAAGCATTAAAAGCAGCCCCTGTTCTCCAAAAAAAATCAGAGCAACGGGAAACCCCATAAATGCATTATTTGGTGCAGACATAGCCAGTTCAGCTACATTGGCCTTCTCTGCGGGGAACTTTCTGGCTTTGCTGTAGCCATAGGCTGCCAGCCCATAGACATAGAAACAGGCCAGACTGATTGCGAAGGTGATAAGAAACCGGGTTATCAGCAAACTGTTCATCTCCAGGTTTCCGATGTTGTATACAATCAGACATGGATATGCAAAATAGACGATAAGTTTATTCACGCTGTGATTCATCTTATCGTCTAAAAAATTTATTCTTCTGAGAAACCACCCCGTAAACAGGATGGCAAATAGCACAAAATATCTGCTGTACATTTCCTTCTCCCTTCGGAGGTGTGCCAGCCAGCCGCAATGTCAGCTGTAATACAGGTTGTTTGTCACATATTCCGGATCGCTGGTGACATCAATACCAAGTGCTTTTAATGTGTTTTCATCTTTATCCGAGAGGATTGCCGTGCAATGAGCCCTGCACCCCCTCAGCTCTTTCATCTTAGTGAGCGCAGCCTCCGCCGTGGGATTTGTTGCTGCTGAAATTGTTAGTGCAGTAAGCACCTCCTCGCAGTTGAGGCTGGATTTTTCCGACTGAAGAATTCCGGTCTTAAGATCCTGAATGCTGCTGAGGATGTTGGGTGAAATGAGGTGAATGCTGTCTGCTATCCCGCTCATATGCTTAACTGCATTGAGTATGCCTGCAGCGGCTGCCACCATTCTTCTGGAGCTCCTGCCGGTCATAATGGTTCCGTCTTTAAGTTCCATCGCCATTACCACTACATTGGAAAATCTTTCATGTTCCTTTCTCTTTTTTTCCGCATATTCTCTGGCGGGAATAACCACCGATCTGTCCTCAACCTTCAGATTCAGGTCATCCATAAGAAGTTTGGCTCTCTCCAGAACTTCCCAACTTATTTTGCCTTTTTTATAGTCGCATTGGGCAACCAAATATCTCCTTATGATTTCCTGACAGGCTGCCTTTCTGCAGACTTCATCGTTTACTATTCCGAAGCCTGCTCTGTTTACGCCCATATCCGTAGGGGATTTGTACTCCGACTCTTCCCCGGTTATTTTTTGAATGATTCTTTTTACAATCGGGAACACTTCAAGATCGCGATTGTAGTTTACCGCAGTTTCACCGTATGCCTCCAGGTGGAAGTTATCAATCATATTGACATCCTTCAGATCTATGGTTGCCGCTTCATAAGCAACATTTACGGGATGTTTAAGAGGAATGTTCCATATCGGGAAGGTCTCGAACTTGGCATATCTGGCTTTTTTCCCGCGGATATGCTCATGATACAGCTGGGAGAGGCTGGTTGCCAGCTTGCCGCTTCCTCCTCCCGGACCTGTAAGCACTATCAGAGGCTTCGTCACTTCGATATACGGATTTGCTCCGTAACCCTCTTCGCTTACTATTGTATCTACATCAGTAGGATATCCCTTGGTAAATCTGTGCTTATAGGTTTTTATCCCTCTCCTCTCCAGCTTTAACAAAAAATTGTCAACCGCAGAGGAGTTGTTCTCATATCGGGTCACAACCACACTGTTCACTTCCAGATCGTAATCTCTGAAAACGTCAATGAGACGCAAAGCCTCCAAATCATAAGTAATACCAAAGTCGGCTCTGGTTTTGTTTGTGGCGATATCTCCGGAGAACACGCAGATTATGATTTCCGCCTTATCTTTCATCTTCTGAAGCAGCTTGATCTTCGCATTCTCGTCAAATCCGGGCAGTACTCTCATGGCATGCTTGTCCTGGACAAGCTTGCCTCCAAACTCCAGATACAATCTGTCTCCGCCGCCCCTTTCGATTCTCTCGAGAATATGCTCGGACTGCTCTTCAATATATTTTTCTGCATTGAAACCTATGTTTGACATTACTTCCTCCCTGACGCAATTCCCCGCTTAAATGATATATATAACTGCCATTGAGAAAGTTGTTACTGCCATAATAATGGCTATTGTAACAGCAATTATTTTAGTAACTTTTCTGTTCATGATTTTCCTCCAACCAGTGTAATATTCAGTCTGTTTCGTCCTTCCAGCAGCCCTTTGAGGCTTATGTCGTAATCAATATCTATCTGCCCGTCTCCTTCTGCGGACAAAGTACTCTTCAGATCGTTGGTCAATACCTCCATCTCTACTGCACCGAAAGGCGTATCGTAGAGACCTGCATACCTCTCACCCTTTCTGAAACGGATTTCATTTCCTATTCCGGTTCCTTCTCCAAACCTTTTCAGCTGTATTTCATCGTCACGGAATCTCAGCCTGGTCTTGCATCCCGGCACTCCACTGAGCTCTGTCTCTTCATACATCAGGTACACTGCATCGTTACGCTTGTACAATCGTGCCTCCGTAACAAACTCCATTTCATCCTCGCCGGCTTCGGCACTGACCTGAAGTCCCTTTATTTTTACAACAACATCTTTCATCTCTTTATACCTCTTTACATCCAATTTAATATCTAACTTACATCTGTCTGAGTATCTCGCGTAACTCACCTTCATCGAAGTTGTATTTCCCCAGGCAAAACTGACACTGCATCTCAGCCTTACCGTCTTCCTCTATCATATCTGTCATATCATCTCTGCCTATGGTCATGAGAACCTTCTCAAGCCTTTCCTTGCTGCAGTCACAATTCCACACTATTTCTCTCTCATCCAGAACCTCAGGTTTATACTCTTCAGGGATATCCTTAAAAATTTCATCAAGCAGTGCATGAACGAATCCCGCTTCCGAATATGCCACCTTGCTTTTTTTGATATCATCAATAAGCGATGTCAGCGGCTTCATATCTGCAATCATCTTTTCCAGTGCATCTATGGCTCCTTCTCTGGCATCCGGCAACATCTGTACTATCATTCCCCCGGCAGCCCCTATGCTTAAATCCTTTTCCACCTTAACTCCCAGAGCGACGGATGTATTCTGCTGCTCGGAAATAAAGAAATATGCGGTAAGATCGTCAGCAATCTCTCCGCTTACCAGAGCTATTGTGCCCAAATAGGGCTCTCTTAATCCAATATCTTTGATTACAGTCAGCTCCCCTATTCCCAGGGATCCACCGACATCCAGTTTACCTCCGTCCTTCAGAGGCAGATCCACATACGGATTGGCTATATATCCCTTCACATCTCCGTTTCCGTAAACCGTTGCCAATATCTGCCGAGCCGGTCCGTCTCCTTTGAAGCTTACGGTAAGCTTGTCCGCAGGATTCTTCATCATGATTCCCATTATTCCCGCTGCCGTTAAAACTCTTCCCAGTCCTGCTGCCGCCAGCGGGGTTGTTTCGTGAATACGCGCCGCTTCCTGAACCATATCGGTTGTGATTGTTATATATACCCTGAAAGAACCGCTTCTGTCCATTGCTATTAATGCTTTGCTCATTTTTTGATTTCCCCTGTCCTCTATATGCTCCCCTGATTAACCAATTAATTATACCATATAATATATAGACCAACGACACCAAATCAACATAATTACCTTGTATTATCTATGGCAACAGTTGTTTTTATGTAAATATTATTCAAGAAAGTGAGTTCATTTATGGACGAAATGAATAAATTTCCGGATCCACGGCGGTCATTCACCGAACAATACCAAAGCACCCCGAGAGCATCTGCTTCGTGGAGCAATGGAGAAACGACAATAAGCAGGCCAAGAAGGAAGTACTCATCGGAAAAGACCCTTACTATCCCCAGGCGCTATCTGATCATAGGAATAATCGGATGTCTGCTTGTTGCCAGCTTATTCGGTTTTGCCGGAGTTCTGGCAGGAAAGGCTTTGACTGAAAACTCCGGCGGAACATTGCCTGCCGAGCCGGACAACGCAACCATCCCCGGATACACACTTGAAGATGCCACGGGAAGCAGCATGACTATTCAGGAAATAACCGCAGCGGCTCAAAACAGTGTCGTTGAAATCCGAACCGAAAGTGTCACTTCCGATATATGGATGCAGCAGTATGTTACCGAAGGAGCCGGAAGCGGGGTAATTGTCAGCACTGACGGGTATATTGCAACCAATAATCACGTAATCGAAGGTGCTGACAAAATCATCGTAACCACCATAGATAACAGAGAATACGAAGCCAAACTTGTAGGTACTGATTCCATACACGACATTGCTGTTATCAAGATTAATGCTGCTGATCTTTCTCCCGCAACATACGGAAACAGCAATCAGCTGAATGTGGGAGACCTGGCTGTTGCCATTGGCAATCCTCTGGGGGAACTGGGCGGAACCGTTACTGCCGGCATCATCAGTGCCAAGGACAGAGAGCTGGTAATTGACGGTAAAACCATGAGTCTGCTTCAGACAGACAGCTCCATCAACCCCGGCAATTCCGGAGGCGGACTTTTTAACGATAATGCTCAGCTGATTGGGATTGTTGTTGCAAAATCCTCAGGTTCGGATGTGGAGGGACTGGGTTTCGCGATTCCCATAAACACCGCTGCAGAAGTTATAAGCCAGCTTATTGACAAAGGGTATACGAGCGGCAGACCGTGGACCGGCATGACCTACACCGAGGGAAGCAGTGGTTTTGACTCCATCTTCGGCGCAAGTTCAGGCTCTGTTTATGTTTATTCTGTTGATACAGATGTGGCCAGACGTGCAGGCTTCAAACCCGGAGATATTATTTTTGCCGTTGAAGGCCAACAGATAACCTCCATCGATGATCTGTCGGCAATTGTAACTGCTCATGAGGTTGACGACAAGCTTAAAGTTACTATCGTTCGCAATGGCAGGACGAAGGACATGATAATTAAACTCCAGGAAAGAAAGAGCGAATAGCTCTTTCGTCTCGACGCATCCGCTCTCGGAGGCGTCGAATTTTTTTGCATTGAAGCGACCTATGCTATATAATTCAATATGAATAAATGTTTTTTGATTGCGGTTTTTACCGCATACCCATGAAGGGGGGACTGGTTAATTGGACAGTAGTATTACCGGACAGATAATAGCCCTTGTGGTTCTCGTTATTTTTTCCGCCTATTTCAGTGCAACTGAAACTGCTTTTACTTCATTAAATAAAATAAAGTTAAAGACTATGGCAGGTGATGGAGACCGCAAAGCTGCCAAAGTTCTGGAACTTAGCGAGAAATACGATAAACTCCTGACTACCACTCTGATTGGAAACAACATAGTAAACATAACTATGGCAGCCATTGCCACAGTTATGTTTGTTTCTTTGTGTAATAACTATGGTGCAACCATTGCCACTGTTGTTATAACCTGCGTAGTCCTGGTCTTCGGAGAAATTACCCCGAAGAATATTGCAAAGGAGAAGCCTGAAGGGTTTGCGAAATTTTCGGCACCTATATTAAGCTTCTTTTTAACGATTTTCACACCTTTTAACTTCATTTTTACCCAGTGGAAGAATTTTATTACCAAAATATTTAAGCTGAGCAGTAACGACACTATTACAGATGATGAGCTTCTTACAATGGTGGAAGAAGCCGAAACCGGCGGGGGGCTGGATTGTGCACGAAGCGAGCTGATTCAGAACGCAATTGAGCTTAACGAGCTGACTGCTGAGAATGTTATGACCCCGCGTCCCGATATGGAAGCCGTAGATATAAACTGCAGCAAGGAAGAGCTGGCCGAGCTTTTCGAAAGAACCGGCTTCTCCCGAATACCTGTTTACGAGGAAGAAATCGATAAGATTGAGGGTGTCATTCACCTGAAGGATTTTCACTATCACGTGGCGGGAACCGATGCTCTTATCTCCGACTTTGTAACCCCTGTGGTCTTTGTCGCAGAGACCATAAAGGCATTTGACCTGCTTAGAAAAATGCAGCTTCTGAAGACACATATGGCCATTGTAATTGATGAATACGGAGGCACATCCGGACTCGTCACCATGGAAGATATAATCGAGGAGCTGGTCGGGGAAATATACGATGAATACGATGGTATCCCGAGCAAGGATATTATGCCTCTTCAAAACGGCAGCTACCGGGTTCAGGGTAATGCGAACATGTCAAAGGTTCTGAATTTCTTTGACATAGACGAGGAGTTCCCTAAATTCAACACCGTCAATGGCTGGGTTTCCATGGAACTTGATCATCTGCCAATTAAGGATGACAGGTTTGAATCCGTAATAGATGATAAAAAGCTGAAGGTCAGAGTAACAAAGGCTGATGACAGAAGGGCCATTGAAATAAATCTGGTTATAGAGGATATCGAAGTAGAAACGAAAGAGGATAACAAATGAGCTTAGTGGAAAAAATATTTGGCGACCTTAATCAGAAAGAAATTAAAAAGGTTGAAAAAATCGCAGATAAGGTAATGGCTCTTGATGAAACCATGCAAAATCTCACTGACGATGAGCTGCGTGAAAAAACAGCTGAATTCAAAGGAAGACTTGAGGATGGTGAACCTCTGGACGACCTGCTGCCTGAAGCCTTTGCAGTATGCAGAGAAGCGGCTTGGAGATCTCTGGGAATGAAGCATTTCAAGGTTCAGGTAATCGGCGGAATAGTTCTCCACCAGGGCAGGATTGCCGAGATGAAGACAGGTGAAGGTAAGACACTGGTAGCTACTCTCCCTGCATATTTAAATGCTCTTAACGGCGAAGGCGTTCATGTGGTAACTGTCAATGACTATCTGGCTAAAAGAGATATGGAGTGGATGGGTAAAATATACACTTTCCTTGGCCTTACGGTCGGCTGTGTAATTCACGGCATAACGGAGGAGGAGCGAAGGGCTGCATACCTGGCGGATATCACCTACGGAACCAATAACGAATACGGTTTCGACTATTTGAGAGATAACATGGTTACTTATCGTGATCAGATGATGCAGCGCGATCTGAGCTATGCCATAATAGACGAGGTTGACTCGATTCTCATCGATGAGGCGAGAACTCCTCTCATAATTTCTGGCAGAGGCGATAAATCCACCGATATGTACAGACGTGCCGACAACTTCGTAAGATCGCTGAAGCGGGAATCTGATTTCACAATTGAAGAGAAAGATAATCAGATCGCACTTACCGAAGACGGTGTATCCAGATGTGAAGCCCATTTTAAAATAGATAACTTCTCTGATCCGGAAAACATGGAGATCAACCATCATGTTATGCAGGCTCTGAAGGCTCGTAATATGATGAAAAGAGATGTTGACTATGTGGTCAGGGATGGTGAAATCGTAATCGTTGACGAATTTACGGGACGATTAATGTTTGGCAGAAGGTACAGCGATGGTCTCCACCAGGCTATAGAGGCCAAAGAGGGTGTGTTGGTTCGTTCAGAGTCAAAGACCCTGGCAACAATCACATTGCAGAACTACTTCAGAATGTATCAGAAGCTGGCCGGCATGACCGGTACCGCCAAAACTGAGGAAGGAGAGTTTACCGATATCTACAATATGGACGTTGTAGTTATTCCGACTAACAAACCCATCGCCAGAGTCGATCAGCCTGATGCCGTATATGCTACGGAAAAAGGTAAATACAAGGCAATTGTTGATGGTGTTGCGACAGCACATGAAAAAGGCCAGCCTGTTCTTGTCGGCACTATTTCCATCGAAAGTTCCGAACTTTTAGCCGATGCTCTCAAAAAGCGCGGCATAAGAAACTTCAATGTTCTTAATGCAAAGCACCATGAGAAGGAAGCTCAGATTATAGCCGAAGCCGGACGTGAAGGAGCAATAACCATTGCTACCAATATGGCCGGCAGAGGTACTGACATTATTCTCGGCGGCAACCCCGAATTCGAAGCAAAGAGGGAAATGGCCGAACTGGGCTACGATGAGATTCAGATCTCCTTCGCAACAAGCTTCGTCCAGAGCAACGACCCTGTTATGTTGGAAGCACGAGAGAAATTCCGTGAACTCCTGGAGAAATACAAGGCAGAGAGAGCTCCTGAACAGCAGCAAGTGAAAGAACTTGGAGGTCTTCACATAATCGGTACCGAAAGACACGAATCCCGACGTATTGACAATCAGCTCAGAGGGCGATCCGGCCGTCAGGGAGACCCGGGCCAGACACAGTTCTGTGTTTCCATGGAGGACGAACTAATGCGTCTGTTCGGCGGAGAGAGAATGCAGGGTATTGTAGCCAAACTGGGAGTTGAAGAGGATGAAGCCCTTGAATCCGGTATGATTTCAAAGCAGATTGAAAATGCTCAGAAAAAAGTGGAAGGCAGAAACTTCGGCATAAGAAAGTATGTGCTGCAGTATGACAATGTAATGAATAAACAGCGTGAAATCATCTATTCCGAAAGGAGGAAGGTTCTCTTCGGAGAGGATCTGCGTAAAGATCTGGATATGATGACACGCAAACTTATAGATGAAATCGTTGACCCTGTAGTCTTTGCATCCAAATACCCCGAAGAATGGGATTTTGAAACGATAAACAAGGGGTTGGTTAAACTAACCGACCGCTTTGAACCTCTGGCTTTTGATGCTGATGATCTTGCCGATATGGACGAAACTTCCCTCAAGGAGGGTCTCTATGAAGAATTTGCTGAGCTTTATGACCTCAAGGAGAAAGAAATAGGCGCCGAAAGGCTGCGTGATGTGGAACGAATGATTCTCCTCCGTGTTGTCGATAACAAGTGGATGGATCACATCGACGACATGGATCAGATGAAGAGCGGTATCGGTCTCAGAGGTCTTGGCGGACAGGATCCTGCTGCAGCATATGCTCATGAGGGCTTCGCTATGTTTGAACTTATGATTGCTGCCATTCAGGAAGAATTCGTCAAGTTCTGTTATAACGTAACCGTGACCACATCTGCCGAAAGAAAGGATGTCATCGGCAGCGGAGAGTCCTTTAAGGAGGATTTTGATGATACGGAAATGCGCGAGCAGGCTGCACGTCAGAAGGCCGCCGGTGTATCCGTAGATATGGGCAGTGCACCTGCTGAAACAGCTGTTCCGAAACGTGAAAAACGCCAGGAAACCGTTAGGCGTGACCAGCCAAAGATAGGCCGCAATGAGCCTTGCCCTTGCGGAAGCGGAAAGAAATATAAACACTGCTGCGGGCGGAACCTTCAGTGACGCTGAACACTTCCCAACGATAGGAGATTATATGATTATATTGGATGAACTTAAAGGAGTAATACCGTCACTTCAGGAAACTCTGCATGAGGCAAGTAAGTCACTTCGCCCGGAAGAGCTTAGAGAAAAGCTCCGCCTGTTGGAGGAGGAACTCCTTAAACCTGACTTCTGGAATGACCAGGCAAAGGCTCAGAAAGTTACAAAAGAAAAAAAGAGCATTGAGGATACTTTAAACGAATTTGAGAACCTGCAGAGCAGAATTGAAGATCTGGAAGTTTTGATTGAAATGGCTGAAGAAACTCAGGCGGATTCCCAGGAGGAGTCTCAGCTTCTGGCAGAGGAGGCACTGGAAGCCAACGAATTGCTTGAAAGAGATTTGGAAAATCTGAAGCTAAGAACTCTTCTTAACGGCAAATACGACAAGAATAATGCCATCATTTCCGTTCATGCCGGCTCCGGAGGTACCGAGGCCATGGACTGGGCGGGAATGCTCTTCAGAATGTACACAAGATGGTGTGAGAAGCGCGGTTACAAATACAAACTTCTTGAAATGAACGATGATACGGAAGCGGGTATCAAGAGTGCTGCACTTCTGGTTAAGGGAAACTATGCCTATGGCTATCTGAAGAACGAAAAGGGTGTGCACCGATTGGTGCGGATCTCACCTTTTGATTCTTCCGGAAGAAGGCATACCTCCTTTGCTTCTCTTGACGTTACCCCGGAAATCGAGTTTGATAATACAGTGGAGATAAATCCGGAGGATTTGCGCATAGATACCTACAGAGCAAGCGGCGCCGGCGGACAGCATGTCAATATGACTGACTCTGCCGTCCGAATCACTCACATTCCTACCAACATTGTTGTCACATGCCAGAATGAGCGCTCCCAGATGCAAAACCGGGAATATGCCATGAAGATGCTCATCTCCAAACTCATCGAGCTCAAGGAGCAGGAAGAAAAGGAATCTCTCAGCGAACTTAAGGGTGATTACAATCAGATTACATGGGGAAGCCAGATCAGATCTTATGTGTTTCAGCCCTATACCATGGTAAAGGACCACCGTACCAATGCCGAAGTGGGAAATGTCCATGCAGTCATGGATGGCGACCTGGATTACTTTATCAACGAGAAACTTAAACAAAAAGACTAAAAAGAGAAAACGATGGATATAATCAAAGCCCTCGCGGCAGAATTCAAGCTAAAGAACACGCATATCACGGATACTGTTAAACTTATAGATGAAGGGAACACCATTCCCTTCATCGCTCGTTACAGAAAAGAAGTTACCGGCGGTCTCAGCGACGAGGTCCTCCGCAACCTGAACGACAGACTCATCTACCTGAGAAACTTGGAAGGACGTAAAGAAGAGGTTATCCGCCTTATTGACGAACAGGATAAACTAACTGTTGAGCTTCGTGCAGAGATTGATGCAGCAGACATGTTGCAGCGAGTTGAAGATCTTTACAAACCCTTTAAGAAAAAAAAGGCAACCCGAGCCTCCAGGGCTAAAGAAAAGGGTCTGGAACCACTGGCTGATATTATTCAGGCACAGGAATCAGAACCTGTAGACATAAAAACTGTTGCTTCCAAATATACCGATGCTGTAACCGGCAAGCAAAATGGAGTGGAAACTGCTGAGGATGCTATGGCAGGTGCCTGCGATATTATTGCCGAACGTATTTCCGATGATCCGGAAATTGTTGCCGCAATACGTGAGAAAACCGCCGCTTACGGTGTAATCAGCACGGAACCCACCGATGCCGAAGAAAAGACAGTTTACGAAATGTACTACGAATACAGTGAAGGCATCGCCAAAATACCCAACCACAGGGTCCTCGCCATAAATCGCGGGGAAAAAGAAGAGAAACTTAAAGTAAAGGTTGTGGTTGATAATGAAAAGATTGAATCGCTAATAGCCGATATGTTTGGAATCCGCATGAACACAGTGTGGACAAAGATTTTGCTGGAGACGGTAAAGGATTCTTACAAGCGGCTTATGGCTCCGTCTGTTGAAAGGGAAGTGCGAAATATACTTACGGAAAGAGCTGAGACTGAGGCCATAAAGGTGTTTGCAAAGAATACCGAAAAACTGCTGATGGTCCCTCCTGTCCGTGGTGCCCGCGTCATTGCCATTGATCCCGGCTATCGAACCGGCTGCAAGGTAGCAATTCTTGATGAGACAGGCAAACTGAAAGGTTACACTACAGTTTACCCCACGGAGCCTCGAAAGGAGATTGCCAAAACGCAGGCAACTCTCAAAATGCTGGTTGAAAAATACAGAATAAACACCATCGTAATCGGCAACGGAACCGCTTCCCGCGAAACAGAAGAAGTTGTTGCTGATTTCATAAGAAAATATCAGGAGAAATCTACTGACTCCCCTTTAGCCTCACAGCTCAGATATACCATTGTAAATGAAGCCGGTGCTTCGGTCTATTCGGCATCAAAGCTGGCTTCTGAGGAATATCCGGATCTGGATGTTACTGTCAGAGGTGCTATGTCTCTGGGGCGCAGGCTTCAGGATCCTCTGGCTGAACTGGTAAAGATTCCGACCAGGAGTATAGGAGTAGGACAGTATCAGCACGATATAAACCAATCTCTTCTGGAAAAAGCTCTCGGTGAAGTTGTAGAGGACTGCGTTAACAGAGTCGGAGTGAATCTGAATACCGCATCACCTTCCCTGCTTTCCTATGTTGCCGGTATCAACATGAGCATTGCCAGAAATATAGTTGCTTACCGCGAGGAAAACGGGGTTTTTAAAGATAGAAAAGAGTTGAAAAAGGTGCCGAAACTGGGCGAAAAAACCTATGGACAATGTGCCGGATTTATAAGAATCCCCGGCGGCAAAAATCCTCTGGATAATACTGCTGTCCACCCGGAGTCATATGGGGCTGCGGAAGCTTTACTTGATTTGCTTGGATTGGATAAGTTGAATCCGGACGATGTGGAAAAAGGTCTGATAGACATGGAGCTCAGAATAAAAGCAAAGTGCGGCAGCCGTAAACAGCTTGCCGAGCATTTAGGAATAGGTCTCCCTACACTGGAGGATATTATTGAAGAAATGAAAAAACCGGGTCGCGACCCGCGTGACGATGCCCCGAAAGTTGTTTTCAGGAACGATGTAAAATCCTTTAACGATTTAAAAATCGACATGGAGCTTGAAGGCACCGTTCGAAACGTAGTTGATTTTGGTGCATTCGTGGATATCGGCGTCAAAAATGACGGTCTCGTCCACATAAGCGAAATGAGTGATAAATATATTAAACACCCGATGGATGTTGTCTCTGTCGGCGATACCGTAAAAGTCCGTATAATCAAGATAGATTACGATAAGCAACGCGTTGGGCTGAGTATGAAATAGTTGTGTATACAGTATTTAACTGCTGTACAACTTGTTTCAAATATTTTAATGTGTTAAGATGCTATCGGTGGTGCTGTGGCATCACTATATTATTTTATAAGCAAAGGAGACTTTTAATTATGGGCATTATGGGAGAAATGGGCCAAATTATACTCGAGTTCTGGAATTCGACAGGACTGGCAAACTTTTCTTATCAGAGCGGAATCATGATTTTAGTGGCACTTCTCTTCCTGTATCTGGCTATCAGACACGGGTTTGAACCACTGCTGCTGGTACCGATTGCATTCGGAATGCTTTTATCCAACCTGCCGATGACCGGAATTTTTCTTAATGAGGTTGCCACTAACGGCATAACTAATTCGAACGAGCTGGCAGATGCGGGTATATTTACCGCATTCTATATGCTTAAGCCCATACTTCCGTCACTTATATTCCTTGGAGTAGGTGCTATGACTGACTTCGGTCCGTTAATTGCGAACCCTAAGTCACTGCTAATGGGTGCGGCAGCCCAGTTTGGTATCTTTTTCGCGTTTTTTGCAGCAATAGCTCTGGGCTTTACTGCTCAGGAAGCTGCTTCTATAGGAATAATTGGAGGAGCGGATGGTCCTACGGCTATCTACCTGACCACCAAGCTGGCAGATCACCTCATCGGCCCTATTGCAGTGGCTGCTTACTCATATATGGCTCTGGTGCCTATTATCCAGCCGCCGTTCATGACCCTGCTTACAACAAAGAAAGAGCGTATGCTAAAGATGGATCAGCTGAGAACTGTTTCTCAAAGAGAAAAGATTCTGTTTCCTATAGCGGTATCAATAGTAATCGCTCTGCTTCTTCCTTCAGTAGCACCTCTTATCGGGATGCTGATGATGGGTAATCTCTTCAAAGAGAGCGGAAGAACAGCCAGACTGTCCGATACATCAGCCAATGCACTGTCAAATATCTTGGTAATTCTACTGGGAACCTGTGTAGGTGCATCGGCAACAGGAGACACCTTCCTGACATGGGCCACAATAAAAATCGTTATCCTCGGAGTAGCTGCATTCTGCTTCGGCACAATAGGCGGCATTCTCATCGCTAAGCTAATGAACGCACTTTCAAAGTCTCCAATCAATCCGCTTATCGGATCTGCGGGAGTTTCCGCAGTGCCTATGGCGGCACGCGTTTCACAGGTTGAGGGGCAAAAGGCAAATCCTTCCAACTTCCTCCTGATGCACGCTATGGGTCCTAACGTTGCAGGTGTAATCGGCTCCGGTGTAGCTGCCGGTGTAATGCTCTGCATGTATGGCGCATACTAAATATAGAAAATCTCTAAAATCATTTTTATACACTGGAAAGGCTCGGGGCTTCGGCTTCGGGCCTTTCGCTTTTACCGATATACAACGGGATTGTTTCAGCCAAGTATACAGTATTTAATTTAGCCCGGCTTGTTTTATTGTGCTCTGTTATGTTAGAATTTCATTGGTGGCGCGATGTCCTCCTATGTGATCATTCGATAAAAGGAGATTTTTGTTATGGGAATTATGGGTGAAATGGGCCAAATTATACTTGAGTTCTGGAACTCGACAGGATTGGCAAACTTTTCTTATCAAAGCGGGATTATGATTGTAGTGGCACTTCTCTTCCTGTATCTGGCTATCAGACACGGGTTTGAACCGCTGCTGCTGGTACCGATTGCTTTCGGCATGCTCTTATCCAATCTTCCGATGACCGGAATTTTTCTTAATGAGGTTGCCACTAACGGCATCACTAACTCAAATGAGTTGGCGGATGCGGGTATATTTACTGCCTTCTATATGCTGAAACCTATACTTCCGTCGCTTATATTCCTTGGAGTGGGTGCCATGACGGACTTCGGTCCGCTCATTGCGAATCCTAAGTCACTGCTCATGGGTGCGGCAGCACAGTTTGGTATATTTTTCGCATTCTTCGCAGCTATAGCTCTGGGATTCACCGCCCAGGAAGCCGGCTCAATTGGAATAATCGGCGGTGCAGACGGCCCAACGGCCATATACCTGACTACCAGGCTGGCGGATCATCTCGTGGGGCCTATCGCGGTGGCCGCTTACTCATATATGGCTCTTGTACCTATTATCCAGCCGCCTATCATGGGTTTGCTTACGACAAAGAAGGAGCGTATCATAAAGATGGATCAGCTGAGAACTGTTTCTCAGAGAGAAAAGATTCTTTTTCCTATAGCTGTAACTGTTGTAATCGCTCTGATTCTCCCATCAGTAGCACCTCTTATCGGGATGCTGATGATGGGTAATCTCTTCAAAGAGAGCGGAAGAACCGCCAGACTGTCCGATACGTCAGCCAATGCACTGGCAAATATCCTGGTAATTCTGCTGGGAACCTGTGTAGGTGCATCGGCAACAGGAGACACCTTCCTGACATGGGATACAATAAAGATCGTTATTCTTGGTGTGGCTGCATTCATCTTCGGTACGGCTGCCGGTGTTCTTATTGCCAAGCTCATGAATGCACTTTCAAAGTCACCAATCAATCCGCTTATCGGATCTGCGGGAGTTTCCGCCGTGCCTATGGCCGCCCGTGTATCACAGGCTCAGGGACAGAAGGCAAATCCTTCCAATTTCCTCCTTATGCACGCTATGGGTCCTAACGTTGCAGGCGTAATTGGCTCCGGTGTAGCTGCCGGTGTAATGCTCTGCATGTTCAGCGGATATTAAGCCGTACACGGCATACGACATGGAAATTCTCTAAAATCATTTTTATACACTGAAAGGGCTCGGGGCTTAGGCTCCGGCCCTTTCGCATTTTTTATATGCTGCCGGTATGATATAATGGAGTTGTCACGAAGCTGTGCTTCGATGAAACTCCTTATGCTTTTCTCGACTGCGGAGGATACATGATAGATACAATAATATTCGATTTTGACGGAACGGTAATGGATACCAACAAGGTAATAATCGCATCCTGGCAACACACTTACAATGCTCTCACAGGGAGCGACGGCAACCTGGAATATATCCTGGGAACCTTTGGGGAACCGCTGGAGTACAGCCTGAATACAGCTTTCCCGGATGTACCGACAGAGAAGTCGGTTGAAATATACAGAAGCTTTCACAGAGAGAACTTTGGTCCAATGATTGAACTTTTTCCCGGAGTAAGAAATCTTCTGGAAGAGGTTAAGGTAAGGGGGTACAAGACAGGAATCGCCACATCCAGAGTGAGGTTTACGCTCCATCAGGGACTGCGTCAGTATGGCATTGAGAAATATTTCGACGCTCTGATATCGGCGGAGGATGTAACAGAGCACAAGCCTGCACCGGAGACCCTATTCAAGGTTCTTGCTAAGCTGGATTCAAAACCGGAAAATGCCATTATGATCGGCGATACGATGCCGGATATTCTCTGTGCGAGAAATGCGGGGGTAAAATCGGTTCTGGTTGCGTGGACCGTTTCCCTGGCGGGAAAGAAGATTGAAGATTTTGCAGAGGGGGAGGCACCTGATTTTATAATTGAAAAGCCTGAATCCCTCTTTGAGATAATATAGATACTGTTATATAATTAGCCTGAAAAATCAGGAGGATAATTATGTCCGTTTTTAATGACGAAAATCAGAATCTGTGGCTGAACGACATGCTGGTGTCAAGAGCGGCACAGAGCGAAAATACAATTATTAATCTGGGCGGCGGTGTCACCATAGGCGGCGATAATTTCGCTGTACTTGCAGGTCCGTGTGCAATCGAAACACGCAAGCAGGTTCTGGAAACAGCAATGGCAGTCAGTAAGGCAGGTGCTGATATTTTTCGCGGCGGAGCTTTTAAATCCCGCACATCCCCTTACGATTTCCGCGGGATGAGGGATGAAGGATTGGCTCTGCTGGAGGAAGTAAAGGAAGTTACCGGTATGCCTGTGGTTTCCGAAATCGTAAATATCTCACATCTCCCCCTCTTTGAGGCTGTAGATATTATTCAGGTAGGCGAAAGAAATATGCGCAATGCTGAACTTCTGATTGAGCTGGGTTATATTGACAAACCGGTACTTCTTAAGAGGAGTCATTCTGCAACAATTAAGGAATTACTCATGAGTGCGGAATATCTGCTGGCCGGTGGAAACAGACAGGTGATTCTTTGCGAGAGAGGCATACGAACGTTCGAACCAATGACCAGAAATACCATGGATATCTCTTCAATCCCTCTCCTTAAAAGATTGACACATTTGCCGGTCATTGCCGATCCCAGTCATGCTACCGGGATTGCTTCTCTGGTTAAGCCGATGTCTCTTGCCGCTATGGCTGCAGGAACAGACGGTCTGCTCATTGAAGTTCACATCTGCCCGAATGAAGCTCTCTGTGACGGTTCCCAGTCGCTGACCACGGACGAGTTCAACACCCTGATGGATGCTGTAAACTGTTTCCCCATTCATCTTTACAGGGAATAATTTATAATAGTGATGAATACAATAACGATTAACACATCAAAACCATATCAGATGCTCCTAGGCCGCAATCTTCTTGCAAATTCCGGAGAGTTCCTTGCAAATACTCTCGGCTCCCCTCGCTTATGTATCGTAACGGATACAAATGTAAACGAATTATACGGAGGCGAAGATCAACCTTTTATGACTTCACTGACAGAAAAAGGTTTTGACGTCTGCAAGTATGTCTTTTCGAGCGGTGAGAAAAACAAAACCCTGTCAACTGTCGAGAAACTGCTGGACTTTCTGGCTATGAACCACTTTACCCGTGAAGATGTTCTTGTGGCTTTTGGGGGAGGGGTTACCGGCGATATAACGGGATTTACCGCTTCCCTGTATATGCGCGGCATCAGATTCGTGCAGGTTCCAACTACATTGCTTGCTGCCGCCGATTCTTCCATAGGAGGTAAAACAGGGGTAAATCTCAGTGCCGGAAAGAATCTGGCCGGAGCCTTTCACTCGCCAGAACTGGTCATCTTTGACCATGAAACTCTGACAACCCTGTCTCATGAGAATCTGCTGGATGGAATGGCGGAAATAATAAAGGCAGGGATAATCAATGATGCATCCATAATTATGGATCTCCGGGACTATTTCAGAAAAGGCAATTCCGGTGCCGCGCTGTTCGGGAATCCGGATCTCCTCATGAGTCTGCTTATCAGAGCCATTGAAGTCAAGCGCCGCATTGTGGAAGCTGACGAATTGGAGGCAGATGGACGCAGACTTCTCAATCTGGGGCATACCATAGGACATGCTATTGAAAAATGCTCGAACTACAAAATAAGTCACGGACAGGCTGTTGCAATAGGAATTGCATGTATGACGGATAACAGAATTATTACAGATATTCTGACTGCATTCGGATATTCACTCTCTTCAGGAATTCCTGCCGGGCAGCTGGCGGATTCAATAAAAAATGACAAGAAGTCAAAAGGCAGAAATGTAGTATTTGTTGTCCCGGAAGCTATCGGACAGTGCCGGCTGAAATCAGTTCCATTCGATTTGCTGGAGGAACTCCTGAAAGGTAACAGGGAGATGCTCATATGAACATAAAAATAATCCCGCGTAAATTGGAAGGCAATATAGATGCCATGCCATCTGAGTCTCATGCACACAGAGTTCTCATAGCACAGAAACTTGCTGCACTTCAGGGGTGCCGGGCTGTGGAGGGCCCTGAAATTCCTGATTTTTCTGAAGATATAAAGGCTACCAAAGCCTGTTTGCATCAAATGGATAAGGATATGCCCTATCTGCAATGCGGAGAAAGCGGTTCTACCCTGAGATTCCTTCTGCCTGTTGCAATGGCCCTCAAAGATTGTGCGGAATTCCTGGGTGCCGGCAAATTGCCTGATCGACCTATCTCGCCGTTGAAAGAGGAAATGGAAAGGCACGGCTGCTGCTTTGTTATGGGTAATAACAAGAACACCGACCGTTTCAAGCAAATATGTACAGTACGCGGCAGGTTGATTCCCGGAGATTACTATCTTCCGGGGAATATAAGTGCACAGTTTATTACAGGTATGCTTTTCGCTTTGCCTCTTCTTGATGGAGACAGCACTATCACCCTAACCACCGAACTTGAGTCCGCTGTATACGTGGATATGACTCTGGAAATTCTGGAGCAGTTCGGTATTGTTATATATACAGAAGAAACAGAAGAGGGATTCCCACTATATGGAATTCCCGGTAACCAAACATTCAAAGAGCCCGTGGATTTACACCTTGACGGTGACTGGTCCAATGCCGCTTTCTGGCTGGCATGCGGTCTTCTGGGCGGGAAAGTTACTGTGCATGGACTCAATCTGGATTCTAAACAGAGAGATAAGGAAATAATAAACATTATGGCAGACATGGGGGCACATGTGGATCTGATTCCTCACGATGACGGCACCTGCACTATAACAACCTGTTTTTCGGAACTTAAAGGAATTGATAAAGACATCTCGCAGATTCCGGATCTGGCTCCGATCCTTGCCGTTCTCATGAGCTCGGCTCGTGGAACATCTATGATAACCTATGCCGAAAGACTCAAATTGAAGGAATCCAATAGAATCAAAACTATTTACTCCGCTCTCTGCAGTCTGGGGGCAGATGTTTCATACGGAGGAGATCGTTTATCCTTTACCGGGAAAATGCCTCTCAACGGAGGCCAGGTATTCAGCTACGGCGACCATCGTATCGCCATGGCTGCCGCCATCGCATCCTCAATATGCATAAATCCGGTTGTTATTGAAGACGCTGATACGATTTATAAATCCTACCCTGATTTTTTTCGGGATTTTGAAAGCTTAGGCGGAGAGGTTGTTGAATTATGAAATCAACATTTGGTAAAAAGCTGAAGGTAACCATATGGGGCGGCTCCCATGAGCCGTCTATTGGTGTTGATATAGAGGGGTTTCCTCCTCACTTCGTTGTGGATATGCAGGAGCTTCAGAACTTCCTTAAAAGACGTGCTCCCGGAAATAATATTTACACAACCTCACGAAAAGAGCCGGATATCCCGATTAAAACCGGAACTTTCTCTTACGAAATCAGGAACACCGATACTCGCAGATCGGACTATGAGGCATTTCGTAACGTCCCGAGACCCGGACATGCCGATTACACTGCCAGATTAAGATACGGCGAAAATATGAATATGTCCGGCGGAGGTCCATTCAGCGGGCGCATGACGGCTCCTCTATGTGTCGCCGGCGGTATAGCCCTGCAATATCTGAAAACCCGTGGAATATCTATCAATGCCCGAATTTCTTCAATTGGCGGAGAAACGGAGGCTTCCCGAATAGAAGATGCTCTTCGAAAGGTTATTGAGAGCGGAGATTCCCTCGGCGGTACAGTTGAATGTGTTGCGGAAGGTCTCCCTGCTGGAATAGGCGGAGCCATGTACGATGGCATCGAAAGCATACTCTCTCCCATTCTCTTCGGTATACCGGGTGTTAAAGGGGTTGAGTTTGGCAAAGGCGTTGCATCTTCTGCTTTGAAGGGTTCAGAAAATAACGACGCCTTTCGTTTCTGCCATGGCAGGGTAATTACCGTAACAAACAACTCCGGCGGTATTCTCGGAGGAATTACCACCGGTATGCCTTTGACTCTCAAAGTGGCATTTAAGCCCACACCTTCCATAGCTGCAGAACAGGAGTCCATAAATTTGTCAACCGGAGAATCTGCCACAATTTCCGTCGTTGGCAGGCACGACCCCTGTATAGCAATTCGAGCTGTACCTGTTGTGGAAGCTGCTGTTGCTCTGGGCCTTCTTGATGCTATTCTTATCACCGAAGAAGATAAGTCCACGGAACCATATACACGGGAGCTGTTCAACCTTATTTCCCGTATAAGCCTCGATTTGCAGGCGAATAATTCAGGTGTCTTCGGACTTGTGGGAGAAAATCTGAGCCACAGCTTTTCCAGGGATATACATGAGGCTTTAGGTCGATATAAATTCAACCTTTACAGTCTGTCTCGAAGCGAGATGGTTGACTTCATAGAGAGTCGACAGTTTGACGGGCTGACAGTTACAATACCATATAAACAGGAAGTATTCCCATTATGTGATGAGGTCAGCGACCTGGCACAGGAAATAGGCGCAATAAATCTTATCTATCGGGACAGGCTTACCAATGGCGAACGTAAGCTTATCGGGCATAATACCGATTACGAAGGGTTCCTTTTTACCGCAGATAGGGCCGGCATAAATTTTGACAGTAAGACCGTTCTCATTTTGGGCAGCGGCGGCACATCAAGGACTGTAAACAAAGCGGTGACTGACAGAGGAGCCTTAAAAGTTTTTCATGCATCGCGAAATGAAGATGGATACAGTCGTCTGCGGGAAATAGCGAACGACATTGATATAATTGTCAACACGACTCCTGTGGGTACCTATCCGAATAATATGGAGAGTCTTATCTCTCTTGATGACTTCCCTGAATGCGAAGCCGTTATTGACGTCATATATAATCCGTTCCTGTCTGCTCTTCTTCTGGATGCCAGGGCTCAAGGCATGAAGTATGCCAACGGGCTGCCCATGCTTGTGGCTCAGGCCACAGCGGCTGCCGGCTATTTCCTCGGAACCCCCGGTGGTTTTGCGGAAAAGAATGAAGAGATTATTGCCATGCTTGAAAGAAAACTGGGAAATGTGGTGCTTATCGGTATGCCGGGCAGCGGCAAGACCACATTGGGCAAAGCCCTGGCAGAGGCAACCGGTCTGAAATTCGTGGACACCGACCATATAGTTGCTGAGCGGGCGGGCCGTGATATTGCAGAAATATTTGCCGGTGATGGCGAAGAGACTTTCAGGCAGATGGAAACCGATGTAATCCTTGAGTCAGGGAAGGAGCACGGGCAGGTTATCGCCACCGGCGGCGGTGCGGTTCTCAGCGAAACCAACATGCGTGCATTAAAGCAGAATGGTACAATCATCTGGATAAAACGTCCTGTGGATAATCTTGCCACCGAAGGCAGACCTCTCTCCAATGGACATGAAGCATTAAAAAAGATAGCCGATGAGAGGCTGCCTCTTTATGAGCGTTGGGCTGATGTTGCAGTAGATTTACAGGCTATCCGTTGATTCCATAAAATCTCAAACCATTTTCCCGCGTTATATCAGCGACCTCTTCTAAGGTCGCTTCTTTTATTTCCGCAATTTTTTCCGCCGTGTATTTTACAAACAGCGGTGTGTTTCTCTTACCTCTGAACGGAACAGGTGTCAGATACGGTGCATCGGTTTCAATCAGGAGAAACTCCAGAGGTATAACTTTAGATACCTCCACCGTCTTTCTGTTGTTCTCATAGGTTACCGTTCCTGCAACCGAAATTGTCCCTCCCAGCTTAACATACTGCCTGGCCAGCTCTGCACTCCCCGAATAACAGTGAAACAATACTCTGGCATCGTCTGCCATACCGTCCTTGCCACCGGCAAATCCGCCTGGATCAGGACGCTTCGGGAAGAATCTTTTTCGTTCTGCAGAAAAAGCTCCTTCTTCCTTCAGTGTATCCATAACCTCCTGATCTGCATTTCTCGAGTGAATCACTATCGGCATCTTCATCTCATTGGCCACACGAATCTGCTTCCTGAACCATTCTCTCTGAACATCTTTCCCGCTGTGATTGCGATAAAAATCCAGACCTATTTCCCCCAGGGCAACTACCTTTTTTTTCTTTAAAAGTCCCTTTATTAATGTCAGCTGCATATCATCCATATCTTTGGCATTATGTGGATGACAGCCTACAGTTGCATAGCACCAGTCATATCTGGCCGCATGTTCAACCGCCATCTTTGAGCTGGCAAGGTCGAAACCAATATCTATAACATAAGACAAGTGACCGTCCTTAACCGCGGAATCGACAGATTCCAACAGAGCCTGCCGCGCACGGTTTGAGAAACTCTCGTCATTGAAATGTGTATGTGAGTCAAAGAGCATGTTTAATCCTCCAATTCATAAGCTTCAATTTTTAAGTTTTTTGATGCATCCACCGTATAGGCTTTGTCATCAAGTATAACGACATTTGTGGAGTATAGCATCCCGTTTGCATCGGGCACGCTGTCTATGGTCGCCGTGATTCCCAATTCGGCACAAATATCATATACAAGTCTCGCATAATAAGCGGATAAATCCTGTTCATCGGCCTCAGGAGCCATCCTCTCTCTTACATATTGCAGTATAAATTCCATTTTCTCGTTTTCAGAACTGAGTCCTGCTGTATTCTTTTTAATTCTGTTAAGATGCCCTTCATAGCTGTCAACTACTTCTTCGGATTCCTCCATTTCGATGAAATCACCGCCCATTGAAAGCATTATTACTCCTGTGTCGTTTTCAGGGACCTGTTTAACGAATGTTACCCCTGAAGCGGCATCATATTTAGGAGTACCGTAACCCCTTATATATCTGCCGTTGACCTTAATTGTTCTGTATCCTACGGTATCAGCTTTGTTTCCTTCTATAACAGTGGTAACATTATCTGCTGATATTGCCGTTACTATCCCCACATGTTCGGATCCTCCCCGGTTGTCACCACTGTAATTCTTTCCGTCATCCCAGTCGTAAAAGATAATGTCCCCATGAGCAGGTACATAGGCGTCATTTTCTACCCAGTCATTGCTGGCCTGGTACAGTTTAATCATTCTGTTGCAGCTACACTCCCTGTGCATTATCGGTGTTGTCCCCGCCTTTATGGCAACAGCGGACACATATGCCGCACACCAGTGGTCGGAATATTTCATTCTGTAACCTTGAGGCAAAGGTTTACAGGCATTGTATACATCGATTATTTCTTTGTACTTACCGCTTTTTTCGCTATACCCCAGCCAGGCTTTTGCATATTTAACCACTTCATCGCGGCTGTATTTGCCCATCAGGCAATCCCCGAAGATTCTGTTGGTGCCCACATTAATGTATGCTTTAACCTTATAATAGTATGTAACTCCATCTTCAACTGAAGTATCCCTGTACACAAGAGCTGTCGTTTCGCCAATGGCCTCATATTTGCCTTTATAATCCGTAGCTCTGTATACTTCATAACCTTCAGCTCCTGCAGATGCCTTCCAGGAAATTTCGATGGCATTGCCATTCTGCTTTGCCGTTATACGTGTCTTTCCCGGTACAGACATGGAGCTTCTGACACTGCTGTAAATGCTGTATTTTGTAGAGCCCCTGATAACCCGATAAGCCCGGACCTTATAATAGTAGGTACGCCCTACGGTCACAGAAGTATCAGTGTAAGATGTGCTTCCGGTTGTTCTGATCAATGAATATTTGCCGTCCCGGCTTGTAGATCTGTACACCTTATAGCCACCGGCACCATCTACTGCCTTCCAGCTCACAAACACCCCGGATCCGGCAGGCACCGCTCCTATAACAGGCTTCGTCATTACAGGTTTCCCGCTTACTATTGCGCTGTACTTACTGTACTTTCTCTTGCTGCCGGTTCCATAATATGCCCGGACTTTGTAGTAACACGTCTTATTTGTTGTAAGATTCGTTCTCTTATATGAATTTTGTGATGTTGTCTTTATTCTGCTATATTTACCGTTCTTCTTTGTAGCTCTATATACCTGGTAGCCGGTTGCATTTTTGTATTTGTTCCAGCTCAGTGTTACTGAGTTGAAAGCTACTTGAGAGACTTTCATCCCCTGAACCTTGCCTGAGGTACTGAAAGACGCTGCGGAAACATCAGCGGGCACAAAGGCTCCCATGATAATAAAGGCAAGCGTTAAGCATAACACTGCCTTTATTGTTCTGAATGTGAACTTCCCCTTTTGCCTGTTTCTCATTTTGACTCCTTATGTAACTTATGTAACGGGATTGCCGTCCTCTGCGATTGTCGTAACAAATTCGTATCTTGCCCTGCCATCAACCGTATTGTCGGCAAAGAGCAGCATCCCCTCGGATTCAACTCCTCTCAGCTTTCTAGGTTTCAGGTTTGCAACGACAACAACCTTCTGTCCCACACACTCTTCAGCTCTGAAGTCCTGAGCCACACCCGATACAATCTGACGCTTCTCGGTTCCTATCTTTACCTGAAATACCAGGAGCTTGTCTGCATTTGGATGTTTTTCAGCCGATATGATTGTGCCTACTCTCAGATCCAGTTTATCAAAATCTTCATACTCGATTTCGTCCTTCAGGTCTGGCGGGATGTTTAATTCTCCCTTATCTGCCGCCGCCTGAGCACCTATTTCATAGAGCTCTTCCAGCTCCTTCTCCAGATCCAGTCTCGGGAATATAGGGTCACCCTTTCTGACTTGTTCTCCGGACATCGCTTCAAACTTAAAAGCATCTTCCCAGGTAACATCAGCATACCACAATCCAATCTGCTTTCTTATTTCTTCCGCGGTCGTATGCATGAACGGATAAATCAGAATTGAAATAATTCTGATGGCTTCCGCCAGATTATGAAGAACATTGTTAAGTCTTTCCTTATGTGCATCATCCTTGGCCAGAATCCATGGCATGGTTTCATCAATATACTTGTTGGCTCTTCTTACGACCGTCCATATCTCTTCCAGAGCCATGTTAAATCTAAAATCATCCATCTGCTTCTCAACTCTGTCTGCTGCACCTGTTGCAACCTCCCTCAGCTGAGCATCATAGTCTGTACCACCATCTTCCGGAACACATTTTCCCGAATCTGTCAAGTCGGGAACTATACCTCCGTTATATTTCTCGATCATGCTTACTGTTCTTGAAACCAGGTTGCCAAGGTCGTTGGCAAGGTCATAGTTCAGCCTCTTAAGCATTACCTCGTTTGTGAACATTCCATCATGCCCGAAAGTATATTCTCTGAGCAGAAAATATTTGAGTGCATCAATGCCGTATCGTTCTATGAGAACTACCGGATCGATTACATCCTGCCCCTTTGCCGCCTTTGACTTGGATACCTTTTCTCCTCCCAGCAGCAGCCAGCCGTGACCTCTTACCTGCTTAGGAATAGGCAGGTCTGCACTCATGAGCATTGCGGGCCAGATCAGGGAATGGAATCTGACAATTTCCTTTCCGACCAGGTGAACATCTGCAGGCCAGTACTTGTCGTATTTAGCAGGTTCGTCGGGCCACCCCAGGGCGGTGATATAGTTGGAAAGGGCATCAAGCCATACATATATTACATGTTTCTCGTCAAGAGGCACAGGAATACCCCAGTCGAATGTGGATCTGGAAATGCAAAGATCCTCAAGCCCCTGCTCAACGAAAGCAACCATCTCATTCCTTCTTGTTTCCGGTTCCAGAAAACTCGGATTCTCCCTGAAGATTCTTAAAAGCTCCGGTGCATACTTGTTCATCTTAAAAAAGTATGCTTCTTCCTTAGCCTTGTTTACAGGTCTGCCGCAGTCAGGACACTTATCATCATTGAGCTGTGCCTCCGTCCAGAAAGATTCACATGGAGTACAATACCAGCCTTCATATTTGCCTTTATATATGTCGCCCTTTTCATACATCTTCATAAAGAGGGCCTGAACACGCTTAACATGTCTTTCTTCCGTCGTTCTTATAAAGTCATCATAGGAAATTTCCATTGTTTCCCACAGTTTCTTTATTCCCACCACAACTTCATCCACATATGCCTGCGGCTTAACACCTTTGGCATCTGCAAGTGTCTGGATCTTCTGTCCGTGTTCATCTGTGCCTGTCAGAAACATGACATCGTAGCCCTGAAGTCTCTTGAATCTCGCCATGGCATCCGCCATCACCGTGCAGTAAGTATGACCTATGTGCAGGTTCGAGCTTGGATAATAGATAGGCGTACTGATGTAGTAAGTTCCTTTTTCTTTTGTCATTTCTTTTTTCCTCTCTTCTCCGGTATGAATGGGGATCGGTTTTTATATATATATCTTCGGTTCCTGCCTGTCGGCATAAGCGATTTCCAGCTCTTCCTTATGGTATAGATACCCCGGGTCATCAAAATACAGCGCACCTTCAGGGCACTTCTTCTCGCATCCACAGCATTTTATACAAATGCCGTCAACAATTCCCGGTGCATCTGCCATTATTGAACCCATCGGGCAGGCATCAATACATATGCCGCATTTCGTACATTTGCTCTCATCAAGTTTAGGTTTAACCTTAAGAATATTTATAGGTGTTCCCTCCCGGTCTCTCGGCTGGTAATATCCGCGTAACGGTTCTTCACCTTCAACATATATGGGGTCCGGTATTGTACAAAGGTTTTTCAGTTTGTCTGCAACGGCCTCCGCAAACGCATCCGCTATCTTCATATCGTCCCCGTCCGGACGACCGGCCGCAAGGGTTCTCGAAAAGGAGTGCTCGCCTATAAACGCTGCTGCCGCAATGGTGTGAAATCCTTTATCTTCAAGAATGTTTCTAAGCTCTATAAGGGCATCATCAAAATTCCTGTTGCCATAGAGCACAACAGGAACAGCCAACGCACCATTACCCTGCAAGGTGTCAAGAAATTTGAGCAATACATTCGGTACTCTGCCTGCAATTACCGGCACACCAAAAACCACTGCCTCTCTTTCTCTGAAGATGTAAACCTTCTTTCTGGCCTCGGGGGGTGAGAAGTTAATAATCACGGTATCTTCCGGTGACAATCCGATACCAGAGGAAATTCCGCGTGCAACAGCCGTAACCACCTTTTCCGTGGTGCCGGTTCCGCTGAAATACATTCCGTAAATCCGTCTCATTTTATGCCTCGTCTGTATTTCTTTATTATCAATTAATCGTATATCGTTGACTGTCTCCAGATCTGCTTCTCGGAATAATCAATAATCAGATCTACAATGTCCTCTATCTCCAGGTAACCGCTGTCAATTAACATATTGTAGTTCAAGCGCTCTCCCCACTTTCGGCCTGTATGATAAGCATAGTAATTGGCTCTGGCCTTATCGGTTTCCTTCATCATTTTCAGTACCTGATCTTCAGGTACACCGTAATCTTCCACGGCCCTTTTAATCTTGTCCGCCTCTTCTGCATAGATGAATACATTGGTCGCATAAGGAATGCCCCTCAGAATATAATCCGCACATCTTCCGACTATTACGCACGGACCCTCTGAGGCAATTTTTCTGATGGTATCAAACTGTGCCAGGAAGAATCTCTCGTTGAGGCTCAGACTCTCAGGTCCCGCTTCAACTGTTCCCATTGCCGATGCCAGGCTGTAAAGGAAGCTGTTCTTAGCCTTTTTCTCCGCATCCTGAATCATCCGTTTGGAAAATCCCGACTCTTCCGCGATTCTGTCCAGCAGCTGTTTGTCATAAAAAGGAATTCCCAGCTTCTCTGCCAGTCTCTGTCCAATAAGCCTGCCGCCGCTTCCGAATTCTCTGCTGATTGTAATTATCTTTTTTTCTGTATTAATTGCCATCGTTATTCACTCCTTCCAATTCCTTTTTATTATTTGCTGTTATTATATGTATTATATCCTACCCGGCCAGTATGCTCAAATATCTTTCCCCTGTATCCGGCAGAATTACAACGATTTTTTCGCTTCTGCCGGTTTTGTTGTTTCTCTCTCTGTCCGATGCTTCCCGCAATGCGGCACACACCGCCGCACCTGAAGATATTCCGGCCAGGACTCCTTCGGTCCTAGCCAAATCCTTTGTCATTTCCAGTGCCTCTTTGCTTGTTACCGTAACCACTTGATCAATAACTTCAGTATCCAATAAATCAGGTTTAAAATCTGCCCCTATCCCTGGAATGTCATGAGGTCCGGCATATCCTTCTGTTATCAGGGGAGATTCTGCAGGCTCCACTCCTATTACTTTGATTTCCGGCTTTTTATCCTTCAGATAGCGGGCTGCACCGGTAATGGTTCCGCCTGTTCCGAAAGTTGCCACCAGAATATCTATTTCCCCGTCGGTATCTTCCCATATCTCCGGTCCGGTTGTATGTATATGTGCTTCCGTATTGGCAGGATTAATAAATTGTCCCGCTGTAATGCTTCCGGGTATCTTTGCCGCCAGCTGCTCAGCCTTGGCAACGCATCCGGACATTCCCTCAACTGCCGGTGTCAGATAAAGTTCCGCACCCAGTGCCTCCATCAGTGAAATTCTCTCTGCCGTCATATTGTCCGGCATTACTATTATCGCCTTATATCCTCTGGCCGCTGCAGTCATCGCCAGACCTATCCCGGTATTTCCGCTGGTAGGTTCTATTATTATTCCGCCCGGTTTGAGTTCTCCTGATTTCTCCGCTTCAATAACCATATTATAGCTTGTTCGATCCTTGATACTTCCCGCAGGGTTGAAATATTCCAGCTTGGCAATAATCTGAGTTCCTTGTATTCCATTATTTTTTTCTATTTTATTCAATCTGAGAAGCGGTGTGTTACCAATGAGATCCGTAATTGTATTATAAACTTTCATAGCCCGTTTCTTGCCTTTCTACTGTTAAAACTCTCTGTAAGCAACGAGTTTCCCCGCTTCCACGGTCAGCACATAACCATGTCCCGGATTAGGAATCCACTGGAAAAAATTCTTGTTTTCTTCCGGCCAGTGATGTGACAGTATTCCTGAAATAACTCCGCCGTGACATACACAGATGCTCAGAGCTTCTTCCTCCCGATCACTGAGATTCCGAACCTGACGCTCATGCTTCATCTTCAACTTGTCAAACCCCCTGAGAACTCTTTTCCGAAAATCCATAAGACTCTCTCCATTAGGCGGTGCCTTTGACTTATCGTTACCCGAAATCCACTTAACATACTCCTTTTCATCTTTAAGCTCCTCATAACGCTTCATCTCAAAATCACCAAAGTCGAGTTCTCTGAATTCTTCAATTATTTCATGGGTCTCGGAAGCGATTCTGGAACCTGCTGTTGTGTTCTCATCGCTGTCAAGCGTTTCGCCCTTATCTCCTCCATAGATGATTTCGAAGCTCTGCTCTGCCCTCAGCATTCCGCTGGTGTAATATTCCGCATGGGGAGCATCGGGATACAGCCCCCATGACTTTCGCTCTCTCAATTCATCAATGCCAACAGCTGCCAGTGGCACATCCGTGCTGCCATAGTACAGCTTATTTATATTTCCTGTTGTCGTTCCATGTCTGATAAATACTATCTTTGACTTCATTTACATATCCTTCCCTATTCCGCAAAATACTCTGATAACCCGCTTTGCCTTCCCCGCCAGATAAAGCATAAGACGGCTGTTTGCCTCGCGAAAAGCACGTATCTGAGGGTCAATGGGAACCACTCCCTGTGATACATCGCAAATGATGAGAACTTTGTCAGCCCATTCACCTTCCCGGGCAGCAAACCATTCAACCGGATTTACTCCCTCTTTTACGCATTGAAGTGTAAAGGCTTCAATCCCACATACCGCGTCGGTGGTGAAATCCGGCTCGCAGCTTTCCTGCATGCAATCACATACCGTATCTATATCAAAATTCTTTTTTGCATATTCAAGTTTGCCCTGATAGGCTCCTCCAAAAATCAGAATCATTTTTATTCCCTCTCTCAAATTGCCAGTGCCGCCACCATCAATCCCACAACTTCTCCGGACACTATCATGTACCCGGCTATATCTCCGTTCATGCCCCCTAGATTCTTTCTGGCATAACCGCCTGTGCCATACGCAGCCGCCGTGGTTAAAATCAGAACCATTATAAAAACTTCTGCATCACATACGGTAAAAAAGCTATATGCCACAGCGAATATAACAATTATCAGGGCAGCAGGCATGCCGAACAGAATAACACTCTCCTGAAGCCTTGTTCCCTTACTTATATTATCAAAATCCCCGCCTGCGTACTGGCTCACTCCCATTTTAGGCTGCACCAGCACAGCTCTCGCCGCCATGGTTCTGGATATTGTAAATATTAAAGCAAGAAGACAAGCTCTTTCAGCAAAGCCCGCAAAAGTCACCGGGAAGTCTTTGCCTGCAACGGCTGTCATTGAACCGGCAAGTACCATCATGATAAGCACCAGACTGATGACCGCCATAGCACCGGTATCCGGTGATTTAAGAATCTGCTGTCTCTCTTCCTTGGATGGTCTTCGCGATAAAACCGCATCGTTTACATCCATAAACCCATCAAGATGCATGAAACCGGAGCAGAGAAAATACAGTACGACAACCAGCACGCCCGTCAATATGGGTGAAGTCTCCATATATTCCAGACCCATCCATATTCCGGATACAATAATACCGATTAAAAACCCAATCCAGGGCAGCATGATCAGCATAGCCCTTCTTGAGTCTTCATGCCATTTGTGATATGGACAGGGAATTCCGCAAAAATTCCCCCATGCCATCAGAAATCCTCTAATATATTTCACTTCCAGATCTCTCCGTAACCGTAGCTTATCTCAACAACCCTTTCACACATCTCCGCCAGAGCACGATCAACCTCCGCCAGTCCTCGTCTGTAAACTTCCGTTGACTGACTGTATTCGCCGCCGTCCCCATAAATCCCGTCCGAAACGAAGACTGTATTCCCCGTTGCCCGGGCGAAATCAATCATATCCCGCTTAACTCTTGAAACCGCCCCGGAATCAAAGGAAACCTCGCCCTCTCTCGGAAACATCTCGTTTTCCATGATAGCTGTAACCGAGTCAAGAAGAAATACACCATTAAGGTGTACATCCTCACGTTTGCAGATTTCCGTCAGATTCGCCGGCTGCTCAATTGTTATAAATCCCCAGCCTTTGCGCTCGTCAATATGTCTTGCTATTCTGGCCCGATCCTCGCTGTCACGGGGAATCATCGTAGCTATATAGTAAAGAGGAAGGCCCTTTTTCTCAGCCATCTCCTTTGCAGCACGCTGGGCATAGAAGGATTTGCCGTTTTTGCATCCGCCGCTTATAAAGATATTCATATATAACCTCTCTCGGAAAGCCATTTAAAAGATTCTTTTCCTGACAGTGTTTCTGCAGTTATCGTTGTCTCCGGGCTGCATTTCTCAAGAACTCCGTCCAGCAGTCTTTCTATATCCAGTGTTCCTTCGCCGAGATCCTTGTGAAAGTCTCCCGTTCCGTCATTATTATGAATATGCAGATGCTTCAGGTACGGTGCCATGGCATCCAGCCACTCATCCTGTCCCACGCCGGTATCCGGATTGACTCTTTGCGTAATATTCGCATGCCCTGCATCGAAGCAAAGCCCCACATTATGCAGGTTTACTCCCTTCGCAATATCAACCAGCATTGACGGTTCATCATCCAGAACATTTTCTATGGCTATTTCAAAATCCTGCGGCTTATCTGCCATGAACTCCTGCCAGAACTTGATGGAACTATCCACCTGCCAGGCTTTGAAATAGGTAAACGGAACATAACCCGAATGGACAACCATCTTCTTTATCCCGAACTCCAGCGCCAGAGAAGCCGCCGAATTCAGTCTGTCCATTGCCAGCTGGCGGGCAAGCGGATCAATGGCCGCCGGGAACAGTTCGTTAAAAGGAGCATGCATCACACCCACATGATATTTCTGCAGAGTCTTATATACCATCGCTTTTACTTTTGCCCCTATGTCTCCGTCCATATTTTCCGCCTGGCAATAGAAATCCAATTCGATTCCGACTCCATATTCATCGGCAATTTCCTGCCATCGACCGCAGATGGTAGCTATATATAATCTATTTGATAAATTTTTTCTCATTTCTTATCTCTTCCAGATATCCATCGTTAATATCCGCTTCAGCAAAAGTTGCCATGTTTCTCATGACATCGCAGGCTCCCTTTATTATTTTGAAGGCTATCGGGCATCCGCTTCCCTCTCCCAATCTCATTTCCAGTGCCATGAAAGGCCTGAGCCCGAGAAGATCCACGGCCAGCACATACCCTTTTTCAAAGGATTTATGCGAAGCTATCATATAATCTCTGCTGTTGGGTACTATTATATATGCCGCCAGTGCCGCAACCGCGGAAATATATCCGTCTATTACCACCGGCATGCGATTTTTAGCCGCACCCAGAAAAGCACCGGTCATGGCACATATGTCAAAGCCGCCCATGGCTGCCAGCACATCGACCATGCGGCTTGCCGCCAGTTTCTTTGCCGCTTCAATTTCCGGCTCGGTAATCCCGTAGGTCAATCCTGCGATAACACCACCCACCTGGCGGTACGGTTTAGATACCCGGTCAACAATTTCCTTCTTTCTTGCAAAACTTTCGTCATTTATTCCACCGCCCCGACCGACGGTCTGCCCTGCATCTCTTCCTGTTATGGCCGACAGCACTGCAGCACTGCTAGTGGTGTTGCCTATTCCCATTTCACCTACACCCATTATTTCAAATCCGTTGAAGGCAATTGAATCTGCCATCTCTATTCCCACCTGAATGCAGTGCAACGCCTCTTCTCTGCTCATTGCCGCTCCTGCAGCCAGATTATCCGTTTCTCCCGTTTCAGGTCTGATTCTCCGATTGACGATCCTGCGGGTATCCTGCAAAGGTCTTTGGTCGTACAGCTCTTCCGGAATTTTATCTTTTACTCCCATATCAACTATGAGCAATTCGCTTCCAAAACTTTCCGCCAGGGCACCGACCCCTGTAAGCCTTCTGGTGAAATTCACCGTCTGTGCCATGGTCACGCTCTGAGGTGCCGAGGCTATTCCCTCGGCCGTCACTCCGTTATCGGCACAAAAAACCGCAACACAGCCTTTGTCTACGGTGTTAATGACCTTTCCCGTCATGCCGGCAATCCGTACAGATATTTCCTCCAATTCACCAAGGCTCCCCGGTGGCTTGGCAAGAGAATCCTGACGAGCTCTTGCTATCTGCATCATCTCCCGATCAGCGGGATCTATATTCTTAATAATATTAATCAGTAAGCTTTCCATTCATACATTATATCGCATTCTGACACAAAGAGTATATTTCTTATTTATCTTTCGGACTTGGAATCTGTGCCAGCAATATGGCAACCATCATAAGAATACATCCCAGCAGCTCTCTGCCGGCCAGAACCTCATGAAGGAAAATTGCACCGAAGATCGCTCCAAACATGGATTCAGTACTTAAAATTACCGATGCCACAGTAGGATTGGCATGCTTCTGCCCCAATCCCTGGAGGGAAAATGCAATTGCCGATGAAAGCATTCCTGCATATACAATATTGGGAGCTTCTTCCCAAATCGCCGCCAGTGTGTTGGTCTCTGTCGCAAATGCTACAAACAGGCTGATTACTCCCGCAACCAGAAACTGAATGGAAACCAGTTTAAAAACATCCACTTTTGGTGCGAAACGGTCAAAGACCAATATATGAAATGCCCAGAAAAATGCACCTATGAGAACCAGCAGATCTCCCCAGGCAATGGAGAAACTATCGGTAATACACAGGAAATATAAACCTATAGCTCCTATTATGGCTGCAATCCAATTGAATACGGAGGTTTTGTTCTTCAGGAAAATTCCGCAAAGCGGCACCAGAAGAATGTAAAGGGCCGTGATGAATGCCGTCTTTCCTGCATCCACCGTTACCAGCCCCACCTGCTGCAGATTGGCAGCAATAAATATTATTATGCCGGCAGCTATACCTCCTTTTTTAAGATTTTTACGTTCCTCAGCTCTGTCTTCGGCTGTTATATTATCAAATTCTCCTCGCTTCTTTCTCCTGTTGTCTGCAAAGATAAAAATCGGCACCAGCGTCAGTGAGCCGAGAAGCATGCGAATACCGCTGAACATAAAGGGCCCCATGTTTCCCATGCTGTCTCTCTGTGCAACAAAAGCAAAACCCCAGATTATTGCTGTGCCCATAAGGAATACATTGGATGTGATTTTTTTGTTCATTTGCTGTTCTCCTTGCACTATTGCTTCTCAAGCTTTTTAATTTCTTCCCAAATGTCCAGGCCTTCATCGATGTTTGAAACGTCTATATTCCCGAAGACATGAGGGTGCCTTCTTACCATTTTTTCCGAGACGGTCTGCACAACATCATCTATGGTGAATTCTCCCGATTCCCCGGCAATCTGAGCATGGAGTACTATCTGTAAAAGTACATCTCCCAGCTCCTCGCACAGATGCGGCCAGTTACCTTCGTCTATTGCCTCCAGAGCCTCGTTGGCTTCTTCCACAAGATGCTTCTTCAGGCTCTGATGTGTCTGCTCTCTGTCCCAGGGACAACCGCCCGGCATTCTCAATTGCTCAACTATGTCCAGAAGATCTGCGAAACTGTAGGTCTTTTCACGGGCTTCTTTCAGAAATCTTTCGATTTCTGCCATAACATCACCGCTGACCTCACCGGTTCCTGCGGTTGCCGTTTCCGTCACCTTGATCCGATCGGGGAGGTTTATCCCGCCGCCTGCAGATTTCAATTCTCTGTTCAGCTTACCTTTCTCATACCCTCCCAAATCCAGCGTGACGAAGCGGAATCCCAGCTTCTTTAAGGTTTCCTCCGTCTCCTCCCGCGGGAGTCTGTCCATTTCTTCCGGCAACATCTCTATTCTCGCCATAAAGCTGGCCGTGTTACCGCTGATATTTCCCGCTATTTCGTGGCATCGCACTCTGACCTGTGTGAACCCCATGTCCCGCAGGTATTTCTCTGCTTCGTATATAGTTTCCAGCTTTCGCTGGCTTATTGTTTCCCCGTATGGTATGCGGGATGCCAGACATGCGAATGCCGGCTTCTCCCAGATCGGTTCACCGTTCTCGTTCCTGAAGATATCCTCTCCAATCTCCTTTGCCGTCATTTTCAGCGCCTGACGGATTTCTTCCTTTGTAAGACCGGCTTCTTTCAGCGGGCTCGCTATTCCCAGCTCTGTCAGAGCTCGGAAACCCGGTCTGTAATCGGACATATCATCCATGTTAGTTCCGTCGGCAAGGACGCTTCCAACCATGTCCGCACGTTCCTTTAACAGCGAAAAAATTTCCCGCTTACAATGGTAGCACCTGTCCGCCGGATTACGTTTTATCATATTAAGAACATGTTCCACATTTATTTTTTTCTGAGCTATACCCATTCGCTCGCATATATGGGTCGCATATTCCTGCTCATCAGGTGCAAACATGGGTCCTGTGGCAGTCAGTGCGGCAACTCTGTCATCTCTCCATATTCGATAGGCGAAAGCCAGCAGGAAAGTACTGTCAACTCCGCCGGAAAGCGCCACAAGCATCTGTCCGTAGCCCTTTATTATTTCTTCAAGCCTGTTTAACTTTTCATTCAGTTTTAACATCAGGATTCTCCTATGGTTTTAATAGCTTTTCTTCGTCTATCCCTATATCTATAACCACCGTCTCTCCGCAAAATTCTTCGGCAAACGGCTGCAGGTGAACAGGTTTGTATGCGTGGAATGTCAGCGTCTGCTCCGCTTTGACGGCATTTCTGTCCGGCTCATCACCCTCCAGCATGTCGCCTCCAAGACCGGATGGTATATCCAATGCAAAAACTCTTGATCCCTGTGTTCTGTACTTATTTATGTACATTGCCGCCTTCAGGCCGGTTCCGGTCAGCATGCCTCTGAAGCCGGTGCCATATATGGCATCTACTATTATTTCCGGTGCATTTTTGAATTCGGTAAGAGCCGTTCCGTCTGCGGATATATCAATGGGTTTTGTCCGTAGCTTTGCGAAATTTGTTATAGCATCAGGCGTTGCCGGCTGTCCGTCAACAAGAACCACTATAACACGGTATCCCTCTTCCTGCATTTTTCTGGCAACAACAAATCCGTCTCCGCCATTGTTTCCCTTGCCGCAGAATACTATGGCAACCGTAGGCTGCTCAGCAATAGGTGCAGCATTCATGATATGGTCTGCTGCACCGCTGCCTGCATTCTCCATCATTTGATAATAGGACAGCCCTTCCTCATCGGCCCGTTTTTCCAGCAGCTTCATAGTGCCACAGGAAACGTAATGTCTGTTGTTAATCATAGTTTTGCTCCCGAAAAAAATTCACATCACACTTAAATCCAATCCTGCGTATTGAGACAGGAATTTGCTCATAACCCTTTTAATCTTGTCGCTTCCGCCCTTTTGGTCTGATGCTATGTTCATTGGAAGAATCGGATCGTGAAGTGATTTTCTCAACAGACACCAGCCATCGATTCCGCCTTCTTCTACCGCTTTAAAGTTGATTCTCACACCTTCGTAATTAGGTTCTTCAAGAGTGATTTTCATTCCCCCCGCTTCGCCTTCCGATTTTACAAAGTTCTCAAGCTCTTCAAGTACTCTGTCTCCATAGATCCCAAAGTTGTTGTCGAGGACAGGGATTCTGATTTCCTTTTCTTCTGCCGGGTTCTGCAAATCAGCAATTACGCTGTCTATTGTTTTACCCTCTCTAAAAAGTTCCGCTGTTTTAATTACTATTTTCGTCGCCAGGTAGGCTCCGTCATCCAGGAAGTAGTTCTCTTTAAATGCTGCATGTCCGGATGTTTCTATGGCAAGCTGACTATCGACTCCCTCTTCATTTAGTTCTATGGCTTTATTTATCACATTTCTGTAACCTCTCTTGAATCTAAGGTGTTTAAGTCCCAATGTTTCCTCAATAAATTCAGTGAGTTGTCTGCTTGTAATGCTGTCTGTCACCACTGTAGTCCCGGGATGTTCCTCTGCAATAAGTGCTGCTGCCATGGCAACAATTCCGTTTCTTGAAATTTCTCTGCCTCTGCTGTCAACAGCCGCGGATCTGTCTACATCTGTGTCAAATATAAGACCAAGATCTGCCCCTTTGGTCAGGACTCGCATGGATATTGAATGCATTGCTTCCTCATCTTCGGGGTTTGGTGCATGATTCCCGAACATTCCGTCCGGTTCCAGGAATTGACTGTCCTGTATGTTTGCGCCAAGCGGAGCCAAAACCCGCGTTGCAAAAAACCCTCCGCCGCCGTTTCCCGCATCTACCACTATTCTCATTCCTTCAAGAGGTCTGTTACCATTTTCTGCTCCTGAGATAATGATACCTTTCAAATGTTCGCAGTAAGGTGTCATTATGTCCGCCTTTTCTGCTTCAAAAACTCGCTTTCCCAGCCTGAACACATATTTATCACTATATCCGGGTTCGCCGACAATAGCCTTGCCGGCTTCTATGTCGGATGCATATTCCAGAATTGTTGTTATGTCTTTCTTGTTCAGTCCGCCCTCTGCAGTAAAAAATTTGAATCCGTTTCTGTTGTATGGCAGGTGGCTGGCCGTAATCATGATAGTCCCGTCACATTGAAATTCCGGAAACACAGTGGCCATAAACATTGCAGGTGTTGATGCCAGTCCGAAATCAAGAACATGGCAACCGTAAGGTCCGAAACCATCCATCAAACCATCAAGAAGTCCGGGTCCTGAAATTCTCGGGTCTCTTCCTATTGCCAGATTCAGCTCCTCCGGTTCCCTATTCAACTTGTCACACAGCCAGGTTACAAAACCTCTGGCAATTTCTGCTGCTTCACCTTCACACAGAGACAGATCCTCTCCCGGAACCCCAGTGAGAGATACTCCTCTTATATCGCTTCCATTCTGCAATTTTCTGTATTTTTCCAGCATAATATTTCCTTCCCTGTATCCGCTTACCGACTGCTTCCGCTACTATGAATTAACCCCGACGAATTCGTCGGGGCTTGTCGCTTAAATGATGTTCAGGTTCTAAACATGCTTCTGCTGAACACCCTCGGTAATTACCAGTTCCTTCAGTCTGTCTATGTGAATGTCCGCTGCGTATCTGGCCGCCTCAGCGTCGCCGCTTTCAATGGCGTTAAGAATCTCCGCGTGCTCTGCAGGCATGATCTCTGCACGTTTGAAATTATCATAATAAATGTATCTGAATCTTAGAACAAGTTCCTGAAGCTGTTCAATCATTTGAACCAGAATTTTGTTCTGACAGGAATCCACAATAATTCTGTGAAATCTGGTATCATGTTTAATCATATCTTCCATAATCCCGCTTTTTACTGCCTCATTGTACTTGTCGCACACTTTTTTCAGTTCTGCCAACTGATCGGGCGTCATCCTGGATGCTGCGAAATACGCAGCCAGTCCTTCCAGATCCTGTCTGACTTCCAGAATCTCAACCATATCCTTTGTGGAAATCATTGAAGCATAGGCTCCGCGGCGCGGTTCAATTGTAACCAAACCTTCCTTCTCCAGTTTTCTTATGGCCTCCCTGATTGGTGTCCTGCTTACACCCATCTCCTCGGCCAGCTCGACTTCCATCATTCTGGTTCCGGGAACAATCGCTCCTGTAAGAATTTCCATCTTGAGTTCTTCGTAAACCATTTCACGAAGGGGCTTGTGGTTCTGAATATCAAAGTTTAACATCTCTTCACCTCTTTTTAATAATATCCTTCGCTACCATGTCGTCCTTGTCCAAAAGCTCTCGCTATTCTCCTTCCGCATTATATCGCAGATTCGTTTCGCCTCTTCTCTGCTGTTACAAAGCCCGAACACCGTAGGTCCGCTCCCGCTCATAAGAACGCTCCGCGGATTGCACTCCCTTTGTATTTTGTTCTTTGTATACATAACAACAGCATACCGCTTTAAAGTGTAATTTTCAAGTACATTAACCATATTTTTTTCAATTTCGCAACGGTTTTCTTCTTCAAGAGCGGCTATCATCGCCCCGGTGTCCGGTCTTTCCGGAATCTCCTCGCTGTCTATGCCCTTATATACTCCGGCTGTTGAAACGCTTATGGCCGGTTTAGAAAGAATCAAATGACTTTTAAGCCCTTTCAGCGGCTTTAGTTCGGTTCCCGTCCCTGTTGCAAGTGCACAGTGACAGGCAAGAGGATCATCCGCGAACCTGCCTTTTAAATTCATATTTTCTGCAGCCTGTCCCATTATGCAGAAGGGAACATCCGATCCCAGCTTCGACCCAATTTCAATCAGCCCCTTCACATCCATATCTTTTCCCCAGATCACATTGAGAGCATGGAGTACAGCTGCACCGTTTCCGCTTCCGCCCGCAAGCCCTCCTGCGACGGGAATTCTCTTTTTAATGTCTATGTCCAATTTTCCGCAAATCTCTTCCCCATCCCTATCTGATTCTTCTTTCATCAGCATCGCGGCTTTATACGCCAGGTTTCGTTCGTCGACAGGAAGGTATCTCCTGTTGGTTTTGAGATTTACCGCAAAGCCGTCACCACCGCCATGCCATCTGATGCTGATATCATCACAAAGCAAAATTTGCTGCATGATCATTTCCACTTCATGAAAACCGTTGTCATGAATTCCTTTGACATCAAGTGTAAGATTTATCTTTGCATATGATTTTAAATTAATTGATTGTATTATGGCGGATTCCATTTCTCTCTCCCATTATTTCTCTTACATAAAAGAAAGAGGTCATTAAATAATGCCCCTTTGTTTTATTCTTTATCGCCTGCCTTTTTTCCTTACGTTCTTACTTTTGCCTGACCTCCCCTTAGGGTTTGTTGTCCCCCTGTTGGTTTTTGCAGTGCTTTCCTTAGGAGACTCAACCTGTTTACCCGAAGATGTCGTCACTGTAACCTTGTATTTGCCTCCCCCGGTGGAAATAGGCTTAGGTGCAGAAACCCGCTTATTCGATTCTCTCCTGATTTTTTCAAGGATCTCAGCTTCAAGTGCCGCTTCTGCTTCCTTTTTCCTTGCAAGGGCCTCCTGTTTTTTCTGCTTCTTCTTGTTTTCCTGGGCAACAATTTCTTCTACGGACTTGCCCTTTTTCTTTGCTACTTTGTAAGGATTTACACCTTCCTTGAAATATCTTTCTTCTTTTTCCTTCTCTTCCGCCTTCTTGGTGCTTCTCATGGTGAAGAATACCATACCGCCCATCATTGCAATCATCAGAACTGCATATACAGCGATTGATCCTGTCTGGTTCAGCGTCTTAAGCTTTACCGTCTCGTCCTGTCCCATTGTGGTTCCGTCGGTTGCCCTCATTCCGGATCTGATAGTCAGCGTATACTGCTCATCACTCTCAATCCTGACATCCTTCTTATTTTTACCTATAACATCAGCAGCAACCAGCATCAGGCCTTTCTCTTTATCGCTGTAGTAAACCTGGACAGGGATTTTCTTGCCTTTTTGGTCCTTGAGAACGAACATCTTCGCATTTTCTTTTCTGATTTTGTCTGATGCAGGCTGAACATCCTTATTGAAGTATAACTTTAAACTGAAGTTGTCTACAGCAACACCATCCGAACCATCTTCCGGCGAAGTTCTTTCCAGAACAAGGCTTCCCTTGCTTGTCGCCGCATTGTTTTCATTTGCCGCAAAACATGCAGGTGCAAGCATTGTAATTGTCATCATCATTACGCAAATCATTGCGCCTATTCTCTTCATTAGTGTTTTTCCTCCGATTTACTTTCTCTCTTATTCTTAAAGAAAGTCTTCATGATGCCGGAACATTCTTCCTGCATGAGTCCTCTTTCTATTTCAACAAAATGGTTCAGCTTCCTCTCCTGCGGTACATTAAATACCGATCCGCATGCCCCCGTCTTTGGATCCATAGTGCCGATATACAGTTTCTCTATCCTTGCCAATACAATGGCTCCGGCACACATGCTGCATGGCTCCGTCGTAACAAACATGATGCACCCGGGCAGTCTCCACCCTCCCAAACGGACAGCTGCCTTCCTGATTGCAATCATTTCGGCATGAGCTGTAGGATCCTTAAGCGTTTCTGTCATATTGTGTCCCCGTGAGATTATCCTGCCGTTTCTGACGATTACTGCACCCACCGGAACCTCGCCGATGGCGGCCGCCTTCTGTGCTTCTGCAAAAGCCGCTTCCATATATTTTTTCATACGCCAAACAATGTTACCATATTTTCCGGAGTCAATCAAGGCTTCCCGAAATACTCTTCCCTGAGCATTGAGTAGCACCTTACTTCTCTGATTTCCCCGTTATAAATCCGGTAAGCCCTCCTCAAAGTTCCTTCGTATTCAAAACCGCATTTTTCTATGACCCTGCGGCTTCTGATGTTGGCATCGCCGGTTCTTATCATAAGAATATCAAGCTTCAAAACTTCAAATGCGTAGCTGATCAGACGTGTGGCCGCTTCTGTCATATAGCCCCGGCCCCAGTAATCCTTTGACAGTGAGTACCCCATCTCCCTGCTGTTGACTCCGGAGCGGTACTTATCATCTTCGAAGCCTATGCTTCCGACAATTATGTCCGTTTCCTTTTCCTGAATTGCCCATGTCATATTCCGTCTGAACAGTCCGCATATTATCATCCGGGATTCAAATACGCTGGAATGAGGTTTCCAGCCCGCATGGGGTCCCACATCCGGATTTTTCGCATACTCATACAGTTGATTTGCATCTCTGCAGTTCCACCTGCGAAGTATAAGCCTGTCCGTTTCCAGGGTCGGTACCCTTCCCACTTTCCTAAACATATTTTTACCTGACATCATTGAATTATTCTGTAGTGCTCAGAATTTCTTTGTTCTTTTCCACCTGACTTACCTTCATCCTGGAAGCATCCTTAGGATCCACCTCCTCATTGAGGGAGAGAATCGTAGGTCCGAGGAATACGGTTTTGAGCACCTCATCATCAAGAGATATCTTGCTGAATTCCGTAAAGTTCTGTCCCTTGATGTAGAAGTCTTCGCCGATTTGCACAATCTCGTCAATCTTTATCGGTTTCACTCCCATTCTCATTTCGGTGGCTTTAAATGGATTCTTTTCTCCATATATATATCCTTTGCCGTAAAGCATGTCGTAACTCAAGGCTTCCAGGTTCTTGCTGTAATTTTTCGTCCCTCTGTAATTCTGGTGATATTTCGTCATCATTCCTGCAGATATTCCAAGTCGATTGAGCACCTGCGAGCCTATTTCATATGTGGATGTGTCGCCCTCTTTTCTTGGCATTCCGAAGTTGCTCCAGACCACATACTGTGTCTTGTACAGATCCCCTGTCTTCAGCTCTTCCTCAGTCATGCTGAGGGCCGGCAGATGATCGCCGAACATAACAAGAACCACATCCTCATCATATGTCTCCAGGGTTTCGGTCAGTTCCTTGATAAATATATCCATTTCATAAACCTGATTGACATAGTATTCGTATGCCAGCCTGGTCTCCTCGTCGGGTGCATTGGTAACCTTTATTACAGGGTCTGTTATAACCTCCTCTGTAGGATACTTACCATGACCCTGTACCGATATCGTATATATGTAGTCGGGATTATCCGTGCTTTCCAGGGCATCAACAATGCACTCTGTAAGAAGGGCATCCTTAGCCCAGTTCTTTGGTGTTTTTACTACGTTGTTCATGTATTCCAGACAGGTAAAAGTGTCGAATCCCAAATTCCTGAACACTTTGTTTCTGTTATAAAAAGCTCCTCTGTGATTATGTATAGCATGAGAGGAATACCCCAGTTCACTCAGGTTGTATGGGATACTTTCACAGGTTTTTTCCGTCAGAACGCTCTTGTAAGGATATTCACCCGGCCCGAAAAATCTGGCATTGATTCCCGTAATCGCTTCAAATTCCACATTGGCGGTTCCCGCACCAACAGCCGGTACAGTCAGGTAGCCTGAAGAATATTTACTTAGCATCTTTCTGAAGTTAGGTATCGGATCCTGAGAGAATTCAACTGTCGTCGCTATTGTAGGATCAATAAAAGACTCCAGCTGCAGGAATATGATGTTAGGTTTAAATTTTGAATCATCGTCATCCTCTCCCGGTGTATAAATCCCGTCTTCACCCAGTTCCCCATAAATGAACAGTTCCTGAATGGTTTCCGCGGAGTAATCCTTCGGCCTGTCAATTCCCGTCTTCAGCCATGTAATCATAAAGGAATATGGAACACCGTTATCAAGGTATGCATATGCCAGGTTACCAAAGAAAGTATCCAGAATACCTACCTTCATTCCGACTGTGATAGATCCCCCCGCCAGAAACACAATCAGCACAAAAATCACCGACATCTTCCTGAAGTCCACCCGCTTATCCAAACGAGGTGTTTTGCGATATAAAAACAGGATAATAACAACCGCCAGGGATATTGCCAACGCTATCAGGATAAGATTTAACACTGAGAAATAGTTGGTCAGTATTGCCCTTGCTTCGTTAATATTGCTCAAATCCTTTACATTAAAAGGCGTCATTCTGTTAGAGAGAATGACTCCGTTTATTATTCCTATTGACAGCCAGCTTATGGACAACAGACAGGTGGCGAACAGACGTCTTCTGAAGAAAAGGGATATGGAGAGCACTGCCGCTACCAACATAGTATTGCAGATGAATACAAGCGGATGTTGCACCATAAACATTAAGCTCTCCGGAATTGAATGTCTGCCGGCTGTTTCGACAATAAGCATTATTAAAATTGCCACAATAAAAATAAAAGCTATGTAGTTTCTATTCAGCCACTCAAGGGCAGCCTTAAGCTTTTTCTTTACGGGTCCATCCGGTTTCTTTGGCTTAGTTTCTTTCTCGATTTTGGCAGCCGCTTTTTTTATGAAGTTGGGCATTTCAGGTCTATGCCATTTCATTAGCAATCCTCGCAAATTCCTCTACGCTGAGAGTTTCCGCTCTTCTTCCGGGTTCTATTCCCGCAGCCTCCAGTATTTCTTTAACTCTTTCTTTCTCTGTTCCGCCCGCTCCCGACAGGGAATTAAGCAAAGTCTTTCGCCTCTGCCCGAACCCCGCCTTTATGCAGTCGAAGAATACTTTTCTGTCTTTTACTTCTGCCGGCTTCTCTTTCCGTATCTTCAGATTCAGCACTGCCGAATCCACATTAGGCGGCGGAATAAAACAGCTCCTTGCAACTGAAGCTACCCTGGAAACCGTACAGTAATACTGGACCGCAACCGAAATCGCTCCGTAGGTTTTGCTCCCCGGCTCCGCCTCAATCCTGTCAGCAACCTCTTTCTGCATCATAACTGTAATGCTGTCGACGTCCGCTTCGCTTTCCAGAATCTTCATTATTATCGGAGTTGTAATATAGTAGGGTAAGTTTCCTGCTATGCGAGCCTTCCCTGTGAACTTTCCGGTATCTCTATATTCATCAATAATCGTACCTATGTCTGCCTTCAGAATATCCCGGTTTACCAATTCCACATTGTCATATTCTTTCAAAGTACTCTGCAGAATCGGTATAAGCCGGCTGTCGAGCTCGATAGCCACAACTCTGCTGGAAACCTGTGCCAGCTCCGCTGTCAGTGCACCGAAGCCGGGCCCGATTTCTATTACCAGATCCTCCGGACCGATCTCGGCACCTTCCACAATTTTATTCAGAACGTTTCTGTCCGTGATAAAATTCTGACCCAGGCTCCTGGAAAACCGAAAGCCGTATTTTTCGCTTATTTCTTTTATTGTAGACGGTGAATAAAGTTCCATTAAACTCGTTCTTCTATCTGTTAAACATCTTTTCCAGAGCGGCTTCCAGGTCTCTTCTCTGATTCTGTATCCGTGTGTTTCTATTGTCATTGCATCAACACTGTTCATGCCCGCTGCGGTATCATCTGTTCTGATTAATCCTCCGGAATATATATTACCTCTCCCGGTTTAATGAGCTTCAGCTTGCTTCTGGCCTGATCCTCTATACTTTCTTCGCTGTTTATATTTTCAAGGTCCTTTTCAAGCTGACGCTTCTCTTCCTTTAATTGGGTCTGTCTTTCCATTATGTCATGCTGTTCCTTTTTGAGCATGACAATGCCTACAACGGAAAAAGCAATGATAACAACCATAGTTGCCGCGATAAGTCCCAGAAGGAACCTCCGCCTGCTCTGCTTCCTTCGGAGCTCCCGTCTCCTCTTGATCCTCCTGCTGCTTGCCGCTGTCTTCCTTCGCTCCTCTTCCTTACGCTGCTCGGCACGCTTTCGGATTCTGCGCAGACGTGCTTCATTCATATCAATGACGCGGCTGTTATTCTTAAATTGTCTGCTTCTTCGTTTCTTTTTCATCTCTCTGGAATTCCTTTTTACCGCTTGGTTTATGGCAGGAATCTCTCCGGATTGACGAACCTTCCGTTCTCTTTAACTCCAAAATGGATGTGTGGCCCTGTACTTCTTCCTGTACTTCCTGATTCAGCTATATGCTGTCCCTGAAATACCTTATCTCCCTTTCTCACAAGATTTTTGCTGTTATGTGCATAGTAGGTTTCATATCCGTTCTGATGGTTTATTACTATGAGCAAACCATATGAACCGTTATATCCCGCCTGAGTAACGGTTCCGCCATCTGATGCCAGAACATCGGTTCCCGTTCTGCAGGCCAGATCTATTCCGTCATGGTTTCGTCCCCATCTCGGTCCGAACCGGGAAGTAATTCTGTAGCTGCCATTGGTCGGCCAGATGTATGTCCCCGAGCCAACTGTAGGAGGTCTCTCCTTGGTTCCCACACGAATGACCCTGGTTACCGGCTGCTCTTTAACCCTTTCCTTGAGAACCTCCTTATCGACAGTTTCACCATTTACGCTTATTGTCCTCTCCGTAAGCTGGCTGACTCCCTTGACACCTTCTATGTCTACTTCCGTATATCCTTCATAAAGATTCTCGTCTTTCTTCTTCTTTGTTTCAAATGCTGTTTTCTTCTCGTAGGTTCTTACCTCGCTGATTTTTACAGTCATCAGTGGTGCATTCTGCTTGATTATGACAGAACTGCCCACCTCCAGCTTCTTAGGATTAATTCCGTCGTTTACTGCCAGAATATCACTTTCCTCCAGTGCATAATCCCGGGCGATGTCAGCCAAAGTCTCTCCGGGGATTACCGTATGGATTGTTTCCTTCTCTCCGCTGGTGCAAAGCATTTCCACCATTTCTATTTCGCTCATGATATCGCTGAAGCTGGTATTGCTGTCTTTAATTTTTATATCTTCAAGTATGACCGCTTCCTCTACAGACGACCCTTCTTTACCGCTGGTATACATTTCTTTTATTGTCGTAAGAACATTAGCCGCTATCTCCTTATTCTCTACAGCTCCGACTTTTTCCCCATCAATATATATACCGCAGGCCTTGACATTCAGATCTCCTACATAGGTTAGCCGCCTCAGCACATCATCCGAAGAATCTATTGTGATGTCCCTGTTTATCATAGGTACTCTGTTAAATGAAATATCTTCCTTGGCATCTACGGATATTTCCATGTCTTTATCTTCAATCAGAGCCTCCTGAACCAAGTCCGTAATCTGAAGCACCACATCCTTACTCTTGACATATCCCAAGGTTTTTCCATTATACGAATATTCATAGGCAGTATAATGGTTAATCCACCCCGCACTGCCGACAACTGCAATAAAAACCAGTGAAAACAGAATAAACAAGGTTTTCTTTCTGCTTTCGCAGTAATCTTTGAATTTATTAAATTCCTTTTTAAGCCTGCCGTCTCCCCGGCGCTTTCTCTCCCTCTGCCTGAATTCGGACAGGGTTATGGCACCTTCTATCGCCTTATCCTTAACCGGGTTATTCTTGGCAAACAAATCCAGCAGAGAGAATCTTGCAACCGGTTTAATCTCCGTTGACACCTCTGTTCCGTGTACCTTAATGATTCCGCGGCCCATTTCCGCAGACTTCCTGGCAAGCTTTTGAATTCGCTTTTCTTCTGCCCTCTGCCTTCGCTTTTCCTTTTGAATTGCCCGCTGTTCTTCTATCAGCTTCTGCCGATCAGACTTCGCTTTTCGCCCAAAAGTTCTTTTTTCCTGTTTTTCCTGCTCTGCCTTAGCGGCTCGTTCTACCGCTTTCTTCTCTCTCTCCTGCTCCTTTTTCTCTTCTTTCTGTCTGCGGTTTTTTGACGACATTCTCCCTCTGTCGATAATACTCTGGCGTCTTTCCTGCTCTTCTGATGATCTCTTTCTTTTTAAACTGACTTCCGCAGCCTTTTTTTCCGCTTCAATAACTTCCTGCTTCTTCTGTTCAGCTTCGCGCTCTTTTCTTTCTATGTTTATTTCGGCACGAACTCTTTCCGCTTCAGCTTTTTTATGATTTTCTGCTCTCTCTCTTTTGGCTATGATTCTCTCCGCCGCTTCCTGTGCATCCTTCTGTGCCTGAAGAAGCACCGCTTTTTCTGCCGCTTTAATAGCCTTCTCCCGCTGTTCATTTCTTATCAACGCCAAAGCACCCGCAGGCTCCGTTACCTCGGGGGCTTGTTCTATAGTATTTTCCTGTTTCTTCTCCGAACTCTCCTTTACCCCTTTAAGCTCTTCTATTTTCTGCTTAAGCTGTGCCATTTCCTCTTGAGCTTTGCGGAGTTTTTCCTCCGTTATAGCTGAAGGTTCTTCGGATTCTACCTGTTTTCTTTTGTCTTCAATAGTCTTATTTTTTCTTTTGTCACTTCTCCAAGACATTGACACTTCTCTCCCGTTTCAAGCATTCCCGTATCTCTGCAGTCAGAACAATCATATTTGATATCCATGTAATCCGGCGTGAAGCCGTTATCCGTCATCAGGAATGCTTTCTCTGTATTCAGTCTTTCTACATTCGCCTTAATATCATCAGCGACCTCTTTTTTATCAGCTCTGCCTGAAATAATCAGCTTTGACATTTCGGCTCCCGCCATATTGATTTCTTCTTCAATTTCTCTGATTCGCGGAACTTTCAGGTAAACTTCCCGGCGGCGTTTTTCTGCCTCTTCTTCGTTATGTGCTCGCAGTTCATCGAAATATTTCTTTATCTCTCCCATAGCGGGTCCCGTCTCATCCCTGCTCTTTCGTCCTTCTTCATGCCAGTTATGCAAAACCTTATTAACGTAGTTTATATTGGGATTGGCTATTCCTGAGGTTTTGCTGCAGGCATCGAGAATAATATCCAGGGTACATTCAAGCTCTTCAAACCATGAATCAATTATGCGCATCTCTTCTTCCGTAGCATTCCTGCTGAATCCGAGAGCCTTGAAGATTCTTCGGTACATCTTCTGTCTTTTATCCTTCTCTGCAAGTTTCTCCTGGACTTCCTCTGCCGTCTTGAAACCGTCAACAGCCCAGCTCTTTACCATGCTTTCTACATATCGAAGGCCTTTTTTCTTCTTTGATGCCGCATGTTCAAAACCGAAAGCAATAAGCCCGGCAGTCACATGATAATCCCTTAACCATGACATTATTTCCTGCATTTCTCCGCTGTTTAATACTTTTCCCTGGGCATGCTCGATTGCCTCAAACATCTTTTTTACTTCTGCATCTTCCAGGCTCATATCACCCCCGGTGTCATGTCTGTAATTTTTCCCCGGTTTGCTTTTGCCATAAAGTTTCTCTTTAAGCATTACAAACTCCACATCGTAATCAAGGATGTTTTCCGAATCCTTCATTCGTTTTCTGATTACGCCGAGCTTTTCCCAGAATGTCCACGCCTTGAGAACATCCTCTATATCCATTTCCAGCTGCCTGGCAACATCCTCGTTGGATATATTGCTCTTCAAATCCGCATACATCAGGGCAAAGAGGTATACCTTGACATATTCACCCGGTGCCATTGTCATGTACTCATTTATAAATATATTCTCCACGGATGTATCCAGCAGAAAATAATCTTTTGTCGTTTCTTTTTTAAAAGCCATCTGTTTACCGTTATCAGAAATTAGGAATGTCGCTTCTTCCCGCACTGTCTACAAACTTGGTTACTTTATCACGCCATGCCACCTTTACGGTTCCTGTAGGACCGTTTCTCTGCTTGGCCAGAAGGACTTCACATTCTCCCGGTGCCTCAGTATCCTCATTGTAATATTCATCCCTGTAAAGGAAAATTACAAGATCTGCATCCTGCTCTATGGAACCGGATTCTCTCAAATCGGACAGCATAGGTCTGTGGTCTGTTCTCTGCTCCGGTGCTCTTGAAAGCTGGGACAAAACAATAATCGGACAATCCAGTTCCCGGGCCAGGAGTTTCAGATTTCTGGAAATAACGGTTATTTCCTGTGTTCTGGAGTCCGCCTTTCCTTCCGGATTCATAAGCTGCAAATAGTCTATTATTACCAGGTCAAGCCCGCGCTCTGCCTTAAGCCTTCTGCATTTGCTCTTCATTTCCATAATGCTTATTCCGGCCGTATCGTCTATGTGTATGTTGGCATTGCTGAGGACATCCAAAGCGCTGTTCACATCTTCCCAGTCCCGCCTGTCAAGGGTACCCGTCTTGATTTTCTGCATTTCCACATTGGATTCCATGGCTATGAGTCGTGCTCCCAACTGTTCTTCTGCCATTTCCATACTGAAAATCATCACGGATGCCTTAGCCTTTACTGCTGCAGACAGTGCAACAGACAATGCAAATGCTGTCTTTCCCATAGCCGGTCTGGCCGCCAGAATTATCAAATCTGACTTTTGCAATCCCGATGTTTTAGCATCAAGGTCTCTGAATCCGGTAGTTACTCCGGTCAGCCCGCCTTCAAGCTTGGAGGCTTTATCTATGATTTCTATATTCTTCAGCAGTACATCCTTAATGTGGGAGTAGGATCCCTTCTGTCTGGCCTGGGAAATCTCGAAAATTCCGCTTTCCGCAAAATCCATCAGCTGATTCCCGTTCATGCTGTCTTCATAACCCTTGGCAACTATGTCGTCTGCCGTTTTAATAAGATTCCTTATTGTTGCCTTTTCGGAAACAATTTTGCCATATTCACGAGCATTGGACACAGTCGGAGTCCCCGCAGATAATGATGCTATATACACTCTGCCGCCAACCATATTAAGACTGTTTCTCCTGTTAAGCTCTTCCGCTACGGTTATGGCATCAACAGGGGCATTTCTTCTGCTCAGCTCCAGAATTGATTCATATATTTCTTTATGGTTTCTGTCATAGAAGTCCGCCGGCCTGACTACTTCCATGACGTCATAAAGTGCGTCCCTGGAGAGCATCGCTGCTCCCAGAACGGACTTTTCCGCTTCCATGCTGTGCGGAGGAATTTTTTCTTCCATCTTCTTCTCCCGTTTCTAAGTATGTTATTAAACGGTAACTTCTACCTTCATCTTCGCTGCTACTTCAGGGAACAGCTTAACTGTCACTTCCCATATTCCCGTCTGTTTGATGGGTCCCGGCATATCTATTTTTCTCCTGTCTATTACAATTCCTTCCTGTCTTTCCAGTGCTTCCGCAATATCCTTGGTAGTGATTGAGCCAAAAAGTTTTCCTTTTTCTCCTCCCTTTGACTTTACCTGAAGAGTAATCTGCTCTATATTCTTTGCCTGCTTTTCTGCTGCAGCCTTTTCCTCTGCTCTTTTCTCTGCGGCGATTGCCTTTTGCTTTTCAAGGTTTCTAATATTGCCCTGCGTTGCTTCCCTGGCAAATCCTTTTGGAATGAGCTGATTTCGGGCATACCCGTCGCTGACCTTAACAACATCACCGGCCTTGCCGGTACCCCTTACATCTTTTAGCAGTATTACAATCATTATATTAACCTCCTATTGTGTTGTTTTTAAGAATGTCTCTATTTTTTCCAGTATTTCTTCCGGTGCCATGTCAACGCTGACCCCTGCGGTATGCATATGCCCGCCGCCGCCGAATTTTTCCAGTATCACCTGAACATTTATGTCTCCAAGAGATCTGGCGCTTACGACAGTCTGCCCCAGTTCATTGCGCCCAGCCACAAAGCTGGCTTCAACACCTTTAATTGTAAGAAGTTCATCTGCAACCTGGGCATTGATCATATGCGAATTAATATTCTCTCCGCGGCAGACGGACATAGCCACACCGCCTTCAAGGATACGTGCCTCCGCAATGCCTTCGGCTCTGGCTCTGAAATTCTCAACGTTCGCCTGAAAATATCTGCGTACATTCTGTAAATCCGCACCTGCACGCTTCAGCCAGGATGCAGCCTCAAATGTTCTGACTCCTGCTTTAACCGCGAATCTGTTTGTATCCAGCATTATGCCCGCCAGCAATGCATCCGCTTCAAACTTGGAAATCTCTTTCTTGTCGGAAATGTACTGAAGCATTTCGGTAACCATTTCCGATGTTGACGAAGCATAGGATTCCATATATGACAGTGTCTGGTTCGGCAGTACATCCTCCGCCTTTCTGTGATGATCTATCACCACCAGTTTTTCAACTCTGTTAACCAGATCCATGGACTCGACCAGTGCCGGTCTATGCACATCGCACAGGACAACAAGAGAATTATCGTCAGCCATGGCCAAAGCCTTTTCTGCGGAGATCAGAGAGTAGCTGTTTGCTTCCTTCACATCCTCCACCATATCTGCTATAGCCTCGCTGTATTCTCCCAGTATTATATGTGTTTCCTTCCCCGTTAGCTCTGCTATTCTGTGAATGCCAATGGATGCACCTAAGCTGTCCATGTCAGGGTTGGAGTGTCCCATTATAAATATCTTTGAGGACTGCATCATCAAGGTCTTTAATGCAAAGGCTATAATTCTTGCCTTGCCTTTATTGACCTTCTCCGCACTTGCCGTCTTCCCGCCGTAATACTCGAACTTGCTTACGTTCTTTATAACCGCCTGGTCCCCACCCCGGCCCAGAGCCATGTCCAGCGCTTCCTGTGCATATTCGTCCTCTTCGGCAAGGGTTTTGCCGCCGATTCCGATTCCAATACTCAATGTCACCGGAAAATCCTCGTCAGCTTCTATCTTTCGGGCTTCGTCCAGGATGGAAAATTTGTCATCAATCAGCCATCTGACATTTTTCTGAGTCATCACAATTTCATACAGGTTGTCTCTGTATCTTATGGTTACCGCATTCATGTTTGCCGCCCAGGCTCTGATAAGCCTGTCAATCTCTACAGCGACCTCCATATCGCGCTGCTCATCTGCACCTGAAGTCAACTCATCAAAATTGTCAATGTTAATAAGTGCCAGGCAAACTTTATCATCGTTGTAAAGATCCTTCAGCGTTTCATAATGAGTGGTTTCAACGAAGGTAAGTATGACCGGTGTGCCCACCGCATCTCCTTCCCCTTCCGGGTCTTGCTGCTCACCCAGAAAACTGCATACTATTCTGAAAGATCTTTCATTTCGTTTGATAAACAGAGGAGTTTCATCCTCTGCTGCCTTTATTATTTCTGTCAGCCTAATTCCGGTCAGCTGATAGATATCGTAATCTGTTATTCCGCCATATTTGAATACATCGGCAATTTTTTTGCTTGCACTTGTCACCTTTCCTTGTGCATTTATAATGCACATTGGCATAGCGGTATATTTTGTTATAAGCTTCTCTATTCTTCCTACATACATAGGCGCGTCCTTCCCCCAAGCGGGGTTAATCCCCAAAAAACTGCATAACAAGGCATCTTACCGTACCCATCATTATAGCACATGCTAAAAATGATGTGCATTTAAATTTAAAAGCACCCTTAGTCCGGGTGCTTACAATTGAACTTATGTATACGCCTGCTTACACTTGTCTTACCACTTCAACAAAATTCTCGTTGCCATCTGCTATGGGCATATCAACCTTAAAGTGGATATCTATTCCTTCCGCCTTAAGCCTTTTAAATAGTATTTTCATCATTATGGCATCTACATCCACAACGCTGCATGAGGGGCTTGTGTCAATCCCTATTATGCCTGCTGCTTCTATGCCATTTTCCTTATATTGAATAAGGTTCTCTACAATCGGTTCAAGCAGAGCTTCACAGTACTCCTCATATTCGGCGGCCTTTTCCGTTCCCGGGTTAATAGACTCGCGAAACAGTCCCTGGAAACACAGCTCCGGACATGGAAGCTGAACAATGCTAAGGTGTTTCTCCAGGACTGCCCGGAGCAGACCTTCCCTGTAATAATCTCCTGCAGGCGGTGTCTCACAGTAACTGTTGAGAACACAGTGTGATACTAACAGAATTCTTTTCATTTCCGGTACCGTCCTTTCATGTTTTTATATATTATACCCTATTTTTAGGTTTTTAAGTTCACTTTCTGTCATTAGAGCTTCTGTTTTTTGCACTGTTACCTGCTCTACTCAAACTAAAAGCCCTGCCCGGCATCGCCGAACAGGGCTTTTCTCTTTTGAATCAGTCTGCTTCGTACGGCAGCAGGGCTACGATTCTGGCTCTCTTGATTGCAGTAGTAACCTCTCTCTGGTGAATAGCACAAGTTCCCGTAATTCTCTTAGGAAGAATCTTACCTCTTTCTGTAACATACTTCTTCAGCAGTTCAACATCCTTGTAATCTATTTCCTTGTCTTTATCCGCACAGAACTGGCAAACCTTTTTTCTTCTCATGCCACCACCGCGTCTTCTGTTATCCATTGCCATGATATGGTCTCCTTTCATTTAGAATGGAATATCATCCTCGTCAATTGCCTGGAACCCCGGAACATCCATAGGTTCACCGCCCTCATGTTCTGAAGGAGGTGCATTGCCAGAGCCTTGCTGTCCGCTCGCTTCACTGGACTGGCTTCCGCTTGACAGGAATTCTACTCTGTTGGCAACCACATCTGTAGTATAGACTTTGCGTCCATCCTTCTCATAGCTGCCTGTCTGTATTCGGCCGTTTATCGCGACCTTTCTTCCCTTAGACAGGTACTTCTCGCAGTTCTCAGCCTGCTTACCGAATACAACGATGTTGATGAAGTTTGTTTCCTGTCTGTCACCAAATCCGTCGTTTACGGCAATTCCGAATCTGCATACTGCCGTCTGATTGGCACCTGTTGAATATCTTAATTCCGGGTCTCTGGTTAAATTTCCAACCAATACTACACAATTCATGTTACACCCCGTTTCTATTTCCCATCTTTATTAACGATCAAGTGTCTCATAATGTTGTCAGAAATCTTAAGTCTTCTGTCAAGCTCCTTGGGCAGCGTCGGCTGTGCCCTGAACTCGACGACAACATAATATCCTTCAGATTTCTTCTGAATCGGATATGCGAGTTTTTTCATTCCCCATACGTCTACATTGCCAACTTCACCTTCGGCTTCGATGATCGTCTTAACGCTTTCTACCGCAGCGTCCTTCTTTTCATCTTCTAATGTAGGATCGATGATGAACATTACCTCATAGTTTGTCATTGTTTCACCTCCCTGTGGACTAAATGGCGACGGTCTATCCCGTCGCAAGGACTCCTTCCGGTGCATGCCGGAAGACGTGATGTTTGACACACGCCCATTTATTATACATCGATTCTGCACGAAATCAATATTTTTATTCAAAAACGCTTGTATTTTCCCTCGTGATTTTATATTGTATGAAATATGGCACAAAGAAAGAAGTATTTATGAATGCAATAACAACCATTTTAATATCTATTATTGTCGCTCTGCCCCTCAGCATCGGTGTAGGTACTGCAGCCGATATTACTCCTGAAATTGCCGCCAATGGTTTTTTTAACGGACTCTCCGGCGGCAATGAGATGGTAACAGAACAATATATTGATAATGATTATGTCAATTTCATAGGTAATAACGATGCGGGCAGCGACCATCAGGAACGCCTGCTGGAGGCTCTCTTTGCGAATTTTTCCTATGAGGTTACCGACAGAGGGGAAAAGGGAACCGTAGCGGTTCTCAAACTCAGGATTAAAAATACCGACTTTTCCGGCGTTCAGGAAAAATACGAAAAGGCAGCCCACGAATATATAATGGACAACCTGTACAGCAAAGATATTGAAGATAAAAAGATGCTTTCTGAGAAATGCCTGGAGCTTTATCTGTCGCAGCTGGAAGAGGCTGTCAAATCAGGAGCAACCGCAGAGACAGAAATATTTCTTCCTATGACTTATAATGGAGACGGTGGCTGGCATATGGAAATTAACGATAAGATAATGAAGGCAATTCTGGGAAATCTAACGATTCCGATGGTGAATTAGTATGCAAAAACATTATAATAAAACTCGCAAATATTATATATCTCCCGACGCTCCCCGCGGACTTACCCGGCGGGTTACTCTCCTTGCCATTGCTTCACTGTGCTTTTCCCTGGTTTTGTTCAGCGCCAGTTTCGTTTTTGCAACGGTAAAGAGCAGTTACACTTTCATATCTTCCGGGAAAGACATTGCGGCAAAAAATATGACCTCTATAGAACCCGTTGAGTTCAGTGATGTTCTCAGGGAGGAAGCTGTTGACTACGTTTTTGCCCGTGAAGCAATTCCCGCATATTCCTTTGCAGAAGTCTCAGCTCTGGATGTAAGCAAACCCAGTGGTGTAACCGTAGAAGATTTGAAGCTTGTTACGAGGCACAATCTGGTTGGTCTTGAGGAAGCCTTTTACAAGGCCGAACAGGATTACGGTGTTAATGCGCTTTTTGTTCTGGGAATCGCTTCCCATGAGAGCGCCTACGGAACATACTGTTTCAGACCTAACAATCTCTTCGGATACGGCAGAAAGGGGTACTCTTCAAAGGCCGAGTGTATTGATGTTGTAGCCAGGGGTCTGGCAAACAACTATCTGCGCCCGGGAGCTTCTCTTTATAACGGCAATACCATCAACTCCGTAAACAAGCGCTATGCAGCCGACCCGGGCTGGGACAGAAAAGTTGCCAAAAAAGTTGCCGGCTTTTATCAGACCATAAGCGAACGACACAACAGCCAGCTGAATAAACTCAGATAAAAAGATCCTCTCATGAGAATCTTTTTTTTCTTTCATTTATTTTTCGCCTGATAAAATGTATCATTTCTCTTATGATTCCGAATATGGCGAATGCCGCCAGGAATCCGACAATGCCCATGGCGATATCGGCAAATTCCATGGCTCCGGTCCCCGTTGCCCACTGCCCTATTTCTATTGCAAAAGTCAGAACAACAATTACTGTTAATACATACAGGAAGGAGATTACCATAGTATGGCCACTGCGTGATAACCATAAAAAGACGGGGTGCACACAGAAAACCAGCAGTATCCCCACAATCCCTATAACAACAAAATGCAATTGTTTATCGTTGAGCCAGAAATCAGACTGATCGTTTATGGTCAGTATAGCATCATGTATTTTGGCAATAAAACTTACTATTGCCGACAGAAACCATTCCATCCTTTTCCCCTGTATCTAATCTTTTATGCCCAGAGTTTCTCAGGATAATCGCCCTTATCCTTCTTCGACTGCAGCTGATCCCGGACATTCTCTTTATCTTCCCTGTAAGTTATTCCGCACCACTTGTCGCCGCATGTCAGCACCTTGACCCGCGCCTTTCCGGCCTTAATCAGCTTGTCAACGGAATGTGGCAGCAGATATTCACTCTTAAGCGGATTTGCAGACACTTCATTTGCAAAGAACTCATCGATTCCCTTCCTGAGTTCATCCATCATACTTGCCGTAAAACCCCAGAAATTCATAGATACAAGAGTTTCCTCCGGAAGCCGGTGCCATGTTTCTCCATCATCTTCCGTATAGCATATGCCTTCCGGCCTTCTCATGATTTTCGCCCTTTCCGTAATCTGAGTCAGGAATCCATTCTCGTCGGTTTCGCATATGCCTCTTGTAACATGACCATTATCGGTAATGGTGTTTTCCAGCTTGTATCCGGCCATGCACCAGGCATACTTTTCTCCGTCTTCATGTTCTGAAAGGTAATTATATATACTCACAAACCCACCCGGACCGTAATAATCATCCGCATTTATTACTGCAAAAGGTCCGTCTATCAGGTCTCTGCAGGCCAGAATAGCATGAGAAGTTCCCCATGGCTTAACGCGGCCTTCAGGGATTTCAATCCCTTCCGGAATATCTTTCAGATCTTGGTACGCGTATTCAATCTTCATGAATCTGCCTGCTCTCTCGTCGACAAGTTCTTTGAAAATATCTCTGTGCTCCTCTCTTATCACAAAGATTACCCGGTTGAATCCGGCCATCATGGCATCATAAAGAGAGAAATCCAGAATTATCTCTCCCGCCTCAGTTATTTTATCAACCTGCTTAAGCCCTCCGTACCTGGAGCCCATTCCCGCAGCCATAATTATAAGTGTAGGTTCTTTAATCATTTTATTCTCCCCTTTCTTCTTGAAGGTTCACAATTCCTTCTTTGATAATGCGTTCTACCTCTTTGTTAAGGGCAATCTCTTCCCTATGAGAAATCCCGGCCGTCGGAATCGGTTTGTGAACCATGACATGTATATCCGCCGGGGTAAACACTCCTTTTTCTTCAAACATTTTGTAGGTTCCGTTTATGGATACAGGAATAATCGGCACCCCCGGCTTGGTTGCAAGCTTGAGCGAACCCTTCATGAATTTCCCCCATTCCGGTCCCTTGCTTCTGGTTCCTTCCGGGAAAATCACCATAGAAAAACCCTTTTCCACATATGAAATGGCTTCCCTGATAGTCTTCAGTGCAGACTTGGGATCCTCTCTCTCCAGAAAAACGCTTCGGATTCTTTCAATCCATATACCATAAAGAGGGAGCTTCCTAAGCCCCACCTTGGCAACAAAGCCGAAAGGTATTTTGGGCAAAGCTGCAAACAGTGTCGGAATATCGCTATAGCTCTGATGGTTGGCTATTATAACCACAGGGCCTTCATCGGGAATATTCTCCTTTCCGTGTACCGTCAAAGTGCTTCCGAATGTCTTGAGCACCATTGGCCCCCAAAGGTTTTCGGCAAGGCGAATCTGGCGACGCTCTTCTTCGAAATCGCTGCGGGCTTTTGCCTCTTCGATTGGTTTCTTAAACGGTCTGAAATACTTCAGACAGGTTATCATTTTAACCAGCCCCGGAATATTAGGTAATATCTTCATGCAAACCTCCCTTCGGGTTTGGTCCTCTGTCAGTCCAGGAGTACCGTTCCGGGTCCTCTGTCGAAGAATATGCTCTTCGAAGTAGTTGAGAGAGGAATGCCGTAACACACTCTTACGCCTTCAAACACCTTCATTCTCAAAAAAGCCTTACCGGCGGAAAAAAGAACTCTGTTATCCATGCGATTGTCGGCAGCAATGGAAACCGCCGAACCAACGGCAATTCCCAGATCGCTTGCGTTAAATGCACAGGTAGCTCCGGCAGCCTTGCTTTCTGCACAATCGGTAAAACCACAGAACCCGCAGCCATCCAACAGAACAGGGTCATTCAGCGCGCCCAGCATTACTATGCAGTGGCTGTTGTCCACATTATTAGCATCCCGATCAAAAAATTCCGCGCCGGTTTCTTCGGCGATATCTTTCATATGCCTCACCAAAACAGCTTTATCTTCGCCATCCAGAATGGCCGCAACAACTCTGTCGCCGCCATTAGCCTTCGGTGCCGTTATTGCCGCGGCTACCATTGCCTGTGCAACTCTTTTTGCTGCTTCAGCAGCAGCTGTTTCTCTATTCTGAATCATGTAACCCTCCAAATAAAACCTTTTGTCTGCAATGCAGTCCCTCAAAAGCTTTTCGTTTGTCGCTTTCGGACCCGAAAAACATGAACGCGTGATATGTATCGTCTATTTGCTTTGCACGTTCCCAAAGTTCTTCAGGAGACATATTTTCTCCGACAATAACCAGCGTGCCCTTCGTCATCAATATTTCCCGTGACATGTCATCGTGAAGAACTCCGTCTCCACAGAGTACAACTGCTTTTCCATCCGAAGCGGCACTGCCTTCCGTCAGCTCCTTCAGTGCTTCGTACTCCTTATTCCGGTATCCGTGTTCACCGTGCATCATGCAAATTCTTTTTATACTGCGCCCGTCAGCTGCTTCAATCATTTTGTCCAGATTGATAACCTCCAGCCCTTGTTCTGAGGCAAGCTCTTCCGCTTTCTCTCTGACAGGTGCTCCAAAATATCCTGTTACAAAAATCATATTATTTCCTCACAGTCCTAATCCGAACCTGTCACGAACCCTTTTCAGGGTTTTTTGCGCTATGGCATCCGCCCTCTCAGCTCCATCATTGAGCACTTTTATAAGTTCCTCGGAGTGGCGTATCTCTTCATAATTTTTCTTTATCGGTGCCAGTGCCTCCTGTGTTACGGCAACCAGCTCTTTCTTCAGGTCCCCGTACCCTCGCCAGTGTGCTCCCTCTTCTATTATTTCTTCCACGGTTTTACCGCTGAAAGAGCTATATATATTAAGCAGATTGCTTACCCCCGGCTTCTCTTCGATATCAAAACGAATCTCTCCGTCAGAATCTGTTGTTGCCCTCATTATAGACTTCTTAATTTTACTGTCTTCATCCAGAACGGAAATTCTGCTGTGAATATTCTCTGCACTTTTGCTCATCTTGGCTTCCGGATCATCGAGAGCCATAATTCTTGCTCCGGATTTCATGAACCTGCCTTCAGGAACCACAAAGGTTTCCCCATATTTATTGTTTATTCTTATTGCCAGATCTCTGGTCAGTTCTATATGCTGCTTCTGATCGTTTCCCACAGGCACAACATCCGTATCATAAAGCAGAATGTCAGCTGCCATAAGCACCGGATAAGTCAGCAGACCGGTTCCTACAGACTCGTTATCACCGGCCTTTGCCTTAAACTGAGTCATTCTGCTCAGCTCTCCCGTATAAGAGTTACAGCACAGAATCCATCCTAACTCTGCATGTCCGCTTACCTGCGACTGAACGAAGATTATGGATTTATCAGGATCTACACCTATAGCTATATAAAGGGCGGCCACATCCAGTATGTGCGTTCTGAGTTCCGCAGGATCTTGTGGTACTGTTATGGCATGCTCATCAACTATGCAGTAAATGCATTCGTGGTCTGCCTGCAGCTCAACAAACTGTTTAAGTGCCCCCAGATAATTACCTATATGAATATTTCCCGTGGGTTGTACTCCCGAAAAAACTCTTTTCATTTCGCCTCCTTAGTTAAATGTCCAGTGATGTCTGTTCGCTGTCGTCCTCTTTCCCTTCTTTTTTGGCGAATTCGGCTTCGGCCTTTTCTTTTGCCTTTTCGGCTTTTCTCAAAGCTCGTTGAAGCTGTGCCAGCCTGGAGTCCATTTCATGCTCTTCTTCGCGAATCATCTTTGCCATTGAAATTATTTCCACATCCTCGCCGGTTCTCATTATCTTAACTCCTTGTGTAGCACGGCCCAGCCTGGATATTTCTCTGGCTTCAATTCTGATTATGGTCCCTTCCGAATTGATTAGAAGGATTTCATCACTGTCATCAACCACCGCAGCTCCGATCAGAGGACCGGTTTTTTCAAACTTACTCTTGTCATAGGTTAACAGTCCTTTTCCGCCTCTTTTCTGAGTTTTGTACTCATCTACAGGAGTTCTCTTCCCGTAGCCCTTGCTAGTCACAACCAGAAGCTCTTCGCCCGGCTGGACCAGTTGCATTGCAACAACCTCATCATCTTCATCCAGGTTTATGGCACGAACTCCTCCGGCTACTCTGCCCATCGGTCTGACATCTTTTTCGGAAAAGCTGATGCACTTGCCATTTTTGGTTATTATGATGACATTATCAGTTCCTGTTGTCTGCTTGATGGAAACCAGTTCATCTTTATCTTTCAGGGTTATTGCTATAAGACCTGTTGTTCTGTTTGTATCATACTGGGAAATAGCTGTCTTTTTGATAGTTCCCTTCCTGGTAACGGCCATCAGGTATTTATCGTCTCTGAAATTTCTGAACGGAATAATCGTTGTGATTCTTTCCACGCTGTTCTTAATGCTCAGAAAGTTGGCTGCATTGGTTCCTTTGGCCGTTCTTGTGGCCTCGGGAATTTCATATGCTTTTATCTTATGAACCTTTCCCTTGCTGGTGAAGAACATTAGCTCATCGTGTGAAGATGTCAGAACAAGGTCGCTTACAAAATCATTTTCGCGCGTAGTCAGGCCGGTAATTCCCTTACCGCCTCTTCTCTGGGTTTTATAGGTGTCCGCCGGAAGTCTCTTCAGATATCCTCTGTGCGTCAGGGTAATTGCCACCTGCTGTTCTTCGATAAGGTCTTCCTCATCCATTTCGCCTTCTTCAGCAATAACCTTGGTACGCCTCTTATCGCTCCACTTCTTTTTTATCTCAAGCATTTCATCTTTTACTACACCCATCAGTTTCTTTTCATCCGCAAGCAGTTCTTTGTAGTAGGCTATTTTCTGCATGAGTTCATTATATTCATCTTCGATTTTTTCCCTCTCCAGCCCCTGCAGCCTGGCCAGTCTCATGTCGAGAATCGCCTGTGCCTGAATCTGTGAGAGTCCAAAACGCTTCTCCAGTTTGGATCTGGCGTCATCGTAACTGGCTCTGATGGTTTTAATTATTTCATCTATATTGTCCAGTGCTATTCGCAGACCTTCCAGGATATGTGCTCTGGCTTCAGCCTTGTCCAGATCGAACCTGACTCTGCGTGTCATTACTTCCTTCTGATGTTTCAGATACTCCTCAAGAATCTCGTAGAGATTCAAAACCTTCGGTCTGCCATCAACAATAGCTAGCATAATCATGCTGAAATTGTCCTGAAGCTGTGAATGCTTATACAGTTTATTCAGCGTTACTCTCGGATTTGCCGTTGATTTTAATTCAATTACTATGCGAATACCGTTTCGGTTTGATTCGTCACGTATTGCCGATATTCCTTCTATCTTTTTATCTCTTACAAGATCCGCTATTCTTTCCAGCATTCTGGCTTTGTTAACCTGATAAGGTATTTCCGTAATGACAATCTGCGATTTGCCGCGTTTCGTTTCTTCAACTTCGGCAATCGCTCTCATTTGAACTTTTCCCTGTCCGGTTCTGTAGGCTTCCTGGAAGCCCTTCTTACCAAGAATCTGTGCTCCTGTCGGGAAATCCGGCCCTTTGACTATTTTTATAAGATCATTGACAGTACAGTCTTCGTCATCGATCATTTTAATACATGCATCTATGGTTTCTCCCAGATTGTGCGGAGGAATCGATGTTGCCATGCCGACAGCGATACCGTTAGAACCATTAATGAGCAAGTTTGGAACTCTGGAAGGGAGAACTGCAGGCTCCATTTCTTCTTCATCAAAGTTGGGTCTGAAATCAACAGTCTCTTTTTCGATATCCCTCAGCATCTGCAGAGCAATCGGTGTCATTCTGGCTTCTGTATATCTCATGGCGGCTGCTCCGTCACCATCAAGAGAACCGAAGTTTCCGTGTCCGTCCACCAGAGGATATCTGGTGGCAAAAGGCTGTGCCATCTTTACCATCGCATCATAAATTGAACTGTCACCGTGCGGGTGAAACTTACCCATAACATCTCCGACAATTCTGGCCGATTTCTTATGAGGTTTATCCGGCGTTACTGAAAGATCACTCATACCGTAGAGAATTCTTCTGTGTACCGGCTTAAGTCCGTCTCTGACATCAGGAAGGGCTCTTCCCACGATTACACTCATCGCATAATCTATGTAGGAGTTCTTCATCTCATCGTGTATCTCTTGCTGTATCATTCTCTGATCTTCAAATAATGTTGTAGTCATGATGATTTCCTCTTTTCCTATATGTCAAGCGTCGCATATGTAGCGTGTTCTTCAATAAATTTCTTACGAGGCGGAACCTTATCCCCCATAAGCGTTGTAAAAATCTCATCGGCGGCTCCGGCGTCATCCATGGTAATCTGTATAAGGGTTCTGCTGGTATAGTCCATAGTTGTCTCCCACAGCTGTTCCGCATTCATTTCACCCAGACCCTTGTATCTCTTTATTTCATATCTGGAGCCCTTAAGCTTTTCAAGCAAAAGTTCCTGTTCCCTGTCACTGTAAGTGTAGTATATCTCCTTGCCCTTTTTCACCTTAAAAAGAGGTGGCTGTGCAGCATAAACATGACCGTTCTCAATAAGGGGTGTCATATATCTGAAGAAGAACGTCAGAAGCAATGTTCTGATATGTGCTCCGTCAACATCCGCATCTGTCATTATTATTATCTTGTGATATCTAAGCTTTTCTATGTCAAAATCCTCACCTATTCCACATCCGAAAGCTGTAATCATATTCTTTATTTCTTCCGAATTGAGAATTCTGTCAAGTCTTGCTTTTTCCACATTGAGTATCTTACCTCTTAAAGGCAGAATGGCCTGCCTTGTTCTGTCTCTTCCGTCCTTGGCGCTTCCTCCCGCTGAATCACCTTCGACAAGAAAAATTTCAGAAATCGCCGGATCCTTCTCTGAACAGTCTGCCAGCTTGCCCGGCATTGAATTACCGTCCAGAACTGTTGATCTTCTTGCCAGATTTCTTGCTTTTCTTGCTGCCTCTCTGGCTCTTGCCGCTCTGAGACATTTTTCTAAAATAACCTTTGCCTGTGAAGGGTTTTCCTCAAGGAATGCCTGCATATAATCTCCTGTCGCCGTTTCTACAAACCCTCTCATATCGCTGTTTCCTAATTTGGTCTTTGTCTGACCTTCAAACTGAGGTTCAGTCAGTTTAACGGAAACCACGGCGGTTATCCCTTCTCTCACATCCTCTCCATCCAGAGCTTTATCACTGTCTTTTAATATTTTATTTCTTCTGGCGTAATCATTAAAAACTCTTGTCAGGGCTGTCTTGAACCCCACCAGATGAAAACCTCCTTCGGTAGTATTAATATTGTTGGCATAGGACAGTATTGTTTCGCTATAGCTGTTCGTATACTGTATAGCTACTTCAACTTCTCTGTTTTTTTCCTTTGCTTCAAAATATATTACTTCCTTATGAATTGGCTCCTTGACTTTGTTCTGGTAGGTGACAAATTCCCTGATACCTCCGTCGTAGCGGAATTCCTTTTCCTTATGCAGTCCCGGTCTGTCATCTTTTATTATTATTTTTATTCCTTTATTGAGAAAAGCTATTTCTCTCATTCTTCTTTCAACTGTTTCAAAATCGTATTTTATTTCATCAAAAATATCGGGATCAGGCCAGAAAGTGGTTTTCGATCCTGTTTTTCTGGAGTTTCCCGTTTCTTCGAGCGGTGTTACGGTTTTGCCGTATTCATACGCCTGCATATATTTTTTGCCGTTTCTTTTTACTTCGACTTCCATTCTGGTAGAAAGTGCGTTGACAACCGATGCACCTACACCATGAAGTCCTCCTGAAACCTTATATCCACCACCACCGAATTTACCTCCGGCATGCAGTACCGTGTGAATTACTTCAACTGCCGGCTTATTCATCTTTGGGTGCAGGTCTACCGGCATTCCTCTGCCGTCGTCTTCAACCGTTACTGAATTATCCCTGTTTATACTGACTTTTATCGTGGAACAGAACCCGGCAAGAGCTTCATCTATACTGTTATCAACCACTTCATATATAAGATGATGAAGACCTCTTTGTCCTGTGCTTCCTATGTACATGCTTGGTCTTTTTCTTACTGCTTCCAACCCTTCCAATACCTGTATCTGTTGAGCACCATATTCATCAACATGCTGTGTTTTTTTGTTTTTTGTCATTTTTGGTTTCCTTCTTTCCGGCTGGTAACAACCACTGTATATTGTAGCACGAAAAGGGGCGATTTCGCAACATTATATGTCGTTTTAATAAAAATCGCGACCAGCCGTATAAAAAACGCTTAAATCGTTATTTTTTTACATTCTATTTATATTTCAATCTCCAACTCCCCATTTTCGATTTTGAATATTTTTCCCTCAGGTAACTCTTTTACCACAGACCCCAATATATCGGTGGTGGTTATAAATTTCTGGCTTTCTCCAAGATAGTTTATCAGATGCGATTGTCTCTCATTATCAAGTTCCGAAAGGACATCATCCAGAAGGAGTATCGGCTTTTCTCCTTTCTCTTCTTCTATTATTTTTATTTCTGAAAGTTTTAGTGAAAGCGCTGCCGTTCTCTGTTGTCCCTGTGACCCGAATTTTCTCAAATCTACGTCTTTTACAGATATTCTGAAATCATCTCTGTGAGGTCCTCTTCCTGTTGTACTGTTTTTTATATCTTCTTCATGCCTCTCATTAAGAAGTTTCAAAAAATTATCTTTCGTTTTTTCTTTAAAATACACATTCGGTTCATATTCAAGTTTAAGACTTTCTTTGTTGCCTGATATAAAACTGTGTATTTCATTACTTATATTGTTTATTTTTTCTATAAAATCTTTTCTTCTTTCAATTAACCGGCTTCCGTATTCAGCCATTTCTTCATCCCATACAGAAAGAATATTTTTATCTATTGATATTTCTTTAAGGTAAGCGTTTCTCTGTTTAAGAATTCTTCTGTAGTTATTCAGGTCTGACAGATATCCTTTTCTTATCTGACATAATTCCCGGTCTATAAATCTTCTTCTCTTTTCAGGATCTTCCTTTACTATCTTCAAATCCTCCGGTGAAAAAATCACTATGTATATTTTTTCAAGAAGCTGGGAGGTTTTGCTTATTTTTATTCCATTTACCTTTATTCCCTTGTGCCCTTCTTTGCTGACAACTGTTTCTGTTATATGTTCTTCATTATCAATAACAGATGTAGTTTTTATTTTGAAGTATTCTTCACCGAATCTTATTAATTCTTTATCCCTTACATTCTTAAATGATTTTCCTATGACATTAAAATAAATACCCTCCAGTAAATTGGTTTTTCCCTGAGCATTGTTTCCGATGAAAATGTTAACCTTTTTATTGAAGGATATTCTCTGTTTCTTATAATTTCTGAAATCTTTTAATTCTATTTCCTTTATATACATTACATTGCAGGTATTCTTACAGGAAGAATAAGATATTCATATGCATTTCCTTCAACAGGTTTTACCACACAAGGAGTTAAGCCTGTTTTGAAATTCATTGTTATAATTTCTTCATCAATTACTTTAAGAACATCTATAATAAATTTAGAATTAAAACCTATTTCAATATCATTCCCTTCCTTTTCCACTACAATCTTTTCTTTTACATTTCCTTCTTCAGATCTGGACGTAATCGTAAGAAGGTCATTCTTAAGCGACATTTTTATCAGATTATTCTTTCCCTCCTTAGCAAGAAGTGAAGCCCTTTCTATGCTTTCAAGAAGTATTTCTCTTCCTGAAATTACTTTTGTCGTATTTTCAACAGGAATAATATCTCTGTATTTGATGAATTCTCCCTCCATAAGTCTCAATACTACTTCTGCTGACCCTATATTAAATACTGCTTTTTTTTCTCCCAGAGCTATCTTTATATCTTCATCCTCTTCTTCCGTTACTATCTTACTTATTTCATTCATCACTTTAGCTGAAACAATAAATTTTCTTGCTTTTTCACTTTTAACTTTCTCATTTACCAGAGCCAGTCTGAATCCGTCAAGGGATACCATATTTATATCTTCTTCATTTATCTCTGTGAGAATTCCGGTAAGAACTCCTTTTGATTCCTCAATACTTGCTGCAAAAGAAGTCTTTCTCACCATATCTCTGAATATTTCTCTGTCAAAATAAATGGTTTCACTTGTTTCTTCCTTCTCCCCAACCTTAGGAAATTCATCTACAGGAAGACATACAACTTTAAATTCTGATGTGTTGGTCTTTATTGTTATGGAATTATCCTCATCGTCTTCTTCAAAAAATATGGTTTCATTAGGCAGTTTCCTTACTATATCTCCAAACAATCTGGAAACCACAACAACAGAACCGGGCTCTTCAACATCTGCTTCTATTTCTTTTTTTATGCTTATTTCAAGATCTGAAGCAGTAAGTATCATTTTCCCATCTGCAGTAGCTTCTATCATTATTCCTTTAAGAATAGGAAGTGTTGTTTTGTTTGACACTGCTTTTGATACTGTTGTTAAGGCTTTTGCAAGAGCCTGCTGATTGCAATTTAATTTCATGACATCCTCCGAATAAATATTTAATTAATTCTTATTTATTATATAATTATAGTAATAGTAGTAGTAGGGGCTGTGAATTCTGTTGATAACCCCGACATGCATTTATAAAACAGGAAAAATTATTGTTTAAAACATGTTGATAACTTGTTTTTTTGATTAACAGCAGCTGTTTATAACTCTTTTGAGTTTTTATTTAACTTATTTCCTCTTTAAGAGATTTAATATCTTCTGCAAGAGAAGGGTTTAATTTTATTTCTTCACTTATTCGGTTATATGCATGAAGTACAGTGGTATGATCTCTTCCTCCAAAAGAATCCCCTATCTTTGGGAAGGATAAATCCGTAAGAACTCTGCAGAGATACATGGCTATCTGGCGAGGAAAAGATATTTCCTTCGTTCTCTTTTTAGAGTCAAGATCTATTATCTTTATGTTATAAAGTTTACATACGGCTTTTTTAATTGATTCACAGGAAATATCCACATCCCTTAAAGAAAAAATATCAGTGAGATTTTCTTTCGCAAACGGAACTGTAATTTTTTCTTCTTTAAATACTGAAAGGCTTCTTACTCTTGTTAGAGCACTTTCAAGTTCCCTTACATTGAATTTAATTTTTTCAGCAATAAGATCTATAACTTCAAGGAGATCTTCATCAAGAGGAATATTATCTATTTTTGCTTTGTTTCTGAGAATAGCAACTCTGGTTTCATAGTCAGGAGGCTGTACGTCAGCTACTATTTCCCAGGAAAATCTGGTTCTCAGTCTTTCATCGAGATCCGTCAGCTTACTTGGATGGCGGTCGCTGCAGATAACAATCTGTTTGTTTAGTTCGTGAAGTGAATTAAAGGTGTAGAAAAACTCTTCCTGAGTAGCGTTTCTTCCTTCCAGAAACTGAATATCATCAATTAATAGAACATCTACGGATCTGTATTTCTGTTTAAATGAATTTACCTTCTTTAAATTGCCTCTTTCTCCGATAGCTTCAATAAGTTCATTGGTAAACATTTCAGAAGAAACATACAAAACCTTCTTATCCGGAAATTTGGTAAGAACTCTGTGTCCTATAGCATGCATAAGATGTGTCTTTCCCAGACCGGATCCTCCATATATAAAAAGAGGATTATAGGCCTTTGAAGGAGATTCCGCCACAGCAAGGGAAACGGCATGTGCATAGTTATTGTTAGCACCAACAACGAAATTGTCAAAATTATATCTTGGATTAAGAAGATATTCCTCTCCTGAATTACTGACATCATATGAATTTTTAATATTTCTTTCAGGAGAGGAAGCGAGAACTGTTGCCGGTTCAAAAGATGAAGGGACTTCTTTTTTACCAAGAGAAACAGATAATTTGTAATCACTTTTTAAAACTTTATTGATAGCTTTTTCAAAAACAGGAAGATAACGCATTTTAACTACGTTAACTTCCATTTCATTTACATAAGATATAAGAAATTCTCCGGTATTCTCATCAATTCCTAAAGGAAAGGATGGTTCAATCCATGTGGTGAAGCTTACATCTGTAACTTCTTTGTTTATCTCAGAAAGAATATCTCTCCATTTATTTGTGTCAATCTTTTTTATCATTAATTTTTGCCTTTCAGAAAGTAAGTATATAATATCAAAAATAGTTATCCACAAGCAATAGTTAAATATAAATTCCTTATTTTGTTGGTTTTTTAAGGTTATCCACTATCTGTGGATAAAATTGTGTACAGTTTACACAGCTGACAACTATATATTGGGGTTTTGAGTAAATTTGATGTAAAGATTCAATAAAGAAAACCCGATAAGGTATTATAGCCGGTTAAATAAATTGACACGTCATTTTCAGGAGGTTATAATATTTAAGCATATGTGCATAATTTGGAATTTAGATTTATGCAGGTAAATCAAGGAAAAGGAGGATACCGTTTATGAAAATGACTTACCAGCCAAAGAAAAGACAGCGGAAAAAAGAACATGGCTTCAGAAAGAGAATGAAGACAAAGAACGGCAGAAATGTATTAAAAAGAAGAAGACAAAAAGGAAGAAAAGTATTATCAGCTTAAGGACCGCCGTAACGGTCTTTTTGTTATAAGTACATCTCAAAGGAAGAATGCTTAAGAAAGAAGTGCTGAGAGGGAAAGAAGATTTTGCCCGCATATATAAAAAGGGCGAATCCATACCGGAAAGGTATATTGTTCTTTTTTACATGAAGAACGGTCTTTCCTATAACAGAAGAGCTTTCTTGGCAAGTAAAAAGGTTGGAAACAGCGTTCAGCGAAACAGAGCCAGAAGACTAATGAGAGAAAGCTGCCGTTTGGCAGAGGATTCTTTTAAGGAAGGATTCGATATGGTCTTCATTGCCCGCAACAGTATTAACGACAGGAGCTTCGCTGAAGTAGACAGGTCACTTCGGAACGCTGTAAAAAAAGGAGACCTGTTAAAAAATAAGAGGTAAAAAGAATGAAGAAGATAATAATCCTTATAATAAGGGGTTATCAGAGATTTATATCACCTCTTGTGCCGCCGACATGCAGATTCTATCCTACTTGTTCAACCTATTTCATTCAAGCACTTGAAAAGTATGGATTTTTTAAAGGAAGCTATCTTGGCATAAGGCGTCTGCTCAAATGCCACCCTTTACATGAAGGTGGTTACGATCCTTTAAAATAGGAGGAAATTTATTAATGTACACTATACTGGGCGTTATAGCAAAGCCTATGGGAATTCTGCTTGACTGGTTGTATGGAGTGGTCGGAGATTATGGTATTTCCATTATTATCTTTACGGTTTTTGTAAAGGTATGTCTCTACCCTCTGTATATCAAGCAGACTAAATCCACAGCAAGGATGACTGAGTTGCAGCCTAAGATACAGGCCATTCAGAGTAAATATGCCAATGACAAGGATACAATGAATATAAAGATGCAGGAGCTCTACAAACAGGAGAAATTTAATCCTATGGGTGGATGTCTCCCTATGCTTATTCAGATGCCGATTATAATGGGTCTGTTTGCACTTCTCAGAAACCCTCTGAGATATGTCACAAACGACAGTATGATCTTCGCATTTCACGAACCTTTCATATGGATTGACGACCTGAGCCAGCCTGACCCGTGGATTTTGCCGATTATTGCAGGTGTTGCCACATTCTTCGCATTTACTATGAACAGAATGCTCAGCGATACCGGGGGACTTACGGCAACATCTACAAACGCTATGATGAAGATGATGCAATATGTTTTTCCTTTAATGATTCTGTGGATGGCCAGATCATTTCCGTCAGGACTTGCCCTCTATTGGGCAGTAAGCCAGATTATTCAGATTTTCTTTAACATTCACCTTACCACAATGAGGAACAAGATAAAAAGAGAGCAGGAAGAAAAGAGAATAAGAGAAAGATTGGAAAAGAAAAACAGAAAATAAGTCTCAATATTTGGAGGAAAAAAATGGACTATATAGAAAAGTACGGTGCTAACGAGGAAGAAGCAATCAGATTAGCACTGATTGATCTTAAACTCTCCAGAGACGAAGTAACAGTAACACTTTTAGAAGAGCCTTCAAAAGGCTTTTTCGGTATAGGATCCAAGCTTGCGAAAGTAAGAGTTGAGAAGAAAGCACCGGAAGTAAAAGAACCGGCTAAGGATATATCCAAACCGAAAGAAAGAAAGAAAAACAAAGAAAAAAAGTCTCAGGAGATAAAACGCAAGGAAATGTTACCTAACATTGCTCTTGATAACGCAGAAAAAGAGAGTCTGCCTGTTGTTGAAAAGCACGAAGCCCTCACCTTTCTTAAAGAACTTACGGAGAAGATGGGGCTTGTTCTGGACATTACAGCCAGAGCGGGTGAGAGTCTGATTTACCTGGAAATTAACGGTCAGGACTCAAGAACGGTTATCGGTAAACGCGGACAGACCTTGGACGCTATACAGTATCTGACAAGTCTGGTTGTAAATAAGGACAAGGATAAATATATAAAAGTCGTTGTAGATGCCGAAAATTATAGATCTAAGAGGCAGAGAACTCTCGAACAGCTGGCAAACAGACTTGCCGGCAAGGTTGAGAAATCCGGAAAGTACGTCAGACTGGAGCCAATGAATCCTTACGAGAGAAAGGTAATACATGCGACACTCCAGCAGAACCCAAGGGTGACCACACGAAGCGAAGGTGAAGAGCCTTACCGGCGCGTTATTATCGAACTGAAAAAGTAAGCTGAAAGTTGTCAGGGGCATGGTTTCTCTGACAACTTTTTTAATTACATTTCAAAGTGATATAATAATGAGGTGATATTATGAACGATACAATTGCAGCCATAGCTACCGCTTACGGAGAAGGCGGAATAGGAATTATAAGGATAAGCGGAGAGAAAGCCCGTGATGTAATGCAGGCTGTCTTTAAGCCTGCGTCAAAAGGGGAAATTGTCAGCCGAAGAATGACCTATGGAAGGATTATTGACGAAGATCATATTATTGATGAGGCTATGGCAGTATATATGAAGGGACCAAAGACCTACACGGCGGAGGATACGGTAGAGATTTACTGTCACGGAAGTATTGTCTCTTTGCGCAAAACCCTTGCTGCTGTTTTGCGAAATGGCTGCAGAACCGCAGAACAGGGAGAGTTTACCAAGAGGGCTTTTTTGAACGGTCGGCTGGATTTATCCCAGGCGGAAGCCGTAATTGATATTATTAAGGCAAAGACCGACAGAAGTTTTGATGTTGCGGTTTCACAGCTGGAAGGTTTGTTTTCCGGCAGAGTAAGGGAGATCAGAAACAAACTTCTTGATTTGCTGGTTGATATAACCGTCAACATAGATTATCCGGATGAAGACATAGAGGAAATAACCTATGATAAACTTGCAGGAGACATATCGTTAATAAGCGATTCTATAGACAAGTTGCTGTCTACGGCAGCTTCCGGCCGAATGATAAGGGAAGGAATAAGGATAGCGATTGTAGGTAAACCCAACGTTGGAAAATCCTCGCTGATGAACGGACTTCTTCGTGAAGCGAGGGCAATTGTAACGGAAATTCCCGGCACGACCAGGGATACCATAGAAGAGACTCTCAGCATAAGGGGAATACCGATTTATCTTATAGACACAGCGGGAATACGCGAAACCGATGACAGAGTTGAAAAAATAGGAATAGAAAAAACAAAGGAAGCTTTTAACAATGCCGATTTCATTATATTTGTCGTTGACGGAAGTGAGGCTTTGACTGTAGAGGACGAGGAAATAATCAGCTATCTGGAGGGAAGAAAAGCTCTGGTTCTGATCAACAAACAGGATATTGGAAATGTTGTTAATTCAACGATTATCAAGGACAGATTGCCTAATTGCGATGTAATTGAGAGCGTACTTATAAGGGGAGAAGGCCTGACGGAAGTAGAAGACAAGATAGAAGCTCTGGTATATGGGGGAAAGCTGACTCAGCAGGACAGCATTGTGGTGAATAATGTGCGCCATACGGATCTTTTGATAAGGGCGAAGGAAGCTCTTGATGATGCCGGTGATATGACTGAAAGACAGGAGGCACTTGATTTCATTGAGATCGATGTGAGAAACGCATTTGATTACCTGGGTGAGATTATAGGGGAGACTGTTTCAGACGAAATTCTGGATGAGGTTTTTGCAAGATTCTGTCTGGGGAAATAAAAAAGGTTTGACATAATGGAGAGATTCGAAAAAGGGAAATACGATATTGTTGTTGTAGGTGCCGGGCATGCCGGTTGTGAAGCCGGCCTGGCAGCAGCCAGAATGGGAAAAAAGACTCTTATGCTGTCCATTAACCTGGAGGCAGTGGCTATGATGGCCTGCAATCCTTCAATCGGCGGAACCGGGAAAGGGCATCTGGTAAGAGAGATTGATGCTCTCGGCGGGCAGATTGGTCTGGTTATAGATAAAACGTTTATACAGAGCCGCATGCTGAACACGGCCAAAGGGCCTGCTGTACACTCGCTGAGGGCTCAGGCGGATAAGAACCAATATCACATAGAAATGAAGAGAACCCTGGAGGAACAGGAGAACCTGGATCTCAAGCAGGGGGAAGTAATAGATTTAATTGTTGAGGATGGGCGAGCCAGCGGCGTTGTGCTCAGAACCGGTGCCGTGTACAGGTGCCGGGCGGTTATTCTGGCAACGGGCACTTTCCTGGCAGGCAGAATCTTTATAGGAGACAGTGCTTTTGACAGCGGTCCTAACGGCATGGCACCGTCAATGGAATTGGCAGACAGGCTGCGTGAGCAAGGTCTTCCCATGAGAAGGTTCAAGACGGGCACGCCGGCGAGAGCTCTGGCGCGCAGCTTTGATTACGAGAAGATGATACCGCAGGACGGCGATGAGACAATAGTTCCGTTCTCTTTCATGAATGACAATCTCGAGAAGGATCAGGTAAGATGCTGGCTTACCTATACAAACGAAACGACACATGAGGTGATAAGAGCCAATTTTCACAGGAGTGCTCTTTTCGGAGGACAGATTGAGGGCATAGGACCAAGATACTGCCCATCAATAGAAGATAAAGTGAACAGATTTGCTGATAAAGAAAGACACCAGCTTTTTATCGAGCCGGAAGGTCTTTATACCGATGAGATGTATATACAGGGGATGTCCTCAAGCTTGCCGGAGGATGTACAGGATGAGTTTTACAGAACCATCGACGGCCTTGAAAATGTGGAAATTGTCAGACCCGCTTATGCTATCGAATATGACTGCATAGACCCTCTTGATTTGAAGATGACCCTGGAGAACAGACAGATATCAAACCTTTTCTGTGCGGGGCAGTTCAACGGAAGCTCCGGATATGAAGAGGCTGCGGCACAGGGACTAATGGCAGGAATAAATGCCGTTCTCAAGCTGAACGGAAGAGAACCTTTTATTCTTGACAGAAGTGAAGCCTATATAGGAGTTCTCATAGACGACCTCATTACGAAGGGGACCAGCGAACCTTACAGAATAATGACAAGCCGTGCCGAGTACAGACTGATGCTGAGACAGGACAATGCCGATTTGCGTCTGACAGAGAAAGGATATGAAGTGGGACTGGTCAAGCAGGACAGGTATGACAGACTATGCGAAAAAAAAGAAAAAATTGCTGCTGAAGTGCAAAGGCTTCGGCGCACCTTTGTTCAGCCGGAAAAGGCCGATATTTTTCTGGAGAAACACGGAGGTACACGTCTGAAGAGTGCCGCATCTCTGGAGCTTTTGCTTAAGAGGCCGGAAGTCACCTATGATGCACTGGCGGAGATAGATCCCGGCAGACCTGAGCTGTCGCAGCATCAACGCACATCCGTTGAAGTGCAGATAAAATACGAAGGATACATTGAGAAACAACGTCAGCAGATAGAGAAGTTCAGGAAACTGGAAGGAAGAACTCTGAATCCGGAAATGGACTATTCAAGTATTGACGGACTCAGAATAGAGGCGCAGCAGAAACTAAATCAGTTTAAACCTGTGTCCGTGGGACAGGCATCCAGAATTTCGGGAGTTTCCCCGGCAGACATAAATGTTTTATTGATTTACCTTGAGAAAGCGAGAAGACAAGGATGAACAGTGTTACGAAGCTTTTAAAAGAGTTAGGTGTTGATAACGTGGATACGAAGACGAAAGTTCTGGAAAAATATATGTCCGAAATACTGATTCTGAATGAAAGCGTTAATTTGACGGCAATCACCAACAGAGAGGAATTTGTTGAAAAGCACTATCTGGACTCCTTGCTTTGTGCGAAATCACCCGAGTTTATTAACGCAAAAAAAGTGATTGATATCGGAACCGGCGGAGGTTTTCCCGGCATCCCCCTTGCGGTGGCCTTTCCGGAGAAAAAATTTGTTCTGGTGGACTCTCTGAACAAGAGAGTCGAAATAATCAGGTGCCTGTGCAAAAAACTTGATATAGGAAATGTAACAGCGGTTCATGAAAGAGCCGAAAACCTGGCAAGAAAGAAGAATATGCGGGAAGGTTTCGATCTCTGTGTTTCCAGGGCGGTTGCAAACATGAGCACTCTGGCGGAGTATTGCCTGCCTTTTGTAAGAAAGGGCGGGAGTTTTATCGCATACAAGGGGCCGGGTTGTGAAGAAGAGCTGGCTGCCGCCGAGGGAGCTATTGAGATTTTAGGGGGAGAGCTTGACCGCGTGGACTTGGCACAGACTTCAGATGCAAATTTCTTTCATCGGCTGATATATGTGAGGAAGATTAAAAACACACCGGAGACTTATCCGAGGAAGGCCGGAATACCTGCAAAGAATCCAATAAAATGTAAATAAATGGAAGCGCCCTCGAAAATGTTTCACGTGAAACATTTTTTACGGAACTTTTTATAAATAGTTTGCAATATTGGTGGCGTGTGAAAAAACATTGTTGTATAATGATTCAACATTGAAAACATTTAATTAAGGAGGTAAACGGTGGGTAAAGCGATAGCAATATTTAATCAGAAGGGTGGCGTCGGCAAGACGACGACAAACATCAATCTGGCAGCATGCCTGGCAATCAGAGGCAAGAAAGTCCTTGTCCTTGACATTGATCCGCAGGGCAACACTACCAGCGGTCTTGGCGTTTCCAAAAGGGATCTTGAGGTCACAACACATGAGATTCTTATTGATGACGACCATCACCCGGAAGAGGCCATAATTCCGACGGGAATAGAGAATTTGGATATCATGCCCGCAAGCGTTCAGCTGGCAGGTGCCGAAGTTGAGCTTATCAATATAGCGGGAAGAGAAAGAAGGCTTAAAATGGCAATTGATGTGCTTAAGCCCAAGTATGACTATATCTTCGTAGATTGTCCGCCTTCTCTTGGCATTCTTACAATCAATGCGCTGACAGCGGTTGACTCTGTTCTGATACCTATCCAATGCGAATTCTATGCACTAGAGGGTGTAAGCCAGCTTATGAGCACAATCGAAATTGTAAGACAAAACATGAATCCGGACCTCAAAATTGAAGGTGTAATTCTCAGCATGTTTGATGGAAGAACGAATCTCTCCATTCAGGTGGTTGAAGAAGTTAAGCGGTTCTTCGGCGAAAAAGTCTATGCGACCGTAATCCCCAGAAATGTAAGGCTGGCAGAAGCACCCAGCCATGGCATACCGGTGATACATTACGATCCTAAATCGACGGGTGCGATTGCATATACAGAATTTACAGATGAGTTCCTGCAGGCGGAGGACAGATAGATGAGTGCACAGAAAAAGGTCAGGGGACTGGGCAAAGGTCTGGATGCTCTCTTTGGTGATGTGGAAATCGCGCCTATTAACAGGGAAACTGCAGCGGGAAGCAGGGGCAGGACGGCAACCGGCAAGGCGGTCAGTGAAAAGGCTGCTTCAGACGGGGGCGTTCTTTATATTGATATAAATAATATTAAACCTAATTCGACACAGCCTCGTAAGGATTTTGATGAAGAGAAACTGGAGGAACTGGCAAGTTCCATCAAACAGCACGGGCTGATTCAGCCAATTGTTCTCAGAGCCGCAGGCAAGGGTTACGAAATCGTTGCGGGTGAGAGAAGATGGAGAGCTTCCAGGCTCATCGGCCTGAAGGAGGTTCCCTGCATAGTCAAGGAGCTTACGGATGAAGAGAACATGCTTCTTGCCATTATTGAAAATATGCAGAGAGAGGATCTTAATCCCATAGAAGAGGCAGAAGGTCTTAAGCAGATGATAGATACTTACGGTCTGACGCAGGAACAAATATCAATCAGCGTGGGAAAAAGCAGACCGTATATCACAAACAGCCTGAGACTGCTCAAGCTTGAGGCCAGAGTACAGGAATTGACTGTTGAAGGGAAGATTTCCGCAGGCCATGCAAGAGCACTGGCGGCAATAAAGGATGCTGACAGGCAGATAGCGTTGGCCGAAAAGACTGCGGCTGACGGATTGTCTGTAAGGCAGATAGAGAGGCTGGCAAATGAAACGAAAAAGCCGAAAACAAGGAGATCTCCGGCAAGAAAGATAAAAACAGCAGACGAAAAAAGAGTTGAAGAAGATTTAAAAAATGCTTTGGGCACCAGAGTAAACCTTAAGAGAGACGGCAAAAAAGGGAAAATAGAGATAGAATTTTATAGCAGCGAGGAACTGGAAAGACTCATAGAGCTGTTGCAATCATTGGGGTAGAGGGGCTTGTTTCACGTGAAACAAGTTAGATATACAGAGAGGTAAAGTGTATGAAAAGAAACGTTGGTACCGTATCAAGAGGTATTCGCGGACCTATTATAAGAGAAGGTGACGATATTGCAAAAGTTGTTGTGGACAGCGTTCTTAAGGCGGCACAAACAGACAACTTTGATATTCGCGACAGGGATGTTGTCTGCGTAACCGAATCGGTGGTTGCCAGGGCGCAGGGGAATTACGCTTCTGTTGAGGCTATCGCTGCAGATGTGAAGGCGAAGCTGGGAGGGGAAACCGTCGGCGTTCTGTTTCCAATTCTTTCCAGAAACAGGTTTGCAATCTGCCTCAGAGGAATCGCCATGGGTTCGAAGAAGATAATTCTTCAGTTAAGTTACCCCAGTGACGAAGTGGGGAATGAGCTGGTATCAATTGATAGCATTGATGCATCGGGAGTAAATCCTTACAGCGATGTGCTGGACATAAAAAGATACAGGGAACTGTTTGGAGAGAATTTACATCCTTTTACCGGAGTGGATTATGTTGAATACTATGAAGACATTATCAATGATGCCGGTGCTGAAGCAGAAATAATCTTCGCCAACCGCCCGCAGGAAATTCTGGCATATACCAAGGCGGTTCTTACATGCGATGTTCACGCAAGGGAAAGGAGCAAGAGGATCCTGAAGGAACATGGCGGCGAAATCGTTCTGGGGCTGGATGATATTCTGAACAAATCCGTTAATGGCAGCGGCTTCAATACAAAGTACGGGCTTCTCGGCTCTAACAAGGCAACTGAAGATTCTGTCAAGCTCTTTCCAAACGATTGTAAGGATGTGGTGCTGGATATTCAGAAGCAAATTATGGAAAAAACAGGCAAGCATATAGAGGCGATGATTTACGGAGATGGAGCTTTCAAAGATCCTGTAGGAAAGATATGGGAACTGGCGGATCCCACAGTCGGCGTGGCATACACTGACGGGTTGGAGGGAACCCCAAACGAACTGAAACTAAAGTATCTGGCCGACAATGATTTTGCGGATCTTTCAGGTGAAGATCTTAAGGCTGCAATCGAAGGAAGAATCAAGGAAAAGGACGGGAGCCTGGTCGGTAAGACGGAGTCCGAAGGCACAACACCGCGCAGACTGACCGATCTGATCGGCTCCCTTTGCGATCTGACCAGCGGGTCAGGAGATAAGGGCACACCTATAATACATATACAGGGCTACTTTGACAACTATACGAGCAAATAAAACGGAAAACTCAGTCTCATAAATTGATAAAAAACAACCCGGGGAACACGCAGAAAACGCGTGGCCGACTCCAGGTTGTTTTTTTAAAAGGATGCACCACCAGTCACTTTCAGGAGATAGCGTGGTAGCACTCTACCTGAATGCCAAAAATTGCCAAAAGTATGGCGTTACAGGAAATCTTTAGGTATAATGGGTTGGCAATATATATTTTGGACAAAGGAGATTGTGTTATGACTATTAGAATCGACGGAAAAAGTCTGACAGTTGATGACGTGATCAAAGTAGCCAGAAAAGGAGAGAAAGTTGAGCTGACAGAAGAAGCAAAGACGGCAGTAAACAGAGCTCGCGATTATGTCGAGGAGAAGCTGGCAAATCATGCGGTAATCTACGGACTGACTACTGGATTCGGGAAGTTTGCCAACGTTGTAATTTCGACGGAGGAGACAGCACAACTTCAAAAGAACCTGATTATCAGCCACACATGTTCAATGGGCAATCCGTATCCTAAGCATTATGTCAGGGCAGCAATGCTGCTCAGATGCAACGCTCTCTCACGAGGAAACTCCGGCATCAGACTTAGTACTGTTCAGACAATGCTGGACATGCTGAATGCGGACATAATTCCTGTTGTTCCCGAGAAGGGTTCCCTGGGGGCATCGGGAGATCTGGCTCCGCTTTCATGTATTGCTCTTGGCCTTATCGGACTTGGCAAGGTGGAATATAAAGGCGAAGTTATAGACGCGGCTGACGCATTTAAAGCTGAAGGTCTGACTCCGGTTGAACTGGCGGCCAAGGAAGGTCTGGCATTGAACAACGGGACACAGATGATGACGGCCGTCGGTGTAAATGTTTTGTACGACGCAATGAACCTCCTGAAGATAGCGGATCTGGCCTGTGCTATGACGGGAGAAGCTCTGCATGCAATCAAAAAAGCCTATGATCACAAGGTACAGGAATTGAGAAATCAGACCGGGCAGCAGCAAGTTGCCGAAAATCTGAGAATGCTGTTGGATGGTTCAGGAAATGCACTTCCGGTGCAGGAAACAAAGGTGCAGGACCCATACACCCTGAGGTGTATACCGCAGATTCACGGAGCATCCAGGGATGCAATGGAATATGTATATGATAAGGTTTCAAGAGAGATTAACTCTGTCACCGACAACCCATTGGTGTTTTCCGATGAGGACGAAGTAATATCCGGAGGAAACTTCCATGGACAGCCGATGGCTCTGGCATTTGACTTCCTGAAAATAGCAATTTCGGAGATGGCAAACGTTTCCGAGAGAAGACTGGAAAGGCTGGTTAATCCGGCACTTTCGGAAGGTCTGCCCCCATTCCTCATAAAGGAAGGAGGAGTCAATTCCGGTTATATGATTGCTCAGTATGCGGCAGCATCAATGGTTTCCGAGAATAAAGTGTATGATCATCCTGCATGCGTGGATTCAATTCCGTCATCAGCAAACCAGGAAGACCACGTATCCATGGGAACGACATCCGCAAGAACGGCAGCGATGGTGCTGGATAATGCACAGAAGGTAATCGGCATTGAGCTTTCTGCTGCGGCACAGGCAATCTGGCTCAGACAGGAAATGGGTGAACAGGGAATTGACAAGCTGGCACCTGTAACGAAGGTTGCCTATGACTTCATAAGAACCAAAGCGAATCCAATTGAAAAAGATATTATCATGCTGGATGAACTGGCAAGGTTTGACGAGATGATTAAGGACGAATCGCTCCTCAAAGCAGTTGAAAAGGTGATGATTTTCAAATAAAAGAAAATAAGATGGAGGAAATAGCCATGTTAGAGAACAAATCAATCGCAGAAGCGATGACAATCAAGCTGGGCACAGAATATCCTGAATATCCTGAGTTTAAGGAAGAATACAGAAGAGCTCCGGACAGAGGCTTCAGACTGACAAAGGCGCAGACTAGAATCGCACTCAAGAATGCATTGAGATATGTTCCGGAAGAACTGCACGAGAAACTGGCTCCGGAATTTATGGAAGAATTAAAGACATACGGAAGAATATATGCCTACAGGTACAGACCTGAAGGCAGAATATATGGTAAGCCTATAGATGAGTACAAGGGAAACTGCCTGGCAGGTAAGGCCTTTCAGGTAATGATTGACAATAATCTGGATTTTGAAATTGCCCTGTACCCATATGAGCTGGTAACTTATGGTGAGACAGGAAGGGTTTGCCAGAACTGGCTTCAGTACAGGCTCATAAAGAAATATCTGGAAGAGATGACCGACGAGCAGACACTGGTAGTGGAATCAGGCCATCCTCTGGGGTTGTTTCCATCAAAACCTGACGCCCCGAGAGTAATAATTACAAACGCTCTCATGATCGGCATGTACGATAACCTGGAAGATTGGGAAATTGCCGAGGAAATGGGAGTGGCAAACTATGGACAGATGACGGCGGGCGGATGGATGTATATCGGACCGCAAGGGATTGTTCACGGGACATACAACACAATTCTCAATGCCGGCCGAAAGGAGCTTGGCGTTCCGGAAGACGGAGATCTTCGGGGATACACTTTCGTATCATCAGGTCTTGGGGGAATGTCAGGGGCACAGCCTAAGGCGGCAAACATAGCAAACGCTGTAGGCATTTTCGCGGAGGTCGATAAATCCAGAATTGAAACAAGACACAGTCAGGGCTGGGTTGATGTGGTCTGTGAGAATATTGAAGATGTTTTTAAACTTGCCGAAGAAAAGATTGTCGCCCGGGAAGGCATTTCAATAGCTTACTGGGGCAACATTGTTGATCTGCTTGAAGAAGCCGTTGAGAGAAAATTTCATATTGATCTTCTGTCAGACCAGACATCATGCCACAACGCATACAACGGCGGGTACTGCCCTGTGGGGCTCACTTTCCGGAAGAGAACGGAAATGCTCCGCGATGACAGAGAGATGTTCAGCAAGATGGTAGATGCCTCCCTGAAGAGGCACTATGAAGCTATAAAAGCTCTGACAGATGAAGGAACATATTTCTTTGACTACGGCAACTCATTTATGAAAGCCATGTATGATGCAGGAGTAAAAGAAATTTCCAAAAATGGAAAGGACGATAAGGATGGATTTATCTGGCCTTCATATGTTGAGGATATTATGGGACCTATACTCTTTGACTATGGATATGGTCCATTCAGATGGGTTTGCCTGTCAGGAAAGCTTGAAGATCTGAGAGAAACAGACCGAGCCGCCATGGAGATAATAGACCCTGACAGAAGAGGGCAGGACCGAGATAACTGGATATGGATAAGAGATGCTGAGAAGAACAAGATGGTTGTAGGCACCCAGGCAAGAATCCTGTATCAGGATGCAGAAGGAAGAAGAGACATAGGTCTGGCATTTAACAAGCTGGTAAGAGAAGGCAAAATCGGTCCTGTAATGATGGGAAGAGATCATCACGACGTTTCCGGAACAGATTCACCTTTCAGAGAGACTTCAAACATCAAGGACGGATCCAATGTAATGGCAGATATGGCGGTTCAATGTTTTGCAGGGAACGCAGCAAGAGGCATGAGTTTATGTGCACTGCATAACGGCGGCGGCGTAGGCATAGGCAAAGCCATCAACGGCGGATTCGGACTGCTGCTTGACGGAAGCGAAAGGGTAGACAGGATTCTGCACTCCGCAATGATGTGGGATGTAATGGGCGGTGTTGCCAGAAGAAACTGGGCAAGAAACGAGAATGCTCTCGAAACTTCGGTAGCATACAATTCAAACTATGCCGGCAAGGGCCATATAACAATCCCTTATATCGCTGACGACGAACTGGTAAATAAAGTTGTGGATGATTTTATGAAATAAATTGCCGGTTGCGGCAAACCGAGAAGTGCGGGAAGGAAGTGCAATGACAAAGGTTTTGGTTAAGAATATAGGTTGCCTGCAGACTCCTGTGGGCAGCTACAGCCATAAAGGCGAACAGCAAGGTAAGAACAGGAAGTATTTCAATGCTGCAATATCCATTGAAGACGGCATTATAAAGAAAATTACCGAAGACGACACTATGCCGGAAGGGGACTTTGACGAAGAGATTGATGCAGAGGGCAAACTGGTAACGCCCGGCCTTGTTGACGGACATACGCACCTGGTCTTCGGCGGATACCGGCAGCATGAAATTGCCATGAAACTGGCGGGGGCCGGATATCTGGATATTCTCAATGCCGGCGGCGGAATTCTGGATACCGTTCGCAAAACCAGGGCGGCGAGCAAGGAAGAACTCTTTGCCAAGAGCTATGCTTTTCTGGATGAAATGATGGGAAAGGGCGTTACAACCTGTGAAGCCAAGAGCGGTTACGGACTCGACCTGAAAAACGAAGTAAAAATGCTTGAGGTAATCAAAGAGCTCAACAAAAAACACGCGATGGATGTGATTCCTACCTTTATGGGACCTCATGCCGTACCGCCAGAATACAAGGACAGAGGTGACGAGTACATCCTGCTGGTCTGTGACGAAATGCTCCCCGTGGTAAAGGAGGAAGAACTGGCTGAATTCTGCGATGTTTTCTGTGAAGATTCTGTTTTTAATGCTGAACAGAGCAGGAGATACTTGGAGAGAGCCAAAGAGATGGGTTTTGACCTGAAAATCCATGCGGATGAAATCGAGGCAATCGGCGGTTCGGAGCTGGCCGGTGAAATGGGGGCGACATCCGCGGAACACATGATCGCCATTACCGAATCCGGCATGGACGCTCTGGCGGAAGCCGGAACAACGGCAATGTGTCTGCCGGCAACATCATTCTATCTGGACAAAGCCTATGCTCCGGCAAGAAGAATGGTAGAAAAGGAAATACCGGTAGCCATAGCAAGTGATTTTAATCCGGGCTCATGCCCCTCACTGAATCTGCAGTTCGCATTGAATCTGGGATGCCTGAAATACAAGCTGACACCGGAAGAGGTTCTGACGGCTGTCACAATTAATCCCGCATGCGGAATCAACAGGGGGCATCTGGTTGGAACCGTTGAACCGGGCAAGCAGGCCGATCTGGTAATTTGGGATGCGCCTGATTTTGAAATGGTATGCTACAGGTTCGGATCGAACCTGGCGGATAAAGTCATTAAAAAAGGTCAAATAGTTTAAATATAAGGAGGCATGAGGAATGAAATTAGTGGATATGAAGGTATCGGAATATCTGGATGTTCTTCTTTCCGACGAACCGGCACCGGGCGGTGGAAGCGTAAGCGCGCTGGCTGGAACACAGGGCGCGGCTCTGATGGCCATGGTATGTGATTTGACAACAGCAAAGCAAAAGTATGCCGACGATCATGCGCTGTGTGCGGAGCTGAAAGAAGAAGCGGTTGTGCTCTATAAGGAAATGGCGGCGACCATCGATGAAGATACGGATGCTTACAATCTGGTAGCTGCAGCCTTTAAGATGCCAAAGGAAACGGACGAGGAAAAGGAGGCAAGAAGAAAGGCTATCGATGAAGGAACCATGGAAGCGACAAAAGTACCTTTCGGAGTAATGCAGAAGGCGATGAAAGGTCTGGAAATAGCGGACAGACTGCAGGGACACTTCAACACAAACTGTGCCAGTGACTATGAGGTAGGTGTTCTGAATTTCCTCACATGCCTGAAAGGCGCCTGGATGAATGTAAAGATTAATCTTCCGGGAGTAAAGGACGAAGAATTTGCGGCAAAATGTATCGCAGAGGGCGAAGTGATGATTGTAAAGGGCGAAGAGATCGCAGGAAGACTGTATAGAGAAATTGAAAAAAGTCTGTAAGAAGACTTTGCAGAGTATGATATTATAGGAGGAGAAAATGGCAAAGATTATTGAAAGTGTACCAAATATCAGCGAAGGAAGAGACCGGACAATTATCGAAGCCTGTGTGGATCAGATAAGAAATACACCGGGGTGCACCCTGCTGGACTATTCATCGGACGAAACTCACAACAGATCCGTTATCACATATATGGGAAGCCCTGAAGCTTGTGAAGAAGCGAGCGTTAAGCTGGCCAAGAAGGCGGTTGAACTGATTGATCTTACCAAACACGAAGGCGGGCATCCACGAATGGGATGTGTTGATGTAATGCCGTTCATTCCTATTAAGGAGGCAACCACCGAAGAATGTATTGAACTTTCAAAACGAGTTGGTGAAAGAATTGCTGCAGAAGCGGATTTGCCGGTATTTCTCTATGAGGAATCGGCATCAGCCCCACATAGAACCAACCTGGCAAAGATAAGGAAAGGTCAGTTTGAGGGTATGGCTGAAAAGGTAAAGGAAGAAATGTGGTGTCCCGACTTTGGCGGACAGAGAATTCATCCTACTGGCGGCGTTGTTGCCGTAGGTGTCCGACCTCCCCTCATCGCATTCAATATTAACCTGGGAACGGATAATGAAGAAATTGCCAAGAAAATCGGCACATTGATCAGGGAAGCCAATGGCGGCTTCAAGTGTGTAAAGGCAATGGGACTGCTTCTTGAAGACAGAAATGTTGCTCAGGTTTCAATTAACATGACCGACTACAGGGTGACCCCGCTGCACAGGGCACTGGAACTGGTTAGAAGGGAAGCTGCCAGATACGGCGTTCCTGTAATCGGGACGGAGCTTATCGGACTGGCTCCGATGCAGGCGCTGCTTGATGCCGCCGAATACTACCTGCAGATTGAAGATTTTGCTCCTGAAGTACAGGTTATCGAGAACCACATGCTGTAAGCGCAACGCCAATCGCCTTTAGACGATGTAAGAGGCGAAATGAGGTGAAGAAATGCAAACAAAGAGCCTGACCGGAGATGTTTCCCTGGCTGAAGAACTCACAGAAATTTTGCGAGGGAGAATAATAACCGGAGAATACCAGATGGGCGAAAAGCTCGTCGAGAATAAAATAGCAAGAGAGCTGAAGGTTAGCAGAACCCCTGTAAGAGATGCTTTCAAGCAGCTTGTCAAAGAACAGCTGATTGAATACATACCCAATAAGGGGTGCTTTGCCAAAGGTTTCAGCCGCAAGGATATGGAAGATATCTATGAGGTTCGCAAGGCCGTAGAGCAACTTGCGGTGGTTTGGGCTATCAGAAACGGGAGCGATGAAGAGATTGCCGCTCTTAAAGAAATGCTGGAAATCATGAGCCTTTATACCGAGCAAAACCTATACGATAAGTTGCTGCCGGCTAACGAGGATTTTCATAATAAAATCTACCATATGTCCGGCAGCCGTTTCATCGTTCAGGTTCTCCGGTCCTATCAGGAATATGTTCATCTGGCAAGAAAAAGCACGCTTGCTGACGAGGAAAACCTCCCTGATGTCTATGAGGAGCATGTCAGAATATATGAGGCAATTGCCGCCCGTGACGAAGAGACGGCCGTTGCTGCAATAGGCGAACATCTTGACAGATCGTCCGGAAGGGCAATGGCACGATGGGCTAAATAACAGCAGGTCGGTTCAGATTGTATACGGAAATACAATGACCTTAATTTATACAGAAAAATGCAGCAATTCCAAGGCATAGCTGTTGAAGAGAATAGTATACAATGTTAAGATATTATTGAGAGAGAGGAGAACAATGAATGCCAAAACCGAAAATCTGAATGAGGTTGTATTACAGGGGAATGAAGCCTGTGCGAAGGGAGCGCTTTATGCCGGATGCAGATTCTTTGCGGGATATCCTATCACTCCGTCGACGGAGATAATTGAGATGATGTCCAGCGAAATGCAGAAGGCAGGGGGCGCTTTTATTCAAATGGAAGACGAAATCGGTTCCGCTTGTGCCATTATCGGCGCCAGGTGGGGTGGAAGCAAGGCGATGACTGCGACATCAGGACCCGGATATACGTTGATGCAGGAGGCCATAGGTTTTGCTGCGGTGACCGAGACACCGATCGTAATAGTGAATGTGCAGAGAGGAGGTCCTTCAACGGGTCAGCCTACACTGTCATCACAGCAGGACATTTACCAGTCCAGATACGGAAGTCACGGCGACTACGAAATCATAGTTCTGGCACCATCGTCTGTGCAGGAAATGTATGACTTCACAATCAGAGCTTTTGAACTGGCAGAACAGTTCAGAACCCCGGTAATTCTTCTTGCCGATGAGGTTGTTGGGCACATGAGAGAAAAGATAAAAATCAAGGATGGCACCAAGGAAATCAAACAGGTGAAGCAGAAATTTGTTGTTTCGCCTCAGGAGGATTTTTTCAGAGGTGCACATACTATGGTCGAAGGGCAGCTGCATGACGAGCAGGGGAGAAGAATCGGACATATCGCAAAGAAGAGCGGTGAGTTCATATACAATATCAACAGGAAAATCAAGGATCATGTAGATGCAATTGCAGATATAGAAACCTACTATATGGAGGATTCGGATGTGGCAATCGTGGCCTACGGCTCCGTTGTCAGACCGGCGATGAACGCGGTCAAGCAGGCCAGAGGTGTTAAGGATGACAGAGTTCTTTCTAAATTCAAAATCATCAGGGATCTGTTCAGACGGGGTGTCAGCAAAACCTTAAAGACGGATTACAGCCATCTGAAAGTCGGACTTGTTAAGATTAATACGGTATGGCCGTTTCCCGAAGATCTTCTGATTCAGGAAACAAAAAATGTAGATATGGTAATAGTGCCGGAGATGAATATAGGTAAGTACAGCAGAGAAGTGGAGCGGGTTCTTTGGGAAAAGGATGTAATCTCCATGCCGAAGTGCGGAGGAGATCTCCATACACCTACAGAGATTCTGGATAAAATCCTCGAAGTAACCAATCTGGACGATGTGGAGGTCATGGAGGAATGAATAAGCTTTATGAGAAATACATAAAAAAAGAATCACTGCCGACGCTTTTCTGTCCGGGGTGCGGTAACGGGATAATTCAGAGAGCGGCCATGGGGGCCATGGAGGCACTGGACTGCAAAGATGATGTGGCCTGTGTCAGCGGTATAGGGTGTTCATCATGGATTCCATGCTACCTTCAGCTGGATGTGATACATTCAATGCACGGAAGGGCGCTGCCTTGTGCAGAAGGATTGAAGCTGGCACGTCCCGACAAGAAAATTCTGGTGTTTACAGGCGATGGTGACTGTATGGCAATAGGAGGCAACCATCTGCTTCATGCGGCACAGCGAAACATTGACCTGACGGTTGTAATGGTAAACAACTACATTTATGGAATGACAGGAGGACAGAAATCACCGACAACACCGCCAGGTGCCAGAACAAAGACGTCTCCTTTTGGATGTATAGACATGCCGATGGACGCATGTAAGCTTGTGTCCGCCATGGGTGGAACTTATGTGGCAAGATGGACTACGGCACATCCTGTTCAGGTTGCCAGGGCAATCAAGGAAGGCCTGGAGCATAAAGGATTTGCCTTTATCGAGGTTCTCGCTCAGTGTCCAGTACAGGCGGGAAAGAATGTATGGGGAGAGAAGGAACCTGCCAAAATAATGGCCAAATACAAGGAAGTCACTCAGATTATGGGTGACGGAATCAAGGTAGAAGAAGAAAAGATTCCTATCGGCATATTCGTAAATGATAAAAGCAAGCCGGAATATCTGACAAGAATTGAAGAAGCTCTGGCCGATGCAGGAATTAAGGGGTGACGGATATGGCAAAGATAACAGTAGACAAAGCATGCTGCAAAGGCTGCAACATATGCCTGACGGCCTGCCCTAAAAAAATTTTCGTCAAATCCAAGAATCGTAACAACTATGGGACGTCCATGCCGGGAATTGAAGGTGCAGAAAACTGCATACTCTGCAGAATGTGCGAAAGGCTTTGCCCGGATGGAGCGATAGATGTAAGCGAAGACGCTGCAGAATCAAAAACATAAGAAAAGGAGCTTAACAAAATGAGACTAAACATCAGATTTGCCGGTTCCGGCGGTCAGGGCGTAATCCTCGCATCAGTGCTGCTGGCAAAGGGCTATGGACTGGGAGAAGATTACAATATAGCACAGACTCAGTCATACGGACCTGAAGCACGGGGAGGTGCCTGCAGAGCAGAAGTTGTTGTATCTGATGTAGAAATTGACTACATGAAGGTTGAAAAGGCAGACGTTTTTATTGCTCTCAATCAGGTGGGTTATGATAAATATATAGATACGGTAAAGGACGATGCTATCGTTCTTATCAACAGCACCCTTGTTGAGTCCGATAATCCTGACCACTATCGCATTCAGGCAACGCAAAGGGCAGAGGAGATGGGAAAGCCTTTTGTAGTAAATCTCATTGCCCTGGGCGCACTTACAAGACTTATGCCGGAAATTCATCCACCTTCAATTGAAGAGGAAATTAAAAACACCTTCCCGGCGTCAATTGCAATTGCTAATCTGATAGCCTACAGAGTAGGATACGAAATCCTTGATGAGGAGCTTAATGAATTGGGATACCGAACGGGATTCGGTGACTCCAGATTCACATTCCAGGATCTGACGGCCAAGAAAGAAAAGGGAGAACAGGATTCTGAGACTCCGGATTCAAAGACAATGACTTTAAGGAAAAAAAAGAGAAAAAAGAGCAGGCGATTCAGCAGGCGATAGAATTAAGCAAACGATAGAATTAACGAGGGAGAATATCCCCTCGTTTTTTAGTATACATATACCTTGGGCAGTCGCTGTCCGAATGCGCAGGCAATTTCATAGTTTATTGTACCTGTAGCATCTCCGATATCATCAGCGGAGATTTCATAAATGCCGTCCTTACCCATTATAGTCACCTCATCACCGAGGCGCACATAAGGGACGTTGCTAACATCGACCATACACTGATCCATGCAGATGGTACCCACAACGGGAGCCTTGACACCGTTGATAATAACCTCCGCCTTGCCGGAAAGAGGTCTCGGATATCCATCGGCATATCCAAGTGGAATTGTAGCAATAAGACTGTCTTTAGACGCTGTCCATTTGCGGCCGTAGCTGATTGAGGTCCCCGCCGAAACCTGCTTCAGATGAACAATGTTTGCCTTTACGGACATAACCGGCTTAAGTTCCAGATTATTTCTGTCGACCTCATGTGAAGGATAAAGTCCGTAAAGAATAATACCGGGACGAACCTGCTCAAAGTGAGAAGTCGGCATCTCCATAACACCTGCACCGTTAGCTATGGTTCTCATAGGGATTTTCACGTTTTCTTTAATAAGATTCTTATGGAAGGTGCTGAAGCGTTCCTCCTGCATGATAGCGTAATTCTTGTCAGCGGCATCCGCCGTTGCAAAGTGCGAGAAAAGTCCCTGAATTTTGAAGTTGGAAAGGCCGTTAATCATCTTCACTTCATTGAGTGAAGACGGATCCTCCGGAATGTAGCCGATTCGACCCATGCCCGTATCTATGGCAACATAACCATAAATGGTTTTGTAGGTTTTCATGGCAGCCCTTGAAATAGCCTCGGCATTTTCGAAACTGCAAACGACCGGTGCCAGATTGTATTCTGCGATAGTATCCGCATAAGGGTCGGGCGTAATGCCCAAGATTAATATCTCTTCAGAGACAAAGCCGGCTTCTCTGAGCTTTATTGCCTCAGACAGTGCAGCCACTCCGAAAGACTTAACTCCGTTTGCCCTGAGAACGGTGGCACATTTCAAAGCACCGTGACCGTACCCGTTGGCTTTGATAACACCGGTAACTTTCTTGTCCGGCCCCACCTTCTCGATTATTTTCTTTATGTTAAAATCCAGATTGCTGATATTGATTTCCGCCCATGCGGCACGCAGTGCTTCTTTATACATTTTTTACCTCCATCAACAAAACCATTATAGTATAAAAATGTGTAAAAAAACAGAGGGAATTCAATGCTGCCGCCATGCTGCCGGCCATCGCTTCTTTATCTTGATTATATCCGAAGTTATGTGGTAATATAGTTGCGGTAATGAGCCCTCATAGTTAAATGGATATAACAAATCTCTCCTAAAGATTAGTTCCTGGTTCGATTCCGGGTGGGGGTGCCAGGTAAGAACGTACCCGTTGATACAACTTCTCGTATTGACTGTTGCGTTCTTTTAATTTTAAATTCTGCCCAAACACTGTGTACACATGACAATATTACTCGGATTTTACTTGTCCTGCAACAGGGCGGAGATTACAATTATAAGAAGAACAAAAGAAAGGAGAAGAAAAGAAAAGTTATATGGATATTTTGCAAAACAAAACCGGATTTATTTGCGACATGGACGGTGTTCTGTACCATGGAAACAGACTGCTTCCCGGAGTCAAAGACTTTGTTGACTGGCTCTATCGGGAAAACAAGCAGTTTATGTTTCTGACAAATGCCAGCGGACGTTCACCCAGGGAACTGTGCCAAAAGCTGGAGCGCATGGGTCTTGAAGTAGACGAAAGCCATTTCTATACAAGTGCGCTTGCAACTGCAAAATTTATCGCCACCCAGTCACCGGGCTGTTCCGCCTATGTAATCGGCGAACCGGGACTTATCAATGCGCTCTATGATGCGGGAATCACAATTAACGAGATTGATCCTGATTATGTGATTATCGGCGAGACAAACAACTACAATTATGAAAAGATCTGCACTGCCACAAGTCTTGTGCTGAAAGGCGCAAAGCTTATTGGCACCAACAGCGATATCACCGGTCCCGCCGAGGATGGAATCATCCCTGCCTGCCGTGCGCTGGTTGCACCGGTGGAACGCGCTACGGGGAAAAACGCTTACTTTGTTGGCAAGCCAAACCCGTTAATGATGCGCTCCTGCTTGCGGCTGCTTGATGTGCATTCGGACGAGTCGGTCATCATCGGTGACAGGATGGACACGGATATCATCTCCGGCATCGAGAGCGGCCTTGACACCGTACTTGTACTGTCCGGCGTTACCTCCAAAGCGGATGTTGACAATTTCCCTTATCGCCCGCGTCTGATTATTGACAGTGTTGCAGACATCCCGGGAACAAACAAATAGAGTGCTGTGCACAAGACCGGAACGCAGCCGTCAATACAACTATCTGTATTGCAGCTGTTTTTTTATTTAAAAAACAGCTATTATCAAGAAAAAGGAGTTTGCAAACCGATGAGGAAGAATTGACGAGAGGGCATTGCCAATATTGGCAAATGGAATCGATTATATTTCCGGATTTGGCTAAAAGACAAGTTAAAAAATGTGGCATTATTATAGTGATGTATATAATGTAAATAACGTATAAAGCAAGTAAGGAGAGTAAGGGATTATGAATGTCATTTCTAATAAAACAAAATGCACAGCAAAAGCATCTACGAAGTCACTTAAAAGATTCAGGTGGATAGTAGCTTTTGTGCTCGCTTTTGTAATGTGCGGTTCAACAGCATCGGTTTTTGCTGCAGACGGCGTATTTAACGAGACCGAATGGAGTGTGTCAATGCCGACCAAGTATTACTATGCTGACGGGCCGGAATGTTTCCGAACGGCTGCCTTTGTTGCTAAATCCGGCAGCGAATCGCATCTTGCATACTGTCTGGATATTGCGGTATTTAGAACAGAGTCGATTTATTACTCCTACCCGGCCGAAGATTTAAATCATCTGCCCGGCATTACCAGTGAAGGATACCAAAGGATCAAAACTATTATGCATTATGGTTTTGACGGTAATAACCTTGCTGAACTTAAGACCGTTAAATATGAAGGAAATGCGGATAAGTATGTAACCGGAATTGTAGGTCCGGGTCTTACAGAAGCTGAGGCGGCGAGAGCAACGCAGCTTGCTATATGGGCTACGAATGATACTGCCAACAATAAGGAGTTCGAGCTCATTACTGGACAGTATTCAGATATACCAAAACTCAGATTTTACTACATGGATAAAAATGACAGAGTTTTAGGTACAAATTTTCATACTAAAGATACCCTGTTTGCTTACAAGGATGATAAGGCTAGCCAAGCAAGAGTATATAAGCTTTTTATGTATTTGACAGATAAAGCGAAATCACCAGTGGAAACATCAACGCAAAAGAAAGTCACCATCAATGTGGACAATCTGAAGGTCGATACGAGCAAGGATATTCCTGAACTGAATTATGATGTTTCATTGGATGGAGAAGGCGTTGGTCAGCTAACCAAACTGAAAGCGCAAATTTTTGTTGACGGCACGCCAATAGGCGAGAGCTTTGAACTTGAAATAAAACAATCTCAATCTCTTACCGCATCATTAAGCGGGTATACAACAGATTCACTGAACGGTAAAACGGTTACAGTTAAAGTGACAGCCGATCAGAAATACGAAGACTATTTTGGTTTAAGATATTTAAATGTTAATGGCAAATTTGAGCCTTTGGTATCGCAGACATTGATATTTGCGAGCAAGACTGAAGGGGTCGCGACTTTGAACGCAGAAAAGTCAATAACATTTGTAGCTGAGCCTGAAATAGGAACAACGGCGAAGGCTGCTGACGGCAGCAAGAGCGTAGAAGCCGGCAAGAACGTAAAGATTATAGATACCGTATCCTATAAGAACCTTAAGGCAGGCCAGGAATACACACTTAACGGCAAGCTCATGAAGAAGAGCGACGGAACCACGGTGCTGGCAGAAGCAACGAAGAAGTTTACGCCTGAAAAGAGCGACGGAACAGTTGATATTGAATTCATCTTCGACGCAACAGCTCTTGGCGGAGACAGTGCGGTAGCCTTTGAGGAATTACTGCTTGGCGAGACCAAGATAGCGGAACACGCAAACATTGACGATGAAGACCAGACAGTTGATATCACCAAGAAGCCTGAAATAGGAACGACGGCGAAGGCAGCTGACGGCAGCAAGAGCGTAGAAGCCGGCAAGAACGTAAAGATTATAGATACCGTATCCTATAAGAACCTTAAGGCAGGCCAGGAATACACACTTAACGGCAAGCTCATGAAGAAGAGCGACGGAACCACGGTGCTGGCAGAAGCAACGAAGAAGTTTACGCCTGAAAAGAGCGACGGAACAGTTGATATTGAATTCACCTTCGACGCAACAGATCTTGGCGGAGACAGTGCGGTAGCCTTTGAGGAATTATTGCTTGGCGAGACCAAGATAGCGGAGCACGCAAACATTGACGATGAAGACCAGACAGTTGATATCACCAAGAAGCCTGAACCTAAGCCTGCATCCATAAGAACAACGGCAACGGCAAATGGTAATAAAACGGTAGAAGCAGGCAAGGATGTAAAGATTGTAGACGAAGTAGCCTATGAGAACCTTGAAGCAGGCAAGGAATATACACTTAAAGGAAAACTTATAAAGAAGAGCGACGGAAAGACAGTCGTGGCAGAAGCAACGAAGAAGTTCACTCCTAAGGACAGCGACGGAACAGTTGATATTGAATTCACCTTCGACGCAACAGATCTTGGCGGAGACAGTGTAGTTGCTTTTGAAGAGCTGTTCCTTGGCGAGACTAAGCCGATAGAGCCTGAAGAGCCAACGGAGCCTGAAGAGCCAACGGAACCTGAAGAGCCAACGGAGCCTGAAGAGCCAACGGAACCTGAAGAATCTGAAAAGCTAATAAAAATTGCGGAGCACGCCGACATTAACGATGAGGGTCAGACAGTAATGATTACAAAGAAGATTGATCCGGAAGAGCCTACAAATCCGGATAACCCTTCGCTTGAGACATTCGCAAGAGACAAGTCTGACGGTGACAAGATTCTTGCAGCCGGCAAGGATGTAATTGTAGCCGACGAACTGGTATATAAAAATCTCGCGGTTGGCGTAACTTACACAATAGACGGCCAAGTGGTAAAGAAGAGCGATAATGGTGCTACTGTAGTGGCAACAGCGACGAAGACATTTGTACCTACAACATCGAATGGAACTGTTGAGATAGACTTCCACTTTAATACTACAGGTCTTGAAGGTGAAAGTTTGGTATTGTACCAATACTTGAGCGTGGATGGTAAGGTAGTTGTTACTCACGCAGACATCAATAATAAAGACCAGACGGTTCACATAGAACCGCTCAAAGACAAACCTGAACCTATACCTACTGATGACGGAACAGATGATGCGGTTGAGACAGGTGATACATCTAATCCTGTAACTTCTTTGTTGATTATGCTGGCAAGCATCCTGGCTATGGCCATTCTGGTGGTAGGAAGAAAAGCAATCAGATAATTTTATCAGCAGATTGGTTTAAAGATTAACTTGATAAGAAATAGAACCCCTCGAGAATGGAACAGGAGCAGTTCCATCTTCAGGGGTTCTGTAATTATATGGTCAGTCAAGGCAAAATCAGATCCTGGTAAAAATCGGTATCCTTTCAATCAGACGACACATCTTGGGATGTGTTATGGCAAGATGAACGGAAGGGATTCTGTTTGACGAAGTAAAAACCCCGCTGCCTTGATCCATAATAGTACGTGTGTTGTGAAAGGTAGGGAACTCAAACGGTTCACAGGAATAGTTTGCGGTATTTGCCGCAAATTTAAAAGTTTCATCTATGTGTTGTTTGTACTCCGGATATGTGTAATAAATATATTTATTGGGAAATATATCCGACAGAAACAGTTTAGGCGGGTGTTTCTTTGCATCGGTTTCAGACATGAATGGAAGAAACTCCGTAATTTTCCCTTTTAAAAGCCTTTCCGTAATTTGCCTGCGTGCCTGCAACACATGGCTGCGGATTTTTTCAGATTCCTCCAAGGAGAGTTTATTGTCAGCAAGTATTTTATTGAGAAGATTGTCACTGATTGTATGTAACGGCGGTTCTGACAGATAAGTCCGTCTCTCTCCCACGACTTTAGCCTGTCTTTCCAGCAGCAATTGAAACTCCTCCTGCCTTTCAGCAGTATAAATATCCGCAAGGGGTGTGGCCTTATGAAGCAGCAGCTGATTCATATTCCTGTAATATTCAACTTCCGATTTGTCATTAGTAACAACAAATCTTCCATGGTTTTCGAATCCGGCAACAGCATTTCCGATAAAAGCCCAATCTTCTGATGTTAAAATGAGATTCTTGATTGATTGTTCTTCCTGGCTGTTTTCTATAAAATATGAAGATAAACGACCTGTCATATGAGCAGGCAGCCAGCGCTTATAATCAAAAACCATAAGCCTGAGACATTGATTCAGACCATGTATTAAGTTAACATGAATACCTTGCCTGAGGACTTTCGCAAGACCGCGCATCACAGGATATATATCTATACCCTTGTTAGGGTTCTCATGAAATATAAAGGTATGATATATGGTAATGTCTTTATAGGCATTACCACGGGATACATTAAAGAGAAAATCAATAACTGCATCCCCAAACCCCTCTATGCCGATATATTCTTCTCTCTTCTCTATTAACCGCGGTTCCTTTTTTTGTTCGAGGGAGACCTTCTGTCAAAAAGTGAACTGAACCCGAAATCGTTAGTAGGGCTGAACATGCTGTCACTTAAGAGGTCATCATATTCCGATGCGTCTGTAAGCCAGTGGCAAAGTCTTTTCTGCAGAGCAATATCTATTGCTTTTTCCGGGGGAGGGGTGTTGCGATTGTATTTGTAACTTAGCATTGATATAAGAGTGCGTCTGGAGTCTGCATCCTGATATGTGCTTACAATATAATCAGCAGTGTTCTGCACGAATGCAACCGGATCGCTTGGCTTCCTCTCGCCTTTGCGAATCCTGTAAATATGTGAAACATCATAGTTAAGATATTCTGCGAGACTTTGCATGGAAATATCGAAGGTATCGATCAGAGAATCAAATTTTTTATGCAGAATAGCAAGGTCAAAGTCATCATCCTTTGACTTAAGTGCTTCATGCAATGAGGAGCAAAGCGTGTTCTTGTCATATCCCGGAACATGGCGCTGTTTTGCGATTCGTTCAAATCCTTTGGCCAATATCATGACAACATCGCTGTCGGGCTTTGGGATACGCCGGCCATTTCTATATCGGCTTATTGTCGAGATTGATATCCCGCTTTCTTTTGCAAGTTCAGCGCCGGTGGCATCCAGCTCCTTCATGAAAAGATTAATCTGTTCTTGAAAAGTCATAATAATCAGTCCTTTTTAAACACTATTTATTTAGATAATTTTATTGGACTCAGACTTTGAAGTCAAGTCAAATCGAGTAAATTCTCGGAATATTCTGATTATGAAACTTGTAAAAGCAGTCGAATGTTTATGCCTTGAACAGTGAAATATAAGGGATTATAATTATGAAGAAGGTCGGATTAAAGCAGATTATTGAAAGCGGTAACTGATCAGGAGGAGAGGAAATGATTAAAAGAGAAAAGGCTTTGGAGCTTCTCAAGAGGCACAATAAGGAGGATTTTCACATTCGGCACGCTCTTACGGTTGAAGGTGTAATGAGATGGTTTGCAAAGGAGCTAGGATTCGAAGAGGATGCAGAGTACTGGGGTCTGGTAGGGCTTTTGCATGATGTAGACTTTGAAGAATATCCGGATGAACATTGCATAAAGGCGCCGGAACTTCTGGCATCGGCAGGTGTTGAGGATGATATGATCCGCTCAATATGCAGCCATGCATACGGCATGGGAGTTGATATCGAACCTAATCATCTTATGGAAAAGGTTTTATTCGCAGCGGATGAGCTGACCGGAATAATCGGTGCTGCGGCTCTCATGCGCCCGTCAAAGAGCACTAAGGATATGGAGCTTAAATCTTTGAAAAAGAAATACAAGAGTGAGAAGTTCGCAGCCGGATGCTCCCGTGAAACTATTCAGAAGGGAGCCGAAATGCTTGGCTGGGAAATCGATGAGCTGCTTCTCAAGACCTTGGAAGCCATGAAGGCATGCGAAGACGATGTGAATGCTGCCATGGGTGCCTAATATCAGCCCTGCTCCAGGAGGAGGACCCATGAAAAAGCAAGGCACAACAATTGAATATACGGTTATGAAGGCAGTGCGAGAAACCATTGAAAAACATTGCCTTTTTGAAGCAGGCAACCATATAGTCCTTGGCCTTTCGGGAGGACCTGACTCGGTGTGCCTGTTTCATGTGCTGTTACAGATGGCAGGGGAAAAGAAGCTGACTATACATCCGGTTCACCTGAACCATATGTTCAGACCGGGAGCGGCGGAGAAGGATCAGGCTTACGTGCAAAACCTTTGCAGTGCCTTTGCGTCAAGTCCGGAATACAAGGGACTTGTACAGGTGTGCCGCACTTTTGTCGTCGATTGCAACGCCTTGGCAGAGGAGACAGGAAGAACCAGTGAGGAAGCAGGAAGGATGGCGCGTTATGATGCTTTCTGTGAAGTTGCGGAAGAACTGGTTAAAAAAGGAGTGGCACAGGAAAAAATAAAAATTGCTGTGGCACAGAATGCCAACGATCAGGCAGAAACCATTCTGTTCAGACTTCTGAGAGGAACAGGAACCGATGGCCTGGCGGGAATTTCCTATGAAAGGGAAGAAAGAGGATTCAGAGTGATAAGACCGCTGCTGGATGTCTACAGGAGTGATATTGAGGCTTACTGTGACGAAGCGGGCCTGAACCCGGTAATAGATCATACAAATAAAGAAGCTATATATGCAAGGAACAAAATAAGGCTGGAACTTTTGCCTTATTTAGAGAGAGAATATAACGAAAACATCGCTGAGGGGCTGGTAAGGCTGAGTAATATTGCTGCCGATGATAAGGAATACTTATGGAGGGAGGCGGCGGTTGCATACGGGAGACTTCGGATATCAGGCAAGGGCGACGGCGGAAATGTTGACCGGGAGATTGTTCTTGACCGTGATGGTCTGGCTGCACTGCACAGGGCAATCAGACACCGCGTGCTCATGCTGGCTTTTAATGAAGCGGGTCTCACTCAGGATGTAACGGCTGAGCGTCTGGAAGCGGCAAACAAGATAATACTGGTTAAGCAGGGTCCGAAGACCGTGGAGTTCCCGCGCGGGTATCGGTTGACCGTAGAACAGGGACAGGTGAAAATAGGCAAACAAAAAAAGGCAGCTGCGGATGAAAGGACAAAGGGGTAGAATTATGAACAAGCGAATTATTTCCATAGTGACAGCGTTGGTATTTGTACTGGGAACAGCATACTTTCCTACAGGATATGCGGTAGAAATGATGGCAACGGAGCCGACAACAGAGGCAACAACATCCGTTACACCTGAAGCGACGGAGGCACCGGAAGCAGAAGAGGGGATGATGCCGGAACCGACAGGTGTGGAATTTAAGGATGTGAAGATTCCGAAATGGGTTCGTGGCACAAACATTACCATAGAAACCCCTAACATCAAGACAGACAGAACAACAGAACCGGCAATTCTTGAAGGGACAGAGAAGGTGCCTAAATCTAGGTCAGGCATTAAAGCTACAAGATCTTCTTATGATCCCAGAAATGAAAAGTGGTACTTGGATAACAAGAAAATCAAGGATCAAGATGGAACCGGCCTCTGTTGGGCATGTGCCGCTGCGACAGTGGCGGAAATGTCCTATTGTCGGGAAACGGGAAATCCGGTGCCGGAACTTGCAGCGGCACACCTGGGATATTTTTTATACAACAGAGTAGATGACCCTTTGGGGAATACAGGGGGAGATAAAAACATAATCGGCACACCTGGGAGGAATTGGGCTTCAATTGGCGGAAATGACATGTACACAAATATCGCCATGTCAAGCTGGACAGGGATGGCAGAGTACAAAGATATATACAATATGTGGGAAATATATCAATATGAACCTTATCCGGATGATGATGCGTACAATAACGAAATTGTCTTGGAAGAGGCAAAACTGATCAACGCCATCAACGAAGCGGATACCGATGACCGGGGAATCATTGAAGCAGCGAGGCAGAATATCAAGAATGCTATCGTAGATCAGGGAGCTGTTGTCAGCGGAATTTTTTTAGGAGATTTCAAGCACATTAAGGAAGTGACAATAAAAGAAGGGACTCCGGAAGAAGAAGTTGTTTGTACCTGCAATAATAATAAAGAATTAGACGCTGATCATGCAATTACTGTCATTGGCTGGGATGATAATTTCAGCAGAGACTATTTCTATCACAATGAAGATGAAAATGTCGACTTTCGCCCTGAGAAAGACGGAGCTTGGCTGATTCAAAACAGTTGGGGGATTACAGAGAATAAAGCTAAACCGAGGTACGAATATATCTGGGTATCCTATGAGGACAAGGGGTTTGCGTTTCTTGGTACAAGCGAAGGCGCCGATGGAAAGAAAAAGGCTGTCAGATATGTGACTTCATATGATATGCAGCTGGCTGAAATCTACGACTACAACTATCAGTATGACGGCACAGCAGGCGACAGAGCACGGAGACTGTTTTCGGGAGACAAGGTTGCGAACATATACGATGTTAAACCGCAGAAGGGGACTGATCCTCAGTTACTGGAAGCGATTGGCTTAGTTACAAATCTGGACGGGGAATCCTCATTCAAAATTGATATATACAAGAATGTAGACAAAAGCAAAGATCCGGAAAGCGGGGAAAATGTATATTCCGGCACATTTGATACGGATAAAGCGGGCTTTTATACGGTGCCTTTGGAGGGTAAGAATGTCCCGCTCTGCCGGGGAGAGAACTATTCCGTAGTTATAACAGCACAGAAAGATACATGGTTGGGCATTGAGAGAGACTTAGATAGCGGGTGGATTAAATTTGATGCGGAATTACAAAATGGTCAAAGCTACTATTCGAAAAAAGGCGGTTCATGGGAGGATGCGGCTGAGCAGGAATGGTGTGCACGAATAAAAGGCTTTGCAAATGATAATATACTAAAGCCACAAGGGAAGGTAAATGTCAAGCTGTACGATTATAATGATATTCATGTCAGCTGGACGAAACAGGCAGTAAAAGATTTTACAGTCAAATACAAGGTTGAATACATGAAATCCGGGGGTCAATACTCGCTATTGACCAACGGCACAACCAACAACTATTACAAAAAGGCGAATCTGGAAGACGGCGCAAAGTATAAGTTCAGAGTTACGCCTTACATAATAAAAGATGGCAAGACTTATTCCGGTGCTGCCGGATATTCTACAGACATTTACACCTTAAAGAAGATAAACACCCCGAAGGTATCAAAGTCCTCTAAAAAATATGTGAAGGTGGAGTGGACAAATATACCGGGTGAATCCGGTTACCAGATTGCAAGATCATGCTGCAAAAATAAAAAGTTCTCAATAGTCAAGACGGTTTCATACAAAAACTCATCTACGAAAATTAAGACAAAGAGATACAAGAAATACTATTATAAGGTAAGAGCATACAAGATCGTTGACGGCAAGAGAATCTACGGTCCATGGTCTTCGGTTAAAAGATACAAATTGAAATAAGCAAGAAAAGACAAAAAACAATGACAAAAAAGGACAAAAAAGGGTCTGAATTATCAGAACTCCTTTCCTACTAATTATTGATATCTTGCAAAACTCATGGTAAAATATAGTGCAATTTTGTTTGCAAAGCACAAAAAAGGGATTAGAGACAATTATTTACTGGGAGGTTAAAGAATTTGAAAAGATTCGGTAAAAACGTAACTATCTATATACTTGTATTCGCACTTGTTATGGGGTTCTTCTGGTTCTTCAATAATGAGTCGGAACCGCTGGCAAAGGAAATCAAAACATCAATGATGATCAATCATTTGAAGCAGGGTGAGGTGGAGAGTATTGATGTAGCGGAAACAAAGCTTACAGCACAGCTGAATTCGGGAGAAACGGTGTATGCCTATGTAAACAGTGCTGTGGACATGAGCTTCATATATGAGAAATACATCATACCGCAGGTTGATGCGGGGAACCTGAAGCTGTCAAGTCCTCCGCCTAAACAGGAATCAATCCTCCTGTCATTGTTGCCGACCATGATAATGATAGGTATCATGGTTGCTTTCTTCGTGTTTATAATGAGGCAGCAGGGCGGCGGCGGCAAGGTAATGTCCTTTGGCAGGAGCAAGGCGAAAATGCAGAAATCGGATGACCTGAAAAAAGTCACCTTTGATGACGTTGCCGGTCTGAAGGAAGAGAAGGAAGAACTTGAGGAAATAGTGGACTTCCTCCAGCATCCGCTTAAGTACAACAGCCTGGGAGCGAGAATTCCTAAGGGTATTCTGCTCGTGGGACCTCCGGGAACAGGGAAAACATATATTTCAAAAGCTACCGCAGGTGAAGCGGGTGTTCCGTTTTTCACCATCAGCGGTTCGGAATTTGTAGAAATGTTCGTAGGTGTGGGAGCATCCAGAGTGAGAGACCTGTTTGAACAGGCCAAGAAAAATGCACCCTGCATCGTGTTTATAGATGAGATTGACGCTGTGGGACGAAAGAGAGGAGCCGGCCTTGGCGGCGGTCATGATGAAAGAGAACAGACGCTGAACCAGCTGCTTGTAGAAATGGACGGATTTGCTGAAAATTCAGGAATTATTATTCTGGCGGCAACAAACAGGCCTGACGTTCTGGATCCCGCTCTGCTGAGACCGGGCAGATTTGACAGGCAGATTGTAATCGGGATTCCGGATATTGTGGGAAGAGAAGAAATATTCAGGGTTCATTCAAGAAACAAGCCACTGGCAGATGAGGTTGATCCGAAAGTGCTGGCGAGAAGAACACCGGGATTCACACCTGCAGACATCGAGAACATGCTTAATGAAGCAGCACTTCTGACAGCAAGAAGAGACGGTATTGCAATCAGAATGGATGAAATAGAGGAAGCGATTACCAAGGTAATTGCGGGACCTGAAAAGAAAAGCCGGGTAATCAGTGAGGAAGAAAGAAAGCTTACTGCATACCATGAAGCCGGACATGCAGTTGTCGCTCATGTTCTGCCTAAGACTGACCCTGTACACCAGATTACTATTATACCGAGAGGAAGAGCCGGTGGATTCACTATGATTCTTCCTAAGGAAGACAAGTACTACGGCACAAAAGAAGAAATGCGTGAGCAGATTATTCATCTTCTGGGGGGCAGAGTTGCCGAGCAGCTTACGCTGGATGATATCAGCACGGGTGCCAGCAACGATATAGAAAGAGCAACGGATATCGCCAGAGAAATGGTTACCAAATACGGTTTCAGCGAGAAGCTGGGTCCTGTGAACTACAGCAGTGCCGACGAAGTATTTCTGGGCAAGGACTTTACTTCAAGGCAGAATCTTTCGGAAGAGACCGCTAACGAAATCGATGCCGAAATAAAGGCAATCATTGAAGAGGCCTATGTTGCTGCAACAAAGATTCTGGAAGAGCATTCCGAACAGCTCCAGGCTGTTGCAGAAGCATTGCTTATAGTGGAAACTCTCGATGGCGAACAGTTCAAAAAGCTGTTTAATGGGGAAAAAACCCCTAAAGAAATAGAAGAGGATCTTAAGGAAAAAACCAAAGTAAAGAAGGTCAGAGAAAAAAAAGAAGCCAAGGAAGCGATTCAGATTCGAAGGAGAAAGAGAGAAGAAGCCGCACAGGCAGCTCAGCAGAAAAAACAGGAAGAACTTGAGGCACTGTCATCAATGATTGAGAAAAGCGGAAAGAATGCCAAGTTCAAGCCCACTGTAATGACTTATAATGATGTAACCAATTCTGCAAAGCCGGTTGAAACTAAAAAGCCTGAGCAGGAAGAACCGACTCCTTCCGAAGAAACGGATAAAGATGAGGGGAGCGAACAATAATGAAGGTTACTGTCGCAAACTGCCTTGAGCTGGAAGCATTTACCGATGCGGAAATAATTGCGGGAAAGAAGGGGCTCAAGAATGAGATCAAGACCATTTCGGTGCTTGATGTTTGTGGTGCTTCCGACATGGATCTGATTGAAACGGCGAGGACGGGACTTTTGCTTACAAGTTTTACAGACGTCAGGGATGATGTGGACGGCCAGTGCCGGATTGTGAAGGAAATCGCAGAAAGAGGCTGTGCGGGACTGGTTGTCTGTAATATCGGAAGGGTTGTAAAAGAGCTTGACGATAAGGTTATAAGCACTGCGAACAATACAGGCCTGCCACTTATAAAAATGGCTCCCGGAACCGGTTATTCTGCGGTAATTTCCCAGGTTATGGACAGGGTTCTGTATGGAGATAATTTCGCCAACAGCCTCATAAGCAATACGATATTCCATCTTCTGGATTTCGAGAAGCACAGCAACTTTCAGTCAGCTGCAAGGGAAGCAGCAATAAATAACGATTTCCAGCTGGTAATATTAAGTGAAGATTTCAATCCTATTTTTACCGTTGAAACCAGACATGAGGTTAATCTGGCTGATGCCATAAGGCTGGGCAGGGAAAAGAACGTCGAGCAGGATACGGGCAAATTTTATACGCTGATTAACATAGAAGGAGCACTGACTTACTGGGGACCGGTTATAATCGGCAACGAGAAGTACTATATGTTCATCGTGGACAATGAGGACTCGTACACGGCGGGGGAAATAACCAAGCTGGCAGAGATTATCGAGTTGGCCATGGGGATGTGGAAATATACTCCTGAAAGAGATGCTAAAGCGGAATTTATAAAAGCTCTTATCAGAGGAAACAGAAGTCTGGCCTACTCACTTCAGGAAGAAGCGAAGATAGACGGAAGTGATGTTATAAGTGCGTTCTTCATTAAGGGGCTGGACAGAGACGCGGAGACGCAGTTTTTTGCTGATTTTGAAAAAAAGACAGATCTGGAGATTTGGAAAATCGCCGAGGAAGAAGATACCTATGGGATTATTCTCAACACAGAGGAAGGCTCCTCGAGAATCGAACAGCAGACCGACTGTGTCGTGCTGTTTAACAAGATGAAGGTTCATAAGTCGGCCAGAATATTTCATGTGACGGGACTTAACGGAATTGAAGGAATAGGAGATGCGTATAAGCTCATCGGTGAAACCTGGAATTTCGTACAGAGTGTTTTTCCGTACAAGAGGCTGTTTACCAAGTATGAACTTACGCTGGCCAGCAACTGTATAAATGTACAAATTCAGGGCGGCTTCGTTAAAAAAAGTTATATGGAACTGCTTGAGCCGTTTAAGGAGGCTGGCGAGAATAAGGGAAGACAACTATTGGATACTCTGGAAACCTTTGTGCTTGATGCCGGAATGAACAGCAGCAAAACCGCCGAATTCATGGATGTTCATACCAACACCATCCAGTATCGTCTGAAAAAGATAAACGAGATGCTGGGAGTGGAGATTACCGGAAATCGCGTGATTCCGGGACTGACCGTGGCTCTTGCTCTGAAGCGGCTTGAAAGAGCAGTTAGCTAGATATATAATGTGTGCGAGGTTAAAGTGTTTAATATTTACAATATAAGAGAGAATGAAATATATTTCAACTATTTAGAGAAGGCGGATCCTGAAGTTGCTGCATCCATAAGAAGAGAAATCAACCGCCAGGAAACGAAGATTGAGATGATTGCTTCCGAAAACTTTGTAAACTATGAAGTAATGGAAGCTGCAGGAAGTGCACTGACCAACAAATACGCTGAAGGATATCCGGGAAGGAGATATTACGGCGGATGTGAATTCGTTGATGAAGTTGAGCAGATGGCAATCGACAGGGCTTGCGCGCTGTTCGGTGCGGAACACGCCAATGTTCAGGCTCATTCCGGAACGAATGCAAACACGGCAGTTTACCTGGCTACGCTGCAGTATGGGGATACTGTTCTGGGTATGGATCTTTCAAATGGGGGGCACCTGTCACACGGATCTCCTGTAAATATCTCCGGAAAGAACTACAACTTCGTAGCATACGGGCTGGGCGAAGATGAAACCATCGATTACGACGATGTCAGGTCCAAGGCGAGAGAGCACAAACCTAAAATGATTGTCGCAGGAGCCTCTGCTTATCCCAGGGCGATTGACTTTAAGAAGTTCAGAGAAATCGCAGATGAGGTGGGAGCAATTCTCATGGTGGATATGGCTCACATTGCAGGTCTGGTTGCCACCGGACATCATGCTAATCCTGTGGAATATGCAGATATCGTAACTTCAACCACCCACAAAACACTCAGAGGTCCGAGAGGCGGGCTGATTTTGTGCAGAGAAGAGTTCAAAAAGGCTATTGATTCAGCAATCTTTCCGGGATTCCAGGGGGGACCATTAATGCACATTATAGCTGCCAAGGCGGTATGTTTCAAACTGGCGGCTGAACAGGAGTTCAAGACTTACCAGCAGCAGGTTATTGACAATGCCAAAGCACTGGCGGCAGGAATGAATGCTCACGATTTCGATCTGGTTTCCGGCGGGACAGATAACCACCTGATTCTGGTTAAACTGGTTAACAAGGACATTTCCGGAAAGAAAGCGGAAAGAATTCTGGATGAAGCCAATATTACAACCAATAAAAATTCAATTCCTGATGACCCAAGGAAACCGATGATTACTTCGGGTTTGAGAATGGGTACGCCTGCCATGACTTCAAGAGGATTCAAGGAGGAAGATGTTAAGGCGGTAACCGATGCAATCGCACTGGTTATTGACAGCAAAGGAGAAGAGGAAGCCAAGATGGAAGAGGCCAGAGCTATCGTTAAGAAGCTTACTGACAAGTATCCGCTTCACAAGAAGTTTGCTTACTGATATCCGGGCGATGCCCGGCACGGTCAGGTTTTTAATTTTTTTCAAATCAGGAACGCTTTTGGAACGCAACAGCATATTTGTTGGAACGTCTGCCCTGTACAATGTAGTGCAGTAAGTGAAAAAAATGCTTGGAAATTAAAAGTCAATTTTGGAGGAGAAATAACATGTATTTTGAAACTATCGCAAAAATTATCGCTGAACGTACGGGTTGTGATGCATCCACTATAAAGCCGGAAAGCAAGTTTGTTGACCTTGGAATCGACTCTCTTGATACCGTTGAGCTTCTTATGACCCTGGAAGATGAGCTTGGTATCGAAATCGAACTCGATAAGGATCTTGAAACTGTTGACGCTCTGGATAAATTCATACAGAGCATACAGGGTTAAATATTATGATTAAGTCAGCAATTAGTGAAATGCTGGGTATCAAATACCCGGTGTTTCAGGGTGGCATGGCCTGGATCGCTGACGGCAAACTGGCCGCTGCCGTTTCAAACGGCGGCGGTCTTGGCATTATTGCGGCGGGTAATGCCCCCGGGGATTATGTCAGACAGCAGATCCAGGTTGCCAGAGGTATCACAGACAAACCGATTGGCGTTAACATTATGCTTCTGAGTCCGTTTGCGGAGGAAGTGGCTAAAATTGTTATTGAAGAAAAAGTTGAGGTTGTAACTACCGGAGCGGGTAACCCCTCAAAATATATGAAAGAATGGTTAGCTGCGGGAATCAGGGTAATTCCGGTCGTTGCTTCTGTTGCAATGGCAAAGCTGATGACTCGTCTCGGCGCATCCGCGTTGATTGCGGAGGGGGGAGAAAGCGGCGGTCATGTAGGGGAACTTACCACAATGGTTCTTGTTCCTCAGATATGTGACGCAACGGATTTGCCGGTAATTGCCGCCGGCGGCGTTGCAGATGGCAGAGGTGTTGCGGCGGTATTTATGCTGGGAGCACAAGGTGTACAGATGGGTACGAGATTTTTAAGTGCACACGAGTGCAGTATTCATCCTGTTTACAAGGAAAAGATTTTGAAGGCAACAGATCTTTGTACCATGGTGACAGGCAAGCGGCTCGGTCATCCTGTCCGCAGTCTCAGATCACCGTTTACGAGAGATTATTCCAAAGCGGAATATGGCGGCATGCCGGATGAAGAACTGGAAGAACTGGCAGAAGGTGCATTAAGACTTGCAGTTCAGGAAGGCGACGAAAAGAAAGGGTGTTTCCTTTCCGGTCAGAGTGCTGCAATGGTAAAAAAAGAACAGCCGGCCGATGAAATAATCAGGGAAGTTATGGAGGAAGCCGAGGATGTTCTTCGGGAGGCATCACAATGGATAAAATAGCATTTGTTTTTTCCGGCCAGGGAGATCAGTTCCCCGGAATGGGAAGAGACCTTTATGAAAAATATTCGGTTGCCAGGGAAGTCTTCGATCTGTGTGACGAAATTCGTCCGGGCACGTCAACTCAATGCTTTGAAGGGACAGAGGAAGAGTTAAAGGAAACGAAGAACACTCAGCCTTGTCTTTTCGCTATGGAATTGGCAGCTGCAGCGGTTCTGAAGGAAAAGGGGATAATACCGAACGCGGTGGCCGGGTTTTCTCTTGGCGAGCTGGTTGCAGCCACAGTCAGCGGAACTTTTGATGAAGAGACAGGATTCCGTCTTGTCAGCAGGCGTGGTGAGCTTATGCAAAACGAGTCTGAAAAGTATGATACCTTTATGGCTGCCGTTGTTAAGCTCACTCCGGAGCAGGTGCAGGAAGTAAGCGGTAAATATTCCGATGTTTATCCTGTAAACTTCAATGGTCCGGGACAGACTACCGTTGCGGGGCTTAAAACACAAATGGCGGACTTCGTTGCAGATGTGAAAGCAGCCGGAGGCAGGGCAATCCCGCTTAAAGTGGGCGGTGCTTTTCATTCGCCTTTTATGCAGGGCGCATCGGAAGCCTTTGCTGAAGAAGTTGCAAAGGCAGAAGTGAAAAAAAGAACAATCACATTGTATTCCAATATGACAGCGAAACCTTATGGGGATGATGTTACAGAACTGCTTTCCGGACAAATCCGCAACCCCGTACTGTGGGAGAAGATTATCCGAAATATGATTGCAGAGGGCATCGGAACCTTTATTGAAATCGGACCCGGGATGACACTTACCAACATGATTAAAAAAATTGATACCGGCGTAAAAGCGGTAAGTGTTACGGAATACCTGGCGGAGGTGGAATAATGTTAAAAGGAAAAACAGCAGTTGTTACCGGTGGTTCCCGGGGCATTGGCGAAGCAATCGTATATAAACTGGCTTCTTCAGGTGCAAATGTTGCAGTTATATATGCCGGGAATGCGGTCGCAGCAGAAAACGCCTGTGACAAGTGCAGGCGGGAATACGGCGTGGAAGCGAAGGCTTATCAGTGTGATGTTGCGGATTTTGCGGCGGTGAAAGAGACGGTGGCAAAGATAAAAGCCGATTTCGGTACAATGCAGATACTTGTAAATAATGCCGGGATTACACGGGACGGTTTGCTCGCCATGATGAAAGAAAAAGATTTTGATGATGTAATGGATACAAACCTGAAGGGAGCCTTTAATATGATCCGACACATGACAGGTGTCTTTTTAAGAGGCCGTGAGGGCTGCATTATCAACATCACATCGGTGGCGGGAATAATTGGTAATGCGGGACAGGTTAACTACTCCGCATCAAAGGCGGGCCTCATCGGGCTTACCAAGTCAGTGGCAAAAGAATTGGCCTCCAAAGGCATTCGCTGCAATGCGGTTGCCCCCGGCTTTATTGCAACCGATATGACGGGAAATCAGACGGATAATCCGCTTCTGCAAATGATTCCTCTCGGAACCATGGGAGAAACGGAAGATGTGGCAGAGGCAGTTGCATATCTGGCGACTGCGAAATATGTAACCGGCGAAGTTCTCCGCGTTGACGGCGGCATCGCTATGTAAGGAGAAGAAAATTATGAGTAAAAACAGAAGAGTTGTTGTCACCGGTCTCGGTGCTGTTACTCCTTTGGGAAATAATGTTGCCGATACCTGGGAAGGCTTAAAGAACGGCAAAAACGGCATTGCTCCCATCACACTTTTTGATACGGAGAAATTCAAGGCGAAGCTGGCAGCTGAGGTTAAGGAGTTTGATCCGAAGGAATATCTGGAGGTCATTGAAGTTTTTCGTACCGACCGCTATGCACAGTTTGCTGTAGCTGCTGCACAGCAGGCAGTAGATGACAGCGGTGTGGAAGGCAATATAGTGCCCGAACGATTTGCTGTTATTTTTGGTACCGGTATCGGTGGAATCATAACATTTGAGACAGAACATACCAAACTGATGGAGAAAGGACCTCGCCGTGTTTCTCCTCTGTTCATACCTATGATGATTGGGAATATGGCCGCGGGTATGATTGCCATTCGACACGATTGCCGCGGAACTGCCAGGCCTGCTATTACTGCCTGTGCTTCCGGTTCCGATGCTATAGGCGAAGGTATGCGTCTGATCCATCACGGCTATGCAGATGCAGTAATTGCCGGCGGTTCAGAGGCGACGATTTCTCCTTCTGCGGTTGCAGGCTTTGTAACTATGCAGGCGCTTTCCGTTTCCGGAAATCCTGATGAAGCGTCTCTTCCTTTTGATAAGCGCAGAGGAGGCTTTGTTGTCGGTGAAGGTTCGGTGGCGCTCGTTCTTGAAGAATATGAACACGCAAAGGCTCGGGGAGCGAAAATCTATGGTGAGGTATGCGGCTATGGTTCCACTTGCGATGCATATCATATTACTGCACCTCATCCTGAAGCTCGCGGCAGTGCCCAGGCAATGATGGATGCAATGAAAGAAGCGGAATATACCGAAAAAGATGTCGTTTATATCAATGCACACGGTACCGGCACCCCAATGAACGATGCGGTTGAGATTGCAGCAATTAAAAAGGCTCTCGGGGAGGAAAATGCAAGAAAAGCTTTTGTCAGCTCCACAAAATCCATGACCGGACATATGTTGGGTGCGGCAGGTGCGATTGAAGCCCTTGCTTGTCTGTTTGCACTGAATGAGGGCATTATCCCTCCGACGATTAACCTTAAAGAGCAGGATGAAGAATGTGACTTGAACTGTGTTCCGTGTACTGCGGTAAATGCGGATATCACACTGGCCCTTTCCAACTCTCTCGGCTTTGGCGGTCACAATGCCTGCGTTGCTTTCAGAAAGGTTTCGGACAAATAAGAGGCAGGAATATGAATAGAGAAGAACTTATGAAAATACTGCCTCACAGAGACGATATGCTTCTGCTTGACGATGTAGAAAAGAAGGATGGCATGTCTATCGGGCATTATACCGTCAGGGGCGATGAATTTTTTCTGAATGGGCACTTCCCGGGCAACCCCGTTGTTCCGGGAGTCATCCTGTGTGAAATACTTGCTCAATCTGCCTGCGTACTGATGGAGGATGCCATCAGTGAAGGGCAGCTGCCTGTTTATACAGGGCTTAATAATGTGAAGTTCCGTTCCCCGGTAAAACCCGGAGATACGGTAGAAACACAATGTCACATCAAAAGATCAAAACACCCATTCTATTTTGCAGAAGGGAAAGTTAGCGTGGAAGGAAGACTTTGCGTATCCGCTGAATTTTCCTTTGCAATTACAGAGGCGTAAATTACGTGGCGAAAAACAGGTGAATAAGTAAGAATTGTGTTACAATGAATCTGAAAAAGGATTTAATTTGAACATGATACCGAAAAACTTTGAGGAAATACTCAGTCACCAGGTCAGCGGTCTTCATCAGTACGTGCTTAACAATCCCGTCCACCTGAGTTATGTCAGTCAAAATCTGTGCGAGATGGTCGGGGTGAATGAGAGCGAACTGTTGAATGACAGCAGGGATCTCTATGCTCAGCTGGTTCATCCGGCTGACAGAGACAAGTACAATAACTTTATAAGCAGACTTGCAGAGCAGGAGCAGACCCTTACGGAAGAATATCGTCTTATTAAAAAAGATGGTAATGAACTTTATGTAAGGGATACTGCTGTGTCAAAAAAATCGGATGACGGGATACTTACGAGTATCTCGTTTCTGACGGATATTACCGACCTTAAGAGTGAAATTGACGACATGCAATTTCTAAATGAGACAATACATTGCGGATTTTTAAGGTATACCTGCGAGAAACAGCCAAAAATTACATATATCAATCAGAGGATGATTGAACTTTTGCGTTTTCCGGAAGCCGATGAGGACGAAATTGACGATCTGGAAATGTACAAGAGCAATATCTTCCTGATGATTCCCGTGGAGGAAAGGCGCAGATTTGCCAAGTATCTCCAACGCGTATATTCTGCCAACAAATCCATTGCAGGCGAGACGACCTTACTTCGCTGCGACGGCACACGTGTACATATTTTCGGGTGGGTTACAAAATGTGTCAATGAACAGGGGGAAGAGGAGTTCCAGAGCGTTTGCATGGATATTACTGAACGCTATCAAGCAAGAAAAGACAGAGAATCCATGCGTTACCTGAATGCACTCACCGATGTCTATGATATGATATTTGAGTTCAATCTGTATGCTAACACCGTGAAGTGTCTGCATAGCAGGGAAAGGTCATTTTTTAAGAAGTTCGAGAATATTGCCATGAATCTTGAGGATGCACTGGAAAGGTGGATTCTTGTTTCAATCGAGCCCGGAGATCAGGAGAGTGTTCGCAATCTTTTCCATCAACTGTGCCGGAAAAGCCTGTATGAGGATGATGACAAGCCTCCTCAGATCAGCTACAAGGCTCGTTCCACAGATGGAAGCATCAGAGATTACACAGGGGTCTTCATTAAGATTGATGACGCGGTCAGCTTTTATTGCTGCCGTGAGCTGCAGGAAGTTGATAATACCGTGGTTCTTAAGAATGAAAACTATCAGCCGAAGGAAGGAATGCGGGATCTTGTTATGCGTTTTTCTGATGGGATTGCCGCTTTTGAGTTGTCCCGGGAAGGGGCTGTCAAGCCTCTCTATGCCAGTGAAAACGTGTGGGGATTTTTTGGATACACCAAAGAGGAATGGCTTTCTCTGACAAAGACCTTTACACCTCTGAAAAAATTTACAGCATACAGTGAAACCTCTTATGAGGAATTTACCAAGCTCCTCAATAAAGGTGAAGCAGAGTTCGTTTACTTTGATTACAAGACCGGAACAGAACGCAAAATCAAGGCGGTTTGTTCCCAGAGGGAATCAAACGGTGTATCCTCTCGCTATGTTATGCTCTATGCAGTAGAAGATGATGATACCGAGGTGCAGACGACCATGCAGGAGGAACCTGTAGTTTCCATTCGCACATTTGGATATTTTGATGTATTCGTCGGAGATAAGCCGATAGCATTCCGCAGCAAGAAGGCCAAGGAACTCCTTGCCCTGCTTGTTGATCGCAGAGGCGGATATGTGACTTCAGACGAAGCAATAGGATTTTTGTGGGAGGATGAGCCGACAAACAGTGTAACGCTTGCCAGATACCGCAAGGTTGCTCTCCGCCTGAAGAATACGCTTGAGGAATACGGAATTTCCGATGTCATTGAAAATGTTGACGGGAAACGCCGTATTGTAATGGAACACGTTCAATGCGACCTGTATAACTATATTTCCGGTGAGGAAGAGTATTCAAACCTATTTAAAGGCAGTTATCTGAACAATTACAGCTGGGCGGAAACCACTTTAGGTGAACTGATCAGCAATCAGGAACAGAGAGGCTTACTATGAGCAGTTACGTACATAAAGTCAATTATTATGAAACAGACAAAATGGGAATCACCCACCACTCAAATTATATTCGCTTCATGGAGGAAGCACGGATGAATTTCCTGACGGAAATCGGTTATCCCCTGACACGAATGGAGGCGGCGGGCATTACATCGCCCGTGGTGTCAGTTAATTGCGAATACAGGGAGACAACAACATTCAGCGATGATATTGAAATCCATGTGAACGTTACAGGTTACACCGGGGTGAGATTGAAGCTCGGTTATACAATGTGGAACAAGGAGTCAGGCGACTTAGTGGCGAAAGCTTCATCCACCCACTGCTTCCTTAATAAAAAGGGAAAACCTGTTGCATTGAAAAGGTATTTCCCTGATTTGGACGATATGTTGAGTGAACCTTGTGCAGATTGATTATTTCATCTGATACATCAGTCCGAAAGGCTTGCCTTGCAGCAGCTTCCCATCACCATTCTTTCCGATGTAGCCGGACTCATCTACAATTTTTTTGCCTCTCAGCAGTACTGTGTCAACACGACCGATCTGCTCCATTCCTTCGTATGTACAGTAGTCAACATCATGGAGCATATCATCATTGGTAAACACGCCTTTATACTCCGGATTAAAGATTACTATATCAGCATCTGCTCCTATGGAAATGCTGCCTTTCTGAGGGAACAATCCGTTGATTTTGGCAGGAGCGGTGGCATAGAAGTCAACCAGCTGCTGACGGGAGATTTTGCCGCTTTCTACGCCATAGGTCCAGAGGACGGATAATCTGTTCTGAAGACCGGGTGCCCCATTCGGTATGTTTCTGAAATCACCCTCTCCCATATGCTTTTGCTCTTTCCAGTCAAATCCGCAGTGGTCGGAGCTCACGGCATTCAGCCATCCGCGGTTGAGTGCATACCACAGATATTCCAGATGATCAGGAGTACGCAGTGCAGGTGAGCATACATACTTGGCACCTTCAAAGCCCGGCTTCGCCAGATTGCTCTCATCGAGAGTCAGATAGTGAGGGCATGTTTCTCCGAGTACCGACTGTCCTCTTGCTATTGCTGCAGCGATTTCGTCAACGGCCTCGCGACAGGTAACGTGTGCTATGTATATAGGTGCATCCGTTGCTTCGGCAAGGTAAATTGCTCTTCTGGTTGCTTCGGCTTCTGCTACAGGAGGACGTGAAACCGCGTGATAATATGGATCGCCCTTGCCTGCGTCAATACACTTCTTCTGCAGAACATCTATCATATCCGCATTCTCGGCATGCACCATTACCGTCACGCCTGCCTCTTTGGCCTTTTCAAGCGCATTAAGGATTGCTTCATCATCGGCATGGAAAAACATCCCCTTATAGGCCATAAACTGCTTCATTACGGGATATCCGACCTTGGCAAGCTCAGGAATCTCTTCTATTACTTCAGGACGCGGATCGGTTAAAACTGCGTGGAAGGAATAATCGACGGCAGCTACGCCATCGGCATTTTCTTTCCTGTAATCTTCAATAGACTCGACCAGTCCCTTATCCTTTATCTGATTGACAAATTCGATTATGGTTGTTGAACCGCCCGCGGCGGCTGCACGTGAGGTCCGGAAGCTTCTCGTGGATGTTCCGTTAAACGTAAACGAGAAATGCACATGCTGGTCTACTCCGCCCGGAAATACATATTTCCCTGCCGCATCAATGATTTCAGCACCGTCGTGTTCAATGTTTTCAGCTATTGCTTTAATCTTCTCATCTTCTATGAGAATGTCTGCAATATACTCGTTTTCTGCCGTTACAATCGTTCCGTTTTTGATTATTGTTTTCATAGCCTCCTCCTTTACATTAAATCTTTCTCTAAATATTTCAGCATCCGGTCAGATTCATTACGGTATGTAACAGAACCTGTGTGCCCAGTGCGATGTCCTCGGGATCGGTATATTCTTCAGGGCAATGGCTTTTGCCTGCTGCGCTGGGGATGAAAATCATCCCAACATCGGTAATTCCGGCCATCATAGCGGCATCATGAACGGCACCGCTGTTAATAGGCATCCACAAGTCGGTGCAGCCGGAAGCTGCCTTTGTTATTGCCGATACAACTCTGCTTGTCAGACTGATGGGGGCATTGGATCCGATTTTATCCAGAACCACTTCAACACCATGCTCTTTTGAAATCGTTACTGCCGCTTCTCTGATAAGGTGCTCAGCCGTCTCTATTCCGCTCCGGACGATATCTCTGATGTCAATGGTAAACTCTACATGGCCGGCTATTACATTGGACATGCCAGGTTCCGCAGAGATTTTTCCGACCGTGGCTACAGTTGTATCGTTTACTCTGCTGCCGGCAACAGTTTCTATTTCTTTAATCAGGCAGGCTGCCGCGACCATAGGGTCGTTTCGCATATTCATAGGGGTACCGCCGGCATGATTGCTCTGGCCGGTAACAATTGCACGATAGGTCACCATACCTGCAATGGCCTGAACCACTCCGATATGTTTGCCCTCCCGCTCCATTACTATGCCCTGCTCAATATGCAGCTCGACCATTGAGTCAACATCTTCAGTGCTGATTATAGCCGACTCCAGCCTGCCGACAGGTAACCCTGCAGACCGGGCGATATCAACACATGATTTTCCCTCTGCATCTTTCAGTAGCTTCAAATCATCATAATCAAGTTTTCCTGTCATTACCTTGCTTCCAACCATTGTCGTGCCGCAATTAGAGCCTTCCTCCTCGGCAAAAACAACAAATTCAATCGGTCTTTCAGGCACATATTCATTCTCATCCATAACGGAGATAACTTCAAGGGCGCCGATTACCCCGACAACGCCATCATACTTGCCGCCATTTCTGACGGAATCTATATGCGATCCTATCATAACGGGAGCCAGACCGGACTCTTTGCCTTGATAGCGGGCACGAATATTACCGATTGCATCGACAGAGATATTCATATTCATGGAGCGGCATATATCCATAAGCCATTGTTTGACTTCGGTGTCTGCTGTCCCATATGAAAACCTGCTTATTCCGTTACCCGGGGTATCGTTAAAGGATGCACATTTTTCTATACGTTCGATGATTCGCGATTTGTTAACGTACAAGAGACACCACCTCCCGATATGATTGTACCAAAGTAAAGAACAAAATAAAAGAAGCGGCGTGGGGTTTTTCCCACGCCACTCATCTGCGTTTACACTTATTGTTAGTTATCTCTACGCCTTCTGGAAAGAAGAAGTGCTGCCAATCCTGTTAACGAAAGAGCCATGCCTCCGAGCCAAAGTCCAATGTTGCTGTCATCACCGGTTGATGGTCCGTCATCGTTATCGACTGGATCCTCCGGATCTATCGGATCATCAGGATCCGGGTCTTGCGGATCATCAGGATCTAATATGTTTTTCTCGTTAATGAAGTCTACCTTCGCAGGGGAGTCCGCACTAATGGTTCCTGAACTGATATTTCCTGTATTGGTACTGTTGGTCGTTTCGTAACCGTCTGCAGTGTAATCTCTTTCTTCTATCTTATAGCCCATTTCGTCAGGCAGACCCGTTGCAGTCTTTTCTTCGCCGTCCTTAAGGATGAAGGTTGCTACACCGTCAGTGAATTCCATTTCTCCGTATTCACCGTTAATGGTCGTATCATTGAGCGTAACTGTAAATTCGAAATCCTTGTTGGTGTCCGCATCATTTCCGGTTACGGCATTTGTAACAGTCAGAATGCCTGTGGCATTCTTCGTGTTTGTGAAGGTTGCCGTCTGTTCATCGTTTCCTACGATGGCACCGGTATTGCCCGTCTTCGAGGTCACATAACCATCAGCAGTATAGTCCTTTTCTGTTACACAGTAGCTCACGCCGTTAGGCAGATTCTCGGCCGTCTTGCTTTCGCCGCCCTTAAGTGTGAAGGTTGCTACACCGTCAGTGAATTCCATTTCTCCGTAGGCACCGTTGATAGCTTTCCTCTTCATGCGGGCAGTCGTAGAACTGTCACCCAAAGCTTCCACAGAAAAGGTCGAATCACAGAATAGCGTAATCGTAAATTCGAACTCTTTAGTGGTGTCCGGATTTTTCCCTGCCAGAACCTTTGAGACGGTCAGTTTGCCAAAAGTGTCTCTTGTGTTGGTGAAGGTTACATTCTGCTTATCGTTTCCTACAATATTACCGGTATCGCCTGTCTTCGTGGTCACATAGCCTTCATAATCCTTTTCCGTTACGGTGTATTCTAAGCCATTTGGCAGATTCGATGCCGTTGCACTTTCACCGCCCTTAAGAGTGAAGGTTGCCACACCATTATTGAAGGTCATGTCTCCGTAGGTATCGCTGATTGTTTTATCCTTCAGGGTTACCGTAAATTCAAACTCCTTATCAGCTTCCGGATCGTTTCCTGCCAGAACCTTTGAGACGGTCAGTTTGCCAAAAGTGTCTCTTGTGTTGGTGAAGGTTACCACTTTAGGACTTTTCTCATCGATAGTTCCGTTATAATCGTCAGTTTTCGTAGTATTGTAGCCGTCTACAGACGCTTCGTTCACCTCATACTGCATTCCATCCGGCAGACCTGTTGCAGTCTTGTATTCGCCGCCCTTGAGCTTGAAGGTTGCCACACCATTGTTAAAGGTCATACCTCCGTAGGTGCCGCTGATTGTTTTATCCTGCAGTGTTACCGTAAATTCGAACTCCTTATTAGCTTCCGGATCGTTTCCTGCCAGTTTCTTGGAAACAGTAAGGCTGCCGTTTGCATTTCTCGTGTTGGTAAATTCTGCCGTCAGTGTTTTATTACCTTTGATGGCTCCGGTATAATCGTCCGTTCTCGTGGTTACATATCCATCTCCGGAATAATCATCTTCCGTTACAGTATATCCCATGCCATTTGGTAGATCCGTTGCGGTCTTTTCTTCACCACCCTCTAGGGAGAAAGTTGCCACACCGTCGGCGAAGGTCATGTCACCGTAGGTATCGCTGATTGTTTTATCCTTCAGTGTTACCGTAAAGTTGAATTTCTTGCCAGCTATCGGTGAGGCTCCGTCTACAGTTTTCTTAACAGTCAGATTACCAAAGGTGTCTCTTGTGTTGGTGAAGGTTACATTCTGCTTATCGTTTCCTACAATATTACCGGTATCGCCCGTTTTCGTGGTAACATAGCCTTCATAATCCTTTTCCGTTACGGTGTATCCTAAGCCGTTCGGCAGACCCGTTGCTGTCTTGCTTTCGCCACCTTTGAGTTTGAAGGTTGCCACACCATTGTTGAAGGTCATGCCCCCGTAGGTTCCGTTAATATTGGTATCCTCCAGAGTCACAGTGAAGCTGAAGTCCTTGGTCTTGTCTGTATCGTTTCCTGCCAGAACCTTCTCAACGGTCAAATCACCATAGGTGTTTCTTGTGTTGGTGAATTTTGCCGTCTTCGTTTGATCTCCTGCAATAGTTCCGGTATCGCCTGTCGCAACCTGATTGTAGCCGGCGTAATCATCTTCCGTTACGGTGTATCCTAAGCCGTTCGGCAGACCCGTTGCTGTCTTGCTTTCGCCACCTTTGAGTTTGAAGGTTGCCACACCATTGTTGAAGGTCATGCCCCCGTAGGTTCCGTTAATATTGGTATCCTCCAGAGTCACAGTGAAGCTGAAGTCCTTGGTCTCGTCTGTATCGTTTCCTGCCAGAACCTTCTCAACGGTCAAATCACCATAGGTGTTTCTTGTGTTGGTGAATTTTGCCGTCTTCGTTTGATCTCCTGCAATAGTTCCGGTATCACCCGTCTTCGTGGTCACATAACCATCAGCAGGAGTTTCTACAACCTCATACACGGTTCCGCTAGGCAGACCCGTTGCAGTCTTTTCTTCGCCACCTTTGAGTTTGAAGGTTGCCACACCATTGTTAAAGGTCATGCCTCCGTAGGTTCCGTTAATATTGGTATCCTCCAGAGTCACAGTGAAGCTGAAGTCTTTATTGCTGTCCGTATCATTTCCTGCCAGAACCTTTGAAACGGTCAGGCTGCCATAGGTATTTTTCGTGTTAGTGATAGAACTTGCATTTGTTTCAGTAGTGCTCTTATTGTATTGACCAAGTGCAAGAAGTGACCAATCTTCCGGATTTGAAAACTTAACCGTAGTTCCCGTTTCTGTATTCGTTACCTCCATATTCCATCCGGGGATCTTTCCAAATCCACTGAAAAAAACATAGGTTTTTGGGTTACCAATTCCATTGATTTTGCTTGCAGAGTTTTTGATTACTTCTCTCTCTTCCGCAGAAAGTGGATCCGGTGACCAAACGACACAATCGTGACCTTTCTTCGCCAAAACAATATCCTTGTTATATTCTGAAATATCTATATTCAGTTCATTACATGGCTCTATTTTCTCCCAGCCTCCCGTAATTTCAGGAGGGTTAAACACAACATTAGGATCCGTGTGTGCAGTTTCAGTATATCCGCTAACATTATCTTCAACCACTTTGAACTTGTAAGCTTTGTCCGGACTATACGTTGTTCCTTCGTATAGCGGCTCATTGGAAATATCAAAAGTGCACGCCCAATTATTATCCGCAGTAACTGTTTTGGTACCGACAAGTGTTGCTGTGTCCAGATTAAACGTGCCAAGATATTTGTACAGCTTTACAGTGATAGATGCAGGTCTGTCCGCCGGAGAGTCTCCTTCCCACTCTTTTGTGAATGGAATCAAAATCTGACCAGGAGCAGGAGTAGGAACAGGGTTACCCAGACTCGAAGGGGCAGCAGCACTCTTCACAAGAGGTTCCTCCCCGTTGACAAGGGGTTCCTCCTCATTGACAAGAGGTTCCTCCTCATTGGCAAGAGGCTCAGAGATGATTTCATTTCCAGCCTTGCCCTGGTTATCTGCCCCCGGAGTGTTCTGTGCAAATGCAGTGCCGCTCATAGAAAACGTCATCATGAGGCAGAGTATAAATACAGCTATTTTTCTTAAAGTTTTCATAAATCCGAAACCCTCCTTTCCTCATTTAAGAGAAAATCAAAACAGTTACAATGTTTACTTTCGTCGCCTTTCATAGTTGATCAAAGTCAAATTCTATTTCCTTTTCAAAAAAATCCAAAAACCACGCGGAATAATCTAAACCTTTTTAGTCCACTTTAGTCCACGCACTCATTCTATCTTTTCACTTGTACTTTGTCAATTCTTTGGTTGATGTATAATTATGTTGCCCTGGAGGTAACGTCCGCTTCTAAAATTTGGATTTTAGATAGCTGACGGAATCTTTACCTTCCTTTTACCTTATATTAACCTTATTATAAGTGATTACAATAGCCAATTTATATTTGTTTCTGGACTTTATTACTAAAAATTGACAAGCAAACTCCTAATTATAACCATATACTGTATACAAGACAAAGTTCTACAAATATATAGGTATCAAAACATAATAAATAAAAGAAGTGGCACGAGAAAAAGTCTCCGCCACTTCACTTGTAAATGTCATTAAAATTCAGTTCAGGTATGTTACTTTTTATAAGCTGTTTTTCCGTCTTCTGGCAATGATAACCCCAGTCAGCCCTATCAAAGAGAGAGCCATGCTTCCAAGCCAAAGTCCCATGTTGCTGTCATCACCGGTTTCAGGTTCATCATCGGTTGCCTTCCCCTTTTCTTTATCGCCTGAGTCATCATAATCGGCCGAATCATCGGATGCGTATATTGTGTTTGTAAATTCCGCAACCGCAGGTGTATCATTGTCAATGATTCCTTCGGTTCCGAAAGAGGTTGTTGCATAGCCGTCCGCGGAGTAATCCGTTTGCACTATCCTGTATCCCACCTTGTCCGGCAGCCCTTCAATGATCTTGCTTTGGTCTCCCTTCAGGATGATTGTGGCACCGCCTTGATGGAATTGTACTCCGCTGAAGTTCTCATTAATTGTATCGTCGGTTAGAAAGATTGAAAATTCGAACAGCTTGTTTTTATCAGCATTTTTCCCCGCCAGGATATTCTTGATGGTCAGTCTGCTTTTTGCGGTTTTTGTGTTTGTAAATTCCGCAATCGCAGGTTTATCCTTGTCAATGGTTCCCTCGTTACCGACGCAGGTCGTTTCAAAGCCGTCTTCGGAGTAATCTTTCTCTTCCACCTTATACTTGGTCCCGTCCTTCACCTCGATGGTCTTACTTTGGCCACCCTTAAGTTTAATATTTATAGATGTGCTTCCGCCGCTTTGAAGAGCAACTGCAGAACCAGCGATTGCAGAGCCCGTCTCATCGAGAGTGACTGTAAATTCGAATTCTTTGTCTTTGTCTTTATTCGTAACATTTCCGGCTAAGACCTTCCTGACAGTCAGTTTGCCTTTAGCATCGGGTAAGTGTGTTAAAGGTTCTGTCTTCAGTTCGCCTTCTTCCAAGGTTTGTGAGGCTTCTTCAATTTCATTGTTCGAGATGATTTCATTTTCAATCTCGTCAAAGGTCTCTGTTTCTGTATTTTCCTGCTGCGGATTGTCGTCCTGCGCAAGTACTGTGCCGCCTAAAGAAAACACCATTGCCAGACAGAGTAGAAATACAAATATTATTCTTCTGATTTTCATAAATTCTCCCTCCCTTAATCTCAAAACTAAAAACTCCGCACCGTGCGGAGTTACTTATGGTTAGAGAGATTTAATAATGCTTTTTCTCCCACATGCCAATGATATTATTTTGTTTTGCTTATGTCAATTGACTGAACAGATAATTTAGCTATATAATGTAATAAACCGTAAGTCAGCAAAGTTATTAAAAGAAAATCGCAAGTTTGTAAGAATTCGTAGATGTATTACCTCTTTACTTCTTCTTTAATCCTTCCTTGACAACCAGACAATTGCTGCTGTTTCTATGCGATTATATATTGTATACAAGAGAGTAACCGGTTGAAATTTCCGGGGGTATAAGTTATAGTATTTGTGGTGTGTTGTCCATTGTGGCAACATTTTAAAGAGTGCCGATATCCAAAAAACTAAGGAGGATGTATTTATATGAATAAGCTTGAACAGCTCCTCGAAAAAAAAGCAAAACTCGCATTAGGCGGAGGAGAGAAAAGAATTGAAGCTCAGCATGCCAAAGGCAAACTTACGGCCAGGGAAAGACTGAATATTCTTTTTGACCAGGACAGCTTTGTTGAAATTGACACATTTGTAGAGCACAGATGCGGATTTTATGGGCTGGATGAAAGAGAGATGCCGGGCGATGGTGTAGTAACAGGTTACGGACAGGTTGATGGCAGGCTGGTATTTGCTTTTGCACAGGACTTTACTGTTGGCGGAGGATCTTTGGGCGAGTATCACGCAGAAAAGATTGTTAAGGTTCAGGGGCTGGCTCTTAAGATGGGAGCTCCTATCGTCGGTCTGCAGGATTCAGGCGGCGCCAGAGTTGAAGAAGGCGTAGCTGCACTTTCGGGTTTTGCCAAGATATTTCACAATAATACAATTTCCTCAGGTGTTATTCCACAGATTTCAGTAATCATGGGGCCATGTGCAGGCGGTGCCGTATATTCACCGGCAATCACTGACTTTATTTTCATGGTTGATCAGACATCAAAGATGTTCATAACAGGTCCTGACGTAATAAAAACAGTTACAGGCGAAGAAGTGACTGCAGAGGCTCTGGGCGGAGCAACAACGCATAATACTGTAAGCGGTGTAGCCCATTTCATAGGGGCTGACGACGAAGAAACACTGAAGCAGGTCAGAGAATTGCTTTCATATCTGCCTTCAAACAATAAGGAACTTCCTCCTGCTTATGCATTCACTGACGATGTGAACAGGATGATTCCCGAATTCAATGATATTATTCCCGACAACCCTAATAAAGCGTACGATATGTATGATATTATCAGAGGACTCGCAGATGACGGTGTTATATATGATGTTAATGGCATGTACGCTAAGAACATCATTACATGTTACATCAGAATGGCAGGCTCAACAGTAGGAGTTATTGCCAGTCAGCCGTCAGTGTGGGCGGGCTGCCTCGATATTAATGCATCGGATAAGTCGGCCAGATTTGTAAGAAGATGTGATGCATTCAATATTCCTTTGCTTACTCTCGTGGATGTACCCGGCTTCCTGCCGGGAACCAATCAGGAATACGGAGGCATTATCAGGCATGGAGCCAAGCTGCTCTATGCGTACTGCGAAGCAACAGTGCCAAAGGTTACAATGATTGTAAGAAAGGCTTACGGTGGTGCTTACATCGCTATGTGCAATAAAGAGCTGGGCTCCGATATGGTTCTGGCATGGCCGAGCGCAGAGATCGCCGTAATGGGTGCGGCGGGTGCCGTAAACATCATGTCATCAATAAGGAAGGAACTCAAGGAATCTGATAATCCTGAAGCACTCAGACAGGAAAAGATTGAAGAATACGAAGAGAAATTTAATAATCCGTATTATGCAGCAAGTCTCGGATATGTTGATGATGTTATTGAACCGGCAACAGCCAGACAGAGAATCATCAGCTCATTCGATATGCTTAAGACAAAAAAGGAAACGTTGCCGCCTAAGAAGCATGGCAATATTCCGCTTTAAGGAGGTAGCATCATGACAATAATGGAACAATTTGCAAACCCCGAAACTATACATTCCATGTCCTTCGGAGATCAGATGGTAGGATCATTGATTACAATGGTTATGGGCATGGGTACCACATTTATAGTGCTGATTATTATTTGGGGTTTTATCGCAATCCTGGGTAAGAGTCTGGAGAGAACCGATAAGAAAAAGGAGTTAAAGGCGGCTGAATCGGCAGCAACCGATGCGGGGCCCTCAGGCGGGTATACAAAAGTAGATGCAGCGTCTGATGACAGCCTGGTTGCGGTAATCGCGGCTGCCATTGCGGCATATTCAGGCGGAAGTGCAGACAGACTGGTTGTAAGGAAGATTACCAGGCTATGCGGGGAACAGACTCCTTGGGGAGTTTCCGGACTGGAAGAAAGACTTGAAACCAGAAAGATGTAGTGACAAACAAATCATATCGAAAGGAATTGATAAAAATGAAAAAATACAATATCACTGTAAACGGAACAACTTATGCGGTTGAAGTAGAAGATCTGGGCGGAGCTCCTGCACCTGCGGCAGCGGCGGCGGCAACACCGGCACCGGCAGCGGCTCCTGCACCTGCGGCAGCACCGGCATCTGCACCTGCGGCAGCTCCTGCTCCTGCGGCAGCACCGGCACCGGGCGGAGCAGGGGGAGTAAAAGCTCCGATGCCGGGTACGGTTCTGGACGTCAGAGTTTCAGAAGGACAGGCTGTAAATGCAGGAGATATACTTCTCATTCTGGAAGCTATGAAGATGGAAAACGAAATTATGGCTCCTGAAGCAGGAACAGTAGCAAGTGTCACCGTGGAGAAGGGCGCATCAGTAAACACAGGTGATGTTCTGGTTACGTTTAAGTAAAAAGTATTTTGGATTAAATTATATACAGTATGTCAGAGGGAGTCTTTTCTCTCTGACATTCTTTTGTTAAAATATCAGCGGACAGGAATAATATATTAGGATTTGCACGGCGACTGCAACAATAGTAGCAGCGGCAAAGCGAAAGGAGAAAAAATGTTACTGGCTTTTGATGTAGGGAATACCAACATTGTACTGGGAGTTTTTAAGGATGGTAAGATGATTACCAACTGGAGAATGGAAACGGACAACCGCAAGAGTGCGGATGAGTACGGAATGTTAATCAACCAGCTATTTCAGTATGAGGGTCTGAATGTAAAAGATGTAAATGATGTTATTATTGCAACGGTAGTTCCCTCAATTCTTTATACGCTGCAGCACCTCTCACAGAAATACTTCCGGAGAAGAGCAATCGTAATAGGTCCGGGAATAAAAACAGGACTGGTGGTTAAATATGATAACCCCAAACAGGTGGGTGCGGACAGAATAGTGAATGCTGTTATTGCCAGTGCCAAATACGGCGGACCGCTTATAATTATAGATTTCGGTACGGCGACCACCTTTTGTGCGGTTACCGACAGACCCGAGTATATCGGCGGTACAATTGCACCGGGTCTGAAAATTTCATCCGATGCATTGTTTGAAAAGACAGCCAAGCTCCCGAAGGTTGAGCTTGAAGAGCCGGGGCACGTTATATGCAGAAATACCAACACAAGCATGCAGTCCGGTCTGGTTTACGGACATATGGGGCTTGTTGATTACATTGTTAGAAAAATGAAGACGGAGATGGTTGAGTACTGCAACAATGAAGGGATGAATATCACCGAATCGGACATCAGCGTTATTGCTACAGGAGGCTTATCTAATCTGATAGAGAGTGGAGTCAGCTGTATTGACTATGTTGACAAGATGCTGACGCTGGAAGGCCTGGAGCTGATATACAGAAAGAACAAGAAATGCAAGAGACCTGCTATAACAACAGATGATTGTCAAAATGATTAAATGACGAACAGGAGGCTTTGATTGGAATCCGTGTTTCGATTGAAAAATCTGCAACTCAATAATCCTTTCCTGTTGGCTCCGCTGGCAGGATTTACGGATAAAAGCATGAGGACCCTCTGCGCAGAGCAGGGGGCTTCTTTGACGTACACGGAAATGGTTAGTTGCAAAGGGCTCAGGTACGGGGATCGAAAGACCGGGCAGCTTCTGGAAATAGGGGAGGATGAAGGGCCGGTTGGTTTTCAGCTTTTCGGTGACGACCCGGAAATACTGGAGTGGGCTGCCGGCATGCTGGCGGCAGGAGACGGTGCAGGACCGGTAACGTTGGATTTGAATTGCGGTTGTCCCGTGCCGAAGATTGTAAAAAACGGTGAAGGTTCGGCACTGATGAAGCGGCTGGATGTGCTCCACGATTGTGTAGAGGCGATGGTGAAGGGGACTGAAGCTGCAGCTCGGACCGGTGGAGACAGGAGACCGATACCGGTGACAGCTAAGATCAGAATGGGTTTTGCGAAGGGGGAAAATGTAGCTGTTGAAGCAGCAAGGGCTGTTGAAGCGGCCGGTGCTGCAGCAGTAACCGTGCACGGCAGAACCCGGGAGCAGTACTACGAAGGAGCGGCCGACTGGGATGTGATTGCCGAGGTTAAAAAGGCCGTAAACATTCCCGTTATCGGAAATGGAGATGTAAGAAGCGGCGGCGATGCCATTCGCATGATGAGGGAAACGGGATGTGACGGTGTTATGATTGCCCGCGGAGCTTTAGGGAATCCGTGGATTTTTGCGGAAGCCCTGGCACTGTGGAGAAATGACTTTTTCGGGGAACCAACCGTTAACGAGCGGCTGGACATGCTTCTCAGACATTTTGATATGGTCTGCAGGGATAAAGGAGAGAGAATAGCTGTCCGCGAAATACGAAAGTATGTCGGCTGGTACACTAAGGGAATGCGGGGAGCTGCAGCAGTAAGGCGCGAAATCAATACGACGGACGATCCGGCGAGGTATCGGGAAATAATAGACAGTCTAAGATAGAAAAAGAGCATCGGAATAAATCGATGCTCTTGTTTAATCCCAGAGCTCCTCATCGGTCGGAACGTGGTTGTCCGGCCTGAATCTGGCTATTCTGGAAACATTCATAAGATGCGTGTAGTTCAGATTTTCGGAAATGGAGTTATTGCCCCAGGATCCGCAGCCAAGGGTGTTTGTCGGATTCAGTCCATTGAAGTATGAACCGCCGGCAGAGTTGGCACTGCACTGGTTGATTACAAATCTCGATACACACAGGCTTTCTGCCACCTTCGCTATATTTTCTTCGCTGTCGGAATGGAAAGCTACAGAGTGTCCTTTGCCTTCTCTTTCCAGGTTTTCGGCTGCGATTCTGATAGCATCGTCAAGATCTTTGTATGCATATGCGCTGAGCACGGGAGCCATCTTTTCACCGCCTAAAGAATCCGTTGCGCCCGTTCCATCGGCAACAGCGACGATAACCCTGGTTTCTGCCGGAATTTCTATGCCTGCCAGCTCGGCAACTTTCGCACATGACTGGCCAACTGAATGCCTGTTTGCTTTGCCGTCTGCAAAGAGTGCTCCGCGCACCTTTTCAAGTTCCGTGGCATTTCGAACGATGTATGCGCCGCCGGCAGCAAATTCTTCCAGCATTGCTTCAAAGTCACTTTCGTGACAGATGGCAGACTGTTCTGCTGAACATATAATCCCGTAGTCATATGACCTGCCCTTTATAATTTTAGGGACAGCTTCCTTCAGATCGTAGCCCTTATCTATGATGCACTGTACATTCCCTGCACCTACACCCAGTGCCGGTTTGCCGGAGCTGTATGCGGCTTTAACCATTCCGCCGCCGCCTGTGGCAACCACAACATCAGCAGTTGAAATGAGATTTCTTGTGTTCTCCCTGTTCTGTTCTCCGAGAATCTGTATAAGATTTTCAGGCATTCCCAGCTTTGCCAGTGCCCCGTTCATCATCTCAACAGTCCTGGTGCTGCATTTAATGGCCTTGTGGTGCGGCGTGATAACGATAGCGTTTCCTGCTTTCAATGCAAACATGGCATTGCTCATGGGAGTTACAATCGGATTGGTGCAGGGAGTTATCGCAGCGACAACACCAACAGGCTTGGCAACTTTCGTAATACCTGTAATTTCATCTGTGTCAAGAATGCCGCGGGATTTCTTGTTTTTCAGATTGTTCCAGACGATTCCCGCCTTCTGCCTGTTCTTGGCAAACTTATCTTCGACATTACCCATGCCGGTCTCTTCCACTGCAAATTCCGCCAGATACTGAGCATTATCATAAACAACCCTGGCGATTGCCTGAACGGCTCTGTCGACCTGTTCCTGGCTCATCTTCTCGAATTCTGCCTGAGCCACTCTGGCTCTTTCGATATAACTATCAATATATGCTTTACTATCCATTTGATGCCCTCCTTACCGATTATTATACAAAGTCAGGCAAAACCTTTCAAGACGGCAGCGAACATAAATAATATAAATGGCAGAATTTGCCATATAATAATTGCCTGAGAAGCGTCCTCATGATAAAATTACCGGCAAAGAGGGTGGTATATATGCTGATTATATATATTAAAATTGTGGCAAGCATCTTTGCCGGATTTTTTGCCGGCATGAGTGCTGTGTATATATTCAACAGGATGCCGGCCAAATGGCTTTGCGATTATGGGAAAACTCCCGAGCAGGAATTGACGGATCCGTATGTGCAGAGGGTCAAAGGGAATCCGTGGAGATGGGTTTATGCGGTTGGCTTTATCGGGTTGTGCCTGAGACTTTCACTGGCAGACACAGATGACCCGGGGCTCGGTGGTGTGCAGCTGGCGGTTGCCGGACTGTTTGCCTGCTGGTCGCTGCTGATTATAGGTCTGGCAGATTTGAAATACATGATTATTCCGGATCAGTTCGTAATCATGCTGGCACTTACGGCAGTGGGATTTGTTCCCCTTTACAAAGGAGAGATGCTTCTTGGCCCTCCGGGGGTATGGCAGCCCGTTATAGGCATGTTCATAGGGGGAGGGTTCATGCTGGCCGTTGCCGGAATCGGTGCATTGATTCTGAAGAAAGAGGTCATGGGCTTTGGTGATGTGAAGCTCAGTGCTGCCATGGGACTGGTGTTGGGCATAGCGGGGACTATTGCGGTGCTGACTGCGGCCATCCTGGTAAGCGGTGCGGTTGCCGCTGTTGGACTGATTTCGGGAAAAGTCAAACCTGAAGACAGCAAGCCTCTGGGACCGTTTCTGGCTGGGAGTGCAATTGCATATATCTTTATTGCGATGCCTTTTTACATATAGTTTGCAGAGAGGATAACCATGACTGAAAGAGCAGCAGAACTGATAGGAGACATTGCTATGTTTATTGTTATCGGTGGAATCGCGCTGGCGGTTCTCATCGGAATAATAATGCGTATTTACGAAAGAATTAAGTATGGCAGAGAAGAATCTTCCGAAGACCCTGAAATTACACCGCTGCATCATTACGGAGCAATGCCCGTAAAAAACATGCCGTTTAAGTACGACTTTTCATATGATGAGGAACAGGAAGAAGCAGTTGCTGAAAACGAAAATAAAAGGGAAATGGAATAGATCATGTTATCTCTAATGATATCTGCAGATTTCCGCATAAATAGCTGTTTTTACAGTATTTTTACAGAAAAGTTCCCATGTATATTATATGGATAAATATACGCAAAGGCATACACTACCATAAATGAACGAATTTGCTGGTTATAGGCGGAGTAACGATATTAAGCTGCGATTTGAAACTCCTTTTCTGCTGGAGAATAATAGTTCAGGAAATTGTACTAAATATGTTTCTGTAAAAAAGGCTTAAAACCCATGATTTGTGCAGAAAAATAAGGAATACTAATGATAAATTATCTTATTCTAGGTGTTACGCTCAAATATATGTGCATGAACCTGCAATATCAAGTATAAATATGCAGAGCCAATAAATCCCGGTCTTTGGGGGAGTTAAACAGTATCTGCGTGCAGAAATTGATTTTGTGAAGGATAATTTAAGGAAGTCTGACCGGGTGTTGGAGATTGGAGCCGGTTATGGGCGTATAGTTGCGGAAATTGCCGATTCGTGTGCAGAGATTATAGGGATTGATATTTCCGAGGGGAATGTCAGGTTGAGCTGTAAATACCTCTCTGGAATTGAGAATGCGAACCTGATTTTTATGGATGCTCATTTCTGATTTGCTGGCGTTTCTAAAACCCGGCGGGCGAGCCTATTTCAGCACTTACGCGGTATGTATATCTGAAGATGCCGGAAGAATATATATATTAAGTCGGAGGATTGGTCATGAAAAAGATAGACATTATAGGATATATTATAGGCTTTACTGTGTTTATAGTTCTGATCCCGGCATTGATGTGCTTTATCCCTACTTAGAGATGGTATTTTATATTTAATTCTTTGGTGTTTAGTAGAAAATTGTAGAAGATTTCAACGGTTTGAACGACTTCACCGTCTATAATCTCTTTTTCATAGACAAAAATTTTGTCGATGAGTTCGTTGAGAATGTGTCTATCCAGTTTTTTAATGTTCTGATATTTTTTGATGGATTCTATCCATTTGCTGATGTTGATATCTTTGCTTTCGGAATTTTTTATCTTTTCCTCATTGACCTTTATTCTTTCAAGTAGAATGTCTTGCTCTTTTTGCGTTTTTTCCATTAGCCGATTGAAGTTGGTTTCGTTGATCCTTTTGTCAATCCAGTCGTCATAGAGTCTTTCAACTTTCGTTTCCAGCTCCTTGTATCTCAAACTATCTTCTTCAATCATCTGACCGGCAAGCACGACCTGACTGTCTAATTCTTCCTCTTGGTTTAACTCTAATATCTTTAGGACTTCTTTTTCATCTTTCAAGGCAAGTTTTGCATTGCTCCTGATATCCTCCAAAACTACCCTGTAGACTTCATCATACATAATGCGGTGTTGACTGCAAAAGTCTTTGCCGTATCTTCTGTATGTGTTGCAAGTAAAGAGTTTTTCCTTTTTCTTAGAATTATTCCTTGCAAGATTTAATGACTTGCCACAGTCGGGGCATTTAATCAGTCCGGCAAATAAGCTGAGTTCTCCTGTTTTAAAAGGTCTTTTTCTGCTTTTCAGCTTTTCATTGGCTATCTCAAAGGTATCTTCATCAATTAAAGCCTCGTGCATATCTTCTACTACAAGCCATTCTTCTTGAGGTTTATCGGATATCCAACCGATTTTGAATTTATGATTGGCTTTCTGTGATGCAATATGCCCTAAATAGACAGGGTTTTGTATCATCTCCGTGAGCGTTGTGCAATCCCATACATATTCGCCACCCTCCATAGTCTTTTCCCACTTGGTAACGGCATTTCGTAAGCCTTTTTTTCTGTTCCACCATGTCGGGGTAGGGATTTTTTCTTCTCTCAGCAAAGTTCTGATATATTGCACTCCGTAACCTCTTGCAGCATAGTCAAAAATCTTTTCAACTATCCATGATGTTTCTTCATCAATCACTAAAAGGTGAGGATTGTTTTCATCTTTCTTGTAGCCGAAGGGTGCAAGGCAACCTGTAAACTTCCCTTGTTTCGCCCTTGTGTAATAAGCTGATTTCATCTTCTTTGATACATCTCTTGAATAAAATTCATTCAGAACATTCTTAAAGGGGACTATCTCATTGTTATCCTGATTGGTATCCACACCGTCATTGACAGCGATATACCTGACACCGTTTTTCGGGAAAAATTCTTCCGTAAACTTTCCCGTTTGCAGATAGTTTCTTCCAAGCCTTGATAAGTCTTTAGTAATGACCGTATCAATTTTTTTAGCCTTGATATCGACAAGCATTCTCTGAAAGTCGGGTCTGTCAATATTAAGTCCTGTATAGCCGTCATCTACATAGATATCAGCGATTGTCCAATTTCTCTGCTTGCAGTAATCAATGAGCATATCCCTTTGGTTTTGTATACTGGCACTCTCTCCTTTCTTAAACTCATCGTCTTTTGAAAGACGGCAATAAATTGCCACACGATTGGTTTGAAAATCACTTTGCATTGCTATTCCTCCTTATTTGGAGGGTTAAGCAAGCAAGATTGAGTTGAATTATCTGTATTATACTCCTTTCCTTTTATTATTGCAATACTATCTTTCTTATTAGAAACATAACTGTCTTTCAGTATCAAGGAAGCAAAGGCTTGTGCCGGTGTTCTTCCTTTTCTGTATTTTCTCTTAACGATAATTTCCGTTTTCTTTTTACTCATATCTGCTCCTTTCCGGGAAATGAAAATTGTAACTTTGTAACCTTGTAACTTGTAACCGAAGTTTTAAAACCTCTTGAATCAAGACCGTAAAAACTAAAAAAGCCTGACTTTGCAAGGGTTTTAGCCTTTGCAATAAATCAAGCTGTGCCTAATTTCAGAAGTTTTGTTTTTGTAGGTTACAGTTACAAATCCCTCCTGTGTCTATTTTTTAAGTTTTTAATGTGACCTCCGTTCCCAATTCGGGTACGCAGCTTATTTATCCATTAAGTTTTTTGCTTTTTCTATCTTCAACATTCGTTTTTCTTTTCGTCTGTCGCTACCGTCAACCTTTAAGGGAACGCCCATTTCTATGATTCGTGAATATATCCTTGAAAGCATAAGGTCTTGTCCTCCGTTTTCAAGGTCTTTATAGTCCAAGTTTGTGGTGATGATGGTCGGTTTTTCTTTCTGATACCTTGCGTTGATGACATTGTATATTTGTTCTAAAGCATACTCCGTATCTCTTTCGATACCGAAGTCGTCAAAGACAAGTAGTGTTTTACTCGTAAGATTGCCGATATACTCATTCCTATCAAGATTGAAACCGCCTTTTTGCAAATCATTCAGTATTTGTGAGAAGTTGATTATCTTGCACTCATAGAGATACTTCTCAATAACGGCATTTAGGACACTACAAGAGAGAAATGTTTTTCCTGTGCCTATTCCGCCATAGATAATCAAGCCTATATTGTTTTTCTTCATCTCCTCAAATTCTTCCACATACTTTTTAAGTTTTCCGATTAAGGCTTTATCCGTATAACTATCACAGTTTGCAAATGTGAAGTTTTCCTGATTTCTCTCTACAAAACATCTTCTCTTGATGTCCGCTATCTTATTCTGTCTTTCTCTTTCCTCTTCCAATCTCTTTCTTTCCTGATCACATTTACAGGCTTTAGTGAAAACAAATTTTGTATTGATTAACTCAATAGGGTCGCCATCTATTTGCTCTTTACAGGTCTTGCAGTAGATATGACCGTCTTTTTCATAATGGGTATCGGTATTGTAGCTGTAATCAAGCCCTTGTATCTTTATGCTTATGATATTATTCTCATTGTTTTTCATTCGTTTAATTCTCCTTTCGATTTTTGCCGTAGATTTTAGCCGTAAGGCTCTTTTGTCGTCTTGGCATAGTTTTATACCTGACTTTAATTAAAACTCCTAAAAAGGTGTTTCCACCGCCTTATATGCTCGGACTATCATCATAGTTGGGTATCGTTTTTCTTCCGTCTTTTTTCTGTGTTAGTTTTTCCTTGTCTTGCTCATACCAGTTGAGGATTGTCACATAGTGGTCTTGATAGTATCTGCCGGAACTCTTTATATATCTTGAGAGCTTATCTATCATCGTTTCCGTATGGCTCTGTAACTTCTCCTTTAGACTTTTATACTCTTTATCAGATAATTTCACATTTTGATATTCTCCATAAAAATGGGGGTGGGGGAGGACATTGTCCTTTTCTATTTCTATATCTCCCTCTTTCTCTAACTCTATCTCTATCTCTTTCTCTATCTCTTGTCGGACTTCGGGAGGACAAGGCAAGGACTTATCGAGGACATTGTCCTCTTTTAATTTGTCCCTATACTCTCTTTTTTTCTTTGCCCATTCCGTTTCAAAGCCGATTAAACTCGGTATTTCCGTCATAAAAATCTCATCAGTTTCAATCGTTTCTATGAGATTTACTTTGAGAAGATAATTAAGGGTTACGGCAATATCATCTTCCGTTTCGTCTAATACAAGTGCCAATTCCTTTGGAAAAGTTTCATCTACTTGCTGAAAATACAGGTTTCCCTCATTTTTTAAGCTGAGTAGAAGTAATTTAAGATAGATGATGGTGTAAGTTTCTCCGCCGGATATCTTCCTAAGTCTTTTCATACGGACATCGTTGAAAAAGTCCTCTTTCAGTTTAAGCCAATAGTATCTCTTGCTCTTTGTCATGTTGTTCCTCCTATTTTTGAAATAAAAAAAGGGAAGTAGCTGTTTTCTTTTTACTACTTCCCTCGTAACTTCTATTCTGAGGCGGTGGAAAGGTGTTTTTAGCCTTTTATTTTGCCTTTGAATAGATTTCCCTGTCCTCGCTCCTAAAATTCGGTGCAAGGCTTTATATTAAGTTTTAATGTGACGCCCTGTTTCGGGGTATCATCTAATCTGCTGTCGTGTTTTCCGACATCAGCTCACGCACTGAAATGGTGCATTAACTTATTTTACGATATCGGCATAACACATTCCCAAATTGGGATTCTGTCCTCCATTAAGGGTGTCGTGTTTCGCTACTCCCTTATTTCACAAAGGGTGAACGAAGCGTTCAGACCTCGGTGAACGATTCGTTCTGTCAGCCATTATATTCCTTGAGTATTTCAGTGAATAGGCAAGGGGGTAACGATTCGGTACTCCCTTATCTGTCAAGGTCTATATTCTTGTCTTTTACCTTTGCAATATCTTTTACCGGATTTTCTTTTGCAAGATTTTTGAATTTATCAATTTGCTTTTTGATACTCTCTTTCCCTCGCTCTTTTGTATTGGACTTTTCTATCGCTTTTCTTAAAGCCACCTCGACAATCTTCACATTATCGGCTTGAAAGAATGCCACATAATCCTTTGTAGCCTTATCTTCCATAAGGGAAAACTTAACTCCGTTCCGATTTAACTCTTTCTTAAATTCCGCAAGGTCTTTCTTGGATACATCTATTTCCTTAAGTTGTCCTTTTTTGTATAGGTCTTTGAGTTGTATCTCGTTTTTCTCCGGCATGAGTTTACTAAGACTGAAATTACTATTTTTGAATTTCTCGGCAAGATAATTTTGGATCTGCCCATATTCTTTGGAAAACTGTATAGCGATTGTAATTCCCTCTCTTGCTCCTTGCACTATCTCCTTACTTATTTCTTCGTTAATCATTTCTTAGTCCTCCTATCGTTCTGTATCCCTGTTTTTATAATAATCTTTGGTCGCTTGCCTTTTTCTGTTGTAGCTGTCGCTGTCTTTCTTGAACTCTTGCAGTTGTTTAATAATGCTTTCTTTTTCTCCTCGCTTAATCGCCTTGTCAATCTCAACACTTAGGTCTATGCCGTATTCCTCATTGACGATACCAACCGCATACTTGATATGGTTTATCTGATTGTATTTTTCTTTGATACTCTCCGATTGTCCGTTCAGCTTTTCGATTTCTTTTTCAAGTGTGCTGATTTCCTGTGTCCATTTCTTCGGCTGTATTTTATTGTTGCCGGATAACTTTTCAAGCATGGCTCTTGCTCTCTTGTATTGGTCGATTTCGCTCTTATGGGCATTGTAGAAACTATCCTTGAACAGCTTTTTGTTTTGCCATTCTGTGAAAGTTTTTTGAGTTGCCTTAATCGTTTCCGCATATCCGAAGCATTTATTTAGATTTTCTATCCTGTGAGTTTTCTCTTTAACGGCTTTAAAGATTTGATTGTTCTCCGTTCTTAAGTCTGAGATGTGACTTTGTAATTCTGAAACAGTTCTTAAGTTATTGCTCCTGAGATACAAGACTCCGTTTGCGTATTTCTTAAGGTCATAGAGGGTTTTATTTCGTTTGGCATAAGGGGAGAGGGTAGCCCTTTTCATCTCTTGCATTTCCTGATAAAAACTTAAATATTCATAGAGATTGAAAAGTCCTGATTCATTCTCAACCGATAGTTTTGTTTCTTCTCTATGCTCTTGGTAGGCGGTCTTTAATCTGTCCTTAAAATCACTGAGCCACCCTGTAATTTTTCTGATTTCTTCTCCGATTGCTTTCAAAAGTTGATTCTGTTTTTTAATTTCCCGATTGATATCTCCCTTTTCCGTTCTAATCCCTTTTCGTTCCAATGCACTTGCAGCTGCTCCTAAATGTATAGTCGGTATTTGTTTGACAGCCTGTCTTTTGAATGAACGATGATCCACTCTTTTATCAATTTCATTTTCTTGTAAGTATCGGTTACAGAGATTGGAAAAAGATTCTCTCCACTTTTCGACATTATCTCTATCATTCCAATTTGTGAGTTCAACTTTTCTCGTTTTGGGTTTGCCGTTTTTCCCTAAAATCTTTTCGCCATTCTCGTTAAGCATATATTCCTTTTTGCTTTTCTGTCCCCATGTTCCATCTTCATTTAAGGGTCTGACAATCGTCATAATGTGGGCGTGAATATTATTATTTCCGTCTTGACTTTCGTCATGAATTGCCAAGTCTGCAATCATACCCTCATCGACAAAATTATCTTGTATAAATTCAGTTATCAGCTTTTTATTTTCTTCAAGGCTTAATTCTTTGGGTAGGGCAATAATAAAATTTCTTGCAAGTTGTGCATTGGCATTTTTCTCAAAGAGTTCGACAGAGTTCCATAGAGTAGTTCTATCTGTAAATTCTTTTGGTGCATGGTCGGGTAGGAATATTTCTTTATGAATGACACCTTGCTTTTTTGTATAGTCATGGGTTACTCCGTCCCATTCATTTTTTATTTTCTCTCCGGCAATATATGCTGCACTGGCAACCGCACTTTTTCCTTTCCCTCTGGAAATAATAGACACAGAGAAATGAAAACTGTCTGCCATCTCATCACTTCCTTTCTGTTTTTTCTCTTGTTGTTTTAGGTGGAGGCTTTAAAGTTTTTTGTATCTTCACTCCGTAAGTGAGCGATTTGAAATGTTAGAATAGAAAAAGCCGACTACTGAACAATTAACTCTTGTTGTTTCAGTGTGTCGGCTTGCCGTCTGATTACATTTCAAATTTTCAATGTCAAGGGCTGAGCGATAGCGAAGTGCATTTTACCCTTGATATTGAAAAAGCGAACGATTATTTTCCGTTCTGCTCCTCGGATAATATCAAAGTAAAAATGCTTCAGCTTTTTTCTTTACTCCCGGTAGGGCAAAAAGCACCGCAGGTCGCAATCACCCTTTAGGGTGTATAATTGCGCCCTTAGAAAATCTAAGGGACAATTATGTTATTTCTGCTCGCTCAACTTTCTCGAATTACGCTCAAGGTTTCTTTGAAGTCCGAAGTATTAAAAGCAACTTTAAGCAATATTTTAATATCCTCATTTGTCAATTCCTCCGCATTCTCGATAAAACTTTCAAGCATTGCTCCTCTTGTGATTAGTCTGTGATTTCTTTTTTTCTGCTCTCTCAATTTGTCTTGCCGTAGAATTTTCTTCTCTTGATTTTCAAGCTGTTTTAACTGCTTTTCCGTTTTATCAAGTTCATCTTCTAACGCTCTTATATTTTGCCTTGTCTTTTCTAATTCTTTCAATTTTTATATCCCCCTTTTTTATTTTTGACATGAAAAAAGCGACTAAGATTTTACTCTCGGTCGCTTGATTTGAATTTGTTTTCTGATTTCTACTTGCTGATTATTTCCTTTGTAGCTTCAATTTTTTTATCAGCCCACAAGACAACATCTTTAATCACAAGTTTTTGTACAGCGGAGATAACTATCTCCATAAATTCATAGTCTACCAATCCGTTTTTGAATGGAATTGTCATTCTATCTTTTTGAATTTTTCTATTGCTAATACTATCTCCCCAAGAATATTTATGTTCTAAACTTTTTCTGACACAGGTCGCCAAAAACAGATGGCTATATCTTGACTTCTTATTTTCATCTATCAGATGAAGTGCCAAATTGTGGCTGTCATTAGAGAAAAAGTCATGCTCTTGATATGAAACAACGAATGTTTTTCCGCCGATAAAAATACAATTTCCCTTGTCCTTTAATTCATCATCGTAATCAATATATGATGATACGGAATTATTTTCAGCACTCGCACATAGATATGGTGTTAAACCGCTTCCCGGCACAATATCTCGTGCAAGAATGTTCTTAGTATTATTAACATCAAATAATTTTACAACATCTATGCTATCCCAAATATCATCATCAAGCATATCAATTGCTCGCCATTCTTCATCTGTCAATTCATAATCTTTTAATCCTGTAACAGTTAAATAAGCTTCCAGCTCGGCGACAAAGGATTCCATAAATTCAAAGTCTATTTTTCCGTTTTTTGTTGGTAGATATATTATATAATTGTTATTCTTAAGTTTTGTGCTTGATAATTGAGATCCATAGCCAAATCCGGTTAAAACACTTTTTAAAGAATTCGCAATAAATAAACCTGTTCCGACAGTAAATTCATAATTCGGAATTTTTAATGTATGGACTTTCATCTCAACACTTGCTTTATAAGGGTGATAGAATATTCCGCCGTCGGAGCCGAAAAAATTAACTGTAATAAAATTTTCAAAGTGTCTTGCATTTTTATTTTCGGAAGTATCATATAAACCCAATATTCCGTTGTTATCTGATCTTGCTGAGATTCTCGGGATATTTCCCTCTACAAGCTCTTCATTTGACATAAGCGACCCTGTTCCTATCTCAAACAAATCTCCTATTCTATATTCGCCCCACTGAACACTATCCAGTTTTTCATTCAGTGAGGCATCTATTTTCCCAGGCTTTCATTCTCCTTGTCTGAGTTCTGAATGAGGTTTGAAACTTCCCACGCCAAGTAATCAGCTACAGTTTTTTTGAAGTCCTCCAATTTCGGTTTAGTGTCTACAGGTGCGGACTTGTTCCAGTCTGCACCGTTTTTGGGGTCAATCGTTCCCTCATAATATTCTTTTTCGGTAAAAATGTTTAATTTGCTTTTGCCAAAACGAACAAGATCAACGACTTCTTGATATCTTTCTTTTGCTTTGTCTGTATCCTTTAAATTATTACTTGCCTTTTTTCTGTTTGTTCTTGTATAGCCGTCATTAGAAAAATCTATAAATTTAACGATTTCATCTTTATGATGCGGTTCACCGACTCTGAAAACATAAATACTTGTTTGAACACTGGATTTTCCAACAAACAAATCTACAGGCATTTTAATACTTGCAAGTAAAGTTGATTTTTCCAATATTTGCTTATTGTACTCTATCGCTTTCCCCGAACCGGCTGAATTTTGAATAATAATTGCAGCATAGCCACTATTCATCATTGACAAGGCTTTTTCTACAAATATCATACCGTTTCCTGAAGCTGAATAAGGTGGATTAAGCACAAAGGCAGTTGCCGGGAACTTGTGTTCCGTTTTACCGTAACCATAATTACCGTCAAAATCTCTGAGTGAGTCCTGATTGATAATGTTAGAACTGCCATCTCCCATCAAAATCATATTGAGTATTGCCAACATATAGATGTTTGGAAGAACTTCCAAGCCTAATAATTGCTCCGCTTTTATTTTTGCACTTTTCCGCTCATATTCTTCGGGTGATTTTATTTTATCCCTTGCATCATTAAGCATTTCATTCATGGCTGCAACAAGAAGTCCGGCACTTCCTACGGCAGGGTCATAGAGGAAATAACGTTATTCCTATTATTCTGTATTTGAAAAAGCCCATTAAATAGGCTTTTTCATGTGTGGCACTACCTTGACATCAGGGGTTAAGGCTATTTTATATAAATATTTTCATTTATCCCATATGAACTTAATTACCAATTCTGCTTTCTTAAAAAAATATTTAACTCCTAAAATAATCTTAGTTTTCCATGAATATTTGTATATCGTCATCTACCTCACCGATACCTGCTATTCCGAATTCTTCCACAAGTACTTTCGCAACATTCGGAGATAGGAATCCCGGTAATGTCGGTCCTAAATGAATGTTTTTAACACCCAAGTATAGAAGTGCTAGCAGTACAATAACCGCCTTTTGTTCATACCACGCAATATTAAAAGCGATTGGCAATTCGTTGATATCTTCTAATTCAAAAACTTCTTTAAGTTTTAATGCTATCACTGCTAATGAATAGGAATCGTTGCACTGTCCTGCATCCAATACTCTTGGAATACCGTTAATGTTACCCAAATCTAATTTATTGTATCGATACTTTGCGCATCCTGCTGTCATAATAACAGTATCTTTCGGCAACTTTTCGGCGAATTCGGTGTAATATGCTCTGGATTTCATTCTGCCGTCGCAACCTGCCATGACGAAGAATTTTTTGATAGCTCCCGTTTTTATCGCTTCTACTACTTTATCAGCCAGTACAATGACCTGATTGTGAGCAAATCCGCCTACGATACTGCCTGTCTCTATTTCTTTCGGTGTCGGAAGCATCTTGGCTAAAGCAATTATTTCGGAAAAATCTTTTTTTCCGTTTTCATCGGCTACTATATGTTTGCATCCCGGATAACCTGTGGAGCCGGTTGTAAAAATTCTACTTCGTATTTCTTCACTTTTAGGCGGAACGATACAGTTTGTCGTAAATAATATCGGCCCGTTAAATGATTCAAATTCTTCTAACTGTTTCCACCATGCATTGCCGTAATTTCCTACAAAATGTTCGTATTTTTTAAACTTCGGATAATAATGAGCCGGTAGCATCTCGCTATGAGTATATACGTCAACTCCGGTACCTTCAGTCTGTTCAAGCAGTTGCTCCAAATCCGTCAAGTCATGTCCGGATATCAAAATCGCAGGATTTGTTCTGACTCCGATATCAACTTTTGTAATTTCAGGATGTCCGTATTTACTCGTATTTGCTTCATCTAATAATGCCATTGCCTTTACACCGAATTCACCGGTCTTCAGTATTAACGCAACCAATTCAACAACAGAAAGTGAATCATCCAATGTTGCTGCCAATGCCTCATATATAAAAACAATTATTTCATGATTTTTTTTACCTATGTTCCAAGCATGCTCCGTATAAGCCGCCATACCTTTTAAGCCATAGGTAATCATTTCTCTGAGCGACCTTACATCTTCATTTTCTGTTGAAAGTAATCCTACTGAATCGGCTTTTTCCAAAATGGTTGCTTTAGAATCTACAATAAAAGTCGCCGCATCATGTAAATTTTCAACGTCAATATTTTTTCTTAAATCATCACGAAAGACTATCATCTTTTTTATCTGATTCTCAATAGATTCTCCGTCAAAGTTGGCATTAGTAATCGTCATAAAAAGGCAGCTCAGCAATTGATAGTTCAAGTCATCAAGTTTTTCCGTTTTAATTTTTCCCTTGACAACTATTTCCGAAATTCCTTTCAATGTATATATCAATAAATCCTGAAGCTTGGCCACATCTTCATTCTTGCCACATACGCCTCTTACAGTACAACCTGTTCCTTTGGCTGTTTCCTGACATTGATAACAAAACATACTCATTTAATTTTCCTCCTCAATTTTAAAAATATTTATTACATCTGCATCAGGACAACAAAATCTTGCATCCCCTGCTTGTGACAGAGGAAGTTTGCCGCCATATCTCACAATGTCAATCATAGGAAAGAGTGTATGCATGGCTAAAGAGCATAAATCACCTCTTTCACTATCGTAATCCCAACTGTCTCCAATTTTATGTCCTCGATGACATTTACCCTGTCCGATTTTGTCAGAAAGAGTAATTTTTATTTTCGGTCTTTTAGGCATAATACCTCCTATTTACCTATAAATTACATTTATCTATTCTAATGGTGCCGGTGATTTTACAACAATCAGTTCCAGCACATCATCAGATAAATTTTTTACATTCATCCTTGTATTCACGGGAATTTTCAAAAGAGTTCCTTTTTCATATCTGTGAACAATCTGCTCATTAAGACCAATGGACAGTCTTCCCCTTATAACTGTCATATACACATTCGAATTTGAAAAATGTTCCGGGAGACCTTCGCCCTTATTAAAAACCATGTGAATATAATGGATATTTTCATCCTGAATTACTTTTTCAACGATCTTCTCATCTCCGATTGACATTTCATAGATTTGTTCAATCATTGTATATACCTCCATATTTAATAAACTTTTTTATAGGATATGCACTCCTTTGGGCATACCGATTCACAGGCTTTACATTGAAGACAATAATAATTGTCTATATCTGCAATATTTGTTTCTTTTTTCATCTCTATGGCTCCTGCCGGACAAACTTTTTGACAGAGACCACAGCCTATGCAATCATTTATTTCTACCATTTCCGTGTATTTGGATTTTCTTGCGAATACCTTCTGTAAAGAAGCAAAAGGGCAGAGAAATATATGAAAGAATTCCGGTTTATAACGCAGTGTTATTAAGAAAGATATCATGAGCCAAATAAGCAGTATAGGAATATTTCTATTTAGGATTTTCTTTACTAAAAACATTATTCCTATTGTTAACATCAGAAATACCCATGTGAGTTTTTCATTTTTAAAAACTTTAGGAATCTTATCCGTGCCTATTTGTAGCTTTTTAGATATCCATACAGCGGGATACATAATCGTATTCATTGGGCACAAATAACCGCAATAAATTCTTCCGAAAAATAACGCCATTATTAAAGATACTCCATAGATAAGTAGCCATAGCGTTACCTTTCCTTTTGCAACTAAAAATAGGAAAACTCCCAAAAAAACCAAACGAATAACTACTGTGATTTTATTCATAATTCCTTCCTATCCTTGCTTTCATAATTACTCCATCTCTTCCGATAATTCAGTCAAGAACTTTTCCCTAAATTCCACGTGTGTTTTTTATTAGCTTCAAAAATCACTATTTCACGAAGAATTTAGACTGCTTCTCACACATTGTAACATTATTTACAACCACCTTTCAATCATTTTTGATAAATCATTGATTTCATCTTTGCTGCAATGATACTTAATAAACTCTGCAAGTTATCCACAGAGCAACACTCAATTTTATTGATGATATTCTTATTATACCAGACATTTTTCATACACTCCCTTGTACGGATAGTTTTCCGACAACTTCATGATTACATATCTTGCGGTTTTGATTATTTTTGCTGCAAGAAATACATACTTCAAACGAAAGGTCTTTATTTGCTGTCTGTATTCTGAAGAGTCCAAGGAATCAAACTTGAACAACAAAAATAGGTTATATGAAAGCATCATCATTTGAAACACGGCTTCATTCGCCCAAAATGACTTTAGCAAGAGATGACCCACCGCCATGTCGTATTTGGCTTCTTTGATATAGTTTTCAGCATTACCACGCTTTTCATAGTATATAACTACTTTTTCAGAAAGCAAGGTAGTATTTGTTACAAAGAAAAAGTAGTCGTATTCGGAACCTTCTAAAAGTGATAATTGTGCTCTTTCTTTTTCTGGTTTCAGTACGCGAGATACGACAAATCTTCTGTCTTTTTCCCATTTAACTAATTTTGTATACAGTTCTGTAGTTTCTCTACCTTCTTCTCCTTTAACGAATACAATTGATGAATTCGTTGCTTGTGAGGTGAGTGTAGAATAACTTTTGGCTTTAATTAAATATTTGCATCCAAGAGATTCTATCGTTTCGATAATTTTTTCATCAAAGTAGCCACTATCCATTCGAAATAAAATTTCTAAATCGTCTGATTTGATGTTAGCAACAATTTCTTTGATCATTTCCGCAGCACCGTTTGCAGTGTAAGTATTGCCACTTCTTACAAATCCGGTAACATATGCTTTTAATTCGTCGCAAAATGCAAATTGGATATTGTAGCATCGGTTTCCCAGTTTCTTAGGATTATATCCTTTTGACGCACCTTCTTGATGACCTTCTACGTTAATTACACTACTATCAATATCAATCGTAATGGATGTCAATTTACTTTTAGTGAGCAGTTTTTTAAAGACTTTAAAATTAATGTCTCTAAACATTTGGGTTGTCTTGAAGTTGAAGTTTCCTAGAAACCGTGACACTGTTTCAGGTTCTTTTACGGAAATATCAAACTCGTTGACGAGGGGATCATTTTGAAGTAGCTTTAGACGTTCTAACTTATCAATGCCAATGAAGTGACCGCAGAGCATGGTCTTTATATGATTCATCTTGATTTTATTTGTTGAGTCATTATCAAATACGAGGTCATTTTCAATAAAATCAAAAATCCCATTGCTTTTTGCATTCTCAAGGAGCAGAAAAAGACCTGCATTTGATGTTAGATTCTTAGCTTTGAAATCAATTTTATTAATCATAATTAGAACCCCTTTTTACTACTTTTCTTACTATTATTTTACCATAGATCGAGTCATAAAAGCTGATAATTTAACATATTTTTGAGCACTTTTCTTTCACCCAATGGGTGAAAGCTGAATTTCGAAGGAACGCATATTTATCAAGGCTTTGATTATGCTTTTTGAAGTACTGACGTAGAATCTAGGTTTTCCATCTGTTGATATTGTAACTATTTGCCAAGGAATCATCTTACCGGAGTTTTTCAATGCTGTAATCACAGCTCTCTCTATACCTCCGCAACAAGGCACTTCCATACGCACTACTTTTATACTTTTAATATTGTTATTTTTTATAATCTCCGTCAATTTCTCGCTATAATCACCTTCATCGAGTTTAGGACATCCGATTAATGTTATGTGATCTTTGATAAATTCGTTGTGAAAGTCTCCGTAGGCATAAGCTGTGCAATCAGCAGCTATCAGAAGCTTTGCATCTGTGAAGTATGGCGCATTAATAGGGGCAAGTTTTATTTGTACAGGCCACTGCATAAGTCTGCTGTTATTAATACCGGCTGCTGTTGGAATGCTCTCGATTTCGAACTGCCTTGAAATTACTCGGGAATTACTTCCCGGACATCCGCAAGCTAACTTTTCTACTTGCTCATTGATCTGTTTTTCTTTAACAGCCACCTCATCATATGCGTCCGCTTCTCGCTCTTCCAGTTCAATTGCCCCAACCGGGCAAGCGGGGAGGCAATTGCCGAGACCGTCGCAATAATCGTCTCTAATCAATTTTGCCTTTCCGTTTACCATCGCTATTGCTCCTTCATTGCAAGCTTGGGCACAAAGACTACAACCGATACATTTTTCTTCATCAATTTTTATAATTTTCCTAATCATTACATTCACATCCCTTTTTATAATTTTTATTTGGTTTTTTTGAATCTGCATACTTTCAAATTTTAACAAAACAATATCGTCTAAAATATTTAATGTAAAGTTATTAAGTTTTTTCTTGTTCTCAATTCAATAATACAGTAAAATAAATATTAAGTCTGTTGTTTTAACAACGAAAAGGAGAATCTAATGAATTATTTATTTTTATCCGGAACCGAACTTTTTTACGGAATCATAAAAGATGAGATTAGGACGGTATTGTCTTGTCTCCAATCAAGTGAAAAAAAATATAAAAATAAAGATATTATTTATAGGGCAGGAACACATATGAAAGAAATCGGCCTCATAGAAGAAGGTAGTGTCAATATAGTTGAATACGATTCTTGGGGGAATAAATCCATACTCGGAAATATAAAAAAAGGAGATATTTTCGGTTTACCTTATGCTGCCATACCAGGTAAAAAACTACAAGGAGATGTAGTTGCCAACGAGAATTGCACCATTTTATTTTTAAATCTTGAAAATCTTATTACCATTTGTCCAAAAAGCTGCCCTTTCCATAACAAGATTATCCATAATCTATTCAGAATATTAGCAAAAAAAACGTTAAATAGTCATCAAAGAATGAAACATATTTCTGAAAAAACGATACGAAGCAAATTAATTTCTTACCTGTCAGAACAGGCATTTGAGTATGGGAAACCTAATTTTACTATTGTTTTTAATAGACAGCAACTTTCTGAATATCTTGGGGTAGACCGTAGTGCATTATCAAATGAACTTTCAAAAATGCAAAAAGACGGACTAATTGTTTATGAAAAAAATACATTTACATTATTATCAAAATTAAAATGATTAGGATGACACTAAGTTAAGAAAACTACTATTTTAAAATATATTAAGACAGTTTAAAAATATTGCAAGTAAAATATATTACATACAGAAATGTCATAAAGTTTCTTAAATTAAATTTAAAAAATAAAAAATGTATGTCTGCTTATTTTTTCATAAAATTTTAAGCAAAACACACCTTTTATTCCGTCAATTCGACGTTTTTTATTTTTGTGAAGGCTTAAACCTAAGCTATAATCAGTGTTTCAAATTTGTAGCCCAGTTATGACACCCTCCCCACAGGCATAATCAATCACTTTAGGATATTTATCTCCCCCCGTTTTTGATGATAATGTTTCCAATGGTAAACTTTCCCAAATAAAGCGTGTAATCGGGATAGGTGTAAAGAATTGACCCTCATTTTGCTTAAATCCTTGATTTAAAAGTTGTTCAAACAAATCGCCTAAAAACTGATGTTTAGATGGATATACAACTCTATATTTCTCAAATAATTTCACAACCTCTACAAGTATTTTTCCGTTTTGTTTGAAAAGTTCTTCGTTATGAACATCTTTAAATGCAAAATCACTATTAGAATAGAATTTCAGCTTTCTAAAGGTTTCTTTTAAATCATCTATTGCGTTTTTTCTGTTATGTCCCTTGTAATTTCTAAAGAGATTTACAGGATATTCAGAAGAAACATAAAATATTTCTTCTTTCATAAACTTGTCCATTCCCTCTTTATACAGTCTTTGCAACCTATCAAGCAATGTTTCATAGGTATCTGTTCCGAATTGATACTGAAACTCCACAATGTCGTTTTCGTCTTTTGTTATTTCTCAACAAGCTTGCATATAAACAGGGCTGTAAGCTTATTAAAAGCATTTTCTTTGTCGGATACATTATTGTGTCTTAGTATCTCCTCAAACTTATTTACAATTCTATCTCTTGGATTGAAGTCTTTTAAATCTCTAATTCTTAATGGCTTTTCACCAATATTGTAGGCTATGGTATCCTTTGAAAAAATTAAATCGTCATATATTTTTTGCTCGTAAGTATCTTTCCAAACCTCAAAAGCTCTTTCTTTAGAATGTGCATTTTCATATAGTTGTATTGTCTTATTTTTTTGGTATCTTTCTAAAGCTTCTTCCGTGTCAAAAACAGGAATTGCATTAACCTGATGTTCTATCTTTCCATTTTCATAGCCTGTAGCATAGAGCATAAGCCACTTTGTAGACTTTTCTTGCTGATAATAACTAAACAGCTGTCCTCCGTCTTGCTTTAATATATCCAAGGCTCTATCATACTCATTCCCAAAGGTTTTACACTCAATAATAAAGAGCATATCTGTTCCTGTAGCATTCATAACACATATGTCTGCACGACCACTTTTTTGCAAATGCCCAAGCGACCATCTTTTTTCAATTTCAATATGTGATGGGTTATATCCTTTTTCTAAAAGTCTATGAATGCACTCCAGTACAACAAAATTCTCATTTTCTAAAAAATTAGTAGTTTGTGTTTCATTAACTATTAAGCCCTTTTCTTCGGGGTAGTATATTTTTTCTTCATTGAAATCTACCATAATGTCACAAGCAAATTGATTGAAGTGGTAAGAATAAATATTGTCATTCTCCGTATATCCTAAAGATAATAAAAACTTGTCTAAATTATCTCTTGTTATCATCATTTTCTTCCTCATCTCTAAATTCAATCACTTCACTTGGCGTTAAATCCATAGACATACATATCCTCTCAAGATTTTTCATGGATATGTATTCGTTATTACCCATTTTGGCAAGGACATTGCCGGATATTCCCGCTATTTTTTGAAATTCGGTTTTCATCAGCTCTCGCTTTGCTAACTCTACCCATATAGGTCTATATGAAACTGCCATATTCCTCCTCCTACTAAATGTTTTTGGATTCAAATACAGTCCTGTACCTTAAAATCTTATTTCGTGCAGAACATTAATTATTATACCAGTTATATTGCTTTTTAGCAATCTATTCTTTTGATAAGCTGAAATTCAACCTTTTCTTGCTTGCTTTTACCCTCTTTATTTAGCCATCAATTGGTTGGTATCCGGTGGTGCTGATTCATGGAGTATCGGAACTGTCTGCCTGGCAATATGTGCGATTATCGGCATCGGCCTTGGTCTCTGGACAAACATATATATGAAAATTGTAGGCAAGGGGCATCCGATGGACCCGTTTAATCACGAAATCGGAACCCGCACGAGTGAACTGATGACAGGAGGTCCGTATAAGATCTGCCGCAACCCCATGCTTCTCGGAGCCCTGATATATTATATAGGGATTCTGATTTTCCTTCATTCATGGAAGGCGGCGATTATTTTTATTGCATTTTTTGTGATTGCCATGATACAAGTCAAGAAAGAAGAACAGAGGCTGGAAATGGATTTTGGGGACTCCTACCGGGAATACAGGAGACGAACGGCAAAGATTATTCCGTTCATCTGGTGAAGTCATGTATTTGACAGACTGGTGAAGTCATGTATTTGACGGCATTGTCGTTTTTTGTGCCATGTTGTATAATGTAGGGCAGTGCGGAGAAGTGTACGAAAATGAGAAATATACTTCTGACAATTGCATATGACGGAACCTCTTTTCATGGCTGGCAGAAGCAGCCGGAACGCAGAACGGTTCAGGGGGTTCTTGAGCAGACCATGAGCAGACTTTTTAACAGGGAAATTCTTCTTGCCGGGACTAGCCGGACAGATGCAGGTGTTCACGCATACGGTCAGCGTGCTTCATTCAGGACAGATATAAACATTCCCGTTGAGAAATTGGCCATGGTTGTAAACAATGCTCTCTGTGCCGGAGAAGGTTCTATAAGCGGACATGGAGGTTTTGCAAAATCTCCGGTCAGAATCCTGAAGGCGGAAGAGATGCCTGAGGAGTTTCATGCCAGATTCGATTGCAAAGGCAAGAAGTACATCTATAAAATAAGAACGGATGCCGATGATGAATCGCTGGTGTTTGAGCGAAACTATGTATATCACGTTAGGGAGACTCTGGATGCAGTGGCTATGAATGCTGCAGCCGGATTGCTGATAGGAACCCACGATTTCAAGTCCTTTGAGGCATCGGGAGGGAATCCACGCGAAACCTCCGTCAGAACGATATTTAATGCCGGCATAAGGTCGGATTCGGAGGGGATCGAGTTCAGCATTGAAGGTGATGGATTCCTGTACAACATGGTAAGGATAATAACGGGGACCCTTGTGGAAACAGGACAGGGGAAGCGAGCTCCTGGAGACATGAAACAAGTTATTGAAGCGGCCGACAGAAGGGTTGCGGGGCATACTGCGCCACCCAACGGACTGTATCTGGCAGAGGTTTACTATTAGGAGAAAAACTATGGAAAGAAGACCAAGCTGGGATGAATATTTCATGGAAATGGCGGCGGTCACGGCAAAGAGATCCACATGCCTGAGAAGGCAGGTGGGGGCTGTAATCGTCAAGGATAAGCATATAGTTGCAACCGGATATAACGGTGCGCCGAGAGGTCTGGATCACTGCGGGGAGAGAGACGATGGGTGCCTGAGAATTGCAAAAGGCGTTCCCCCAGGTGAAAAGCACGAACTTTGCAGGGCGCTTCATGCGGAACAGAATGCCATCATTCAGGCGGCAACTCTGGGGCAGAGCATTGAGGGTGCGGTCATATACATTACCCATCAGCCCTGTGTGATCTGTGCGAAGATGATAATAAATGCAGGTATCAGCAGAATCGTTGTAAGGGAAGGATATCCGGACGAACTGGCAGTTGAAATTCTGAGAGAAGCGGGCATCCGTATAGTCATGCTCGATGAAGACTGGTAAGGGAGATTTGATTTGACGGCAACAAGTTTTGACCTGTGGGCACCATTCGTCATGGCGGGAATCATAGCGGCGGCATGTACGCCTTTTGCTATCTTGATTGCCCCGAAGATAGGTGCAATGGACATACCTAAAGACAACCGAAGAGTACACAACAAGCCTATGCCGAGATTCGGAGGCATATCCATGTATATAGGGATCATGGCGGCATTGGCTGTGTTTGCTGTCGGCGATAAGGAAATCGCTGCAGTCATGGTGGGCTGCACCCTGATCTATATAATGGGAGTGATAGACGACCTGAAGAATACCAGACCTGTTTTTAAAATGGCGGGACAGGTTTTGTGTGCGACGGTCACCTTTGCCATGGGTCTCAGGATAGAATTTATTACTAACTATTTTGGCGAAGGAAATATGATGTTCGGCATGGCAGCATGCTATATAATCACAATTATCTGGCTGGTAGGAATCACAAATGCTCTTAACCTTATTGATGGTCTGGACGGCCTGGCAGCCGGAATATCGGTAATTTCGGCTCTCTGCATAGCATATGTTTCCTACATACACGGAGAATATATCACGACAATCGGCATGATGATAGTCGCAGGAGCCGCGATTGGCTTCCTGCCTTTTAATTATCACCCTGCGAAGATATTCATGGGTGATGGGGGCTCGCAGCTTCTGGGCTTCGCCATAGCGGCACTCTCGATTATAGGAACGGTAAAGAGTGCGACTGTGGTGGTTGTCGTTATTCCTGCACTGGTTCTGGGTCTGCCGATTCTGGATACGGCAATGGCGATTATAAGGAGGACCAGAAGAGGACAGTCCATTGTAATGGCAGATAAAGAGCACCTTCACCACAGAATAATCAAGGCAGGATTCGGTCAGCGTCGTGCGGTTATGCTCATGTACAGTGTGAGCGGAATCATGGGAATAGTGGCAATCCTCTACAGTAGGGGACTGTATGTTGAGTGCCTGGGTCTGGCCATAATAGCAATTATAATTGTGGGAGTAATCCTTACAGATACGGGAAGAAACAAAATACAGCTGAAAGGAAGAAGAATCCTGAGGGAGGATTTGTCGGATAAAGACTACAAATACAACAAATACAAATAATTTAAAAAGAGCCTACAGCCTTGGAAACACCGGGGTTGATATTTTTTTAATTAAAACAGAAAGGTTGAAACGACAGCAAAAAGGTGTATAATTAAAACAGTTATGAAGACTCTTACGGAAGGACTAAAAGAATTCAGAAATGAGATAATTATCTGGGCACTGGTTATGGCTGTGCTGGCAGAAGTGATTTCTCTTTTCGTAATCGGTCCCGTAGTTATGTTTCCTTTAGGGCTTGCCATGGGAACAGCCGTTGCGATTTTTGGTTTTATCCTGCTTGTGAAATCCGGTGAGTCACTGGTGGAAACGAGAACCGGAACGATTGTCGTTTTAGGATATTTCTTCGCATTGATTCTTCACGGTGTTGTCTTTTTTATATGTATCAGACTTAGTCTGGTCTGTGCAGTTGGATGCGGATGCGGTTTCTTAACAATTCATTTTGGAATCATGTTCCTCTATGGAATAGTATATAAATTTTTCAAGAAAAAGGGAAACCCTCTCAATGACTGGACAGAACCGAAGGAGTGGAATGACCTGTCCGTCTATGACGAGGAGGAAGATAACTGGTAGGAGGTGACAGCATGGACTTTGGACCACGAGTAATATTTTCAATAGGGCCTGTTGATGTAACCGAAACCGTGTGTTTCGCCTGGCTGGTCAGCCTGGCAATTTTGGTTTTTGCTTTTTTCGCAACTAGAAATATGCAGAAAATCCCCAGAGGAGCTCAGAATGTGGGAGAGCTGCTTGTAGGCTTTATGTACAATTTTGTCAAGGGTGTCATGGGAGATGTCAGTGAGAAATTTACGCCGTACATAGGAACTCTCATCGTGTTCCTGGGGCTGGGCAGTATGCTGGGGCTTATTCATATGAGACCGATAACAGCAGATCTCAACTGCACTGTGCCGCTGGCCCTGGTTACCTTCGTACTGATTCACTACAATGCGGTAAAGGTACAGACCTTCCCGGGATATATGAAAGAATTGGCATCGCCGTACGCCTTCATGTGGCCGCTGAATATCATCAGTGACTGCATTTTTCCGGTTACACTGGCGTGCCGAATCTTCGGCAATATCCTGGCGGGAGTGATAGTAATGACGCTGATATACGGCGCTTTGGAAAATCTGTCCGCAGCACTGATTCCTATTCCGTTTCTGCAGATTGCACTGCCATTGCCGTTAGCCTTGTGGTTTGACATGTTTGAACCTATATTGCAGTCGTATGTCTTTTGCATGCTTACTATGGTCTTCATTGACAACGGCAGACACCCAAGCAGAGAGGAATAAGGATATAAAACAACTAAAGATTTAAATAAAGAATTTCAATATTAAGGAGGACAATGAGATGACAGGAATTACAGGTGCAGATTTAATCGCTGCTTTCTCGGCACTTGGAGCAGGTCTGGCAATGTTAGCGATGATGGGTGTGGGGATCGGAATCGGTTTCAACGCAGGAAAAACAGTTGAGAGTACCGCACGTCAGCCGGAAGCACAGGGGACATTGCTTAAGCTGATGCTTATCGGTGTAGCACTTACGGAAACGGCAGGTATCTTCGCGTTGATTATTTCAATCCTGCTGCTGTTTGCCAATCCGCTGCTATAATGTAGATGCATTATTGCCAGATTGATTTAAGGAAGGAGGAAGAGTATGGAATTTCATACAGGGTTGATTGAGTTTAACTGGACATCGGTGATGCTCCTGGTCAATGTATTCATCCTATACCTCATACTCAGAAAGTTCTTCTGGGAAAAAATCAAGAAATTCATGGACGACAGAGCCAATGCCGTTAAGGATGCCATAGACAGTGCTGAAGCTATGAACAAGCGTGCGGACGAGAAGATGGCAAATTACAGCAAGCGCATAGCCAATCTGGAAGAAGAGGGCAGAGAAATAATCAAAGCCTCCAAACAGCAGGCTGATGTTCAGGCTCAGATTATCATTGAAGAAGCGCGGCAGCAGGCAAGCGAAATCATCGCCAAAGGGGAGAGAATCATCAAGCTGGAACAGGCTAAGGCTATGGATGAAATGCGAAAGGAAATCGCAAGTCTGGCGCTGATGGCTGCCGAGCAAATTGTTGAAAGAGAAGTCGAAAGCACGGGTCATGAGGCCATTGTTGACGATATAATCAGGAATGCGGGGAACGCAGAATGGCAGAGTTAACAATTGAACTGACCTATGGTTCGGCACTTATGGGTGCGGCCGAGGATACAGATAAGAAAAAATTGATTCTGAACGAAGCATATCAGGTTCTGGAACTGATTAAGGCGGAACCGGATTTGCATGCATTCATTAACTATCCGGCAATATCCGCAGACGAGAAGAAAAAGGTTCTCAGAGCAATTTTTGAAGGAAAGATTTGTGATGAGCTGCTGAATTTCCTTTACATTCTCGTGGATAAACGAAGAACCATGAACTTCGAGGGAATCATTAAAGTCTACAAGGAACTCATAGAGAAGGAAGAGGGTGTTTCCTACGGAACGGTTTACTCTGTTGTTCCTCTCAGTGAGGAGAAGCTCACCCGGCTGGAGGAAGGAGCTTCGAAGCTTTTGCGGACTAAAGTGAAGCTGACTAATGAAATAGATCCCAAGCTGTTGGCAGGCATCAAAATTCTTGTTGAAGGCAAGATTGTTGATGCGTCATACAGAAAGAAACTTGACGAGCTTGCGAGTCAGATGAAAAAATCCTAGGGGGGAATAAGTATGAATTTAAGACCTGAAGAAATAAGTTCGGTTATAAAAGAACAGATAAAAAATTATAAAAGCAAGCTGGACGTTTCTGATTTCGGTATAGTAATTCAGGTTGGCGACGGAATAGCCAGAGTATACGGTCTTGAGAAATGCATGGCGGGAGAACTGCTGCAGTTCGGGGAGAATACTTACGGTATGGCACAGAACCTGGAAGAAGACAATGTTGGTGCCGTAATACTAGGCTCTGACAGAGAGATAAAGGAAGGCGACATTGTCAGGCCGACGGGAGCTGTTGTTGAAGTTCCTGTTGGTGAGGCATTGATAGGAAGAGTAGTAAATGCTCTGGGTCAGCCGATGGACAACAAGGGACCGATTCAGGCGGAAGACAGAAGACCTGTCGAAAATCTGGCTCCCGGGGTACTTTTGAGGAGATCGGTTCACCAGCCTTTGCAGACGGGAATCAAGGCTATTGACTCAATGATTCCTATAGGAAGAGGACAGAGAGAGCTCATTATAGGGGACAGGCAGACGGGCAAAACCGCAATTGCCATAGATACAATCATTAACCAGAAGGGAGAAGATGTAATTTGCATCTATGTTGCAATCGGACAGAAAGCATCCACGGTTGCTCAACTCACGCATACTCTGGAAGAGAAGGGTGCCATGGATTACACAATCATCGTAAGTGCGACGGCATCCGAGGCGGCACCGTTACAGTATATCGCACCATATGCCGGATGTGCCATGGGTGAGCATTTCATGCATCAGGGCAAACACGTTCTGATAATATATGATGACCTGTCCAAACATGCAGTGGCATATCGTGCAATGTCCCTGCTGCTCAGAAGACCACCGGGACGTGAGGCTTATCCGGGAGACGTATTCTATCTTCACTCCAGGCTTCTGGAGAGAGCTGCCAAGCTAAGTGATGAGATGGGTGGGGGTTCGCTGACTGCACTGCCTATTATCGAAACTCAGGCGGGCGATGTGTCGGCGTATATCCCAACTAATGTTATTTCCATCACGGATGGACAGATATACCTGGAAGGTGAGCTTTTCTTCTCGGGACAGAGACCTGCGGTTAATGCCGGTATCTCCGTATCGAGAGTAGGAGGAAATGCTCAGATTAAGGCGATGAAACAGGTTGCCAGCAAGATTAAACTGGAACTGGCTCAGTACAGAGAGCTGGCCAGCTTCTCCCAGTTCGGTTCAGATCTGGATGCGGATACCAAGGCTCGTCTGGAGCACGGACAGGTTCTTATGGAAATCCTGAAGCAGCCGCAGTACAGTCCGGTTCCGGTTGAGCTGCAGGTAGTTATTATCTATGCTGCGATTAATCACTACCTTGATGAAATTGGCGTGCATAATGTCAAGGACTTTGAGAAGGGGTTCAGCGAATTTGTCATTTCAACCTATCCGGAGATTTTAACCGACATAAAGAAACAGAGCAAGCTGACGGAAGAGACGGAGGAGCTGCTCAAGAAGGCGATCGAAGGATATAAGGACAAGTTCCTGAGAGCAATTGATGTTAAGCTTCTTCGCCCTGACGAAGAACCTGAGGAGCCGGAAGAATAAGAGAGGTGAGACTATATGGCAAAGGAGTCCATTCAGGATATCAAAAGAAGGATCAGGTCGGTTTCCAGTACGGAACGTATCACCAACTCCATGAAGCTGGTGTCGGCGGGAAAACTGCGAAAAGCAAAAGCCATCTTTGAAAAGACCAACAGGAACTCATATTTCATCACCAATACCATAGGCGAACTTTTCAACTCCAGTCAAGAAGTTCCTCAGGAATATCTGGAAGGGAACAGAGAAATCAAGACCACAGCATATATTGTTGTAACCAGCGGCAGAGGCCTTTGCGGAGGGTTTAACAATAACATCATCAAAGAGGCTCAGAAAGATTTTGATGCTGACTGGGAACCTCCGGTAATCGTGGCTATAGGGGGGAAAGGCAAAGAGTATTTTGAGAAGCGCGGGTACAACATAAAAAGTTCTTATCTGGCACCGCCGGAAAGTATTTCCTTCCTGGAAACCAAGGAGCTTTCGAGACCTATTATCGAGATGTATAATAATAAGGAAATTGATGAGGTTGTGCTGATTTATACGGCTTTCATAAGTGCTATGGAGCAGGAAGTGAGAAATGAAATTCTGCTTCCTTTCAAGATAGAGAGCGATCCGGATATATTGAAGGACTACAAGTATGTTGAATACGAGCCCTCTGCAGAAGAGGTATTTAACTATCTGATTCCCAAATATGTTGAGATGAAAATATTTTCGGCGGTTGTTGAGTCGGCTACATGTGAGCATGCAGCCAGAAGAATGGCGATGGAAAGTGCAACAGACAACGCCAGAGAGATGCTGGATAGTCTGAACCTGAACTATAACAGGGCGAGACAGTCGGCTATTACGGATGAAATTATTGAAATTGTTGCCGGTTCCGAAGCACAGAGCTAAAGCTCGTGAGTAAGGAAGGCTTACAGGAGGCAAACATGAACAAAGGAAAAATACATCAGATTATAGGACCTGTAATTGATATAAAGTTCAAAGAAGATGAAATGCCCGAACTGATGAATGCGGTGGAGGTTATACTTGACGGCAGGCGCATAGTAACGGAGGTTGCTCAGCATATGGGCGATGATGTCGCCAGATGCGTAGCACTTTCATCTACGGATGGTTTGCAGAGAGGAATGGAAGCGACGGATACAGGTGCTCCTATTACAATCTCTGTGGGCAAGGAGGTTCTTGGCAGAATGTTCAATGTTCTGGGAGAGCCGATTGATGATAAACCGGCAATAGAGACGGAGATGAAAGCCTCCATTCACAGGGCGGCACCGAGCTTTGAGGAACAGGATACTTCTTCACAGATTTTTGAAACGGGAATAAAAGTAATTGACCTGATTGCACCATATACCAGAGGTGGTAAGGTAGGCTTGTTCGGAGGGGCCGGTGTAGGTAAGACCGTACTTATTCAGGAGCTCATCAGCAATATTGCCATAGAGCACGGAGGCATTTCCGTATTCGCAGGTGTAGGCGAGAGAACAAGGGAAGGTAACGATCTGTACTATGAAATGATTGAGTCGGGAGTTATCGATAAGACCGCCCTGGTATTCGGACAGATGAATGAGCCGCCGGGAGCCAGAATGAGAGTAGGCTTGACGGGACTCACCATGGCTGAGTATTTCAGGGATGAAGAGAAACAGGATGTGCTTCTGTTTATCGACAACATTTTCAGATTCACTCAGGCAGGCTCCGAAGTGTCGGCGCTGCTGGGACGAGTTCCTGCAGCAGTAGGCTATCAGCCAACTCTGGCTACGGAGATGGGTGCTCTGCAGGAAAGAATTACATCCACAAATAAGGGCTCGATTACATCCGTTCAGGCAATATATGTACCGGCCGACGACCTGACCGACCCTGCTCCGGCAACCACATTCGCTCATCTGGATGCAACCACGGTTCTTTCCAGGGCTATCACCGAGCTGGGAATCTATCCGGCGGTGGATCCGCTGGATTCAACATCCAGAATAATGGATCCTCTGGTTCTGGGGGAAGAACATTATAACACCGCCAGAGGTGTGCAGGAAGTGCTCCAGAGATACAAGGAGCTTCAGGATATAATCGCAATACTGGGTATGGACGAGTTGAGCGACGAGGATAAACTCCTCGTAAACAGAGCGAGAAAAATCCAAAGATTTCTGTCACAGCCGTTCAGCGTGGCTTCGCAGTTTACAGGTATGGAGGGCAAGTACCTGCCTCTTAAGGAGACCATTCGAAGCTTCAAAGAAATACTTGAAGGAAGACATGACGAAATTCCTGAGCAGATGTTCCTCTTTGCAGGTGGCATAGATGAAGTAGTTAATAAATACGAAGCAAGCAAGAAGTAGATACAGGTAATTGTTATGGCAACGAACAGTGTGAAATTAGAAGTGATAACTCCATCCAAGTTGTTCTACCAGGGAGAAGTAGATCTGGTTATTGTGACCACACTTGAAGGAGATGAGGGTTTCATGGCAGGGCACTCCTGGGCATGTAAACTCCTGGCAATAGGGGAACTCTGGATTCAAGAGCACGGAGCCGGCAAAAATACCTGGAAGGTTGCGGCCGTTTCAGGCGGGTTTATTGAGGTTAAGGACACCATTATGATCTACACCGATGCCGCTGAATGGGCTGAGGATATTGACATGGAGAGAGTTCTCAGTGAAAAGGCCAAGGCCGAGGACTGGCTTGTAAAGAACGAAGAGACAGCCCCGGAAGAGCATCTGATTCAGGCACGCGAGGCGCTTGCCAAGGCAGATACCAGAGCCAATGTTGCGGGTGGCAGTAAGCGCCATTAATACAAAAAACAAAAGGGCAGGGAGATAAGACAAGGAATAATGCAAAAATGAATCATTCTTTATCTTACCTCCTTTTTCTTTTAAGCAAAACGGTGGTTTTATAACAGGTTTGTTGATATGATAGGCGAGTAACTGTATACATCATACAATTAGTATACAATTAGCTGCTTAATTTATTGTGAGAAAGGAGACGTGCATAAGCATGGGAAATGAAGGCAAGAGCAAGTGTGCAGAATGCATCAGCCCGAATGATCCAAGGTATGAAGAGCTGAGAGAGTACATTGATTCCATCCGGGATCAGGATGGCATCAACATTCTGGTTCTTCAGGAGGCACAGAGATTATTCGGATATGTTCCACTGGAGGTGCAGAAGTGGATTTCACTGTATCTTGACAATGTATCGGTAGGAGAGCTGTACGGAATAAGTACATTCTACAGTCAGTTCAATCTGACGAAGCAGGGCAAGCACCGAATATCGGTGTGTCTGGGCACGGCATGTTATGTTAAGGGAGCGCAGGCCATTGTGGAGGCTATTCAGCAACATCTGGAAGTTGAAGTTGGCGGAATCAGTGATGACGGCATGTTCACGCTGGATGCAACCAGATGCCTGGGTTGCTGTTCGCTGGCTCCGGTTATGATGATAGACGATGATGTTTATGCTAATCTCTATGATATGCAGAATATTCCTGACATTCTGGAAAAATATTATCTTGAAACGGAACTGGAAGAAGAACTTGAAAGTGAGGTGGAATAAATGGCGAAGACAACACCGGAAACTTTGAAGAACATTAAGGAAGAAGTCATTGCCGCACAGGGTGTGGATGATAATATCCGAATTCTCGTCGGCATGGGAACCTGCGGTATTTCGGCAGGGGCCAAAGGCGTCATGGAAGCTATGGAAGCGGAATTGGCGGAAAAAGAAGACATGGATAATGTGAAGATTATCCCTTGCGGTTGTGCGGGGATGTGCTCCTATGAGCCCATTGTTGAAGTGGTACAACCGGGCAAGAAAAGAGTAACCTATGTAAATGTAACTCCTGAAATAGCCGGGGAAATTATGTACAAGCATATTTTTGCGGGAGACCCGGTTGTCAAATACACTATCGACGGCGAGTTTAAGACTCTCAGCGAGCAAAACTTCTATCAGAAGCAGAAGAGAGTCGTCCTGAAGAACTGCGGAGAAATTAATCCGGAAGACATCAGGGAATACATCGCCAAAGACGGTTATCAGGCACTGGCAAAGGCCGTTCTGGAGATGAGTCCGGAAGAAGTAATAGAAGTGATGAAGGAGTCCAATCTGCGCGGAAGAGGAGGAGGCGGATTTTCGACAGGGATGAAGTGGAGCTTCGCGGCACCTAATAAGGCGGATCAGAAATATATAGTATGCAATGCCGATGAGGGGGACCCGGGAGCATTTATGGACAGATCGGTTCTCGAAGGCGACCCTCATGCCGTTATTGAAGCCATGGCTATAGGCGGTTACGCTATAGGGGCAACAAAGGGATACATATACGTGCGTGCAGAATACCCCGTGGCGGTTCAGAGACTGCATACGGCAATTAATCAGGCGAAAGAGATGGGGCTCATAGGCAAGAACATTCTTGGCTCCAGATTTACCTTTGATATTGACATCAGACTGGGTGCGGGAGCTTTCGTTTGCGGAGAAGAGACGGCCCTTATAGCATCTCTCGAAGGTAAGCGCGGCATGTCCAGAAACAAACCACCGTTCCCTGCCAACAAGGGACTGTGGAATAAGCCGACTTGCATCAACAATGTTGAAACACTGGCCAACGTACCGCAAATTATTCTGAACGGAGCCGATTGGTTCAGAGGATTCGGTACCGACAAATCACCGGGGACAAAAGTCTTTGCATTAGGCGGCAAAATAAACCAGACAGGTCTCATAGAGATTCCTATGGGCGTAACGCTTCGTGAGGTAATATACGAAATAGGGGAGGGAATCCCTGATGATAAGGAATTCAAGGCGGTACAGACCGGCGGACCTTCAGGCGGATGTATAACAGACGAAAACCTAGATATTCCTATTGACTTTGACAACCTTGTAGCCATCGGATCAATGATGGGTTCCGGCGGACTGGTAGTCATGGATGAGGACAACTGCATGGTGGATATAGCCAGATTCTTCCTGGACTTTACAGTTGATGAAAGCTGCGGCAAATGTGTACCATGCCGTGAGGGAACGAAGAGACTTCACGAGGTACTTGGCAAGATTACGGACGGTTCGGCGGAGCCTGAAGATCTGGAGAAGCTGGAAGATCTGGCAGAAAACATCAAAGGTACTTCCCTCTGCGGACTGGGACAGACGGCACCGAACCCTGTCCTCTCGACTTTGAAGTGCTTTAAGGAGGAGTACGAAGCGCATGTCGTGGACAAGAGATGCCCGGCCAAGGTCTGCAAACCGCTTCTAACCTTTGAAATCAAGGATGATTGCCGCGGATGTACCTTATGTGCACGTATGTGTCCTGTTCAGGCAATTACAGGCAAAACCAAGGAACTTCATATTATCGACATGGATAAGTGTACCCGCTGCGGAACCTGTCTCACAGTATGCAAGTTCGGTTCAATAATCAAATACTAAAGAAAGGAGTGTACAAGAAATGGCTAAGAAAAAAGTAAACGTTACCATCAATGGCATTACGGTTTCCGTACCTGAAGATTATACCGTACTGCAGGCAGCAAAAGAAGCCGGAATTGACATTCCTACTCTTTGCTATCTGAAGGATATAAATGAGGTTGCCGCATGCAGACTATGTATTTGCGAGGTGGACATTAACGGCAGACCCATGAGGAATCTGCCGGCGTCCTGTGTACTGCAGGTAGAAGACGGCATGAATGTAAGAACAAACACCCAGCGCGTCCGTAAGGCCGTAAAGATGAACCTGGAGCTGATTCTGGCTAATCACAACAGAGAATGCCTGACCTGTGCGAGAAATCAGACCTGCGAACTGCAGACACTGTGTCACGAGATGGGCATCGACATGGAGAGATTTGACGGCGAAACCAGAGAGGTATGCATTGACGACCTGTCACCTTCAATAATCAGAGATTCATCCAAGTGTATTCTGTGCGGACGCTGCGTAAGTGCATGTGCCAAGCTGCAAAACCTTTCGGTGCTCGAATTCGTACATCGCGGAGTAAACACCAAGGTTGCACCGGGATTCGGCTACAGCATCAAAGACAGCGACTGCATCTATTGCGGACAGTGCATCAACGTATGTCCGGTTGCTGCTCTAAGGGAAAAGGAACACATCAAGGATGTATGGGCTGCTATAGAAGATCCGAAGAAGTTTGTTGTTGTACAGACGGCACCTGCGGTAAGGGCAGCTTTAGGTGAAAGTTTCGGCGTACCTATGGGAGAAGCGGTAACGGGAAAGATGGTTGCGGCGCTCAAGAGAATAGGATTTGACAAGGTGTTTGACACCAACTTCTCTGCAGACCTGACGATTATTGAGGAAGGTCATGAGTTCATCAACAGAGTAAAGAACGGCGGAACGCTTCCTATGATTACATCCTGCTCGCCGGGCTGGATCAAGTACTGTGAAATATACTATCCGGATTTCCTGGACAATCTGTCATCATGCAAATCACCGCAGCAGATGTTCGGTGCGGTTGTTAAGTCCTACTACGCCAATAAGGCGGATATTGATCCAAAGGATATAGTCGTGGTGTCGGTTATGCCGTGCACGGCGAAAAAGGCTGAATGTGCGAGACCGGAGATGCAGGTTGACGGACACAGAGACGTTGACTATGTTCTGACTACAAGAGAGCTGGCGAAGATGATTTCGGAAGCCCGAATCGTGTTTGATAAGCTGCCGGAAGAAAATCCCGATCCTATTCTCGGTGAATATACCGGTGCGGGAGTTATCTTCGGAGCGACAGGCGGAGTTATGGAGGCGGCTCTGCGTACAGTAGCAGATGTCCTTACGGGCGAAGACCTGGATGACATTGAATACAAAGATGTTCGCGGAATCGACTCTTTCAAGCAGGCAACCGTTACTGTTCCTATAGGGGGCAAGGATGTGGCTGTCAAAGTGGGAGTAGTCAGCAGCATCGGTGCGGCCGAGAAAGTTCTGGAAGAACTGAGAGCCGGTAAGCTGGATCTTCACTTCCTTGAAGTAATGGCATGTCCGGGCGGATGCGTACACGGTGGCGGACAACCTCACGTTTCCGCCAAGGAGCGGATGGACAAGAATCCTCGTGAAGAACGTGCGAAGGCTCTCTACGCAGAAGACAAGCGTCTGCCGGAGAGAAAATCTCATAAAAACAAAGAGGTTCAGGCTCTGTATGACGAGTACCTGAAGGATCCTAACGGACCGATTGCTCACAAACTGCTGCATACACACTATAAAGAACAGTTTATCTATATGCCTGATGTGGAGGAAAGGGTATAAATAATCTATCTCAATAAAAAAGGACGCCGGTCAGTTGACCGGCGTTTTTTAAGGTATGGTTTATTTATAGTTGGCCCGCTCTTCGTAATGGGTGTGGAGCAGCTGGTGTGCCTTGCTTCCTCCTGCCATTCCCAGATACTCCTTGTAGAGCTTTTTGATTGCAGGGTTGTTATAGGATTTTCTGATGAAGGAGTTGCGGTCCTCTTTATAGAGAGCCTTGGCTCTTTCTTCTCTCACATCAACCCATGAGCGTACTTCCGATAGCTGCAGCGGCTGCCCGCCGCCGTTTACACAGCCGCCCGGGCATGCCATAATCTCAATGAAGTCAAAGTGTTCTCCGGCTTTTATGGCATCCAGAAGTTTGCGGGCATTACCGAGACCGTGAGCAACAGCAGCTCTCAGTTTTAGATCGGCAATTTCAACTGTTGCGATTTTGATTCCTTCCAGACCGCGAACATCTTCATATTCGAAGTTATCTGCGGAGCTGTCAGTCAGCAGATCCGCAACAGTTCTGAGTGCTGCTTCCATAACTCCGCCTGTCGCTCCGAAGATCAGACCCGCACCCGAACCGGCTCCGAATGGGTTATCAAATTCCGTGTCTCCGAGAGCAGGGAAGTCTATACCCACATCATAAATCATATTGCTGAGTTCCCTTGTGGTAATCACAATATCCACATCCGGCAGACCGTCAACCGACATTTCCGGTCTGGCAGCTTCGAACTTTTTAGCGGTGCATGGCATTACGGAAACAACGACAATCTTTTCAGGATCAATGCCGTTTTTTTCGGCATAATATGACTTCAGGACCGCACCGAACATCTGATGCGGGGATTTGCATGATGACAGATTGTCCAGGAACTCAGGATAATTATGTTCACAGAACTTTATCCATCCCGGTGAACAGGACGTGATCATCGGTAACTTTCCGCCTCCCCTGATTCTGTCGATAAGTTCGGTACCTTCCTCCATAATAGTAAGGTCAGCAGCCGTATCGGTATCGAAAACCTGATCAAAGCCCAGCATTTTCAAAGCTGTTACCATCTTTCCCGTTACCGCTGTTCCGATAGGCATATTGAAATCCTCGCCCAATGCCACTCTTACAGCCGGTGCCGTTTGTGCTATCACATACTTGTCCGGATTATATATAGCTTCCCAGACCTTATCGATATCACTGGTTTCTTTCAGCGCGCCTACAGGGCAGTAGTTGATACACTGTCCGCAGTTGACACATGGTGTTTCAGAAAGAGGAATACCGAAAGGAGAACCAATCTGAGTGTTAAAGCCTCTGTTAACCAGATCGATAACGCTTACGGTCTGTATGGTTTTACATGCACTTACGCAGCGTCTGCAGAGGATACACTTGTTGGGGTCTCTTACGATTGACGGACCGATATCGAAAGGAAGCTTTTCGTCACTTTCGCCTTCGAAACGTACATCGTCAACATTTAATTTGTTGGCCAGAGCCATGAGTTCACAGTCGGACATGCTCCTGGAACAGGTCTGGCACCTGGCGTTATGGTTGGAAAGAATCAGTTCCAGGTTAACCTTTCTAGCTTCCATTACCTTAGGCGTGTGAGTGTATACTTCCATTCCTTCGGAAACGGGATAAACGCAGGCTGCCTGAAGTGCCCTTGTTCCTTTAACCTCAACGATACACATTCTGCAGCAACCCACTTCATTCACGTCCTTGAGGAAGCAAAGGGTAGGAATATTGATGCCGACTTCCTTGGCAGCTTCCAGAATTGTGTAGTTTTCGGGCACATAAATCTGGATACCATCTATTTTTATATTTACTTTTTTCATTTGAACTTGCCTCCTTCTTACGCATTCTTAAGGATGGATTTGAACGGACATTTTTCCATACAAATGCCACACTTAACGCATTTATCCTGATCGATAACGAATGGAGTGTTTTTGTCGCCTGAAATTGCATCGGCAGGGCAGTTCTTCTTGCAGATACTGCAGCTCTTACAAGTGTCAGCGGCGATAATGAATCTGACCATAGATTTACATACGCCGGCAGGACACTTCTTTTCCACAACATGTTCCATATACTCGTCTCTGAAGTATTTCATTGTTGAGAGAACCGGGTTCGGAGCTGTCTGTCCGAGACCGCAGAGAGCAGCATTCTTGATATTTCTTGCCAGAATTTCCAGTCTGTCCAGATCCTCAGGAGAACCTTTGCCTTCCGTTATTCTTGTTACGATTTCAAGCATTCTCTTGGTGCCTATCCTGCAAGGGGGGCATTTGCCGCAGCTTTCATCAACGGTGAACTCCAGGAAGAATTTAGCCAGGTCAACCATGCATGTATCTTCGTCCATGACGATGAGACCGCCGGAGCCCATCATTGACCCCAGCGCCAGAAGGTTGTCATAATCTATTGGAGTATCCAGCTCGCTTGCAGGAATGCATCCGCCTGACGGCCCGCCGGTCTGGGCAGCCTTGAAGGTTTTGCCGTCAGGAATTCCGCCGCCGATATCATAGATGATTTCGCGGAGAGTTGTTCCCATAGGAATTTCCACGAGCCCGGTATTTTTAATTTTACCGCCTACCGCGAATACCTTTGTTCCTTTTGACTTCTCGGTGCCTATCCCCTTGAACCATTCCGCACCTTTGAGAATAATAACGGGAACGTTGGCATAAGTCTCAACGTTGTTGAGAATAGTTGGTTGTCCGAAGAGACCTTTTATTGCGGGGAATGGCGGACGGGGTTTTGGTTCGCCGCGCTGCCCCTCAACGGAAGTCATGAGTGCAGTTTCTTCGCCGCATACGAATGCACCGGCACCCAGTCTCAGTTCCAGGTCGAATTTCCAGCCTTTGCCGAGCACATTATCGCCCAGGAGGCCGTACTCATAAGCCTGATTAATGGCTATTTCAAGCCTTTCCACGGCGATAGGATATTCTGCTCTTACATAAATGTAGCCTTGGCTCGCTCCGATTGCATAGCCGGCTATGGCCATTGCTTCTATTATAGAATGGGGGTCACCTTCCAGGACGGATCTGTCCATAAATGCACCCGGGTCACCTTCGTCAGCGTTACAGCAAACGTATTTCTCCGCGACCTGTTGTGCAGCAGCAAAACTCCACTTTATACCTGTAGAGAAGCCGGCGCCGCCACGCCCCCTGAGCTGAGAGTCCTTGATTAAATCTATAACATCTTCCGGCTCCATTCCTGTGATACACTTCTCCAGAGCCAGGTATCCATCACGTGCAATATACTCGTCTATATCTTCAGGGTCGATAGCTCCGCAGTTTCTCAAAGCAACTCTCATCTGTTTTGAGAAGAAGTCAATCTCTTCCATGGCGTTTGCTATTTCTGCCGCATCTTCTTCCCCGGCAACCAGTCTCATAACCGGCTTGCCGCCTTTAACATGGCTTTCGAAGATTTCGTCAACATCATCAGGAGATACGAGAGTATACATTACGTGATCCGGGTAAACCATCAGTATAGGTCCCTGAGCACAAAGCCCGAAGCAGCCTGTTTTCATGATCTTAACTTCATCCTGCATTCCTGCATCAGAAATTCTCTTTTCGAGCCCCTCAATAATCTGAATTGAGTTTGAGGAGGTACAACCGGTACCTGCACAGACCATAATGTGCATTCTGCCGCCTTCGGCAGTCGGCTGAGTTTTGGGATCGAGACGAATCATTAAATCTTCACGCTTCTTTGCTCTTATAGCGTCTATTTCATCAATTGTTTTATACATTCATCTCACCTCCTATGCATCAGCACCCTGTTCGCGGGTGTTGAACTGTTCGATAATAGCGTCAACATCGTCGGTAACCAGCTTGCCAAAAACCTCTTCGTTTATAGTTACAACCGGGGCCAGACCGCATGCGCCGATGCATCTGCAGGCATCCAGAGAAAAGAGGCCGTCCTCTGTACACTCGCCGACTTCGATCCCAAGCTCTTCCTTAAACTTGTCGAGGATGTCGTTAGCCCCTTTAACATAGCATGCTGTTCCCATACAGATGTTAATCTTGTATTTTCCCTTAGGGTTGATAGAAAACTGAGTGTAGAAACTTACAACTCCATAAACTTCCGCAAGCGGAATGTCCAGCTGTTCAGCTATTTCCCGCTGTACTTCCAACGGCAGATAGCCGTACACTTCCTGGGCTTCGTGAAGAACAGGGATAAGTGCTCCGCGGGAGCCTTTGTGCTTAGCGATGATAGCATCAAGACAATTGTCACACATGATGACTCCTTTCATACATTAATAATGGATAATTTGGTATAAGTGAATGTTAATAAATTAACATGCAGGGAAAGAATACCTTTTTTACAGGGCTGTTGTCAACGATTTGTGAGGAGAAGGAACATAAAAAAATAAAGAAGACAAATAAGTACTTTTAGGAAGGAATTTGTCTTCAATAGAAGAGTGTAATATTAACTTTCTTGCTATTTTATCAGATGTTTATTTTGCCCTCAGCGAGAATCACCGCACTGCCGCCGACTTTTATGAATTTTCCCTCTGTTACACGGGATCTGATGACCGAAGGTCTTCCCATGGCTTCGCCCTGGATGAAGAGACAATCGGCATTCTTATCACAGATTCTGTTTTGTACCAGATAATAGGTCAGAGCCCCGCTGGAGGTGCCTGTAGCAGCTTCCTCATCTATATCATAAAGCGGTGCGAAGTTACGGCAGTGAGCGGTAATGTTTTCATCATCTGTATCAAGGGTAAAGGCATGAACGCCGACAACGTTGTACTTAACAGACAACTCAGTCAGTGCGTCAAAGTCCGGTCGTACTGCTGACAGCGTCCGGCGCGTATCCAGGGGCATAATAATATCTGGCAGGCCGGTGGAAATAAGCTGCGGCGTCAGTGTTACGGCTCCGTCATAATCGAGCCCCATGACATTATAGAGCCTCGAAATGTCATCTTTATCATCTATGCTTCCCAGATATTGCGGATTTGCCATATCCATCAGGATGGAGTCTTCACTAATCTGTATTTCCAGATTTCCGGCAAGGGTACGGTTGGTATAAATATTCCCCGCCTTAACCAGAGCGGCTTCCTTCAGACAATGGAAAGAAGCAATAGTCGCGTGACCGCAAAGGTCAACCTCGTCCGCAGGAGTAAAATATCGTATGTTAAAAGTCATTTCGTCAAGTTGCCTGATGAATGCGGTCTCAGAGTATCTGAGCTCTGCTGCAGTTTTTCTCATGGTTTCATCATTCGGGAAAGGCTGCCCGCTTTCCAGAAGAACCACGCCTGCCGGGTTGCCGCCGAAAAGTGTATCGCTAAATGCGTCTGCTATGTAAAATCTCATATCAATAATCTCCTCAAATGTAATGATATCTAATATATAACACATCATCGGGAATGCGTGTTAAATAAACAGCAAAAATTGCAAACAAAGTCACATTTTTTCTATAGGTAGTGTTGAACAACCAGGTTGCTGTGATAAAATTAAGTTGGAGGAAATACCATGAACAGGAAATATGTTTTGAAGGGCATGGGGTGTGCGGCCTGCTCGGCGAAAATTGAAAAAACCGTAGCCGGGATAAAAGGGGTTCGCAAAGCTGAAGTAAACCTGCTGACTAATTCCATGGTGGTTAACTTCGATGAAAAGGTTTGCTCGGGCAGAGATATTATCCACGCTGTAAGCGAAGCAGGCTATGAAGCCTGCGAGGTTGACAATGAAGCGTTGCGATACGATCCCGGCGAAATAACGAGAGAACATGCAGGGGAGATGAAGAGAAGATTTATAGTGTCTCTCATCTTTGAAATCCCTCTTTTTTATATTGCCATGGGGACAGTGTTTGCATGGCCGATGCCGGAACTGATTATACAGTCTATGGAGGATGGGGGCTTAAATGCCTGGCACTTCACAATTCAGCTGGCACTGGTTGTTCCCATTGTAGGGATAAATTACAAGTATTTCCTGACCGGATTCAGGATGTTGTTCATAGGCAATCCCAACATGGACACGTTGATTGCGGTAGGGTCAACTGCAGCGATTATAATGCTTTATTTCGAATCGGCGGGAATGATACTTACGTTGGTTACCCTGGGTAAATGGATTGAGGCAAGAGCCAAGGGAAAGACCGGCACGGCTATAGAGAAGCTGCTTGACCTGGCACCGAAATATGCCACTGTCCTGCGCGGCGGTGCCGAGACAGAGATACCCGCGGAGAAAATTGTAAAGGGAGATATGATATCGGTCAGACCGGGAGAAGTTTTTCCGGTGGACGGGATAATAATAAGAGGAAGCACCACGGCAGACGAAAGCTCGCTTACGGGTGAAAGTGTACCCGTAGATAAGGCTGTCGGGGATGAAGTGATTTCCGCAACGGTAAACATGACAGGGCATATAGTTTTTGAAGCGACAAAGGTAGGTGAAGACAGCACCCTTTCGCAGATAATAAGGCTGGTCAACGAGGCCGGATCCTCCAGGGCTCCGATTTCCAGAACAGCCGATGAGGTTGCGGGAGTTTTTGTTCCCCTGGTAATGGCAGTAGCTGTACTGGCAACGATGGTATGGCTTGCTATTGGTATGGAAGCGATTCGTGCGGTCATGATTGGTATATCTGTTCTTGTAATTGCCTGCCCGTGTGCATTGGGGCTGGCAACGCCGGTAGCCATCATGGTGGGAACAGGACGGGGAGCCGAAAACGGCATTCTCATCAAATCAGCGGAAATCCTCGAGTGCGCGCACAACATAAACTCTGTGGTCCTGGATAAGACAGGAACCATTACCGTAGGTATTCCTCAAGTGACCGATATAATTGCTGTGCGAGGAGATTTTGATATAGTGCTGGCGGCAACTATTGAACAGCATTCAACACATCCCCTCGCGAAGGCAATTGTCAAAGAAGGGAGCAAGGACCTCAGCAGGCTTCCGGAAGTTGATGCTTTTGAAGAACTCCCCGGCAGAGGGGTCAGAGCCTTGTACAGGGGAAAGGTTTGCATAGCCGGGAACGAAGCGCTTCTCAAAGAGAGCGGAGTTTTGCCCGATTATGAGACGGGCGACATGTCTGATGCTATGGAGGGGTTTATTTTAAAGGGGAGAGAACTATCCGTGCAGGGCAAGACGGTAATCTATTATGCAGAAGCGGGAACTGACAGTGAAGAAGGAAATAACCTGCTGGGTATAGTAGCCTTGCGTGATGGTCCTAAACCGACAAGTCTTCATGCTGTTACACTGCTTAGAAACATGGGAATAGATGTGACAATGCTGACAGGCGACAATGAGGCAACGGCAAACGCCATAAGAAAGGAAGTGGGGATTGATAAGGTTTATTTCCAGGTTTTGCCTAAAGACAAAGATAAGGTTATAGCGGAGATGCAGAGCAGAACCGGAGCGGTTGTTGCCATGGTTGGGGACGGCATCAATGATGCACCGGCCATAATCAGGGCAGATGTAGGGGTAGCTATAGGATCGGGCACAGATGTTGCCATTGAGTCTGCAGATGTGGTTCTGATAAGAGATGATCTCTGCGATGTTCCCAGGATGATAAGGCTCAGCAGGGCGGTTATTACGAACATAAAGCAAAATCTTTTCTGGGCATTTGCATATAACATTATATGCATACCCGTTGCGGCCGGGGTGCTGTATCCCTTCTTCGGGATATTGCTTAACCCGATGATAGGTGCGGCATGCATGAGTCTCAGCTCAATATCCGTGGTGTTTAATGCTTTGAGGTTAAGGAATGTCAGAATATAGCAAACTAATCATGTGTTTACACTTTGAGATTTGAACCGGGGTGTATCATATGTAAGAATAAAAAATACAAAAAGTAACACAAACGAGACGATATCCGGCATTTTATTACAGCTGAGTTGTAAAAAATGCCGGATTTTTTCTGCAAAAAACAAAAATACATAAAATCATTAAAAATTTACAATAGCCGTAAGCATTGAAAACACTTGAGTTGTCAGACAATTTCACTAATTGACAAACAAGTTAGTACAAGTTAGCAAGTTAGTTGGCACGCTTTTTGAGTATAATATAGTCAGAAGTTATACCGGTAGCCGCCGATTTTGGGTGGCGACAAAACTCATATTTCTATTTAAGGAGGTCAAACATATGACTGAAATGAACAAAGCTGCAGCATTAGAGTTAGCTAAGAGAGTTATCAGCTACATTGAAAAAGACGAATTGACAGCTGAAGACAAAGTTGCTATTCATGACGAATCAATCGAAAACTTTAACGAAAACGTTAACCCTGGCTGGTTAGAGTACAGAAAGTCAGTATCAACTGACGCTGCTTTCGTTGAGTGGACAGATTCAGAAGAGCATTTTGAAGACCTGGACGGCGTTCAGTTTATCGACTGTCTCGGCGGATTCGGTATCTACACTTGCGGACACAGGAACCCGGAACTCCTGAAGACAGTACAGGCACAGCTGAACAAGTATGCTCTGCACTCACAGGAACTGGTTGACCCACTGAGAGGATATCTTGCTAAGTTAGTAGCAATGATTACTCCTGGAGATCTGCAGTACTGCTTCTTCACAAACGGTGGAGCAGAAGCTGTTGAAATGGCTATTAAGCTGGCCAGACTGGCAACAGGCGGAAGATGGTATATCTCAACTGTAGGAGCATTCCACGGTAAGTCCATGGGTGCTATCTCAATGGGCGGTAAGGGTGCTTACAGAGAAGACTACATTCCAATGATCCAGCAGGTACAGCACGTTGAATTCGGTAACGCGGAAGCTATGGAAGCTGCAATCGCTAACCTTCAGACAGTGGGCGAAAAGGTTGCCGGCGTTATCATTGAGCCGATCCAGGGCGAAGCCGGCGTTATCATCCCTCCGGCTGGCTACCTGAAGAAGGTTAGAGAAATCTGTGACAAGTACGGTGTGGCTCTGATCTGTGACGAAATCCAGACAGGTATGGGAAGAACAGGATCACTGTTCAGAGTTGAAGCTGAAGGTATCGTTCCAGACATCATGACTTACGGTAAGGCATTCGGCGGCGGCATCATGCCTATCACAGGCATCATTTGCCGACCTTGGTGCTACGAAAAGTCAGGTGCAGGCACAGGCGAAGAAGGCAAGATCTTCGAAAATCCATGGATTCTCGGATCACCTACTTTCGGTGGAAACCCATTGGCTTGTTCAGCAGCAATCGCAACTATCAGATATGTCCTCGAAAACGACATTTCCAAGGTTTGCGAAGAGAAGGGTAACTACATCATGAAGGGTCTCGATAAGCTGATGGAAAAGTATCCTACAGTTCTCGTTGGCTACAGAGGCGCAGGCCTGCTGATTGCTATGGAATTCCCAGAAGCAGAAGTTGGCTACAAGGTAACTCAGGGTCTCTTTGCTCGTCAGGTAATGACGGCAGGTACCCTTGTTAACGCTAAGACAGTAAGAATCGAGCCGCCTGCAGTACTGAAGTACGAAACTATCGACTTAGTTCTCCAGAAGCTCGACGAAGCACTAGCTGATGCTAAAGCTGAATTCAAGCTGTAAGAACAATTGAATAAAAAGATTAATATTATCGCAGATACGAATATCGGTGTAATATTCATCTAAATACCCGGAAACCCCGCCAAAATGGCGGGGTTTCTACTGTTAATCTCTCTTAAACAAATCTCTCGTGTACACCTTTTCCAGCACATCCTCCAGACAATCATCATATCTGTTTGCCACAATGACATCTGAAATACGTTTGAATTCATCCAGATTATTCATAATCTTTGAGTGCAAGAATTCCGATCCATCCTCCAGAGTCGGCTCGTAGATTACAACCTCTACGCCCTCCCCCTTGATTCTTCTCATAATATCCTGAATGGCGGATGCTCTGAAGTTGTCCGAATTGGACTTCATGGTCAATCTATACACACCAACCAAATTAGGCTCTCGTCGCAAAATATCCGAAGCAATAAAATTCTTACGAGTGGTGTTTGCCTTTACTGAAGCCTCAATTAAGTTTTGCGGCACATCCTTATAGTTAGCAAACAGCTGTTTCGTGTCCTTAGGCAAACAATAACCGCCATATCCGAATGAAGGGTTATTATAATGTCCCCCGATACGCGGATCCATACATACGCCGGTGATAATATCCTGAGTATCCAGACCCTTCAACTGTGCATAAGTATCCAACTCATTAAAATAGGCTACCCTTATCGCCAAGTAAGTATTCGCAAAAAGCTTAATTGCTTCTGCTTCAGTCGGATTGCAGATGTGAATAGGGATATCCTTTTTACCTGCACCGACTTCTGCACCCTCTGCAAGGAGTTTAGCAAAAACTTCCGCCTCATCTCTTTGACTTGGATATGCTCCAATTACGATGCGCGACGGGTGGAGATTATCATACAAAGCGTGTGACTCTCTTAAAAATTCCGGCGAAAAGAGAATGTTATTGATTCCGTATTTTTCTCTTACAAAATCCGTATAGCCTACAGGGACGGTGGACTTGATGACTATCAAAACCTCCGGGTTAACCTTCAGAACAACATCTATCACATCCTCAACGGCACTCGTGTCGAAATAGTCCTTTTCGTCATCATAATTAGTTGGAGTGGCAATAATAATCATATCTGCCCATGCATATGCAGTCTCTTTGTCCAGAGTCGCCTCCAGATTCAATTTCCGCTGACCTGCAGCGTGCTCAGACAAAAATCTTTCAATCTCATCGTCCTGAATTGGAGCTTTGTTCGAATTGATTAAGTCAACTTTGTATGCCGTTGTACTAACAGCTCTTACTTCATGCTTTTGTGCCAGCAGAACGGCCAGCGATAATCCGACGTAACCGACTCCGGCGACTGTTATTTTCATATATCATACCTCATCATTAAAGCAAACACATTAAAACTGTGAAAATTAAAATCCGCTCGCATTATACCAAACCCACTTGAAAAAGGCAAAGTCATATAGATTTATGGATAGTGTCAACTTGTTGTGGAGTTTTTGATTGACATCAACTCCAAAGTGTATTTCTAACAGTTCCAAATCCTTGTATTAGTATTTGAGTTCCACTGGCTCCATCAAATACAGGTGGCTCACCTTCAAATACAGTCCAGTCCACAGCTCCTGTTATTGCTTCCTTGATAAACTGTTCCGCATATTCGCTGTAAGTCTGTTTCTGTCCCTTCTTGAAATCTTCAGCCGTGATTTTTCCGCCATTTTTAACATATACACGCAGCTTTGCCAGCTTTCCAAGACCCGCCTCGCTCCAGCCCAGAGGATCTCTGCTAAATCTTTCAGATAAAACATGACTGACCTGTGCTTCCGTACAACTGCCGGGTATATTTAAATTTTTACGATTTACAATCTCGTTCCAGTTTCCAAACAGATATGTACCAAATTCTGAAATATGCTTTATCTGCTTCTCATCTTCTGCAATATCATAAAGACCCTGAAGGATTTCGTCTGCCTTTGCTTTATCTTCATCTTTTATGGCTTTTGTTATACGCGTTGATACCTTTTTCCCGGGGAACTTGTTGGAGAAGCCTTTTACTCTTTTCCCCAAGTGATAGCCATCCATGACGTGAACAGTTTGTGGAAAATTCTCCAGTCCGTTTTTAATCCATCTTCCTCCGTCTCCATGAATAAAAATCTTCTTAACTTTTGTTACATCATAGGTTTTATCAAGGTAGCCTTCCACGCTCTTCCAAAGATTCTTTGTATCAAATGATTCATCTACAAAGTGCATGGTTCCAATTGTTTTATGTCTTTTTTCATTTTCTGTATCCATTCCCTCGGTCACTGTAACCAGTGGAACAATCTTGCTCGATTTGCCTTTTTCCTTGTTTGGTTTTTGCATGTGTGCATGGTCTTCGTCTGCGTAGATGTGAAGTTCTCCTATGTCTTTTTTCTCGGCGCTCTCCGGCTCCTTTTCCATTGCGGGCAGTTTACCAATATGGTTCTTCACGGTCTGTCTGCTTAATGTTCCTCCGCTGGCAATTGCCGCACTTTTTGCATAGGACACATCAGTTGCAAGAGTGACCAGAGCAACACTCAGATTATCTCCAATACGCTCATACGGACGAATGCCTGTTATGTGATCAAGAATGAAAACATATTGGTCATTGATTTTATCGTAGTAGTAATCACGAGGAAGCTTTAGTATTCCTAATTCGGTATGGAGTTCCCTAGTTCGATCTTTTTCTTTTAGAATCAGTCCCTGTTCTTTACGGCCGGCCTTATCTGCTCTTATCTGCATGTTTAGCCCTGTAAAAATCGTTTCAACGATTGCTGACGCTGTCAATTTGCAATCCTGTAATATGTCTGAACATAGTTGATCAATATCCTGAATTCCGCCCGAATATGCTTTTTCTGTAACTTTCTTTCCCAATTCTTGTGTGATTTCCTGTATAATTGTTTCCATAGAGATCTTCCTTTCGTTTAATAATTTTCCAAAACTATTTTAACACTCAGGAATTGATCTCTATTTCTTTATTTTTAAAAACTCCACAATTATTTTACACTAACAGATTTATGTTGTGGTTACGTGGTTATACGGATTGTGAAACTTGTAATTCTTGTAATTATTTAACTTCTAACTATCTTGCAAAAGACAGAATTTCTTTTGTTTGTCCTTTTGAGTACAATAGGTTTATTAATTACAGAATTATTTATGTGGATTATGGTTAATATAATTTTATTACTCGTAAAATCTTATTCGAAAAGGCTCCCCGGATTGAATAATCATCTGGTGAGTCAGGTTCAATCTATCACCGGTTCATACCCATCATAGTCCCCCGCTGCAATGGATGCGATTGTGCTTATTGTTCTGTCGATGTCGGCTTCCGTACAGTACGGTGCCATACCCAGTCTCACTACACCGCCGGTTTCCTGAAGGCCCAGGGCCTTGATTGGTTCAATCGCGTAAAAATCGCCGTTCCAGCAGTTGATTGCCTTGGAGCCCAGAACTCTGGCAACGAATTCATTGGAATAATTGTCCATCGTGAATACAACTGTCGGCGTTCTCGGTTCTCCTTCCGCCGGACCGTAAACATTTACACCAGGGATTCTTCTGAGTCCCTTTCGCAATTTATTGCCCAGAGGCGTTTCATAGGCATCAATCGCCAGCATGCCTGCAACAACATACTTTCTTCTTCCTTCCAGGTCCTCTACATCTTCCTCAAAATGCCCGATATATTTCTCTCCGACAGAAGCTATGAAATCCACCGTCGCTTCACAGCCGCGAAGAAGCTCATACTGCGGGGTGCCCATATGGAACTGCCTGGCTCCTTCGGATATGTCCTCAGCACCCGCATTGCTGAAGTCGATTCTGTCCACATGTTCCTTCTTCAGATAGATAAGCCCCATATGAGGACCAAAAAACTTATACGGCGAACATACGAGACAATCTGTATCTATAGCCTTAACGTCAATCGGCAGATGCGGAGCATAGTGAACCGCATCAATTACCGTAAAGGCTCCCACTCTATGTGCTTCATCGATGAACTTCTTTACATCCGTAATTGTCCCCAGACCGTTGGATGCCCAGTTGATAGCAACAATCTTTGTCTTGCTGCTCAACTTTGTCCTGAAATCTTCGAAATCCAGCTGCTGGGTTTCTGTGTCCAGCCTGACCATCTTAATTTCACAGCCGAACCTGGCAAGCGACTGCCATGGTGCGATATTACACTGGTGGTCAATCTCTGTAACAATTACTTCATCACCCGGCTTCAGCTCCTTACTGAGGTTCATTGCCAGATTGTAACAGTTCTGTGTAGATGAACAGTTATATCCCACTTCCTCCGCATCGCAGCCCAGAAAATCCGCACCTGCCTGCCTGGCAGCCACCTCAATATCACCCTGTTTCAAGCCTGCTCTGAAGTTACCGTCCTCATTGGCATTGTCATAGATCATGTATCCCGTTATGGCATCCAGCACCCTCTGGGGAACCTGAGTCCCTCCGGGTCCGTCAAGATAGGCGATCGGTGTGGCATTTATTTCCAGCCGGCAAGCCGGAAACTCCTGACGCAAAGCCTCTACATCAAACTTAAAAGTCATTTCGTGAACCTCCGTTTATTTATATTATATATTGCTATTATATACTCTTTGGCAATCGAGGCAAGAAGTATATATGACAAGAAAAAAAACAAATAAAAGGGTCAGTCACACCAGAGAAAAATTCCAGCAATTTCTCGCTGGGACAAAAGTCTAACTTTGGGAGCATCTCATTTCTGTCCAGCAATTGTTCCACTTACACTTATTATCGCTCATCTTTGTTCGTTGTGCGGGAACCCACACCAACCTGCTTAAACGAAGATTTGCGATAATGAGATGACTGACAGTTTTTGTGGGGGATGCGTAAATCCAAAAATATCCCGCTAGACCAATTACTGACCTTATCATAAAATATATAAGTATCCAAGTATTATCACTTGTTACTTATTCTTCTTTGGTATAAAAAGAACTGAAAGATTGTTAAAATTTCTGTAATAGTATTATGCTCTCTGGTTATGTTAAACAAGCGGTAATTTGATTTTGTTTCCGAGAATTGCATCATACTCCTCCGGGTGCCAACGAGATATTCCGCTTGCGGGGGTAAATGTAAACTCACTAAAGAAAAACTTGTCCCCACTACCCATGAAATCTATTCTGACAAGAGCAAAATTCTTACACTCACTGTCAGCAATTTCTTTCATTACATCAAAAAACGGCGGTTTTTCAATTTCTTCGTTCATTATCGGAAGCTTGGAAACAAATTCAAGGCGATTCCAATCCATATCATAACTCGCTCTATTGTCTTCTCCATGCAATCTATCGATAACTGCAACAAAATCCGGCTTTCCATTGAAACACCAGAATTGATATTCATAATCCAGCTGTATATATTTTTCCACAATAATTTTTGGTTCAATATTTGCGTAATGAAGCTCATATCCATTTTGAAATGCAAAATTTGTACTCATCCAAACTCCAACCAGTTTTTCCATCTCAAAACAATCTACACTGGTTTTGTCTTTAACGATAATGTTTCGAGCGGAGCCGTTGTTTACTTTTAGTGCAAATTGTTTTGGAAGTTCCTCAAAGTCTATTTTTTCAAACGAATCCCAAACACCCACTATTGGAACCAGATACTCTTCTCCATATTTTTCTCTGAAATACTCCCTCGCTAAAACTTTGTCTGCAAGTCGTGTCTTATTTTCATTGCTGTCATATAGCTTAAGCCATTGTGTTTTTTCGTTAACTGTCTTTGGATTATCAATATCAATGCCCTTTTCCATTTTATTGACATACCAACACTTTAACATTTCATTATACTTTTCGGCGGGAGTTACATTCTCTATGCTCCTCTCAATCGCACTCATTTTAACATTGAAGCGCTCCTCAAAACGAGACACCTTTTTTCTCAATTCTGCAGCCTCTTGCTCCGCTTGAGCAATTCTTTTTGCTAGCTGCTTCCTAGACTGTCCAAGGGTTTTCATCCGTATATTTAAATATGTCTTTCTATTAATAGGCATTTTTCCTTTCAAAAAAGAACGAATGTTCATGATTTTATCCCTCCAATAATAAATCTGTTATTTATATCCTTTTAAAGCACGAAAATTTGTATATGTATGTAATAATGAAAACAAGGGATGTTTCTCTCATACAAATTTTTTTCTTATGCTTTTGGGAACAATCTTTCGCCATAACTTTCGTATTGAACCAGCACTTGCAGCTGGTACCTTCTTAAATCTTTTATAATTATTGTATAAAATTTGAGCGACCTCGTTTGATTCGAAAACGATCTTCTTTCGCTCTTCTTTGCTTAAGTTGTCGTAAATTCTATTTGCGGGTAGAAACCGGTTTTGCAAATACTTTGTGGCACAAGCACGCTCTGCCCCGGTAAGTTTTAGAGATGGCATTAACTTTAATATTTCTGTGTATATAATAAAGTATCCAATGAAGTTTACACTTGAAGCAGTTGTTCTCATTATGGAGCCACTACGTACCCTACGTACATAGAATGATTCTCTGATGTGAGAAACCTTTTCAGCCATGACCATTGCAACAAAGGAAAAGAGGTTATCCTCATGTACTATGCCTTCATAAAAAGTAATATTGTTGGACTTCAGAAAATCATTTCTAAATAACTTCAGGCATACTGACTCACGAAATTCATTTGTTTGAATCAATCGCATAAACATAGCCGATCCCGGTAAGGTAAGAGAGCAACTAAGCGTGTGCTTAATTTTATCAAGAGTTGGATATTGTTCCTGTAACGCTTCACTTTCATAATGTCTCTCGGAATCGAATAACAGGATATCCAGGTTTCCAATGCTTGCTTTGTTATAAAGTATTTCTAAAGCGTTTTCAGTAAGATAATCATCAGAGTCGACAAAAGCAATGTACTCTCCTTTTGAAAGTTCTAATCCAGTGTTTCTTGCTATTGATAGTCCACCGTTTTCTTTATTTACACAAATAATTCTATTATCAGTCTTTGCATACTCTTTTATTAAAAGTTCAGAGCCATCAGTTGACCCATCGTTAACAACTATAATCTCAATGTCCGTGAGAGTTTGTTTAAGTATGCTCTCAATACATTCACCAACGAATTTAATTGTGTTATAGACCGGGATGATTACAGAAACCTTACGATTAGGAAGAGAGGTTCCTTCGATTGAATATTTGTAGATGTCTACGTGTGAAAACCTCTCATTTCTGAATTGTTCAAGAGATGTTTTTCTATATGCATCCAATCGTTCATATGAACGTGAATTATATAACTCACATTCATCAATTGTAAGAAAATTTTCAACTGTGTGTTCACTTGCAAAACAAGCATTATACAGTGCTTCAAAGCCATCGTATGTTTTAAGGGTATCCAAATTATATAGAATATTATTTACTGCGAATTGAAGCCATGATTGCTTTACTATATCGTATAAATTCTTCTCCAATAAAAATGATTTTATCTGGCTGAGGGATTTTAATATTGCTGTTGGCTCAGCATCTTTTTTTGATTGTAAATTGTCCATTGCCCCCGTTCTGTATGTAAGCAACTTCTCGTCAACATACGATATTTTTTCCGCAAGTACAAGTGCCTTCCCAAAAAAAAGCACATCGTTTCCAAAACGAGAATTTTCGAATGTTAATCTATTTCTTGTGATGAAATCTTTCTTAAATAACATATTCCACGGTGCAGGGGTTGTCACCTGATAAATATAATTCGGAATATCCCTATAAGAAAAAACGTCTTTATGTGGTAAAAAATCAATGGAAAGGTATTTTTTTTTGATAATTGATGCCGTACTTTCATTATATACTTTTGCATCACATATACAGATATCAGTTAAATTCTGTTCAGATTTTGCATACATTTTTTCAAGAAAATCCGGCTCAAAATAGTCATCGCTGTCAAGAAAAATAAGATATTCTCCTGTAGCAGTTAACATACCATTATTTCGTGCAACACCAGCATACTGATTGCTTTGGTGTAGAACTTCTATTCTCGAATCTTCATTTTTATATTCTTCAAGCAGCATACCGGTTCTATCCGTGGAACCATCATTAACACAGATTATTTGAATATCTTTTAATGTCTGATTGAGTAAAGAATCTAAACATTGTTCCAGATACAGCTCGGCATTATAGATTGGTATAATAACAGATACTTTTGCTTTCATGTGTACTCCTCCTAAATCATACCGCTTTTATAGTGAACATAGGAATTTCATATTTGCAGATGCGATTACAGCACAGCGTTTATCTCCGCCATAATATCCAACAGCATATTCTCGATTGCTATCAGAGAGGATTGAGGTAATTTCTTTAATAGTGTTATGTTCTCCCAGACGCTCAACATCGTCTATCATAATTACAAAAGTGTCAGAAAGACATTGTGGCAAGAGACCAAGAACATCAATTCTTGAATAGTGTATCATATCTCCCCCCAGAGGGGCATCAATCATAATGAAATCATATTTGCCATATTCAGATAGAGTTTCCACAAAATCGCTATAAACACGTACTTCGGCAGCATCTTTGTATGATACCACCTTATAGTTCAGTTGAACAACTTTGCCCGACAGGTTGAAATCTTTTTTAAAAAAATTTATCCATTCAGAGTCGTTTTCGACAACAAAATGCCTTGCTTCGGAATTTTCCGCAAATTGGCTAATCATTCTTGTAGATTGGCCAAGACCAAGCTCTAATATGTTTGAAGGTTGCATTTTGCTCAGTATATGGTATAGGGCATATAAGAATGGATATCCTACTGCCCAACGCCCCGGCGAAAAGGTTTTATTATGCAGCCAGTTGCTATCACATATCGTATCGTGGAAGACAGCAGCCCAAACAGTTTCAGCAGCATGAGTTTCACTTTTTTTGGCTGCGGCCATGGTTTGTTCAAGTAAACGGGTCATGTTATGGACATTTTCAAGAGCCTGAGCAAGCTGTGTTTGAGTGGCAACAATTTCACCTATGGCCGCATGCAACTTGTTTATTTCTTTCTGCATTGATGAAGCGGTCATAGGGAATATTCTTTTAAATAATTTTTTAATTTTTGACATGTTTACAATCCTCAGAAAAATTTCTTTAAGCGGCGAATAACCGCACGAGCTTTACGAGGAATGAAGGTGAAGAAACGACCGATACGGTAAGAACGGGACTTTTTTACCTTACGTAGCATCTCAATGTCTTTTTTTAGAGCTTTCTTCATATTCAACTTAGATAAGAATTCAGCAAAAATGACTTCACCCAGTATTTGTTCGTTTTTGGTTTCATAGCATAAGGTACTTCTTTGATTGAACGGGAGACCCTTAAAATACGAAAAAGTGGTTTTTTGAAAAAGCAACAACATATTCTTCGCAACCCTGTTTGTTTCAGAAGAAAAGTTGCCTCTCATAATGTATAGCCACATGGATAACAGGCACTTGAAATGGCTGTGAAAGTGAAAGAGCGTTTGCACGGATGTCACAGTGGAATTCTCTCGCAATCGGCGGTGGAAGTAAACGGAGTTTTTGTGCCCGACTCGGTTACATTGTAAAAGAACCTGAAGAGAAAACAGATTGTCCTCATAACAGATACCATTCAAAAATTTTAAGTTATCTTTCTCTAGGTATTCGCGCCTTAAAAGGAAGAGGCATGGCTGGACAGTATAGTCGCTATTATATCGCATGTTAATAAACATATTAGTGCCCTTCTGAATGCCCGAATATGTTATGTTACGCGAATAGGCTGTTTTATAGTATGAGTATTTTTGCTCCAACTCTTCGGACTCGAAAAATGAATCACCGTCAAACAAGAGTAAATCGAGCCTGTCTCTTTCTGCTTGTTTGTATAATTCTTCGAGAGCATTCTCTGCGAGTAAGTCGTCACTGTCAAAAAAGTAGATATATTTCCCCCTTGAGTATTTCAGCCCTAAGTTTCTTGCTGCAGACTGACCGCAATTAACCTGAGACAGAACTCTGATTCTTGAGTCTTGTCTTGCGATTCGCTCTAGAATGGATGCGGAACCATCTGTTGACCCATCATTGACACATATTACTTCGATATCATGCAAGGTTTGTTCAAGAATACTGTTCAGTGCATCTTCAAGGTATTCTTCTGTGTTATAAACCGGAATTATTACGGAGACAGCCGGAGATGCTTTTTCACATTTATCGGTATCTGTCTGTATGCCACAGAGTGAAGGGAAATCATATATTGCATCAGAACAGTATTTTTTCCATAAGTATACCAGTGGAACATCAAGCGTCTTCCACGGCTTATCGGCAGAGGAATAATGAATAATCAAGGCATCATTCATAATATCATCTAGGGAAGAATAATTTGTTGCATAGACTTCATTTAGCTCGACTATTGAATATTTCCCTTTCGCTCTCAAGAGATTCACATACAGACAATTATATCGTATAGGGAGCAGTAATGTTTTCCCGTCAAAAACAACATTAAAAATGTTTTGATCCATGAGGAAAGAGTCGTTAGAGCTTTTTTTAGTTTCAGCAAGAAGTGCAGGAACATTATTCTCTCTTAATTTCTTCAAGTTCAAAAGCATTACTCCGGAATTGAAATAATTTGACACCTTTTGTGTATATTCATGTTTCAAGTATATTGATCCGCTGTCAATTACAGTGGCGGCATAGTAGTCTTTAATATCCGTATTGTACAGTTCCTGCAAATCGCCTCTTACAATAATATCGCCGTCCAAGTAAAGAACCTTATCTAGATTAGGGAGTAAATAAGGTATATCAAACTTGAGCAATGCTGCGATGGACGCGACACAAATAGCATCCTCTTTAAAAACATGATAATTATCATATTTAGCAGCGGACACAGGTAATATGTTTACCTCTACATCTTCACGGGACGCACCCATTTCAATAAAGGGATGGGTCTTTGATTCGTCCAAATCGGAAAAAACAATATGGAAGGAAACCTTTGTATCCTCAAGTTTATTTTGAATTATCGAATATATTGCGGTCGCCGTAGGAATAACAAAATTCTCATCCGTTATTAATACGATATTTACATTATCAGTAGTGTTTGAAGTAATTTGATTCGTCATTTTTTCCACTGTACTTGTTAAAGCTATTTAAGATGCCCCATATATAACAGAGTCTTTATCAGCTGATTCACATAACTCATTTCATTATCGTACCATGCCACAACTCTGACCTCATATATTTGGGTGCCGCACCTCTGTGCCAGAGTCTGTGTGGCATCAAAGAGCGAGCCATAGGACATTCCGATTATATCGCTGGAAACAATTTCCTCTTCGGTGTATCCGAAGGAATCGCTTCGGGCATCCCACATGGCCTGATTGAGACCTTCAACGCTGACTGTCTCGGTTTCATCTTTCAGTGTTGCATCTAGAATCGTCAGAGAGCCCGATGGAACAGGCACTCTCTGTGAGGAGCCTATCAGTTTGCCATCAAGTTCCGGAATGACCAAGCCGATGGCCTTTGCGGCGCCGGTACTGTTTGGAACAATATTGACAGCTCCCGCCCTGGCTCTTCTGAAGTCTCCCTTGCGGTGCGGACCATCCAGAAGCATCTGGTCGCTGGTATAGGCATGGATTGTGGTCATAAATCCTGTGCGCAGTTCCCTGTATCCGTTCAAAGCCTTAGCCATAGGAGCCAGACAGTTGGTTGTGCAGGATGCACCGCTGACAATTGTATCTTCGGCTGTCAGGGTTTCGTGGTTAACACCGTATACAATCGTAGGCAGATCGTCTCCGGCAGGTGCAGAAATAAGCACTTTTTTGGCACCTGCATCGATGTGAGCCTGCGATTTTTCCTTGCTGCAGAAGAGTCCTGTACATTCCAGAACTATATCGATATTATAATCTTTCCATGGAAGCCCGGCAGGGTCAGGCTCTCTGAGGACAGGGATGGAGATTCCTTCAACTATAAGGTAATCTTCACCGCAGGACACCTCTCTGTCATATTTTTTCTGTACACTGTCGTTTCTTAGAAGATAAGCCAGCATATCCGGGCTTGTCAGGTCGTTAATGGCAACAACTTCAATGTCTTCATCATCAAAGATTTCCCGAAAAGTCAGCCTGCCGATTCTTCCGAAACCGTTAATTGCTACTCTCATTGTTATAAACTTTCTCCTCTCTCGTAACCGCTTTAATTTGTTCAGAAATATTATAACACTTACGACTCCCAAGGTCTAATAAACTTGATATTGAATTAGGTTATGGTAGAATAGTTCCATGAATTACAGAGTTAAGCTTAACGTTTTCGAAGGTCCTTTCGACCTGCTCGTTTATCTCATAGAAAATGCAAAGATGAGCATATACGATATAAGGATTTCGGAAATAACAACTCAATATGTGGCTTATGTCGAGGAGATGAAGGGTTACAATATCAATCTTGCAGCTGAGTTTATGGTCCTTGCAGCAGAACTTCTTGAAATCAAATCGAGAATGCTGCTCCCGAGAACGGCAGTTGATGATTCGGGAAGTGAACCTTACGAAGATCCCAGAAGCCAGCTGGTTATTAAGCTGGAGGAATACAAGAGGTTCAAGGCGATATCGGCAATGCTTGAAGAAAGAAAGCTTACTGCTGAATCGGCTCTGGAAAAGCCGAAAGAAGATCTCGCTCAATATACCGGTGAAGCAGACGAATTTCTTACTCTGGATGAAAAGCAGTTCCGCAAAGCCTTTGAAGCATTCTTACAGAGAAAAAAGAAGCTGGCAGAAATCAGAGAGCATCATATCAGAACAGAGAAACAGAAGATAACATCGGAAATCAGAATTGCTGACATCAAGAGGTTCTTCAGGCAAAATCCGGCACGCAGCGTGAATTTCATGGATCTTATACAGAGGAAAGATGATAAGTACGATGTTTCGGTGACTTTCACCTCCGTTCTGGAAATGATAAAGGAGCATAAGCTGGATGCCGAGCAGAGGAGGCTCTTCGGAGAAATTAAGATAATTCCGAAGGAAAATCTATTTGCAGATGATGAAGAGGGAAATGATGGCAGGAAACAAGACAATCAAGTCGGCAATTGAATCGATGATGTTCGTTTGGGGTGAGCCTCTGAACATAAAGGTGGTTGCTGACATTTTCAATGTGGATAAAGAGGAAATATATGACTGTTGCAGGGAACTGCAGGCGGAGTATGAGCAGGAAGGCAGAGGCATAGTAATAAGGGAAGTGAATAAAAGCTTTCAGTTTGTAACCAGAAAGGAGAATCTGGACTATATTGAAAGGCTTTGCACTCCCGTTAAACACAAGAGACTGTCCCAGTCTGCACTGGAAACCCTGGCAATCATTGCATACAAACAGCCGGTAACAAAGGGTGAAATCGAATCAATCCGGGGAATCAGATGTGACAGAGTAATGGAAGGTCTCATTGGCAAAAATCTTGTAGCTGCGGTAGGACGTTCCGATTCGGTGGGTCGACCTATTCTTTACGGTACCACCGATGAGTTCCTGAAACAATTTGAGTTCGAATCCCTTAAGGAACTTCCGGAAATTGATGATATAGAGGGATTCGTGTCCGATGCGGATGAGAGAGTGGCAAAAACGGAAGGCGTAATCGGCCAGATGTCTCTTGATGATTTTTCAGGCAAAGAGTAAAGAAGGAGAATGGCGATGGCAAAGTCAGTGGGATTCCCGATGATAAGAAATTTTTCGGGCTCCACTATGCGACACGCCCGAAGGTCAGGGAGATAATTGAGCGCAAAGGCCTCAGAACTTTTGCGATGGACCATATAGTTGATGATAACGGATTGAGGATTTTCGCCGATTACTTCGGCACGGCATTCAATGGTTGTCAGGCGGCAGTCGAAGCTCTGAAGGAAGTTTATCCGGATTTTTATTCGACGAAAAGAGGACCAATAAAGGCTCTTGTTATGGGTGTCGGCGGAGTAGGTCAGAACTGTATCAGATCTCTGGAAATAATCAGCGACAGAGAATTCCTCGGTAAGGAATCGCCCGGTATCCTGCCGATTGTTTGCACGAGAACCATAACCGGACATCAGGAGTTGTTTGACAGAATAATAAGCGAATGCCTGCTGGTTGTGGATGCCACGCAGAGAAAAGATGAAACGGCATTTGTTATGACAAACAGGCAGGTAGGTCTGTTGCCCGAAGATGCGGTTATTCTCGATGTCTGTGCGGACAGGTATGACTTTATGGTTGAACCTCCGTTGGTGAAAGGAATAGAGGGAACGGTAACCGGGCATGGATGTACCGAGATCTGTTCAGGTATATTTCGGGCTAATGAAGAATTATGTCGGGATTATTCTCAACAAGGGATACGAAGAAATAAATGAGGACAGTGACAATATGTTTGAGAGAGAGCTCTTCAGGTCCACATTTAAATTTTACAATGAAAACAGGAAGAAATAGGTGTAAAAAACCGGTACAGAAAGGTGGCAATTACCACCTTTCTATTGTATAATATACTCTGTTATATGAGATTATATGAGATACGATAGGAGATTTGTATTCAAATAGAATTGCAGATTTTAGGAATAGGAGTTAGCAAATGACGATGACTATGGTAATAGCAATCGTTCTGGCAATTGTTTTTATTGCTTTCTGTATTTTGTGCATTATTGTACTATATGCCAACCATAGGGAAACAAAGGAATTTCAGAAAAAAATTCAATTCATCGAACAGGATTTGGGAGATATGAGCGGGCGGATTTTATCCAGGCTGAATAAGCAGGAAGAATTGCTTGAAAAACATGCGGCAATAATGCAGATGAATTCAAAGGCAATTCCTGAGAAACGGGTGCCGGTTTTTGAGGAAGCTGCACCACAGGAGCAGCAGGATATTGTCACTTTTCAGGGCATGGCAAAAGAAGAGGATTGGGAAATTAAACTGGATGATCTTATTGATGAGATGGAAGACATTGGTGAATTTGTGGAATTAGGTGACTTTGAAGACGTAATCATCAGTGAACCGGCTGTGAACCCTGCTGAGATGAAACAGATGTCCGGAGATGAAGACGATATTAATATGCTCAGTGATATTCTCGGAATAGAGAACACGCTGAACGATTTCGATGACTTTACACGAAGAACGCTCCATGGAGAGCAGATACTTGAGACCATGGTGCAGGAACCTGAGCCGATTCATATGCCGGATTCGGAGCCCGCACCCGCATACGAAGCGGAACCAATAAATCAGCTGAGTCCTGCCGACAATGACGATTACGCCGTGGGCAGGAGCGGGAAGAGATATACCAGCTCTGAACTGGAAAAGCTGATCAGAGAATGAAGGATTTATTTAGGAGGAAACTATGTTTTGTACCAAATGCGGAAAGCAGATACCGGATGATGCGCTGTTTTGCAACTATTGCGGAGCCGCAGTTGAAGTGATCCCTAAAGAACCGGCAGCTGAGCCAGTTCAGGAGAAGCCGTCAAGGCCGAAATCATTTTTCGAGGAATTCCAATGGAACGACCCCTCATATCCCGACATAAATGCTGTCACAAAGACAGAAGACATTGACTTTGACTGGAATGCTGATCCCAAGGATGTCAGAGACAGATATACCCGGGAGCTTTCAGGAGGGATGGCAGCCGAGGTAAAGGCACAGGCGGATATTCTCAGAACCGAAGACATCATCCCTAAGCCGGCAACGCCGGCGCCGAAGGAGCCTGTTGAGAAGCCGGAAAAACTGAGCACAGCGGAAAAGGTGGACAAATTCTATACGTTCAACACAAAGAACGAGGAATTTCAGCAACTGCTCAATAAGGAATATGAAAAGGTTAAGGCAGCAGGAGCAATCGGTCAGGAAAAGTCTGTCGCCGATGAGCGGGCTGCAGAAAGATTTGAATCCCGGGTTCCTGACACTTCCATGGACGCTTTTCTGGAGAGAGAAGGAGCTGTCAGGCCATATGAACCAAAGGCATTTGAATCAGATGTTCTGAAAAGAATTGAAGCACAGGAGGCGGCCAAGGAGCAGGCCAGAATGGAGGCAGAAGCGAGAGAGAGAGCCATTGAAGAAGCAAGAGCTAAAGCAGAGAAAGAGGCTCGCGAGAAACTTGAAGAAGAAAGAAGGCTTGCTGAAGAAGAGAGAATAAGAGCTGAAGAGGAAGCCCGTGCCAGGGCCGAAGAAGAAGCCAGACTCAGAGCAGAAAAAGAGAGAGCGGCAGCCGAGGCTGAAGAAGAAGCCAGAATCAGAGCCGAAAAAGAGAGAGCGGCAGCCAGGGCTGAAGAAGAAGCCAGAATCAAGGCTGAAGAAGAGAGACTCAAGGCTGAAGCAGACTTGAGAGCGGCGCAGGAAGCAGCGAAAATCAGAGCACAGCAGGCCGCGAGGATTGCAGCGGAAGAAGAGGAAAAGTTCCGTGCTGAGCAGCGGAGAAAACTCATAGAAGAGGAACAGCTGAAAGCCAGACAGGAAGAAGAAAGACTTGCAGCTGCGAGAAAAGAACTTGAAGCGGCAGAAATAAAATCAGATAATATTGTAACCGAGCATACAACAAGAATGCGTGAAGATGATGCCACCAAGCTGAAGGCTGCAATATCAGGATTCAGAGAAAGTGTGGAGAAAGAAGCCTCACTTGCACAGCCGGAACCTTCCGTGGGCATCAAACCTGATGTGCCGAAACCTGATATGCCGAATATAGCTACACCTGAAGCGATAGAGGCACGTCGAAAGACACAGGATAAGATAAATGAAATGGCCAAGGCCAGAGATGAATTTTTTGCAGAGTTCGAAGATGACTATCTGTCTGCGGATAAGGCAGCTCCGGCCCCGGCTGACGAAACGCCGGCACCACCTGTACAGCCTGCAACAGACAAACCTGTTGGCGGAGATCCAATGCCGACACCTGAAGGCGATATTGCTAAGACCAGGGTGATAAAAAAAGCTGACGTTCTCGCGGGGCTGGACGAGACAAAACGAATTTCAAAGGCTGAAGTTAAGGCCGGAACCGATGAGGACTTTCTTTCCGGTACGGATACTGCAGGGCAGGCCAAGCCACAGGCTGAAGCAGCTGCTGAAAAACCGGTGGAGGAGGATTTGCTCAGTCGTTTCGTAGAAGCGAATGAAGAGACGCAGAAAGAAGAGTTCCCGGGAGAGGGTTTTGCAATCAAGGAAGAACCTGCGGTAATGCCGGAAGATGACCGGGGAGAATATAAGCCGGGTCTTGCAGGTACAGTAGTGCTGCCGGGTCAGGAAATAGAGTCTGATATCACTCACGACTTTGACAGCTACGGTGATGCTGAAGCTGAAAACTACAGAAGACTGCAGGAGAACGCTATACTTGAGGAGACCGATGAAACAGAGGCAGAAGAAAAGAGCGGCAAGGGAAGGATCGTACTGAAGATTATCCTGGTACTGCTGATTATAGTATTTGCAGTTGAGCTGGCAGGAATAGGAATCAAGTTCCTGGCTCCACAGAGCAAAGCTGCGGAGATTATTGACAATCAGGTTGAAAAGATTCTGCAGCTCATAACAGGAGAAAAGGACAGTTATAGTTTGACAGATATCGACTACTATATCTAATTAACTAATATATCTAATTAAAAGGAGGATTAGCATTGGAAGTGAAGAAAAAAAGAAAAATGGGCTGGAAAGGAGCAGTAATAATAATCTTGCTGATTGTTTTACTCTTCGTGGCCCTTATAGGCTGGATTACTGACCTTATGTGGTTCGGAGAACTGGGATATATTTCAGTATTCCTTATCAAGCTGTTTACCCAGCTGAAAATAGGTGTTCCGACTTTCGTCGTCGTAACATTCCTTGCATATATCTACTTAAAGGCAATAAAGAGAGGATATATGAAAAAAATTGAGTCCGATGAGGTTGTGGATCACAAAAAGCTCAATCTGATTTCCTGGGGATTGGCGGGCGCTTTTGGTGCAATAACCGCTTTTTTTGCCGTAACCAGACTCTGGTTCCTGGGTTTGCAGTTTGCCAACAGCACGGACTTCGGAACCAAGGATCCGCTCTACAATCTGGATATTTCGTTTTACGTGTTTAAACTGAACTTCATCGAACAGTTAAACGAGATTCTCCTCTTGCTGTTTGTTGCGTTTGCAGCATTGACGATAATCTACTACATGATTATGCTTACTTTGAGAACGCCGACAATTTTTGAAGAAGCCGAAGAAGTGCCGGAGGCGGAAGAAGAAGACAAATACGATGATGACAGATACACCGGAGACGAATATGGCGATGCCAGAATGGATAACAACCCATTCAGTGAAGTCAACGATTTGTTCGGCAAATTTGCCAAACAGTTTAAAAGCGGAGGCGGATTCGGCGGCGGTGCCAGGAGGCAGGCACCGAGACCTGCACCACAGAAGCAGCTTGACACAAGGAACCTAAATCTCCTTGTTCAGATTGCCGAGAAGCAGCTCATAGTTGTAGGTGTTCTGTTCTTCCTGATGATTGGTGTTTACTTCCTGCTGAAGCAGTTTGATCTGCTTTTCGGAAGCACAGGAGCTGTATACGGTGCCGGCTTTACGGATATTAACATTACCCTTTGGATGTACAGAATACTCATAGGACTGTCGGTTCTGGCAGCTATAGGTTTTGTTATCGGTATTATAAAAAAGCAGTTCAAGCCTGCAGTTATTATACCTGTTATCATGGTTGCTGTGATGCTCCTGGGAACGGGAGCGGGTATTCTGGTTCAGAACTTTGTGGTATCACCGGACGAGATTAAAAAGGAAAGCAAATATCTGGAAAGAAATATTGAATACACTCAGTATGCATACGGACTTGATGATGTTGATATGAAGGCTTTCAAGGCATCGAATGCTTTAACGAGCGAAGATATCGCCAATAATGACGAGACCATATCCAACATCAGAATCAACGACTATGCTCCTGCTATGACTTTCTATAACCAGACACAATCAATCAGGCAGTACTACACTTTCAATGACGTGGATGTGGACAGATATACTATTAATGGAGAGTATACTCAGACCTTCCTGTCGCCTAGAGAAATAGATGAAGAAAAAATCAGCAACACCTGGCTGAACAGACATCTCAAGTATACTCACGGTTATGGTGTGACTCTGTCGAGGGTAGACAAGATTACAGCCAGCGGTCAGCCTGACGTGCTTATCGACAGCATTCCGCCGCAATCATCTGTAGATATAGAGATTACGGCTCCTGAAATCTACTTTGGTGAAATGACAAATGACTATATTCTGGTCAACACCTCAGAAGATGAATTTGACTATCCTGACGGAAACACAAACAAGTACTGCCAGTACAATGGATCTGCGGGCATCAAGATGAAACTGCCGGCCAGGGTGATGTTCTCTGTAAGGGAAAGATCCCTGAAGATGCTGGTTTCGGGAAACATCAACAGCGATTCGAAGATTGTAATCAACAGAAACATCAAGGAGAGAGTAAGGACCATTATGCCTTATCTGGAATACGATGAGGATCCTTATATGATAACCGTGGATGGCAAGCTGTACTGGATTGTTGATGCTTATACGGCAACAAACAGATATCCATACTCCGAGCCATACAGCGAAGATACGGATGTTGATTATGTGAGAAACTCCGTCAAGGTTGTAATTGACGCTTACAACGGTGAAACAAATTACTATATTGTTGATGAGAATGACCCGATTGCACTGACCCTGCAGAGCATTTATCCGAAACTCTTCAAGAACTTCGGGGAAATGCCTGATGGAATCAAGGCACACATAAGATATCCGGGAACGCTGCTGAATATTCAGGCTACGATTTACCAGAGATATCACATGAACGATGTGAAAGTATTCTACCAGAATGAGGACTTGTGGCAGATAGCCAGTGAAATCTACGGCACTAAAGAGCAGCCAATGACACCTAACTACTATATCATGAAGCTGCCAGGTGAAAAGAGCGCGGAGTTTGTGAACTCCATTCCTTTCACTCCTAAGGATAAAAGAAACCTTATGGGTCTGCTCGTGGCAAGAAATGACGGTGCGGAATACGGAAACCTGGTGCTCTATCAGATGCCTAAGAGTAAGATTGTTTACGGACCTATGCAGGTAGAAGCGCAGATTGACCAGGATACGGAGATTTCCAAGGAATTCTCCCTCTGGAGCCAATCCGGATCAAAATATTCGAGAGGTAACCTCTTCGTAGTTCCTATCGAAGACTCCCTGCTCTATGTGGAGCCGGTATATCTGGAAGCAACAAATTCCAGTATTCCTGAAGTAAAGAGAGTTATCGTGTTGTTCGGAGACAGACTGGCATATAAACCAACTCTGGACGCAGCACTGGAAACCCTGTTTGGTGAAGGAGCAACGGGCGATGACGGAGACGGTGAAAAGGGCGACAAGGGCGATAAAGATACTGGCGATAAGGGTCTGTCACAGACTGAAATTATAGCCATGTGTCAGGAAGCTTACGATAATGCTCAGGAGGCAGCAAAGAACGGCGAGTGGGCAAACTACGGCAAGTACATGGATGAACTTGAAAAGTACCTGAACATGTTACAGTAAAAACAACAAATTGAAAGTCAGGACATTCCCGGGCCGTCATAAGGTTTCGGGAATGTTCTGTGCTTGTATGAGAAATAAAAGATAATATTTAGTATTAGGAGACAGCATATGCTTGAATACAATCTGGACAAAATGCTATATACCATTCCGGCGGAACAGCACAGTGCGAAAGAAATAAGAAAGGTGCTTACCGCACACCCTGAAGTCAGGTTTGTATCCGTTGTCGGTATAGATGTAGGCGGGCACGATACGGACGAAAAAATCCCTGTGGAAGAGTTTATGAAGGATATAGACGGATTCCTGGACAACGGGGTTCAGACAGACGGCTCCAGTGTAGTGCTTCCTAAGATTGCATCTCTTAACAATGCGAAGGTTGATATTGTTCCTGACAGAACCGTCAACTGGTTTGTCGATTACAATTTTAATCATCGGGATGTCGAGACGGGGCTTCCGGTGGGAACTTTGAGAATCCCTTCATCACTTGTCCATAATGATACGGACCGGGTAGGCTCCAGAGTAATACTGAGAGATGCCATATTCAATTTCAAACAGGATCTGATGAAACTGCTTGCCGACAATCCCTATGTATTTGAGTACATTGACATTGACAGTGTTGATGACATAGAAAGAATAGTGATTACAGCTGCCACGGAACTGGAATTCTGGGTAAAGACACCGGACGATACAGCGGACAGAGAACAGCTTTCCATCGCTCAGATGATGAAGGAACAGTACTGGAAGAGAACAACAGGACCCGTAAGGACGGCACTGGAAGAAAGTCTGCTTCTTTTGCAGAGATACGGCTTCCAGATTGAAATGGCTCACAAGGAAGTAGGCGGAGTCAAGGCCAAGCTGGGCAACTCCGGCAATTATGATCATGTTATGGAGCAGCTTGAAATCGACTGGAGATATTCTTCTGCAATACAGGCTGCGGATAATGAAAATCACATTAAATATGTGGTGAGAGATATATTCAGAGCACACGGACTGGAGGTCACCTTCATGGCAAAACCTATAGAAGGTGTTATCGGAAGCGGCAAGCATACTCACATGGGTGTGGCCGCCGAATTAAAGGATGGAAGAACCGTCAACCTTTTCTCACCGTCCGATGCGGAGAATCAGTTCCTGAGTCCAATAGGCTTCGGAGCTCTTATGGGGTTGCTTCAGAATTATGATGTGATAAATCCTTTTGTAAGTGCCACAAGCGATTCCTTAAACAGATTGAAACCGGGCTATGAAGCACCTGTTTGCATAGTTACATCTCTGGGGCATGATCCCAAGGTGCCGTCCAGAAACAGAACGGTTCTGGTGGGACTTATAAGAGAAACCGGTAACAGAGCAGCGACAAGATTTGAGTTGAGATCGCCTCATCCGAAAAGTAACACTTATCTTGTTCTGGCCGCTTCATATATGGCCATGCTGGACGGAATCAAGGCGGCCCTTGAGAAGGGGAAGACTCCTGAAGAACTGGAGAAATCAATATCCAAAGGATACGGGGAAGAGGATTTCTATCTTGATACCGACAGAATCTACAGGAGCGAAAAAGATGTCTTTGAGGACTACACGGAAGAGGAAAGAGAGAAATATTTCGGCGTAGTACCGCGAACCGTATGGGAGAATATACAGGCTTTCGAAAAATACCCGGAGAAGCTGGAAATATTCAGGAGAGACGATGTAATGCAGGTTCAGACACTGGAATCCTACAAGGCAGCGGTTCTCGAACAGTGGGCTCTGGAGCTAAAGAGCCGAACCGTACCGGAAATCATGGCTTTGCTCAGAAATTGTGTGCAGATACACAAAGATGATGACTTCTGTGATTACGATAAGCATTACTGGGGAAAGATTGTCAGATTAAGAAATGCCCTGGGCAAGAATACTCTGGAGGAAACCTGTCTGCTTACGCAGATAGTGGAAGCTCTCAATGCCGAAGATTATGCAAAGGCTTCCGACCTGCAGGTAGAAATGTGTGACAAAGTAGAAGAGCTGACGGAATTATATATTACCTACAGAAAAAATCTGTTCTAGACAGGGAAGGGAAGCGATAGAAACAATGTTGGATATCAAGAAGATAAGAGAAGATTTTGATAGTGTAAAGAAGGCGGTCGAATCCAGAGGCAAAGGAGACTTCGGAATTGATGAAGTACGTGTTTATGACCTGAAAAGAAGAGAAATCCTGGCCACTGTTGAGCAGATGAAAAACCAGCAGAAGGTTAAGTCCAAACAGATTCCGCAGTTGAAAAAGGCGGGAGAGGACACGACCGGGCTGATGGCGGAAATGAAAAAGCTCAGCGATGACATAAAGGAGCTGGACGCACAGGTGAACGAGGTGGAGGAGAAGCTCCGGGATGCACTGCTGAATATTCCGAATACACCGCAGCCGGATGTACAGCCGGGTGAAGACGACAGCGACAATGTAGAAATAAGGCGCTGGGGGGAACCGAGAAAATTTGATTTCGAAAAGAAGGCTCACTGGGATATAGGCGAAGACCTGGATATTCTTGATTTTGAAAGAGCGGCAAAGATTGCCGGTGCCAGATTCACCGTCTACAAGGGCGCGGGAGCAAGGCTGGAGAGGTCGGTTATAAACTTCATGCTGAACCTGCATACGGAAGAGCACGGATTCACCGAAATACTGCCGCCGTTTATGGTTAACAGGGCGTCAATGACAGGAACAGGACAGCTTCCTAAATTCGAAGAGGACATGTTTCACATTCCGCAGAAAGACTTTTTCCTGATTCCTACTGCAGAGGTACCGGTTACAAACCTATATGACGGAGAAATTCTGGCAGCCGATGACCTGCCTGTTTATTATACAGCCTATACACCCTGCTTCAGGGCGGAAGCGGGAAGTGCCGGAAGAGACACGAGGGGTCTCATCAGACAGCATCAGTTCCAGAAAGTGGAACTGGTAAAATTCGTTAAGCCGGAGGATTCCAATGAAGAGTTGGAATCACTGACGCTGGCGGCTGAAGAGGTGCTGAAAAAATTAGAGCTTCCGTACAGAGTAGTCAGGCTCTCCACCGGAGATCTGGGCTTTGCGTCGGCAAAGACCTACGATATAGAAGTATGGATGCCGAGTTACGGCAGATACGTTGAAATATCCTCCTGCAGCAACTTCGAAAACTACCAGGCAAGGAGAGCCAACATAAGGTTCAGACCTGAAGAAAAGGGCAAACCTGAGTTCGTACATACACTGAACGGATCCGGATTGGCAGTTGGCAGAACGGTAGCGGCCATACTGGAGAACTACCAGCAGGCCGATGGTTCCGTTGTTATTCCGGAGGTCCTGCGAACCTATATGGGAATGGACAGAATCGGGAAAAATAACATGGGATTGTTATGAATGAATATATGAGCAAAACCCAAAGTATATGTCCGGTCTGCCACAGGCCGATAGATGCTTATTATATTGAGATAGATTCCACTGATACTGAAGACAGCAGGGTTTACTTTGTGAAGGAATGTCCGGAACACGGTAAGTACAGGACTCTCGCAGCGGAAAGTGCTTCGGATTTCAAATGGTGGGTTGATCATCCCGTTGTAAACGTTCCGCCTGAGGCGGTTATCACTAAGGGTGCAGCCGGAGACGGAGAATGTCCGCTTCACTGCGGAACCTGTGATAATCATCTGCAGACACCTTGCTGTGTTCTCATAGATGTTACGGACAGGTGCAACCAGCACTGTCCGTACTGCTTCGCACAGGCGGAGGATGAACCTTACGGCAGAGAACCTTCTCTGGCGGAGATGGGGAACAAACTGGATCACCTGCTGGAGCTCGGTGAAGAGGGGCGTGAGTTTAACATCCAGATTTCCGGTGGTGAACCTACTGTCAGAGACGACCTTCCCGAGATAATACGCATGGCTTCGGATAAAGGTTTCAGCTACATTCAGATAAACTCCAACGGCAGAAGGCTGGCTGAGGAGGAGGGCTATGCGGAGGCTTTGCGTGAGGCAGGAGCTTCAGTGATTTTCATGCAATTCGACGGAACACGCGATGACATATATATGGCCTTGCGCGGGGAACCTCTCTTTAAAACCAAGGTTCGTGCCATCAGAAACTGTGAAAGGGCCGGGCTGGCTGTTACGCTGGTTCCAACTATCGTACGCGGGATAAATGATGACAATATAGGCGAAGTGATGGATTTCCTGGTGGAAAACGTCAATGTTGTCAAAGGGGTACATTTCCAGCCGGCGAGCTTCTTTGGCAGATATCCTGACGGGGATGAAACCGAGGGGAGAATTACCATGTTTGGAATCCTGCGGGAGCTTGAGAAGCAAAGGCCTCAATTCCGGTATAAGGATTCCCTTCCCATAGCCACCGGGCATACTCTTTGCTGCTGTTACAGCACATATATTAAAGAACCGGACGGGAGCATACGATGTACACTCTCCAGGAGAGCCAGGGAAGAGGGCATAGGCTGCTGCGACGATGGTGCATGCATGACACAGGCGGATTGCCTGGAGGTCATTAAGAAAGATCGGGACTATGTACTAAACAAGTGGGATATAGCCGCGCCGGATAATAGCGGAGATACGGGTGCCGGCTCAAAATCTCAATATACGAGCTCCGATGAAATTACGGACCTTGACGAATTTCTGAGCTATTACAAGCGAAACACTTTCACAGTAACGGGAATGGCATTTCAGGATCTTTCAAACCTGGATGCGGAGCGATTAAAAAGATGCAGGGTGGTGCAGTATACGGATGATGGCAGACTGATTCCATTCTGTGCTTACAATACGATATACAGAAACAGGGAGGAAAAGAAGAAATGACAATTCAAAGACCGGGAGAATTCCGAATAACTGATGCAGGTCTGGGTTTAGCCGGGCTGCCGGAGGGTGGTCGTGTTCTTGATGTGGGATGCGGAGAAGGAGATACGGTTAACTATCTGAACGAGAAGGGCTTCAAGGCGGAAGGAATTGATCTGAGTCTGCCTAAGATATCAGCAGCCAAGGAGAAATTCCCCGGAATAGATGTCAAGTACGGAGACGGAGAAATACTGGACGAGTACACGTCTTTTACCTTTGACGGAATTACAATGGAGTGCGTTCTCAGCCTTATTAACCTGCCTGACGAGGCTCTTCACGAAGCCTATTGCGTGCTGAAAAAGGGCGGCAAGCTTATCATAAATGATCTTTATGAGATTAATCCGGATCCGCTGCAGGTAAAAGCGGTTGCCATTGAAGCCGACAGGGTATCCAGGCTTCCTCATGAACATGAGGACGGAGAATGTGAAGAAAGAGGCGAGAGGCCGGTTCCATTCAGATTCGGAGGAGTATTCTTCAAGGAAGAGCTTATTGCACAAATGGAGGAAACGGGATTCAGGGTAATTGCTTTTGAAGACAGAACAGTGGATCTGGACAGTTTCGTGGCCCAATCGGTAATGGATGGCAAGGAAGATATCATGTCCGGTCTATGCAATAATCTGCAAACGGAAATCAATGGAAAGAAACGCCGAATCGGTTACTTCCTTCTGGTTGTACAGAAACCTATTTGAGGAACAAAAATGCTTGATTTAGATATCAGAACAAATGAACTTGTGGACGCATATTTCAACATGACCGAGAGCGAAGCAGCCCTTGAAATAATCAGAAACTTCCACCTTCGTGCTAAGCTGGGGATGTATACAGAACAAAAGCTGCGTGAGACACTGGCCTATGCCACGAAGAACAGCAGCTTTTACAGAGAAAAATACGGGGAACAAGTTAAATTCCCTGGAAGTCATGAGTTCGCTGCGGCATTTAAGAAGTTACCTTATACAGACGAGAAAGACTTGAGAAAAAGGGGCAGGGACATGCTGTGCGTCAGGCCTTCGGAAATCAGCAGAATTGTAACACTGCCGGATGAGGGCGTGACCATGGAAACCAGCGGAACTACCGGAGAGCCTAAGAGAGTATATTTTACCGAAGAGGATCAGCAGCTTACAATCGATTTTTTCAATCATGGCATGAGACTGATTGTTGATGAATCGGACAAGGTTCTTATTCTGATGCCTGCAAAGATTCCGGGATCCATAGGCTTGCTTCTGGGACAGGGGCTGAAAGATCTGGGCGCTGAGGCGATCGAATACGGTTTGCCGGATTTCAGAAGTAATGAAGCCGGTGCCGTTGAGGAAATTCTGAACATTATTGCGGAAGAAAATGTGACTTCGATTGTAGGGCTGCCTACACACATGATTCGACTGGCGAGAGAGGCGGAAAAAAGAGGGCTGGCGGGGCCGGCAGTCAGGGACGGTATTCAGCTTCGGTCCATTCTTCTGAGTGCCGAATATGTGCCGGATAAAACCATGATGCTGCTGGAGGAGATATTCGGATGCTGTGTATACGAGCACTACGGAATGACGGAAATGGGTCTCGGATGTGCGGTAAGCTGCGGTTACGGCAGAGGGTATCATGTGCGTGAAGCGGATCTTTATATTGAACTTATAAACCCTATTACGGGGCAGGTTGTTGAAGGGGAAGGAAGAAAGCCGGGATACAGCAATTACGGAGAAATCGTGTTTACGACTCTTACGCGAAAGGGGATGCCTTTCATAAGATACAGAACAGGCGATTTCAGCCGCTGGATTCTTGAGCCGTGTCCATGCGGAAGCGTGCTGAAACGCCTGGATAAGGTGGCACCGAGAGAGGAAAAGAAAGGAGGCCTGTAATGGCAACACCTATTTCATATACTGCGAGAAAATTTATAGAAGAGGGGATTGACTTCGTCATTGCGAAGGTAATTGAGACTTCAGGTTCCACACCGCGTAAACGAGGTGCCGTAATGATCATGTCCTGTGACGGCAACTTTTACGGAACCGTGGGGGGAGGACTTCTTGAGGCGGAGACGCAGAGACTTTGCAAAAAAGTGGCGGAAACCCGTGAGAATATAGTTTACGATTTCATTCTTGATGAAAAACAGACCGGTGAAAATGCTCTGGATATGGGCTGCGGCGGAGATGCCAGGATTCAGGTTGAGTATATTGAAGCGGCAAATCCGGGCAACTTTGTTGAGGAATTTAAGATGGAAAGTCAAGCTTATATATTCGGGGGCGGACATGTGGCACTGGCTCTGGAGCCTTTGCTTCGGCATGTGGACTTCAGGACTACGATTATCGATGATCGTGAGGATTATGCCAATGCCGAAAGGTACCCTCATGCGGAGAGGACCATTGTATGTGACTCATTCGACAACAGTTTTGATGAAATTGAGACTGATGAGGACAGCTTCATCATTATCGTAACCAGAGGGCACAAAGGGGATCTGCAGGTTTTGCGCCAGGCATTAAAACGCCCCTATGCATACCTGGGGATGATAGGAAGCCGGCGCAAGAATGAACAGCTCTACAAGCAGCTTCTTTCGGAGGGGGTTACTCAGGAGCAGATTGATACGGTTTATTCGCCTATAGGCCTGGATATTAAATCGGAAACTCCCGAGGAAATCGGAATTAGTATAGTTGCGGAGATAATACAGGTGAGAGCCGAAAAAGCTGAGAAGGAAATGAGGTAATGAGAATAGGGTATAATAGACTGGAAGCAGAGGACTATGGCAACAGATTCGGAGCTATTATTCTGGCGGCGGGGAAATCATCGAGGATGGGTGATTTCAAGCCGCTGCTTCATGTGGCGGGACGTACGGCAATAGAGGGTCTGATAGAATCGGCAAAGGCTGCCGGACTGAAGGAGATTATCGCTGTTACCGGGCACAACAGAGAAGCACTTGCTGAAGTTATTGACAATTGCCGTGTGCGGGAAGTGTTCAATGCCGGATACGAAGGCGGAATGTTTACTTCCATCAAAGCCGGTCTTGCAGCAGCAAGGGAAGCAGATGATGCCGGGAATGCTGCCGCCAGGCTGGGATGGCTGATCATACCCGTTGACTGTCCGTTAATCAGTGTGCGTGTAATGCGGGAGGTTATGTCCGCGGTAATGGAAGATACGGAGCTTGTCGGGGATGAGAGCCGTGAAAATAAATTTGCAGTGGCAACTTATGAGGGCAAGAAAGGACATCCTCTGTTTGTTCCTGCAGGATACGTCGAAGAGATCTGCGCCTATGAAGGTCCGGGAGGGCTTAAAACCATTACGGACAAGTACACGGATAATTTCATCCGTGTGCCGGTAGATGAAGAAGGCTGTATTCTTGATATGGACACACCGGAAGGGTATGAAGACATCAAAGCCTTTGTTGCAAAAGGTTTCGCCCGGGAGAAACTGGAACTGCTTACTGCAAGGAAAAAAATATTTCTGGTGCGCCATGGGGAAACGGAGCAGCATGAGGAGCCTGTGTTCATAGGGCAGTATGATGTGCCGCTAAGTGAGACCGGGATTAAGCAGGCACAGATTCTGGGTGAACGCATTGCCGAAGCAGTGTCCGAAGATATCAAGGCGGAGCTTATGGGAATGGATAAATTCGGACGGGAGCCTATGCCGGCAATTGAGAGGATTTACTGCAGTGATCTGGCTCGCGCCAGGAAAACTGCGGAGATTATATGTGAGAACGTCAATCGTCAATTGGCGATACCGGGGCAAAAACAGAGGATTTCCATTAAAGAGGATCCCGGACTCCGTGAAATCAGTCTGGGGGTATGGGACGGCAAGCCTGTCAGACAGGTGCGTGAGATGTGGCCCGAAGAGTATGAGAGACGGGGCCGGGATATGTTTGCGTTCAAGACCGGGATCGGCACTGAGAGCAGCGGTGTATCCGGCAGATCTGAAAGTTTCTACGATATGCAGTATCGCGTAATTGGCACGTTTCGCGAAATCCTTCGGAACGATGATGCCAGGTGCATTATAATTGTGGCTCACAGCGGAGTTATACGTGCACTTGAAAACAATATAAAAGGCCTCCGCGTCGATGATGACTGGGAGAGCCTTGACAAGGGTGATTTCAGAATGTTAGAACCTTTCCCTGAACAGCCTTGGGAAAAAGCATCGGGAGAGCAGCCCATGGATATTAAAGACATGACCATGGAATCGCTCCTTGAGTATTACGAGTAAGCTAGCTCCAGTAAAAGTCCAACAGAGCTTGTTTCAAAGCGAGACGGTTCTGTTTTTTTTCTTCCTCCGTCAAAACCTCGTCCGGAGTGCCGAATCCGTAAATGATTTCAAGAATATGAACTGCTTTTTCCCCTTCGGACCTGAGCTTGTCGCGTATGGAGATGCGTGAGGTCAGGAAAGAGCAGTTTTCGGCTTCCGTACTGGTCTCATGAATGCGTGCTCCCACATCTTCTGCGAGAATTTTTATCTGCTCATCTACAGTTGTATCGTCCTCATAGATGCAGCAATCTTTTTCAAAACATCCGCCGCTTATTTCCCAGTCTATGAGAATGTCGTAGATTGTCTTTACCGGGATATCGGGAAAGTTTGTCTTAATCTCTTCCAGTTTTCCCGGGCAGGTAACAATCACTGTGGGTTTGCCCAGTTCCTCCCAGGTTTCCCTGCGAAAGTCTTCGTCCAGCCATATTGCGGTATCCGGATGCTGAAACAGCAGAGAATCATACATTTTAACTACCAGTTCCGGTTCGGCTCCGGCGAGCAGATGGCCGGGATAAAGAGCATAGGTGCTCTTATCGTACTCTTTGCCGGAAATTGTATTTACGGGTTTTTTAATAAGTTTCATTACTATTTTTCCTCAAGAACTTTCTCAACCTCAGCCATTCTTCCCTTTGCCAGGTCTTCGGAAATAAAAACCTGACCGCACTTAGGGCATCTGTCTACCTTGTGATGAAACTGCTTGCCCAGATACCTGAAAGTGACATCGATGGGCTCGAGAGGTACGAGGCACTTGCTGCATATGATAGCAGAAGTACTGCTGTCTGTTTTATTACTCATGTATTTCCACCTTCTCTCCGTTCCATATCATTTCGATTTCAATTTCCATGCGGTGAGAATAGGCATTGACCAGTCGGTAACGAGAACCGGTTTTTTCATATTCGGCCCAGTATGTCATATTGCCGATTTTCCGATAGCCGGTGAGTGTACCCGTTTCCTGATTGTAAAGGGTTCGGCCGGTTCTCTCGCAGAATGCCACCACATCTGCAATTTCCTGCTCGAGGATGTATTCATCGCTGAGTTTCTGTCGGAGCTCCGGGCTGATTTCCAGCAGAATATCGCCGGATGCAATGATGCCGTCTGAGCTGTCGGTTTTGACTGTTTCGCTATTCATAAGTATCGCTCCAAGTTGCTTTTTCAGAAGTATGCGATTCTCGCGTCGTGCAGTCCAGGTGTAAAGTTTCGGCTCCACACCGAACATAAGGTTCAGAATATGAGGAGCCGCTTTACCTTCATTCATGAAAGAATCGCGGCAGTTAATGCAGTATGTGATATAAGGATTATCGCTTTCACCGATTCGGTTTTCACGAACGAATTTCGTAAAGCCCGGGTCTGCGATATGTCCGTGTCCGCCGTAACTGCAGCAGGCGGTGTATTTTTCCTGTACGGGCAAAGGCTCCGTTTTAAGGTTAAGCTGCCCGCAAATGGCCCTGACCGATTGGCGCACGGAGTCTTCGGCAGAAGTTGAGCACGGGTCAAAGACGCTCAGTACAGAAGAGGCAATTTCTCCACATACGTTATCTTTATACTCACCTACTCCCCATTGGGCCATAAGGTCATACAGGAAGGCAGTCCTGATTTCAGGCAAATGCTGCCTGAATATCTTCATGCATGTAGGACATGTAATTATCATGACCGGCTTACCGAGCCTTTCCCATTCGCTGCGGATGCGATCAATCTGAAATTCGTGCAGATTACCGTCTCCTGCCCAGATGGCAGGAACACCGCAGCAACCCAGCATAATGCCGGTATCGGGTTTATGTCTGAGGATGTATTTATAGGCTTCGGCAACCAGAGCAGGTTCACCGGCACCCAGCTGACAGCCGGGGTAAAAGGCGTAGCTGCATTTCCCGGAAGTATCACCGGAAGTGCTTTCCGGTGTTCCGCACAGATATGCGGCCTCACCGTTTGTAAAGGCCATATCCCTCAGGAAGAAGTCATTATAAACCCAGGGCATCTTATCAAGCCTGTGCATCCTGAAGCGGGCTGCCTGAATCAGACCATCCAGATCAATATCTTCAGGGCAGGTTTCCCGGCAAAGGCCGCAGTGAGTACAGGAGTTAATCAGTCTGACGGCAGGGGTTGCATGAAGTTCCGATCTGCCCGGTGCTGTAGTAGCCAGGATTTCGTCACGCAGGCGGAGAGGCCACTTGCGGACATATTCAGTCAGGTCGCAGTGCAGCCTGCATGAGCGGCACTGGCATTGTATGCAGCGCTTTGCCTCTTCCACGGTCTGCTCCCCGGTATAGAGGGATTCGCTGGTCTTAACGGCTTTCGTATGCACCATTACGGTCTCATCTATTCTGATTCCGGTGCTGAAAGGTTCAGGATATTTAAGGTTGCGGGTCATCGTAAAATTGTCTATAGCGGTGGCAATCCTTAACCCATCAGCCAGAGCATCAACCGGTTTCCGACCAAGAAGACTTCCCCCAAGAAAAACTCCTGTTTCACCGATCATTCCATAAGGTTTGCTGTCGAATCCGAAGCGGTTGCCGCCATCACCGGCAGCAACATATATTGCATCTGATTGAGATGCAATGTCATCAAGAGAATTAATTTCAGTGTTGTAGATAATTTCATAGTCAAGGAACTGCATCTGCAATGCAAAGTCATCTTCCACGATTGCAGGATCTATAAGATCGAGAAGGGTGCCGCCGGCACGATTACTCTTCTCGTATATTGTTACTTCATATTTTTTTGTTGCCATTCTGAGAGCACAGGCCATTCCACTGATGCCTGCACCGATGATAGCAACGCTCTTTTTCTTGTTCGGCAGGTTGTAGTTTGTCGGTTCGGTTTTTTTTGTATATGCCAGGCAGGCTTTCTCAAGGTATTTCAGCTCTATAGGGTCGCCACCGGCTACGGCATTTTTCAGGCACACCTTTTTACAAGGCTCATGGCAGATTTCCGCAGCGATAAAAGGGAATCCGACCGAATCGCGGTAAACCTTATAGGCTGCATCAAAACGACCCTCCTGCAGGCGTGCGATGAAAGTAGACACATCAAGCCCGAAGGGGCAGGCTGCACTGCAGAAAGAGGGTTCGTGCTGTAAGCAATTATTAAAATTATCAAGATATTGTTTCATTATGTGGCCGGGATAAAACAGCAGGAGCGCCAAAAGGCGTTCCTGCTGTATTCTGAAGATTTTAATTGATATTAGTCTTCGAAGTAAACAGGATTGTTCTTTATGTTTTCCATTTCTTCTTCGAAGTCGGAGCCCAGGAAGTACTTGGCAGGCTTGAGAGGATCTTTCTCGCCTCTGGCAAGGGCTTCCAGGCCGGCCTTAACCTTTTCCGGTCTGGCCGGAAGTTCATAAACTCTTACACCGCAGGCATTGTTTATGGCATTTATTACTGCCATATGGTCGCCTGACTGGAATGCTTCGGATCCGCCTGATGAACCATAAGGGTTAGTGTCTCTAGGAGTCTGGAAGTGAATGAGTTCAATATCGTCAGGCAGCATGTTTGCCGTCGCAATTCCCGCACCTGCCAGGTTATTGTGCTTTTTCACGTCATCATAGTCTTCATAGAGGGCATATCCGATGGAGTGTGCGATTCCGCCATAGGCCTGTCCGTCCAGATATACAGGGTTACCGATTACACCAACGTCGTCGATGCAGGTGAACTTGGTTACTGTTGTCTTGCCAGTTGCCGTTTCTACAGCAACTTCTGCCATGAACAGTGCATACGTATATGCAGGAGTAGGTTCGCCCTCACCTGTGTTCGGATCCAGGGATGAGAGGGTAGGGTCAGTGGTGTTTTCATACTGAGCCTCATATCTCGTCGGGATACCTTCTGCTACCATCTCTTCGTAGGTTCTGTAAGTTCCGTCCGGTTTTCTCATGGCGTTAATGAGCTTTTCTGCAGCCATCTTTGTAGTCTTTGTGTTCATGTAGTGCTGACGCGATGATGCTGATGCTCCGGAGTCAACGCCATAGATGCTGTCGTTCTGTCTCAGGATAATGTCATCCCTTGTAACTCCCAGTTCCTTCAGAGCTTCCAGAGTTGAAATCAGGGAGCCCACATCACCGGCCTGACCAACGTCCTGCCATGTGTCGTATTTGATGAATTTGCCGTTCGGAGCAATTTCAAGAGCCAGAGTACACTGGTCGTCAGCACCTTCCGTTACGTTGTAGCCGCCCCAGGCGATACCGACACCGCGTCTTACTTCAGGAGTGTCTTCGGCAGCGGCCTTCTTCTTGGCTTCTTCGTAGAGAGGTTTAAGAGCATCCATCATCTTTTCCATAGGATAATCGCGGAAAGGTCTCCGGTTAACGTTTGTATCTCCTTCTCTTGCGATGTTCACATATCTGATGTCAAATGGATCCATTCCGATTTTCTCAGCCATTATGTCCATCATGGATTCCGAACATGTGTATGCCTGAGGGGAACCGTATCCTCTGTAAGCACAACCGTAAGCGTGGTTGGTTGTTGCTACCCGTGAAAGCCCTTTTACATTAGGAACGCTGTAAGGGAAGTAGGTGAATCTGGCCGGTCTGGATGTCAGGTCGTCACCCAGCTCGTTGTATGCACCATGGTCAAGACCGAAGTCCCATTCAGCGGCGATAATCTTGCCGTTTTCATCGCAGGCCAGCCTGGAGTTTGACCAGGATGGTGCTCTCTTACCGGCGTATGCGATGTGCTCCTGATATGTCATGCTCAATGCAATCGGCATTCCGTCACAGGCCACGCAGATGATACCTGCCAGTGCGAATGTCAGACCGGCTGTTGACCATCCGAAGGATGCGCCGGTAGGGTTCTGAATTACTCTGATCTTTTCAACAGGGACACCTGTAGCCTCAGAGATATCAACCTGGTTACCGCCTATAGCCATTGCCTTACACTGAACTGTCAGCATTCCATCTGAATCATAGTAAGCCTGAACAGTATCGCCTTCAATGTTGCCGTGCGGCTCTCTCTGTGTGTAGAATGAACCTTCAACAACATGAGGAGCATCCTCAAACAGAGGCTCAATATCATGACCCGCCCCCTTTACTGTAGGCTGCAGGCACCACATATTAGGGTGGTCGTCATGTATTCTGATGGCGTCAGGCATAACAGCTTCCAGATAGTTCATGTATTCAGGCAGCTGTTCAATTTCCACCTTAACCTTTTCGGCAGCAGCTCTTGCATGCTCCTTTGTGTCGGCAACAGCAACGGCTACGATATCACCGTAGTTCATAATCTTATCTTCGGCAATTACGTGGTGAGTCTTTTCTGTAGCCAGAGTTCTCGGCGTAAATGAGAAGAATGCCAGTCTGTTGGATCCCGGAACGTCCTTGGCTAGAACGATCTTGTATACGCCGGGCATCTTTTCCGCTTCTGAAATATCAATATTCTTGATTTTAGCATGGCTTGCCACTCTCGGCTGTACCATTACAGCGTGGAGAGTTGATGAAGGCATCTTAAGTTCAATGTCATCGCCGTAGTCCTCTACGCCGCAAACCCTTGCCAGAGTCGAAGGTCTGAGAAGCGGCTTGCCGTAGTATTCTCCTGCTTTCGGTTCCGGATGAGAGATTTCATCGAGGGTGATTTCGCCCCTCATGCACTTTGCGGCAATCATTACAGAGTCAACAATCTGCTTGTAACCGGTACATCTGCAGATGTTTCTGTTTTTCGTGAACCAGTCACGAACTTCTTCTCTGGTAGGATTATCGTTTTCCTGGAGCAAGGCATATGCGGAAACTATGAAGCCCGGGATGCAGAACCCGCACTGAACGGCGCCGTGATGCATAAATGCCATCTGCAGAGGATGAAGGAAGTTCGGCTGACCGATTCCTTCTATTGTGGTTACTGAGCTGTATTCTTCAACCTTGGAGATTTTTCTCATACATGATCGAATCACCTTGCCGTTGAGGATTACTGAACATGATCCGCAGACACCTGTTCCGCAGCCAACTTTGGTTCCGGTAAGACCCAGCCTCCTGATAACATCTGCCAGGGTATCCTTGGCAGGGTCACATATGAACATGCGGTCCGCACCGTTAATGTTCAAAGTCATTTTCATTAAATTCATAAATACCTCCGTTTGATAATTAAACATAAATCGGTAAAAAACTGATTTAACCTGCACGCTTTAATTGTACCAATAAAAAGCCGCAAGTGTCAATGTTACAACCCCTGCGGCACGTACTATATTGCTCAATTTATCAGATAAAGGTGTCCAGTCGCATGTTATTCCGCACTGTTACAGTATTTCATCCAGGATATCCAGTGCAATGTTGACAAAGTCCGGGCATTTTTCAAGCAAAACTCCCGATGCAGCAGCCTCTTCAAACTGACCTGCAGCGGAAAAATCATAACCGGTAAGTTCGCGGCAGATGAGAGAGCCGGCACGTTCTGTAAAAGCCTGATTAAACTCATTTACCTTTTCAACCATCCGTTCATTCCCTTCGATATCTCCTACTTCCCAATGGCCGCATGCCGCGCCGATAACCAGAAGGGCACCTGATACAGATCCGCATATATCACCGCGAAAGCAACCGCCGCCCAGAGGTCCGGCGATTCTCATAAATGTAGCTTTATCAATACCAAGTTTATCGGCCCACTGTTCTACAACGGTCTGGGAACAGTGAATACAGCCCGTAAAGTTGTTCACAATATCATTTCTGTCCATAATAAAATCTCCTTTACCTTATTTCTCTTCTATCATAGATTCAACATCGGCTATTTTGCCGGTCACCAGATCCTCCGGCAGAGATACCTGTCCGCATTCCGGACACCGCGGAACTTTATGGCGGAAGCTGCGGGAGAGATAGTCAAAGGCGACTTCTATCATTTCCAGTTCCACCCGGCACTTCTCACAGATGAGTATTTCAGGGGGCTTATCATCGCCGCCGACTGCCGAAGTGCCTGCAGAAGCTCCGCCGGTTTTAATCAATTTTTTTGCCATTAAATACCCCCTCCAGTTTTATCTGCATTCTATGAGAATACACATTGTGGATTTCGCGGTCAGCCGAAGCATTATCCGGCACACTGTATTCGACCCACAGAGTTATTGCACCGATTTCGTTGTAAGCCTTATAGTTACCGGTTTCCGGACTGCGCACTCTTCGTCCGGTTTCTTCCGCACGAGCTATAACATTGCAAATGTCATCTTTGAGAATGTGAAGGCGTTCAACTTTATCCGCAATTTCCGCATTCATAATGAGATTATATTTCATTGCTTCGGGTTTTGAAACCATTTCTTCCCCCCATATTTCCTTAAGAAGCCGCTCCTTCAGGAGAACACGATTGACACGTCTGTCAGTAAGCCCCGGCATTTTGCCGGTTCCGGATGAATCAATGTCGAACAGCAGATCCAGAATATGTACTGACGTCTTGCCTTCTCCGGCGAATATATCGCGACAGTTGGAGCAGTAAACGAGATAGGGATTGTCGCTCATATCCACGCGCTTTTTTGCCACATATTTTGCGAAATCCGGCTGAGCAATGGCTCCCTGTCCACCGAATCCACAGCATCCGTGCATATCTTTTTTAGGCAACTCCTCTACATTTAGCCCCTTATTCCCCGCCAGGTTTCTGACTGCTGCCTGGACGGCATCGTAACCTCTGGCGGAACAGGGATCAAAGACAGTGAAAACCTCACCGTAACTAAGGTCCGGCTTGTAGGATGCAGCTTCACATTCGCGAGCGTAGAGCTCATACAGAGTAACGGTCTCGATCTCCGGAAGGAAATCAAGCAAGTGTCTGTGACAGGACATACAGGCAGTAACCAGAACAGGCTTACCCAGAGTTTCCCAGTCAGCACGCAGGTTGTCAATTTCGGCCCTGTGTACTTCTGTATTTCCTGCCCAGTCAACTGGCACGCTGCAGCATTTGAGCAGCAGCCCGGTACCCGGGAATTTGTCAAGAAGCCATTGGTATGGTCTGATTACATATTCCGGGTTCAACGCACCCAGATTGCACCCCGGAAAGAAAGCATAGGAGCTGCCCGGCAGGGTTTCGTCTCCTGAAGGCGCCCTTCTGATTATGGAAGCATATTCTCCGTTTGCGAAGTCCATATCGCGCAGATAATACTGTCTGTAGGCTGCAGGCATCTTTTCGACACCGTGCATCTGATGACGCGCGGACTTTATCATGCCGCAGAGGTCAATATTTTCCGGGCAGACATTTTCAAGGATACCGCATTCAGTGCATGCGGCAATATACTTCCTTGACGGACACTTGTGCGCAAGTGAACCGGCCGGCTTAACCGAGAGAAAAATCTCATCACGCATTTTAATCGGCCACTTCTCATAATAGTCAATAAGATCGCAATACTTTTCGCAGACATTGCACTGACAACTTATGCAGCGTGCAGCTTCCGCCCGACATTCTTCTTCGGAATAGACGGTCTCTGTCGATACGGCAGGGGTGATTTCAATAAGATCCTCGTCGGGGATACAGCCGGACGGCGGTGCCTCCACAGGATATTCCGGCATGCCGGTTTTTGCGAAAGCGTCGGCAGAGACGGAGATATTAATACCGTCCGCCAGCGCATGCATAAGGTCTTTCCCCAACAGGCTTCCCCCGGTGAATATGGCGGTATCGCCTGCCTTGATACATTTATTAACACCAAAATCCCTGCCGTTTTGTCCTGTTGCTATGTAGATAATAGCGAAATCATCAAAAACCTCGCCGGCAGATGTGGTAAGTGTCCCCGTTGAGCTGTCCACGAAAGCTTCGGTTGATGTTTTAAGAGTATACTTCTCATGCTTGAACTGCAGCTCAAATTCCGGCATATAGACTGATTCATCCATGTGGACGGCGAGCTGTCCGCCGATACGGTCAGTTTTTTCAAAGACAATCACATCGTATTTGCGTGAAGCCATCTTAAGCGCAAAGGCCATGCCGCTTACTCCGCCGCCGACAACAGCCACCTTCTCTTTCCGTGCGGGAAGGTTGTAGGCATTCGGGTCACGGCGGGTGGCCAGAGCAACAACGGATTTTTCCAGATGGCGAAGCCTGACTGCCTCGTCATAAGATGAACGCACGCAGGCTTCACGGCAGTAAGCCGGGCAGATTTCCGCAACAATTCCCGGGAAAGCGACACAGTCCCTGAAGGTCTTGTAGGCGGCATTAAAGCGCCCGCTTACTATACGCTCACGAAAACTGAGGACATCCATCTTAAAGGGGCATATATCTGCACAAAGAGGGATGTCATGCTCGCGGCATACATCAAACTGTTTGTAAAAATCTCTTGCTTCTTTCATACCAATAACCTTATAGTCAGAGATAAAAGAGGACGCCGGCTGCAGGCCGGCGTCCTTTGGTCATGTGCTTTTATTTCCAGCTTACGCCTTCGGCACCCAGGTCACCGAACTCAACATCATCAGGCTTGGAAGGAGCCATCGGATTGGCCTTGATATCTTCAATAGCATCATAAAGGTCATTTCCGAGGAAGTACTTCTCAGGCTTGTTAGGATTAGGTTCGCCCTTGGCAAGTGCGTCAATACCGGCTTTGATTTTTGCCGGTCTAGCAGGAAGTTCATAGATACGAACTCCGCATGCGTTATTGATAGCGTTGATTACTGCCATGTGGTCGGATGACTGGAATGCTTCGGAAGCTCCGGATGATCCGAACGGGCCACGAGGGTCAACACCGTCAATGTGGATGTAGTTAAATGCAGGGTAGTCAGGAATATCTTTGATGTAAGGAATTCCTGCAGCTGCCATGTTACTGTGCTTCTTGAGATCGTCGTATTCTTCGCTCAGAGCAAATCCGATGGAATGTGACATACCACCGAAGATCTGACCTTCAACCGCCTGAATGTTACCGGGCTTACCGATCCATTCAACACAGGTCATACCTGTACAAGCTGCCTTGCCTGTAGCCATGTCCACATCTACTGTGGCAAGGAACAGAGCATATGTGTAAGTGTATGTAGGGTTACCTGATCCGTCGTTAGGATCCAGGTCATAGAAGTAGTTGTACTCGTCAGTGGTTGCCCAGTCTCCATCGTATCTTGTAGGAATTCCCTCTGCAACCATTTCATCATAGGTTCTGTACGTGCCGTCAGGCTTTCTCATTGCGTCAGCGATGTTCTTTGCCGCTACAATTGATGCCTTGCCGTTGGCATAGTGTGATCTGGAACCTGCGGACTCACCCGTGTTCGGGCAGTACTTGGAGTCATCCTGTATGAGCTTGACGTCATCAGGAGTGATTTCAGGGAAGTAAGGCTTCAGTGCTTCCAGAGTACAGATTAATGAACCCTGGTCACCGCCCTGGCCCTGATCCTGCCAGGTGTCATACTTTCTGAAGGTTCCGTCCGGCATCAGTTCGAGAGCTACGTGAGCTTCATCAACAGCACCCAGGCCTACGTTATATCCGCCCCAGGCGAGGCCGACGCCCTTCTTGACATCTTCATTCTTGGCATTCCAGGCTTCCGCTTCGGCTTTAGCCTTGTCATATGCAGGCTTTAGCGCATCCATCATTTCTTCCATTGGATAGTGGAGGTAAGGATACTGGTTCAGGTTGTCCTGTCCCGGTCTGGCGATGTTCCTGTATCTGAACTCGAACGGATCGATTCCGGCCTTTTCAGCCAGCATGTCCACGAGAGCTTCCGAGCAGGTGTATGCCTGCGGAGCACCGTATCCTCTGTATGCCGTACCCCATGAATGGTTGGTGTGGGCAACTCTTGAGAGGCCTACACAGTTAGGCAGATGGTATGGGTAGAACATGAATCTGGAGATCTTGGTCAGCTTATCATCACCCAGTTCTGTGAACGGGCCATGGTCAAGACCTGCTTCGAATTCACCGGCCAGGAACTTGCCGTCAGCGTCACATGACAGTCTGCCGTTGAAGTAGGTCGGTGAACGCTTACCGGATACGGCATGGAACTGATCCCAATCCATGGACAGGGAACAAGGCATTCCCGTTACCTTAACAGCTATACCTACCATTGAATAAGTGTGAGCACTCATTGCCCATCCGAATGAAGCCCCTGTTGGGTTCTCAATCATTCTCACCTTCTCAACATCCATCCCGAGAGCTTCAGCCATATCGTCTCTGTCCCAGTAGAGAGTCATTGTCTTACAGTGAACACAGAGGTTATCATCTTCATCGTAGTAACCCTGCATTACGTCACCTTCGATTGACATATGCGGTTCTCTTGAGGAGTAGAATGAACCTTCTACCGAGAACGGAGCATTATCAATGAGGCCGGGAACGTTTTCGTGGTCGCCCTTCAGTATAGGCAGATGTGAGAAAATGTTCTTACCGTAAGTATCAGGCATCCAGTCGTGGATGTGCTGAGCGTCAGGAAGAACAGCTTCCAGATAGCTCAGGTATTCAGGCAGCTGTTCGATTTCAACTTTAACAGCATCGGCAGCAGCCTTGGCATGTTCTCTCGTGTCAGCGCAAACCAAAGCAACAACATCACCGTAGTACAGAATCTTGCCGTCTGCGAGGATGTGATGGCACTGTTCGAGGTCAACGGTTCTCTCGGAGAATTCGTAAGTCAGCAGTCTGTTTGTGCAGCCTGCTGCCTTAGCATCTTCCGCCGTAATAATTTTTACTACGCCGGGCATCTTTTCGGCTTCTGCCTTGTCGATATTTTTGATGATGGCGTGTGAAGTGATTCTAGGCTGAACCAGAGCAACCTTCAGGGTTTCCGCAGGCATCTTCAATTCGATGTCATCACCGTAATCGGTTACACCGCATGCCTTAGACAGAGCGTTCGGTCTTTCCAGCGGCTTACCGTAGAAGTCGCCGATTTCCTTACTCCAGTCATATCGGAAGTCTTCAACGGTCTTTTCGCCTCTGAGAACTGCTGCAGCAGCCATAACAGCATCTACAATCTGCTTATATCCTGTACATCTGCAGACATTTCTGTGTTTCTGGAACCAGTCTCTTACATCTTCTCTTGAAGGGTTAGCATTTTCCTTCAGCAGCTGATAAGCGGAAACGATGAAGCCCGGGATACAGAACCCGCACTGAACAGCACCGCATGCAACAAACAGCGACTGAAGAGGATGAGGGTAGTTAACACTACCGATACCTTCGATCGTGGTTACCGAGCTGTACTCTTCGACCTTGGAGATCTTTCGCATACAGGAGCGAACCACTTTGCCATCCAGGATGACAGAGCAGGCTCCGCATGCACCCATTCCGCAGCCAACTTTGGTTCCGGTCAGGCCAAGTCGACGGAGTACATCGGCAAGTGTGTCCTTTTCAGGATCACAGATGAACATACGGTCCGCACCGTTAATGTTCAGAGTCATCTTCATTAAATTCATAAAATTGCCTCCGTTTTTGATATTAAATTGTAACTTGCTTGCTTCGTATCACATTGAAAGTTATACGTACTCATATTCTACCGAATTTCTGTCAACTGTGTCAAGGTAAAGGGATATGAGTATCAAAAAAGAGACACTAAAATATACAAAACAATCAGTTTGCTGTTAGATTTTGCTGATAAAATCAGAAACCAGACTGATAACAGATTCGTCGTCTTGCCGGAAGCGGTGGATTGAACCGCCTTTTTCTATAATGGTGTCACGCAACCGTCGATTAAAATACAGGACACTCTTGTCATAGGAGGCTGTTGAAACCATGTTGGCGGCACTTTCTTCAAGCTTAATAACACCGATACAAGGGATATCTCCTGCGATAATTTCATGCAAAACCTCCCGAAAGCTGTCGTTAAGCAATTCCGCTCCGCCGATTTCATCCAGCAGAATTACACGGGGAGGTATGGGTGCATTGCCTGTGCAGGAGGCCTTCAGGCGAGCGGCCAGTGCGTCAAAGACCCGGGGGAATTTACGACTTACGCCGTCAGTATCAATGTAGCGGAATATGCCGTTTGCTTCCGCATTGCCGGCCAGAACTTTTTCGTCAAAAGGAGCTGTCAGGGGTGACATGGGCGGGGCTATACGAAAAGCGACCGTGTTATGCTTCAAAGAATCGGTGCCACGCAAAGTCAGACGCTGGCTGGTAAACCCTGCAATCACCCCCGGTCTGTACTTATGGCAGGGGAGATGGTCTGCAAGAAGCATCTGTATAAGCGTTGATTTACCTGTCTGTATAGGTCCTTCAAGGAATAGATGTTTAATCTGCTTCATAGGGCAAGTATAACAGAGAATTGAAAATAATAAAAATAGCAAGTATAATTGACTGATTGGAGGAAAAAACAATGACTGAAAAAAAAGAAAAGACCGTTGAGTTATATAAAGAGCGAACGAATTTAAACCAATGAAAATAATAAATGTACAGGGCACGCATCATACGGGCAAGACCACGACATGTGCCGAAATAATTAAAGAGCTTGTTAAACGCGGCTATACGGTTGGCTCCATAAAGAGCATACATGCGGATAACTTCACGCTGGAAACGGAAGGCTCAAATACCCATACGCATAAAATGGCGGGTGCAGATCCTGTTACCGCACTGGGGCTGTACGAGACCGACGTTATGTTCAGGGGCCGGCTTGATATGGACACACTGCTCGGAGCTTATGACTGCCAGTGGATGGTTATTGAGGGACATAGTGACGGTACTGTCGTATGCCCCAATATTTCTGTGGGAATAACCACTGACGATCTGGACGGGCAGATGGATGACAACACCATAGCCTTTTCGGGGATAATTTCCGGTGATTATGCAAAATCTTCGGGTAAATATTACCGCGATATTCCGGTAATAAATGCCTTAACGGATGTAGTTGAACTTGTAGATTTAATAGAAGAAAAAACAATGCATTTCATACCGCGCAGAACCTGCTGGAATAGAATGTGGACGGAGATCAGCGATGCACAGACCAAAGCTACGAAGGTTGAACGCTGGAACAATGCAGCGGCCACCTATAGAAAAAAGCCGAAGGAAGGCGAGCGCGATGAATATGTGGAGCAGTTCTATAAATATATGGCATTGAAGCCGGGAGAAACCGTATTTGATATGGGCTGTGGTTCCGGCGTTCTGGCTATTCCCATTGCGGAAAGGGGAAATGAAGTCTATGCTGCTGATTTTTCCGAAGAGATGCTCAGACATCTTATGAGTGATGCGGAGGAGGCGGGAGTGGCCGACAGAATACATCCGATCATGCTGGACTGGAACGAGAACTGGTCTCTTCGCGACCTGCCGAGATGTGATGTTGCCATAGCATCAAGATCCCTTATATTCAGAGACCTGAGTTCAAGTCTTGACAAACTGGAATCCGTCGCAAAGGACAGAGTGTGTCTCGGAGCCTGGGAGAAGCCGCCCCAGAGCGATGGCGGAGGACCCGGTTATTCCTGTTATATGATAATAATGGGTGACCTCATGGAGAGTGGCAAATATCCGGAGCTGAAATATATAAGATATGGAGAAAACTCCAGAATTGCTTTTATCAGCTGGGAACTTAATTAATGTTGTCACAACAACATTTAGCTTTATTCTTTATGGTAATATTGGCACATGAGCAGGACATTTCAGAAATATTCCTTATATGAACTTGTCATTATGGCGGTTATAGCCGCCCTGGGGATAGCACTTAAGCCGATTATATCGCCACTGGCGCATATTGTCTGCGGACCTCTCATGATACCCAGCGGTACGCTTGCCGGCGGACTGTACATGATGTGGATTGTCATCGGCTACGGTCTGGTCAGAAAACCGGGAACAGCGTTGATTATCTGCCTGATACAAGCTTTGCTCGTAATCTTTACCGGGGTGATAGGTTCACACGGAATAGTGAGTCTGGTGACATATCTGCTCCCCGGTGTGCTGGTGGAAATTGTTATGCTGGTCAGCCGTCACAGAGGATGCTGTATAGGCTGCTGCGCTGCCGGCGGAATGGCTGCCAATATGGCGGGAACAGTTGCTACCAATGTGGTTTTTTTCCAGGTGCCGGGCATATATCTGATTCTGATTCTGTCGCTTTCGGCTGTGTCCGGGCTTATCGGCGGTATCATTGCCTGGGAACTGATAAGGGTATTTGAGGGTTTTACGGAAAGGCGTTTAAAGGGCCGAAATAAATGGCTCGATTCCATACCGTCGGAAAAGGCTGAAGCGGAAGAAAATACAGCGGACGAAAATCCCGTGGACAAGAAGCGAAAATCCCGGAGGCAGGGCTCGATCATCGCAATAGTTGCAGCGACACTGGTACTGGTTGCCGGGCTGACCGCTTACGTAAATATTAAAACAGTTCCAGAACAGGGAGCCGGAACGGATCTGACGCTGAATGTATGCGGCGAGACGACAACACTGTCATTAGCCGACCTTCAGATTATGGAACATGACAGAGTCAAGGTCAAGCAATCCTCCGCATCCCATGAGGACATAGACGGAACTTATACCGGGGTTATGCTGGATGTTATCCTCAGAGAGAAACAGATTGTGCCTGACGAAACAGATGACTGTGATGTGATTCTGACGGCCGGAGACGGATATTCAACGACAGGCAAGGGCTCTGAAATAAGCGATATAATGATTATATATGTAAAAGAGGAAAACTGGCTGCAGGCAATGTTCGTAAAGGATCGGTTCGGAAACAGAGGCTGCAGGGAACTGACAAAGATTACTATAGAATAAATCAAAAGTTAAATTCATAAAAATCCGTTTGCAAAAAATGTTGTTACGACAACATTTTTTGCATTATAATAATGTTAGTATGACAACATGAATGCAATAGAAATAAGAAACCTGACATTTTCATATGACGGTGAGAGAAAGGTACTTGACGGACTGAATCTTGATATAAGAAGAGGCGATTTTGTGGGTATTGTCGGTGATTCCGGCTGCGGCAAAAGTACTCTGTGCCATATTCTCTGCGGTATAATACCCTATGCCATAGGAGGAGAGCTTTACGGTGATGTGACGCTCTATGACGGATTCAGGCTTCGAGATCTGGAACTCAAAGAGATGGCGGAGAGAATTGGCTTCGTAATGCAGGATTCCGACAGGCAGATTGTATCCACAACGGTTGAGGACGAGCTGGCTTTCGGACCGGAAAACATGTGTGTGGAGCCTGAAGAAATACGCCGCAGAGTTGATGAAACCTGTGCGATGCTGGGAATTGAAAACCTGAAAGATATAAATCCGAACCAGCTGTCAGGCGGGCAGAAACAGCTCGTAACAATAGGGTCGGTGCTTACAACAAATCCGGAGATTCTGATTTTGGACGAGCCCTTCAGCCATCTGGACGAGAATGCGGGAAGAAACCTGTCGGAACTGATTCTTAAGCTGAAGGCGCAGGGCAAGACAGTTCTGGTGGTGGAGCACGACCATGATGCTATAGAGAAAGCGGATCGGAGAATTTGCATAAAAGACGGAAATATTGAGAGAGAATATTAGAATATGAGTCTGGAAGTAAGAGACATCACATTTTCATATGACAGGGTTCGTATGTGTAAGAAAGCGTCAGAGACCGCAACACCCGTGCTGGAGAGTTTCGGCATGGAGTTTCCTTTCGGTGTAATTACGGCACTGGCGGGCGACAACGGCGTGGGGAAAAGCACCCTGGCCCGTATAATCATGGGAATCCTGAAGCCTGCTGCCGGGAGCATCTATGTTGACGGAAGCTGCATCGACAACCATTCGGTGGCAGAAAGAGGCAGGCTTATCGGATATGCTATGCAAAATCCCTCGAAACAGATATTTTCCAAAACCGTTATCGAAGAAGTGGAGTACGGTCTAACAAATCTGAACTTAGAGGATACCGGAGAAACCGCGGCCGGATATCTGGAGATGTTCGGGCTGAGCCATAAGGCGGAGGAATTTCCTTTTACCCTGAGCCACGGGGAAAAGCAAAGGCTGGTTCTTGCGTCAATTCTGGCCATGAAACCGCGCTATCTGATTCTGGACGAGCCTACTGCCGGGCTGGATATCAGGCATAAGCAGGTACTGGGAGAAATCCTTCGCGATATTGCGGTGCCTTCCGAAGAAAAAAACTGCCTCGGCTGCGGCGTTATCGTAATCAGCCATGACAGGAAATTTGTTGAGGAGTACTGTGACAATATTAAAATCATGAAGAAACTGCCTGTGGAGATGCACCATGAATAATCTGGATCCGCGCACAAAAATTGTAATAATAGCATGCATTTCAGCGGCCGCTCTGATTACGAAGAACCTCTGGATGCTGATCGGTCTCCTGGTATTTGCAGTTCTAGTTATGCTGACTATGGGGATAAGCCTTTCACAGCAGAAGAAGCAGCTTTTAACGGTTATCGGAATGGTAATTTTTCTGTTTGTTCTGCAGACGGTTTTCGGACGCTGGGAGCTGGGACTGGTGCTGTGCGTGAGACTAATGATTCTGCTCATGTCAGCACTTATTCTGCTGACCGGAGAGCCGCGTGACTATCTGCTTGCCATGGTACAGTGCCGGATGCCTTATGAACTGGCGTATATGGTCATACTTGCCTTTCGCTTCTTCCCGCTGTTGAGGGAGGAAGCCATGGATATCTACTACAGCATTCAGCTCCGAGGAACGGAGCTTCAGAAAATTTCAATGACCAAAAAACTGGCAGCCTATCGCAAGATGTGTATACCCATTCTGGCGGGAGCAATGGAGCGTGCCGGAGACACTTCCATCTCCATGGAAATCAGAGGATTTCGCGCTAAAGGCTGCCGTACATATATGAGGCATCTGAAACTGAGGAGTCTTGATGTGGTCGTTATGATTGTTATGGTTATTTTGACGGCAGGTTTTGCGGCAATTTGCCTGGGGGGCTTTTATGTATAGGGCGGAAATATTTGCGGCAAGCGGAATGCTTGATGAAATAAGGGAAAGCGAGCAGGCAGAGGTTTTGCAAAACCTCAAAATCTCATCGCTTAAATACCGCAAAGGGGAAATGATATTCTGCACCGGAGACCTGATGGATAAAGTATGTATTGTGGCAAGCGGGAGCGTGCGCAGCGAGAAGAACTATCCCAACGGAGAAGTGCACATAATTGAAGTTTATGATGAAAGCCAGATTTTCGGGCTGGAGGTTTCGGTTTCAAGAACACAGCTTTCGTTTCTGGACTACATCTGCAATGAAGATGCCGATGTATATTTCGTATCCATGCGTTCAATCGAAAAATCCGCATATGCGGGTCCGATCAGCAGGGCCCTGATGCACCACCTTGCCGACGATAATATCCGTACGAGTCACAAGCTTGAAATCCTTGCCGAGAACGGACTCAGAGCACGCATTATGATTTACCTGAGAATTCTTCAGCAAAAGGCGGACGGCAATACGGTAACCGTACGCATGAGCCGTGAGCAGCTGGCACAATTTCTGTGCGTAAACCGTTCAGCTCTGTCTAATGAACTGAACAAGATGAAGCGGGAGGGAGTCATAGATTTTTCCCGCGAAAAATTTACTTTATTGAAATGAGCAAAATCTCCGGCGGGTTGTTTTTCTGATTAGGCATGGAGATATAAGATGTGTGATATTTGCCCGGGTCCAGTTCGGCAGCGAACGCAAGGAGCCGGGCTTTTTCTGCGGCACCTGCTTCATGGCCGCTGTACATGGTAATGCAGAGGATACCGCCCTTTGCCAGAAGGGAAGGCGCGTCGCCTATGCCGAGAACATTGCGGACGGTGGCTATTGTAGATTCCGATTCCGTTGTTATGCTCTTGTCGCCGCCTGGGAGATAACCCAGATTGAAGATGACGGCGGAGCAGCTGCCGGAGAAATATTTCCGTATGTTTTCATGAGAGTCATGAATCAGCTTGATAAGACCTGCAGAAAGGGACTGAGAGAAACCGTTATCCGTAAGAAGTTCCCTGGTGCCTGCGATTGCCTGCTCCTGCACATCAAAGGCATAGATTTTGCCTGTGAGCTCTTCTGAATCAACTTGCATGAGCATGCGGGCCAGCGACAGCGTATCATAACCGTTGCCACAGGTTGCGTCCACAACTGTATCGCCGGGTTTCAAATACGCATTAACGATATGCATGGCGAAATCCGTTGTGGATCTGATTAAATTTTCTCTGTCTGGTTTTTTCATGGCTCTGTTCCCTGTACACAATAGTCGCACAGAATGAGAGGGAATGTCAATACGGGATTAATAGCAGGGGGTTGACAGCCACACTGCTCCCGTCTATAATGGTAATCGACAATTGAATCTGTTTCAGGGCGAGGTGAAAGTCCTCACCGGTGGTGAAGAGCGACAGGCTATAAGTCCACGAGCTAAGGCCGAAAGGGTTGGAATCCCTTACCGACGGTTACAGTCCGGATGAAAGAAACGAAAGCAAGTGTTTTATTTTGCGAGTATTTTTGTCCTGAGTTTTAACTCAGGAATTTTTATTATCAGGGACAGATTCGCCATAATATTATCAACAGTTTAACAAAAGGAGGATCTGGACATGACAGAACTGAACAACACAATTAATGAAGCGGCAGCGGCAGATGCGGCCGAAGTAAAGGAAGAGCAGAAATCAAAGGCGAAAATGACGACGATACGCCTGGCGAAGATGGGAATGCTGGTGGCGATATCAGTCGTGCTGGTAGCGTTGGTGCACTTCCCGATTTTCCCGGCTGTGCCATTTCTTGAGTACGATCCCGCGGACATTCCTATTCTGCTGGGAACCTTTGCCTTTGGCCCTATCGCAGGTGTGATGCTGACAGTAGTAACCTCTGTAATTCAGGGCGTGACCGTCAGTGCCGCCAGCGGTATCTACGGAATACTGATGCATATTATTGCAACCAGTGCTCTGGTAATTACAGCAGGAGTTATTTACAAAAGAAATAAAACCAAGAAGAGAGCCATAATAGGGCTTATCAGCGGCGTTGTTGCAATGACCGTTGTAATGATAGGAGCCAATCTGATAGTTACGCCCCTGTTCATGGGTGTACCCGTATCGGTGGTGTGGGATTTGATGCCTTTCATAGCAGGATTTAATGCAATCAAGGCGGGCATTAACGGTCTGGTGACCTTCCTGGTATACAAGAGAATATCGGCATTCCTTCACAGATAACTCACATGATGCGTCTGACGGGCGGCGGTTCATATAGAATCGCCGCCTTTTGTATGGTACAATTGTGGCACATGAGAACGGTTAAAATAAGCAACGAAAGAGAAACAATAAGCTTCGGTGAGGCACTGAGCAAAGATGTTGTTCCCGGTACCGTTATCGCACTGACAGGCGAGCTGGGAACGGGCAAAACCACCCTCACCAAGGCAATTGCCAAAGGACTCGGAATCAGGGAGATCGTTACGAGCCCTACTTTTAATATAATCAAGGAATACAGGAGCGGACGACTGCCGCTTTTTCATTTTGACGTCTACCGCATCGGAGACATTGACGAGATGTATGAACTGGGGTTTGAGGAATACTTCTACGGTGATGGCGTATGTGTCGTGGAGTGGGCGGATTTGATTGAGGAACTGCTTCCGGAGGATGCCCTGAGAATACACATGGAATACGGTCATACGGAAGACGAAAGAATTTACGAAATACATGGAGAAATATAAAGGGAGCGACAGGATGTACATTCTGGCTATTGAAACCACCGGAGCCTTTGCATCGGTGGCTCTGGCAAAAGACGGAAAAACAGTAAGCAAAACCTATGGCCGGGACAGGTTCTCGCATCTGCAGAACCTGGCACCGCAGATAGAACAGGTGCTGAAAAAAGGTGCTGCACATGCATTGTCAATTAACGATATGGATGCAATCGCGGTTTCATGTGGACCCGGATCCTTTACGGGAATAAGGATAGGTGTATCCACTGTTAGAGCTCTGGTACAGGTAACCGGGGTCAAATGTGTTCCCGTATCGAGTCTGGAGGCTCTGGCCATGAAGGGAGCAGCTGTGACCGATCCTGAGGGTGTTCTGTTCTGCCCCATACTGGATGCACGCCGGGGACAGGTTTACGGTGGCGGTTATGTCATCGAGGAAGGATATCCGGTTGAAAAGGTGAAGGCAAAACCCTATACCATCGAAGAACTCACGGCGGAACTTTCCCCATATAAAAAAGTGTATTTTCTTGGCGACGGCATAGATGCCTACGCGGACAATATAGAGGAGTACAGGACCGGGGGTGACACCGAATACGCACCTGAAGAAGTCCGCTATCAGGATGCGGTCTATGTGGCAAAACTGGCAGAGAAGCTTTTGCACGATGGCCGAAGCTGCTCCTGGGAGGAACTGCAGCCTGAGTACATGCGCCTGGCGGAAGCGGAGAGAAAGCTTAAAGAGAAATGGCAGAAGTAACAATAAGACAGGCACAGCCCCACGATGCGGGAGATATATATGAAATTGAGAGACTTTGCTTCCCGGATCCGTGGAGCCCGGATTCCATTGAGTTTGAACTGGAGCGAAACCCGAGAGCCTTTTATGTTGTGGCGGAACGAGAGGGAATGGTTGTCGGATATGCGGGATTATGGTGGATTGAGGATGAGGGGCACATTACCAACGTGGCTGTCATGCCCGGATTCAGAAACCGCAAAATCGCACTGGCTATAATAGAGGCTCTTCTTGAGCATACTGCCGAAGCGGGAATCAGACACTACACTCTGGAAGTGAGACAATCCAATGAAGCGGCCATAGGACTGTATGAGAAGTTCGGCTTCCGGGTGGAAGGCGTGAGAAATAACTATTACAAATTTGAGAAGGAAGATGCACTCATCATGTGGATGCATATAGAGAATGAGTGACAAGAGAGAGTAAATGATAGACGGCAAACTTGCAATTCTTGCAATTGAATCAAGCTGTGATGAAACGGCGGCGGCGGTTGTGCTGAACGGACGAGAGGTTCTGTCAAGTGTAATCTCGTCGCAGATTGATATACACAAGCAGTACGGCGGCGTGGTTCCGGAAATCGCATCACGCCATCACCTGGAAAATATCAACCGCGTGGTGGAGCAGGCTATGGGTCCGGTTGGCATGGATGAGATTGATGCCATAGGAGTGACTTACGGTCCCGGTCTGGTAGGGGCACTGCTCATAGGTCTGGCCACTGCCAAGGCTTACGCACTGGCAACGGGCAAGCCTCTGATAGGGGTGAACCACATACAGGGGCATATCTGTGCCGGCTATATAGAACACGCGGATCTGGAGCCGCCTTTCATGGCTCTGGTTATTTCCGGCGGGCACACCAGCATAGTGGATGTCACCGGTTACAATGAATACCGTGTCCTGGGAAGCACCAAAGACGATGCTGCCGGAGAGGCTTACGATAAAGTGGCCAGAGTTCTGGGGCTTGGTTACCCGGGAGGTCCGCTCATTGACCGAATCGCCGCTGAGGGCAATCCGGAGGCAGTCGAATTCAAGCGGGTATTCCTGGAAAAAGGAAGTATGGATTTCAGCTTCAGCGGCATCAAAACGGGAGTACTCAACTATGTGAATTCCGAGAAACAGGCGGGAAGAGAAATAAATGTGGCTGATGTTGCGGCAGGCTTCCAGCAAGCGATACTGGATGTGGTGGTGGCCAAAACCGTAGGAGCGGCTCTGGAGATGAAGAAGGATAAGATTGTTCTGGCAGGCGGGGTTGCAGCCAACAGCAGACTCCGTACTATGCTGGAAGCGGAATGCGGTAGGCACGGACTCAGGCTCTACAGACCGTCACCGGATCTCTGCACGGACAATGCGGCGATGATCGGATGTGCGGCTTACTATAAATACAAGGCGGGAAAGGTCAGCGATCTGACGCTGGATGCCATCCCGAATCTTTCCCTGTGATTTTAATGTTATGATTATCCTTTCGGCTAAAGATCTGACAAAAGCATACGGAACGGATGTAATCCTGGATAAGGTCAGCTTTTCCATAAATAAGGGCGACCAGGTAGGTGTCATTGGCATCAACGGAGCCGGCAAGACCACGCTGCTGAGGATTCTCACGGGAGAACTCCCCCATGAGGAGGGAGAATTTTTCGTGTCCGGTGACATGAAAACAGGATATCTGCAGCAGGATGGGGGATTTGATTCCGAAAGAACGGTTATTGAGGAAGCGAGCAAAGTCTTCGAGCATTTTCCTGAGATGGAGGAGGAAATGCAAAAGCTTCTGAAGGCAGCCGAAACAGCAACGGGCAAAGAACAGCTGGAACTCATCGGCAGGTACGATATCATACATGAACGGTTCGAATATATGGGAGGGTACTCCTATCACAGCGAAATCAAAGGTATTCTTTCCAGCATGGCCTTCGGCGAAGATATGTACAACAAGAGGATATCAACTCTGAGCGGCGGCGAAAAAACCCGCCTGGCACTGGCTGTTCTTCTTCTGGAAAAACCGGACATACTTTTCCTGGATGAGCCTACAAACCACCTGGACATAGGAACCCTCAAATGGCTGGAGCAATACCTGAAGGGATACAGGGGAACAATAGTAATAGTGTCTCATGACAGATATTTTCTTAATGAAACCGTAACGAGAATTTTTGAAATAGAGAATAAGCGGCTGGGTATATATGAGGGAGACTACAGCTTTTATGCCGCAGAACGGCGTGTCAGGCGCGAATCGGAAATGCGAAGATACGAGAAGCAGCGAAAGGAGATCGACCGTCAGGAAGATATGATTCGCAGGTTCAAGGAACGGGGAACAGAGAAGCTGGCTAAGCGTGCGGCATCCCGGGAGAAGCGTCTCAGTGCCATGGAGGTCATACATCATCCCGGGGGAGGACATGCTAAACTGAAGCTTAACTTCAAACAAAACTTCCAGAGCGGCAGAGATGTCCTTCTGGCTGAAAACCTGAGCAAAGGTTTCGGTTACGGTTCAGGCAGGGTGAACCTGTTTGCCGGTGTGGATGTTGATATCAAGCGCGGGGAAAGGGTCTGCATTGTCGGAGCAAACGGCATCGGCAAGACCACTCTTCTCAAACTGCTTATGGGTCATATGGAAAGCGGCACGGGAAGAATCCGTGTGGGTCACAACGTTCAGTTCGGCTACTACGATCAGGGGCAGCTGCTGCTCAACACGAGCAACACGGTTATTGAAGAACTGCAGGATGCCTATCACCTGTACAGCGACGGAGAGCTGAGAAATATACTGGGCAGGTTTCTTTTCAGAGGAGAGTCCGTATTTCTTAAAGTGGGGGATCTGTCCGGCGGAGAGAAAGCCCGTCTGTCCCTTCTTAAACTCATGATGTCCGGGGCCAACACTCTGGTTCTGGACGAACCGAGCAACCACCTTGATATAGAATCCAAGGAAGTTTTTGAAGAAGCTCTCCTTGATTTTCCGGGGACATGCATAATCGTTTCTCACGACAGGTATTTCCTTAACAGAATTCCTACACGAATCATGGAGCTGACGGAGACGGGGCTGGTTAATTACCTGGGCCGCTATGACTACTATGTGGAGAAAAAGCAGCAGATGATTCAGTCCGGCAAACAGTATGTAGCCGGTCTTTCCGGAGATAAAGCGGATGAAGGTGCCGACGGGAAACCGGGTCTGTCATCGGCGGAGCAGCGGCGGATTCAGAAAGAGAAGGAAGCTGAGGAGCGAAGACTGAACAGAAAAAAGGAGAGCCTGGAAGAAGCCATTGCCGCCGGAGAGGCGGAGATTGAAGAGCTGGAGAAGGAGCTTTTGCGCGAGGAGATTATGACCGACCACGTTAAGTTGACGGAGCTCGGCGAGCAACTGACCAGGACGCGGGAAGCGCTGGACAAAAACTATGAGGAATGGCTTGAATTACAGGGGTAGGTTAGGTATAATGGTTGCAGTTTTAAACGGAGGTGTAGATATGATACTTGAAACAGTAAAAGATATTATAGTCGAACAGCTTGGAGTTGATGCAAGCGGTATTACGCTTGAAACAAACCTGATGAAGGATCTGGAAGCTGATTCGCTGGATGCTGTAGAAATCATCATGGCACTGGAAGATGAATACGGAATCTCAATCCCTGATAATGATGCAGAGAAGTTCCAGACCGTCGGAGATCTGGTCAGCTATGTGGAAGCCAGGGCATAAGATATAATGAGGCGACAGACAAAGATTTCCAATGCCGTAATAAGAAGGCTGCCTCGATACAGGAGATATCTCAACGAACTCAGAAAGAAGGGCGTTGACAAGATTTCATCCAACGAATTCAGCAGCCTGATCGGGTATACGGCTTCACAGATAAGACAGGACCTTAATAATTTCGGCGGATTCGGCCAACAGGGTTACGGATACAGCGTTGAAGGACTGTATAACGAAATCAGCGCGATTCTGGGGCTTGACCGCAGCTACAAGATGGTGGTTGTGGGAGCCGGAAACCTTGGCCGTGCTATCGTCAACCACACTTACTATTACAAGATAGGTTTTGTGGTCGAGAGTATATTTGAAGTGGATCCTGACCTTATCGGGATGAAAATAAATGACATCGAAGTAAGAGATTACGATGAGATCGTTGATTTTGTTGAGGCGAACGATATCGATATCGGGATTATCTGTACGACAACGGAAGTGGCGCAGGAGGTTGCCGATAAGCTGTGCTTCGCAGGGGTAAGGGGTCTCTGGAATTTCGCACCCGTAGATATCGAAACTCCGTCGCAGGTAGCTGTTGAGAATGTTCACATCAGTGACAGCCTTCACTCGCTGGCTTATCACATGAACAAGAATACTACATAGTACAGAACAAAAAAGTAAATAACCGTTTCGTCAGCGAAACGGTTATTGGTTATTCTGTACAAGTTTTGGCAATTACTCTTCTACCACAGCGTCGAGAGGGCAAGCGCCAACGCACGCACCACAGTCGATGCACTTGTCGGCGTCGATCGAATAGATGTCGCCAACAACGATAGCGTCTGTAGGACATTCTTCAATGCAGGCTCCACAAGCGATGCATGAGTCCGTAATTACATAAGCCATTAGGGTACCTCCTTTTAGATTTCATAAATGATAAAGTGATTATAACACCTTGAAAAGGGAAATACAACATGAAAGTATACAGCCTTTCGGGGAAGAGCGGCACGGGCAAAAGCTTTCAGGCCGTTAATCTCTGCAGACAACTTAATATAGAGAGCATAATAGATGACGGTCTGTTCATCTGCCGAAACAAGGTAGTGGCGGGAATATCCGCCAAAAGACAGGCCACAAAAATAGGGGCAGTCAAATCCGCACTTTTCACCAAAGAGGAGCACGCCGAGGAAGTGAAAGAGGCGATTAAGCGTATAAAGCCGTCGTCAATACTTGTGCTGGGCACTTCCGACGAAATGATTGACAAGATTCTGAAGCGGCTGGAACTGGGCAAACCTCTGAAGAGAGTATACATAGAAGATATTACCACGGAAGAGGAAAGAGATGTGGCACACAAGCAGCGTCATGAAATGGGGCAGCATGTCATACCTGCACCGACATTTCAGATAAAGCGCCAGTTTTCCGGATACTTCATGTCGCCGATGCGGATTCTCAAAGGTCTCGGCGGTGCCTGGAAGGACATCACTGAGAAATCCGTTGTGCGCCCGACATACAGCTATCTGGGAGAGTACAAGATTTCCGAAAAGGTTATGACCGATATAGTGACATGTGTCAAGAACGAGGGCGACACGGTCTATGAAATCCTCAAGGTAGTGGTATCACAGGATCAGTCTGTGGGAAATGAAGGAATAGATATTTATCTGGTGGTGAATCTCCGATACGGTGAAGATCTCCCATCAGCCGCCCGTGCGTTCCAGCAGCGTGTTGCCGATCAGATAGAACTCATGACCGCATTTATTGTGGACAAGGTGGATGTGGAAATTCGCGATGTGGTATAGGGGTTAAATGGGGAAGAATTCTGATATTATTCAATTTGATAAGGTGAAAGATTTTAATCCGGAACACATTTTTGATTGCGGTCAGTGCTTCAGATGGGAGCCGGTGGACGAGGAAGAACCTCAGGGTGCATGGCAGGGAATTGCCGGTGACAGAGCAGCAACCATAGAGTATGATTCTGATAAGGAGGTTCTGACCATATATCCGGGTCGTAAAGAGGACAGAGAATTCTGGAGGAAATATTTCGATCTTGACAGGGATTACGGAGTTATCAAGCAAAGGCTCAGTGAAAATGATCCCGTCATGACAAAAGCCATTGAGGCGGGAGGCGGAATCCGGATTCTGAATCAGGACAGGTGGGAGACTCTGGTTTCTTTTATAATATCGCAGAACAACAATATACCGAGGATAAAGAAGTGTATTAACTCTCTGGCGGAGGTTCTCGGCGAACCCATCGGCAAAGCATCCGATGACGATAAAACAATCTATGCTCTGCCGGCACCGGAGGTTCTGGCCCGGGCAACGGAAGAGGATCTGGCTCCGTGCCGCCTGGGATACAGAGCCGGGTATCTGATAGAGGCGGCCGGGCAGGTTGTGGAAGAGACTGCCGATATGGAGGCTCTTGCGGATGAGGATATTTCGGCGGAGGATGCCGCTGAATCGCTGCGGGGGTTTTGCGGGGTGGGCCCCAAAGTTGCCAACTGCGTGGCTCTCTTCTGCCTGGGGAAGGTTGACTGCTTTCCTCTTGATGTGTGGATGAAGAGAGTCATGAACAAGCTCTACGGTATCCCGGAGAAGGATGTGGGAGCCATGGCGGAGTATGCCCGGGAGCATTTCAGCCCTTACGGGGGAATAGCGCAGCAGTATCTTTTTTACTATATAACACACAACTTCACAGGCGATGAATGACGGGCATTAAAGATTTTAAAAAAAAGAATGAAAAAAATCCGAAAAACAGGTTGACAAAGAGAAGAAAAAACGGTAGATTATATTTAGCACTCAAATATTGAGAGTGCTAACAAATAAGTTAAATGAGGTGAGTCGCCGCAGGCGGCAAGTCTTAAAAATATTAACAAGGAGATGAAAAAATGAGTTATGGAATTAAGCCTTTAGGCTCAAAAGTTGTAATCAAGGAAATGGCCGCAGAAGAAAAGACTACGGGCGGAATCATTCTGACAAGCAGTGCCCAGGAGAAACCTCAGATGGCGGAAGTACTGGCTGTAGGCCCCGGAACCGACGAGGTGAAAATGGAGGTAAAGGAAGGGGACAAGGTTATTTTCAGCAAATATGCGGGAACAACCGTTAAGTTCAGAGATGAAGAAGTTATGATTCTTGACCAGAGAGATATTCTGGCAATTGTAGAATAATCGAAGCGAAAAAGGCTGTTTAACAAAAGGGAGGAAAAATTAATGGCTAAAGAATTACATTACGGAGAAGATGCCAGAAGAGCTTTGCAGGCAGGCGTTGATAAGCTGGCGGATACGATAAAGATCACACTGGGACCTAAGGGAAGAAACGTTCTTCTGTCCAGGTCTTTCGGTTCCCCGACCATCACCAACGACGGCGTTACAATCGCCAGGGAAATTGAGCTGGAAGATAATGTGGAGAACATGGGTGCTCAGTTGGTTAAGGAAGTTGCCACAAAGACAAACGACATTGCCGGCGACGGAACAACAACAGCAACACTCCTGGCACAGATTATGATCAGAGAAGGATTCAAGAATGTTGCCGCAGGTGCAAATCCTATGATTCTCAAGAAAGGAATCGCAGGTGCAGTGGATGTGGCAGTTGAAGAGATAAAGAGACTTTCACATGTTGTGGATACGGCGGAAGCTATCGCACAGGTTGCATCCGTGTCGGCTGATGACGAAGAAATTGGCAGACTGATTGCAGAGGCAATGGAAAAGGTCGGCAAAGACGGCGTTATCACCGTTGAAGAGTCCAAGTCGATGGGAACAACGCTGGAAGTTGTTGAAGGTATGCAGTTTGACAGAGGATATTTCTCGCCGTACATGGTTACGGATACGGAGAAGATGGAAGCTGTTTCCGAAAATCCTTACATCCTGATTACCGACAAGAAGATTACAAACATACAGGATCTGCTGCCGCTTCTGGAGCAGGTGGTTCAGGCCGGCCGCAAGCTTTTCATCATCTGTGATGATCTGGAAGGCGAAGCACTGGCAACAATAATCGTAAATAAGCTGAAGGGAGTATTTGACTGCGTTGCGGTTAAGGCTCCGGGATTCGGCGACAGAAGAAAGGCTATGCTGGAGGATATTGCAGTACTGACAGGTGCAACGGTTATTTCCGAGGATCTGGGATATGAACTGAAGGAAACCACTGTTGATATGCTGGGGTCAGCGGCAACAGTTAAGGTTGACAAGGAAAACACCGTAATCGTAGGCGGCGGCGGTGATGCTGCCGATATCGAGGGAAGAATTGCGGCAATCAAGGCACAGATCGAACAGAGCACTTCAGATTTTGATAAGGAAAAGACTCAGGAAAGACTTGCCAAGATGGCAGGCGGTGTAGCGGTAATTGAAGTCGGCGCTGCAACAGAAACCGAACTGAAGGAAAAGAAGCTGAGAATCGAAGACGCTCTCAACGCTACAAAGGCAGCTGTTGAAGAGGGTATCGTATCCGGCGGCGGTGTGGCTCTGGTTAACACCATCCCTGCAGTTGCAAAGTATATTGAAGGACTGGAAGGCGATGCAAAGACAGGCGGCCAGATTATTCTGAGAGCTCTGGAAGAACCGGTTAGACAGATTGCAGAGAACGCAGGACATGAAGGAAGCGTGGTAATCTCCAAGGTTAAGGACAGCCCGAAGGGAACAGGCTTCAATGCGACTACAGAAGAATACGCAGACATGATCAAGGCGGGAATAGTAGACCCTGCCAAAGTTACCAGATCGGCACTGCAGAATGCAGCGTCCGCATCGGCAATGCTCCTCACCACGGAAGCAGGCGTAACCGAAATTAAGGAAGACGTTCCTCCAATGCCTCCGATGGGCGGCGGCGGAATGGGCGGCGGCATGGGAATGATGTAAGCCCAGATATAACCCAGATATAAGAAGTGTCAGGTGGATTAACTGCCTGGCACTTTTTGCGTTTTTTGGGATGGCGGTATGCAGGTTTCGGGATGTGTTGGTTGATTTGAAAAAAATGGACAAAAAGACCAACATGATGCGGCGATTTCAGGAAATCCGGAGAGCAGATTCGTTGAGATGCAGGCTCTTTTGGGACTGATTAAAAGAATGACCAACGCCGATTTTTATTTTATCCCTGCCAGCGGGATTATTGCTGGTACGGCAGGTGCTTTTTCTAAAAAGGGCCAACGTTATGGAAAAAACAGTCGAGGACGAAAGGCAAAAAGGTTGAAATTGTTGACTCTTGCTTTTTAATAATGCAATTAGGCCAACATGAAATGAAATTGCAAAGTCATATAAAAACCTCATTGTGGATTCTGTGTAAGGTTTGGTGGCAAAAGGGGATGAAATGTATACCGGCGGAAGTTTCAGCGGAATCTGTGGGAATTGTAGGATGTTGAAAATCATTGAGAGAAACGGCCTGCAGAGGTATAATTAAACACAGGTATATGAGTCGGTGATTAATAGAAAAAGATTTTTTGATATATACGGAGGCATAGAATGGATTCAAACACAAGACCTGAAACAATGGAAAGAATTACAACAGCTGAGCTGGCGGAAGCATTTATCGCTGAACAGTTTGCGGCAGTAAAGAAGCAGGTGGGAGATAAGAAGGTTTTGCTCGCTCTATCAGGGGGAGTTGACTCATCAGTGGTGGCAGCACTGCTGATCAAGGCAATCGGCAAGCAGCTGACATGTGTGCATGTTAATCACGGGTTACTGAGAAAGGGAGAGCCGGAGGATGTTGTCCGGGTGTTTAGAGGCGAGATGGATGCCAACCTGGTTTATGTGGATGCGGTTGACAGATTCCTGAACAAACTGGCTGGTGTTGCGGATCCGGAAACCAAGAGGAAGATTATCGGTGCGGAATTCATCCGCGTGTTTGAAGAAGAGGCGCGCAAGCTGGAAGGAATCGAATTTCTGGCACAGGGAACAATCTATCCTGACATTACGGAATCCGACACCGTTAAATCGCATCACAATGTGGGCGGGTTGCCGGATGACATGCAGTTTGAACTCTGTGAACCGATAAGGCTTCTGTACAAGGACGAGGTTCGTGTTGTCGGCAAGAATTTAGGACTTCCGGATAATATGGTATATAGACAACCGTTCCCGGGACCGGGACTTGGTGTACGCTGTACGGGTGCCATCACCCGTGACAGGCTTGAAGCGGTTCGTGAGGCCGATGCAATTGCCCGTGAAGAAATCGAAAAGCTTCCTGAAACGCCGTGGCAGTACTATGTGGCGATTCCTGACCTGAAATCGACAGGTGTTAAAGATGGGAAACGCTACATGGGATGGGCTGCGGTTATCCGTGCGGTAAATACGGTAGACGCCATAACGGCGCAGTCCGTTGAACTGCCGTGGGAGACCCTCTGCAAGGTTCGTGACCGTATAATTGCGGAAGTGCCGGGAATCAACAGAGTGCTGTGGGATATTTCGGACAAACCGACCGGGACGATCGAGTGGGAGTAAGATTTAGCCTGCGGCTAAATCTTATGTCTACCCCGTGAGCTCAAGTCGAAGACGCTGAGGGAACGGCGGGTAGCCCCTCTGCCAGGAATACGAGACGATTTTCGAGCGTAGCAATGAAAGAGTCCGTAGTCTACGGCTGAGTGGGAGTGAGTAGAGTTGGCCACAGCGAACGGGAGCGAGCTGATGGAACTCCCTCTGCGAGGACCGCAGCGCTTCAGCGCGTGGAGGTCTACCGCGAAGTAGCGCTGTACGGCTTGCGACTAAAAAACTTTAACTCAGCTCCAAGACGCCGAGCTAACGGTTTCGTGGTAACAGTTATGAAAATACTAGAATTTTGGAAATTCAAAATTCTAGTATTTTTGATGTAAATTGAATTTGAAAAGCAATACAAAAATTGATATTGCTACTGTTCGCGATGTAGAATATAATCATTACAGAATAAGGAGGGTGGATATGGAATACTTGACGGCAAAAGAGGTTTCAAAGAAGTGGGGAATCTCTCAAAGGAGAGTTGCTGTACTTTGTGCAGAAGGCAGAGTTGCCGAGGCTACAATGCTGGGTAATATGTGGGTAATTCCAAATGATGTCGAAAAGCCGGAGGATGGAAGAACCTTACGATATGAGAACAAACCAAGTAAGGCTGCAAAGCCTTTTTTGAAATGGGCAGGTGGAAAGGGACAATTGTTGCCAGAGATCCAGCGATGTTATCCCTTTAATAACCAAATAAATAAATACGCAGAGCCATTTGTGGGAGGCGGAGCTGTACTGTTTGATATCTTGGATAAGTATGACTTAGAAGAAGTATACATAAATGACATTAATGAAGATTTGATAAATGCATATAGGTGTGTGAAGAAATATCCGGAGGAATTGATATTAGTACTTAGAAATATGCAGGACGAGTATATTCCCCGTGACCTTGAATCAAGGAAAGAATACTATCTTGAACAGAGAAAGGATTTTAACAGCATTAAAGTGTCATACAATGAAGAAAGCAATTTGGAAAAAGCAGCACTGATGATATTTTTGAATAAGACTTGTTTTAATGGACTATACAGAGTAAACAGGAAAGGCGAGTTTAATGTTCCTATGGGGTCATATAAAAATCCGTTAATATGCGATGAGGATAATCTTAGAAATGTATCAAGAAAACTGCAGAATGTAAGAATTGCTTGTGGAGATTACAAGTGTTCTTATGATTTTATCGACCAGAACACTTTTGCATATTTTGATCCTCCGTACAGACCGTTAACAGACACAGCAAAATTTACATCATATACGGAGGATGGATTTGGAGATAAAGAGCAAAAAGAACTTGCGGATTTTGTTAAGCGATTGGACGAAAAAGGTGCAAAGGTTGTTGTAAGCAACTCGGATCCTAAAAATGTAGATACAAAGGATGACTTTTTTGATAACATATATTCGTATTTAAAAGTTGCAAGAGTAACCGCAAACAGGATGATAAACAGCAATGCAAAATCAAGAGGGAAAATAAACGAATTGATAATTACAAATTGTTAGGAGTGGCTTATGGAAATAAGAAGAGGACGACAACTTATTGAGAATGGTACTAAGCAGGCGATAATAGAGTTTGAATTCGAAAACTATGTATTATTTGTTTTTCAAGGTAGCTTATCAGAATTTGATATTGTAATAAAATATAAGAAAGATGGGAGTCAAATCAGGACTCCCAAACATATTCATTGGGTAGTAGATGTACTTATGAAAATGCAGGGAAATGAGGAACTGACGAAGGAATTTTTGAGCATGATTCACATTTGTTGGGAACAATGTGAACCTCTGCAAAACAACGACTATTCCACCTTAAAAAACCTGATAATAAATAGCAATAGTATTATAAGAGCAGAAGAATATGAAGAGCTAAATGTTTATGGGGAATATGATATTGAGTTCTTGTGTGTATTGATGGAATTATTGGCAGCTCAAGAAAAAACAAATCGAGCAGATGCATATATGTTTGGTAAAATCATCGAGCAGTTGCTAGAAGTTGAGAGAGATATATTTAAGATAGTATCCACTGCAGGTTTTAGAGGAAGATAGCAATATGAATAAGAGAGATTTTGAAAGCTGGCTAGGCAAGTTTCGCCTGAGCATATCCAGGTATGACTACTATGTGAATTTTGACAAAGTGGTTAAAAATGTTGAAAAGTACAAGATTGAGCTGAATATATTGAATTCACTAATAGGCTCAAAGAATATTGAAAAAGATTTTGAGCAAATAATCGAAAAGTATCCGGAAACATTAAAATGCATTCCGGTTCTTTTGGCGGTTAGAGGGAATGAAATATATGCGCAGGATGATGCGGGAGCATTCATATATAACTTTAATGAGCCGAACCTCTCTATGGAGCAATATAAATATTTTATGCGAGAAACAGGATTGTTTAATTTAATAGCCAATCATCTTGTGAACAATCTTATAGATTATGCTCTTGGCGTCGAAACAGGTCTTGATTCGAACGGTCGTAAAAACAGAGGGGGCCATCAGATGGAATACTTGGTGGAAAATTACATAAAAAGAGCAGGGTTTATAAGAGATGAGAATTACTTTAAGGAAATGTACCTGGCAGATGTGGAAAGGAAGTGGGGCATAGATTTGTCTGCTTTATCAAATCAAGGGAAGGCGAGAAAGCGTTTTGACTTTGTGATAAAGACGGACAATATGATATATGCAATTGAAACAAATTTTTATGGGGGAACTGGTGGCGGTTCTAAGTTAAATGAAACCGCACGAAGCTATAAAATGCTTTTTCAGGAATCCGATACTGTAGATGGATTCACTTTTGTGTGGTTTACAGACGGAACTGCTTGGAAAAGCGCAAGAGGCAACTTGAGAGAGACATTTGATGTAATGGAGCATATCTATAGTATTGATGATATGGAAAAGGGGATAATGGAAAGGATTTTTGTTTAATGATGGAAAAGAGAATTACTAAATGGGAACCGGAAGATTTTGAATTAGAAATGACAACTGTTTGGAGTTTTCCCAACAGGGGAGATTGGGCTACACATGATGCGAAGTGGCGAGGCAATTGGTCTCCCTATATTCCAAGAAACATTCTTTTGAGATATTCAAAAGAAAAAGATGTAGTGTTAGATCAATTTGTCGGAGGGGGGACAACATTAGTCGAGGCAAAACTACTGAACAGAAATATTATTGGTGTTGATGTTAACGATGTTGCTCTGAAAAGATGCAAAGAGAAAACAGATTTTGAACATGAGGGTGCAAACGGAAAAGTCAAAATATGCAAAGGCGATGCAAGGAATCTTGACTTTATTAAGGATAATAGCATTGATTTGATATGCACACATCCGCCGTATGCCGACATAATCCAATACAGCGAGGACATTGAGGAAGATCTGTCTCACTTGAAAGTGAATGAATTTCTTGAAGAAATGAAAAGGGTGGCAGCAGAAAGTTATCGTGTTTTGAAGAAAGACAAGTTTTGTGCTGTGCTAATGGGCGATACGAGGCAAAAGGGTCATATGATACCAATGTCCTTTGATGTCATGAAAATTTTTCAAGATGCCGGGTTCAGGCTTAAAGAATTGATTATCAAAGAACAGCATAATTGTCGTGCGACAGGGTACTGGAAAACAAATAGTGTTAAATATAACTTCTTGCTAATAGGGCATGAATATTTGTTTGTTTTTAGAAAGTAAGTAGGAATTGATATTCCATAAAACCATCACGGATGGATATCATTACATGGGCATTAATGCTGTCTATAATGATGCTTCACATAAAAAAAGATTTTTGTACAAAGCAAATGGCATAAGGATGGGGATGAAAGCGTTTTTCAAGAAAAAGCCAATCATGTTGCTGACAACCAAAACCAGCAAAACACAGTAGAATGCATACAAACAGTTCAAAAATGAATTGTTAAAACTGCGTAAAATCAACTGTTTGAATAGCGGTAAAAAGAAATGGACAAAAGAGAAAGTGCTGTGACAAGCAATAGAAGAATAGTATTTGGAGTGCAATGACATGACTGGGTTGGAATTTAAGTATTACTGCGCAGCAGTTTTGAACAAGGAAGGATACACTTGTGTCGAGGTAACACAAGCAAGTGGCGATCAGGGAATAGATGTGCTTGCACAAAAAAGATGGCATATAATACGCGATTCAATGCAAATACTACTCTTATGTTTAACTTCATTGCTTTCGAAGTAAGAAATGAAAGGTATGATTTAGCATGATAGAAAAGATGCTGACGGCAACAAATAAAAACCAGCCACAGCCACTCCACTGGCATGACCTTCTTGAAATCAATTTCGTTCTCAGGGGTGAGATAGAGGTTGTCAGAAACAACAGAGCTTTCACTGTCGGGCCGGGAGAACTAATAGTGTTGAACAGAGATGATGTGCACTCTATAAACAGCAATTCTGATGATTTGCTTTATGTGCAGCTTCACTTTGAGATGCAACAGTACAATCAATACATTCCCGAGATATGGACGGTGTTGTTCTATTGCTCGCCGGAAGATGACGATCCGATCAGCAGGAACCTTAAAGCGGAAATCAAAAGCCACATCGCCAACATCATCCAACTCATGAGTGAAAGATCGTTTAACATTGATGCTGAAAAGAAGATCAATTACTTTTGCATTGATGTCCTTAGTTCATTGAAACTGGGTTTTGTTGCACTTGTTCGAGATGAAAATCAGAAAATGAATGAAGAGCAGATGGCACGGCTTTGGAAAATCATAGACTACATCTATGACAACCATGACCGTAAGCTGACGCTTCATGAAGTAGCACAGCAGGTTTTTGTCAGTGACGATTACGTGTCTAAAATTCTCAAGAAGGGTACGGGACGCAGTTTTCAAGATTTTCTGGGATTCGTCCGTTCGGAGTTGTCAATAAGAGAACTGCTAAATACCGATAAGGGAATCACTGACATTTCTTATGATGTTGGCTTTTCTGCCCTGAAATATTACAATGCGGCATTCAAAAAAAACTATGGCTGCACTCCGGCAGAATACAGAAAAAATAATAGGGAAAACTTCTCTCTGGAAAAACACCAGAAGTCTTCCTTTATTATTGCCGATGAAGGAGTGGATACAGAAACGGCAATCGAGCTTCTTGAGAAGTACAAACTGAATTATACAGATAGTCATGTTTTAAAGAAAATCGCTCTCGATGTCAGGGATTTTGCAAAGGCAGGAAAAGTACTCAACGAGGTACGGTATCCAAAGACCAGTAAATATGAGGTGTTGAGTTACAATATTCAGCGGGAAATGTCTGATGTCCAACTGCCTTGCACTTGTCCGGAGGAGAATATTTTCATCTGGAAAGAACGTAACGCAATCAAAATCCTTATGATGAATATCGGCAGCGTCGACAAGAAGGAATATGCGATTAAAATCAGCGGACTGGAAAAAGACAGAACCTACGTATACTGTAGAGCCAGGACTCCGAACGTTCCTCCAAGTATCAGAAAACTGACGAATTCAGATAGCATGGGACGCCTCAATAGAGAAATCATCGACAATATATATAACATGACCTATGAGTATGGAGAGACAATGGGAGAAGAGCAGATCTATATGAATATTGAACTGGATCAGGATCAGATTGCAAAAGTAATCATCCAGATGATATGACCGAGACAATGACGCAACACGAAAGTAACTATTCCGCACAATAAATGAAATTGTTTCACTATTTGTGCGGATTTTTCGATTATATCCGTCTATTTGACGGAATTATCACTGCAATTTGAGGGAACGGACCTTATAAAAGACTTAACAAAGGACTTATTGCCAGATTACTTTTTCGTAAAAGAAGAAGGAGAAGAACAATGGAAAATAAAAAGAAGGGTTCCCTTGGAACAACAATAGGTTATGGACTTGGTTCCATGGTGCGCACCGGGGAAAATCTCTGGGGCTTTTACCTCAGTTACTTTCTGGTAACAGTTGCCGGAGTCGGTGCTGCGGCAGCAGGAACGATCAGCGGCGTCGCTCTGTTGCTTGCATCCGTGTGGTGCATTTTTATAGGATACATTTCAGACAACAGCAAATCAAAGCATGGCAAGAGAAGACCAATCATGCTGTTCGCAATTTTCCCGACGGCCATTCTGATGTCTTTGATCTTTATCAAGGTTGACTTTGGCGGAGGAACACTTGTGTACTATTCGATCGTATGTATCCTGTTCTATCTTTTCTACTATACTTTCCTGGTACCGTACGATTCACTCGGGGCGGATTTGACGGTTGACTACAATGCCAGAACAAGAATCAGAAGTCTTTGCACCGTCATCCTGTATGTTTCCGTATTCGTTGGCGGAACGCTGGTCATGTATGTGCAGACTGGTTTTGCAAACGCTGGAATCGGCGGAGAGTCCGGAAGCTGGACTTGGGCAGTCATGCTTTCATGCGCACTTCCGATGCTGGTATTCGGACTGATTGCATGGGCGAGTACAAAGGGCAAAGAGCCGATGGGCGAGGCAATTGCAGAGCAGCCAAAAGGAGAGAATATCGCCAAATCATACCTGTCAGTACTCAAAGTAAAGCCGTTCCTGGGCATTGCGATCTGGTCACTGCTTTATTTCATCGGCAATACCATTCTAGCGGGATCACTGGTCTACTTTGGTGTATATGTCCTCGAATTGTCTGAAGCAACGGCATCAACTTATTTCACGATCAGCATGATCGTTACCATCCTCATGGCAATTCCAGCCAACTGGCTTGCCGGCAAGTTCGGAAAGAAAACAGCGCTGCTTCTGGCAATGTGCGTATATCTGGTGTGCGGACTGTTAATCTTCATCAAAGGTCCGGCCGGATATGTGGACGGAGCGGTGCTTTCCATCGGATATGGAATCACGAATTCCATCGCGCTGATTGTAAGTTATTCCATGGTCTATGATATCGGTGAGCTGAATGAGTTCAAGTTCGAAGACAGCAAGGTGGCTGCATGCATCGGTACATATACGCTGGGAATGGGCCTAGCCCAAGCAATCGGATACTCTCTGATTGGTTATATTCTGGCTTGGGCAGGGTTCGACGCCATGTTGCTGGAACAGTCAGTGAGAGTACTGAACGCGATTACGATTACGGTAACTATTCTCCCAATTATCTTTATGGTTGCAAGCGCAATTGCAATCATTTTCCTCTACAAGATCACACCGAAGAACTATGCGGCGCTTTTGGAAGCACTTGAAGCGAAGGGAGAGGGAAGAGAATACTCTACAGAAGGTTTTGAAGAGCTTCTGTAACCATAAATAGGAGAAGTAAAATGAAAAAGAATCTGGTTATACAGCAGGATATTGATAACTTCTGCAATGCAGTCGATATCAATTATCAAGTCGATTTCGTGAAAGCATATGAACAGATCGGCGACAGTGAACTATACGGCGGAAAGCACTGCGGCTCAGATGCTGAACACAGAGGCTCCGAATTCATCGCGCAAAAGCTTCGGGAAATCGGGCTGGAGAATGTTGAATTGATTCCGTGTGAGACATCTCGATACCAGTTCAATGGCGCAACACTGACAGTAGTAGGTGAGGACAGAGTCATCAAACCTTATGGCTATGTTTCACCGGGAACAGATGAAGCAGGAATCACGGGCGAACTCGTTGATGGTATCAAATGCAGGAAGGAAGATTTTGCATCAGTAGACGTCGAAGGCAAACTGGTCCTCTTCGCAGCTATGGGTACGCTGGAAGGCGCCAACCTGACAGGTCAGATCGAGATGGCCATGAACCACGGCGCAAAGGCTGCCATCATATATGCAGTTGAAGATGTTCTCAGCGATGAAACGATCCGTGTACAGCCGCCGAACGTCGTCTGTACGATTCCAGTCGTAGGAATCTGCGGTAAGGATGCCAAATGGCTTCAGGAGAAGATGGCAGCAGGTAATTGCCAGGTCAAATTGAAAGTCGATGCTGACTTCAGACCAAATGACGGCACAACATATAATGTCGTCGGCGAAATACCGGGAAGCATCAGTGAGGAGAGGATCATCTATACAGCGCATCTTGATCACTACTTCCGGTGCCTGCAGGATAACATATCCACATGCTCAACGCTCCTCGGCATTGCAAAAGCCAAGGTGGATTCCGGATACAAACCAAACAGAACCATTACCTTCGCGTTTCACGGCAGCCATGAGACCGGCGGTATGGATACCAGATATCCGTATATTTACGGGTCATATAAACTGACCCATGTCAGCAAGCCGGAGTGGACAGGCAAAGCCATTGCGAATATCAACTTCGAATACACAGCGCTGCACATGAAAAAACTGCAGGCGTCAGCATATGTGGGAGTGAATGCGATTCCAATCAACTACTTCCCATACTCGCCGGAACTGATCGGCGGCGGCTTTGAGGAGAAGAACCAATACGCACCGCAGACAGAGTACTACATGCTCTCTTGGTCAGACTGCATCTCCTACCATTCTGCAGGGATTCCGACCATATGCAACGACCCGATTTCTGAACAGTACTATGAAGGAACAGGCCCATATGTTGGGAGAGACCACTCCAATCATGACAACTGGGAAGTGTTCGACGAAAAGATTCTGGAAGATGTCAGCAGGTTCTATGGCGGAATGGGTATCTATCTCGACAGTACGCCGTACCTGACGCTGGACTTCACCGAAGAAACAGATCGTATCAAAAATGAAATATCTCAGGATGCACTTGATGAGCTAGGCGCAGACAGCACAGCCTATTTCAAGGCAGTGGCAGACTTGGATGTTTGTGCAAAGACCGTAAACAGCACGATTGCGCAAGGGAATGAAGCATATATTGAAGCTCTTTCCGGCGGACTGACAGATGGCGAGAAGAAAGACTGGTTCGACAAGGCGCGTGCAGAGAACGAGAAACTGCTCAAGGCATACAAGATCATGGCTGATGAACTTGACCGATACAATGTTTATGACTTCATCGGTTTCGGCAGTACGAAATACATGGGCAATGTTGGGATGCTCAGTGACGCGAAGATCGCACTGGAAGCTGGTGATATCGAAAAAGCCTTTGAAGCGCTCGGTGTAGTTGACCTAGCGGCATCATCCTATTATTTCGATGAAGAAGTCGTGGAACACATGTGCAGACAAATCTGCGATCCTTCATTCATCAACAGAAGAACATGGGCCGCAGGAAGAGAACTGAACATCTTCACATACTATGATCTGGTCGAGACCTTCTGCAGAGAGTCAGAAGCGGGTGAAGGTTTTGAAGAAACCATCCGGCTGATCGATCAGGCCATAGCGACCGAAGCAGGATTTGTGGCAGGAGAGATCGAACATGAGACTGCCTGTCTCAAAGAAATTACTGAAATCATTCAGTAAGTAGCATTACCTATAAAGCAGGAGACAAAGACTATGACATACAATACAAAAGTAAGAAGCGAATTATTTCCGAATGGACAGGAAATCTACGCATGGATCAAAGACCTTACCCAGTGGGGACACCGCAAGACAGGCACTCCGGAAGGCAGAAAATCGGCCGAATATATTGAAGGCAAGTTTAAGGAATTCGGGTTGGCTAACGTTCGTATCGAAACAGTACCATCCATGTGTATGTTCGTTGATGATTACTCTGTTGAAATCGGGGGAGAACAGTTTGAATCCTTCTATATTAACGGGACGAACCGAGGCGGTAAATGCGGACATTTCCCATACGGAACAAACGGAGAGGAATCAGAGTTTGTCTACGTAGGACAGGGACTGCCGGAGGATTTTGAAAAGACTGAAGTAAGTGGTAAGGTCGCTGTCGTCAGCATCTTTTTTCCGGAGATGGCAACCACCGACTGGTTTGATGATATTTATACTTACGACCCGCTGCATCAGATGGATGTTCCAAGACGGAAGGTCGACATCTATTCTCCAGGTATCTGGCCGAACAACTACTATCTGGCGCAGATACACGGCGCGGTCGGCTTCATTGGAATATTGGAGAACTACATGGATGATCCATATTTCTACAATGAAGACTACACGGAGAACGGTCATGCCATGGGATGTGAACACATGTCGCTACCGGCTCTCTGGGTAAGCAGAAGTTCCGGCAAGAAGATCAAGGCACAGTTCGCCGATTCGAATATTTTGAAAGGAAAAATGGTTGTTGACACACGATATGAATTGAAGGATGCTTGCAATATTGTCGGCGAACTCAAAGGCAAGTCTGATGAAATCGTTCTCGTGCACTCCCATCACGATGCTGTGTTTGAAGGAGCCGTACAGGATGCGTCCGGAACTTCTGAGGTGCTGGCTCTAGCCAAGTACTTTGCGCAGATTCCGGAAGAGGAACGCGGCAAATCCATGATGTTTGCGGCGCTGGACACCCACTATACGGATTATGCGGCAAATGAAGGTTTTGTCAGGAGAAGAAAAGAAGAGGGAGATAAGGTCATCATCGACATCGCTATCGAGCACGTTGGGAAAGAAGCCGCCCTGGATGATGAATACAATCTCTATGAGACGGGCGAAGTCGAGCCAAGACTGATTTATGTTTCGGAACCGAGAGTCTATGAAGATGTCAAAGCAATCGTGCAGGAATATGATTTGAAGAAGTCGATGATTGCGCTGGTTCCTATTGGCAAGGGCCTCGACTGTGAGTACGAATTCCATCAGGATGAAGTCATATCCGATGCTTTCTACTGGAATGAATCCGGTGTTCCAGTGGTCAGTCATGTATGCGGAGAGCAATATATCTTCCATATTTCCGACAAATCGGATAGGATTCCGGTCGAGGAACTCAAACCTGTAGGCATGGTCTTTGCGGAAATAGCTACGAGGGCAATGGAAGTTTTGTAGACACAAATGAACTGATACAAATATGTAAGTAGATACTTTGATTATGTAGCCGTGGGCAATGATGTGATGCTCACGGCTTTTCTTATATTGCAGCTTTTATCAGTAGTTGCAGAAAAAATTATAATAACACATATTTACTTCTGTGCTAATTTGATATATAATATTAGCACGAAAGGAAAGCGCTATGAACACTGAACAAGTTGTTAAGCAACTTTTACAAGAAAACGCCGGATGGCTTACGCTAAAAGAAGTATTAGATCAAGGAATCAGCAAATATGAATTTTACAAGCTTGCTGAAAAAAGCGGATTAGAAAGAGCCGGACAAGGCATTTATGTTTCAGCTGATGTTTGGCCTGATTCAATGTATTTGATTCACCTCAGATCGGCACAGGCTATCTTTTCTCATGAAACGGCTTTGTTTTTACATGATATGACCGATCGGGAACCATCTTATTATTCTGTAACAGTGAGGACAGGCTATAATCCACATCGCCTGAAGAAGGATGGGATTAAGGTTTATACCATAAGAAAAGAATTACATGAACTTGGTTTAAGTAAAATAAAAACACCGTTTAATCATATAGTTCCTGTTTATGACATTGAGAGAACGCTATGTGATATTTTGCGGAGTAGAAATGGTGTAGAAACACAGGTGTTCCAATATGCTTTGAAGTCTTATGTAAAACGAAAAGATAAGAATCTTAGATTTCTGATGCAATATGCGGATGCTTTGAATGTGGGCGCAATATTAAGCCCTTATTTGGAGGTGCTTCTTTAATGATTAAAACATCAAGACAATTAAAAGATAAAATCCGTAATCTTGCTAAAGAAAAATCTGCTGACGCACAAATTTTAATGCGTACTTAATTTGATGGAACTATAACGCCTCTTAAGGTCGATATATCAACAGGCGATGTAATAACTCCGGGTGCCATCCAATATTCTTATAAATTAATGTTTGAAGAAAGGTATATTCAGTTGTTTTCCTACAATCTTGAAACCGTTTTAGCAGAGAAATTGGAAACGATCGTGAGAAGACACCTGACAAACACACGCATGCGTGATTTCTATGATATCTATATTTTGAAAAAGCTTTATACATCGGAAATTTCAAAACATCTCCTTCAAGATGCACTTGAGGCGACGGCACAAAGACGAGGAAGCACGGAGCTTTTAAATCATGCAGAATCCGCGTTGCATGAAATAGAAAACAGCGATGATATGAAAAAATTATGGCTTTCTTACCAATCTCATTATGAATATGCACAGGACATTTCTTGGGAAGCTGTTATGGAAGCTGTACAGGCAACATATCCGCAGGGGTTATGCCTAATCTCGGAGATAAAGAAAGAATAACCTTTGATGATGCAGATGGATTAGTGACAATGTATAAACTTGAGGATATAATAACAGCTATCAAGTTTCTTCTTTTGCTAATTGACTGGTACTTTATTATGGTGAGAAAGCTTAACAAAAGCGAATTAAAAGAATTAATAGAGGTATCATCCGGCAGAGAGAAAGCGGATTTGCTAATCAAGAACTGTAAGGTGGTAGATGTTTACAATTCGGAAGTTTATGACGGCGATATAGCAATTGTAAACGGACTCATAGCCGGAGTTGGTGAATATGAGGCTGAAAAGATTATTGACGCTGACGGTGCTTATGCTGTGCCGGGGTTTATTGATGCTCACATTCATATAGAGTCATCTTATTTAAGTCCGGAGGAATTAGGAAGATTAATCGTTCCGTGCGGTACCACAACTATAATAGCGGATCCGCATGAGATCGTGAATGTTTGCGGAATTGACGGGCTTGACTATATGCTCGAAGCATCTGAGAAAACGGCTTTAGATGTAAAAATGATGCTGCCTTCATGTGTACCTGCAACACCTTTTGAAAATGCAGGAGCTGTAATTGATGCAAAGGCTATGCAAGAGCCCATAAAAAATAATGCAATACCGGGTTTAGGCGAATTTATGGATTTTGTCGGTGTAACAAATGCAAGGGATGATGTACTTGACAAGTTGCTGGTCGCTTATGAAAACAACAAAATAATTGACGGGCACAGCCCCGGTCTGTCCGGGAATCTGCTTAATGCATATGCATCGGCAGGAATTATGACGGATCATGAGTGTTCCGCTCCGGAAGAGATGATTGATAGAATAAGACGGGGAATGTATGTACAGTTAAGACAAGGATCCGCTTGTCATGATTTGCAAAACCTTATAGAAGGCCTGACACCGCAAAATTCCCGGAGATGTTTGCTTTGCTCTGATGACAGACAGCCAAAAACCATTTTCAAGAAGGGGCATTTAGACGATCATCTTAGAATATGTGTCAACAAAGGCGTAGATCCTGTTACTGCGATACAGATGGCGAGTTTAAATGCGGCGGAGTGTTACAGACTCCATGACAGAGGTGCTATAGCACCGGGGCTTCGCGCGGATATTGTCTTATTGGATAATTTAGAAGATTTTAATGCGGAGAGAGTCTTTATCAAAGGGAAAGAAGCAGCGAGAGATGGTGAATATTTACCTTCGATTGAAAAATATCCCATAGATAATGTGAGGGGAAGAATAGCCGTTAAAGGCTTTTCCAAGGACAAATTAAAACTTTCTCTGAAATCCGGCAAGGTGAATATCATTGATATAATGCCGGGCGGAGTGTTAACGGCAAAGGGACAGGCTGATATAGAACTTTCCGGTGACGGAGATTTTGCTTACAATCCGAAAGAAGATATCGTAAAAGTTGCTGTAGTTGAGAGACATCAGAACACAGGTAATGTTGCGGTGGCTTTGCTGAGAGGATATGGAATTAAAGAAGGAGCAATCGCGGTGTCTGTTGCTCACGATTCACATAATATAATCGTTGTAGGCGTCAATGATGATGACATGGCTTTTGCCGTGGAGAAATTAATCCAGCAGGAGGGAGGAATCGTCCTCATAAAGGATTCCCGGGTGGTCGAGTCTATGCCTATGGAGATAGGCGGAATTATGAGCTCGCAGTCCGGAGAATGGGTCAGTGAAACATTACGCAGGATACACAATGCGGCTCACCGCGAATTAAAAGTTAATGAAACACTTGAACCTGTAATGGTGCTGACATTCATGTCTTTGGCAGTAATACCGGAAATTAAGTTAACCGATATGGGCTTGTTTGATGTAACCAGGTTTGAGTTTGTCGGTGTTGAAAGAGAATAGATGAGGATTCATTTGAATACATGCAAACGGTTCAAAATCGAACTGTTAAAGCCACATAAAAGCAACTATTTGAATGGCGATAAAACCATTATTTTTGAGAGGGAGTAATTCCGTACAAGAGTTTAGAAATAAAACAAATGATGTAATTGTCAGAAAAAAATATGAGAGATATATATTGATAATTGATAGACTTTGAAATAGAAAAGTATTAAGCACTAAGAAATGGAGAATTGATAGCATGAAAATGGTTATATTAGGTAATGGTTTTGATTTAAGTAGTGGACTACCTACATCATATAAGGATTATTTTAAATACTATAACTCAACGAAAAATGAAGCATTAACAACTATTAAAGAATTTATGAACCTTAAAATGAAGTCGAATGGTAAGTTCTTAAAAGGTACAAATGATTATGATAAAGACAGGCTCAAAGAAAGAGAGATTTCTGAAAAGTTATCTCCTTATATGGATGACATATCTTTATTTGCTAGAGATAAAACTATTTCTATCTGGAATTTGTATTTTTGGTATTCTGATAAATCATCACAAACTAGCAACGAAAATCGCAATTGGTCCAATGTTGAAAGACAAATATCTCAACTTATTGAAGATTATTTCAACAAAAATGTTTCTATTATAACATTTATTGGAAAGGATCAGAAAATTAGCAGCATAGAAAAAAACTTAGCTGAAAGATTGAAATTAATCAATTACAAAAGCCAGTACGACAGTTTGTCAATATCAAGAAAACAGTATTCTCAAGATATATTCTTCAGGTTTGAAAAGGAAGATAGATTTAGATTTATATGTGACCTGCTATTAATGAAAAGGTATGGAACGAAATGTGAATCCGATTATTTAAGCATTTTAAAACGCGAACTAGAATTATTTGAAGAAAACTTTAGGAAATATATAGCTAACATATCAGAAACTCAAATTAATAGCAACAAAAAGAATATAGGGATATATAGGAACAATTTTTTTAAAGTGACAAACAACAAAGAATCTCCCTTTTTTATATTAAATTTCAATTACACTGACTTTTCGAGCAACGAAAAGAAGGAAAGTGTATTAATTAGACGTGATAATAAACCAATTGATGTTGAGCAAATGAATGTTCACGGAGTATACTACTCAAAAATTATTTTAGGAATTGATCAAACAGATCAAGATCAAGAAAAGTTTTATAAATTTACTAAAACTTATAGAAAAATGGAGTTATATGATGAAATTCCTGTAACTAAAATGCCAAAACCTCAAGATGTTGATGAAATAATTATATATGGACACTCTTTATCAATTGCAGATTACTCGTACTTTCATAGCATTTTTGATTATTATAATATTTATAGTTCTGATATAATAGTTAACTTCACTTATAGTCTTTTTGGAGATAAATCTAATCATGAAAACTTGAAAAGCAAACATGTTCAAAACATAATGAGATTATTAAAGTTTTATGGTGATAAAATGTTTGATAGAGAAAGAGGTAAAAACTTAGTTCACAAAATGCTTTTGGAAAATAGGTTAATTATCAAGGAAGTTACTTTGGATTCTTTAGAAAAATAATGACAAAATACTTTTACTACTTTAGCTACCTTAGGATTTTTAAATTAATTAGCTATTGATTAAGAATCTTTATCCACATCAATTCAATATACTACTATTAAGTTAGTTTTCAACTAGATTGAAATTAGAGAGAAATCTAAAACCATATGCATTTTTTCGAACAGAACATAAACGAGATTCCCATAAATGTCCATTTTGTACGCTTTAGAAGACGAACAATTAGATAAGAAGAGTGGAAATAAGATTCAGCTTCAGATAATCCTTATGTCCAGCCAGTGAGCTCAAGTCTAGGACGCTGTTTGAACGGCTAAGTGGTAGTAGAGTTGCTATTATTTTTGATTATGGCAAAACAACGAGCCATTGGAAAGAAAAAAATAATACCAAGATTTAAGAACATATTTTAATCGTATTGATATTGGCAAAAATTAATTGTAATGAAGGATAGAAGTAAAAGAAATATTTTGTGTTTTTGAGCTTAGATACAAAAAATATCATCAATTATGCGGAGGAAGAGGAAATGAATTTTTTAAGTGAATTAGAAAATGTGTTTAAAACAGACAAACGCTTTCTTGGAGAAAAGAACCAAATCATAAAAACGAAAGTGTTAGATGCGGCAAGGAGTAATGATAAATTATTAATAAAGTCCTTGCTAGAAAATGATTTAATGAGAGAAAGTTTTTTTGTAAAAGTCGATGACATTTACGTGTTTGATAAGACAAAATTTGTTTGGGTTCTAGAGTCCAAAGAATTTCTTCCAGATTCGTATACTCTATACAAGAATAAAATTGGATTGGTAGACAGTCAGGATAATTTAATCAGTCAAATGCAAGATGTAACGCTAGTTTGGCCATATAAAGATTGCATTTTAGAAGGTGGTCAAACAAAGGACGATCAGAAAAGAGATGAAGTTTTTTACAATGAGACTTTGGCTCCAGAGCAAGTCAATCGATTATTAGCGCCAAAAGTCTTTGGAAACGCAAAGAGATATACTGTTGAAGGTGTTGAAGAAAATATTGAGTTTAAAGAGAGCGATAACTTAATTATTAAAGGAAATAATCTAAAGGCTCTTTCATCTTTGCTTGCACGATATGAGGGTAAAATTAAGTTAATCTATATAGATCCGCCATACCTGTTTAATAAAAAAATAAGTGAGGATAGTTTTAAATACAATTCAAGCTTTCATAAGTCTACTTGGCTCACATTTATCAAAAACCGATTAGAGATAGCATGGAAGCTTTTATCCTCAGATGGAAGCATTTGGATAAGTATGGGTGATGATGGGATGCATTATTTAAAAGTTCTTGCAGATGATGTTTTTGGACAAGAACATTTTGTCGCAACGCTCCCAAGAAAAACACGTGATGGAAAATCAGATGTGCCTTTTAATTTATCTCAAGACTTTGATTGGGTGTTGGTATATACAAAAGCTAGCGAATTGAATTATGTATTAGGTCGTCAAATAAAACGGAAATATTATGAAACCGAAGATTTTCCAGGCAGACCTTGGCGAGTAGCTGATATAACAAAGCAAACAACAACAAAAGAACGCCCAAATTCTGATTTCACAATGATTAATCCAAAAACTGGAAAAGAATATCCTGTTAATCCGAAGCGGTCATGGGCAGTTACTAGAGATACTTTTGATGAATACTACCAAGCAGGAGGAATAGGATTTCCGGATGATTATGAGTTTATGTCGGGCAAGCGTCCATTTCGAAGAGTATTCAAAGACGAAGATGAAAGAAACCAAAAGCCGACGGCTGTGTACAGTGACTTTCTAATGCGAGATTTCATTGAAAACTTAATGTTAAGGGCAAAAAACAAAGATGGCAATGATGAAATAGATACTCTGTTTTCTAGAGATGACTTTGACTATGCAAAGCCGGAAAACTTGATAAGGAATATCATTCAAGTAACAACAAATGAGGGTGATTTGGTTCTAGATTTTTTTATGGGCTCGGCTACAACTCAAGCGGTTGCTTTGAAAATGAATCGACATTTTATCGGTATAGAACAAATGGATTATATAAAAGATGTGAGCGTTCAAAGGTTAAAGAAAGTCATTGATGGTGAGCAAGGTGGAATTTCAAAATATATTAATTGGCAAGGTGGAGGCTCATTTGTCTACTGTGAACTTTTAGAAGATAATCAAAGATTAATGAAAGAAATTCAAGATGCAGGCAGCACTGGATTAATAAAAGACATTCTAATAAGAGCGAGCAAGAATGGGAAATTTGTACCAGCCATATTGCTAAGTGATTTAGAAAAAACAGACGAAGAATTTGAAAACCTATCTTTTGAAGAGCAAAAAAGAATAACAATAGAGATGCTGGATAAAAATAAGCTATATGTTAATTTATCAGATATAGATGATGAGGATATGGCTGTAAATGATGCGGATAAGGCTTTTACAAAGAGTTTTTATGGTTTGGATTAAGGAGCCGAGTGATGGAAAATAATTTTCTATATGAAGATCTAAATGTTATAAAAAAAATAAATGCCCTCGTTGAGTTGCCGGAATATATCAGAAGTAATCTAAATAAAAACATTAACCTTCGCGATTATCAAGAAGATGCGTTTCGATACTTTATGACTTACTATGAAAACGAGAATTTAAGAAAAAACAAGCAAGTGCATAATTTGTTCCATATGGCGACGGGATCTGGTAAGACTATTATAATGGCAGGCTTAATTTTATATTTATACACACAAGGATATAGAAACTTTCTTTTCTTTGTAAATCAAAATAATATTTTGGAAAAGACAAAGGAAAACTTCTTAAATTCATCATCTATCAAGTATCTGTTTTCGGATAGCATTGAATTATTTGGTGAATCTATATCGATTAAAGAAGTTGATAATTTTGCATATGTCGATAAAAGCACAATTAACATTTGTTTTACATCCACACAAAAACTACATTTAGATTTAAATTTCCCGAGAGAAAACAGCCCAACTATTGTTGATTTTGAAAACGATAAGGTTGTATTAATTTCGGATGAGTCGCATCATATTAATACCCTAACGAAAGGCTTAACGAAAGCTAAAAAAGATGAAATAATTGAGAATATAAATAGTTGGGAATATACAGTTGAAAAAATATTTCGAGCAAATCGAGACAATATCCTACTTGAATTCACGGCCACTGCCGATCTAAAGGATCCAAATGTTTTCAGGAAATATTCTGATAAGATTATATATGATTATACATTGAATAAGTTTCGTGCAAGTGGCTATACTAAAGATTTTCAAAATATGCAGGGTAATTATAGTCCCTGGACGAGAATTTTGTTGGCACTTGTATTGAGTGAATACAGGAGGTATTTGTTTGGTGAAGCAGGACAGAACATAAAACCGGTTGTGCTTTTAAAATCCAAGACCATAAAAGAATCAAAATCAGCTTACGATGAGTTTTTCAGTAACCTACATCAACTAGAAGCAAGTGAGATAATTAAGTTTAATAAAACAGATAATCCAATTTTACAAAATGCTATTAATTATTTTATAGAAAAGGATTCAAGCTTGCAGACTTTGATAAGCGATTTGAAAAACGGCTTTTCTGAGGATAAGGCGATTATTATCAATAGCAAGAGTGACAGTGAAGAAAAACATAAGCAAATAGCAGTCAACTCCTTGGAAGATGATGATAATCCATATAGGATTATATTTACCGTGGACATGCTAAATGAAGGGTGGGATGTCCTTAATCTATTTGATATCGTAAGGTTATATGAAACTAGGGATGGAAAAGCCGGGAAACCGGGAACAACAACGATAAGTGAGGCACAGCTAATAGGACGTGGAGCAAGATATTGCCCGTTTCAGGTGGAAGGTAGTCAACCAAGGCATCAGCGTAAATACGATTACGATATCACTAATGAAAATAGAGTTTTGGAGACACTCTTATATCATTCAATGCAGGACTCCAGATATATTAGTGAGTTAAGGATTGCATTGAGACAAACAGGATTGCTTGCTGAAAACCCGGCCGAAATTGAATATAAGTTAAAGAGTAGCTTTAAGGATACGAACTTTTTCAAAACGGCATATGTCTTTTCTAACAAGAAAGTAGAAAAATCGAGGGAATATGTGACCCAAATAGATAAGAAGATCCAGAATGCTTACTATGTTCATAAAGTGGAAACTGGTACGTCAGTTCTATATGGGTTGTTTGATGAGGAAATCTATAAGCCAACCGGAACGACATATAATACAAATTTTAAAATGAAAGAAATTCCCCTAAACATCACTGATGGAGCTTTGGCAAATTTTGAAATTATGAAGTTCAATATTTTGAAATCTTATTTTCCACAGCTGAAATCAAAAACAGAGTTTTTAACTTCTGATAACTATCTAGGAAATATTACCCTTCAAATAGGAAGTCCTTTTGAAAAATTAAGGGCAAGAGATATATATGTTGCTGTAATGAAAGCTCTTAGGGATGTTGCACAATATATCCAGAAAATTGAAACATCATATGAGGGGACAAAAGAATTTTATGCGCAGAGAATAAATAGTGTATTAAGAGACAAGAAAATATACATTGATAATCCACATGGTGATGGCGTAGGAATTTCTCAGGGAATGATAGTAAGTGAAGATAATATAGTTTTAGAGCAAGAATCTTGGTATGCTTATAATGATAATTATGGCACTACTGAAGAAAAGGCCTTCGTAAAATATTTTCAAGGCTTAATACCTTCGTTAAAAATTGAGTATGATGAAATCTATCTTGTGCGCAATGAAAGAATACCAGAGTTGGCAATATATGATTTTGATACAGGGGAAAGATTTGAACCGGACTTCTTATTATTCTTACAAAAGCACGGAACAGATGGCTATTTGCAGGAGCAAATATATATTGAGCCAAAAGGACGCCATTTAATAGAAAAGGATAAGTGGAAAGAAGATTTTTTGCTTAAAATTGAGAAACAAGGGATTCCTGTTACCAAGTATGTTGATGATAATGATTATAAGATATTTGGATTACCTTTCTTTAATAAGGTAGAGAGAATGCCAGAGTTTGAGGAGAGTTTGGGGAATATTCATGAAGTGAATGTTTGCGGATAATTATAGTGCATAATTTACTTTACAAACACCTTATAATACAAATACAAAGGAGGTATTTTTTGTGAAAAATATGGATGAAAAAATTGAAGTATTTGGGGAAGTAATTCCAGAGGCATATGAAGATGGCTTAAAGCCTGTGGTTCAGGAAACAGGTAAAACGGTGGCACTTATTCCTAGGGCTATAAATGCTGCATTAGCACCTTTGAGACAATGGATTGCCCAGAAAGAATATAATGTTGCCGAAACAGAAAAGCTCTTAGCAATCAAATTAAAAAATGTTGATATAGAACAAATTGCTACACCAGAGGCATATGTTGCTGTTCCTGCAATTCAGGCCATTGCATATTCCATGGACAGTAAAGAGTTAAGGGAAATGTATGCTAGTTTGTTAGCAACATCTATGATGAAAGATGAAAAATGGAAAGTACATCCTTCTTTTGTAGAGATAATAAAACAATTGACTCCAGATGAGGCTAAACTGTTAAAGAGAATATGTGCCGAAGGTACAACACACCCACTAATAGATATTCATTTAGAAGTTCCTGAAGGAGGGTATAGAGTAGAGATACATAATTTTTCAACATTGGCAAACAACACATGTGAAGAGCCGGATAATATTTGTGCATATATTGATAATCTAGCAAGATTAAAACTAATAGATATTCCTAATGGTGTGTTGATTCATAATAATGATATATATGAAGAATTGGAATCTTATCCAGAGGTTAAGAGAATGATGGAAGAACCTCTAGCCGAGGGATATAAGAGAAAAATAGAAAGAAGAGTATTTGAATTGACCCAGTATGGAAAAAACTTTGCTGAGGTATGTCTAAAATAATATAGACATGATTAATGGTTATTCCTTTTGGGATACATAAGCTTTTGTTGGGGATTATGTTGTAGACATAAGAGAGTCTCAATATAATTGAAGGGCTATCAATATTAATAAAATCTTGGCAAAGATAGCCATGTATAAGGTTATTAAAATTTTTAATATAGTCTTACAATTTTTGGCAACAGAATTAAAAAATCAAAAAAGAATCTTTAAGTGATAAATTGCTTAATCAGATTCAAAATTTATTGATGGAGGTTAATATGCCAGTTCAAGTAATTGACTTATTTTGTGGTGTAGGCGGGCTGACAAAAGGATTATTAAACGCCGGTTTAGATGTGCGTGCTGGTTTTGATGTTGATCAAACTTGTCAATTTGCATATTCGGAAAATAATGGAGTTCCTTTTATTAGTCAGAATATTCGAGATATGACGGGCGAAGATGTAAAACAATATTATGATGATAATGCCATAAGAGTTTTAGTTGGGTGTGCACCTTGCCAGCCATTTTCAACCATGCGTTTCAAAATGGGGGAGGCTAATTATGAAGATGAGAAGTACAATTTGTTGAATGAATTTGGTCGAATTATAGAGAGCGTAAAACCGGTAGTTATTTCAATGGAGAATGTTCCTCAAATACAAAAAACACAAGTTTTTCAAGAGTTTGTTCAATTACTTGAAAGAATGAACTATTATGTGGAATATGAAGTGGTTTTTTGTCCCGACTATGGAATACCTCAAAGGAGAAGGCGTTTTGTTCTTTTGGCTTCTCTGTTGGGTGAGATAAATCTAATATCTCCAACCCATGAGCGTAATAAAGTGTCGGTTCGACAGTTTATAGGTGAGTTGCCAAAGGTAAATGCCGGTGAAATAAATGAGAACGATTCATTACACATAGCATCAGGTCTGTCTCCACTAAATATTCGGCGTATACAAGCTTCTGTTCCGGGAGGAACATGGAGAGATTGGCCAGAGAATTTGCGGTGCGAATGCCATAAGAAAAAAAGTGGTCAAACATATTCGTCGGTTTATGGTAGAATGCACTGGGATCAAATCGGACCAACTATAACGACGCAATTTCATAGTTATGGAACTGGGAGGTATGGGCATCCAGAGCAAGATCGAGCGTTGACTTTACGGGAAGGGGCGCTATTGCAAACATTTCCACAACATTATAACTTTATTGATCCAAATAAGCCTTTTGTTTTCAAAGATGTTGCACGGCATATTGGAAATGCAGTGCCAGTAAGATTAGGTGAAATTATTGGCATATCAATTAGAAGGCATCTAGAAGATTTAAGCGTTTTATAAGGATAAAGAAACAGGAGGATTTGAAATGGACTTTACATTTAATATTTCACTTAGTGTTCTCAATCATCTAGGGAGAAACTTATATAGAAATTTTGTAACAGTAATAGGTGAAGCAATATCTAATTCATGGGATGCTGATGCCTCAAATGTTTGGATTGAAATAGATAGAGATGCTAGATCAATGTTCATTTTTGATGATGGTTCTGGAATGTCTGCTGATGATTTTCAAAATAAATTCTTAAAAATTGGTTATTCAAAACGAAAAGATGGAAAATCCCAGACTTCAAAGGGAAGACCCTACATAGGACGCAAGGGAATTGGGAAACTGGCTTTATTGTCTTGTGCTCAAAAGGTTCATATTGCAACGAAAGCAGAAGGTTCGGATATCGTTGGTGGTCAGATTGACAATTCTGGACTTGATGAAGCTATAAAGGATGATGTAAGTGCCAATGAGTACATCTTAAATATGGCTGATCAAAAAGCGATAGACAAGTTATCCAACACTTTATCAGGAACATCAATTTACTTTGAAAGGCTTAATGACGGTGTTATAAATAGAATTGAATATTTGAATAAAATAATAGCTTTAAATTTTCGATTTTCTTTGATAGACCGGTCTTTCTCAATTTTTTTGAATGAAGAACTCATAACTGTTGATGCGTTAGATGATTTAGCAAGTGTAACGCAATTTGTATGGCAAATAAATCAGCCAAATGATGATTATCTTTCTAATAAAATTTCGCCTGCTACAAATAAAAATGTTAAAAATTACGTATCAAAGAAATCCGATTTGAATATTGATGGGTTCATTGCTTCTACTAATAAGCCTTCAGACTTAAAAATCAGAGGCACAAATGAAAAGATTACACTTGATTTATTTGTGAATGGTCGATTGCGGGAAAAGGATATACTAAAGCACATTCCTACTGCAAGAGTTGTTGAAAATTATTTGTATGGGCAAATTCACTTTAATGAACTTGATTATTCTGTTGATGCGTTTACCAGTAGTCGAGAAGGTATTGTAAATGATAACCTACTGTTTAGTGGACTTTTAAAAGAGCTTGAAGTTATAGTGAGGGGTATTGTTGATGAATGGGATGGTTTAAGACTACGAAATAAGGAAGACGGCGATTCTGATAATATAGCCATTAAACCCAAACAAAGAAAAGCACGAGAATTATTTCATGCTACTGCTAAAGAAATGATACCTGATAAGCCAAGTCAAAAAGTTGATTCTTGGATTTCAAAATTGGGTGATGAGGCACAATATAATATCCCATCTTATACAGAATGTTACCTTGCTGAAAATTTACTTCGAGAATATATTAGAGACAAAAAAATGCCTCTTTCTGACGAAGCCAAAAGAGAAGCAGCTAAATGGAAAAAAAGAGAGCAACAGGTTAAGGCAAATGCAAATATTGCGTATGATGTGAGGCAATCAAAAGAGGAACTTCAGTATTTAAGTATGGATGACTTGTCTTACCTTGTAGATAAGCCTACAAACCCTACGAAAGAGTTAAGCATTGCTCGAGATGCGAAAGTATACAAACCGGTGAGAGATGCAGTTGCCCATACCGCACTAATAACTGATAATGCTAAAAGTCAATTAGGCATTGTGTTTAACAATATAAAAGCACGATTAAAAATTTTATTGGAAGAAAATTCTTAATGGATATAATTCTTCCGTTAATCGTAAGCGTCAAACCATGACACATCGTCATTAGTCATAAAATATGAGAGAATGCTTCCAAAATGACAGGAGGTCTTCTCAATATGAATGAAAAAGAACAACTGTGGTACGCCAGGTTCCTGGAATATGCGGATAGCGGAATGTCACAACGACGCTGGTGCATTGAAAATCAAATTTCAGCGTCCACATTCATCCAATGTAACCGTGTGCATGGTTCAGATTTTTCCGGTTTCCGTTTTACAGGAACAATGGTTTCCTAACGCAGGAATATTCAGAATGGGCGGCTCCGCCGCCCCGGAATATGTAATGCTATGTAGCCGCAGGATTTCTCGATACTTGGTCATGTTTTTTGACCTCCTCCATTTGTATTTACTCACCCATAGGTGCATAAAATACAGTATAATGGAGAAGCACATGACAGGCATTAAGAGGGTGGCTCTCAATTCCCGGAACGATGGATCTCTATCTCCGGACTGGTGGCTCAAAGTACCACGGAATATTCATCGAGAGTGTTGACCCTTCCAGGGATATCTCCATGAGAGAAGTCTACGGTCTCGACAAATCGTTAGCGGTGCAAATGTCAAGCACTTTTTTCCTCGGTACGGTAAGCAGAATTTTCTTTAAACGGTAAGCAGTTTTTTCTTGTCTCGGTAAGCAGAATTTTCCATGGTAGGGTAACCACTTTTTTCAGTATATGGTAAACAGTTTTTTCCTTAAGGTAAGGTAAACTCCTGTTGATATATGCACATTGATAACTTCATACTACGAGAACAATTCCGGATGCTTAAGCCGGTAAGATTCCCCTTTCAGAGAGAAACATTTGGCATGATGCAATATCCTGTCAAGCATGGCCGTTGTCAGGACGGGATCACCCATCATTTCAGCCCAGTCCGTGATTTCTTTATTAGTTGTAAAGATGATTGAGTTGGCCTCATAAGTGTCACTGATAAATGTGAAGAACTTGTTTGCCTGTTCTCTGGTGATTGGGGTGTATCCAATCTCATCAATGATAACCAGCTGTGCTTTTCGGATGTTCCTCAGTCGAAATCCGGAGGAACGCTCTGTTTCAGCAGTATCGAGTATCTTCACAAAATTACTCATGCGTTCAAAGCAGACAGTGTATCCTGCTTGGATTGCTTCCATTCCAAGACCAACAGCGAGCATGGTCTTGCCAAGCCCCGGAGGTCCGGCAAAGACCAGGTTGCCGTAGGTGTCCAGCCAGTTCAGTTCTTTTAGCTGACGTATCTGGCTTGCGGTGATTCCGCTTTCCAGCTCATTCGGATCGAATTCCTCCAGACGTTTTGCGTTCGGAGGGAAATGGGCGGCAGAGAGATTTCGCTTTCTTCGCCGTTCATTGCGCCCTTTTACCTCGATATCCATGAGTGTGAGCAGGAACTCCCGATATGATAGTTCTGCGTTCTCTGCGCGTTCCAATAGATCCGGAAGCTGCCTTGAGATATGCTTTAGGGCGAATGTCTCAAGAAGTGCCGTGAGACGCTGTATCGGGATATATGTTGTATCCATGTTGCTTTTTATTTGATTCTTCATGAAAGGCTCTTTACTGCTCACAGCGAGCACGGAAGGCTTTGGCATAGACATTCAGATCCTGCTGCTGCACATCGGTTGTTTCGTATGTGCTTTTGGGCAACTTTCCGCTTTTCACGAGCAGGAATGCCGCACGGAACTGTTTGAAGGTGTACCTGTATTTTTCACAGGCATATTTTGAGTATTCCGGGGTGAAATCCATCACCTGTCCGGCTTTAGGAAATCACCATTCCGGTTAATTGGAAATCAGCATTCCGGAGATGGAAATCACCAACATATTTCTTTAGAATGGGAATATGCGCATAGGCGTAAATCTATTCTAAGCATTCCTATAGAAAATGAAATCTTGAATTTTGACAACATTTAATAAAATCTCCAAAGTAAAATGTAAGTGAGAAGCCAAACTCAAATGCATTAAACAAAGGAGATTTTAAGCAATGAAAATTAAGTATGAACAGCGGCTGAATCAGAAACTGGAACTTATCACGGACAAGACACTTGTTGTCGGTATTGATATCGCTAAGGGGGTGCACTGGGCACGCACTGTTGACTATCGAGGCATCGAGATTGGAAAAGCGATTCACTTTTTCAACAACAAACAAGGCTTTGATAACATTGTATCGACAATTCATGAACGCTGCAAGCAGAATGACTATGAAAAAGTTATAGTTGGGATGGAGCCGACGGGTCATTATTGGAAACCTTTGGCTAATTATCTCCATAAGCAGGAAGATATGACTGTTGTGCTGGTCAATCCATATGCGACAAAGATGTCGAAAGAACTTGATGACAACAGCCCGACAAAGTCAGATAAGAAGGACAGCCTGACGATTGCAAGACTGGTAAAGGACGGACGATATTTCGAGACATATCTGCCGCATGATGTATATGCTGATTTACGTGTAATGTCTTCCACAAGACAGAGCTTGAACAAACGGAAGAATGCTCTGAAGAATACCATAGTGGCAGTCATGGATGAATACTTTCCGGAATTCATTACGGTTTTCAAGCATCCATTAAAAGGTAAAGCGGCAAGGCATATCCTGAAGACATGCCCCTTTCCGAGATTTATATTGGAAAAGAGTGAGGATGAATTAACGAATGAGATAAAGAGCGCAGTCAAAAAAACAGTTGGCAGAAAGCATGCACAGAAATTGATAGCTGCAGCGCATGTATCCATAGGCGTGGACTATGGCGAAGAAGCTGCCCGATTCAAGCTATTGTCCTTGATGGAGGGACTGGATTTGGTTGATTATCAGATAGAAAGGCTGGAAGCTAATATGGCTTCAACTTTGGAAGAGATAGGATATACAAAGTATTTGTTAAGCATCAAAGGATTCGGTGTGGTTACACTGGCAACACTTTTGGGAGAACTTGGCGACCCAAAGAGATTTGAAGATCCTCGTCAGATGAGTCGTATGGCTGGATACAATCTCAAAGAAGACAGTTCCGGCAAGAATCAGAGCGGAACCTGCATCTCTAAAAGAGGGAGAAAGAACTTGCGCAGTGTTCTCTACCAGATAGCATTGAATATGACGGCTACGAATCCTGAAATGAGAGAGTTATACAAATATCTGAAGACACGGAAAAACAACCCACTTAAAAAGATGCAGGCAATGGTTGTAATCAGTAAAAAGATTTTAGTGTTGGTTCATGCACTTGTAAAGAAAGAAGAGTATTACAATGCCGGAAAGGTATTTGGTGTTGTAAGAAGAGAGCAGTTGAAAATGGCAGCATAATGATAAATAACGCCGGAAAAGGCACAGGATCAAGGAGGAGACCTCCGTCAGCCCAATGAGGCAGCAACTAAGCACAAGACTGTCTTGTGCCTTTATCCATACATGCAGAATGAAGGAATGTAAGGACAAAGATCCAGCGAGAACTGATAGGGTAAGCATGTGGATAAATTCAGGCGAAATCACAATTAACGCCCCCGAGTTATGGGGGAATAAATAGGCGTTTCACATATCAGGAGATATGTGTTGACAAATTTCAATTATTGAGATAGGAGGTCAACAAATGACCAATTATCGCGAGATCCTGCGGCTTACAGCCATGGGTCTATCACAGCGCAACATAATGCAGAGCATTAATGTTGCACAGAAAACCGTAGTTAAGGTACAACATCGTGCTAGAGAAATGAACCTCTCGTGGCCGTTAGACGAATCCTTGACCAACGCAGAGCTTGGAAAGTTAATGTTTCCTAAGGAATCAAAGCAGACATTTAAAAAGATGCCGGACTTTGATTACATCCGGAAAGAGCTTCTTCGCAATGGCGTTAACAAGAAACTCCTCTGGACAGAATACCTGGAGGAATGCCGCCAATCCGGCGAAGAACCTCTCATGTATTCGCAATTCTGCTATCATATCCAGCAGGATGAACAGAAACGACATGCGACGATGCATATCCCCAGAAAGCCCGGTGAACAAATCGAGGTTGACTGGGCCGGAGACCCCGCGCATATAATTGATCCTGATACCGGTGAGATTATCAAAGCGTGGCTGTTTGTAGGCGTTATGAGCTACAGCATGTATCCTTATGTGGAAGCCTTTATCAATGAGAAACAGCGTGCATGGATTACAGCCCATGTACACATGTATGAGTACTTTGGCGGTGTTACTCGCATCATTGTGCCAGATAACCTAAAAACGGCTGTCATTCACAATAATGACTGGTACACTCAAGAACTTAATGCTGTTTATCATGAAATGGCAGAACACTACAATACGGCTATTCTGCCCGCCCGAGTACGAGCTCCTAAAGATAAACCGAATGCAGAAGGTTCCGTTGGAGTCATTTCCACATGGATTACCGCAGCGCTTCGCAATGAACAGTTCTTCTCTCTACCCGAATTGAACCGAGCTATACGAGAAAAACTCGAAGCTTTCGCCCATCGCCCCTTCCAAAAGAAAGAGGGCAGCAGGTACGAAATCTTCGTGGCTGAAGAACTGCCATTGCTGGCCAAACTACCGGCTACCCGTTATGAACTGGCTAAATGGAAGACAGCCACTGTTCAGTTCAATTATCACATATCTGTCGACGGAATGCTATACTCCGTTCCGTATGAATTTATCAAGCGTAAGGTCAATGTAAGGATAACTGATCAGGTAGTCGAAATATTCTTTAACCATAACCGAATCGCTTCTCACCGACGACTGTATGGTCGTAAGGGGCAATACAGCACCGTTACGGAGCATATGCCGGAAGAACACCAGCAATATCTGGAGTGGAATGGCGATCGCTTCCGCAAGTGGGCAAAACGAATCGGTGACAATACCTTTGAAGTGATTAATGCAATACTTGCCTCCCAGCGAGTCGAGCAGCAATCGTATCGCAGTTGTATGGGTGTGCTAAAGTTAGCGGACAAATATTCGCCTGTGCGATTAGAATCCGCCTGCACCAAGGCACTGACATACACTGCAACCCCAAGCTACAAGAGCATAAAAAACATTCTTGCAGCTAACCAAGATAAATCCGAAGAGGATGAATCCAACACGAAATCTGCAAAACCGCATAATCCTCACGCAATCACTCGCGGCGGGGACTACTACAGGAGGTAACTGATTATGACAAACCAAAGCACTATTGATAAATTAATTGAAATGAGGCTGACATCTATGTCAGAAGCATTCATTACACAGATGAACGATCCCAAGATGAAAGACATAAACTTTGAAGATCGTTTCGGCATGTTGGTTGATATCGAATACAGCAACCGCAAGGCCAATAGTCTTAAACGATTAATCCGTAATGCCGGCTTTGATCAGCCTGAAGCTTTCATTGCCGATATCAACTATACATCCGGGAGAAAACTTAACCGTAATCTAATTGAAAGGCTTTCCACCTGTGAGTATATTACAGAACATCGGAATCTGTTTATTACCGGAGCAACCGGGAGCGGCAAAACATATCTGGCATGTGCCTTTGGCATGGAAGCCTGCAAGCAGCGTTACAGGACAAAGTATGTTCGTCTTCCGGATATGCTCCTCGAGCTTGAACTTGCCCGAACCGATGGTACATACAAGAAAGTTTTAACCAAATACGCCAATCCGATTGTACTGATACTGGATGAGTGGCTTCTGCTCAAACCGACAGAGGCCGAACAGCATGATATCTTGGAACTTCTTCACAGAAGAAGACGGAAGTCATCAACGATTTTTTGCTCACAGTATGATCCTGATGGCTGGTATGATCAGCTTGGAGGAGATGAAAGCCCTCTGGCTGAAGCAATCCTTGACCGCATCAAACATGATGCCTACAAAATCAATATAGTACCGGTGGACTCCACCAACTATCGCTCAATGCGAGAGGTATATGGATTGGATCCGGCAATGAGTGAGTAACCTAAACCGATGGCGAGACCATGCTGTTCCGGAGGATGAATTTCATCCCGGGAACGGCGGTTTCGCCGCATTTGAAATCATGTGAGAGTGATTTCCCGATTACGGACAGGTGATTTCCAGTTGTCCGGATTGGCGCTTTCAGCGCAACGGAATATCCAATATTTCATGGCGGCCGCAACTGTTTTCCTGTCCGGAGCCTCCTTGTCCAAAAAGGCATTGATTGCGGAGAACTGTTCTTTCAGATACCGCGGATTCTCTTTTTTGACTCCGTTGATGAAATGCTGAAAGTCATAACAGTTCCATTTGTCACGCATCTGCTCCACAATTGTAATCCAGTCTGTCGCCGGTTCCTTCTTGTGTTCATCCAGAAGGATGTTAACTTCCGGAAAAAAGTACCCTAGATGATCAAAGCATAGAAAGGCAATCCTCGAAAATGTTGAAAATCCAGTGATTTGACCGTTTTTCCACTTGCAACCCACTGGATTTTTTGTTAGAATAGTTCTAGGGTATTTATTCCCTAGAACATTTTCACAGGAGGATTTTAAAACATGTTCTTTAATTTCAAAGTCAAAATACCGGAAGCTCCGGGGAAACTGGTGAGAAAAAAGCGCAATGGGAGTACTTTTATTGAATTCGAATATGCACGCAAATATGATCCGATAAAGCAATATACATATCCTAAACGTGCATCAATCGGCAGAGTGGATCCGGAGAATCCGGACATGATGAACCCTAATGAGAACTTTCTGAAATATTTTCCTGATGCAAAGCTCCCGAAAGAGCTGGACAGAACATCAAGAAGCCCATACTTAAACATTGGGGCATATATCGTTTTAGAAAAACTTATACAAGAATGCAAATTACGAGAGATTATGGAGCAGTTCATGGATTCTAAAGATGTGGGATTATTGCTTGATCTTGCCTGTTATTCAATATTAACAGAAAGCAACGCAAGCCAGTACTATCCCGATTACGCATACTGTCATCCCCTGTTCACACATAACATGAAACTTTACAGCGATTCCAAAGTGTCAGACTTTCTTCATACATTGCGACCGGAACAGTCAGTGGGTTTTCTTAATACCTGGAATGAAGAACGCAATCATCGTGAGAAAATATACATATCCTATGATTCTACGAACAAAAGCTGCCAGGCCGGAGATATAGACATGGTTGAATTCGGGCATCCGAAAGTGGATGAAGGCCAGCCTGTTTTCAATTACTCCCTGGCATATGATACGGCCAATAAAGAGCCGCTGTTCTATGAACAGTATCCGGGAAGCGTAAATGATGTTTCACAACTGAAGTGCGCCGTAGACAAGGCCTATTCATATGGATACCGTAAACTCGGGTTCATACTTGACAGAGGATATTTCAGCCGTTCAAACCTTTCGTATATGGACAAGAACGATTACAGCTTTGTAATAATGGTCAAGGGAATGAAGTCATTTATCCGAGGTGTCATACTGGAGACAATCGGCAGTTTTGAAAACAGAAGAGCCAAATACATAGACCGATATGATGTGTACGGAACCACGCTTAAAAAGCCGCTATATGAGGGAGATGATCGAAAAAGGAATATTCATTTATACTACAGCGATGTAAAAGCTCTCAAAAAGAAGCAGGCTGTTAAGGATAAGATTCGGAGGATGAAGCGTTATGCTGAGCGTTACGCAGGTAAAGAAGCATCCTTTGGAGATGTTATTGAAGAATACTTCTACATTCACTATGAAGATGATGGGATTACTTTTAAAATAGCGGAGGAGAGGACGGATGTTATTGAGAATGAGCTGTCACTTTGTGGGTATTATGCAATCATAACATCTGAAAACATGACCGCAAAAGAAGCGATAAATTTATACAAGAGCAGAGATACATCCGAGAAGTTGTTCAGAGGAGATAAAACATATCTGGGGAATCGCACCCTTCGTGTAAGTGGTGGCGATGCAGCATCTGCGAAGATATTCATTGAATTTATCGCATTGATTCTCAGGTGTCGCATTTACACAAAACTGAAAGAAAAGTACGAAACAATGAATGAAAAACCAAATTACCTTACAGTTCCGGCAGCATTAAAAGAGCTGGAGAAAGTAGTGATGATTCGACAGCTTGATGGCGTTTACAGATTGGATCACGCAGTAACAAAACATGCAAAAGTGGTCCTGGGAGCGTTTGAATTGACAGAAGCAGCAGTGAAACGGAAGTCTGAGAAAATTGGAGAAAAACTGTACAGAATTATGAACTATTCGGAGGAAATGATAAATGAGTAGGAAAAGACGCAGCGGCATTGAATTGCTGGAAGTAAAAATTGAACAGGCTGAGGAACGTGTTACAAAAACAAGAGCAGCTCATAATGCTGCAATAGATGAATTGAAAAAATTGCTCGATGAAAAGAAGGCTCTCCAAAGCAAGGAACTGGCAGATGCAATAGGAAAGAGCAAGCGATCCTACAGCGAGATACTTGCATTCATAAAGTCAGATCCACAGTGCCGGGATGATGAGTAACGGAGAACAAATTATGGAAAAGATTACAGCAAAAGAAAGACAGCGGCTAGCAACTTTAGATCGCAAGATTGAAAGACTAAAAGAAAAGGTGGCCGTGAAACATGAAGAATACAATTCTCTCATTAAAGAACTAAGCGATCTGATGGATGAACGCTATCCCGAAAGAAAAGAAGAGCATGTTAAGGAGGCACTATACAAAGCATATGTGGGCAGTGAACTTTCACTTGAAGAAATGCTTGTAATCATTCATCATGCAGAAGAAATTAAAGACGAAATCTTGTTTTAGGGTACTTTTTTCTGGAAGTTAACATCTGGAAGTTAACACCATACTTTCTTCCTGCCCTTCTGAAGTAAGAATAACACAAACCGGTCATATTTGCAAATCCTATTCGGTTATATTTTCGATTCTCATTCGGTTAAATTTCGCGCCCCCATTCGGTCAAATTCCTAAAATGAGCATTCCAAACTACACTTATTGAGTCGGCACTGTGGCACGGTTTCAAAGAATGAAGCAAACGCAATTAATAAATTTAATAGTAGTTTGATGATTCACCTTTGTAGTCACAATCGATAAGCTCCAATCCATGTTTCTCACAGAACTCCTCAACCAAATACTTATAGTTTTCAAAGTAGTCCTCAACTACAGGTGGATAATAATCATCACAGGTACAGTAATAATGAAATTCTGCATTCAGTTCTTCCAACAACTGATTTTTATAAATTTCAAAAATCTGCTCTGAAGTAACAAAAGGATTTTCTTTCAAGAGTTTTTCGTTATCAAATTGCACCTTAGAAGAATCTCGAATTCTTACAACTGCCGATGCTGTGGCACTGCAATCCATTTGAACGTCCTGTACATACCACACACAAAATCCTTCCCACGCAAAAGTCCATTCTTCCTTGCAAAATCTTTTAAACCCTGAATACTGTTTTTCTTCCCACGCAGAACAGTTCTTCTCGTCAAATAACTTTATGAAAGCGTCTGCCATATGGTCTGAAACTTTTTTCCTTAAAGCACAATTTTTTTGAATGCTAGAAGACAAAGTTTCTTTTTCAAGTTCATTTCTATTAAAATTTTTGTAGTCAGCACTTAACAAGCATATTAGCAGAACTCGCGCATGCATATCATCGAGCAGTTTTTCCTCCTTTACCAGTTCATATATTTGATAAGCATGGTCTTCCAAATATTGAAATCCATTCTTATCAATAATTTTTTTTAATTGAGTCGCTATGATTTCCGTGTTATTCATTTGTTGTTTCCTTCCATTTATCCGTCAGACTTTAAGTTGCGGAACGTTTTATGTCCGCTTCCTGCACTAAAATAGCGGGATCAAGATTTGCCATTGCGATTATTCCAATGGCAATGTGTATTGTTTAGGTTGAGCTCCTTTTTTAAAGGTCATTTCCAATAGTTCGGCTGCAATACGCTTACTGACAACTCGCATAATGTTGTCCTCAACATTGTCTTTAGACAAGAGATTCATGCTTCCGTACCAAACGATTTCATTATCAATAATAGCGTAACGTTCGCAGCCGTTTTCAACAAGCTCAATATTGAATCCTGCGTTCCGCAGAATCTCCATAAGTTCAATTCTGTGTGTTTCAGAGCCATATTTATATGCCTTTGGATGCCATGTCACAATGGTTATTTTTACTCTAGCCTCCTGACGTTCCCTCAACAAGGCAAGCATACGCATAACTTTGCGCTTTCCGAGTGTGGGGCTTGATATAACAATATCGCTATTTGCTTCTTTAAGATCCTGCTCGTATACCGAGCCATAGGAATCAGAATCAAATATCGCATTGACGGATTGCTTTTCAATCGGATTCTCATCATATAGTTTATAACCGATACGCTTATACGCCTTTAGCCTTTTCGCATACATGTTATCGAATACCGGAATGTTGGCATCAATGTAATCGTAAATCATTACATTTTTCTTGCCTTCAAAATCTCGATTTAACCTCCCTGCGTACTGCTCGACGAGACCCTTCCATGCAATGGGGGTTGCTATAATTAAAGTGTCCAGCCTCGGATAATCAAAGCCTTCTCCGATGAGCTGACCGGTAGCTATCAAAATCAGACTTTCTGTCACAGGTATTAAATCCATTTGAGCCCGAATTCCTTGTCGTTCTTTTTTTGGCTTATTTCCGGTTAAAAGAAAAACATTATCAGCGCAATCTTTAAGTCTAGCATATAAAGCATCAGCATGCTCAGCAAACCTCGTCAGAACAACAGGTGTGCGATTTGCAGCAATACAAGCTTTAATGTCATCAACAATTTGCTCGTTACGAACCTCGCTGTTACGAAGAATCTCATAGCCTTCGTTAATATGGAGCTTATCTCGTTCGTGAGGACTAACCACTCTCGTAAAACGGGGAACAATGAAATAGTCTATTCCCATCTCCTCTGCTTTTTCTTTTGCTGTATATTCAAAACGGACAGGACCCAGGAGCATCTCGTTAATCTTATCCAAACCATCACTACGAAAGGGTGTTGCAGTAACGCCGTACACATATTTAGCAGTAACTTCCCGTAATATTCTGCTGACAGTCTCTGATGCACTATGGTGGCACTCATCAACAAGAACCATGCCATAATCTTTTAGCCTTGGATGAAGTTCTCCCTTTTTGTAAAGCGAACGCACCATTGCGATATCCACGATGCCGGTAGATGTGTCTTTCGCACCCTGAATAATGCCTACAAGACTCTTTCTCTTTCGTATACGACCGGTTTTCGTTTTATATTCCGGTAGCGGCTCATCTATTTTTAAAAAAGTGGAAAGCGATTTTTCCCATTGCTCGATTAATGACGAAGATTCCAGAAGGATTAAGGTATTCACTTTCCTATGGGCAATCAACTTACTGCAAACTACTGTTTTTCCAAAGGCAGTTGCTGCACTTAAAATGCCGTTATCATACTGTAGTAATGCATCAAGTGCATTTTTCTGGCTATCCCGCAACTCACCGGTAAACGCAACATTAATGCTACTGCCGGATGTTCGTTTATCAGAGATGCTATAAGGGATTTCGACTTCTTCAAGTTTCTCTATCAGATGTTCCCAAATGCCTCGCGGAATGCAAATATAGCCGCTGTCATCTTCTCCGAGGTAGATGTATCTTGAATTTGCATAATTTGAAAAGCCTATTGCTTTATTTCGGAAAAATATCGGATTCGGAAATGCGGCCATTCTTCTTATTTGATTTTGTATCCTCGGCTTGAGATTATCCGTCTTAATATATAATAAGTTGGATATGGTAATAGATAAATTACCGGACACATCTTCAGCGTGTAAGCGCTTTCTGCGTTCCCATGGTTTAACATCGTCATCCACTATAGCGGTTTCACCTGCGATTGTTTCTGCAGAAGAGATATTCCATTCCATCAACAATTCTTCTATCTTGGTTTGAGAAAGCTTACTTACACTTTGCAGCGCATGCCATTGATTAGGGTAAGCGTTCCAATTTTCATCTACAAAGGCACTGTTGCCATTTTTCAGAGCTTGTCCTTGAAGCGGTAAAGCTATAAGGTTTCCTAATCCACCATCCTCAATGTAATCCTGTGCCGGCAGCATGCGGTCATAGAAGCGAAAAGATGTCATATTTACAGATTCTGCGCCTTTATCAAGCAAAGAAAAACCAAATCTACGGGCAAGGCTTGCGGAAATAGCTGCATCAAAGAAAAACCATACATGTGCACCCTTTCCTGAACGTGAACGTTCAACGAGCATAGGAATACCGTTTTCTTTTCCGATTTCCCGAAGAGCATTGACCTCGCTAATCCAGTTGTCATCGATATTGGCGTAGTCATGGCCTTCAGCGCCCCTATCATGGTTATCAAAATCAAAAACAAGAAATCTACAGCTTCCGTCCGGAAAAAGCGGATAAACTCCGATTACATCAGAGCCGTCTTCCTTTAGCCCACGTAAGTGTTTTTCAATTTGAGTTGCTCCCAGTTTCGTCCAACGGCGATTACTACAGTCTTTGCATTTTACCTTAGCACCTGAAGTCTTTGGGCAAAGACCGTAATCCCAAAAATTATCGCATTGCGGATAATAAGCTGATTTTCCGGTAGTTTTATTTTGTGAGCGCTTGCTGTAAACGTCTGTTCTACCCCAGAAATAAGAATAAAATTTACGGGCGTGATTGCGAGTAATTTTTTCAGGAAGAATTCTGCTTCCTTGATTAGGGTCAAATAATTCGTCATGAGAATTACTCATGCCATAGGCAGATTTGTATTCTATTCCAGATTGCCCAAGAAGCATTTTAAGATGTGAATTTTCAGACTCAAGTTTTTCAATACGAATTAATAATTCATTTATTTCAGGCATGTTATTCCTTCCTTGATTGTTCTACAATTCCTTAATTTTTATCGTAGCAGACACTGTCGAACTTTTCAATCTTGTAATAATGTTGGTGGGGGATGATAATAATGCTAGTTGGGGAAAATCATGAAAACAAGCCATTCCTTTTGAAACAGCAGTCTTTACCAAAATAGGCAATAAAAATTTCGACTGAGTGCGGTTTGAATGCTGGACATCTTAAATAAAACGCAACAATGAAATATTTTTATGATATGCTGATAGTGCTACTATTGCAATTGTGTTGAACTTAACAGACATGACTAAACAAGGAAGTTAACAATGACCAAACACCAAACCATTACCCACCCACTCCGGCCTCTTTTTCAAGCCGATTCAAAAATTTTGATTTTGGGTTCCTTTCCCTCTGTCAAAACCAGAGAATATGGCTTCTTTTACGGACATCCACAGAACCGTTTCTGGCCTTTGATGGAGCGGATTTTTGATGTGAAATTGAGTACGGATATTGAAGAAAGAAGAACCTTTCTTTTGCAGCACCGACTTGCCGTTTATGATGCCATTTATCAGTGTGATATCATCGGATCCAGCGATGTCAGTATTCAAAATGTGGTTCCCTCAGATTTAAGCCCTATTTTTAAAGAGGCAGATATAAAGAAGATTATCTGTAACGGTGGCACTTCTTACCGTTACTATCAGAAATATCAGGAGCAGAAAACGGGATATAAAGCCATTCAACTGCCCTCTACAAGTCCTGCCAATGCGAGATTTTCCATGGATGATTTGTATGATCGGTGGAAGATAATCGGAACGTAAGGAGGTGTTGTATCGATGAATTGTCCATATTGCGGAAAGGAAATGGAGGAGGGCTACCTTCAGGCTGCCAGAGGCATCTTTTTTGGCAAGAAGAAACACAAGATTTCTTTCTTACCCGGACAGGAAGATGTGAAAGTTGCGCAGGATACAGGAATGGGAGCTTTTGCAAGGTCATATTACTGTGGAGATTGCGAAATAATTATTACATCCATGGGAGAGCGACAAGAGGTATAGTGGGAAGATATGGATATAAAGGAACAAAATAGTTGCTTTTTTCGGATAATTTATTTATATTATATCTATAACTTGCAACGCATACGTCTCAAGTTCGAGGTGAGGTATGATTAAAAGAGATTTTTATTTAAACTGGATTATTCGTTCCATGTGGAATGGAGAGGTAAAAGTCATTACCGGTATCAGGAGATGTGGCAAATCAGTCTTATTGTTTGAATTGTTCTATGAATATTTGTTGGCAGACGGAGTGAGTGAAGATCAAATTATAAAATTAGAACTTGACCAGAGACGTTGTTATCAATACAGAAATCCTGTAGTACTTTGTGATTATGTGGAGTCTATAGTAAAGAGTCAAACTGATAAAGAGTTCTATTTATTTATTGATGAGGTTCAATTCACAACTCCGTTTGTAGATGAAAAGCATGGTAATGAAGTTGTTACAATTTATGACATGCTCAATGAATTGAAAGCATATAAAAATCTCGATGTTTATGTTACAGGGAGCAATTCAAAAGGGTTATCAAGTGACATAGCCACAGAGTTCAGAGGCAGAGCCACCCAGATTAGGATATATCCGTTTTCTTTTGAAGAATTCTATTCTGCTGTCGGCGGAGACGAAAAGGCAGCCTTGGATAGTTATATACTTTACGGAGGGATGCCGAGAATTATTTATATCGAGAACGAGCAGGACAAGAAGGAATATCTGCTGTCACTTTATCAAGAATTGTACATTAAGGACATTGTGGCGCGTAATGGCATTGAACGCAAAGATATTTTAAATTATATACTGGATTTTCTTGCCTCTCAAATAGGTTCTCTTACCAACCCGACTAATATAGCAAATGTTCTCGCCGACTCAAACAAAGAAAAGATTAATCCGGCATTGGTTTCAAATTATATTCAACATATTGTTGATTCGTTCCTTATAGATATTGCCAAGCGCTATGATGTCAAGGGAAAGAAGTATTTCAAATATCCTAACAAATATTACTACACAGATCTCGGGCTTAGAAATGCGAGGCTGAACTATAGGCAATATGATCCCGGGCACATTATGGAAAATATTATATACAATGAATTAATTCGACGAAGATATTCAGTTGATATTGGTGTAGTGAGTGATCGGACAAAAGGGCAAAATCTTCAGAAAGAGATTGATTTCGTTGTAAATAGTGCAGATAAAAAAATATATATTCAATCCGCCTACAGAATGGATACAACAGATAAAATAACATCTGAGCTTTCATCCCTTTTGCTCACCAATGATTTCTTCAAGAAAATTGTAGTCAGAATGGATATCCCTCACAACTTTTTTGATGATAGCGGAATATTCCATTGTAATTTAATCGATTTTTTACTGGGTCGAATCGAACTGTTTTAGAAACAAGATAAATTGGTATTTTGGCCGTTGATACGGAAATTATAAAAAATTGAAGGTACATAACAAAATTATTACACTATTCCTATTGACGGCGATGGTCGCGTGAAGCTTATCGACTTAAGGCTTGTAGATAAATGATTGTTTACATTAATGAAGAAAAGCTGCTTCTTCCATATGGAAAGGCAGCTTTTCTTTGTATAACAGAAATTATATATTTCAATCCACGATATATTGTTTATATCGACGACCAAATTATATCCTACAAAAGGCAAGAAATCAATATATCTTCATATAATTTATATTATAGTATATAAAGCTAAAACAAAAATTCTGCTTGACTTTTGATTTTTTTGAGCGTATGATGTACACAAGAAAGAAAAAGGAGGTGAGACAATGCCTAAAAAGAGTTATGAGGTTTCTTTTGAAATTGCAGGGAATACTGCGTTGTGGGCTCGGGTTGATACAGGAGACAGCCACGGTACATATCCTGTACCGACATATTCGGCAGCAAAAGCAATGTTTGAAAGCATCCTATGGGGGCCTGCAACCTTAGTAATTCCAACAAGGGTTGAGATTTGTGCTCCGTTGCGGTACCACTCATATGTTACAAACTATGGGGGTCCGCTTCGTGGATCAGAATCCATAAAAAAAGGCAACAATTACCAGCTTTATGCGACTGTACTTACAGATGTATGTTACAGGCTATATGCTAATGTAGTTCCAAATCCAAACAAAAGAAAACTTCCTGATAAAGCAGTCAAGTGGGACAGCAATACCACTTCGCCGGGACACGCCTATCAGGATATTTTTTTTCGCAGATTAAAGCGTGGACAATCCTATGCAAGTTTATCACTTGGATGGAGTGAATTCACGCCGTCGTATTTCGGACCGTTTCGTGAGGGAACGAGAGTATGCACCGAAATTCCTGACATTTTAATTCCATCAATGTTGAGAGAGGTTTTTCCAGAGGGTTATAAATCAGAATATAAGGCAATTTATGATACTGATGTCTGGATCAGAGACGGCGTGCTTATCTATCCGGAGAGGAGGCTGATGGAAGAATGATAAATGAATTAAGACAGCTTTCTATCGCCATGGAGAAAGCAGGTGTTTCGGCTCACAGCTGGCACCGCAAGTATAAGCTTATTCCCAATGTCACTGTAAAGAATCCATGTGTTCAGATTATATTTTCATCGGGCGAGATAAAAAGAATCAGAAGTGTAAGCAAGGGACAAGCTGCCACGATACGAAAATACGGATCCAATCAGGGAACCTTTCCAGGACTGAATCTTGTTCCGCTTTACCGCATAACGGACGAGAATATTAAAAAAGAGATCCGTGCACTTAAAGGAGAGGCTATTAATGAAGAGATAATTAGCAAAATCAAATCGTGGTGCGTGCAGGACAATTGGAACGAAAATTTCATTAATAAATACAGGGTTTCCATGAAAGCTACTCCTGAAGAACTGAACAAAAAAATTAAAAACAGAGCCTCTTGCGAAGAACTTTTTGTACTGATGGAGGAAGTCAACTCCTATGGCGAAGCACAGAAGTTGCGCAATGAACTTGAAAAGATTGTTTTTGAGCAATTAAGACAAAATGATGAAGTCCAGTTTGCCTTACAGGTTTTGTTTCATCAAGGGTCAGAGGGGAAAAAACCGAATGATGATGCCGGCACATTATCAACAATTCTGGATTGTGAAGAATTGATTGAAAGTGGATATTCTACAGCGGAAATAAGATTTACAGAAAAGCTGAACACTGCACTATTAGAAGCAGAATCGGAGGTTAAGGAAGGAGAATTAGAAGATCAGGTCCCGGATGCTTTTGAAGAAATGTTTTTGCCTATTGAAGAGCCCATGCCATCAGTGAAGCTTGCTGGAGGTTTTAGTGCAATTTTAAGAACTATGTACAAGGGACAGCCTTGTCATGAAAGGTATGGAAAAATTGGAAGTGCCACATATCCTATATCTTTTAAGAACAGGACAGCGCTACATGGTGCACTATCATGGATAGGGAGTGCTGAACGCAGAGATAAGACATGGACGAATGTAGATAAGGACGAAATTTTATTTGCATATCCGTATATTTTGCCCGAGATAATAGGAGACTATGTTAGCATATTTAAGTCTTCTAAAGGTGGAAGTTCGAATTCTGAAGCGGATTTGGGATTTGAAGCGGAAGCGAAAAGGCTTGTAGAAGAGCTAAGTAAGACGCGAATGCCGGGTACTGACAGCAATGCAAACCGTTTACGTGTCTTTATTCTTAAAAAAATTGATACGGGAAGAACAAAAGTTGTATATACGAGAGTCACAGACCCCAATGAACTTGAGGCACAAAGCGAGGCGTGGACCCTTGGATGCCGCAATATTCCGGAATCAAGATTTGGCGAACCGTCAATATTATTTCCGCTTAGAATAGCAGATGTTCTGAATCGCGTATGGAAGCAGGACGGGACTACTGCAACAGATAATTTCAAACCTGTTCCACGATACCATGGAGTAGAGCTTTTGCTTGAAAGCGAAGAGCCGGTCCAAAGGGATCTGTATATGTTGGTGCAGGCAGGTGTTGCGCTTGCGCCATACCTTGGAACTCATATCCACGAAAAACTGGGAGAAAGAATGTGGTGGAATGTAAAGGATATGTTGAGCCTTATGGGATTAATGCTATACAGGCTTGGTATAAGAAAGGAGCAATATATGAATAAGTTTCCATATCAATATGGGCAGCTGCTGAAAGTTTCGGACGAACTTCACGCTCTATACTGTAACGTTGTGCGTAACGGTGATGTTCCTCCTCAACTTGCAGGAAGCGGACTTTATCAAGCGGCGGTTGATTCACCTGTCCGTGCATTGAGGCAGCTTGGTCAACGCATGAATCCATATATAACCTGGGCGAAATACTACAGAACTAAAAATGTTCCTGAGGTAGGCAAGGAGTCATGGAGAGCAGGCTGGTTGCTATCGCTTTATGAAAAAATTGCAAATGCTCTTTATGCTGAATGGGTACAAGGAGGCACTGAAACAGAAAAAAAAATTAAGTTTGATGATGCAGAAAAGGCACAACTTTTCATAGGCTATTTAGCTTCTTTCCCGAAAAGCGACAAGAAGGATGGCGATGCATCAACATTGGATGAAGAAGTAATGATTGAAAGCAAGGAGGCGCAAAATGAGTAGTGAAGTAAAAAGAGCAACAGGGTTGCTTGTAATTGAAGTTTTGAATTCAAATCCCAATGGAGATCCGGATCGTGAGAGTGATCCAAGGCAGCGCCCGAACGGATGCGGGGAGATTTCGCCTGTATCGTTTAAGAGGAAACTTCGTGATTTGCTGGATGATCACAATGATCCGTTTTTCTGTTCGCTTCCTGAAAAATTTAGTGGAAATGCAGAGCAATATCATATTCTTGAACATCGCGGCCGTGACAGAAAGTCAATACGTGAAGAGATGGGAAAGGATGTCGAGAACTTCCTTAACAGTGAGTTTGTAAAAAAATACTGGGATGCGCGGGTGTTTGGAAACACTTTCTTAGAAAAGGAAGCTGATAAGGGCTTTATTAAAACAGGAGTTGTTCAAATAGGCATGGGAATTTCCATTTGCCCTGTTAATATCCAGCGTTTGACCAATACAAGTAAGGCAGGTGTACAGGAAGGCAAGAATGCCGGCATGGCACCTTTAGCCTTCAGAGTAGTTGAACATGGAGTGTACTGCATGCCGTTCTTTGTCAATCCGAACTATGCGAGGAAAAGTGGGTGTACGGCTGACGATATTGAACTTCTTAAGCTCCTTATTCCGCATGCTTATGATATGAATCGTTCGGCAATAAGACCGGATGTCCGTATACGCCATGCATGGTACATGGAACATAAAAATTTGCTTGGCAGCTGCTCTGACTATATGCTTATTGAAGCATTGACACCTACAAGGAAGGGCGATCCGTCAGAACCTTCCGAGAGTTGGGCAGATTATAATGATAAAGATAATTTACCTGAATCATTAGCTGTGAAAATGGACAGCGTAGTTGATTTAATGAGGCTATGATGGAATATTTAGCACATAGTGAGAGAAAAGAAATACCGGCACAGTCATATCGCTCACATGTTGAAGGGGTTTATGAAAAAGCGGTAAAATTCGCTGAAGAAGCGGAAAAATATGCGAAGAATACAGACGGGCAGCTTAAGAAAACAGCTACTCAGGCTGCAATATTTCATGATCTGGGGAAGCTTTTATCAGACAATCAGAAAACGCTAAATGGTGAAATAAAGCAGCCTCATCTGCCAATTAACCATGTTGATGCCGGTGTTGCAAAGCTTAGGAATGAAAAATTGCTTCTTGCGGCAATGATTGTCTATTCGCACCACAGGGGACTGCCGGATTTTACTTTTGAAGAGACAAGAGGGTTGAATTTTTTGAGAGACGAATGTAGCGAGACACGGGATTCTGTTGACACCCAGCTTGATGAATTTTGCAAAATTCACGACTCCTTGATATCTCAGAATGTTACTGATGTAGCTGAACATCCTGTAGAAAATGTGCAGCTATTTCTCAGGATAGCCTTATCTTGTCTGTCTGATGCGGATCATTCGGATACTGCTATGCATTACGAGCAGTATCCCAAAGATGATAGTTTGCCTCTGCTCCGTGCGGAGGAAAGACTTAAACAGCTTGATGAAAAAGTGAGCAAGCTTGGAACTGGAGACGAGAGAAGCGTTCTTCGCACACAGATGTATCAGTCGTGTAGAGATTCGGAGCAGACAGGAAACTTCTCATCATGCGATAGTCCGGTTGGATCAGGTAAAACAACAGCGGTTATGGCACATCTCTTGAGACAGGCTATGGAAAGAGGTGCAAGGAGAATTTTTGTTGTCCTGCCTTTCACTTCTATTATTACTCAGTCTGTCGACACATACCGCGATTACTTGGTTTTGCCCGGAGAAGATCCGGAGAAAGTTGTTGCAGAACTTCATTATCGAGCGGATTTTAGCGAATACGATACGCAATACTTGACATCGCTTTGGCGAGCGCCAATTATAGTTACGACCGCTGTTTCATTCTTTGAAACTTTGGCATCAAACAAACCTGCGACCCTCAGGCGTCTTCATGAAATTCCGGGGAGTGTGATTTTTGTCGATGAATCGCATGCCGCTTTGCCTGTAAAGTTGCTGCCCACAGCATGGTTTTGGATGAATGCCTTGGCTGATGAATGGAGCTGCTACTGGGTGCTTGCATCGGGCTCTCTTGTACATTTCTGGTCGCTTCCTGAAATAATGGATGTGCATAATGAACTTGGATGGAAAGAGAATCCGACAGTTCCGAAACTTGTTGATGATAATCTGCGAAAGAAGCTTATGCGGTATGAACAAGATCGTGTTTGTTACCGCTGGGATCCTGAACCAAAGGACAAAGAATCTTTGGCGGAATGGATAACGGAGTTCCCGGGACCAAGACTCTTAATTGTCAATACCATAAATAACGCTGGAATTATTGCTGACCATATCCTCAAATGTAATGGCGGTGATAAAAGCAAAGTAGAGCATCTTTCAACAGCTCTTACGGCGGAGGACAGAAACAAAACGATTGAGCGTATTAGAAGAAGACTGGAAGATAAGGAAGATAAAGATTGGACTTTGGTTGCCACTTCGTGTGTGGAAGCCGGTGTTGACTTTTCGTTCAGAACGGCATTCAGAGAGGTTGCGTCGCTCCTTTCTTTATTACAAACGGCGGGTCGTGTAAATCGCCATGGCTTGTATAAAGAAACTGAAATTTGGAGTTTTCGTCTGATATGCGGATCGGGAATGGAACTCAATGAGAACATAGGACTAAAAGATTCCCGAGATGTTTTGAGGGATTATCTTGATAGCGACATAGAAATTGAGCCTTCACTCAGCACAAAATCAATGAGAGACGAGCTTAATATTAACAGCAACACTACGATGAATTTTATAAAAGAATTACAGAGACATGAGATTACTTTGAATTTCGAAAGCGTTGCTGAAAAATTTGTTGTAATTGATTCCGATACGGTTTCTGTTGTGGTTGATGAAGAGCTTGCTGATGATATTCGAAATGGCTATGGAAATTGGCACGAACTTCAGAAAAAAGCAGTTAGTATGCGAAGGGATAATGTAAAGAAGTTAAAATTAGAAGAGATTAAGCCGGGTGTATATGAGTGGAGTCGAGCCTATGATGATTTTATTGGATATATGGCAGGCATAATTGAAGAAAAAAAGTTTACAAATGAGCTTTTGATTGTTTAGTGACTTTGGAGGTAAATATGGAATCTAACGATTACCTCATGATTTCAGGTGTGCAGCATTTTCTGTTTTGCAGAAGGCAGTGGGCACTAATACATGTGGAAGATCAGTGGGATGAGAACAGATTGACTGCTGAAGGACAGGTGATGCATAAGCGGGTCCATGATGTTCTGGTTAGGGATGTTCGCAATGGGATTACTACGATTCGAGGTCTTCGCGTGAAATCAGAAAAATACAGAATCACGGGGATATGTGATGCTGTTGAGCTTTTGCCGGATGAGAACGGTATATCCTTTGCGAAATTTGATGGAACATGGAAAGTAAGGCCGGTCGAATATAAGCGTGGGAAAAGCAAGCTTGAAGATTATGATAGGGTTCAAGCTGTTGCACAGGCTTTATGCCTTGAAGAGATGCTGGCGTGCGAAGTAGACCAATGTGCAATTTTTTACGGAGAAACAAAACGCCGTGAAACTTTTGATATTACTGAAGAATTGCGAGAGAAAACAATAGCTGCCTTTTCTGAAATGTGGAAGTACTACGAAAGCGGGCACACTCCAAAAGTCAAACCGGCTGCAAAGTGTCGAAGTTGCTCTTTGAAAGACATTTGTTTGCCGGAGTTGATCGCAAAGCCTTTGCATAAATCGGTGGAACAGTACATAGCGGGGCACATTGCGGAGGAAGATTGATATGAGGAAACTTCTCAACACTCTATATGTCACTTCGGAAGATGCATATCTGTCTTTGGACGGAGAGAATATTGTTGTTATTATTGATTTTGACGAAAAGCACAGGATTCCACTGCATACGCTTGAGAGCATCATAAGTTTTTCCTATAAGGGTGCTTCACCGGCGTTGATGGGAAAGTGTGCAACCGACAATATACAGCTTTCATTTTATTCCCCATATGGAAAGTATTTGGCAAGTGCCAGTGGCAGTACGAACGGCAATGTGCTGCTCAGGAGGGAACAATATAGAGTTGCTGATGATGAAGAACGATCGCTGAGTCTTGCAAAGGCTTTTATTTACGGTAAGCTATATAATTCGAGATATTTGCTGCTAAAATTTGCAAGAGATTATGAACTCAGAATAGATACCGAAGAGCTAAGGGCTGTAGCGAGCAAATTGAAGGAACACATGACGGAAGTGCGGGATGCAAATGCCAAAGAGCAGATTAGAGGCATCGAAGGGATTGCGGCAACGAATTATTTTGGCGCTTTTGATGATTTGATTTTGCAAAATAAAAGTGACTTCAAGTTTTATTTTCGAAATCGCAGACCGCCTGTTGATAATGTTAACGCACTGTTGTCGCTGGCATATACATTACTTGCAAATGACTGTGCGGCGGCTTTGTCAGGGGTGGGCCTTGATCCTTATGTCGGATTTCTGCATGTGGATCGTCCAGGGCGCCGATCACTTGCCTTGGATTTAATGGAAGAACTACGCTCTGTTTACGCTGACCGTTTTGTACTTACACTAATCAATAACAGGATTGTAAACGGAAAAGATTTTGATGAACAGGAAAGCGGTGCTGTTTTGCTGACAGAGGATGGTCGCAAGCGTTTTCTAATGGAATGGCAGAAGAAGAAAAAGGAAGTACTGAAGCATCCTTTTATAGAGGAGAAGGTCTCTTGGGGGCTTGTTCCGCATATTCAGGCAATGCTTTTGGCAAGGTGTCTCAGAGGGGATTTAGATAATTATCCTCCGTTTTTCTGGAAGTAGGTGTACTATGCTGATTCTTATAACTTATGATGTAAATACGACTACTCAAGAGGGACGAAAGCGTCTCAACAAAATTGCAAAACTTTGCTGCGATTATGGCCAAAGAGTTCAGAATTCGGTTTTTGAGTGCAATGTTGACCACGCAAAGTATGTCTTTATTAAAAATGAGTTGCTGGAGTTATTTGACTCAGAAAAAGACAGCATAAGGATATATAATTTAGGCAATAATTATGCAAACAAAATTGAACACTTCGGGGCAAAAGAAACTTACGATCCTGAAGGAATATTGATGTTATAATTTGATTAAAATGATGAGTGCGAACCATAAGCTGTTTGATTATCTGTGGAGCGTTCGCACCATGAAAATTGTATATTTTCACGGCTTTGAATCTTTTCGCAGATTAAAAGCCTAAAAAAATATATTGGCATATCACAAATCACTCTTGTTAATCAAAGTTGGTTTTGTGATGTGTACTGTCGCATCCCGTATGGGGTGCGTGGATTGAAATATTCTCTTTTGCCATCAAGGGTATGGAAGTCAGCGTCGCATCCCGTATGGGGTGCGTGGATTGAAATCACAACGACTATAGAGATTATCGTAGTCCCGACAGTCGCATCCCGTATGGGGTGCGTGGATTGAAATCTCAGACGGTTGATGAATTACAGGCTCTTATCGTCGCATCCCGTATGGGGTGCGTGGATTGAAATTTCTGCTGTAACTAAAACAACATTAACTATTTCAGTCGCATCCCGTATGGGGTGCGTGGATTGAAATATGATGGTAATATTATTAAGAACCGAAGAATGCCGTCGCATCCCGTATGGGGTGCGTGGATTGAAATTTGCGGCGGCCGGTATATGGATAATGGTTGATGCGGTCGCATCCCGTATGGGGTGCGTGGATTGAAATCCGTCTTGGATCAACCATAGTTGACCTGGGCAATAGTCGCATCCCGTATGGGGTGCGTGGATTGAAATACTGAGATGAGTAACGACGAATACGATTATCCAAGTCGCATCCCGTATGGGGTGCGTGGATTGAAATTTGTTGCCGACTGCGGAAGCGGCGAGATATATCGTCGCATCCCGTATGGGGTGCGTGGATTGAAATCCAGCTAAATTAGGAAGTTTGAAGTTTGAACTGTCGCATCCCGTATGGGGTGCGTGGATTGAAATGCCTACGGCACAGATACGATTACAGAGACGAGAACGTCGCATCCCGTATGGGGTGCGTGGATTGAAATTTACATCTCTCTCTACAATTGTGAGTCGCTCAACGTCGCATCCCGTATGGGGTGCGTGGATTGAAATTCTTATGCATTGTGCATTTTTTCGTGTTCACGCGTCGCATCCCGTATGGGGTGCGTGGATTGAAATAGTCACGGAGCGGCGAAAGTGGTTGCTGACTCTATGTCGCATCCCGTATGGGGTGCGTGGATTGAAATGTTTGCGATGGACACGGGCGGTTTTTCAATGGGGTCGCATCCCGTATGGGGTGCGTGGATTGAAATATCTTCATATACCCCGAATCATCGGCTGTCTTTGTCGCATCCCGTATGGGGTGCGTGGATTGAAATTGGCTACCGTCAAGAAAAGAAATTTACGGTACTAGTCGCATCCCGTATGGGGTGCGTGGATTGAAATAATTTTCCTCTGTTGTCCTGGACTCCGCAGAAGAGGTCGCATCCCGTATGGGGTGCGTGGATTGAAATTTCCATCGTAATCATTTTCAATCTCCTTTCGCGTCGCATCCCGTATGGGGTGCGTGGATTGAAATAAATTCAACTCGACAAGTTTATATGCCTACGACGTCGCATCCCGTATGGGGTGCGTGGATTGAAATCCCAATATAAACACTATCGTTCCAATCGTTGTGTCGCATCCCGTATGGGGTGCGTGGATTGAAATCTCCATACGACACTGTTGCAAGGTCAATCTGGATCGTCGCATCCCGTATGGGGTGCGTGGATTGAAATTTGTCCTCGTTTGTTTCCGCTTCAACCTGTGGCCGTCGCATCCCGTATGGGGTGCGTGGATTGAAATTCCTTTGACTGTTCCCACTTATCACACATAGCCGGTCGCATCCCGTATGGGGTGCGTGGATTGAAATAATTTATCGCTCGATTATCTGTGTGACGGCATGGTCGCATCCCGTATGGGGTGCGTGGATTGAAATAAAAAATAGAACAACTTTATGGCGTGGAGTATAGTCGCATCCCGTATGGGGTGCGTGGATTGAAATCTCAAGGGCAAGCTTATTGTCAATATCATAACCGTCGCATCCCGTATGGGGTGCGTGGATTGAAATCTGCGGTCTTTTGTCCTTGCAGCTGTCAATTACCGTCGCATCCCGTATGGGGTGCGTGGATTGAAATTCTTATGTGCCGTTCTCCCTCGCCATCAACTCTTGTCGCATCCCGTATGGGGTGCGTGGATTGAAATACGCAGGTCAGCTCCACGCAGGTCAGCTTCACGCGTCGCATCCCGTATGGGGTGCGTGGATTGAAATATAATTCCATCTCCAGCAATTTCCTCGCGACATGTCGCATCCCGTATGGGGTGCGTGGATTGAAATCTTGCTTGCCTCCTGTTCGGCTTTTCCGATGTGGTCGCATCCCGTATGGGGTGCGTGGATTGAAATTGTCTTGAAGCTGCATATACTATGAGGTGTGCGTCGCATCCCGTATGGGGTGCGTGGATTGAAATCAGAGTATAGGTCCATGCCATGCAGAACCATAAGTCGCATCCCGTATGGGGTGCGTGGATTGAAATGGTTCCGGACTTCTCAATGTCGGCATACTGGCCGCGTCGCATCCCGTATGGGGTGCGTGGATTGAAATCCCGCGGCTACAGGTCATAGACGGCTACAACGCCAGTCGCATCCCGTATGGGGTGCGTGGATTGAAATAGAGCCTACCGTCTCTTTATATGGCAAAATTACGTCGCATCCCGTATGGGGTGCGTGGATTGAAATAGCGAGAGAGGAATTATCTGCAGAAGCTTGACAGCGTCGCATCCCGTATGGGGTGCGTGGATTGAAATTTTACGGATATTGTTATGAAGAAGCCAAAATCAGGTCGCATCCCGTATGGGGTGCGTGGATTGAAATTCCGACCAGATACCGCCTATACTTAACCTTGCGGGTCGCATCCCGTATGGGGTGCGTGGATTGAAATGGCACGAGGGCGATAACAACTCAAGCGGAACTTGAGTCGCATCCCGTATGGGGTGCGTGGATTGAAATAGGTCGAAATTGACCGCACCTGTCGTGTTTTTCGTCGCATCCCGTATGGGGTGCGTGGATTGAAATCTGCCATGTATAAACTTACAAATGGGTTAGTTGTTGTCGCATCCCGTATGGGGTGCGTGGATTGAAATGTAGCCGATTGCGTCGCTGTCGGAGTAGGTGATGTCGCATCCCGTATGGGGTGCGTGGATTGAAATGGTATCGCCGCCAAGCGACTGCAAGAGGCTCGCGTCGCATCCCGTATGGGGTGCGTGGATTGAAATATTTTTTGTGCATCTAAAGACAGACCGTGCAGTTGTCGCATCCCGTATGGGGTGCGTGGATTGAAATAGCCATGTTATTTACTCCATTCCTCTATCAGCCTGTCGCATCCCGTATGGGGTGCGTGGATTGAAATGATAACTTCGATAAGAACGGCGACACATGGGGAGTCGCATCCCGTATGGGGTGCGTGGATTGAAATTTTAAGCCTAACAGCTCTTGCATTTTGTGATAGCGTCGCATCCCGTATGGGGTGCGTGGATTGAAATTGTTCTGTGGGTGTATCGGTCTGTTACAGATCCGGTCGCATCCCGTATGGGGTGCGTGGATTGAAATATGAGGTTATTAAAATCGGTCTTTGACTCCATCTGGTCGCATCCCGTATGGGGTGCGTGGATTGAAATATGCATGTTACATATGATAAAGAAACCGATGATAGTCGCATCCCGTATGGGGTGCGTGGATTGAAATCAATCAGCCATCACTGACTCAAGCTGTTGGAAAGTCGCATCCCGTATGGGGTGCGTGGATTGAAATATACACGACTTACAAAGACAGGTGCCGGATCTGTCGCATCCCGTATGGGGTGCGTGGATTGAAATCTGCGTTACTGCAAGGGGCTATAATGTTATTTATGGTCGCATCCCGTATGGGGTGCGTGGATTGAAATTGGTTGGGTCATAGCTACAACCCACGAAGAAAGTCGCATCCCGTATGGGGTGCGTGGATTGAAATGATTCCAAATTACAAGTCGAGAGCGGAGTTGAGGTCGCATCCCGTATGGGGTGCGTGGATTGAAATTTAGCGGTAAGATCCGTTACACGGAGAATTGTCGTCGCATCCCGTATGGGGTGCGTGGATTGAAATTCAAACTACCTCGCCTACAAGGAGCTGTGATATGGTCGCATCCCGTATGGGGTGCGTGGATTGAAATGTTATACTCGTCAATCATGAGCGGGTACGAGACGTCGCATCCCGTATGGGGTGCGTGGATTGAAATTTGTCCGTACTCGTCTATCACGACATGAGTAGACGTCGCATCCCGTATGGGGTGCGTGGATTGAAATTTGAGTATATCATACTATACATAAAACCAAAAGTAGTCGCATCCCGTAGATAGTGTCAACTTGTTGTGGAGTTTTTGATTGACATCAACTCCAAAGTGTATTTCTAACAGTTCCAAATCCTTGTATTAGTATTTGAGTTCCACTGGCTCCATCAAATACAGGTGGCTCACCTTCAAATACAGTCCAGTCCACAGCTCCTGTTATTGCTTCCTTGATAAACTGTTCCGCATATTCGCTGTAAGTCTGTTTCTGTCCCTTCTTGAAATCTTCAGCCGTGATTTTTCCGCCATTTTTAACATATACACGCAGCTTTGCCAGCTTTCCAAGACCCGCCTCGCTCCAGCCCAGAGGATCTCTGCTAAATCTTTCAGATAAAACATGACTGACCTGTGCTTCCGTACAACTGCCGGGTATATTTAAATTTTTACGATTTACAATCTCGTTCCAGTTTCCAAACAGATATGTACCAAATTCTGAAATATGCTTTATCTGCTTCTCATCTTCTGCAATATCATAAAGACCCTGAAGGATTTCGTCTGCCTTTGCTTTATCTTCATCTTTTATGGCTTTTGTTATACGCGTTGATACCTTTTTCCCGGGGAACTTGTTGGAGAAGCCTTTTACTCTTTTCCCCAAGTGATAGCCATCCATGACGTGAACAGTTTGTGGAAAATTCTCCAGTCCGTTTTTAATCCATCTTCCTCCGTCTCCATGAATAAAAATCTTCTTAACTTTTGTTACATCATAGGTTTTATCAAGGTAGCCTTCCACGCTCTTCCAAAGATTCTTTGTATCAAATGATTCATCTACAAAGTGCATGGTTCCAATTGTTTTATGTCTTTTTTCATTTTCTGTATCCATTCCCTCGGTCACTGTAACCAGTGGAACAATCTTGCTCGATTTGCCTTTTTCCTTGTTTGGTTTTTGCATGTGTGCATGGTCTTCGTCTGCGTAGATGTGAAGTTCTCCTATGTCTTTTTTCTCGGCGCTCTCCGGCTCCTTTTCCATTGCGGGCAGTTTACCAATATGGTTCTTCACGGTCTGTCTGCTTAATGTTCCTCCGCTGGCAATTGCCGCACTTTTTGCATAGGACACATCAGTTGCAAGAGTGACCAGAGCAACACTCAGATTATCTCCAATACGCTCATACGGACGAATGCCTGTTATGTGATCAAGAATGAAAACATATTGGTCATTGATTTTATCGTAGTAGTAATCACGAGGAAGCTTTAGTATTCCTAATTCGGTATGGAGTTCCCTAGTTCGATCTTTTTCTTTTAGAATCAGTCCCTGTTCTTTACGGCCGGCCTTATCTGCTCTTATCTGCATGTTTAGCCCTGTAAAAATCGTTTCAACGATTGCTGACGCTGTCAATTTGCAATCCTGTAATATGTCTGAACATAGTTGATCAATATCCTGAATTCCGCCCGAATATGCTTTTTCTGTAACTTTCTTTCCCAATTCTTGTGTGATTTCCTGTATAATTGTTTCCATAGAGATCTTCCTTTCGTTTAATAATTTTCCAAAACTATTTTAACACTCAGGAATTGATCTCTATTTCTTTATTTTTAAAAACTCCACAATTATTTTACACTAACCATCCCGTATGGGGTGCGTGGATTGAAATGCCCCGTAAAGTGCATTGTGTTTTGTCCAATTTCTGTCGCATCCCGTATGGGGTGCGTGGATTGAAATATGCTTAAAGCGTTCTAAATTGTCGTTATTATCGTCGCATCCCGTATGGGGTGCGTGGATTGAAATAATACTAATTATAGTGAAGGGGGCTCACATGTCGTCGCATCCCGTATGGGGTGCGTGGATTGAAATGACTCCAAGAAAGAAGCCTGCCGATACATGGAACGTCGCATCCCGTATGGGGTGCGTGGATTGAAATATATTTTCCCTGGCGATTCGCTCTTCTTCTTTTGTCGCATCCCGTATGGGGTGCGTGGATTGAAATAACAGCTACTCTTGGGACCCCAAAGCCGCAGACCGGTCGCATCCCGTATGGGGTGCGTGGATTGAAATTAACGATGTAAGGCGTGTCGAAACATCTGGAGATGGTCGCATCCCGTATGGGGTGCGTGGATTGAAATAGCTTATTAAGCAGTTTTTTAGGCATCCAGGCAATGTCGCATCCCGTATGGGGTGCGTGGATTGAAATTTGCGATTTATGGGGCCATACTCGGCGATACTGTCGCATCCCGTATGGGGTGCGTGGATTGAAATGCCAATGCGGAATGTCCTTTGACTTTGTTGAACATGTCGCATCCCGTATGGGGTGCGTGGATTGAAATGTGTCGGAATGGAACAATAAAGGCATCGGGTGGTCGCATCCCGTATGGGGTGCGTGGATTGAAATCTGCCACAGATGTAACTGTCAGCGTGCCGATATGTCGCATCCCGTATGGGGTGCGTGGATTGAAATTTGTTGTTTGCCGCTGTGATATCGGATGTGCCGGTCGCATCCCGTATGGGGTGCGTGGATTGAAATTTGTTGCACCTTAACGAGACTGTCCGTTAGTTTGTCGCATCCCGTATGGGGTGCGTGGATTGAAATAGAGATGACGGCTCAATCCACTGGACTGTCCGCGTCGCATCCCGTATGGGGTGCGTGGATTGAAATAAATCATTCTACGAAAGAGAATGCCTGAAAGGGTCGCATCCCGTATGGGGTGCGTGGATTGAAATCGGAAGATGCCAAGAGTGAAATAACGGGCGGCAGGTCGCATCCCGTATGGGGTGCGTGGATTGAAATTTAACAGACAAGTGGAAGCCAGCGGTAATTGTCGTCGCATCCCGTATGGGGTGCGTGGATTGAAATCAAGCGACTGGACAATCAATCTCATTAGTGCGGTCGCATCCCGTATGGGGTGCGTGGATTGAAATCATGATAAATACACAAGCGAAGAATATGCGCCGGTCGCATCCCGTATGGGGTGCGTGGATTGAAATAATCAGACCGGGCGATGTGACGTTCCGGGAAAAGTCGCATCCCGTATGGGGTGCGTGGATTGAAATGGTTATATAGAAAGAGCCGTTAAGCACGGATACAGTCGCATCCCGTATGGGGTGCGTGGATTGAAATATTCACATGAGAACTGTACATATCCCACATATCCAAGTCGCATCCCGTATGGGGTGCGTGGATTGAAATAGAAAATAAGCGGCGTGAAGGCGTCGCAGGAAATAGTCGCATCCCGTATGGGGTGCGTGGATTGAAATTTTTACTCATAAAGTTTAGTAAACTAAACCACAGTCGCATCCCGTATGGGGTGCGTGGATTGAAATCACACAACAGAGATTGAGTATGCAGCTTATGAGGTCGCATCCCGTATGGGGTGCGTGGATTGAAATTGGAGCAGGACTAGTTAGAGCTGGACATACAACAGTCGCATCCCGTATGGGGTGCGTGGATTGAAATTAAAATATATTCTTCAATCGCTAAAAGCATCAAAGTCGCATCCCGTATGGGGTGCGTGGATTGAAATAAAGGAGGTTATTATGGTTAAGGAAAAGTATGTTGGCGCATCCCGTATGGGGTGCGTGGATTGAAATCATTATGCACCAAAAGTAGCATCCGGGTACAGGTCGCATCCCGTATGGGGTGCGTGGATTGAAATCGCTCATACCGGTCAATGTGCTTGTTTGGGAGGTTGTCGCATCCCGTATGGGGTGCGTGGATTGAAATTGGAGCAGGACTAGTTAGAGCTGGACATACAACAGTCGCATCCCGTATGGGGTGCGTGGATTGAAATTAAAATATATTCTTCAATCGCTAAAAGCATCAAAGTCGCATCCCGTATGGGGTGCGTGGATTGAAATAAAGGAGGTTATTATGGTTAAGGAAAAGTATGTTGGCGCATCCCGTATGGGGTGCGTGGATTGAAATCATTATGCACCAAAAGTAGCATCCGGGTACAGGTCGCATCCCGTATGGGGTGCGTGGATTGAAATAAATCCGCAACAAGATTGGCCGGCAGTATTTTGTCGCATCCCGTATGGGATGCGTGGATTGAAATTACTTTAACCCCCATCAACACCTTTAGCGTGCTGTCGCATCCCGTAAGGGGTTCGTGGATTGAAATAGGAGATCTGATTTCTTCATGTCGTACCCTCGTCATGTCGCATCCCGTAAGGGGTGGGTGGATTGAAATCCCTCATCCAGAGGAGGATTGAATCTGATTGTGTGTCGCATCCCGTAAGGGGTGCGTGGATTGAAATCTTTCTTTCGTTAAAAAAGCGACTCCCTTATTTAAGGGTCGCATCCCGTATGGGGTGCGTGGATTGAAATACAAGGATAATGGTTCAACTGGGCGACACCACGAAGTCGCATCCCGTAAGGGGTGCGTGGATTGAAATGGGTCGCACTTAAGCATGGTCGGCAACTTGTGTATACGCATCCCATGGTTTTGAGATTTCCCAATTAAAATGCCACTAGGTGCAGTATCAATTAAGCACTTTATGGTCTCAACGCAGTAATCGGCACAACATAGACCCCATCTTCCCTTTGGTAAGCAAAATTACTGATACCGCAAATGACCGCCAAAACATCAGGAGCTTTTGCACCCTCTGCTTCTAATGCATCTTTTATTTCTATTAATGACTTTGCAGCGTTATCAATGGCATCTGCGCCTAATTTTATTTCAAAGGCTCCCCACCGGCCATCTTCCAATTGAACGATTGCATCGATTTCTCTGTTTTTATAGTCTTGATAATGATATAGTTCCCCGCCTAAACTTTCAGCATATATTCGTAAATCTCTTTCGCAAAGAGCTTCGAACATAAAGCCAAAAGTATTTAAATCGTTTAGCAAGTCATCATAGCTTGCTCCTAATAGAGCAATCGCTAAAGACGGATCTACAAAATGCCTTTTGTCAGACTGTTTAATACGCGTTGAAGACCTTATATTCGTTGAAAAAGCTTTTTGATTATCAATTAAAAACAGTCTTTCAAATATAGTTAAATATGTTGAGATTGTATCGTTGTCGAGATCGTCATTTTCATATTCCATGATGTCTTTTTTCAAGGTAGGAATTGAAGCCGTTGTGGATTCGTTTCTTGCCAGGGATTTTAACAATTGGTGCATTTTCTTTGAATTTCTATTGATTCCTTCCATTCTATAAATATCATGGTTTATTATTGAACTGATATACTCCTTTGGAATCAGTCTGTATTGTTCGTAACTTAAGTCTAAACTGCCCGGCCATCCGCCTCTGATGGTTAATTCTATAAGTGTCTGCAAGTCTATATCCGGAGTTGCTGCGGCTTCAAATGTTCCATCAAAAAGCGACTGCAAAGAAACCTGTCCCGCTGAATCCTTTGATTCAAATAAAGACATGGGTCTCATTCTTATTGTAGAGATTCTGCCGGCACCACTATGCAAAACCCCTTTCTGCGTTGGGGTTGATGAACCTGTTAAAATAAACTGTCCCTTTTTTCCTCTTTTGTCCACTTCATGTCTAACTGTATCCCAAACAGAGGGTACTTCTTGCCATTCGTCAATTAATCTGGGGACTTCTCCATCTAGGGCTATTTTAGGAGAGAGTTTTATCAACTCTCTATTTTGAAAATTTCCGCTTGGGTCACCCAAATATATAGCACTTTTAGAATGATGCCTGGAAGTCCAGGTCTTTCCACACCATTTAGCACCTTCTATGCAAACAGCCCCAAAGCTTTCCAGTTCAAGTGCAACTTGCTTATCTATTAATCTTGGTAAATATATTTCGTTATCCATGCTTTCATCCTGCCCTCCTGAAGCAAGAATAACACAAACCGGTTGCATTTGCAAATTCTATTCGGTCATATTCTTGGTTTATAATCGGTCATATTTTTAGTTTCCGTTCGGTTAAATTTCAAAAACCGAGCATTTCAAACTACACTTAATCAACTAGAGTATCCCATTGACAATATCAAATTGCATTTATAAAATTATGTTGAACTTAGCATACATGAACAGATAAGAGAGTTAAAAATGACCAAACACCAAACCATCACCCACCCACTCCGGCCTCTTTTTCAAGCCGATTCAAAAATTTTGATTCTGGGTTCTTTTCCCTCGGTCAAAACCAGAGAATACGGCTTCTTTTACGGGCATCCTCAGAACCGTTTCTGGCCTTTGCTTGAGCGGATTTTTGATGTGAAATTGAGTACGGATATTGAGGAAAGAAGAACCTTTCTTTTGCAGCACCGGCTTGCCGTTTACGATGCCATTTATCAGTGTGATATCATCGGATCCAGCGATGCCAGTATTCAGAATGTGGTTCCCTCAGATTTAAGCTCTATTTTTAAAGAGGCAGATATAGAGCAGGTTATCTGTAACGGTGGCACTGCTTACCGTTACTATCAGAAATATCAGGAGCATAAAACGGGATTTAAAGCCATTCAATTGCCTTCTACCAGTCCTGCCAATGCCAGATTTTCTATGGATGATTTGTATGATCGGTGGAAGATAATAAGAGTGCAATAATGCAAAGTACAGTTATAACTTAAGCATGTATTGGGGTACATCAAGCGATGGTAAAAACATGTTAAGAATACCGGCCTTTGCATTTTTATATCTGTTGGGTCATGCGGAAAGACATGGTATAAAGGGGCAAAATAGGAAGTCCCTTTTTCTCTGTTTCAATCTTAATCAAAAAGCAGTACAATATAACAAACAAAACACCAATGGAGGCCAAAAATGAAAAAACCATACGCTGAGTCAACATTGAAGAGAAAATACCGTGAAACGGGAATACCGAAAGAGGTGCTGGAGAAACTGCACATGTATTTTGCTGCTTGCGCAAATTTCTACAAGATATTAAGTATTGATGAAGTATGGAAGGTTATTAAAATATCCGAACGGCGTCAGGGCAAGAAGAAACTTGAAGATATTCTTAATCCTACGATGATTGACAATCTCAGGGGATTCACTTTAGCTGAATTCCGGCGAAACAGCGAGGGTGACGATTTTTTTGGCAGTGTTGATATTGACAATTTGAATCCCGAGATGGAAAAAGAGATAAGAGGTAAAATTGAGAAAACTCTTCGTCGCGGCGTTGGCGGATTTGAGGATCTTATATGTTCGGCGATTACACCTTTGATGCCGGAAGGATTCAATTATACAGACGATGATTTTGTTTTGACCAGAGAAATATTTGATAAGGTTGTTGCCATTAAGGAAAGAAGTTGCGACAGGTATTTCGTGCTTCCGGAAGAGGATCTGTACGTGGATGGGGAAGCGGATGTATTGTATTTAATTGATGTAATGACCATGCTGGAAGTTGAAGATGGCGAGATAACAAATATGTATCTTGATGATGCCATAGAGATTCTGAACATGGCATATTATAAGGAACTGTTTGTACCTGATGATATCCTGTGCTATATTGATTATCCGTATTTTGAAGAGACGCAGGAAACGGAAGCCATGAAGGTATTTCTGAGAAATGCTTTCTTCTCAGGTAAGAATGAGAATGATGAAGAAGAGGAGACTGAAATACAGTTTCTCATGTCCGAAATGAATCACATTATTACTGGTTCTACAATGAGCCCTACGGAAGACATCAAAGAAACGACAGAGATGCTTGAGGATAAGGGGTATATATTTGACAGTTTTGAACAGACACAGGAATTTATTCAGTACTACATGAATATGAGCAACAATACAAGGCGGCCGAGCAATAAGGGTAATACACCGATGGAACTGCGTCCGGCTGACGGGATGGGCATGCCGGAAAAAATTACATTCGGACCCGGCATCCAGAGTATGTTAAGGAGCGGTGAATGGAATCCTGAAGAAATGAAGCGTGATATCATGACGCAGGACTACCTGCCGATTGAGCTCAGGGGCGATATGATGCGCGAAGTTGACAAGGCACTTGAACCCGGCGAAGAGCGCATAATAAATGCGGCCGGAACAGTGGTAAAAGGCAGAAAAATAAAACCGAATGAACCATGTCCCTGTGGTAGTGGGCGCAAGTACAAGCACTGCTGCGGGCGGAATTAGCAGCACCACATAGACTGTTCAAGGAAACGTCTGCTTCTACGATTCCTTATCTGGTCATTCTTTTCTTCGTAATACTTTTATGAATATACATGCGCTTATCCGCCACCGCTATCACATCGTCATATGTTTCCCCTTCAAGATGAGAGGCTGTCCCGTAAGCATACATTACTCGTATACCGTCAATGCTTTTTTTATTGAGATTTTCCATCCATAATTCCAATTCATCTAAGGCAGCCATCACTTCATTGTTGGAGGAAGTATCCATTACAACCAGAAACTCATCTCCGCCGTAACGTGTAGAAATGGCCTGTTTGTTCGCAAAAACTTCATCAAGCCCCCTGGAAAAATCTTGTAAATATTTATCCCCTCTGTCATGCCCGTAATTGTCATTTACAAATTTAAGATTATTAAGGTCAAACATGATCACATAATAAGGTGTCTTATTTCTTATTAGCCCCAAAATATAACTCCCCAACTTTTTATTGGAGTATTACACTAAATTTTTTATTAGTAAGCTATAAAATTCTTTAAGCAAAACCTCAAAAGCTCAAAAGAGACCTATGTCACTGAAACTCATATCTATATCATGTTAAGTTATATATAGAAAACCAGCCTTACAAAAAACAAATCGGGTTCCATTGAATAATATGGGAGGTAATAGATATGAAAAAATTATGGGTAGTAATTGCGATAATAGTTTTGGCCCTGATTCTGGTGGGGTACAAAGGAACTTCCGACAAGTATGACTTGTCAGATCTGATTAGTGAAAAAATGACGGCCAATTATCTTTATACCGAGCTCGTCGAAAGATATCCGAATGATGAGATGTTTGCTAATCTGGCCGAGGAAGCAGCTCGTGACATAGAGGTACTCGAGGAAGCGGCTGCAAGGCAGAGCATTTCCATTGTAGATGCAAAGGCCGACAACATTGATATTCCGGAGACGAAAGCGGATGCTTTAAGTTATGCGGTGCTTTTTGAACAGGCAGAGACAAGAATGCTTAATAAGATGATTAAAAATGAAGAGGATGCATATTTGAAAGAGATTCTGGGCGACATTCTTAAAAGTTCCGAAGACAGCTATAACATGTTAAAGACGGCTTCGGATGAGGCGAATCCGTTGGTAGTGCGAGGCTGCACCAGGTGCAGAATTACAAAGGACGGGCAGGGTTGTCAGATGCCGAAGTAAAAAATGCATTGATGAGTTAATCATGAGGAGGCAGTAATGTCTCCTCTTTTATTGGCTTTTTGACCCTGCCTTTCAAAGCAAAAACAGGGAAAAGACAAAGTTTCACGAAATGAAAAAATGAAAATTTGCTTACATTTTACCTCTAACAAATGGCAAGTTGACAATGAAGGAATATTATATGGGTAATAGGGGTAGTTGATATAAAAACAATTTATGGAGGTTTGTTATGACAAAAGCAATAAGTATGACATCATCGCAAAAACTGATGGTTTTTGTTTTGAGCATGTCAATTTATGGTTTAGCCACTTTGTTTACAGAATTGGTGCCATCATTTTATGTAGGCGTGGTGGAATTTTCAATTGAATACTTTTTATTCATACCTTTGATACTGGCCATTTTATTTGACCCTATGAGTGCAGCCTTGGGGGCAGCCACAGGGGAAATAATCTTTTCGGAAATAATGCTGGGTCAGTTTGGCGGGTTAGGAGAAATAGAAAAATTCATAAGAATTACTATGGCTGTTTATATAGCCGGCCGTCTCGTAAAGGATCCTTTGAGTAAGAAAATGATCGTTATCGGAGTAGTTATCGGACTCATATTGGACTTGGGTACGGGAGCTCTGGTAGATATAGCAAAAGTTCAAATAGGAGTTGAAGATTTTGAGGCAGTTGAAGGTTTGCCGGAATCAGTCTGGGCAACGGAAGGCTTTGCCTTCTTTAATGACCTGTTGTTCTCGGGTATACTTTTTGCCATACTTCCTACTCTCTACCTGGTGCCTAAACTTTATGGAAAGATTGAACCCCTGCTGGGTACCGAACCGAGGACAAGAGAAAGTCAAATGGAAGCCTTTAACTTCTCCTTATTCATAAAGTTGATAATAGCCGCAGCCTGCGCAATGGGCGTAGAAATTCTATCGGAAACAGGTTTTGAGCTCATTGATTGGGAAATGGGCTGGGCAGAATCCAAAACATCCTTTGCGATAGCCATGGTTGTTGCCGGTATGGTTGCTGTACTGACAATACTTATAGTCAAGAAAAAGAATGAAGCTTCTGAAGAAAAACAGTAGAAATGGAAGCTGTAAATATTAACAATTTGAGCTTCAAATATCCGGGGAGTCAGGACTATGCCTTAAAGAACATCAGCCTGAGCGTAGAATCCGGAGACTTTATAGCTATAGTCGGAAACAACGGTTGCGGTAAGTCAACGCTGTGTAAGGCTTTGAACGGTCTGATCCCCAAATCCATTACCGGTAAGTTCGAAGGACAGATAATTATCGACGGACAGGATATTAAAGACTTAACAGTAGGTCAGGTGGCTAAAAAGGCAGGCTATGTGTATCAGGATTTTGAAAACCAGATAGTCAGACCAACGGTTCTGGATGATGCATCATATGCCTGCCTGAATTACGGGATGCCGGATTATCTTGCAAGAGGGGAGGAAGCCCTCAGGCAGGTTAAGCTTTATGATAAGAGAGACGAAAATGTATGGGAATTGTCAGGCGGACAGACCCACCTCCTGGCCCTGGCCGGAGCTTTATCCCTGAGCCCGGATATACTTATACTGGACGAACCCATAGCCCAGCTGGATCCCCAGAGAGCAGATATTATATATGAAATCCTGAAAGAATTAAATCAAAAGCATAAAAAGACAATCATCGTTATAGAGCACTCAACGGAATATATAGCTGAATACTGTAACAGGGTTGTCTTGATGAAAGAGGGGCAAATTCTATGGAATAAGAAAACCAAAGAGGCCCTGCAAATGGTGGACGATTTGATTGCTTCAGATATTTTCCCTCCTCAGGTAACCAGGGCTGCAAAAAGATCCATGGAAAGAGGAGACTTAAAACCGGGATTACTGCCTGTCAATCTTGAAGAAGGTTATGAGGTCTTCAAGGATTTTACTTACAGTCGGTCTGAAGAAATACTACCCCCTGAAAAGAGTGACGGGGAAAACATAATATCCGTAAACGGGGTGAATATGATCTATAAGACTATTCACGATGAGGCCAATGTTATTTTTTCAGATTTAAATCTGGATATTAAAAGAGGAGAAAAAATAGCTCTGATAGGCTCCAATGGATCCGGGAAGTCTACACTTTTAAAGATGCTGGCAGGTTTGGCAAAGCCTGTTACAGGGGATATTATAATAGATGGCAAAAATATCAGAGACATGAAGATTGATCAGCTTGCCAGGATTATTTCACTGGTATACCAGAATCCCGAGCAGATGTTTATCATGGACAATATTGCGCAGGACATTTCTTACTCGTCAAGAGTAAGAAATATAGAGGGCTGGGAAGATAAGCGGGAGAGTTTACTTGAAAGATTTAACCTGGTCAACCTGAGGGACAGAGACGGCAGGCTTTTATCAGGCGGACAGATGCGCAGGACAAGCCTGGCCATAGGGACAGCTCTTGACCCGCAGATCCTTCTTCTGGACGAACCAACATCAAATTTAGATATAAAAACCAGAAAAGAAGTTATGAAATTGTTAAGTGAGATGAAGGATCTGACTGAGACAGTAATCATAGCTACCCATGACATGCAGCTTGTATGTGAGTGGGCAGAGAGAATAATAGTCCTCCATCAGGGACAGATTGAAGCTGACGACACGAGAGACGAAATTTTTGCGGATCAGGGGATTCTGGAAAGGGTAGGCATAAGACCCCCTCAGATATTTCATCTGGCCAAAGGGCTGGATCGGGATGCTCTGGTCTATACAATTGACGATTTTCTTGATGCTTTTGAGGTGAATCATGGATGATAATAAGAAAACTGCAAAAGAAAATATCCTGGAATTTATTTCTATGGATAACATCAGAAACCAGGTAATGAAAAATGCTTATGGCAATACCGATACGGTTATAGCCGGGATAGATCCGAGGGTTTTGATGCTTTGGTATCTGTTTTTCGCCATAGTCCCCTGGTTTGCAAATGATCTGGTCTTTCTCCTGGGCTCTTTTGTAATAGTCATGGTCACAACCATTATGGCCAGGGTTGCCACTCTGGTCATTCTTTTGTTCGCCGTGGGAGTTTTTTCTCAGACAGGCTGGCTTTTGATCCTTACCTTTGTCTTTGGAGGTGATGGGAGTGCTGTCGTGCCCCTTTTAATCCTGACCCTCAAGGTCGCTACGGTTTCACTGGCTTCAATTACCGTTTTTTCAGGAATGGATCCCGATAATCTGGCTAAGGGTCTTATGTGGCTGAAGTTCCCCGGAAGACTGAGCTTTTCCATATCCTATGCATATAGAATTCTGCCGACTTTAATTTCGGAGTTTCAAAATATCCTGCTTTCATATAGAATGAGAGGACTGGCACCTGAACCGGGCACATTCAAGGGGAAGATTAAATATGTAATCTATCAGGTAAGGATTATTATGGATTCCTTTTATCCCCTTCTGCTCAATACAGCAAAGAGGTCCAGAACGACGGTTGAAGCACTTGAAATAAAAGGGTATACTTATGCTTCCGCCGATGACAATGCGAAAAAAATCAAACTGGCAACTTTAAAGGTAGAAACCAATGATTTTCTCTTTTTAGCTATTTCATTTTTATGGCTGTCTGTTACAAGTTTGATATCATCATTAATATAAGCGGGAGGAGCAATGAAAATAGATTTTCATACACATGGCAAACTTGCCAAGTACATATACTTTTCTGAAGAATATACAAAAAACATGTTTGATAAAGCAAGAGAAAGAGATCTTGATGCAATTTGCTTAACAGAGCATTTTAATACTTCATATTTTGATGAGTTATACGAATATATTCTTTCTATATCCACAAGAGACGGAGATACCTTAATCACGGATAACGGCTTACGGATATTCCCCGGTATAGAATTAGAAATAGAAGGGGGAGGTCATCTGCTCTGCATAGGCAGAGTGGAGGACATACTGGCGATAAGAAGAAGAATAACAGGCATGCGGGGGAAATATTATTTTGTAAGTTTTAAGGAATTACTGCACATCATTGATCCATATCCTGTTTTATTAGGTGCTGCACATCCTTTCAGAACAGGCGAATCTTCAAATATTCCGAATTTGCCGTACGAGGATTTAGAACGATTGGATTTTATAGACCTGAATGGTAAGGACCTGGCTGTAGAAGCCGGCGATATGGAAGAAAGAGTAAGAAAATTTGCGGAGTCAATAAATAAACCCATCCTTGCAGGCAGTGATACCCACCAGGAAAACAATTACGGAGTAGTGTATAATGTATTTGAAAGGGATATTAATACAATCGAAGATATCCGCAGGGAAATTCTTGAAGGCAGATATGAGATTTATGTAAGTGAACACATAAAGGAAACAGTTGCTTCAGCCCTGTATATTAAGAGCTTATTAAAGGAGATAGATGCTCTTGGCGGTGATTACGTTGAAGCTGCCCTGAGGAGCAAAGTATAAAAAATATGTTTAAGGATTGTGATTATACGAAATCGGAATTGAAAATTATTAACTTTATTCAGACCAATACGGATAGATTTATCCTTATGACAAATGAAGAGCTGGCAAAAGAATTGTCTGTATCGGAAGCTACGATTTCAAGATTTTCAAAGAAGGCGGGGTTTGCAGACTTCAGAGATTTAAGAAGATTTGTTCTGGAAGATTATAAGCTGATAACTCCCTCCGATAAGCTGGAGAAAACAATCCTGGGTCAGGAAAATCTGAGCCTGTCTTCTTTGCTGAACAAGCAAATATTTTTTTTGGAAAAGACTCTGGAAAAGATAGATAACTCCCAGATAGATGCAGCCCTGGATGCGATACTTGAAGCTGACACCATATATATCCATGGGAAAAGTTCATCAAGAGCAACAGCGGAGCTTTTGAGCTTCAGGCTCAACAGGTTTGATTTGAATATTAAGAAAATGGAGACAAGCGGCTCGGAAATCGCGGAAAGTCTTGCCAATATAACAAAGGATGACATAGTTATATTCTTTGCCTATTACGGCTTTTCAAGAGAGAGCCGTTTAATTCTTGAACATAGCAAGAAGATTGGTTTTAAGACAGTCTGCTTTACCTCACTGGCCTATATAAAAGAAGAATTCAAGCCAAGTTACACCTTGTTTGCCTACAGGGGGGCGGAGGATGAGTATCATTCACAAGTAGTTCCCATAGCTCTGGTAGATGCCATAACAGTTCTTCTGGCGCAAAGATTTAACGGCAAGTCAAAGATTAAGTTAGACAGGATTAACGCCCTTAAAAAGCTCTATCGGAAGATATAAAGAGACCCATGTCACTGAAAATTCATATTTATCCATGTTAAAATCATAAACAGAAGCCAGCCTGACACAGGAGGTGATAGATATGAAAAAATTATGGGTAGTTCTTGTAATAGGACTTATGGCCCTGGTTATGGTAGGCTGTAAAGGGGCTTCCAAAGAGTATGATATGGTAAGCCTGATTAGTGAGGAAATGACGGCCAATTATCTCTATACTGAACTTGCCAGGAAATATTCGGAGGACGAACTCTTTGCAAACATGGCTGAGGGGGAAGCCCGCAATATTGAGGCACTTGAGGAAGTGGCTGCAAGTCTGGACATCTCTGTTGAAGAGGCCAAGGCTGAAGACATTGAGATTCCGGAAACAAAAGAAGAGGCTTTATCCCGTGCTGTGGATTTTAAAAAGGAAGACATCAGACTGCTTAAAAAGATGATTAAAAATGAAGAGGATGCTTATTCGAAAGAAGTTCTTGTCAACCTTCTTAAAAGTTCCGAAGATGACTATAGCGTGTTAAAGACGGCTTATGACGCAGAGAAGCCGCTAGTCATGCGATGCGGCAACATGTGCAAAATCAGAGAGATCAGAGAGAACAGCCAATAAAAAACGGAACCGGATTCATTGCATTGTATCCGGTTTTTGCTGGGGAAAATATCTTTAATGCTTGTTATAGGAGTTTTGGCACTGACACTTGTGGCCGGCAATGCGACATTTGCATAGGCTGCAAGCAAAAGCGACATGTCAGCGATGGTCAGCGAGGAAATGACGGCAAACTACCTTTATACGGAACTCGCCAAAAAATATCCGGAGAACAAAATTTTTGCCAACCTGGCGAAGTCTGAAGCCCGTCATATAAAAGCTCTTAAGAGAGCGGCGGACCAAGGCATTGATAACCGGTGCCGGGAAAATTGTTTTGGACATTGAGGATTCTTATCATATAATAGGGTGTAACTATATTCAGCTGAACACAAATAATTACACATGATAAAACTAATCAAATTCGCCATCAAAATAATAATACTTGCCTGCATCGTCGCTTTGTGCATTAATGCCTTTGTTGTGCTTTCTTCAAGGGATGATATCGCAGCGGTTTTTGATGACGATGAAATTAATGCCGGTGAAATCAAAGCATGCAAAAGCATAGAACCTCAATGCATTCTTGTACTTGGATGTGCCGTATGGAAAGGCGGGGAGCCTTCACCTATGTTAAAGGATCGGCTGGATGCGGCTATTGCACTGTATAATGAGGGAGTTGCACCGAAAATACTGCTGTCCGGCGATAATCGTGCCCATAATTACAATGAGCCCTACTGCATGCTGAAATACACATTGGAGCAAGGCATTCCTAAAGAAGATATATTCCTGGATTTCGCGGGATTCTCCACATATGAATCCATATACAGAGCGAAGGAAGTATTCTGCGTTGACAGAATGATTGTCGTAACGCAGAAATATCATTTGTACAGAACCTTAAAGACCTGCGAGGCTCTGGAAGTAGAGGCGAAGGGTGTCGCATCAGATCAGAGAAAGTACAGAGGCGGGCGATACCGCAAATTGAGAGAGGTATTTGCCAGAAATAAGGATTTTGTTAAAGGAATACTGAAACCGGAACCTACATATCTGGGAGATGAGATTCCGATAGATGGAGATGGCAGTGTGACGCATATCGATTTAGAGCCATAGAAAAGATGGGGGTTATAGCAACAAAATGGTATTATAACCATTTTGTTGCTATTTTTTTGTGGCAAGATGGCCGGAATTGTCAGAAAATTAACAACTATGTGCTACCTTTTGACTTTATCGCATTATATAATGACGTTGTGGAGGTGGTGCTTATGAAAAATGTAGCTGTAGCGTGTACCCAGATGTCATGCAGCTGGGATCGTGAGGGGAACATTAAAAAAGCCGAAGAGCTTATCCGTGATGCAGCATCGAAGGGTGCAAACATAATTCAGATTCAGGAAATGTTTGAAACGCCTTACTTTGCGCAAATCGAGGATTTTGATTATATCGACCTCGCGAAGCCGCGTGATGACAACCCAATGCTGGAAAAGATGTGCACTCTGGCAAAGGAATTAAAAGTTGTTCTGCCGATAAGCTTTTATGAAGATGCGGGGATAGTCAGGTACAACACAATAGCAATAATTAATGCGGACGGAACAATCCTCGGGTTTTACAGAAAGACACATATTCCGGACGACCCGGGGTACTATGAAAAATTTTATTTCAGCCCGGGCGATACGGGGTTTAAGGTGTGGGACACACACTATGCCACAATCGGGGTTGGAATATGCTGGGATCAATGGTTCCCGGAAGCGGCACGGGCGATGTGCTTGCAGGGAGCGGAGCTTTTGTTCTATCCTACCGCCATTGGTTCATTTGCTGTGCCTGTTGCCGAACTTGATGAAGCGGATATTGATTACCGTCACTGGCAGAATGTAATGCTGGGACATGCGGCGGCAAATATGGCACCGGTAATTGCATCAAACAGAATCGGCGACGAAGAAGAACCGAAGGCAGGAACGGCAATAAGGTTCTGGGGAGCATCATTCATAGGTAATAACATAGGAGAGAAAGTTGCTGAGATGGATGAAAAGACCGAAGGAGTCATGGTCGTTACATTCGACAGAGATGAACTGGCGGCATATAGAAAGGAAGTTGTTGTTTTCAGGGACAGGCGTCCTGAAATGTACAAGTCGCTCTTAACTATGGGCGGCAAAATGATTGATTAATCAGTGAAAGGAGGAACATCATGGGCGATGAACTTCGTGTAGGGGTAAAGAAACACAAGATGGGCGTCGGCACATTGATATTTATGATTTACTGTCTCTGTGCTGCCGGAGCCTTTGGTATTGAGGCTATGATTCCTGCCACCGGACCGGGGCTCACCTTGGTAATGCTTTTGGTAATACCATTTGTATGGGGTTTGCCGATGGCTTTGGCATCGATGGAACTCGGTGCGGCCAGACCCTGTGAAGGAGGGTTTTATAAATGGATTCAGGAAGCCCTCGGCGAATTCTGGGGATTTCAGGCAGGCTGGTGGAAGACAATAGCAAACTTTGTGGATTCTTCCGTATACGTTATACTGGCCGGCGGATATTTCGCAGTAATGACGGGAGCCGGCAAAGGAACCACATATGTGTTCCAGGTAATTATTATAGCAATTATTGTCATTATTAACCTGAGAGGTATAGAGGAGTCGGGTAGAGTCAGTACAGTGATAGGTTATCTGGTTCTAGCGGTCTTCGCTTTGATTGCGGTTGTAGGATTTATTAATTTTCAAGACAATCCTATGACACCGTTTATTCCTCCCGGACAAAGTGTTGCGGAAAGTATAGGAGGAGGCATTGCGATTGGTATATGGATGTATTCAGGATATGAAGCGATGTCGGCAATCGGCGGAGAGGTTGAAGATACCAAGGTAATACCTAAGGCAACAATTCTGGCAGTTCCGCTCATTGCGGCAACATATATACTCCCTACATTTGCAGGGCTGGCTTCAGTAGGGCAGTGGGATCAGTGGTCGGAAGGTATCAGTGGTGAAGTAGGATACGGTACAGTTCTTACTACATACCTCCCGGGCGGTATCTGGATTGTAATATTCGGAGTAATTGCAATTCTGGCAAATCTGTCAATATTCAACTCATGGGTTACTGCGGCACCGCGTGTGCTGTACGCAATGTCAGAAGACAATTTGTTTGCAAAGAAAATAAGGAAGGTGAGCAAGAACAGGCGTGTGCCTTATATCCCGGTATTGGTGATGGCAGGTGTTGACCTTATTCTGTGCACCTTCGATTTTTCGGTTGTACTGTGTGTTGAAGTGCTGCTGATAATCGCAACACATTGTTTGCTGTTCATATCGATGATGGTTTTCAGAGCGAAGAAAGCTGACATGGAACGTCCGCTCAGGGTTCCCGGTCCGAAAGGATTCATATATATATTCTTCACGATTCCGGTTATCGTTGCAGTAGTAGCGTATTTGCTTAACGGCACCGATTACTTCCTTGGAGGTCTTATAGGTCTGGCATCGGGTCCGATAGGATATTTCTTCTGCAAGAGAAAATGGGGCGGCCTTAATATTACGGATGCAGTTAAATATCCAATCAATAAACTTACAAAGCTCGCAAAAGGCGATGTATTCCAGATTTCAATATGCTGCGGAGTTCTCTGTGCTTTATCAACCTTAGGAGCTTTCTTCCTGCCTGTGTACGAAGGCTCATGGGGACCTGAATATTACATGGACATTTATGGAGTAGACTGCTTTGGCGGAATGATAAGCGTTATTAGATGGTTTGCCATAGTTACGGGAGTACTTGCAGTTGCATTTTACTTTATCGGTAAGAAGGTAGAAAGAGCATAAGGATATTATTTGATGATGGAGCGAAGGTATTCCCTTCGCTCTTTTATTGAAAAATAGGTTATAATCAGATACAGAGCATCTCGCATAGGAGAAGAAAGGAGAAGGAAGCCAATGAGATCTATACTGGAAAGAATCTATTTCAGGGATAATGATGCAGTTAATATAAGGGTTCTCAGTATTGAAGAATATCCATGGCGATATCACCAATGCCTCACTATTGTGCTTGTGCTCGAAGGTGAGGTGGGACTTAAGCTTTCTTATTCCCATTATGATCTTGTGAAGGGAGATGTACATGTGATCCATGATGGTGATGTTTATGGATTTGAAAAACACAGTCCGGCGAACAAGGTTTTGCTTTTGCATGTAAATACGGAAGAATTTAGTAAAGAATTTCCATGGGTGGAAACCGAGGTTTTTACCACTAAACTTACGGCCAATCCGTCAAAGTATGATGAATTGAAGCTTTTTCGAGAAAAGGTGCTGGATGTAGCAGATGCATATGGGTCAAACGAAACGGAGCTAAAGCTGAAAGCAGCAGATATGCTGCAGATGCTCCATAATCATTTTCAGAGTTTTTTGCTGAATCAGGAAACGCGGGAGTTTTACTACAAAAAATCTCATGATGCGATGCAGTCTGAACGAATAAGCAAAATCGTTTCATTTATCTACGAAAACTACGACGGAAAGCTCAGCCTGGGAGAAATTGCTGAAGACTTTAACCTGGACAAGTATTATCTGTCTCATCTGTTTCAAAAGTATGTGGGAGAGAACTTCAGAAGTTTTGTCAGCATGGTGAGAGTAGAGCTTTCAGAAGCTCAATTGCTTGAGACCGAAAAGTCGGTAACGAAGATATCTGAGGATGTAGGATTTTCAGATGCTAAATACTATATAGACAATTTCCGAATATGGTTTAACTGCCTTCCCAATGAATACAGAGAAACATTTCGCATGAATACTATAATATACGGTCAGACAAAAGCTACAGAGTATCCGAAGGAATCCTTTAGAAAAGTAATTGCCGAATATAAAGGGCTTATTGAAGGAAGCGACACAGGTGATGAAATATTGATAATACGAGAGGAGGAGCTTGCGGTTCTGGGTGATATTCTGGAAATAGAAGTAATTCCCGGCGCGGGTGATGCCGCATATAAATTAAAACTAAAAACGGATAACATAAAAGGGATAAGTATTAAGGCTAAAAATATATAAGTAATTGCAGTATGTTGAAGGAGGAGATAATTATGGACAGAAGAGACGACAACAGAAGCGGGAAGATAATATTTGTATCAAGCTGCCTGCTTAATACAAACAACAAGGTGCAAGGCCTTGCCAGATATCCGGGAATGTGTAAGGAGGTTTTTGACACTCTCAACAAATACGGGCTGGGCATCAACCAGATGGATTGCCCGGAGACATTATATCTGGGAATATCAAGATGGTTCCATACCAAAAATCAGTATGATAACCGGGGTTTCAGAGATTATTGCAGAGAAATCGCCGAGCGGGTGGTTACATACATGGAGGAATATGCGAGAGCCGGATATAAAACAGTTGGAGTATTAAGTTGTGACGGTTCTCCTACATGTGGAGTAACTATTACAAGCTGGGATGATCGTTGGGGCGGCGAACCCACCGACCTTAAATACAATGATGCGATAATAGAAGGTGAAGGAGTATATATTGAAGAGCTTAAGGCCGCCATCAAAGCAAGGGGTCTGGAAGTGCCTCCGTTTTATGGGCTTGCCATTGATGATGAATCCGTTGACATGGACAAGATACTTGCAGACTTTGATAAATTCATCAAAGGAATCTGTGAGTAACAATGGAACAGGCCATGCCTTAAATCAAAAAGCTGCATTTTCGCTTTGGAAATGCAGCTTTTCTCGAGTTTGTGCAAATAAGCAGGAGCCTACAGATTCTCCAGCATTGTTGCAGGGTCTGCAGCAGCCTTAACTTTATCATTGGCAAAAACAATTATGCCGTCTTCGTCGATGAGATACGTGGTGCGCACGACACCCATTGAGACTTTGCCGTAGAGCTTTTTTTCTTTCCATACATCGTAAGCTTCAATGACCTCCCGTTCAGGATCGGACAGAAGTGTAACCTTAAGATTTTGCTTGTCCTCAAACCTCTTGTGGGATGCCACAGAATCCTTGCTGACACCTATTACTTTGATGTTCTTATCGGCGAATTCCTTGACGAGCTCCGAATAGCCTATAGCCTGTTTGGTGCAGCCAGGAGTGTTATCCTTGGGATAGAAATAGAGCAAAACCTTCTGTCCTTTGTAGTCTTCAAGTTTATGTATCTGACCGTTCTGGTCTTCAAGAGCGAATCCCGGCGCCTTGGTTCCTGTTTCAAGCATAGTATACCTCCTCTTAAATAGTGTTATTACTACAGATATAATACCATATGTGCGGTTAAGGTGGTAAACTATATATATGAAGAAGATAGTAATAGCACCGGATTCATTTAAGGGAACACTGAGTGCGGCTGAAGTGTGTGACATAATTGAGACAGGCCTGTCAGAGAAAATACCCGATGGCAGATTCATAATCGTACCTGTTGCCGATGGTGGAGAGGGCACGGTGGATTGTCTGCTGAGAACCATGGACGGTGAAAAGGTGTACCTGAATGTCAGGGATGCTTTTGGTGACAATATACGGGGATATTACGGCAAGTTTGGAGACCTTGCCGTAGTTGAGATGGCCGCTGTCGCGGGAATGGTGTCAAACAGCAGGAGAGATCCTATGATCGCATCAACTTACGGTGTCGGTCAGCTGATTGAACATGCCATATCTGACAGATGCAGCGAAATTCTGCTCGGTCTTGGAGGCAGCTGCACCAATGATGCGGGTGCCGGCATGGCAGCGGCAATGGGTACGCGGTTTTTTGATTCTGAAGGTAAGACCTTCGTTCCTGCCGGGGGTACATTACACAAAGTCTGCGATATAGATAACAGTATAACGGAACAGAAGCTGGAAGGAATCACAGTAAAATGCATCTGCGATATTAACCTGAAATTCTATGGGGAAAAGGGTGCGGCATATGTTTTTGCTCCTCAAAAAGGGGCTACACCGGAACAGGTGAAAAAGTTGGATTATAACCTGCGGTGTTTCGCTGAAACAATTAAAAAGACTTTAAATAAGGATATATCCGACATCGAGGGTGGGGCTGCTGCGGGAGGTATGGGTGCTGGGGCAAGCGCCTTTTTCGGAGCCGAATTGTATAAGGGGATTGAGCTGATTCTTGACCTGATACACTTTGATGATTTGCTTGACAATTGCGACCTGATGGTTACCGGTGAGGGAAAACTTGATTCTCAGAGTGTTAGCGGGAAAGTTGTCAGCGGCGTTATCGCAAGAGCGAAAAGGAAAAACATTCCTGTAGCGGTAATTGCCGGCTCGGTTGGTGACGATACAGATATGTCGGAGCTGGGCTTTGACAGTCTGTACATCACATCTCCTTCGGATGTCAGCTTTGACATAATAAAAAAAATGCCCGGAAGAATCTGCGGTCGGCATCGCAAAGGCTTGCGGACGACATTTTATGACTCAATGCATGTACGCAATGTTTCAATTGAAGCTGAAATTAACTCCCTGGTATTCTGGTCGGTAATACCGGCAACAAAAGTGTTGCAATTGTTAAAAGGGATAAGTATGCGGACGGCATCTGCCTGTGTTATACTTGTTGTCATCGCAGGCGTGATTTCTCCAATCATGGCATCGGCAATAATAATTCCGATAGGGCCGATTATTACATCTGCAGTTCTGCAGGCTACCGCTACTGCATTCTCGCCTGTGGCACCATAGTTTGCACCGGCTCTGAGCATGGCTGAAGTAGCAATGCTGTTTGTACCGACGGCAGTGATGGTCACATCGGGGAATTCATTTTTTATTTCCGCGACAAGCTGTTTCCCTATGCCGCCGCCTTGTGCATCAATTACAAGAATATTCATATCTAAACCTCTTAAAAGCAGAATAGCATATCTGCAAAAATAATTAAAGCACAAATCCCATCATCGGGCACTAATATGATGATGGGATTTGCGTTATATTTATCTTGCTCTTGTGTTGATTATTTTTTAGTTAAAGCTGCTTTTACGGTTCCCCGCGGGTCTGAAATGAGAACGATCAGGGTCCAGATAATCATAGCCAGTGCTACAACCGAGAGACCAAGAAATCCATCGTTAATCATATCGGCTCCTGCTGGAGCGAAATATTCGGCCTTCAGCTCACTGAATTCGAATATGGCGTCAATCATCCACATCAGGGAAGCTCCCCAGAACATCCAGCAGAGAACACCAACCTTCAGATCACGAAGTGCCGGCTTGGTATACCATACAAGGGTTGCAATCACTGCAGCAAAAATAGAAATCAATAAAGTCATATTACACCTCCTGAGTAGTATCTGCCTGAACTGAAGCTGGTCTCTTCTCTATAATACCAGATACAATTACCATGCCCACCCAGACTGCAGTAATGAGAACTGCCATAGCAACACCGACTGTTGCCATTTCATGCAGCATCGTTGCAGTGTCCGCAGGGTTATAGGCTGCGGTCAGGAATGGTGGATACGGAATAACTTCTCCGTGCCAGATGTGTTCGAAGCAAAGGAGTACCGCACCGCCCCAGAGCATATTGGACAGCCATTTCAGCTTTCTTACGAAAGACATTTTCTGCGGCACTTCAGTGGAATCCGGACTCTTTTCTTCTTTTGCAATCTTTGTGATTACAGTTGTTACAACTGCTTCTGCTGCCGGTACTATAAAACATGCCATAATAAAACCTCCTGTAATAAAAAACACCACAATGGTTCGGCATCATTCTTGATACGCAAAACCTTCGTGGTTAAAATTAAAAAACAGATTAAATTATCAGAAATAACGAATTAGGTTGCTCTTCTGAGCGATGACTTTTTCCTAAAGCCACTACTGCAATAATAATATAAAGTGAGGGGCAAAGTCAAGATAAATGATTCTACATGTAAAACCACCTGTCCTGAGAATTAAAGTTGAGTTGCCGAAACAACGACACAGGGGGGATATATGTGCTATAAGAGATAGGATTACTTTACGAGGAGGAAACAGGATGAGCCAAATTAACTGGAATCAAATGTGGCTTGACAGAGAGGATTCAAAGGACAGATCGGATAATAAGGAGTTCTGGGATGATTTTGCACCTAGATTCAGGAAGAAAAGAGAGGAGAAAGACCAATACGTAGAAACTTTTTACGAATATATGGAACCGGAACCCGGAGATACTCTTTTTGACATGGGATGTGCATCGGGGACTCTTGCTATTCCATATGCCGGGAAGGGACATGAGATTTACGCGGCTGATTTTTCTTCGGAAATGCTGAAACATCTTATGGAAGGGGCGGAAAAAGAAGGGGTGGCTGACAGAATCCATCCGATTAAGCTTGACTGGAACGAGGATTGGAGCATAATAGAGCTTCCAAAGTGTGACATAGCGTTTTCTTCAAGATCATTTATATGCAGAGATCTTACCAGTTCCCTGAAGAAGCTTGAGTCTGTAGCAAAACGCAAAGTGTGTATAGGAGCATGGGATAATCCTGCCAAGCATTATGACAGACATGTTGCTGAGGCAATCGGATATGAGAGACCCGGATTTTCCTGCTATTACCTGATAATGGGAGAGCTCATGGACAGAGACATGCAACCTGAATTAAAGTTTATTTATTCCCCGTTCAGATTGGACAAATATGTGACCAGAGAAGAGGCTGTCAGCAAAATCCGCAGCTCATTTATAAACGGACTTACGGAAAAACAAGAGGGCGAATTTGAGAAATACATGGAAGCTCACCTTGTCTACCACAGGAAAAACATCATGCATATGGGCAAGGAACTTGATGAGTATTGGGCTCTTGATCACGACACAATGTCAAGTATGGCATTTATCAGCTATGCCGTATAGCGTATGTAGTTCAGGTAAAAGTAATTTACAGTAATATTGTTCGAACAACATCAGAAGCCATAAGCATTCTTTATAATAACAACCATGAAGAAGGGTCATATTTCAACCGGACATACAGGGAAATACAAGACGAAAACAATAGTGCTGATAGTTGCATTCATATTGGTATTTTTCGGCTCATTCATGCTTGGCAGATATCCGATAATGCCTGATGAGCTGATTTTAATACTGCTTTCTAAAGTATTTGAGATTTCTCAGACATGGCCGGATGCAGCGGAGACTGTGGTTTTCAACATAAGAATGCCCAGAGTACTGGCGGCGGGGCTGGTTGGAGCTTCTCTGGCAGTTGCAGGTGTTTCCTATCAGGGCATGTTTCAAAATCCTATGGTATCACCGGGAGTTTTAGGAGCATCGTCAGGAGCAGGCTGCGGAGCTGCCCTTGCAATTCTCCTCGGATTTTCATATTATGCGATTTCATTTATGGCATTTCTTTTCGGGTTGGGTGCGGTTCTTTTGGCATATCTTATAAGCAGGATGAGCAGAATAAATCCGGTGCTGGCCATGGTACTGGGCGGAATGCTGATAAGTTCGCTTTTTGCTTCGGGAACCTCTTTTATAAAGCTTGTTGCCGATACAGAATCAGCACTGCCGGCCATTACATACTGGCTTATGGGAAGCCTGGTATCTATTCAAAAAACGGATATTTTATTTGCAATATTTCCCATAATTGTCGGCATGGTTCCTCTTTGGCTGTTGAGATGGAGAATCAATTTGCTGACGGTTGGAGAAGAGGAAGCATTGTCAATGGGAATAGACACCACTAAGCTTCGGCTTATCGTGATTGTCTGTGCCACGCTGCTGACGGCAATAAGCGTTTCCATAAGCGGCGTAATAGGATGGGTAGGCCTGGTAATTCCTCATTTTTGCAGAATGATTTTCGGCTATGATTACAGAAGGCTCATACCGACAAACATACTTTTCGGTGCTACCTTTCTGATGGTTGTTGACAATATTGCGAGAATGGTGACTACAGGAGAAATTCCTATAGGAATTCTCACATCCTTCATCGGGGCACCGATTTTCGCATATCTTATACTTACAGGAGGGGCAATTCGTGGCGATTGACATTACAAAATCAAGGATAGTAATAGATATAAGAGATCTTTGCTTCTCATACGGTGAAGCGATGATTCTGAAACATGTGGATTTCAGGGCATACGAAGGTCAGCTGGTTGCACTTATCGGACCCAATGGTGCAGGTAAGAGCACAATGTTCAAGTGTATCCTGAAGTTTCTCAGAGGCTATGAGGGACATATATATCTTGAGGGAAGAGATATGATGAAGATGTCCCGTCCGCAGATAGCAAAAGAAATAGCATACATCCCTCAAACTACTGTACCGGTGTTCAATTATACTGTGACGGATATAGTTCTCATGGGACTTACGGGAGGGCTGAAAATCCTGGAATCACCGAAGCAGAAACATGTTGACAAAGTTCAGGCTATTCTGGAGGATCTGGGAATAACTCATCTTCGAGACAGAGGCTTCGGAAGAATATCCGGAGGTGAACGGCAGCTGGTACTTCTTGCCCGGGCCATTATCCAGGATGCGAAGATTCTCGTAATGGATGAGCCGACGACAAACCTTGATTATGGCAATCAATTTCGGGTTATGGAGAGAATAAGAAAACTTGTAGAGGAGGGGTATACCGTCATACTGTCTACCCATAACCCCGAACATGCACTGCTCTTTGCGGAGAAAGCATTCGTTTTACAGAACGGTGAAGTAAGAGCCGCCGGACCGTCACGCGAAGTTCTCAGCGAAGAGCTGATGAAGGAGTTGTACGATGTTGAAGTGAAGCTTATTGACATTGACTATCACGGCGACGGGGCGAAAGTATGCGTGCCGATAAAGTCCATTAAATAAGATGGCGAAACAACAATTTGATGATAATAAGTTTTTATAGAAACAAACAAAAATGGGACTTTATAGTATAATTCTCAGACTATCATGTTAGTGAATATTCAAAGAACAGTAAGGGGCATTAAGATATGTTTACTTCACACAGAAAAATATTAAACTTCGGAGCAATTTTTATTGCCATAATCATGGCAATGTCAGTGGTATTTATAGAGCCTGATACAGTTGAAGCAGTCAGTTCAAGGGATCAGCTCACAACCAATTCCGGGGCAAATCAGATAACTCTTGAGGGATGCAAGGCCGGCAAGGAATATGTGGTGGCAATTGCCAAGGGCAGCCCGAGTGATTATTCAATGGGCAGAGAAGGGTTGCTCTATGTCAATCAGAAAACGGCAGGCAGCAGCACATTGAGCTTCACAGTTCCTGTAAAGACAGCGGACAGGGTGGTTCTTGTTGTGAGCAGTAATGACGGAAAAGATAGTTATCCAAAGGTGATTGGTGAGATAAACATCCCAATAAACGAGGCAACTTTTGACATAAGTAATCCGACCTATACCGGGAAGAGACGTTACCCTTCTGTTTCTGCAGAATATGCAGGAAAGGCTCTTACGCCGGACGACTATTCATGGACGGGTTCAGGCATTAATGTGGGGACGTACAGGCTTAATATAGAAGGTAAAGGAAGATTTACGGGAACGGTAAGTCAGCCATTCAAAGTCCGGCCTGTCGGAACATCTCTCAGGAGTATCAGAAGAGGCACAAGAAGTATGACAGTCAGATGGAGAAAACCCGGCGCGAAATACAGGAAACAAATATCGGGCTACCAGATTCAGTACAGCAAGAATTCTGATTTCGCCCGGGCTGTAATCGTGTCCGGCGGTAGCTACAAAAGGACATCAAAGGTGATTAAAAGACTGGAAAAGAAGAAAAGATATTATGTGAGAATAAGAACAATAAAGAATGGTGTTGTCTCCGGATGGAGCGGGGTTAGATCCGTAGTTACGCGATAAGGGAAAGAATATAAATAATAAAGATATGAGAAACAAGTCGGATAAGATTAAAAAAGTTTTATGTGTCGCATTGGTTTTGATAACAGCAAGTTGCCTTTGCGCATGCGGCAGTGCAACGGATACGGTGGCGAAGAACCGGGAGGAGGGCAAGGTATATACCTTTACCGATTCCTGCAGCAGAGATGTGGAGGTTCCGGAAAACATTACAAGGGTAGCACCAAGCGGCTCGGTAGCACAAATGGTCTTAATGACAATAGCACCGGAAACTCTTGTTGGGCTGTCGTCGACACCATCAATGGATCAGTATCCGTATTTCCCCGAGGAAATGATTGCCCTGCCGACTTTCGGACAATTCTACGGGAGTAAAGCTAATCTGAACATGGAGGCGATGATTGCGGCGGAGCCTCAGATTATCATTGACATCGGGGACAAGAAGATTGGCCATTCAAGAGATATGAATAAAATTCAGAGGCAAACCGGAGTGCCCACGATATTTGTCGAGGCAGATATAGATGATTTGCCTGAAGCATACAGAACACTGGGGAAGCTTCTCGGCAAGGAAGAAAAGGGAGAGGAGTTGGCCTCATATATAGAAGATGTTCTTTACATGGCGGAGTTAAATAGAAATAAGCTGAAGGAGAAAGACATTGTCAGTGTCATGTACGGAACAGGTTCAACGGGATTAAATACAAATGCCAAAGGGTCTGTTCAGGCCGATGTGATTGAAGTTATAGGTGTTGATAATGCCATCGTTACAGAGGAAGAAGTCAGCCATGCGGGAGGAGCAACGCTCGTAAGCATGGAAGAAGTCTACAGAATTAATCCGGATATTGTGCTTCTGGCAACAGGCGGTCCGTATAAACGCATTACAGCCGGTAAAAGTGAGTGGGATGATCTTCAGGCTGTGAAAAATGGAACAGTGTATGAGGTTCCTAATCTGCCGTACAGCTGGATGTCAAGCCCTCCATCTGTAAACAGAGTAATAGGAGTCATCTGGCTGGGAAATCTGCTGTATCCGGAACTGTACGACTATGACATGGTTGAGGAAGCCAAAGAATTCTACAGGCTCTTCTGGAACTATGAGTTATCGGATGAAGAAGCTGTAGAATTGCTGTCAAAATCCACATTTAAGGACAAATGAAAATGGTAAACAACAAAAACAAACGGGGTAAAAGGCGGCTGCTGATTATACCGATTATAATATGTCTTTCGCTAAGCATAGGGCTTGGCATAAAACCATCACAGGTCGATGCCGGAGGATATGTAACAGACACCCTGACGGTCAAGATAGGATACTGGGGGATGGCTGACAGCACCTTTGTGACAAAGGGCACATATCACTGGAGCCAGCTGGCAAATAATCTTCCCCTGCACAAAGTAGCATATTCCTTTTATCAGGAAAATAAATACGGTTACAACGCGATAATAGATTCGGCAACCGGATTCTATATAAGCGATTTGCTGGACTATGCGCAAATAGAGAGAAATGGGATAAGCAGCATATCATTCTATACAAAAGATGTTAATGTGGGATCGTTTGTCTCTTTTTCGTATAATGAGCTGTTTGGATCAACAAAGTATTATTTTAAGGATTTGTCCGGCAATTTAATTCCTAAGTTTGCAGATGAACCGGCAGAGGAAGAGCCGATAGAGGAAGAACCGACTCCTCCTGTTGATCCGATAGAACCGGAACCTACAGAGCCTCCGGAACCGAAACCTACAGAGCCTCCGGAACCAAAACCCACTGAGCCTCCTGGTGAAACGGGAATGCTGGATATAGTGACAGGTTATATCGGTGGAACTCCCGTATACGCAGCAGAAAAAAAATATAAGTTAATTTCAGTGAGTGACTCAAAGGCATGGAAGCATAAGACTGCAGTTAAACCAATGCTGGCACTGGAGGATCACTGGGAATCATATGAGACGACATCATACAATCAGCCATCGGGTACAAAACCGAATTACAGCCAGATGAGTACGGGAAACAGGTTCAGACTTCTGTTCGGGCAGTCATCACCCAAAGAGAGCAGAACCAGCCAGACGGCTAAATATGTACACACACTTTACATTACATATAAGGGTGTTCCTACAGTGGTAGAAGATGGTCAGAAACCTTCCGGGGAAATCGGGCAGCATAAAATCGGCTTCAACGTGGATGCGGGAGATATCGGGATGGTTCAGTCTTTGATAGACTCCATGGGGTTTTCATCATCTGATAATACTGTCATGACAATTGACAAGGTTAATATGAAAAAAAATCCGAACTATGACGGCGTTGTTTCTGTAGAGCTGACATATACAGTCAAGAAAAAGGGTAAAGCAAAAATAGTCGGAGCATATGCCGGGATTGAAATTGACAGCAGCAATATGGTCGTTGACTCAACAGGAGCGGATGGCGACGATAATGAGGGTAAAAACGACGATGGAAATGGATCCGGTGATGGCGAAAACAAGTCCGGAGACAAGAAAAAAGGAGACTCTGCAGACTCAAAGAACGATGATAATTCCAGTGGGAAAAACAAGCAAAATGCAGCAGGGGTTTTGCAGATGTATGAACTTGATCAGAGCGTAGCACAGATGCTGACACAGACATCAACAAACGTTGCAGCAACGGATAAGGAGACCTTAAGGGTTAAGGAAGACGAGAACAGAACCGGTCCCTATGCAGCAGCAGGAGCAGCCGGACTTTGCCTTAGCGGAATGGCAGCAGAAAGAATACGATTCAGAAAGAAATTATAAAAGAGGAAATTACAAATATGAACAACAGCACAACACCGGTATTTGACGTAGTAAGCAAAATATTAAACACAGTAAGTCAATCATTAGAGATTCCTGTCATTATACTTCTCATATTGTTGATAGCAGCAGCACTTTTGATGATAGGATGGGTAATTTCGGAATATTTTACGGAACACCGCCACATGAAGCTGAAACTGCCTGAGCTTATGGATGAGATAAGAAGCGATATCAAACCCGTCGGGGAGGTAATTGAAGAAAGTGGTCTGCTTAAAACTCAGAAGACAGCTCTGATTGAGATTACAAAGCATCCGGAGTTCACAGAGGTGATGAGAGAATCCCTCGCAGATAATCTTATTGAAGAAGAACAGAGCAGATATGATAAAACTCTCAAAATAACAAACCTTATGGCAAAGCTCGGTCCGACGCTGGGACTCATGGGGACGCTGATACCCCTGGGCCCGGGAATAATAGCACTCGGGCAGGGTGACACATATACATTGTCAACGTCATTGCTTACCGCCTTTAATACAACTATTGCAGGTTTATGTGTAGCGGCTATTGCAATATGCATATCAACCGTCAGAGGGGGCTGGTATGGCAAGTATATGTCAATATTGGAAACGGTAATGGACAGTATTCTGGAAATGCAGAAGCTAAAGGATGTGCCTCAGGTCAGCGTGGATATAAGCAAGATGTCCAGTCAGCAGATGGAGGTTCTGGAAAACAGAATTTTAACCCAGACATTTAAAGAAGCAACTATATCAAGACGCGACAGAATGAAAGCGGCAAAAGAAATAAAGAGAAAACCCGACGGAAGGAAGGCATGAAATTGACAAGAAACAGACGAAGAAAGAAAAGAACGAGGAGTCACTTTAGTGAAGCAACGGAAGTGAATCCTATGAATTATACAGGCAATATGTCTGACGCCATGCTTATTCTGGCGGTTGGAATAATGCTTGCCCTGATTATACACTGGAATGTGGATGTATCGACTACCGGAGGAGATATGAGTGACTCCGGAAGAACTCTTCAGGAACAGAGTGACGGACAGGGCGGGGAGTCGCCCGTAAATAAAGATAAAGCTATAAGCTTTGATGGTGAGGATCTTCATGAGGTTGATGAATCCCGCGATATGTCGGACGGAGGCGGAATGGATAAGCTCGGTGAAGTTTATTACGATGAAGGCACCGGCAAATATTATGTGGTGAGACAGTTACCGGAATAGACCGGACAATTATTGGAGGATAAGCATCATGCTTGGAAAATTTAGGATTTTATCTATTGTACTGACGGTTGTAATGGCATTTACCGTAACATATCAGATGCCTTCTTTTGCATATAATACGGATGATAATTTACAGCCTTCTGTGGAACAGGATAATGAAGAGAAATCCCCTGATACAGGGGAATCGGTTGAAAATCAATCCGTTGAAAATCAATCCGAAGAACCGGAATCCGGTGACGATGTTTTCGTTATGGCACAGTCGGCACCTGAATCCAATGTGTGGGATGGTAAAACGGTAGACATCTCATGGTACGACCCTGCAAAAAAAGAATATGATATCTCTACCGGCGCCCAGCTGGCAGGTCTTGCCGCTATAGTGAACGGGTGGTATGACCAGAACCTGGTTCTATATGGAGACGCTAAATATATAGAGCATGCGGAAATTCCGAACTTCCCTCTGATAGGATATGCCGGAGGCGGAACTTCAGGTACCGTATATAAGGGTCTGAGCGAAAATGATTTCATGGGAAAAACCGTGCATATCAGGAAGGATATCGATATGTCCAAGGGGAATTACATGCCGATCGGCGGTAAGTACACCATGCAGGACAAAATTGGGACACAGTTTGTTGAGGGAACTGAGACAGCAGACGGAGAGACGGGAAATGCTCACTTCATAGAAGCGTATTTTAACGGCATTCTTGACGGTCACGGACATACAATAACAATCAATTGCGACAGATATACCAAGAGCGGCTTTGCCTATTCAATGGCAGCGGGGCTTGTAGGATACCTTGGCGATCTTAACACCAACGAGGGGGACAGGGATTATTCCGAATATGGTATTACCACACAGACAAAAATGAAGGACGGATGGATCCCGACTGTCAGAAATGTAACAGTAAAAGGTAAAGTACATGCCAGAAGGATGGTGGGCGGCGTTGTTGGCCGTGTAGGAGAGACCACAAACGGTGTAATAATAGAGAACTGTGCCAATCATGCAAATGTCTCAAATACCGATGCGAAAGGTGTAGGAGGGATTGTAGGCGCAGGATGGGGAACAGGAGAGATTACAAACTGCTACAACACCGGAGAAATTAAGACCACATATAATACATGTCCTGTCGGCGGCATATGTGCCGAAAACAGCGGTATGAACATATATAACTGCTACAATACCGGCAAAATCATCGGAAAGTACTCCAGAGGAATAGGCGGTCATGAATCGGGAACCTATACGGTGGCCAACTGTTACTCTCTTAAAGGATGCGATGGAGATCCTGCCTCAAACGGCTGGTATCGCGGTACGGCATCCAACATTTCCATTGATGTGCAGGTTAAAACTGCTGATGAAATGAAAGGCATTGCCGATGATCTGAACAGCGGCGGTGATTTTCAGAACAACTATGTCTGCGATATTTTTGAAAGCAGTGCTGAATATCCCGTTCTGTATTTCGAAAAATCCAGAGAGAAATGTGACAGTAAATGCACTGTAAGCTTCGACAATAGCAAGATAGCTAACGGTGATATAAATCTTAAGCTCAACGGCAAACCGGTTTTGTCCGGAACGCAGGTTCCGTATGGAAGTGTAATACGCTTGTCTGAAACCCATGACGGCGGCTATATTCTTGATTATTATACTGCAAAAACCAACGCCTATACAGGCAGACTGAACGGGAATATGTGTACGGTAACCGAAGACCTGGAAATAGGAGCTTCAATAGTTAAGCTGCTGAAGGGCAGGATTGAGCTTGCCGACCATGGAAAGGTATATACGCTGTCCGCATCAAAATCGGGTACGGATCCTGAGGATTATTCCAATACGAGACACCTTAATCTCATTGACGGCGACATGATTTTTCAAAAGGATGTTATAAAGGTTAAAGCTGTACTTGACAGAGATGCGGTTCCAAAAGATACCGGCAGAGAATATTCGGGGGAATTTGAATATTCGTATACTTATACCGATGCCGACGGAAATCCGCTGGTAGGCGTAACACAGCCGGAACCTAACAAAACCGGAAGAATTGTTGTTGACAACAAGATTGGAGAGAATGTGAACAACAAGCTGATTATAACAGCCAGGCCGGAAACCCGTGTCAAGACATGGCAGTCATACGGCGATACTTCCTGGTATTATGACGGCGACGATGAGTATGTAATAGAGGATGCAGATGATTTAGCCGGACTGGCATATCTGGTAAATATCGAAGGAAAGACATTCAGAGGTGAGACGGTTTCAATCCCGTCGGGAACGACTATTTCCCTGAAAGATTCAGACGGAACTTCGGGACCTACAATGTGGCCCGGCATAGGACTGTCAGAGGACAGATGTTTTCAAGGTACATTTAACGGCAACGGAAGCACCATAACGGATATGATTGCAGGTGATGAGAGCAGCGACTTTACAGGGCTGTTTAACTATTGCAATGGGACAACCGTTAAAAACCTGACGGTAAGAGGGAATGTCAAATCGGCAAGCGGCGCCGGAGGGATTGCAGGCGCCTGTAACGAGACAGAAATCATCAACTGTATAAACTTCGCTAAAATCGAAGGTGGCGCCGAAGCTGTTGCGGGAGGCATAGCCGGTCAGATGAGGGCGTCTTCGGTTTCTGCATGTATTAACAGGGGAGGCATAACAGGAGGTACAGGAAGCGGAGGCATAGTAGGGGATGCCTATATAGCTCAAGATGATTCAGTAAACAATTTAACGGACTGTACCAATTACGCATATGTTAAGAGTTTCGGATATGATGATGCCGCAGGAAGTCAGGTTGGGTATATAGGTAGACGCGGCACAGGCGGTATAGCAGGAGAATGCTATGGCAATGTCAGCGGCTGCGCAAACTACGGTGATGTTTATTCGCTTGATAAATATACCGGAGGCATTGCGGGATATTCCAGCTACGGTATGGAGAACGCAGCCTTTGTCATAAAAAATTCCTACAACCGTGGCAAGGTTACGGCCAAGTCAACACAGGCCGGAACGGCGGTCGGCGGAATATTCGGCTATGCACAGAAGATAGACATGAACAATGTGTATAACTCGGGACAGGTCATCAAATCGGACGGTGAAGGTGTCAAGGCAGGCGGAATTGTCGGAGAACAATTCAGAAGCATACAGGCAAAGATAAATAATGCCTATTGGCTTGAAGGCACCTGCGATACAGGGATAAATTATTCCGGAGCGGGAACATCGGATGTCATAATAGTTACCTGCAAGACGGAAGCTGAGATGAAGGCCAATACATTCGCAACACTGTTAAAGGCAAACGATGCATCTTCGGATTATGTAGCTGTTCCAAATGGATATCCCGAATTCGGACGAATCGGAAGCAATGACAGCTTCGAGAAGATGTGGACGGTAACATATGTTGACTATGATGATCCGACAGCGGAAAAAGGAACAGTAACGGTAAACAATCACGGCTCCGTAGGTCTCATACAGCCGGAAGAGGCGGAATGGGCCAAGTACGAATTTTATGATGAGAACGGAAACAGATGGGACGGAAAAGACATCATATCGGATACTACCGTCAAGGTTAAAACCTTAGACGGAAAAAATGCAGAGATATTCAATGTTACATTTGTTGCCAATGGCGAGGAAGTAGAAAAGGTTACATTCAGCAAGGCAACGGCAGCAGCGGTTGAGGCTCCGGATATGCCTGTTGATGCGGCAGGGAATATAGGCGGCAGAGAGGGTTATGTGGGAACATGGCCCGATTTCCAGCTGACAGGAAGAGACACCACAGTGAGAGCTTCATATAAACAGGCTGCCGATAAAGTATTAAAAGTAAAGAAGGTAAAAGAGATTACTGAATCAGGATATTACAATCTCGGGGGAAGCTCTACGGGTACTATAACCATCAAGTCAGGCGTAAATGCCACAATAGACGGAAGCAACGGCAAATGCACCGATTTGAACATAGTAATGGAAGAGGGCTCCACATTGAATGCAAAAGCTCTTGACATTTCATGTGAAAAGCATTCCACCCTTACGATGAACAAAAACTGCAGGCTGAATCTCATTGGCAAGAACAATCGCATAGAGGGAGCATGTACGGAAGCCGATAATAAGGTTCCGGCAGTAATCGTAAAGGGAGACAGCGTTATCGGCAGTGACGAGACCGGAAAAGGTTGTTTGGAAATAACATCGGAAACAGGAAACACATCAATTTACATTGATGGTTCCACAACCCTTACTCTGGCTGCCGGAAATCTGAATCTCTATAAGGAAAGCAAAATCGGTTTTAACGGCGGAATGCTCTATGCTCCCGGCGGAACATTCAGGATAACAGGAGGATGCTTTAACGGAGCGGCCGACAGTGACAATCTCCATACGATAAAGGTAAAGCATTTTGAAATGTCCGGCGGCGATGCCCTTATATCCGCTCATGACGCAAAGGAAGCTCTTGTGGCCGAAACCATGGATGTTACAGGCGGCAATATGAAGGTAAAGTCTGCGGATTATGCCCAGGATGAGGCGGATAAGAGCGAGAAAAACAGGACATATTACAGCGGAGTCGATTCCATAGACTGCCCGGCATGGACGGATACCCATACCCTGTATAAGGAAAACACATCGGGGCTGAGCAAGCCATATGTTGTCTATGTGGATAAAAAACCATACTACAAGGGCAACGGGCTGACTCTTGATTATGAAATTGATGAGTACAGCTTTGTAAAAAACAGGGACAAGAGTCTTTATATATGGCTTGATAATGGTGCTCACAATATAATCACTACAAAGCCGGGAGTGGATATCAATGATGAGGAAGCCATGCGCGGCTATGATGTGAATATAGGGGCAGCATCAGTGGATGTCATTTTGACAGGCACGCGTTCATATTCAAAATCCGATTACAAGGCTGTTGCAACATACGATGACCAAGGGAACATGCTGGACTTCAATTACAAGAAAATTGCAGACACTTCGCCGGTTGATGTGAATGAGCTGAAAACTGCAGCCTTGATAAAGATTTTCATATTGGAGGATATTAATAACCTGATACCGCGGATGCCGTCGTCATCCTATGTGCAATAGAATTCGAAAACTTGTTGTATTGACAACAAATAGTTCATTTAAAGTTATTCATTGAAATGTGATTTTTAATAAGTAATGTAAAATTACACATATATAAATTATTAGAAGTTTAGTTTTATTAAAGAAAGGAAGAGTTATGCAGAAACGAACAATTAAACAGAAATTTCTTGCGTGGATAACGGCGTTAGCGGTTGCGGTAACATTTATTCCGACTACGGCTGGAATTGCTTTTGCAGCGGCAAATGACGGAACAAATGATTTTAAAAATGCGACTATCACGCTGCCTGAGTATATATTTCTTAACAATGTGTACATAGGCAGTGAAGCAGAAGACAAGTATGAAGCCCGACCGGCAGAGCCGCCTGTGGAAGTTAAGATTGGCGATAATGTTGTAAATCCGAATGATTATGATGTTACCTATAAAAACAATGATAAGCCGGGTGATGCAGCAGAGGTTACCATCACCGGAAAGGGTGGGAACTACGGTGCTGAAGATACGAAGACAGTAAATTTTAAGATTTTAGAACAGCCGAAAGTTGCACTGGAATATGAGGGTCAGCAAGAAGAAGGCAAAAATGAACCTAAGATACTTAAATTACTCTATACCGGTGGCGAACTTAAGCCGACACTTAAGAGCGTAGTAACGGTCGACGGTACAGACATAACGGGCGAATGTGAGCCGAAGTACTATGATACGAGAAAGACCCTCGGCGGACGAGCCGCATATATCAAGGCTGGAACATGGACCGTTTCCGCTGAAGGCAAGGGCGGAGTAGGTGAAGAAAAAGTATACGGAACCGCACTGAAGGGATTCCTGATTTACACAAATAAAGCAGAATCATTTGATGTAAAACAGATTTGCGGCGGCGAGGTAGTTAAGAGTACAACAATTACGGAGGAGGAGCTGGATGCAATTGCTGAGACGAACCCTGAATTGACATATTATTTCAAAAGGGGGGAAAATAAAGGAAAACGCGTATGTAAAAAGTATGTGACTTTTGATAAGTTCCTTGAACTGAGCAACATTAACTTCAAGCCGGGGGATGAGCTTAAAACCATAGGATATGATGGCTATTTCCCGAAACCAAATTATACATACGAGGACCTGATTGCTGCAGATTACATGGCGGGAAGCGATAACCCGGAAAACAAGTTTACAACAGTGCTCAGAACGAAATTTCCGGAGGTGTTCGCTTTAGAGCTGGCTGACGGCAGCCCGACGCTTGCATTCTGCCTTGGCGGAGCCAATGCGGAAACAATGCCGGGAGGCGGCAGGTTCCCTACAGGTGTTAGAGAAATTCAGATTATAACTCCGGGGGCGACATCGCTTGCAGATATGGATGTCGATGTTAAGAATGCAACATATACAGGAAAGCGAGTTGCTCCTAAAGTGACGATTATGGATGGAGATTATGAGCTTGTTGAAGGTGTAGATTATAATGTTGTATCAAAAGCCAGGAATGTAGGTGCTGCAACGGCAACAATCAACGGTATCGGTGCCTATGAGGGTGCAAAGGATGTTAAGTTCAAAATCAATCCTAAGAGAGCCAAAATCAAAAATGCCAAAAGTGGTAAAAGATATGTGACGGCCAGATGGTACAGACAGTCCGGCAAAATGAGCAAGAGCAGAATCTCAGGGTATAAAGTTCAGATAAGTAAAACCGGAGACTTCTCTAAAGATTTCAAGACGATGACCGTTAAGGGATATAAGAAAACCGCAAGAACAACTAAATGGCTCAACGGAAAAAAAATCAGCAGAAAGACCACCTACTATGTGCGCGTACAGACATATAAGAGAGTTGGCGGAGTAAACTATTATTCAACATGGTCACCGGTGAAAAAAGTAAGAACAAAATAAAAATGTTGTCGCAAAAACATACAGATTTTTATAAAAGTATTATACTGTAATTGCTTCAGAGTTGTTTATTGATTTAGATTTGACTTGCTTTAACTTGCACAAGAGCGGATGATACATCATCCGCTCTATTGTTTGTACGACGGGCACATTGTAAATGGATAGTATGCAAGAAAGTCAAAAGTTTAATTATTTAGCACAGAAAAAGAGAATAATTGAAGTCCAACTATGCCTGACAATAATGGCGTGCATAATATTGGTTATTTGGAATTTGTGCCTACTGATTATAGGACCATTGCCTGTAATATTTATTTTGCTAACTAATATTCCTGTTGCTATATTAATCGTTGCCGCAGGACAGAAATTTTTAAGGAAGCTGCTGCAAAAAGGAGAGCAGGGGGAATGCATACAACGAGGAAAGTCGGCATTCTTGAAGCTTGAGGGAATGGATTATGAGATTGAACTGGATGATATTATAGAGATTGGGATATATGATAGCCGAAGGGACTCAAAAGGAATATTGATAGATATATTTAACGAATTTGCATTAGAGACATCATTAACTTGGTTAGTGGGTTTGACATTTGGAACCATCTGTCTGGAGATTAAAACAAAAACAAACAACTATAAATTTGTAGACATGCCGGAGGAGAAAAGCACACCGGTTGAGTACAATGGCTTATATAAAACGATGAGACTGATTAAAAACACATACAAGATGAAAGAAAAGCGTGATCATAGGGGAATAGTGCTGTATGACATTTATGTGGCCGGATAGCATCTTCCGCAACTGTCAGGAATTTTAACAATGAAACATTTGGAAAGCGTGATAAACAGCGGCCTTTTTGATGAAATTAAAAAGGCTGATTACATTGACGCATTTGAACAACTTAAAATACACGAACACAAATACAGGAAGGATGAAACCATATTCTACCAGGGAGACATCATAGACGCAATCTGTATTGTTAAAAGCGGCAGTATTCGCGGAGAAAAAATATATCCTGAGGGAGAGATTCATATTTTTAGTATCTTTGATGAGGACTCAATTTTCGGGCTGGAAATAGCAACTTCACGAACACGCGAGGCTGCTATAGATTTCATAAGCAATGAAGAAACTGAAATTGTCTTTATATCCGGACACTCAATAGAACACAGTAAATACAACAGAGAAATTCAAAAGGTGCTTGCTTACATGCTCGCCGATGACAACATAAGGATGTCACATAAGATAGAGATCCTTGCTGAGCGCGGACTTCGCAACAGAATAATGATATATCTGCATGTACTGCAGGGGAAGGCCGGCAGCAATACGGTGAACATTAAAATGAGTCGTGAGCAGATGGCTCAGTTTCTGTGTGTGAATCGTTCTGCCCTGTCAAATGAATTGAACAAGATGAAGAGGGATGGAGTGATTGATTTCAGAGGGTCAAAATTCACAATACTTTGATAAAACTTTTAAAGCAATACAAGATGTTGTTTTGGCAACATCTTGTATTGCTTTTTTATGTTAGGCTAACGACTCAGGAGGGAAATTAATGAGAAAGATATTTAAACTGACGACAGCCATATGTACCCTGACATTGACAGCCCTGACTCTTTCCGGCTGCGACAGCAGATATAATGAAGAGGCTTTGCATGTCAATTACGATGAAGCATCCGTTTACGGTTCGGAGGATTATCTGGGGTCTACAATTACCATTGCAGGAAGTGCTATAGAGAATGAGACCGTGTACACTGTTGAGGAAATTGAGAGGCTTGCCCTGGATAGTGAAGAGCTGCGGTATCAGGGAGAATACAGTGGGCTGACGAGAGGAAGTATTTTCTCGAAACATGAATTTACGGGAGTTAAGCTTTACGAAATTCTGAAGCTGTCAGGACTTGACGAAAGTGATACAGATATCAATGTGAGATTCGTATCTGTTGATGGGTATACTCTGGCGGTTCCTCTGGAAGAAGTGATAAACAGCACAGATAATGTATACTCGGATATGACGGCGACAACTCCTGACGAAGAAGGCGTCCCTATGATTCTGGCTTTTGGAAGCGATGGGATTCCGCTTACAGGTCCGGTTGGTAACATGAAGCTGGGGGCTGAGATTACCGAGGAACAGGGATTCAACGAGGAGGCTGACAACTCCGGCGGCCCCATAATGCTCGTTGCGGGTCAGAAGAGTGCCGATGAATTCAATTCACCGGACAATGCCAAGTGGCTGCGGCAGATTATCGTGGGTGAGGACGATAATGCCGAAGCTCATGCAAAGGCTCTTGATGCCGAGCAGGCTCTGCGCTTCAACGATACTGTTAAAGTTGATCCTGATTCGGGAATGTGGACCCATGCGTCCGCACCTTATGACAAGTACCTTAGCACTAAAGTAAAGATAACCGGTTCGGAAGCGAAGCCAGCCACATACACTCTGGCTGGGCTGGAAGCAATGACCGGGTCTGCCGTAACAGATTCCTTCGGTGCATCCTGCGGCGTGAACGGATATCAGGGAGTTATCCTCAGGGATGTAGTCATGTCAAATCTTGCCGATGGTGTTAAAACGCCGAGCAAAATCTCAGTAATCGGTGTTGACGGATATGAAACGGAGATTGACGTCAACGACATGCTTGAGGGAATAACAAGCAGATATCAGAAAGGAGAAAAGCGGGATATCATAATCGCATACAGCATAGACGGAGTTCCTCTCGTGCCTGATGAAAATTCGGAAGGATTTAATGGCAGTAACGGATACGGACCGATGCGCCTGGTTGTTGAAAATCAGACTACAAGATGGGTTAAGCAGGTTGCCAAGATAAGAATCGGCAATTAGCAATTATAAATGAAATATTATTGCGGAGGCAGGAGGTAAAAGATGAACGGTAAATTAAAAATTCTGGTTGTCGGGCTGCTGTGCCTGGTAATGGGTTTTGCACTGAGTGCATGCGGCGGTGAGGAAAAAGCGCCGGCAGAAGAGCCGCAGCCGGGAGTGCTTTATGAAATCGATCCGGAAGCGACCACACTGACCATTATGGGAGTAGCATCAGCGGAAGGCGAGGACATTGAAAAGACTTATACGGCAGAAGATCTGGAAGCACTTGGAACGGAGACCATAAACTACAGCGGCAGAAACAAAAAGGTTGAAGATGCGAGACAGTTCTGGGATATGACCGGAGTTGACCTTAAGACTCTACTGATTGATGCTGGTGTAAGCAAGGATGCGGTGGACGATGCGACCCTAAAGGTTACATGCAGCGATGAATATGTAATGGAATATTCCGTTTCCGACCTGTACACGGATAAGTACGCATACAAGGATAATGAGACAAACGACAGAGTTGAGGTTGGTGCGATGATTGCCATTGAAGAACCTGAAGCTGACAGCGAATTCCCGTCGCCGTTCAGAATTGTATTCGGGCAAGCAGATTACGACAGCTTCGATAACAGTGCTCAGGATTATAATACCCAGGGGTGGGGTTCATACATTCAGCTGATTGAGGTGTCATTCAGTAAATAAAAAAGCCAACAGAAAAGCTGCTGGGGGACTTGTTCTCCTGGCAATTTTTATTGCTCTCTTGGTTGTCGGTTTTTTTCGCCGGCAAGCCGGTTGTTGAATTTGCATTGTTTTTAGGCGATATGGTTGAAAACCCTGCTGACAATAAGGATTGAGAAGCGTTCTTTGACAATAAGCAGCGTGCGTTCGGAGACCTTGAAGTTTACACAACACCGGGCAATCACGAAACATCCGTTACCCCTGCAACATATCTGAATAGATTTGAGCTCCCGGAGAATGGACCGGTAACTTCAGGTGATTATGAGAATTGCCATATAGTATCATTAAACAGCAGTTTTTTCATGAAGGAACGCAGGAAGGCGGTGGAATATAATGACAGTGGAGCGTCTGGTTATAAAGCGGATGTGAAGGCAATAAATGATTGGCTTAAGGGGGATCTGACATCATGTGATGCCTGCTGGAAGATAGTTTTTATGCACCACCCTTTGTATCCGGTAGCGGAAGACGATGACATTTATGGAATACTAAGAGATAATTGGGAACAAATCTTTCTTGATTGCGGGGTGGATGTAGTTTTTTGCGGATACCAGCATGTCTATGCCAGGATTATGCCTTACAAAGGTAGTGAGTCAAGCGGAAAGCCGGTCTATATCATGATAAATTCCGGACAGAAGCGGAGTAAATATGTTAAAGACGAAATGGACATACCTGCCTGCGTCAATAATCACAGAAAAAACAACGGAATTTCTCATCAATGGAGAGGGATTACGTTGTTTTATTGTTGACTATCATTGCGGGTTTTTGTATAATCAAACAAGCTATCTAAAAAATATTTGTGTATTTTAATCAAAAATAGCCGGAAAGCGTAAAAAAGCGAAAGGAAGTAAAAATAGTTGGCCAAAGGGAAATTAGTTTTGAAAACCGATAAATGCAAGGGCTGTGAACTCTGTGTCGCCGTATGCCCGAAGGAGATACTGGCAATTGATGAGGATGCATTGAATAGCAAGGGATATCACCCTATTGCTGTTCTGAATGAGGATGCATGTATAGCATGTGGTAATTGCGGCATAATATGTCCTGACGGAGTGATCAATGTTTATGTTGCGGAAGCGGGAGGAAAGAACTAATGGCAGAGAAGAAACTGTTAAAGGGTAATGAGGCATTTGCATTGGCGGCAATAAATGCGGGATGCCGATACTATTTCGGATACCCGATTACACCGCAGAATGAAATCCCGGAATACATGTCCAGAGAGCTCTCCAAAGTGGGCGGGAGTTTCGTCCAGGCGGAGAGCGAGCTGGCATCCGTAAATATGGCTCTTGGCTCGGGTGCGGCCGGAGGAAGAGCAATGTTTTCATCATCATCGCCGGGAATCGCACTGATGCAGGAGGGGATATCCTTTCTGGCTTCCATTCAGGTTCCTGTTGTGGGACTTAATGTAATGAGGGGAGGTCCCGGAGTTGGCAGCATCAACCCGTCACAGGCCGACTACAGGCAGCTGACAAAAGGTGGCGGAAACGGTGACTATCATACCATAGTATATGCGCCGAGCTCCGTACAGGAAGCTACAGATATGATATATAACGCATTTGATGTTGCCGAAGAATACAGAAACCCCGTTTTAATTGCTGCAGACGGCATGCTGGGACAGATGATGGAGCCTGTTATTCTGCCGGAGCCTAGACAGGTACTTACCGGAGAGGAAATCTTTGAGACCAAGCCATGGGCTTTGACGGGACACAAGAACAGGAGGCCCAGAAATGGAATTAACTCCCTGTGGCTGGATCAGAGTCTTTTGGAAAAAAATATTTTGGACATGTGGCCCAAATATGAGAAGGCGGAGAGGGAACTTGCGGAGGCTGAACTGACGAATATAGAAGATGCGAAAATAGTATTTGTAGCATATGGAACAACATCGAGGATCCTCATAGAAGCTATGGAAGTACTGGCAGAAGAAGGGATAAAAACTGGAATGATCAGACCCAAGACTCTTTGGCCGTTTCCTTATGAAGCGTTTAAGAAGCTGGGAGACAGCACGAAGCATGTAATTTCCGTAGAACTGTCAATGGGACAGCTCATGGAAGATGTGAAAATGGCGGTCTGTGACAGATATCCGGTCAGTCTTATTAACAGGGTTGGAGGCGTGCTGATCAGCACGGAAGACATTGTCGAAAGAACAAAGAAGATTATTGACGAAAAGAAGGAGGCATAGTGAGTGAAACCGGTATTTGAATATACAAAAGGAATGTTTGATGTTGATTCACATTATTGTCCCGGCTGTACTCACGGAATTTCACATCGGCTTATTATGGAGGTCCTGGAGGAACGGGGCCGGCTGGGAGATGCAATAGGCGTGGCACCTGTAGGCTGCTCAATAGTTTCTCACAGATATATGACCGTTGACATGATTGAAGCGGCTCATGGCAGAGCCCCGGCTGTTGCTACGGGGATCAAGAGAGTGCATCCTGATGCCCTTATATTTACATATCAGGGAGATGGAGACCTGGCATCCATAGGGACAGGCGAGATCATCCATGCTGCAGGTCGCGGTGAGAAGTTCTGTACTTTTTTCATCAATAATGCCATATACGGCATGACAGGGGGACAGATGGCACCTACCACGCTGATTGGACAGAGGGCGACCACCTGTGTCGAAGGAAGAACCGTTCAACAGGCGGGATATCCTCTGCGCATGGCTGAAATGATTGCAACCGTGGACGGTGCGGCATATGTGGAAAGAGTATCACTTCACAGTTCGGCAGCTATAAGAGCAGCGAAGAAGGTTATTGCCAGGGCATTTGATGTACAGGAGAAGGGATTAGGCTTTGCTTTTATAGAACTCCTTTCCAACTGCCCTACAAACTGGGGAATGACCCCTGTTAAATCAATGCAGTGGATAAAAGATATGATGATACCATATTACCCGTTGAAACAGTTTAAGTGTCCTGAGGAGGTTAAATAAGTGAACACACATAGAGTATTTATAGCAGGGTTCGGCGGACAGGGAATACTTCTTATCGGACAGATGCTGGCTTATGCGGCAATGTACGAGGACAGAGAGGTAACATGGATGCCTTCATACGGTCCGGAAATGAGAGGCGGAACCGCAAATTGTACAATTTGCATAGGAGACAAACCTATAGCTTCTCCGCTCGTGAGTAAGTGTGAGTCTCTGATTGTAATGAATGCACCGTCAATGGACAAGTATGAAGAGATGCTGGTTCCCGGTGGAACGATGTATGTCAATGAGGGGGCTATTCCCGGGAAACCTACCAGAGATGATGTGGACATTCATTATGTGGATGCAAACAACATTGCCAAGGATGAGCTAAAGAGTGAGAAGATGGCGAGTATGGTTATGCTGGGTGCACTGCTCAGGAAATCAAGTCTTGTTAAACCGGAAACCATGGACAAGGTTCTGGAAAAGGTAATGACAGGCAAAAAAGCAGCTTTCATTCCGGGGAATAAACTGGCTCTTAATGCCTGGCAGGGATAATGAGCAATGAAGAGAATCATTCTGCTGGTGGGTCACTTTGGCAGCGGTAAAACCGAAGTGTCCGTCAATGTAGCGTTAGATTACAATCGGAATATGCCTGAAGGCTATGAAAGGGTTGCGGTTCTCGACCTGGATATTGCAAATCCTTATTTTCGCTCCAGAGAGAAGCAGGAATTCCTGGAAGAAAAGGGTATTGAAGTTCACTTCAATACATTCGGGTATGATATAAGCGAGGATCTGCCTGCAATTTCGGCCGGTCTCCGCGGACCCTTGGAAAAGGAAGGATACATCGCAGTGGTTGATGTTGGCGGTAATGACAGTGGAGCACGGGTACTGAATCAGTTTATGAAGTATTTCTCTGACGAGGATACAGATATTTTTTGTGTACTCAATGCCAACAGACCGGAAACAGAGACTGTTGATGGAATGCTGGAACATATGCGCAGCATAGAGCTGGAGACGGGGCTCCGAACTACGGGAATAATTAATAACACGCATATGTTGCGTGAAACTACTGTCAGCAATATGCTGGGCGGATATGAAGTATGCCGGGAGGCATCCCGTCAGTCGGGAGTACCTATTGTATTTAATACATGCAGACGGGATCTGCTTCCGGAGCTTGAAGAGACTTTGCATGAGAGAGGCTTAGCAGATGAGTACCGAATTTATCCTATAGATTTATATATGAGACCAACGTGGCTCGACAGGTAGAAGAAAGGAACAGTTTTATGTACAAAATGTCAGAAATTGCAGCCGAATATAAGAAGAGGCTTGTGACGGCGGATGTGGCAGCGACAAAGGTGCAGTCCGGGGACAAAGTTTCCTACGGATTCAGCTATATGGCACCCCATGCGGTGGATGAAGCTCTGGCGAAGAGACTGAAGGAAAGAAGTCTAAAGGGAATCGAGATAATAAACACCCTTTCCGTCAGAAAGGGCGGGCATGCGGTCTTCAGAGAGACGGAAACTGCGGAGCAGTGCAGACTCGCATGCGCCCACTTCAGCGGACTTGACAGAAAAATCAACAAGGAGGGGCGCGGATGGTTTGTACCCATGTTCTTTAACGAGGAGCCCAAGTTCTGGACAGAGATCAGACCTGTGGATGTGGTGACTATACAGGTGGGACCTATGGATCAGTGGGGCAATTTCTACCTCGGTCCTACAGTTGCGGATATCTGGGGCTATCTGGAGAAGGCTCGTACCGTAATCGTTGAAGTAAACGAGAATATGCCTAAAGCAATGGGGTTCAAAAATCAGATCAACCTCGAAAAGGTGGACTACATCGTTGAAGGAAACAATCCTGCCTTGGATGAACTTCCGGCTGTTGGGCATGATCAGGATGACGAAAAAATTGCAGGATATATTACTGAACTCATTGAGGAAGGAAGCACCCTTCAGCTGGGAATCGGTGCGGTACCAAACTGCATAGGTGCCCTGCTGGCAGACACGGATATCAGGGAGATTTATTGTCATAGCGAGATGCTGAGCGAAGCCTACATCGACCTTTTTGAAGCGGGGAAACTGGCAGGTGCGGTTCAGCATCATCCGGGAAAGATAGTTTACACTTTTTCCATGGGAAGCAAGCGTCTTTATGATTTCCTGGACGGCAATCAGATGGGCATGGTTGCCCCCGTGGACTACGTAAACAATATTGGATTAATTGCAAGTATAGACAGGTTTGTTTCTGTAAACGGAGCACTGGAAGTTGATATGTACGGACAGGTCTCTGCCGAAACGGCAGGATATCGTCACATCAGCGGAACCGGCGGGCAGATGGATTTTGTTCAGGGGGCATTCGCATCAAAAGGCGGCAAGAGTTTCATATGCCTGCACTCAACAAATACCCTCAAAGACGGGACAGTGAAATCTACTATCTCTCCGATTCTCGCAGAGGGATCGGTGGTTACTACTCCGCGTGCAGCTACGCACTATATCGTAACAGAGCACGGTACGGCGCTGCTCAAGGGAAAGACAACCTGGGAGAGAGCGGAAGAGCTCATCAATGTAGCACATCCTGATTTCAGAGATGAGCTGGTGAAAGAAGCTGAAAAGATGGGGATCTGGTGCAATACCAGCAAAACCTCATATTAAATTCAGGGGACAGGGACAGGAGAAGAGATATGGAAAAAACTACTTTCAGAATAGGACCAATAAGACCGCCAAGTGAGGCGAGCAGCCTGCTTTTGCAGGTGACCAATGGGTGTACGTGGAATAAATGTAAATTCTGTCAGCTTTACAGACATACTAAGTTTCAGGCGTACAGTGCGGACAGCATCAAGGCCGACATCGATAACATGGTGAAGCTGGCGGAACGGATACGCAAGTACAGAACAGGGGAATCCGGCGCGGATGCGGCATCTGGTACTGCAGGTGGCTGGGATATTACCGGAATCAACAGTGATATGATGAAAACTGAGCCCGGTGAGGAAAGACAGTGCTATTACATGATGGCAAACTGGCTGCTCAGCGGCGGCGAAAATGTTTTCCTTCAGGACGGAAATACTACGGCACTCAGCAGCGGCAGGCTAACGGACGTACTGAGGTATTTGAGGGAGGCATTCCCATCAATCAAGAGAATTACATCTTACGGGCGCGCGGAAAATCTCTCGAAGGTAAGTGCCGAAGAGTTTGCTGAACTGAAGGAAGCGGGACTTGACAGAATTCATTCCGGATATGAGAGCGGTTCAGACGATGTGCTGAAGCTGATCAACAAAGGTACTACCCAGGAGCAGGAAATAATTGCCGGACGTAATATAAAGAAGGGTGGTATCGAGCTTTCGGTTTACTTCATGCCGGGTGTCGGGGGCAAGGATCTTTCACAGAGTAATGCCGAGGGTATGGCTCATGTGCTGAATCAGGTAAATCCTGACTTTATCAGAATCAGAACTGCGGCGGTAAAGCCGGGGACGGAACTGTATGAAGATTTTACTGCGGGCATATTCCGGCTGGCATCGGAAGATGACAAGGTGAGAGAAATACGGAATATCATCGAGCTTTCGCAGGGAATAGAAACCATGCTGGTAAGCGACCATATTATCAATCTGCTTCAGAGGGTTGAGGGTTCTCTGGCGGATGCCGCGGGAGATAAAGCCTACATGCTTGGGGTGATAGATGAATATTTGAACCTGCCGGATTACGAGAGAAGAAGATATCAGTTCGCCAGACGAATGGCATGGGTGTCGGAGCCGGTGCATATGGAAGCTCTGACAGAAGATCGCCTGGAAAGACTCAACAAATTTGTGGAAAGTATGACGGATGCATCCGGTATGATTAACAGCGAAGCCTGGGAAATCAAGATGAACGAGATAATATGCAGATACATATAATATTAAACAAAACTTAAGTCACTTTTAAGTCGCTTAAGTGATATAATTACTTAAAACTGAATAGTGTCGAATTAAGTCGAATGAAAAGGAGGATTGTCATGAGCAAAGAACTGCATAACAAACTCATTTCACGATTAGAGGACTATAGGAAGGCGATTAGTAATGTAGGCTTTGCCAGCTACGAAATAAACAGACTTCCGGAGAAGCTGCAGACTGAAGAGGATATCCTGGCGGCTCTGGATGTTATTATTGATTCCAGTAAGGAATTGAACTTCATACTTGAAGAGGCACCCAACAGTTTTTTGGTGTGCGATGCGGAAGCAAATTGCCTCAGGGTGAACAAGACCTTTATTATTGCAAAGGACGAAATCCTGGGACAGAATCTGAAGGAACTGGACGAAGCCGGAATCTTTAGACCATCTGTGTGTTATCTGGCACTTAAGGCACAGAGATCCGTGTCGGTTCTTCAGGAGATAAACGATATAAAAAACCTGGCGGTTACGGGTGTCCCTGTTTTCGACGAGAAGGGTCACCTTTTTCGCGCGGTGACCAACGCAATAAAAATAGATGAGGTAGAACCTATAGCGGAGTATATCAGAGCACAGCAACATGACATAGTATATCCGGAGCCGGTAAATATAATTACCGAAAGCGAAGCGATGAAAAGGGTCATTGAGTTTGCTGATATCATAAAAAATACGAATTCCAGCGTTATGATAACCGGCGAGACAGGTGTGGGAAAAGGGGTGATAGCTTCCTATATCCACGAAACAAGCAGACGTGCCGATGGCAGGCTCATAAGCATCAGCTGCGGGGCTATTCCTGAGAATCTGCTGGAGTCTGAACTTTTCGGCTATGAAAGCGGGGCATTCACCGGAGCCGATAAGAAGGGGAAGCCCGGCCTTATTGAGCTAAGCAGCGGAGGAACTCTTTTTCTGGACGAAATCAGTGAACTGCCACGGATGCTCCAGGTAAAGATTTTAAGTTTTATCCAAAGCAAGAAGATTATGCGTGTCGGCGGAACGGAGGAAATACATGTCGATACCAGAATAATTGCCGCCTGCAATAAATCGCTGGAGGAGGAGGTTCAAAACGGTACTTTCAGATCGGATCTTTATTATCGAATTAATGTTATCCCCATTAAGATACCTCCATTGAGAGAAAGAAAAGAAGACCTGATGGCTCTGGCAAGTCACTTCCTTGACTATTATTGCGGGAAATATAACAGGAGTATGAAGTTTAGCGAAGAAACCCTGGACTATATCAAAAGTTACAATTGGCCGGGCAATGTCAGAGAGCTGGAGAACTATGTTGAACGTATGGTAGTAACCAATGACGACGGAAGGTTTCTGACAGATGGCGATATAGGGGGAATTGCAAAGACTCCGGAAGAAACTACGGAAGAGGAATTCATCAAAAATCTTTATGAAAAATATTGAAGCAGCTATAAGGTTGCGGAAGCTATGGGCGTAAGTCAGTCCACCGCTTACAGAAAAATCAGGAAATACGTAAAATAAGTCATCATAAGTCATGTACTTATAAATTGAATTAAAAAAACGGTGCAATGAATTAAATGCACCGTTTTTTGTGCTTTTTAGGGTTATATGCATTTGGCATGGATATTGCTGTTTAATAGTGACAAGATTTTGTTTGAGCACTCAAAAACAAAATTATAATTATGAAAGGAGAGGTACGGATTAATGAAAATAAATGAACAACGGCTAAAAGAGAGAATGGACATAATTAACAGTATTGCTGTAACAGAAGATAACGGTATGATGAGACTGGCACTTACCGATGCCGACAAGAAGGCGAGAGACTTGCTTGTTGCATGGTGTGAAGATGCCGGAATGACAGTTAAAGTTGATGATATGGGGACGGTTTACGGTATGCTTAAAGGAACCGATTCCAGCGCCAAACCAATATGTATAGGTTCACATATGGATACGCAGCCTAACGGCGGCAGATTTGACGGTTTCTTCGGGGTAATGGCAGGTCTTGAAGCCATTGTATCAATCAAAGAAAGCGGGGTGGAAGTTAAGAGTGACCTGATCCTAGCCAACTGGACAAATGAAGAGGGTGCCAGATTCGTACCGCCGATGCTTGCCAGTGGCGTTATTGCCGGAGTATTTGAAAAGCAGTGGGTGTACGATAAGGAAGATGTCGACGGAATCAGGTATGAAGACGAATTAATCAGAATAGGCTATAAGGGAGATGAGGCTAACAGACTGAAGGACATAAAGGCATATCTTGAACCGCATATTGAGCAGGGTCCTGTTCTGGATGCTGCGGGGAAAAATCTTGGCATCGTAACAGGTGCAATGGGAATCACCGGCCTGGATGTTAAAATTAAGGGTGAACCCAACCATGCAGGAACCACCCCTATGGGTCACAGGAAGGATGCCTTGATTGCAGCCTCCGATGCTATACTCAGAATCAGAGAAAACTGCATCGAGTTTGGTGAGCCTGCCGTAATTACCCATGGTATTATCAGTGCTCTTCCTGCCAGCAAAAACATTATCCCGGGAGAAGTGTATTTCAGTATCGACTTACGATACCACACTGATGATGGCATGACTCAACTGGAAGAACAGACCAAAGCTATTATCAGGGAAACCTGCAAGAAGAATGGTGTGGATGTCGAAATAGAAAGATACTGGAGAGCGGATCCGGCACACTTCAATGAAACTATTGTAAACTGTGTCGAGGAGGCGGCAAAGGAAAACAATATGAATGCTATAAGAATCATTTCCGGAGCTGGTCATGACGCTGTATTCATCAACGAAGTGTTTCCTTCGGGAATGATCTTTGTCCCGAGTATTGGAGGAATGAGCCATTGTCCTCAAGAAGACACCAGGTGGGAGGATATAGTTAAAGGAACGGAGGTTGCAGCGGATACATTGCTGAAGCTAGATAAGGCAGAAATATAAAGGGTTTTGCCTATTTCTGATTGACACAGACTCAAAGGTTGCAGTAATATAAAAGTGAATGAACCGCGAAAACAAATACCCCTTGCAGTGGTTTGCTGCAAGGGTATTTTGATAAGGGAGGATACAATGTTAGTTACACTGAAAGACGGATCTAAATTAGAGGTTGATAAGGGAACTACAGTATATGATGTTGCGTCCGGTATCAGCGAGGGACTGGCGAGAGTTGCAGCAGCAGGAGAGATTGATGGCGAGCTTGTAGACTTGAGAACCGAGCTTACCGATGACTGCGACTTAAACATAATCACGACAAAGGATCCCAAGGCTCTGGAGGTTATCAGACATACTGCATCTCACGTTATGGCTGAAGCCGTGCAAAACCTCTTCCCTGACGCAAAGGTTGCAATCGGGCCGTCAATAGATACGGGTTTCTATTATGACTTCGACCATGCCCCGTTCTCCAGAGAGGATCTGGATGCAATTGAGGCAGAGATGAAGAGAATAATCAAGAAGGGTGCTCCTCTTGAGAGATTTATAATGCCGAGAGATGAAGCCATTGAATATATGAAGGAGAGAAACGAAGACTACAAGGTGGAGCTGATTCAGGATCTGCCTGAAGATGCTGTTATTTCGTTCTATAAACAGGGAGACTTTATTGACCTGTGTGCAGGACCTCATCTGATGAATACAAAGGGAGTCAAGGCTTACAAGCTTACATCCTCATCAGGTGCCTACTGGAGGGGTGATGAGAACAGGCCTATGCTTTCCAGAATCTACGGAACGGCTTACGACAACAAGGAAGACCTGAAGGAACATCTGAAGAGAATGGAAGAGGCCAGGGAAAAAGATCACAACAGATTGGGACGCGAAATGGAACTCTTCACAACTGTCGATGTCATCGGCCAGGGGCTCCCGCTGATTCTGCCTAAGGGCACAATTATGCTGCAGGAACTACAGAGATGGATAGAAGATCTGGAAGATAACGAATGGGGGTATATCCGTACAAGGACTCCACTGTTTGCCAAAAGCGATTTATATAAAATTTCAGGACACTGGGATCATTATAAAGAAGGAATGTTTGTAATGGGAGATGAGGAGAAGGACAGGGAAGTTTTTGCACTTCGCCCTATGACATGCCCGTTCCAGTACTATGTTTACAAAAACAGACAGCACTCCTACAGAGAGCTGCCGTTAAGATACAGCGAAACTTCCACTCTGTTCAGAAACGAGGATTCCGGCGAAATGCACGGACTGACCCGGGTAAGACAGTTTACGATTACCGAGGGACATCTGATTGTTAGACCCGACCAGATGGTTGAGGAATTCAAGGGCTGTCTGGCACTGGTAAAACACTGCCTTGAGACTCTCGGTCTGGAAAGTGATGTTACCTATCACCTTTCCAAATGGGATCCCGAAAATCCGGATAAGTATGAAGGGGAGGCTGAAGTATGGGAGCAGACGGAGGCTTCAATACGTCAGGTGCTGACCGAACTGGATATAGACTTTGTTGAGGATGTAGGCGAAGCGGCATTTTACGGACCTAAGGTTGATATAAACACACGAAATGTATACGGCAAAGATGATACCATGATTACCATACAGTGGGATGCTCTGATGGCTGAAAGATTCGACATGTACTATGTGGACGAAAATGGTGACAAGGTCAGACCTTATATGATTCACAGAACTTCCATAGGATGTTACGAAAGAACCCTGGCATGGATTATCGAAAAGTACGGAGGCTTCTTCCCGACATGGCTATGTCCCGAACAGATAAGGGTTCTGCCGATTTCAGAGAAGTTCATGGCTTATGCCGAATCGGTTAATGCAGAACTCAGGAAGAATGGAATCCGTTCATCGGTGGATATGAGAGCTGAAAAGATTGGCTACAAGATCAGAGATTCCCGAATGAACAGGGTGCCGTATATGGTAATTATCGGAGCCAGGGAGGAAGAGGAAAAGAAGATCTCTGTTCGTTCCAGATACCTGGGGGATGAAGGTCAGAAGAATCTGGATGCCTTCATCGGTGAAATCACCAAGGAAATTCGGGAAAAGACTATTCGAGAGATTGAAGTTGAGGAATAAGAGAGCTATTTTTTGTATTTGGCATCGCTTTAATCAGCGGTGATAACATGAAAGAAATGCTCCGAAAAATTAAAGGTGAATTATTATGAAATGAGTGAAATTGCTTATCTTGAAGGCCCGGACAATGGAGATCCGCTTCTGCTGATTCACGGTCAGATGGTGTCAAAAGAGGATTATGCCAAGGTGCTACCGGAATTATCAAAGCACTTTCATATTTTTGCGGTAGATTGCTATGGTCACGGCAAATCATCAAAAGATCCTGAAAAGTACAACATAATTTCCATCCGCGACGATCTGATTTCATTTATGCACGATGTGATTCGGGAAAAAACCTTCGTGACCGGTCATTCCTCCGGCGCACTCATTAGTGCAGCAATAGCCGCAGAGAACAAAGAACAAGTGAAAGGTCTGCTTCTTGAAGACGCCCCTTTCTTCTCAACGGAACCGGGGAGGGCGGAAAAGACTTTCGCCTACCTGGACTTTAAGACAATCAATGAATTTCTTTCGCAGAACAAAGAAAAAAACTACACGAAATATTTTCTCGAACACACATACACGAAAGAACTTTTTAATAAAGACGGTGAAGATAACTGGTCATTTATTGTGAAAGATCCTTATACCAAACGAATTAAGGAAAACAGCGGCAAAATGCCGATTGTCTGGTACTATCCTCCTGAAATCGGTCTGAATGGAATGGTTTTTATAACCCGGAATCTGCAGGATGGGACAGGTGAGTATGATCTGAGGTTCGGCAAAACATTTTATGACTTCTCATGGTTTAAGGGTTTTGATCAGAGAGATACGCTGAGTGAAATTCAATGCCCTACTTTTATTCTCCATGTCGCTCCATCAGAGGAGACTGCGCCGGGTTATTATGATGAAAACGGAGTCCTGCTTTCCGCAATGGATGAAAAGGATGCAGAAATGGTGAAGTCATTAATCAGGGAGAGTAAGCTTAAGTCCGGATATAAATCAGTCCATGATATCCATGCCGACCTGCCGGAGCAGTTTATCGAAGCAGTCATGGAGTTGGCCCTGTAAACTTCTTTTTCGTTGCTAGCAATATAAATATCCCCCTATGGGAGTTTAAATTTTACCATAGGGGGATATATAAGTTAGGAAATGTACTATTCTATTTATTTGTCACAGGGAGCACCAAATGAGATGGATATTCTTTGTTGAAGTAAATTGTATCTTTTCCGATATTTAATCCATACATATGTCCGCCAAAGTCAAACGGGCCGCTATCATGGTTTGCAAGTTCAAGACGGAGCCTGTGACCTTTCTTGAAGATATTTCCGAACGGATAGACTTCAACTTCATATTTATAAATTTTTCCGTTTTCTATCTCTACCGGATTCTCGTGCGTATAATAAGGTCTCCATGGTCTTTCCAGCTCTTCATCATGCTCAAAGCTGTGGGATGCACGTAACCTGCCGTGTGACAACAGCCTTCCTTTGAGCGGATAACCTTCATCATGCTGATCATCAGGAAGCTGATCCCAGACTTTCAGCATTATTTTAGTGTCCTTATAAGCCGGATACTCTTGTTCTGTGGAAACATAAACAACCAGACGCGCATGACCTAATACCTCGAGATCTTCTTCAAATGGTTCGGTTGTGAAAGTAAGAACTCTTTTATAAGAGTATGTCTGTCCGTTTTCCATGACGGCGGATCCAATGCCACTGAAGTGTGACCAGTCCGGGTTTGGATATGAATATGTAACTGAACCTGTTTCTGATGCCGGCTCTTCAAATGACAGGCATCCGTCATTTAATGAATCTACCGTTCCTGACTTGCCGGGTGACAGATATAGTTTTGTATACTCAGCTCTTTCTATCGGCCATTCGTTTTCTTGCCTGTATTCATTGAGGCCGTGAATAAATGCGGTCACAGGAGGCTCATCCATAAAGCCTGTGTCATTTCCTTTAAGCCAGTGGTCAAGCCAGCGCAATAACAGCATTCTCAGTTCCGGAGAATTGTATATTGCCATCTCATCGCCTTCAAAATCTCCATGAATTAAAAGGAGTTTCTTTGGAGCGTCTATTTCTTCATATCCTCTGGTATTTCCTCTTAAATGGAGACCCGTCTTGTGCCAGACCCCGATACTATATACAGGAACTTTGATTTTACTCATATCCGCACGTCTGATCTTCCAGAAATCATCGAATGTAGGATGTTTCAGTATGTCCCATTGCATATCCCATTGCCCTTGTTCATTTGGATGATTATGCATTTGTGCCAGGCGGTAATTACCGCGTATCTCAATAAAATGCCAAGTTGAAGGAAATGCCTGGCTTAGTGTTCCACCATGGTATACAACATCTCTATACAAGTCTGCACCGCCATCAAAAGGCATAATTGATACCAGATGAGGAGGCTGCTTTGCCGCTGCAAACCATTGGGCCCATGCTAATAAAGATTCCCCCATCATTCCGACTTTTCCCGTACTCCAAGGTTGTACTCCAAGCCATTCAATACAGTCATAAAGATCGTTTTGCATTTCTTCTCCGTATAAATCCCATATACCTTCTACGGAATCGCCTGAGCCCCTCTGATCCTGAATTGCGAAAATGTATCCACGGCTTACAAACCACTCGATATCATTAACTTCTGCAAAATGAAAAACCGGAATATTAGGCAAGTGGGCAGTTTCTTTCATATATCCGGTGGATGAAAATATTACCGGAAATTGCCCCGGTGCATCCGGACGATATATATCCATATCAATCTTAACACCGTCACGCATTGTAACTTTAATGTTTTTTTCTACTACCATTTTATATTCCGGTTTACTCAGCTTATCTGCCGGAAAATCTTGAGGCAGCAAAGTCTTCATAATTTTTGGATCACAAATTGTTGAATACATTTTATTTCCCCTCCTTAATAACATAATCTGATATAATATATTTGAGAAGTTTGAATTATCTGTCAATTGCTATGTTTAGACTATATACAAGAAATTTTAATAATACTGCTTCAAATCTTCCGGAAATGAAGTAAAAATAGCTACATTTAGATATGATTTGTAGTAGAAGGGAGGGTTTAATTGCATGTCTAAGATAAGGAAGATTAATAAAAAAGAAGGAACGAGATTATTAATACATAATGCTATTATCCATATTTGCACTCATTGTGAATTAAAAGACATCAGTAACGTAACCATCACTGAAATCTGCGAACAGGCAGGTATTGCACGGAGTACCTATTATTATTATTACAATGATATTCATTCTCTGATAAAGGAAATGGAAGGAGAAATCCTGTCCGGAATGAAAATTTCTAAAATTGTTTATCTGGCAGAAGACTATAGTAATATCAGGGATGAAAAAATCCTTCATATATATAATCTATGTGTCTTTTTTAAAGAGCGGCTTGACTATTTAAAAATATTAATGGGTCCTAAAGGTGATCCATCATTTGTTTACAAAATGAAGAAAAGCATATGCAAAGCTTTCATTCAGAAACTCGAAAACGATCAAATTAAATGCGATAATATCGAGCTATGTGCATCTTTTGTATCCGGGGGCTTTTTGAACCTTTTAGAATATTGGATTTTTGAGAATAATGATATATCAGCTTATGATATATCCAGAATTTCAGGGAAAATGATATATGCCAATTTTTATGATATTAATATTTAAAAAATCGTTGAAAGAACCTCAGAAAAAACACTAATCAATATTTATCTTAACAATTAACTTTATAAAAGTTAATATACAAGAAAAGATTTAAGAAGGTAATGATATGTTTGACCACTGAGAAAACGGCTTGGAGTTTATCAGAAGGCCTTTGGAGTGAATGTAGCTTTTGAATTTGGAGACATTTCAAGGCGTCAGCGGGATGCACTTATTGAGAATGGAATTCCGTTTATTTCATGATGAACGGGAGAATAGTGGTGAAAGGGGCAGGCAATAGATTTGCTAAGACAGATATATCTCAACCCACATTCTTCCCCTCAATAACCTCCAGAGCCATGGCGGCCAGAATCTCATGAGAGGCAGGCGACAGGTGCAGACCGTCGAGAAAGCGCTGTTCCGGCTTCAAATGGCTGCTCTTTTCTGCCAGTGGCCAGAAGTCCACAGAAGGCAGTCCGAAGGCTTTGCAGAAAGATGGAGCCCACTCCCGGAACGCCATATGTTTCTCAAGGACAACATTGAAGTCCGTGAACTGTCTCCAGAGTGGAGGTGCTGCGGAGGGAATCAAATCCGGAGCAATACCTACTATGGGTGTTATGCGGTTGTGGGCCGCGTGGTGAACCATTGCCATGTAGTTGACTTTGACACCTTCTGTTTCGCCTCCCGCAATGTAGTCGTTTAAGCCGCCCAGAATCAGAACATACTGGGGGGACAGATTCACCACATCCTCCCGAAAGCGGGCCAGCATCCCTGAAGTGGTGTCACCGCTGATCCCTTTATTAATGTATTCATTATCTCCCCGTTTGTTAAGGAGTGAAATCCAATCCTCTCCTTTTTTCACACCATAACCTGCGGTAAGGCTGTCGCCGATACATACAATTTTCATTTTCCGTCTCCTCTTTTTATCCCATTCTGAATGTGCTGCTGTCTATATTGTATTTTTCCATTCTCCGGTAGAGGGTTCTCCTGCTTATACCCAGCATTTTTGCGGCTTCCGTTACGTTTCCGCCGCAACGCTGAAGGGCGTAGATGATGTCGTCGGAAGGTGATCCTGCAGGGCTCCCCATAGGATATGACGGAAAGGCCTGTCTGGAAGAGGGAAGCGGAGTTCCAAAGCCCGCAGCCGAAGCCGGTTGTCCGATAAATTGCCCTGTCGCAGGAAATCCTTCCTGGTGGAATGTGCGATTTTCCGACATCAGAATAGCAGGAGGAAGATGTTCCGCCTGGATGGTATCCGATGGGGTGATATTTACTGCCCGTTCAATGGCATTCTCCAGTTCCCGGATATTTCCCGGCCAGGAATAGGAGAGGAGAAGAGACATGGCTTCGTCACTGATTCTCAATGATCTTCCCCTGGACGCATTATGCTTTTCAATAAATGCATTGGCGAGGATAGCAACATCCTGCCCTCGTGCCCGAAGAGGAGGAATGTTAATGGTCAGAACATTAAGCCTGTAATAGAGGTCTTCCCGGAAGGTTTTGGCCGCAATTGCCTCCTCCAGATTGCGGTTGGTGGCGGCGATAATTCGTATGTTGACGGTCTTAGGATACTTGCCTCCGATACGGACGATTTCTCTGGTTTGAATGACCCGAAGCAGGGAGACTTGAACACCCAGAGGCATGTCACCGATTTCATCTAAAAAAATTGTTCCTCCGTCCGCCAGCTCGAACTTGCCGGGTTTTCCTTCTCTGCTGGCACCGGTGAACGCCCCTTTTTCGTAGCCGAAAAGTTCGCTTTCCACAAGTGATTTTGGAAGGGCCGCACAGTTGATTGCAACAAATGGTCCGTCTGCACACTGGCTGTGATTATGCATGGATTGAGCAACCAGTTCTTTTCCCGTTCCGCTCTCTCCCAGAATCAGTACATTGGAATTACTGGAGGCAGCTCTTTTGCACAGGGTTATCATCTCCCGTATTACAGGAGATTCTCCAAGAATAGAGCTGAAGGTGTAATGAGAGTTGTAGCCGCTGATCTTGTTGACCAGACGGTTAATAGTTTTGGCTTCGTTAAAACTGACCACCGTTCCCTCCTTTGTGCCGTCAATACCGTTTACAAAACTGACACTGACATTGAAGCGCTGAGGAGGCTTGTCAGAGCCGACAAATTGAATGGTGGCATCCTTGTTGTCAACTTCCCTGGAAATATGCTGAATGTTTTCCTGTTCGTTGAAGGACTCATCAAGGGAGATGAAGGAGAAGATATCTTTGCCCATGATTTCTTCCTGGCGGAGATTCAGCATATTAAGGGCAACGGTATTCACATGGGTGATTTTGTTAGAGCGGTTGAGAAGTATAAGCCCGGAGGTCATAGATTCAATGATGCTGTTGCGCTGAGCACTGATATGTTCAATTTTATTGTACGCCTTTCGGATTCGCAGTTCTTTGGAAATGCCGTCCGCGGCACTGGTGACCATTCCCAGGGTGTGGGGATGGACGTCCTTGTAGCGGCCGGTAATGTTAAGACAGCCCAGGACATTTCCTTCGTTGTCAAAGAAAGGCGCACCGGAACAGACATAATCTTTATGCCTTGTCTTGTAGTGCTCTTCGTTCCATAGCTGAATAGGTTTCTTTGTCACAATGCAGGTGCCGATGGCGTTGGTTCCCACCACAGATTCGTTGCGGTTGGCACCAACAACCAGCAGAGAGTGGGTCTTTCCGTGTTCTATGATATCCTCATCCCCGACAAGGTCCAGAATATATCCGTCCTTGTCGCAAAAAAGAATATAGAAACCCGAGCCTTTTGAAACGATGGAATACAGGTTATCTATATAAGGGTGGACGATGTCAATCAATTCCCGGTTGGCGGACATTCGTTTTTTCAGCTCTTCTTCACACAAGAGAGGAGTACTGATTCCCCGGGGATCTACTCCGGCATCCCTTGAACGCTTCCAGGAATCCAGGACTTCCGGCCGGATGAAAGAATAATCATATTCTTCATTTTGTATGAATTTCTCCCAGGCAATCTTAAGATGGTCCTGGTATTCTTTCGTAAACTGAGACATTTTCTCACCTTCTTTATGTTTATGTGTCTCCGCTACCGTACTGCCATTATTATAATACGGTGTCAGGGTGAAGTAAAGAAAAATGACACAAAAAAGACACATTAATGTCACACAATGTGACGGGACGTGACATGAAATACCATGGTTTAGGCCAAAAGGGTTCAATACGGGGGAATTAAGTGTTGGCATAGACCTTGCATTGTAATATAGTTAAAATAGTTAAAATAATTAAAAACAGAAACTGCACTTATAGGAACTGTTGGTGAACCCGGAGTTCTGCCGGCAAGGAGGGAAGTATGAAAGTAAACAACTACAGCAAGGAGAAGCTTTTAGGATTCTACGAAACCATGTTTGAAATGAGAAGGTTTGAAGAGGAAGTCTTTGAGTTTTACAAGAAGGGTATGATGGCAGGTCTGGCTCATCTGTACCTGGGGGAAGAAGCGGTGGCAACAGGGATTTGTGCCGCTCTCAACGAGGATGATTTTATTGCAAGCACGCACAGGGGTCACGGTCATCTTATTGCACGTGATGCGGATTTAAACAGGATGATGGCAGAAATTCTGGGAAAGAAGACCGGATATTCCGGCGGTAAGGGCGGATCTATGCATATCATGGCTATGGATAAGGGTATTTTAGGAGCCAACGGGATTGTAGGCGGAGGAATCCCGATTGCTACCGGTGCTGCGTACATGGCAAAGTATAAGGAGACCGGACAGGTTGCAGTATCATTTATGGGTGATTCCGCAACGAACGAGGGAACATTCCATGAGAGTATTAATATGGCGGCAGCATGGGATCTTCCATGTATATATGTCATAGAAAACAACCTTTACGGAATTTCGGTGGACATCAGAGATGTAACCAACACACCGGATCTGGCTGTCCGAGCCAAGGCGTACGATATCCCCGGTGTTATTGTAGACGGTATGGATGTACTTGCTGTATATGAGGCGGCGAAGAAGGCAGTAAAAAGAGCAAGAGAGGGCAAGGGGCCGACTCTTATTGAATGCAAGACATACAGATGGCAGGGACACCACGTGGGAGACCCGGCTACATATCGAACCAGAAAGTCCGAGACTGAGAAGGAAGACTGGATGACAAGATGCCCGATAGACTGCTTTAAGGATGCAGTCGTTGAAGCCGGCATGGCTACAAAAGAAGAATTCGCGACACTGGAAGCAAGAATTGAGGAAAAGGTGCAGGAGGCTGTTACCTTTGCGGCTGACAGTGACTACCCGGATGCTTCCGAAGCATACACGGATGTTTTTGCTTAAAATAAAATGTTATGGAGGTTTACCCTATGAAAGAGATGAAATATGCTGACGTAATCAGTGAAACTTTAGATGAAGAAATGGCAAGAGACGAGAGTATTGTGCTCCTGGGAGAAGACGTTGGATTCATTGGAGGAAACTTTAAGACCAGTGTCGGTCTTTTGGAAAAATACGGTCCTATGCGAGTAAAAGATACCCCGATTTCCGAACAGGGTTTCGTAGGCATGGGTGTGGGAATGGCTTTGACCGGCCTGAGACCTGTCGTTGAGTTGATGTTTTCGGACTTCCTTCTCGTGGCGGGAGACCAGGTTATCAACCAGATGGCAAAGATCAGATACATGTCCGGCGGACAGGTTGAAGTGCCGATGACGATAAGATGTCCTATCGGTGCGGGCAGATCTTCTGCGGCGCAGCATTCACAGTCCATGCAGGCCATGGTGGCTCACTTCCCGGGAATAAAGGTGGTTTTGCCTTCCACGGCGCAGGAAGCCAAGGGGCTGCTTAAGACGGCAATCAGGGACAACAATCCGGTTGTTTTCTTTGAGCACAAGATGGAATACAACAAGATGTATCAGATTGACGATGAGGTTGAGCCGATCCCATTCGGCAAGGCAAGACTTGTCAGAGAAGGAAAGGACATCACCATCGCGGCTACATCAAGCATGGTCATGAAGAGTGAGGCTGCTGCAGAGAGATTGGCAAAAGAAGGTATCGAGTGTGAAATTCTGGACCTGAGAACCATAGTGCCTCTGGACAGAGATGCTATCATCGAGTCCGTAAAGAAGACGGGCAAATTGATTGTTGCTGACGAGGCTCACGAAAGATGTGGCGTGGGAGCGGAAATCGCAGCGGATATCGCAGAGGATATCTTCTATTATCTGGACGCACCATGCGGAAGAGTAAATACTCCTAATGTTCCACTGCCTTTCAGCCCGGCGCTGGAGTTTCCTCTGATTCCTTCGGAAGAAAAGGTATATGAGAAGGTTAAAACCTATTTTTAAGTAGGAAGCGGAACCGACATGAGTATAATAAGGAGGAAATAATATGGCTGAAATAATCATCATGCCAAAGCTGGGCTTCAACATGAGTGAAGGAAAGCTGGTGGAATGGTATAAACAGGAGGGAGATGCCGTAGCCAAAGGCGAAAATCTCTTCTCCATAGAAACGGATAAAACCAATATGGATATTGAGGCAACGGCTGACGGAGTAGTGCGCAAGTTATTCATCGGTGAGGGGGATACTCTTCCCGTAACTCTGCCCATTGCAATCGTCGGAGGTGCCGATGAGGATATTTCTGCCCTTTTAGCCGAAGCTGAGGCCCAGCTGGGCGGGAACGCACCGGCAGCATCCGGTGAAAAGAAAGAAGCAGTGGAAGTTTCTGCTGCAGATGAATCCGCTTCCAAGGACGCTGGCGCAGCGGTTGTTACTGCAGCTTCCGTGCCTAAAGGCGAAGGAGGAAGGCTTATGATTTCTCCGAGAGCAAGGCGGGTAGCTGCAGAGAACGACTTGTCTCTTGAGGGCATCGTTATTGAAGGAACCGGATATGCCGGAGGAATCTGCGAACAGGACATCCTGGATTATCTGGCATCCAACAAGATGAAGGTTACACCGGTAGCCCGGGCTATGGCGGAAAAGGAAGGAATTGACCTGTCCGGCATTACCGGAAGCGGTGTAGGCGGAAAAATCATGAAGGAAGATGTGGAAAAGGCAATGGCGGCCAGATCCGCCGGCACTGCTGCTGAAGAAGTTGCAACAGCAGAGGCAAAGTTTACAGTCGATGGCAAGGAAATCCTGGAAGAAGTTCCTTATTCGGGAGTGCGAAAGGTTATCGGAGACAGACTTTCCGAGAGCAAGTTTACAGCACCTCACCTGTACTTTACTCAGAAGGTTAATCTGGAAGAGCTTCTGGCTCTGCGAAAGAAAGTAAACAGTGTACAGGATACGAAGACTTCGGTTACTGACTTCATTGCAAGAGCAACGATTATTGCACTGCAGAAGTACCCGGAAATGAATGCTTCTCTGGTTAATAATGAAACCATCGTAAAATACAAGAGCGTAAATCTGGGAATTGCTGTAGCATCTCCAACGGGATTGATTGTTCCAAACCTGAAGGACTCTCAGAATATGAACATAGTAGAGATTGCACAGACTTCACAGCCACTGTTTGCAAAGGCAAGGGAAGGAAAGCTGTCAATAGATGAGTACACCGGAGGAACATTTACAATTTCCAACCTGGGTATGTTCGGCATCGAGAACTTTACGGCGATTATCAATCCGCCTGAGTTAGGAATACTTGCCATAAGCTCAACAAAGGATGAGCCTTTAGTGGTAACTAAGGAAGACGGCAGCAAGGAAGTTGCTATTAAGCCGATGATGAATATCCAGCTGACAGTGGACCACAGAATAATTGACGGCTTACTGGCTGCGCAGTTTGTGACAGAGGTTAAGAAGCTTTTGGAGGATCCCATCAGCTTGCTGGTATAGTTAGGAGGATACAATGGCAGAAATTATTATCATGCCTAAGCTCGGATTTAACATGAGTGTGGGCAAATTGGTAGAGTGGTATAAGCAGGAAGGTGACACTGTTGCCAAGGGCGAGAACCTGTTTTCTATCGAGACGGATAAAACTAATATGGATATTGAAGCGACGGCGGACGGAGTGGTTCGAAAGCTGTTTATAGGGGAAGGGGATACTCTTCCGGTGACTCTGCCAATCGCCATAGTAGGCAGTGCTGACGAGGATATTTCCTCATTGCTGGCAGAGGCTCAGGCTCAGTTGGGAGACCATGCTTCCGGTGATTCTGCGGAGGGCGGAGTGCCGGCTCCTGCACCTGCTCCGGCGGATAAGACAGATGACGGAGCGGCTGCGGCATCCGGCGATTCCGGTTTTGACTATGACATTGCTGTTCTGGGCGGAGGTCCCGGCGGATATGTAGCAGCTATCAAGGCAGCACAGATGGGCAAGAAAGTTGTTATCGTGGAAAAGGAAAGACTGGGCGGAACCTGCCTCAACATAGGCTGTGTACCTACAAAGGCACTTCTCAAGAGTGCGGAAGTATTCCATGAATTGAGCAGCGCGGAATCTTTTGGCGTCGAAAGTCTGGATACTTCTAAGGCAGAGCTGAATCTGGAAAAGGTTCAGGCAAGAAAGAAGACCATCATTGATCAGCTGGTTGGCGGTGTAGGCATACTGCTGGAAAGCAACGGTGCAGTGCTGAAGAACGGTGAAGGCGCTCTGACAGATAAGAACACCATCGAAGTGAACGGAGAAAAGATTACTGCTGACAATATCATTATTGCTACCGGTTCCGTTGCAAAGGGGCTTCCGATTACTATCAGCGATAAGATGGAAGTGATGACAAGTACAGAGGCTCTGGACATCGACAAGAAACCTGAATCTATTGCCATAATAGGCGGCGGCGTAATTGGAATGGAGTTTGCCTACCTGCTTCATTGCCTGGGCACAAAGGTTACTGTAATTGAATTTCTGGATCGCATCATGCCTATGGTGGATGAGGAAATCACGCAGGAAGTAACGGAAAGATTAATTTCGGAAGGAATGGAAATCTACACATCAGCACAGGTAACTGAGATTACAGCAGACGGTGTTATTTTTGAAAAGGATGGAAATACTGAAGAAGTGAAAGTGGAGAAAGTTCTGATGGCCGTAGGAAGAGCTCCAAGCTTGACAGGCGTTGATACAGAAGCACTGGGCATCAAAACCGAGAAGGGCGCCATCGTAACGGACAATCAGCTCCGCACATCTGTTCCTAACATCTATGCTATAGGGGATGCAAACGGCAAGATTATGCTGGCGCATACCGCTTCTGCAGAGGGACTGGTTGCGGTGGAAACCATCTGTGGCAAGAAGGCTTCTATGGACTACGATAAGATTCCGAGTGCCATCTACATACAGCCGGAAATCGCCAGCGTAGGATTGACTGAGGCGGATGCAAAGGCTAAATACGGCACCATTAAGGTGGGAAGATTCCCGATGTTTGGTAACGGCAAGGCTAAGGTTGAAGGGGATGAAAGAGGCCTGATTAAGGTGATTACCGAAGCTAAGTACGGCGAAATTGTAGGAGTACACATGTACTGTAACAGAGCTACGGATATGATAGCTGAAACCACTTTGGCGATGAAGCTGGAGGCGACAGCAGAGGAAGTTGCGGGAACGGTACATCCTCACCCTACCGTTTCAGAAGCAGTTCAGGAAGCGATGCATGCAATAGGAGGCAGAGCTATTCATTTCTAAAGAAATAAAATTGCCAAGAAATAAATTGCCAAAGAGGATTTCTTCGGAGATCCTCTTTTTTTATCTACTAGGAAATTTTGTTAAGAAAGCAAAATTCCTGCATAGAGGGGTATTGTAATGAGACTTATCAATGTGGACAGGCTGACCAGGCCGGATGCGTATTCTCCTTCAACTTCATAGTACTGGGCCACAATGGCAGTCTGTGCATGACAGGGAAGAGAGGCGGTCAGTATAAAGACATGAAGAGGGAGGCCTGTAACGTTCAGCCAGCCCAAAGCACCGACCAGGGAGAAGATTCCCCATATGAGCAGAGGGTGGAGAACGAACTTACCTACGAGAATAGCTATTTTGTCCCTGCTGATGCGGGGAATGCCGTGGATGTAAGAGAAGGCCAGATTGGAGCCGATAACCAGAAGGGAGAGAGGAACGGTGAGGTTCCCCAGGTAAGTAAGGGAAGTGTCCAGAATTACCGGCAGGGTGATTTGAAATCCTGCCAGAAGGCAACCGATGATGACACCCACCAGCCCGGGACTGAAAATCTTCCTGATGGAAAAACCGGTATCAGCTTTGTCGGACGCTCTTGAAAGGGTGAAGGCACCCAGGCTCCAGAAAAGAGTGATGGTGACCAGATAAAAGGTAAATAAGTAGGGAAGCCCGTCATCTCCGAATACAATATGGTTGATGGGCAGACCGATAAACATAGTGTTATTAAAAGTGAAAGTGGTGATGAACACCGCTTTCTTTTTTGGTTCCAGATGAAAGATGCGGCTGAAAAGCTGGCCGATGAGGTGCATGATAAAAATGGTGACGGTAATCAGGATAAGATTCCAGAAGGCCGAAATAAGCAGCTCAGGGGTGAATCGATGAGCAATGCTGATTACAGCGAGGGAGGGGGCGGCGATTTTGACTACCGCAGTAGAAAAAACCTGATTCGTATTATCAGGCCATTTGCTGGTATAGGTGAAGTAAAACCCGACGCCCAGCAGTACGAACACCACCATCACGCTGATGAGACCGTTAATCATAAGGCTACCTTCTTCTTCTCTTTTTGGCTCTCTTTATGGCGACTTCCTTCAGGTTGTTTATGGCGTTGGTCATCCTCTTGTCAGGGTCCAGGTTGCGAGTGTTCATTTTCATCAGGTTCAGTCCGTTTAATTTATCGTAGTCATAGACCTTGCAGGGTTTGAAAATGAAAGTTGCTTTGACATGCTTGCCTTTAAGGATAATATCCCTTTCGTTGGTAGCAACCAAAATCAGGTTTCGTGTAGTAAAGAAGTTTCCGTCTCTTCCCATGTAAGCGACTCCGAGTTCCTCCAGCTCCACAATAGCGTTGTTCATTCGTACATTCTGGATGAGCACGAGAAAACTGTAGTAGATAAAGTATACTCCGATACCGATTGCCATTGTTCCCAAAACATCAAACATAATTAATTCCTTTCTCATGTGTGGTTTACCATAGATTATAAGCAACATTTATGAAGCAACATTTATGCCAATGAGGCACTTGTCGACCGGTACGGTCAGCGATATTTCTCCAAATCAATATCGTACTTATTGATCTTACGGTACAAAGTTCGCTTAGGAATGTCCAAAACCTTTGATACCTTTGTCACATTCCCTCTTTCAGCAAGAAGGGCTGCGGTCAATTGATCCAGGAAAGAGACACCTTCGTTGTATGCGGGCATTGCTCTGCCAGTGTCGCGAGTTCTCTGATTTGTATGGTAAGGCGGCGGCACCTCTGCAGGCTGCCGGATGGCAGAATGCGAATTGTCGCTTACAATGATGGATGAGAAGTCATCCGGTTGCAGGATGTCTGTATTACATAGATTGATGGCTCTTTCAATGGCGTTTTCCAGTTCTCTGACATTTCCCGGCCAGTGGTATTCGCGTAGTATTTGCAGAGCTTCAGGAGAAATCCCCTTTACATTTTTATTTAAATTTTTATTCTGGGAAGAGAGGAAAAAATCTATCATGCTTTCCAGATCCTCCATTCGGTCCCTTAATGGAGGAATCTCTATAGGGAGGACATGTAAACGGTAGTATAAATCTTCCCGGAATTCTTTCTTGGCTACGGATTCCATCAAATCCACATTGGTGGCAGCGATGATTCGTACATCGATGGATTTGCTGTTCTTTCCTCCGATACGGACGATTTCTCTCGTTTGCAGGACTCGAAGGAGAGTTGCCTGAAGAGAAAGGGGCATATCGCCGATTTCGTCCAGAAAGAGGGTACCGCCATTTGCAAGTTCAAACTTTCCGGGATTGCCTTTCGTATTGGCACCGGTAAAGGCTCCGGGTTCATATCCGAACAATTCGCTTTCGATGAGGCTGTTGGGAATAGAACCGCAGTTAATGGCAATAAAAGGTCCGTTGCATCGGTCGCTGGCATTATGAATTGATTGTGCAAAGAGTTCCTTCCCGGTTCCGCTTTCACCTAGAATAAGAACATTGGATGTACTTTGAGCGGCTAATTCAGCAATCTTTTTGGCTGATTCCATTGCGGGAGAAACACCCAGTATGGATTGAAAAGTGTAGGTCGCTTTGAAGCCGCTGATTTTATTGACTAACATATGCAGTTTTTTCAGCTCGTCCATGACTATTACGGTGCCGGTCTTGTTTCCCTCCGCATTTTTGATGATTGAAACAGACAGGGAGACAGGGATACGGTAACCGTCTATTGTGGCCAGGGATACTTCCATATTTTGAATGTCTTCGTGGAAGGAGGTCCAGTCAAGGGAGTAATTCCGGGAGAATATGTTGACAATGTTTGTGTTCATGATGTAGCGGGAAGATAACTTCAGAATGTCGCAGGCTCTGTCATTGAACTGGGTGATGGTGCCCATATTATCGAACATGATGATACCGCTGGAGATGGATTGAACCGTGGCGGACAACTGATTGTTGGCCAGGGAAACACGATTGTATGCCTCCCTCATTTTGATTTCTTTTTCGATTCCGTCAGCGGAGGCACTTACCATGGCCAGGGTATGGGAATGGGGAATACCGAAAGGTCCGACGACATCTAAAACACCTATGATTTTTCCTTCGCTGTCCTTGATCGGCGCAGCGGAGCATACGTAATCGTGGTGGGGAAGAATATAATGCTCGCATCCCCAGACCTGAATGGGTCGGGCCAGTTCGAGGCACAGGCCGATGCCGTTGGTGCCGGCATAGCTTTCATGACGGTTGCTTCCCACACGCAAACCGCTCTTTTTTGTCCGTTGCTGAATATTGACATCATCACCGACCAGATCCAACACATATCCTTGCGCATCAGTGAGAGCCAGAACGAAGTTAGTACCTCGTACAAAGCTGTAAATGTTTTGAATATATGAATGAGAAACGTCCATCAATAACTCGTTTGATCGCCTGATTGAAGAAAGTTCATCCCGGGACAGAATAAAATCCTTCACCTCAGTATGCGAGATGTTAAGAGCTTTGGATCTTCGCCAGGAATCCCAGATTTCAGGACGGACTACAGTGTCTTCCGCCGGCTGGGGCTCTCCGCCGTCAATAAAACGTTGCCATTTTTTTTTAACTTCCGCTCCGTATTGATCGCTGTAAATAAACATGCTTTCCACCTTAAATTTTTATGATTATCTCTCAATGAACATCATAACACAAGACAATTTTATGGGCAATAAAAATGGCATATGGCATGTCGTGGCACAGAAGCGAGCCTTTTAGTGCCAAAATGTGCCATGCATTGCTTTACTGTGACAAAGATGTGCCAAAAAAAATACGTATTACCGTTTCTTCTTCCCGCAACCTGCCACGTTTTGTCAAATTAAATACAAAAGATTACTTCTCTCTTAAACCCTGAAAAATCAATGAAATCAGAACATTTTGACTGATGATTCCTGCTGTTGAAATCTTTGTTTTCTAAAGAATCTGACAAATCGGAGAAGAGTTGGCATAAAAGTTGCGTTTTATGAGGGGTAAAGTAAGTAGTGTGTAGCAATTAATTTTGAAAAGGAGTGATAACTATGCCTAAGGGTGGATTTCAGGGAATTGACTGGGAATCGAACATCAATTATGAACGAATGAAAAAAGAAAGACTCGAAAGAGCCAAAAAGAGCATGAAGGAAAAAGGTCTGTCTGCACTTATCTGTTATGATTTTGACAATATCAGATACATTACCGGCACACATATCGGTGAATGGAACAGAGACAAGATGAACAGATACTGTATCCTGATTGACGGCGTAGATCAGCCATTCCTCTTTGACGGTGCGGCTCCATCAAAGAGATTAAGAGTTGACTGGCTTGCGAAGGATCACATCATGCCTGCAGTAGGATCCATGAGAGGCGGCATACCTAAAGATGTGGGAATGGTAGATATAGTTGTTGACGAAGTAGTCGGATATCTGAAAGAATACGGTGCCGACAAGGGTAAGGTTGGAATGGATATTACCGATATTCCGCTTCTCAGAGGTTTTGAAGCCAAGGGTATCGAAATTGTGGACGGTCAGGAAGCAATGGTAGACGCAAGAATTATAAAGACCGAAGACGAAATTCAGCTTCTTAAGCAGAGTGCGGCAATGGTAGATGCAGCATACTATGATGTAGCAAAGGCAATAAGACCGGGCGTTCTCGAGAATGAACTGGTAGGCCTCGTAAACCACAAGCTGTTCAACTGGGGAGCAGAAAGAGTAATGTTCGTTAACAGCATTTCCGGAGAAAGAGGAAATCCTCATTCACATACATTCTCAAACAGAATGGTAAGACCCGGAGAGATTATTTACATGGATATAGGTAACTGCGTAAACGGTTACATGACATGTTACTACAGAACATTCTGCTGCGGAGTGCCGAATGCAGCTCAGAGGAAGGCATACGAAAAGGCATACAAGTGGCTGTATGATGCGATAGAGCAGATTAAGGACGGAGCATCAACTGCAGATGTAGCAGCGGTATGGCCTACAGCACAGGACATGGGCTTCAATAACGAGGCGGAAGCATTCATGCTTCAGTTTGCACACGGTATCGGTCTGGGACTTTGGGAAAAGCCTGTTATTTCAAGACTGTTCTCTATTGAAAAGCCATTCATCTTAAAGGAAGGCATGACATTCGCAATCGAAACATGGTGTCCATCCGAAGACGGTTCAGGAAGCGCCAGAATCGAAGAAGAAGTAGTTGTGCGTAAGGGTGGCTGTGAGATTATCACTAAGTTCCCGGCAGAGGAAATGACTTCCTGCGGACTGCCCGGATGTCAGTTCCTCTAATGTGGAATAAAAAATAAAATAATAGTTGTTAGTGCCGGATTAAAACGGCACAGAAAGAAATTAATAATTAAGGAGGTAAAAAAATGGCAAAAATTGGTTGGATTGGATTGGGAAATATGGGAACACCTATGAGTAAGAATCTGGTAAAGGCCGGACACGATGTGGTTGTCTGGAACAGAACAAAGTCAAAGGCAGACAGCGTCTTGGCTGAAGGCGCAAAATGGGCTGACTCACCTAAAGAGGTGGCTGAAAAGTCGGACTTTATTTTTACCTGTGTTTCCGATGGCCCTACACTTCAGATAGTAGCCTTGGGCGAAAACGGCTATGTGAAAGGCCTGTCCGCAGGCAAAATCGCTGTGGACATGAGTACAGTAGCTCCTTCCGAGTCTGAAGTAGTAAATGATGCGGTAGAAGCAGCAGGATGTAAGCTGATTCGCGGGCCTGTTACAGGCAGTACCGTTCTGGCGGAAGCAGGAACCGTAGGCGTACTGGCATCCGGAGATAAGGCAGCATATGAGAAGGTTCTTCCTCTGTTTGAGGTAGTTGGTGCAAATCAGTTCTATCTGGGCGGCGGAGAAGAAGCAAGAGTTCTTAAGCTGGCTATCAACTCCATGCTTGCAGCAACAATGCAGCTTGAAGCGGAAGCTGTTGTTCTCTGTGAAAAGGCAGGACTGGACGTTAAGCAGGTTTGCGATGTTATTGCAGGTTCCGCGGTAGGATCACCTCTGACCGGCTACAAGGCAGCGGTAATTGCGGAAGGCGAATATCCGGCAGCATTCAGCGTAAGACTGATGATGAAGGACTTGGATCTGGCATTTGATGCAGCTAAACAGTATGGTGTGGCCATGCCTGCAACAGCCCTGACAAGACAGCAGCTGGCATCGGCGGCAGCAACCGGCAGAGCCGAAAAGGATTTCTCTGTATTGACACAGGTTATGGAAGATGCCTGCGGATACAAGAGACCTTAGTTTGATTCAATGGAATTTGACCTGATGATTATGATCGAAAATTAAGCCCAAAATGGCCATGGGAAGAGCGAAAACTCTTCTCATGGCCCGGAAAAGAAACAGTTAATTTTATCGTTTATATTCATTAGAGAGGAGTTGTTTATAATGGAATTACAAGTTAGTATTATTATCGGAGTAGTGCTGTATGAACTGATTGTAATTATTGGTGCCTCCGTACTGATACGAAGAAGAGAAAAGAAATTGCTGGAGCAGGAAGGCGGCTTTGCACTGGCAGGACGAAGCATGGGTCTGGCTTTGCTGGCCCCGACCATCGCATTGACTGTACTGGGTGCTGCTCACATCACAGGAATCTTCGAGATGTCCTATGGCATGGGAGCGGCTGCTATCTGGTTCTCCATAGCTCACGTTACCCTGATCGTAGTTGCCTGCTTCGGAACAGGTATCTGGGTCAGAAGACTGGGCGTTGTAACTGTCCCTGAGGCTATAAAGGGTATGTACGGTGAAAGAGTCGGTATTGCTGTAACATGTACAATGGCAGGAGCCGTTACCGGCGTTCTGACTCTCGAATGTCAGGGCCTCGGCATCGTTATCAATGCGCTCACCGGATGGGGAATCGCACAGGGCGTATTCGTTGGCGGTATACTTGGACTTCTGTATGTTGTTCTGGCGGGAATGAAGGAAGTCGGAGCTGTTAACCTTGTCAACATTATCGTTATGTATATCGGATTGATTGTAGCTATGGTATTTATTGCTTTCAAACTTCCGGGCGGAAACTTTGACATCGTTGTGGAAAATCTGCACAATGATCCGGAAGGCGGTCCATTTATGACCAGCATTTTCGGTACTCCGCAGATTTTCATTACTTTCGCCGTAGGTCAGCTTCTGGCAGTTACTTTCTGTCAGAGTATCTCTCAGATGCTCATGCAGACCTTTATGAGTGCCAAAAATGAAAAAGTCATTCGCAAATCCGTATGGATTGCTGCTCCCCTGAATGGAATGTTCGGGGTATTCTCCGTTTGTATCGGACTTGCGGCAAGATCTATTCCGGAGTATGCTGCTAACGGACCTAAGTCGGCTGCCATGTCAATGATTGTTGATATGCTGCCAACCGGTGTGGCCGCACTGCTTCTGGCATCCCTGCTGGCTGCAATTCTGTCCACTTTCGCTATGACTACACTGACACCGGCAACGATGTGGGTAAATGATATTTACCATCATTATTTCAATCCGGAAGCCAGCCCAAAGAAATTAGCCAACATGACTCGAATTCTGATTGTTATCATCGGTATTTACGCTATGTTCGTATCCACTGCGCTTCCGACCATTCTGGATGCTATCGGCTGGATATTCTCCTGGGTAATTCCTGTCTGGTTCACGGTTGCCTTTGGTATTTTCTGGAAGAGACATCCTGTGGTGGCAGGTCTGGCAATCGGGGTTTCCTGGTTCTTCAACCTGGTATGGTCTTTCACCCCTATCAGAGACGTCATCGGCGGCACTATCGGTGCTTTGCCTAACGCATACGTTACGTTGATTTTTACCCTGTTGATTTATATCATCGGAAACCTGATTGTCAAGGGTGAGCCTGCGTACCGTAAGGTTGTCGAATGGAAAGAAGTTGAGTAGGAGGTGTACTAAAATGTTTGTAGAAATATTTTTTCAAACACTTGCGGTTATTATCGGTATAGTTGCTGTCGGGCAGATTTGGTCCAGCCTGGCAAGAAGAGAGAAGAAATAAGGAGGGATTGGAATGGCTAATGCAGTAGATTCGATTTATATGCTCGGGGTTTTGTTAGTAATGGCAGTCTTCCTGGTTTCCGCGTTCGTGGGCATATCCAAAGCTAAAAAACGAGAAACAGACAAGGAATAAATTATCGACACAACTTATATCAAAATATAATCTAATTGTAGAAAAGGAGAGAAAAAACTATGTTTAAACCTTATGTAAAGAACTATTACGACATGCAGGCTATGGCTCCTGCACAGCATGTTCTCGCACACTCCAGACCTTTTGCAGGTCCGATACCAATGGGTTATGATCCGGCAGGTCCTGACTGGACATACCTGTACTTCTCAACCTGTGAGATTACTTACGGTGGTGCTGCTCTGATAGCAAACCATGGTCCTGCTGACCACGTGTTCTACATCCTGGAAGGTGAAGGATACTCACTGATTGACGGAAAGCGCTACACATACAAGGCAGGGGACATCATGTGGACTCCTGGAAACGCTGACCACGAAATGTATCCGGACGGAACAGCAAATCTGAAGTTCCTGGTTACTCTCTGTAAGCAGAAGTTTAAGCCAAGCGAAGCATACATCAAGAATGTAAATGACGCTAAAGTTACAGAAAAAGACGGGTTTACCATCTTCACTCTGGCTGACGAAGAAATGACAGGTTCCGGTTCTCAGGAATTCCACATTGTTGATGTATATCCCGGAGCTAAGTTCTCCCTGGATACACCTGAATCCGATGTTATTGCATATATGTACAACGGACAGTGTGTGGCAGATGTAGAAGGCGAAAAGCTGGAAATGAACAGACAGGAAGATGCTGTAGTTATCCCTATGGGTAAAAAGTGGGTAATCGAAAACGTAAGCAAGCAGTGTGTACGTTTCGCAGTATCCCTGAGCCCTGTAAGATAAGAAGCGGTCACGCAAATTACGATGCAGGAAAGACTGCCTTGGAAACCAAATTAAAGTTTTCAAGGCAGTCTTTAGTATGACGGGCATGCCGTCAGTCTGTGGTATGCCGAACGGCACGTACGGTGGTGTCGTGAGAGGGGCTACTTGCTAGCCCCTACTCGATTACAACTTCATCGCTCATATTCCCTGTCAAAGGTCTGGATAAGCTCATCGTCTGCCTTGTTGTAAAAACTAATTATTCCCATATTGGATATCTCATCAAAAGCTTTATCGGCACATTCTTCCAGCCCCTCTGTATTAATTCCGTCTACTGTTACAAAAACCCTTAACTCGTATGGTTCTTGTTCGGACTGAATCTCAATATGGTCATAACTCATTCCCTCCGGATATTGCAATTCCGAGACCACTTCAACAACTTTTGAATTATCTCCGATATAGATTGTTTGATCTTGCTTTTCGGCGGTGTCACTGCCGCAACCGACAAGTGCTATCGCATAAACCCAAATACACAAAATCGTTCCAATAAGTTTTTTCATTTCCAACAATCTTTTTTTCATAGTCTCTCCTCTATCATAAGGTTATTATTACAATGTTATTGTAATCGAAAATTATGATTTTGTATATTTATCCTTCGCGCCGGAGCTTTATGCGTAAATACTTTGAAGTATTGCCCGTATAGGACAATTTGTATGTTGGCGTTCCTTAACTTTCTGTAAAAAACATGGTCTATGAGCTTTTTTTACAGAAACATTTTTAGTACAAAATCTGACCTACTGTTCAAAATCTCTCATATAGCAACTTAGTATCGTTCCCCTGCCTATTAACAGCAAGTTGGTTTATTTGTATCGGTGCATGCCTCAACTAATAGTTATGCATCTGATTAGCACGTGTCCTTTTCTGTAAAACACAGTGAAAAACGAGATTTTTACAGAAATCAGCGTATTTTCTGATGGGGCAGCCGCTTTTGGATAACTCTTTCTTTGTATAGCCTATAAGTCTTCATAAAGTTCAAATATTGCATCGGAATATTTTCCATATTCATCTCGAGCGGTAGTTATATAGTAAAATCCCACTGTTTCTTCTTTATGTTCAATAAGTTCCTGCTCGTATTCATCGAACTGAAAACGCAAACCATTATAGTCATAGTATTTAAATCCCTCTGAACCGGTTCTCATAAATCCTTTAACATTAAACTCCGGGCACACACAACTTGCCAATGCTTGAAAATAATCCGGCGTTGCTTCGTAATGATCATCCACATCGGTAGTGCATTTGATTTGGAGAAGTGAGATTCCGTCGCCGACTTCACTAAAGGACATCATTATCAGTTCAAGCTTTTCATTAATGGTACTTATGTATATTGTTACATTGCCGTCTGATTTTTCATCATACTTGGTATCGGCAGAGTCCAAGTTTCTGCTTTCCAACTCCTTGTTGAATATTTCTATACATTCAGCGGCAGTGCAATCAAACTCTCGGTCAGTAACTGTAATCTGCGGAGTTTTATCACTATCGATAATCACGGCAAGTTCTGAAGAACCTTCGCAACTTGTGCACATAAACAAAGCAATTGATAAGGCGATAGCTGCCAAAAGGTATTTTATGTTCATATTGCAAGCACCTCCTATCATTTACAAAATACATACTAGACTATTCATTATGCAGATTCTTGTAATAAAAGACCACAATCTGAGAACGGTCCCTGAGGTTTAATTTGTCAAGCAGATTTGAAATGTAATTACGAACCGTGCCCTCACTGAGAAAAAGCGATTGAGAAATTTCCTTATTGCTCATTCCCTCGGCAAGTAATTTAATGATATCCAGTTCACGCTCGGTTATGTCAAAATCCTCAATGGATTTCTTTTTATTATCTGACAACTTAATATCCTTAATCACTTCGGAATCCAATACCATATTACCGGCCATTACCGTTTGAATAGACTTAAATAGGGAATCAATATTATCCTTTAAAATATAGCCTTTAACGCCGACCCGTATTGCTTTATTGATATATTCCTCATCCTTAAAGGTAGTCAAAAGAATAATTTTAGCGTCCTTGTCGTACTCCAGAAGTTTACTTGCGATATCAATCCCATTCTCTTCTTTTAACCGAATATCCTGTAACACTATATCAATCTTATGACCCTTATAGATTTCAAACGCCTCTTTACCGCTTTTTGAAGTATAAATATCCTCAACCCCTTCAGCTTTTAAAATCATCTGTAATGATTTTAATACAAGAGCATCGTCATCAACTACTAATATTCTCATTTTCCTTCTCCATCAACACATGAATACTAAAACCCTGATCTGCTGTAACATTAAGCTTCCAGTTTCGTTCTTCGCATTTCTTCCTGATGGAATACAAGCCAAGTCCTTCCGGAATCTCATTATTTGGCATTGAACCATCGTCTTCGATTTTTAAAACCAGAAACCGATCGCTCTCAGACAGATATACCTTGAAATGTTCGCCATCAGAATGCTTTATATAATTCGTTAACGATTCTCTTACAATAGCATAAATATCATATTTAATACCATAACTTAAATTCGAATTAACAATGTAAGTTAAATTTGAATTCTTAACAGGCTCCAGCAGTTCCATAATTTTATTTTCCAGATCGAAAGAAATATCACGTAAATCATACATAACCCTGCGTATATCCTGTAACCCTTTCTCCAGCGTTTCTTTTAACTCCAGAAGATTCTCCTTTGTATCAGTCTCTTTGGTTGTCATGGATAAGGCTTTTAAATTCAAAATAGCAGCCGACAGCATATGCCCAGCTGTATCATGAATCTCACGTGAAATACGATTTCTTTCGTCTTGCAAAGTCAATGTTTCGTCCCGTTCTTTTTCAACTCTCAAAAGGTCAATGGATTTAGACAAGCGGTTCACATCATCAAGAAGATCATATTTTTCCTTCTTCAGCTTTGCAGCCTCAGCATCTTTACGTGACAGAAGAATATCCCATAACAGCGTAAATCCAACCAATGTCAGATAAAAAATGTGGAAATTGCTAAAAAAAGGAATAAATATCAAAAAAGAAAACTTATTAAAATTCAAAAATGCACTTGGCGCCAACAGCGGTAATAAGAATATAAACTTTGGAAATAATAAAAGAAGAAAAAGCCCAAAAACAAACAGGGATAATTTTAATTTTTGATTGGGAAGAATATTAATGAGCATAGAATAACTGAAGCCCATGAGAATCCAAAAAATAAGTAAATCAGCCGCAATATTATCTTGCTCAAATTCATATATATTTATAATTAACGCAACAATAATGTGAATTATTATTTTACTCATAAAACACCTGTGACATTTGTCATCTTAAATAATGAGCGAATTCACTAAATATATCTGCAGATCCATTGTATCATACTTGCAAGGAGGCGAAAACATGGTAATCAAAGTAGAAAACATAGTCAAAGAATTTAAGGAAATACGGGCATTGGATTCATTTAACCTGGAATTAAAAGAAGGAGAAATTCTGGGGTTAATAGGACCCAACGGCTCAGGGAAAACAACCCTGCTACTAAGTATCCTGGGGATTTATTCTTTTGAAAAAGGAGACATTAAAGTAATGGGGCAAGAACTCAAACCGAATTCATATGACATTAAACGAAAAATCGGATATGTTCCTCAGGACTTAGCCTTATTTGAAGAATTAACCGTCTATGAAAACGTAGATTATTTTTGTGGACTTTATGTCCGTGACAGGAAAAAGAGGAAAGAGCTCGTAGAAAAAGCCATCCGATTCGTAGATTTAGAGAAATTCAAAAAATTTGTTCCATCTAAACTATCAGGAGGGCTTGTCCGACGGCTGAACATCGCCTGTGGAATCGCACATGAACCGGAACTGATATTTTTGGACGAACCGACCGTTGCCGTTGATGCACAAAGCAGAAGCTTCATGCTGGAAGGTATCAAAGAACTCAAACGACAAGGAGCCTCTGTTATTTATACATCACATTATCTTGAAGAAGTCGAAGATCTATGTGACCGTATCGCTATCATAGATCAGGGAAGAAACATTATCACAGGAACCAATGAAGAATTAAGAGATTCAATTATCACAACAGAAATTATCAAATTTACCCTTTTAGAAGAAAATGTAGATATCTTAAAAGATTTAAGGAATCTATCTCACGTCATTGATGTTACGATCAAGGATTCCGAGTATACTGTAAAATTTGACAACCCTAAGAGTAATATCGGTGATATCATTCGGTTCTTAAAAGAAAAAGGATTAACATATTTAAAACTTTATACGGAAGTACCGAGTTTAAACGATGTTTTTCTGGAATTAACCGGCAGGGAGTTGAGAGACTAATGATACGAATATTGACTTACATAAAATATGAATTAAAAGTATTTCTGGGAAACTATTCCAACATGTTCTGGATGTTGGCTTTTCCGCTTTTACTCTTAACGGTCTTTACAATTGCATTCTCCGATTTAAGATTTCAAGAGTTCGACATGGAAAAAACATCTATCGCCTATCATGAGGAGGCCTTTATGCCGCTCTACTTTTCAGAAGCACCGAAAGAGCTCCCAAATATGGAAACAATTGACAAATCCAGCATCGAAACGTCTCTGTTTAAGGGCAAAGCCATGACAAAAGATCAGGCGCTTGAAGCACTGAAAAAAGATAAAATAGATGCTTATGTGGACAAAGATTTAAGTCTGGTGATTAGCAAAAATGGTATCAACCAGATGATAATGGATGAAGTCATAGTCACATCCAAACAAATTTCAACATTAAATCTGCCAATGGATGCCTATGATTTTAACAGAAACTATGTTGAAAACACCGGGGAAAAATACAGCGCCATTGATGTCATATTTTATTCACTATTTGGAATGATTTGTCTATATGGTGCTTATCTTTCGGGCAGCATTGGCAATCGATTAATTGTAAGGGGACAGGCAGTTGCTTTAAGAAACGCCACAACATCAACATCCGAGGTATGGCAAGTTATGATCAGTGTTGTTGCAAGTTTTTTATGGTCATTGCTGATGGTCGTAATAATGGTAATTTTTACGGAAGTAATATTTAAACAGCACTTCTTCTCACCTGATGTTAACAATATTCCGCTCGTTATTTCCGCCCTGATTTTTGGAATTGCGTGGGGGCTCTTTTTAGGAACAGTGATTAAAAAAGGATCATTACAAACGGCAGCCATTATCAGTTCACTCCTCATTATGGCAGGGGTCAGCGGGCTATTCAGTGACAGCATCCGGCTTGCAATTCAACGATCTGTTCCGCTTATCCCCAAATTAAATCCTGTTTCAATTATCGGTGATGAGCTGATTAAAATTAATATGCTGGGGAATTATTCGACACTTAATACGACAGTGCTGTTATTGCTTGGTTACAGCATTATTCTCATCAGTATTTCCGTTCTTTACATAAGGAGAAAAAAAGCATGAACACACTTTATTACTATATTAAAATAGCTCAAAAAAATAAAATAATGCTTATTGTATATATCGCAATCCTGGTTATTTTAACTTCTTTAATAGGTGGTTCTTACGAAGATAAGTATTCAAAAACAACGTTGGAGATAGGAATTATTAAAGAGGAAGAGAGTCAGTTTGGGAATGCTTTGATCGAGTATTTAGATAAAGAAAATAATATCTATTATTATGATTCCCGGGAAGCGGCGGAATTGGATTTGTATACCCACTTTATCGACGGAATTGTCGAAATTCCGTTTGGTTCAGAAAAAAAACTGTTGGAAACAAACGATTCATCATTAAATATATTTACGGATATTACCAACAGTCAGAGTATTTTTTTAGAAAGAATCGTAAATAAATATCCGCTTTATTACAAAGCGATGAAAGATGCCGATCAATTAAATTTGCAAAAGCTCTCAACGGCCTTGGATGAGAAAACGGAAGTAATCTTTTCTACTGATAAAAACGCTGATGAAAAGAAATTCTACGGATTTGCGCTCGTATATGGATTTGTTATTATGATGATTCTCTTAAAATTGTTAGGAGATTTAAACATCAGTTTCAGCAAGAAAAACATTCAAATCCGAAATCGAATTTCTTCCAAAAGCAACTACCGTATAAAAGGAGAAATAAGTTTGGCTCAAATTATTATTGCTGTCCTTGCATTTGTTATCGTTACGGGATTTTACTTGTTTGTAATCTTTCCTGAGATATTAAAATCAGAAAGTTTAGTGTTCTATTTACTGATCCTCTTTTTATGGACAATGGTTATCGCTTTGTTCTCAGGTTTAATTAACCAGATAACAAAAACCAAATCCCTTAATGACATAATCAGCAATGCACTTCCGGTGATTCTTATGTTTATATCCGGCTCTGTGCTTCCGATTGAATTTATGCCGGATTTTATTCAGAACATCGCTAAATTAAGCCCGTTGTTCTACTATAATCAGGGGATTACGAAAATATCTGAAAGCAACTTCGATATTGGCACTGAATTATTAATCATCGGAGCTTTTGGCATAGCGTTCTATTTAACATCACTTTATTTAAACAAAGGACGAAAAACAGAAGCTTAAAGTGCCTTCATCAACATCTCCCGAAGAGTCTTAGGGTTGCAGTTACCTTTGAGTTCCTTCATGCACTGACCGAAGATGGCGTTAATCGCCTTTTCATTTCCGGCCTTATAGTCCTCCACAGCCTTTGGATTTGCAGCGATGGCAGCGGCGATTACCGCATCGATTTCGCCCGTGTCTCCGGAAATAATCATGCCCTTTGACTTGGCATATTCTTCAACATCGGAGATTATTTCGCCTTCAAACAATGAATCCAGTATTTTTTTACCGTTGCTTCTGGCAATCTTGTCTTCGGAAATCAGCTTGATTATCTGTCCCAGTGCAGTGCCGTCGATAGCCAGCTCGTCAATTGTCATCTGCTTCTTGTTGAGCACTGCCATGCAGTCGGAAATAAGCCAGTTTGAAACTTCCTTGGCCTGACCGCATACTTCAAAGGCAGCATCGAATACATCGCAGAAAGCGATACTTTCTGTCAGCTGTTCTGCATCTTTTTCGGAGAGCCCCAGCTCAATGTACGCGGCTCTCTTTTCTTCAGGAAGCATTGGCAGCGAAGCATTCACAGTGCTGTACCAGTCATCGTCGATTACAATAGGCATTACATTAGGGTCAGGAAAGTATCGGTAATCGCCGGCGGTTTCCTTGGTACGCATGGCATAGCTTCTGTCCTTAACATCGTCCCATTTACGGGTCTCCTGAACCAGCTCTTCCGTACCACGTGCCAGGGCATCGGTGTGTCTGGCAATTTCGTAGTCAATGGCACGAGTAATGGCCGACAGAGAGTTCATGTTCTTGATTTCTGAACGAACGCCCAGCCCGTCAGTGCCGGCCTCGCGAAGTGAAATGTTCACATCGCATCTCATGGATCCCTGTTCCCATCTACAGTTTGAGACCTTGGCGAATCTCAACAGATCTCTTAGACGTTTCAGATAGGCGACAACCTCTTCTGCACTTGACAGATCCGGCTCTGATACTATCTCAATGAGAGGCACACTGGTTCTGTTGAAGTCAACCAGAGTTGTATCCGTCCAGTCGTCATGAACCAGCTTGCCCGCATCCTCTTCCATATGGATCTGCTCGATTCTTATGCTTTTAGGCCCCGATGAAGTTTCAATATCAACATAACCGTTTACACTGATAGGCGCAAACCATTGCGTGGTCTGATAGGCAGAAGGCAGGTCAGGGTAATAGTAATTCTTCTTGTCAAAGGTAGTCACTCTGTTAATATCGCAGTTTAACATCATCCCCGCTTTCATGCCCAGCTCAACAACTTTTTTGTTTGTTACCGGGAGCATTCCCGGCATGCCGCAGCATGCAGGGCAGACGTTTTTGTTCTGTTCGGTGCCGAACTTGGCAGGGCAGGTGCAGAACAGCTTTGACACTGTAGACAGTTCAACATGGACTTCAAGTCCGATAACAGCTTCATATTTCATTACCGTTCACCTCCCATAGATTTTGCATAATTCAGAAGAGCCGTATCCGCAAAAGCTTTTCCCATAATCATCTTGCCGCCGCTTACCACTGCAGGCAGACCTGTAAGGAGAGGAAGCGCAGTGTAAGCACTCTCACTGTATGCAATATATTTATCAGCAGTAATTTCGTCGGCGCTAAAAGAATCCTTCGAGCATACCGGCATAACGACTGCATCATATTCCTCAAAAATCTTATCAAAAGCTTCCCTGATAACCCGTCTGACTCTCATGGCCTTATCATAAACATCCATATATTTTTTTGATGACAGAGCCTCTGAACCAAAGAGAATCGTTGACTTCAGCAGATAGCCGAAGGATTCTGTTCTGCTTCCCGTATAGAGGTCGTCAATGTCGTTGTATTTGTCCGTTCTGTATCCGTATTTTACACCGTCGTATCTGGAAACATTGTTGCAGAGCTCAGCTGACATGAGAATATTCCATGCAGCCTGAGCTGCTGCGAGAATCCTGGTCTCTTCAGCATCTGCAAAATCTTTTATCTCCAGAACCTTTTCGATTCTGCCGGACTCTTTTACTAGGGAGCATTTTTCTTCCGGAAGACTCGTGCCGTCTTTTTCGTCGTGTCCCGCAATGCCCGAAAGAACAGCTGCACATGTGCCGGCATGGGCAGCCATTATTCCCACCGCTTCACCGGAGCAAGCTACGGGGATTGTTCCGAATCTGGAAACGCATCCGTAGGTGGGTTTGATGAAGGTCAAGCCTTCAAGAGCCGCACTTCTCATGTTGGCACCGTTTACTTCCAGCCCGACAACAGCCTCAGCTTCGCCGGATTTTATAACCTGCGAAGCGCCGCAGACGAAATCTATGGAGAACTCGCTTACGGGAGCCTTGCCGCATATGGTGTGTCCTGCCGCTTTAAGGCGGGTAACAACCTCCGCTTCGAAGGTGCTTACATAGCCTTCCAGCATCTTCGAACCCGCCGTGGTAGGCGAATCCGCTGTTAAAATCATATCATCTATATAAAGTTTCATTTCTTTAACCTTTCATATTGCCTTGTAATATTGCCTTGCGGCAGCTTAATCAACCAGGCGAGGCACTCTCCAGTAGCCGTCGAAAGCATCCGGAGCACCCTTCTGCAGCTGTTCCCTGGTTATCTCCTGATGGGCAGCATCTTCTCTGAAAACATTAACTATAGGCATTACATGAACCATTCGTTCCACATTATCCGTGTCAATATCATGCAGCCCGGAAATTTCCCCTTCCATTCTCTCGAAAAATGCCAACACTTCAGCCTCTTCCTGCTCAGTCAGATTAAGCTGGTTGAGACTCTCAAGTTTTTTCAATGTTTCTATATCCATATCGGTCTCCTTTTAATCCCTTATTCTGATATGCGCTTCCCTCAGCTGCATTTCACTCACTTCGCCCGGCGCTCCCATCATCAGGTCCTGAGCATTTCCGTTAAGAGGGAAGGCGATAACATCTCTTATGGTTTCTTCTCCGGCCAGCAGCATTATCATTCTGTCAATTCCCGGGGCCATGCCCGCATGCGGCGGAGCACCGAAGGAGAAAGCTTTGTACATCGCACCGAACTTGACTTTGAGATCCTCCTCGTTGTATCCGGCAATCTGGAAAGCCTTTCTCATAATGTGCGGATTGTGGTTTCTTACGGCACCCGATGATAGCTCAACTCCGTTGCACACGATGTCGTACTGGTAAGCAAAGATCTCAAGAGGATCCTTGTTCTCCAATGCTTCCAAGCCACCCTGAGGCATTGAAAACGGATTGTGGGTAAAGTCTACCCTGCCTGTTTCGGGATTAATTTCATACATAGGAAAGTCAACGATGAAGCTGAATTCAAAACTGTCTTCAGCAATCGCCCCGGTCATTTCACCAAGCCAGTTTCTGATCTCTCCTGCCAGCTTGTTTACGATTGCCGGAGCATCGCAGATGAAGAATACCGTTTCACCTTCTTTAATTCCCGTTATATCTATCAGTTCCTGTTTCTTCTCATCGGAGAGGAACTTGGCGATAGGACCCTTGTATTCTCCGGCTTTCAAAGTCAGGTATCCCAAGCCCTTCATGCCGATGCTCATGGCAAACTTGAGAGAATCCTCGAAAAATTTCTTTGACTTTCCCTCGCAGTCAGCAACGATTCCGCGAACCGGCTTGCCCTTGAAGAGAGGGAAATCCACATCTGAGAAGAACTCAGTCAGATCCTCGATGATGAGAGGGTTTCTCAGGTCGGGCTTATCGCTACCGTACTTAAGCATAGCGTCTGCGAAAGTGATTCTTTTGAAAGGAGGGTTGCTGACTTTCTTATCCGAGAATTTTCTGAATGTGCTGCACAGAACTTTCTCGGCAACATCAAAGACATCTTCCTGATCAGCAAAAGCCATTTCGAAATCCAGCTGATAGAATTCGCCCGGTGACCTGTCCTGACGCGCATCCTCGTCTCTGAAGCAAGGCGCAATCTGGTAGTACTTATCAAATCCGGAAGCCATGAGCAGCTGCTTGAACTGCTGAGGAGCCTGAGGCAGAGCGTAGAATGTTCCCTTGTGCTTTCTGCTTGGAACCAGGAAGTCCCGCGCTCCTTCCGGCGATGAAGCGGTTAGAATAGGAGTATGGATATCCAGGAATCCCAGATTCTCCATCTCTCTTCTCAGGTGGCTGATAATCTGCGATCTCATGACGATGTTTTTATGGATTTCAGGATTTCTCAGATCCAGATATCGGTACTTGAGCCTGACTTCTTCCCTGGTTGCCGTGGAGTTTGTAATCTCAAAAGGCAGTGACTGCTCGCAAGGCCCCAGAATTGTGATTTCATCGGCCTTAACTTCGATAGTCCCCGTCTCAATCTTTTCGTTTATGGTCTCCTCATCTCTTTCTCTTACGAGACCCTTAACCTGTATTACAGTTTCCTTGTTTACGCCTTTGAGCATGCTGTCGTCGTTAAATACAACCTGCATAATCCCATAGTGGTCTCGGAGATCAACGAACAGAACTCCGCCGTGATCTCTGATAGTTTCAACCCAGCCGGCCAGGGTTACCGTTTTTCCCGTGTCCGTAGGTCTCAATTCATTACATGTGTGTGTTCTTAACATTTCTTATCCTCTCTTTATCCTCCGGTATTAAAAAAGCCGGCTTTTCGTCCCGAAATGGGACGAAAGACGGCTTCCGCGGTACCACCCATATTGATTGCTTCCCGATGACACCGACAGGCATCCGCAGCAATCCACTTGATTCACCATTACGCAGGTGCAGGCGTGAGGTTCTAATAACCGTGCAAAATCATTTGCCGGCGTTCTTCCTCAAGCTCCGGGGTGTTTTTCTCTTAAGACCCGATGCCGCAATCCCACCGTATGCGGCTCTCTGTGTCCGGATATCTCAAAATACTCTCCCCATCACAGCTTATTTGAAATTCTTAAACCAATCTACACCTAAACGAGAGCAATGTCAAGAATTCCGCGATAATTGCTCTTGTTTTGCAACGTACTATATTGTAAAATCAAGAACACAAAGGTTGTTTTTACAACGAAAAGAGGAGCTTTATGAATTATTTCTTTTTATCCAGAACAGAGCTTTTTCATGGAATTATAGAAGATGAGATTAAGAATGTTTTCTCATGTCTTGATTCTCACGAGAAAAAATACAAAAGCAAAGAGATTATATTCAGAGCCGGAACCCCTGTAAGGGAAATAGGCCTTGTAGAGCAGGGCAGTGTCAATGTAGTGGAATACGATTACTGGGGGAACAAATCCATTATCGGTAATATTAAAAAGGGGGATGTTTTCGGACTGGCTTATGCTGCGATTCCCGGTCAGCAATTGCAGGGGGATATTGTTGCAAAAGAAGACTGTACGATTTTGTTTCTGAATATCGAAAGGATTCTTACGGTTTGTACTCACAGTTGTTCATACCACACCAAACTTATTCATAACTTATTCAGAATATCTGCAAGTAAAACATTGGATATGCATCAGAAGATGAAACATATGTCCGCTAAAACCATAAGAGCCAAACTTATTTCTTATCTGTCGGAACAATCATACAAGCAGGGAAGTCCAAGCTTCACCATCGGTTTTAACAGGCAGCAGCTTTCCGAATACCTTGGAGTAGATCGAAGTGCCCTGTCAAATGAGCTTTCAAAGATGCAGAAGGATGGTCTCATTTATTATGAAAAAAACACCTTTACACTGAAGGACAGTATAATATGAATGAAAATGAAGGCAAAGCCATGAAAAAGATTTTGATGATAGGAACAGGCGGAACCATTGCATCGGTGCCTACAGAAGACGGGCTGGTGCCGGAGACTACCGGTGAGGAGCTGTTCGGGACGGTACCGGAGGTAAGAAAAATATGTGAAGTGGATTGCATAGAGGTGTTCAGTCTGGACAGTGCCAATGCAGAGCCCGCTCACTGGATAGAAATCGCAGAGATGATAAGGGCAAACTATGACAAATATGACGGGTTTGTTATAACGCACGGAACGGACACATTGGCCTATACTGCAGCGGGGTTAAGCTATCTGATTCAGAACAGCCCGAAGTCTATTGTGCTGACGGGATCGCAGATTGCCATGGGTAATAGCGGTTCGGATGTGCAGCAAAACCTTATCGATTCGTTTACCTATGCCTGTGATGATAACAGCTGTGGAGTACAGATAGTGTTTGCGGGTATTGTGATAGAGGGAACCAGAGCCAGAAAGAATTATTCTAAGAGACTTGAAGCTTTTGAAAGCATAAATGGCCCGGATATAGCCGGAATTCATGAAGACCGAATTACCAGATACATCACACAGGACAATTCCGGTCCGGTCCGGTTCTATAATCGCCTTAATCCAAATGTCGGACTGGTGAAGCTGGTGCCCGGAATGAGAGGAGATGTGCTGAGATTTATGATAGATGCTCATGACGGAGTGGTGATTGAAGGTTACGGTGTGGGAAATATTCCGGAGTACAATGGTTTTACGGATATAATCCGCGATGCCGCAGCAAGAGGTAAAAGAATAATTGTCTCAACTCAAGTTCCAAATGAAGGAACGGATATGAATGTTTATCGCGTAGGCAGAACAATAAAAGAAATTGAAGGTATAGAAGAGGCCCGGGAGATGACGCCGGAAACTGCAGTGGTCAGACTCATGTGGGAGATGGCCAACAAGGAAGGATAATGAAGGAGATTTGACATATGAAACTTATATCGTGGAATGTTAACGGAATACGTGCGGTAATGAAGAAGGGGTTCCTGGAATTTGTGGCGGAGGCCGATCCTGATGTAATGTGTGTACAGGAAACCAAGATGCAGGAGGGTCAGGCTGAGATACCTCTTGATGGGTATCATCAATATTGGTGTTCGGCAGAGAGAAAAGGATACTCAGGGACGGCGGTCTTCACCAAGAAAGAGCCGCTGAGCGTGACATACGGCATTGGAATTGATGAACATGACCGCGAAGGCAGAGTGATAACCTGCGAATATGAAGATTTCTACTTGGTGAATGTTTACACACCTAACTCGCAGGACGGACTTAAAAGACTGGACTACAGGATGACCTGGGATGATGCGTTTCGTGAATATCTCAAGGGACTTGAAGCGGGAACAACCGGCGACAGGGGACAAAGCGGACCGCCTAAACCGGTAATTGTCTGCGGTGATCTGAATGTGGCTCATAAGGAAATAGACCTGAAGAATCCGAAGAATAACAGAAAAAATGCCGGCTTTACCGACGAGGAAAGAGCTAAGATGACCCAGCTTCTTGAAGCGGGATTTACAGACACCTGGAGATATTTTTATCCTGATCTGGAAGGTGTGTACTCCTGGTGGACTTATCGCTTCAATGCCAGAGCCAACAATGCAGGATGGCGTATCGACTACTTCGTAGTATCCGAGGAACTCAATGACAGGCTGAAAAAAGCGGAAATTCTGACGGAAGTTATGGGCAGCGATCACTGCCCGGTAACGCTGACACTTGCCGCCGCTAATGTAATATAATACACAGAGAAGAAAGGAGAGAAGTCATGTCGGTAATAGCAGGATATATGGTGCCTCATCCACCGCTTATCATTCCGGAAGTGGGTCGTGGTGATGAGAAGGAAATCAATAATACCACAGAGGCATATGAGAAAGTTGCAGAGGAAATCGCAGATTTGCTGCCGGAGACGGTTGTGATAATATCCCCACACAATACTTGCTACGGAGACTATATACATATCAGACCGGAAGCACAGATAGCGGGAGATTTTGGCAGGTTTCGTGCACCGGAAATAAGAGTGACTTCGGATAGTGATGCAGAATTCGCAAATGCTCTGTCTGAAGTCGGTGGAGAACTGTGGGGTACAGAGGGAGGTTCCGGCAGCGATGCCGATCACGGAACAACGATACCTATGTATTTCCTGGAAAGAGCCTATGAGAGAAATAACATGGAGAAAAATTACAAGGTGGTCTCCATAGGAATTTCAGGACTCCCCTTGCAGACTCACTATCAGCTGGGAGAAGCCATAGCCCGGACCGCAGCGGAACTGAACAGGAAAACAGTAATAATAGCCAGTGGAGACTTGTCTCATTATCTTAAGGCGGACGGTCCTTACGGATACAGAGAAGAGGGGCCGAAATACGATAAAAGACTGATGGAAATAATGGAGAGCGGAGCATTTTACCGGTTGCAGGAAATTGAGGAGGAGTTTCTGAACTCTGCAGGAGAGTGCGGGCACAGAGGATTTGTGATGATGTCCGGGGCACTGGAAAGAGCTGCGGAAGATGCAGGCGTGGAAATCAGATCCCGGAAGCTTTCCTATGAAGGACCTTTCGGAGTAGGTTACGGAATTACGGCACACCATATAGGGGAAGACCCTTATGTGGCACTGGCCAGAACATCCCTGGAGAACTATGTGAAGACAGGAAAGGTTCTTGCCCTGCCGGATAATGTGCCGCCAGAAATGAGGTCGAGAAGGGCAGGAGCCTTTGTATCCATTCATAAGAACGGAGACCTCAGGGGCTGTATAGGAACCATTTCTGCAACCCGTGATAATCTGGCCGATGAGATAATAGAAAATGCCGTGAGTGCGGCAACAAGGGATCCCAGATTTCCGGCCATAGAAATGTCTGAGCTGCCTGAGCTGGAAATAAGTGTTGATGTTCTGGGCGATGCGGAGGAAATATCGTCAATAGACGATCTGGATGTAAAGAGGTACGGGGTAATTGTAACCAAAGGCAGCCGGCGCGGACTTCTGCTTCCGAACCTTGATGGCGTGGATACACCGGAGTATCAGGTACACATAGCTAAAATGAAGGCCGGTATCGCTCCCGGGGAGGAAGGTGTAAAGCTGGAAAGATTTGAAGTCGTAAGACATCAGTGAGGCGAGAGATATGAATGAAAAAATTGTTTGCGAAGTTTGTCCGCGAAAATGCAGTCTGTCCGAAGGTGAAACCGGATTTTGCAGAGCGAGAACTGCAGTAGGCGGCAAAATCAAGTGCACGGCATACGGGAAGATTACATCCATCGCTCTGGATCCAATAGAAAAAAAACCTCTTGCCAGATTTCATCAGGGAAGCCGGATCCTGTCAGTGGGTTCTTTTGGATGCAACATGAATTGTGCTTTCTGTCAGAATTCGGACATAGCGATGAGAGGCGAAGATGAGACTGCATGGAACTTCATTCCTCCTTCAACTTTGGCGGAGAAGGCTGCAGAGCTGATGGATGTCGGTAATATCGGCGTTGCGTTTACGTACAATGAACCGGGGATATGCTACGAATATATAATTGATGCAGGCAGACTGATTCACAGGGCGGGAATGAAAAACGTCATGGTGACAAACGGATGTTTCTCGCAGACTGTGTGTGAAGAATTGCTGGAAGTCGTTGACGCCATGAACATAGATCTTAAAGGATTCAGTGAAGAGTATTACAGGAAACTTGGCGGTGACCTGGAGACGGTAAAGGCATTTATAAGAACAGCGGCCGCCAAGTGCCATGTGGAACTTACGACTCTGATCGTTACGGGGGATTCTATTGGAAATCTGAGGGAAATGGTTGAATGGATTGCATCCATTGACCTTGAAATACCGCTTCATATTTCCAGATTTTTTCCTCGGCACAGAATGTCGCAAAAAGAACCGACTCCTGTCAGAGAAGTCTATCGAATAGCAGAGATGGCCAGAGAGAACCTCCGCTATGTATATACGGGAAATTGTTGATTAAAGAAAATCCGGATATGTAGTATAATACAGCTCATCTGAAACTGCCGAAGCTTAAACGGTAATAGATAGCAAACAATGAAATGAACACCCCGGCAATAGCAATATAATGCAGTACGGTAATTATGTACCAGAAGGAGTCACGCTTTTTGCCTATACGGTTTTTGAGCATGCTGGTCATGATAACAAGAATCCATGGCAGTATATATGGCAGGCCGACCGATATGAAGGAAGAGAATAAATTACTTAAACTGTTCATGGCATTATTATACAATCAAATACCGAAAGGAGCAATATGCTAAACTTTGAAACGATGTTCAAGGCCAAAAAAGCCAGAGAAACATTTATGAACAATCACCCTAAGGTGCAGCCGTTTCTTGACGAGATTCAGGAGAAAGGGCTTTGCGAAGATGCCGAGGTCGCCATTGCGGTACGCTACCCTGACGGAACCGAGTACAAGACGGGGATTCGTGTAACGGAATCGGATCTTGAAATGCTGGAAATGCTTTTCGCCATTATGTAGCCCATGAACGACAAGAGAAACCTTATAACTTACGGAATCGTTGCTGCACTGGCACTGGCTCTCTTTCTTGATCTTTGGTACTTCGTGTTTGTTATAAACGCAGAAAAAATTCCCGAAGTGGATCTTAAGATACAGGAGTTCTTTTTTTCCATGAGAAACCCGGGGCTGAATGTCTTTGCCAGAGTGATTACGGAGGGCGGCTACCGGATAGTGCTTACGGCTCTTTGCGTATTGCTGCTGATAAGCAGGTACAGATTGCAGATAGGCGTTCCGGTTACCATAGTGGCTTTGGGAGAGTATTTCCTTAATAACATTTTTAAGAACATATTTGAGAGACCCCGTCCGGACGAAGCACTTTGGTTAATGAGCGAGCCCGGGTTTTCATTTCCCAGCGGACATTCGGTTGCATCCATGGCCACCTACGGGTTGCTGTTTATGCTTGTTCTGAAATATGTGTCATACAGCAGGAAAAGAACTGCAGTGCTGGCTGCCTGTTTAGTTCTTGCTTTTCTTGTGGGGCTGACGAGAATATACCTGGGAGTGCATTATTCAACCGATGTCCTGGCAGGATGGTTCGAAGGCATTTTTTATATCTCAATAACTCTTGGTGCAATTACTTTCATCAGGGGGTCGAACCATGCTATAATATTCCAAGCTGACCCAAAATCACGGAGGATCGAGAATGGATCATAAGTATTTAAAAGAATTTCTTGAAGACATAAGAACCGGCAGAGTAACCGATGATGAAGCTATGGAAATATTGACGAAATTGCCTTATAAAGAGATGGAATTTGCCAATATAGATAATCATCGTGCTCTGAGAACGGGTTATCCCGAGGCGATTCTCAGCGAAGGGAAGACCCCGGAGCAGGTTGCTGAGATTATAGGATATATGAAAGACAGTACGCGGAACGTAATGGCGACGAGGGCAAGCCGGGAGGTTTACGAAGAAGTTCTGAAAGTGGATCCTGAAGCGGTTTATTTCGAAACGGCGAGAATTATTCTTTCCAACGGAAACATGCATAAAAATCCCGGTGCCGGTCATATTGCCGTAGTAACGGCAGGAACGGCTGATATTCCCGTTGCCGAGGAAGCCGCAATTACAGCGGAAATAATAGGTAATCATGTGGATCGTATTTACGACGTAGGAGTTGCCGGAATTCACAGGCTGTTTGACAAGCTGGAGAGAATACAGGCGGCGGATGTGGTGATTGTGATTGCCGGAATGGACGGGGCACTGGCCAGCGTAATAGGGGGGCTTTGCGATGTTCCCGTTGTAGCCGTTCCGACAAGTGTGGGCTACGGAGCCGGCTTTGAAGGGCTGGCAGCACTGCTTACTATGCTGAACAGCTGTTCATCGGGAGTGGGTGTTGTTAATATCGATAACGGCTTCGGGGCGGCATACCTGGCATCGAACATACTGAGAAAGAAATAAGATGGTAAATGATTCAAATAAAAAAATAAAAATTATTTCAGCTGTTGCGACGGTTATTATTGCCGTCGCGGTTTTAGTGTATATTGGTCCGCCGTCTGTGTTGCAAACCGCATTTGTTGCAGGTGCCGGGCCGGAGATTCAGGTGTTTGGTTCCGGGCAGGAAGAAACGACAATCCAAAGGGGAACCGAAGTTGTTAACACAAATGAAAGCTCCGTTCGCAATGGTATAAGATATGTAAAAATTGAAGCGGAAACCAAAACAGACGGAAAAAGCGAAACAGTTGCCTATTATATAGATGAAAGAAATCTGTCCGATGATATTAACGGGGTTGTGCAGGAAAAGGAAGTCTATGTGAGAACACCGGCAACAATCTATGAGAATGAATCGGGAGCCGGGATTGCGGGTTTTGCTCATAAAGGGACGAAGCTGAAGGTAGAGAGCTACGACAAAATTCTGGATAATGGAGTAGTCAACCGCTATGAAGTCAGTTGTCCCGACAACGAAGATGTGTCCAATGGATATATTTACGGCAAATATGTTGTGATGACCCAGGACGAAGCCGACGAATATTATAACGAAAACGGCGAATACGATAAGGCTAAAAAGTCCAGATATCATATGGAGCTTTATGCGGGAAGAGGCGAAGACCTGGATTACTATCCCTGTGAAAGACCGGATATTGAGGGTAATGAGTTTTGCCGGGAAGCCAGAGGGATGTATCTGAACTGGGCTGCTGCAATGCAGGCGGATAAATATATTGAACTGATTGAGGAGACCGACTGCAATGCGGTTGTAATAGATATCAAGGATGGAATCCTGGCATACAAATCGCCCGTAGCAAAGGAACTGTCCCCAACATCATATAAACATGCAGCGAACACCGTAGAGGAGTATCAGAAGCAGGTAAATAAATTTAAGGATGCAGGGGTATACACCATAGGAAGGATAGCCTGCTTTACCGATGAATCCTATGCGAAGGATAATCCGGAGGACTGCATCAAGGCAGGAAATACGGTAATAGGATGGCCAAGTGCATTCAGCAGAGATGCTTGGTACTACAATGTATCTCTGGCCATAGAGGGAGTAGAGCTCATGGGGTTCAATGAAATCCAATTTGACTATGTGAGATTTCCTGAGAGAACCTATGAACTTTCCAAGGCAGGCAATACGGACTTCAGAAACAAGTACGGAGAGGATAAGGCACAAGCCATCCAAAACTTCTGTTTTTATGCGACGGATCAGATACATGAAGCGGGGGCATATTTCTCCGTGGATGTGTTCGGAGAATGTTCCGACGGATATGTAGCGGCATACGGCCAGTACTGGCCGGCCATTTCCAATGTGGTGGATGCCATAAGCAGCATGCCTTATACGGATCACTACGGAAGAGATGTGGACACCTGGTCCAATCCAAAGGGAATAATGAAGATGTGGGCAGAGAATGCCGCCAGAAGTCAGAAGCAGATACCGACACCGGCAGTGGCCCGTACATGGATTACCGGATATAATACACCTCACTGGAATCCAACGGTAAATTATGATACAGAGAAGCTGAAGGTGCAGGTTGATGCTCTTTATGAAGCGGGCCTTGACGGAGGTTTCATTCCTTGGCACAGCGGTTCATCTCTGGAAAAATACAGACAGTACAAGGAAATCTGGAATTACAAGCATTAGAAGACAAGTATTTATAACATTGAAACAGAAAGAAATATCAAGTTACAACCAGATATTGATAGTTTTATTCGGGCTGATGATTGCCATAGTCCTGGGACTTGGTGTGCTCATCTTGATTGAAGGACCTGAAATAATCACCCAGCACGTTAAGAATCTGAAGCTGGTGCAGAAGGGGACAAGCATCGAAGTTACATGGGATGAGATGGAGTGTGAGGGATATGTGGTTATGATCCGTATGGAAGAAGAAAGGGCTACTTATCCCAAACTGGAAACCAACAGCTATACCATAGAGAATGCGGCGCTCGGAAAGACATACAAGGTGAAGGTCGTGGCACAGTATGAAAACGGGCACCAGTCAAGAGCCAACACTAAGAAAATAACGCCTGAAAAATTCGAACAGGAAGTAACAGTGGATCTGGTCAATACCAAAGGTGAAACCGAGACACTTCCTGAAGTGCTGGAAGGATTCCCCAAGACAGAATACGCTATATCTGCTTCCGCAGAAAATCCGGTATTGTATACCTCCGATGACAGTTCTGTTGCAAAAGTCAATGATAAGGGAGAAATAAAGTTCAATAGTCCGGGTCGGACAACCATAAGAGCCCAGGCTATTGAGAGCGGATTACATAAGCCTGCGGAAAAGACGGTTAATGTGAGCGTGTACTCCGAAAAGCCGGAAGCTGCCAAGGTAAAGGTTAAGAATATTTCCGACAGCAGAGCCAGGCTTACATGGAAAAGTGCCGGAGATGCCAAGTCGTATCATGTGCTCAGGAAGAATGTTGCAACGGGTAAGTACGAAGAGATTTCCATAGTTGACGGCGGAGATAAGTCAACGGAAGTTACCAGAATGACAGGAACTTATAAACTTCAGGGTGTAACCACCCTGGGAGAAAGAACCGTTAAGGGAAAGAAATCAAATGCGGTTCATATAACCGGCTGTTCGGAAAAAGCCAAAAGCTATTCCGGCAGCAAGAACCTGGCTACGCTGGACAGAAACAACCTGGAAAAGGTGGCGACAATTACCGGAAGCGGTAATACCAATATTCCCCAGTCAATGAGCTTCAACGGTCATGAATATATAGTATCCTATGTTAACCGCGGTGGCACCAGCGGCAAGCTCATTGCCTACAGTCAGGATGGTAAGATGCAGAGAGTGAAATCCGTTACGGGTATGGGACATGCCAACGGCAGTACTTATAATCCCAACACAGGAAACATATACACGGTGAGAACCCACAAGAAGATAAGATCGCCGAAATGCACCGTGTTTAAAGAGAGTGATTTCTCATCAGCGGGCAGCTTCAATCTGCCCAGAAATGCATCGGGCATAGCCTATGATGAAACCAATAACAAATACTATATTTCCAAGGGAAACGAAATCTATGTTCTCGACAGCGAATTCAGGAAAGAGCAGTTCATATGGAAATCCATCAGATACAATCATGCTCAGGATATAGGTGCATATAACGGTGTTGTGCTTGTATGCACCTGGGTTAGCGGAAATAAGAGTTATATAGATCTTTACAGGATTTCCGACGAAAAATATCTGGGCAGCTACTATGTGCCTATCGGTGAAATCGAGAGTGTGGTAGTTGATGACGGATATCTGGTAATCCTGATGAATACAATAGGAAGCAGCAGGGACTATATCTACAGAACCAAAGAGAGAGTTGCGGTTCCGTAAGAACACAGTCTGAAAAGGAGACCAACCATGGGAAGAAGAGACGGGAAACTTGTCAGGAAGCTGGATTCGCTTCACATAATCACACCGCTTCTGTTTCACAACAGATGCGATAACGAAGCGTATATTTCGGAAACAATCGATCTGACAAAAATAAACGAGTATCTTGAAAGAAAAAATGAAGTTTTCAAAGCGGAGGCCAAGGCTTCTGCTTCGCCGGGAGAAATTCCCGATTATTTCAAGATGACACTCTTTCATGTAATCGTTACAGCGATGATGAAGACCATTCGCCTTCGACCGCAGCTTAATCGATTTATAGCCAATAAGAGAATATACCAGCGAAATGAAATCACATCGTCATTCGTAGTTAAAAAAAAGTTCAGCGATACGGGTGACGAGGCTTTGGCCATAGTGAGGGGTGGAGATGACGAAAACATTGACACCATTCGCGAGCAGATAAAGAAGCAGGTATACAGTCTTAAAAACGGAGAAAAGGACAGCTCCACAGCAAGCATGGATATGGTCAGCAGCCTGCCGTTTTTCCTGGTAAGATTTGTGGCATGGCTTGTCTGTAAACTTAACGTGCATGGCAAAGTTCCCAAGGCCTTTGTGGCAACAGATCCCTATTACACCTCCGTGGTTCTGTCCAATCTGGGTTCTATTAAGCTCAAGAGCGGGTACCACCATCTGGCAAACTGGGGGACCAACTCAATTTTTGTGGTAGTGGGCGAGAAAAAAATGAGACCTTTTTTCGAAGAGGACGGAACTTATACGATGAAGGATTCCGTTGAGCTGGGAATAACTATAGATGAGAGACTTGCGGACGGATATTATTACTCCAAATCAATCAGACTTATGAAGGAGCTTCTGCAAAACCCTGAACTGCTGGAGACAGCCCTTAGTGAGGAGGTAGAATACTGATGCTATACAGCAGAGAAAACATTAAGCTCTTTCCGATTCCGGAGAGCGTAAAGACGCCTTGGTTTGAAAGCCTGGGAGAACTGCCCCGGACACTGGAATACAGTAACGGCACTATGTACGACAAGTTGGCGGAGGTTGCGAGGAAGTTCCCGAACAATGTGGCATTCGACTTTATGGGAAGGGGAACCACATATAAAAAACTTCTGGAGAAGATTGATGCATGCGCACGATCCCTTCGGACCATAGGTGTGTGCGAGGGGGACAGAATTACCATTGCCATGCCTAACTGCCCGCAGGCCATCTTCATGCTCTATGCGATAAACAGGGTGGGTGCGGTTGCCAACATGATTCACCCTCTGTCTGCCGAAAAGGAAATAGAAGAATATCTGAATATGTCCGGCAGCACGACTATCCTGACACTGGATCAGTTCTACAATAAGATTGAAGCGATACGCGGGAATACAGGAATAAGAAACGTAATAATTGCACGAATCAAAGACGAACTTTCCAGATCCATCAAGGCAGGATATATGCTGACGGAGGGCAGAAAGATTAAGCCGATTCCCAGTGATGCACCTGTTATTTCCTGGGAACAATTCATGAATCTGGGTAAGTTCAGCTTTAGAAACTATACCGTTGACCGCGAGGCAGATGACCCGGCGGTAATCCTGTACTCCGGAGGAACCACGGGAGAAACCAAAGGAATAGTTCTTTCCAATATGAACTTCAATGCTCTGTCCGAGCAGGTTATAAGCGTGAATCCCATGTTCCGCCCGGGAGACAGGATGTTGGCGGCAATGCCGATATTTCACGGGTTCGGTCTGGGAGTCTGCATTCATACCATGCTTGCTCAAGGGGGAAGAAGTATACTGGTGCCCCGTTTCACAGCCAAAAGCTATGCCAGGCTCATAACAAAATACAAGTGCAATTTCATAGCGGGTGTACCGACGCTTTACGAGGCTTTGCTCAGACTTCCTTCCATGGAGAAAGCGGATCTGTCTTCACTGAAGGGCGTATTCTCCGGAGGCGATTCTCTCTCGGTGGAGCTGAAGAAGAAATTCGATGCATTCCTCTATGATCATCGCGCGTCAATCCAGATTCGCGAGGGATACGGAACGACAGAGTGTGTAACGGCATCCTGCCTGACGCCGCCCACAATGCACAAGGAAGGAAGTATAGGTGTGCCTTTCCCTGATACATATTATAAAATCGTGAAACCGGGAACCGAAGAAGAAATGGCTTATGGCGAAGAGGGGGAAATCCTTCTGTCCGGGCCTTCAGTAATGAAGGGATATCTGGATATGCCTGAAGAGACGGCAGAAACTCTGCGGACACACAAAGACGGTCTTACATGGGTGTACACAGGTGACCTGGGAACAATGGACGACGATGGTTTCATTTATTTCAAAGGCAGAATCAAAAGGATGATTGTCTCCTCCGGCTACAACATATATCCGGCTCAGATTGAAAATATATTCGATGCTCACGAGAAGGTTCACATGAGCTGCGTAATAGGGGTTCCCGACAGCTACAAGATGCAGAAGGTGAAAGCTTTTGTAATGCTGAAGGAAGGAATTCCGGCAAATTCACAGACCAGGGATGAGCTTATGGCATATGCCCGGAAGAACATTGCCAAATATGCAATGCCTTATGACATCGAGTTCAGAGAGGTGCTGCCGACTACGCTTGTAGGTAAGGTTGCTTACAGGCAACTGGAGGAAGAGGAGCAGTAGGAAGTCAAGTTATAATAAAAAGAGAAAAAGAAAGGAGGCTATATGGTTGAAGAAAAGAAATTCCTTACCGGAATGGGTGATGGTACAACTGTACACATGACCGAAGCAGAAATTCGTGAAGATATGGCCCTAGGCATTGAAGATGCTGTTAAATGCGGCAAGATAGACCCTCTTACAGAGGAAGAGATTGAGCATCTCTATAACATCATCACTATGCCGGGAACTGTTGTCGGTGTTGAGCCGGGAAGAGAGGTTGTTTTGACTAACGATGCCGGTTCCCACAAGATCAACATCAAGAGCCAGATTCCTCTGCCCCGCGAAAGCGAAGCATTGATTTATGAGAGAGTTCTCGGATGTGATTCAGTAGATATCGGAAACGGAGACTATAACTACAAGACTGCCAAAGGAATTGTAAACCGTGAAGCAGGAGCACTGAAGCATGCTTTGAACAACACAATGATACCACTGTTCTATGGTGCAATGCCGAACCTTGGTTTCTATACATATCCGGATGGTCCTGTAGATAACTGGGCGACGTTACTGCCGGAGGGTAAAATCAAGGAAGCATGGGCGGCACAGGAAGAAGCAGTGGAGCATTCCGTAAGGGATATTGTGTTCGTTGCCGACAAGATGTACGAGGCAGGTGCGGACGGCATCAACCTGGACACTTGCGGAGCAGCCGGAGACGCGGACTTCCTGGCGGCACTGAAAGCCTGTGAAGAAATCTCGGGCAGATATCCTGATATGGGTGTTGAAGTGGGCATGGCGGGAGAATTCGTTCTCGGTATGCATGGCAGACTTAAATATAAAGGTAAACGCCTCGCGGGATTGTATCCGCATGACCAGGTGAAACTGGCGGAAGAGGCAGGAGCAAGCATTTTCGGACTGGTTGTCAACACCAACAGCAGCAGGAGCTTCCCATGGAACATGGCGAGAGTCTGCACGTTCGTCAAAGCATGCACTGCCGCAGCCGGTATCCCTGTACACGCTGACGTCGGAATGGGCGTATGCGGTGTGCCGATGGTCGAAATCATGCCAAGTGATATTATTTCCAGAGCGGATAAGGCACTGGTTGAAATCGGCAAGATAGACGGTTTCTAGGTAGGCGTTGGTGATCCGCTGGGTGAAGAGGCAACTCATAGTATTTGTGCCGGTATGGGCGGCGTACGTACAGCCGGAGATCTGGTTCTCCGTATGCAGCTCGCTAAAAAGATGAAAATCGACGAAGCCAAAGTCTATGTTGCCGAAAAGCTCGGTGTAAGTCTGGATATCCTTCGTGATGTGGTTGAAATGTCAGATATCAGAAGAGATCTGGGCATCGGACTGTGTCATATAGAGCCTTGCAAGGAAGAGAATAACGGTATGGCTGCCAAGTTCAGAATTGCAGAGGTGCTGGACATAAAGATCAACTCAGTTGAGAGGTTTAAAGAACGTGCAGGAATCAAATAGTCTGTTTTTGTACGGACGAAAGGAGAACAAATTAATGACAAGAGAAGAATTAATGCAGAAAGCATTTGATTCAATTGTGGAAGCTGATGAAGATATGGCGAATGAAGTCCTGGCCGAAGGTAAAGAAATGGGAGTCAGCTGTGTTGAAATGCTTCAGGAAGGATTCAGTAAGGGCATGAACGAACTGGGGGATCAGTTCGGCAGAGGAGAAATATTCCTGCCTGAACTTATATTCGCTACTGAGGTTATGAGTGTTGCAACAAATGCTGTTGACGAAGAACTGGCTGCTCAGGGAGAAGCTACCGGGAAGGGTAAGATTGTAATTGCAACTGTAGAGGGTGACGTTCATGATATCGGCAAGGGTATCTGTGTATCAATGCTGAAAGCTGCAGGCTTCGAAGTATACGACCTGGGAAGAGAAGTGCCTGCTGATGATTATATTGCCAAGGCACAGGAAGTAGATGCTGACATCATCGGTTCCTCCGCATTGCTGACAACTACAATGACAGTGCAGAAGGAAATCGAGGAAAAGCTGGAAGCTGCAGGACTCAGAGACAAGTTCAAGACCATGGTCGGGGGTTCGCCTGTAACTTCAAGATGGGCGGAAAAGATTGGTGCAACAGCGTACTCGGAAGACGCTTCCGAATGCTGCGAAGTAGCAGCGAAGTTGATATCTAAAGAAGAATAGGTGCGAAAAACAGGATGCTACGGCATTCTGTTTTTCAAGGACAGTAAACCAGAAAGCGGAAATCAAATGAGAAAAATTCTGGTCAGTGAATGCCTGTATGGCGGTGAACCGGTAAGATATGACGGCAGGAGCAGGGCGGAAACCCATCCGGTGTTTATTAAATGGAAAGAAGAAGGTCGTCTGATTCCTGTTTGCCCTGAAGTTGTCGGTGGACTGCCGGTTCCCAGACCTGATGCCCGGAGGGTGGGTGACAGGATAATAAACCGAAAGGGTGCAGATGTAACCGCCGAATATATTGCAGGTGCCGTTGCTGCTGTTGAGCTGGCACGGGAAAACAATATAGCTTTTGCAATAATGAAGGAGCAAAGCCCTTCATGCGGAAGCAGCAGAATATACGACGGAACTTTTGAGGACAAAAAAATACCCGGGGCAGGAATTACGACGGAAATGCTGAGAGCTGCCGGGTTTATGGTTTTTTCCGAAGAAGAGCTTGAGGAAGCGGAGAAAGTGCTAGAGCAAGCCGAAATCACATCTCTATGACACGATTGCTTATGTGATTAACCATTGGCAAATCATGAGCAATAAAGAGAATAGTCAAGCTCTCTGTTTCTGAAAGGCGTTTAAGCAGATGAACTATCTGCGCCTGAGCGGTAACATCAAGTCCGGTGAGAGGTTCATCGGCAATTATAAAATCGGGATCAGTGATGAGGGCACGGGCTATGGCAACGCGCTGACGCTGCCCGCCGGATAACTCATAGGGCTTGCGTGATGCAAAATCTTCGGGAAGCTCCACAAGTTTCATAACATGCAAAACCCTTTCGCGCATGACCGGATGAGACGGACGTGAAGCTGCAACCACCAGAGGTTCGGCAATAATCTTCTCCACAGTCAAACGATCATTAAATGCTGAAGCGGAGTCCTGAAAAATCATCTGTCTCTTAATGTCTGAAGCAAACCTGATTTCACCGGAATCGGGTTTTTCTATGCCCATGATACAGCGGGCAAGGGTTGTTTTGCCAGAGCCGGAGCGCCCAACCAGTCCGACAATCTCCCCTTCATATACTGTGAGACTGAAATTGTCCAGCACGGCTCCGTGGGAAAACTCCTTGGTCAGGCTGCGGATATCCAGAACCACGTCCCCGTGCACACCTCCGACCAGTTCAACAGCGCTGTGGGTGTGCTCATGCGAATGCGTAACGCTTCGATGGTGATGCCCTTCTCCTCGTGAGTAGTCCAGGAAACCGAGAAGTTTCTTTGTATATTCGTGCTGTGGTGCAGTGAAGACAGTGTCTACAGGGCCGGTTTCTACAATCACACCGTCTTTCATAATTGCAACCCGATCGGCCATACCTTCAACAAGGCTGAGGTCATGAGTTATAAAAAGAATCCCTACGCCTGTCTGCTGCTGTACATCCTTAAGCAGGGCGAGTATCTCCGCCTGTGTTTCTACATCGAGGGCGGTTGTCGGCTCATCCGCAAGCAAAATCTTCGGGCTTCCGGCCAGTGCAATGGCTATTACAATTCTCTGACGCATACCGCCGGAGAACTGGTAAGGACGTTGGCTGTAACGGGATTCCGCATGGGGTATAGCTACAAGCTTCATCAGTTCAACAGCCCGTTGTTTTGCTTCGGTGGCTGAAACCGGGCGGCGTTCAAACGAAACGTCAGCACCTTCCCGCCTTACTCCATGTATCCTGATAACCTCCGCAATTTGATCTCCAACGGAAAAAGCAGGGTTCAGGCTGGTCATAGGATCCTGAAATACCATAGCAATCTCGCTGCTACGCAGAGGGAGGATATCCTTTTCGGACATATTAGTAAGATTGATTATTGAAGTGCCTGAGTTCAGAATAATATATCCGCCGCGGACGTTACCGCTGTCGTCAAGGATACGCAAAATGGATTTACATAAAACCGTCTTGCCGCATCCGGACTCGCCGACCAGTGCCAGTGTTTCACCCGCACCAAGACAGAGGGACGCGCCTTTTACGGCGAGCGTCTCCTCTGAATTGGATTGGAAGGACACTATCAAATTGTTGATTTCAAGTAAATCGGTCATAGCTGACAGGATGTTGCTATTCTGTAATCTCCCATTGGTGAATGTTGTGGAAAATTCCCACTCCGTGATGACCCAGAATAGTTTCCGGAGTGATTCCGGTTATGCCGGAAGCACCTGCATAGATAGCATCAACATATGCAATAAATGTATATGCCGGATCAGCAGCGAGTTCCACCTGGAATGCATTGTAAAGTTTTGTGCGAGCAGCCTTATCGGAAGTCTGACGGGCGTCCGTCAGCAGTTTGTCGACATTGGCATTGGAATACATGTTGTAGTTGGCACCTTTTTCAGTTCCGAAAACCTTATATGTGTGATCGTCCGGATCAAACGGGCTGCCCCAGCCGACAAGGAAGGCATCCTGTCCTTCCCAGTCGATTTCCGCAGGGGAATCAACCTTAACGGATACACCTATATCTCCCAGATTCTGAGCACAGATTTTAGCCATATCTATGCGGACCTGATCTCCCTGGGAACAGTTGATGGTAAATTTCAGCACGTCACCATTCTTCTCATAGAGGCCATCGGCATTCTTTGCCCAGCCGGCATCCTGAAGCAAAGCCTCTGTCTTTTCAGGGTCGTAATCATATTTTTCAATATCCGGGTTGTTGTAAGGTCCCGCCTGCAGCGGTGAGTAGGCAATCTCGCCGTATCCCAGCAGCACACTGTCTATAATCGCCTGACGGTCAATACCGTAGCTGAGAATAGCCGGCAGCTCCGGATGTTTCTGCCAGAATTCATTGTTGAAATTGTACATGATACCGCGGTAGTCGGCAGTAGTCATATCATATATGGTGAAACCCTCTGCATCTTTCAGATTCTCGGCGGATTTCGGAGTAATCTGTGCGAAATTCAGGTCTCCGGACTCCAGCTGAAGAGCACGCGAATCGGTATCTTCAACTATCTTAAAAACAACGGTTTCAATCTTAGGAGCACCCTGATAATAGCCATCAAACTTTTCCATTGTAATGCTCTGACCCATATCCCAGTCAGTCAGCTTGTAAGGGCCCGCTCCGACAGGATTTTGATTGAAATCGGATGTCGTTATATCCTCACCCTTAAGCAGGTGCTCAGGCAAGATTCCCATGGTCAGATAATCAGGCATAGCTTCATTGGGAGCGGCAAGCTCGATGTCTATATGTGTGTCGTCAACTACATTTACGGCTACAATATCTTCAAAGTTTGATGCATTTTCAGAACCGTTATCAGGGTTCTGAATGGCCTCAATTGTAAATTTTACATCGTTTGCCGTCAGTGGCTTGCCATCATGGAATGTCAGGCCTTCTCTGAGAGTGAAGCTGTATGTATTGGTTTTATCATCGAAATTCCATTCTTCCGCCAGACCCGGAACAACGTTGTTCTCAGCATCATGTGCGGTCAGGCCGGCAAAAAGAAGCAGGTTGATTTCCCCGTGTTCATAAAGGGCAGGGTTGATTGCAGTATAGTCACCACTGCCGTATATCAGTGCATTCCCGTCGGAAGTCTCATCAGAGCTTCCGCATCCTGCGAGCCCCAGACATATAGTGATAACACAGAGCAAAGTAATCAGCGTTTTTTTCATAACAAACTCCTATTCTTGAATTAACGATAGCAGACATTTATATCAACCGGTGGCGTCTGCCCGCCTTTCGCAGGTATTCGCCTATTTCGGTTATACAAATCAGGGTTACAACCAGGAACAATCCGGGTATGATCAGCATCCACCATGCGTCGGTAAGCATGGCACGCTGTGAGAGAGACATAAGGCTTCCCCAGGATATTATCTCCATAGGAAGACCCAGACCCAGGAAGCTGAGTGTAGCCTCCATAGCGATGGCGCTGCCGATATTTGTCACTATCATAAACATGATTGCTGACATAAAGTTTGGAACCAGATGTACGCGCAATATGTAGAAGAATCCGGCACCCATGGTTCGTGCAGCCATAACGAATCCGGCGGTTCTCAATTCTCTTACTTCGCTTCGCACCATCTTTGCTACTGCCATCCATCCTGTTATTCCCAATACAAAGGCTATGGACCAGACCGTTGCGTCCCCCATAAGGGCCTGGATGAACATTACCAGCAAAATCTGCGGAATGCTCATTACTATTTCCGTAAACCTCATCATCACATCGTCAATACGGTCAGAAGCGAGGCCGGAAGCGGCGCCGTAGATAACAGCGATAAAAGTGCTTATGAGCGTAGCCAGCAATCCGACAATCAGCGAAATTCTGCCGCCGTACCAGATGACGGAAAAAAGATCGCGTCCCAGTGTGTCTGTGCCGAAGATATGCCGGGTGCCGGGTGCCATACTTATTTCAGAGGGGTCCATTCTGGTCGGATCGTAAGGGACGAAGAGGTCGGAGATAAGACAGCCCATGATAATAACAGCAAGAATAGTGATGGAAATCACAGGAAAGCCCTGAGGAAGATTTTGCTTTAACCTCACAGCATCTGCCCCCTCTCTTCTTTAATCTGAGGAGCCAGCTTCTCATTTATTATCTGTGCAATCATGTTTGCTATTATTACAGCCGCCCCGGTTACCAGGCACACCACCATCAAGGTGTTGTAGTCATGAAACTGAGCACTTTCCACACCCAGCTTGCCAAGACCCGGATAGCCAAATACCATCTCTATAACATAGGCGCCACCCAGAAGGTGAGGCAGAAAAATTGCCATAATGCTGATAACGGACGGCATGATATTTTTAAGGCAGTGCCTGTACATAATCTGATTTCGCGTCAGTCCCTTGACACGACACAAAAGAATATATTCCTTGCTTACCTCATCGGATAGTTTATTGCGCATAAGGTAAGTGCAATACCACAGATGCGAAATAACTATGGCACTGACAGGAAGAATCATGTGTATCAATCTGTCGACAAGCCCGCCGCCGCCAAGTGATGTGGCTCCGCTAATCGGCAGCGCATTCAGTGTTACCGCAAATATCAGTATGAGAATAAGGCCTACGAAAAATTCAGGGATGCTGTTGGTGGCTACACCGATTTTGCAGATGATTCGATCTATCTTTTGCCCCTCGCGGTTCACGCAGAATATAGCGAGAAGCAAGCCCAGAACAAAGATAAGAATAAAGGAAGCTCCCGCTAAAGCCATAGTGTTTCCATAAACATTGCCGACGATATCTACCACCGGCTGCTTATACTGAAAGGAAATACCGAAGTCCCCCTGAAAAGCATTGCCCAGCCACCTGACGTACTGAGTGATGAGGGAATCGTCAAGACCCAGCCTTTCCGTAGCGGCATCAAGCTGCTCCCTGCTCATTCGTTCCACAGCCTCACCGTAATAGGCACGCAATGGATTGCCCGGAGCCAGCCTGGCTACAAAGAATACCATGAGGGAAAGTACAAAAAGGGAAAGTATCAGCTGAAATGCTTTTTTTACTGTATAGTTTAACCTTTCCTTAGTCAAATTTGCCTCCGGCACTTTAAAACAATAAGCAATTGTGATATATTGTATCCGGCATATCCCCCGGATACAAGCCTAGGTGGGGGATGGTTTTGCAAAATCTTTAAACCGCTTGAATACAGCGGTTTGAGGGGGTGCTACAATGAGACAAACACGTATCCCCCCAGGGGAGGAAGTAAAAATGGCACATAATCATACTCGCGATCATACTCAGGGCCATGTCCACGAAAACAAGAAGGCGGTTTTAAACCGAATGTCCCGTATAATCGGGCACATGGAGTCGGTAAGAAAGATGGTGGAGAATGACAGGGATTGCAGTGAAGTTCTTATACAGCTTTCCGCCATCGGTTCTGCAGTACAGAGTGTAAGCCGGGTGGTGCTGAAAGAGCATCTGTCAACATGTATAGTTGATGCTGTTCGTGATGGCGATTACAAGTCCATCGAAGAGCTGAATGCCGCTATTGATAAGTTTATGAAATAGTTCTCATTTTTTGTCAGAGCAGTTGTTATATTGTAATGTTTAGTAATGTTATCGAAATGTTTGTAATGTTATTGAAATGTTTGGCAATGTTAGGTACAATGTGCAAAGACAAGAAAAGGAGAATGCTTTGATGAAGATAACAGAATTATTTCCGGATATATTAGCAGAAGATAGGGAATATGAATTCAAAGCGGTGCTGAACCCAGAAAATCCGGTGAAGTGGGCGAAAACGATTGTTGGATTTGCGAACAGCAATGGCGGTATTCTGTTTGTTGGCGTCGCTAACAACAGAGAAGCATTTGGGATTGGTCTAGATGAAATTGATGAAACAAAAAATCTTGTTACTCGAATCAATGACAGAAATATTTTCCCCCATGTTAAGATTCGCTATATGATACGAAGTGTTGATGATGATGCGGAGAGATTTGTTCTTGCAATTAATATTTCTCCTTCAGATTCCATTATCAGATATCGCGAAGGTGATTTTAATGAACCGGAAGACATCATCTCATTATCGAAAAGAAAATTCGGTGTGGACAATGAAACAAGCGAAATCTATTATAACGAGGCAGAATGGACAAGTTACTTAACCCTTTGTGGGGAGTTTAGAAAAGACTCATCGACACCGACAGTAAAGGAATTGCAAAATGAGGAGATTGTATCAAGGGACGGTTACGCAAAAACAGGATTCCTAATGTTTAAAGACGGATATGATGGCGACGATTCGCTTATTTGTTGCCGTTTATGGAGAGGCAAAACAAAAACGGGAGACGTTCTTGACAGTAGACGATTCAAAGGCTCCTTGTCTGATGTTTTTAAGGAAACAATTGGTTTTATTGAGCGAAACACAAAAACCGGATGGAAGAAAATGCAAAATGGAGGGCGCGAAGAAATTCGTTCGTATCCAAAAATAGCAATACGTGAAGCATTGATAAATGCAATTGCACACAGGAACTACTCCATTGCCGGAACGCAAATAGATGTAGATATATTCATCGACAGAATTGATATTGTATCTCCGTGTTCGTGGTTGTTACCTAAGAATTATGAGGAATATCCTCTGGGTTCTATTCCATCAGTCCGCAGAAATACCATTATTGCTGCCTGCCTGGATGTCGCAAATCTTATGGAACGGGGTGGGACAGGTTTTCAAGCGATGGCTGACAGCTATAAGGATTATGAAGAAGAAAAGCAACCGGGCGTACTAATGTATCCGGGGTTCCTGAATTTACGACTGTTTGATCTTCTTTTCCAAGAAGATTTGGCTTCAGAAGAATTAACAGACACTGAGAAGGTGATTGAGCTTTTAAAAGAATCTCCAAGACCGGTAAAAGAACTTCAAGCCGTGACACGCTTTAAGAGCAGGAGCAGATTTTTGGAACAAGTTCTGAACCCACTACTTGAAACAGAGGTTATTGTCCGCGAAGGAAGTATAAAATCACCAACAGCATTGATTAAGTTGAATAAACGGGGCAGTTTTTATTGAATATTCCTGCCACAATAAGTATAATAGAAAAAATATTTACAAAAGACTTAACGGGGTGTATGTGCCGTGGTTCATAACGGCGCTGCCTGTTGCTGTTAAAGAAAAGATAGATAGGAGATAAAAATGGTAAAGTATTTTAATGAACCGTCAAGAACCTTCAGCGAGTATCTGCTGATGCCGGGATACTCCTCGGAGGAATGTACGGTTAATAATGTTTCGCTAAAGACACCGGTGACCAGATTCAAGAAGGGCGAGGATCCTGCTCTGAGCATGAACATCCCGATGACATCGGCCATTATGCAGTCGGTGTCCGGCGATGAACTGGCGATAGCACTGGCAAAAGAAGGAGGAATATCCTTTATTTTCGGCTCACAGCCTGTCAAAAGTCAAGCGGCGATGGTGAGAAAAGTTAAGAATCATAAGGCCGGTTTTGTCCAGAGCAATACGAACATCAGACCGGACCAGACTCTGGCAGACTTGCTGGCATTAAAGGCGAGGACGGGACACTCTACCACGGCAGTCACGGAGGATGGAACCGCAGAAGGCAAGATGGTGGGTATAGTTACAGGTCGTGACTATCGTGTCAGCAGAATGTCACCGGATACAAAGATAAGCGAATTTATGACTCCCAGGGAGAAGCTCATATATGCAGAAGAAGGGATTTCGCTGAGCGAAGCCAACGACATGCTTTGGGATCACAAGTTGAATGCACTGCCGGTTGTGAGCAAAGAAGGAAGGCTGGCTTATTTCGTATTTCGTAAGGACTATATGGCACATAAGGAATATCCGGACGAACTGCTGGATACTGACAAGAGATATGTCGTTGGTGCGGGTATCAATACCAGAGATTACGAGGAAAGAATTCCTGCCCTGGTTGATGCGGGCGTTGATATTCTGTGTATTGACTCCAGTGAAGGCTTTTCTGAATGGCAGGCAAAAACTCTGGATTTCGTGAGGGAGAATTACGGCGACAGCGTTAAAATTGGCGCAGGGAATGTAGTTGACAGAGATGGTTTTAAATTCCTGGCAGATGCGGGAGCCGACTTTATAAAGGTTGGAATCGGAGGCGGAAGCATTTGCATAACAAGAGAGCAGAAGGGTATCGGTCGGGGACAGGCTTCGGCGGTAATTGAAGTTGCTGCTGCCCGTAACGAATACTGCGAAAAGACGGGGATTTATGTGCCGATTTGCTCTGACGGCGGTATCGTTTATGACTACCATATGACTCTGGCACTGGCAATGGGGGCGGACTTCCTGATGCTAGGAAGATATTTCTCCAGATTTGATGAATCCCCTACAAACAAGCTGCAGATTAACGGCAGCTATGTTAAGGAATACTGGGGTGAAGGTTCTGCCAGAGCACGCAACTGGCAGAGATATGATCTGGGCGGAGATGAAGGTATGAAGTTTGAAGAAGGTATTGATTCATATGTACCTTATGCAGGTCCTTTAAGCGATAATGTGAGGCAGTCACTAATGAAGGTAAAGTCCACAATGTGTAACTGCGGCACATTGACAATCCCGGAACTCCAGAAGAAAGCCAAGATGACCCTGGTTTCCGCAACCAGTATAGTTGAAGGCGGAGCACATGATGTAATTCTTAAAGAGACTGTCAGCAGTAACGCTGTCTAAGAATGTTTGAGAGGCTGTCACATTCTATAAAAAAGAATGTGACAGCCTCTCTTGACTTAACAAAGAATTTATTTCAGTTCACCGCTTACAACCTTTCCTTCGAATATGGTTGCGTGGACTTTTATAGCATCAAGCTCCAGCGGATCAATTTTTAGTATGTCCTTGTCGATAACAATGAAGTCACCACTCTTACCTACGGCGAGAGATCCTATTGTGTCTTCAGATCTCATTTGATATGCACCATTTATGGTGTATGCTTCTATCATTTGCTTTACTGTTGCTCTTTCATCCGGATTCAGAAGCCATTGAGGATCATCAATATCGGTTATGTCGTCAACACCATAGTAATCTGCATTATTCAGGTTTCTCGTTACACCCGCTTCTATTGCCCAGAATGGATTGTTTTCAGGGGAAACAGGATAATCTCCTGAAGATGTTACTATTATTCCCGCATCGAACAGAGAGCCGAGCGGATACTCTGTCCATGCCCTTTCTTTTCCTAGCACCAGTTCATCGACTGTATCATACCAGTCAGGTTCCTTAAGGTGCCAGAATGGCTGTACCGATCCTATTATATTCAGCTCTGCCATTCTTTCCTTCTCTTTGTCGTCTACAAGCTGCAGATGAGTAATTGTGTTTCGGTAATCTTTATCTCCATTTGCTTTTTGTGCCGCCTCGATACAATCGACGGTCATTTCAGTAGCAGCGTCCCCGATAGAATGCACGTGAACATCATAGCCCTTTTCCATAAGTTTTGTCATTGCTGCTTCCATATCATTTGCATCCCATAGAGGCTCGGAAACATAATCAGATCCTTTGCCTGCTCCCGCTGCGTAAGGTTCTTTAAGGTATCCGGTAACTCCTTCGATTACGCCATCAGCAAAAAACTTCGCAGATTCAACCTTAATGTTTTCACATCCTTCAGCCTCCTCTTTCAGGGCATCTGCATCCTCTATGCTTTTCTTCCAGTCTTTTGGATTCATTCTTGCCGAAAGGCTTGCATGCATGGTGAACTCACCGTTTTCTTCAGATTCAATGAAGTGACTGAAGTCAACTGAATGACCTGCAGACCAGAATGCCGTATATCCCCATTCATGCATCCTCTGGATAAATGCCTTGAGAGCTTCAGCTTCTTGTTCCGCAGTAAACTCCTGTTCTACAATTATGAGCGACCACGCATCGGTAAGGAGTCCTGTAGGTTCGCCGTTGGCATCCTTATGTACATTGCCTGTTTTATGCGTGGTAGTTGCATCTATCCCACAAAGTTCAAGAGCAGCTGAATTTAACCATTCCGAATGTCCGTCATTCGATGTAAGAATCATCGGGGTATCCTTACACACTTCATCAAGCCATTCCTTTGATGGCGGATTTCCATCTTCATCAACCATGCCCATGTTAAACCCGCTTCCCCAATAAATTTCCTCATCCGGATGCGATTCCACGAATTCCTTTATCGTGTCCAGAGTATCCTTTTTGTTGAAAGCTGTGTAAAGGTCGATATTATACAATTCTGTCAGCAACGCTCCCGGGGGATGAACATGGGAGTCAATAAAACCGGGCAGTACGGTTTTTCCCTCTAGGTCAATGACCTCTGTGTTGTCATCAATTAATTCATCTGCTTCTTTGGCATCTCCCACATATTCCACAACCCCTTCAGGCGATATCACCAAAGCCTCAGCAGGATTAGAATCCCAGTCTTCTCCATCAACCGTGTAGATTACGCCATTTGTCAATGCCATTTTCATGCCCGCCTCATCTTTTTCACCGCATGCTGACAGTGAAAAGGCAAAGGCAAATGCAAGAATCAAAATTCCTGCACTTTTCAGTTTTTTGTGCCAATTTTTACTCATATCCTCCTCCTTCCTGAAATAATAAACCGCTTGCATATCAAAGCTAGCATGATTTCAGACAATTGTCAATATATTGGCAATTCAGTCTTTTGAGAAGACTTTTCCATTTATTAAATCAGAAACTAAAAATCGTTAATAAGAGGGTATAATAGTATTTGTAAGATAGGAACTATAGAATGAGGAGAAAGGTAAGTATAAACTTACATGTAAGTTTATACTTACAAGAAGTCAGAAAGCCTTGAAAATTGCGACAAAAGATACGTTTTGTCCCTTGAAACCGACAAAGTGTTAGTTTATAATTACACTATAAAAGGGTCATAGAACCCCTAACCCCCCATATCCTAATGATTTCAAATGTGGCATGATAATTGCTATATTATATGTCAATTATTCGTTGTTAACAGTGAAAGGAGGAATTATGGACTCTTATGGAATTATAAGCTTATTGCCTGTAACAGTTGTAATTGTCGTAGCACTGCTTACAAAGAGAACGGTTGAACCACTAATAATGGGTGCCGTTGTCGGATATGTGATTCTGTACAAGGCAAAATTTTTTACTGAAATCCTCCTAGATTCTACGTCAGTACTTCAAAAAGCATAATCAAAGCCTTGATAAATATGCGTTCCTTCGAAATTCAGCTTTCACCCATTGGGTGAAAGAAAAGTGCTCAAAAATATGTTAAATTATCAGCTTTTATGACTCGATCTATGGTAAAATAATAGTAAGAAAAGTAGTAAAAAGGGGTTCTAATTATGATTAATAAAATTGATTTCAAAGCTAAGAATCTAACATCAAATGCAGGTCTTTTTCTGCTCCTTGAGAATGCAAAAAGCAATGGGATTTTTGATTTTATTGAAAATGACCTCGTATTTGATAATGACTCAACAAATAAAATCAAGATGAATCATATAAAGACCATGCTCTGCGGTCACTTCATTGGCATTGATAAGTTAGAACGTCTAAAGCTACTTCAAAATGATCCCCTCGTCAACGAGTTTGATATTTCCGTAAAAGAACCTGAAACAGTGTCACGGTTTCTAGGAAACTTCAACTTCAAGACAACCCAAATGTTTAGAGACATTAATTTTAAAGTCTTTAAAAAACTGCTCACTAAAAGTAAATTGACATCCATTACGATTGATATTGATAGTAGTGTAATTAACGTAGAAGGTCATCAAGAAGGTGCGTCAAAAGGATATAATCCTAAGAAACTGGGAAACCGATGCTACAATATCCAATTTGCATTTTGCGACGAATTAAAAGCATATGTTACCGGATTTGTAAGAAGTGGCAATACTTACACTGCAAACGGTGCTGCGGAAATGATCAAAGAAATTGTTGCTAACATCAAATCAGACGATTTAGAAATTTTATTTCGAATGGATAGTGGCTACTTTGATGAAAAAATTATCGAAACGATAGAATCTCTTGGATGCAAATATTTAATTAAAGCCAAAAGTTATTCTACACTCACCTCACAAGCAACGAATTCATCAATTGTATTCGTTAAAGGAGAAGAAGGTAGAGAAACTACAGAACTGTATACAAAATTAGTTAAATGGGAAAAAGACAGAAGATTTGTCGTATCTCGCGTACTGAAACCAGAAAAAGAAAGAGCACAATTATCACTTTTAGAAGGTTCCGAATACGACTACTTTTTCTTTGTAACAAATACTACCTTGCTTTCTGAAAAAGTAGTTATATACTATGAAAAGCGTGGTAATGCTGAAAACTATATCAAAGAAGCCAAATACGACATGGCGGTGGGTCATCTCTTGCTAAAGTCATTTTGGGCGAATGAAGCCGTGTTTCAAATGATGATGCTTTCATATAACCTATTTTTGTTGTTCAAGTTTGATTCCTTGGACTCTTCAGAATACAGACAGCAAATAAAGACCTTTCGTTTGAAGTATGTATTTCTTGCAGCAAAAATAATCAAAACCGCAAGATATGTAATCATGAAGTTGTCGGAAAACTATCCGTACAAGGGAGTGTATGAAAAATGTCTGGTATAATAAGAATATCATCAATAAAATTGAGTGTTGCTCTGTGGATAACTTGCAGAGTTTATTAAGTATCATTGCAGCAAAGATGAAATCAATGATTTATCAAAAATGATTGAAAGGTGGTTGTAAATAATGTTACAATGTGTGAGAAGCAGTCTAAATTCTTCGTGAAATAGTGATTTTTGAAGCTAATAAAAAACACACGTGGAATTTAGGTGGAAGATAATAAGTTTATATAATACATGGAAGCGTTGGATTTGACACTGCCATCAGCATTGGGGGAGTAGAAACATGATAAAACGATTGAAAAACAAGAAAATATTAATAGCAGCATTGGTGCTGAGCATCATCTGCTGCATGCCGGCTGTTTTTGCGGATATGTCAGATCCGCAAACAACGCCGCCGGACACAGCGAAGACACTTACGTACAATGGTGACGGTACCTATAAGCTGTCGCTCAGTGTAACGGGCAAGGCGGGAAATTCTATGGAGTCCAACAAGGCGGATGTGATTATCATACTCGATACCTCGGGCAGTATGAACTATTATGTAGAGAGCACTACGGGGCGATATGGAGGCAAAGACGGTGATTATCACAGCCTGTATAAAGAGTCCCGAGAAGTACTTAAGGACGACACATATACCGGTACCGTATACTACTGGACTGGCTCCAGATATAGCGAGTACACCGGCACACGCTATGAAATCACAAAAAGAATCGATGTCGCAAAAGGTGCGGTAAAAGATCTTGTAAATCAGCTGGACGAGAATAACACTGCTGCTGCCCCGGACAACATCCGGTTTTCGCTTATCTCCTTCAATAATATAGCGACGACGGAGGTAAGTTCCACGTTTGAAGCTTCTGAAATTAACAATAGAGTGGATGAATTGACAGCGGGAGGCGGCACTAACTGGGAGGATGCTCTGAAGACGGCCAATGAAATTGGAACACGGAAGGACGAGGGCGCCGAAACTTATGTTATCTTTGTTTCCGACGGAGACCCAACATTCAGGAACACCAAGGATGGCTACGGGGATACAGGAGAGATGAAAAAACACACGGACAATGCTAGTGGCAAGGTGTATTACGGCTCCGGTTATTCCGACAACAACGGTAAGAACTACGACTGGGCATTGAAGCAGGCCGAGTCAATTGTAAATGCCAAAAAGAATTTCTATGGCATAGGAGTATTCGGCAATGTTGACGGTATGAAGAAGCTCGTTAAAGATTCAAAAGCACCTGAAACCAATTACTACAGCGCAACGGATCAGGCCGGTCTCGAAGCGGCCTTTGCCAACATCATCAATCAGATTACCAATGCATTTGGGTACAAGGGCGTTAAGATTACAGACGGTCTGACCCAGATGACATCTATAGATCCGAACAGTTTTACATACACGAGAAGCGGCGGCAGCTACGGCACCGGCACAAATTGGGAAGGTGCACCTGCGGCAACTTATTCCGACGGCCAGGTATCCTGGGATCTTGGAGGGCTTGAGAACGGAGAGCTTGAGGACGGAGTCACCTATACCGTAAGCTTTACGGTATGGCCGTCACAGGCTGCCTATGATCTGGTATCCGATTTGAATAATAATATCAGAAATTACGATGATCTGTCGGAAGATGAGAAGGCACAGATTGATGTCGAGGGCGGCGATTACGGTCTTAAGACCAATACCGCAGCTGATGTCGAGTACATCCAGATTGAGACAAAGACAACCAAGGAAGAACCGGCAGGTTATGTACCGGGTGGGGAAGCTGCTGACGGGTACACCTACACATATGACCCTGAAACCGGAGTCTACACCGGCACTAAGGAAACCCTTGGGAATAGCGATATCAAAAATCCACCGCCAATGCCTCTCACGGATGGTCTGCTTACCCTCGAAAAGAAGTGGACGGACGACCTCGACGACAGTCAGCGTCCGGACAGTATCAAGCTGAAAGTCAATAGGGATGGCAATAAATATATGGAAGTCACTTTGGATGAAGCCAACAATTGGTCTTCGCAGATTCATGTGGCACCGGGGCTGAAGGCAAATGACACGGTTCTGGAAACCGGTCATAAATATACTGTCGAAGAGGTAACGGGCAGTGACAGCTATGAGCTGGAAATGAAACCAAATACTTTCCATCCGATGATTGTAGATGGAGTGCTGACACCTGCGGGCGGCGCAGCAAAGGTAACCGCGACCAATGTGCTCAAGAGCCGAGTCAAAGTAACTAAGTCAGTTACGGCTGAAACCGGCACTGCTCCTGACCAGCTCTTTACCTATAAGATTAAGGTTAATGATAAAGACGGAGCTGTGAAGTTCTCCATAAATGACAGTAACGGACCGGTAAAATTTGAAACATCTGCGAATCGCGTTTCCGGTGCAGAAGCTGTCATGAGCGACGGAAAGCATACCGGTTACTTCTCTGCGGATTCCGACAAAGAAATAACCGTCAAGATTAATAAGAGCGAATACATATACATAATTGACCTGTCAAAGGAAGCTGCTTATGAGGTAGAGGAGGACACTTCGGCAATGCCGGATGGATTCAGCTTTGTTAAGGCCGAGAGCTCTGCAGCGACAATCGACAGAGCAAAGGCGAGCGGCACGGTTAATGAGGGCAATGCCGAGTATGCAATTGCTTATACTAACAAGTATGAGGAAACATCCGTTTCCGTAAAAAAAATATGGGACGATGGTGATGACCTGTATGGCAAGAGACCTGACAGCGTGAAGGTGTCTCTCTATAAGCAGGTCGGAACCGGTGACAAGGAGGAAATCACAGACAAGGAAATAACGCTGAATGCGAATAACAACTGGCAGCACAGCTGGAACAACCTGCCTAAAACTTCGGGCGGACAGGATATAACATACACAGTAGATGAAAAGAAAATACCTGAAGGTTACAATAAGAGTGTAAATGCCGATGCATCGGCAGCAAACAGCTTTACTGTTACCAACAAACTGAATGTCGGAACTCTTGTAATTGAAAAAGAAATTGCAGGCTTGTCTGAAGGCACGACGATTCCGGCCGATACCGAGTTCACCGTCACGGGACCGGGAACTGATACGACGGTCAATAAGACGATCAAGTATTCTGAATTCACAGACGGCAAATACGAGCTTTCGAATATACCTGTCGGCACATACACAGTAACCGAGAATGAAGCTTCTGCTGCCGTTTCCGGCTACGGTCTCAAGGTGACTAAGAAGGGCGACGGAAAGGTTGAGGCAGGCAAGACGGCTACCGTTAAGTTCAAGAACACATATCGAAAGGGCAGTGCGAACATTTCTGTTACAAAGGCTCTGGATGGATGGGAAAAGGCCGGTCTCAAAGACAAAACGTTCACATTCAGGCTGGCGGCCGTGACAACGAATGCACCGATGCCTGCGGACTGTACGGTCATTGCTACTGAGTCAGCCAGGACGCAGAGCTTCCCGGCAATTACATACGATGCACCGGGAACATACGAGTACACCGTCACTGAAATCACCTCGGAGGGAGATAAGATTCCGGGGGTAACATATGACCAGACAGCACACAAAGTCGAGGTTAAGGTATCCGAAGATGAAAGTACGGGTCAACTCAGTACATCTGTCAAATACGATACCGATGAGGATTCACTGACTGTTACAAATACGTATAAGGCGAAATCTATAACGGCTCAGATAGAGCTCAACAAGAGTCTCACCGGCAGAGCGAAGGCGTTAGGTGCGGATGAATTCAGCTTTACAATATCCAAGGCTGCGGGGACGCCTGACAATACACCGATGCCTGAGAAAACAAATGTCAATAACGATGCGGACGGCAAGATTGACTTCGGCAGCATAGAATACACTTCGACCGGCACCTATATGTATACGGTAAAGGAGAATTCCGGAAGTGTCGGAGGTGTCGTTTATGATAATCGTGAAATTACGGTAGTGGTTAATGTTACTGACTCCGGTACCGGTAAGCTTAGCACTGAAGTCAAATACTCCGGCGGAGACGGTGATGCACACAATACCTTTACTAACACCTATATTGCCGAGCCGACAACGCTTGTCCTGAAGGCCGAGAAGCGTCTCAGTAACATGAAGCTGAAAGCTGATCAGTTCAAGTTCAAGCTTGTTGAGGTAGACGAGGACGGTAAGGATGTAGACGGCGTTACGGAGGAGAATATAGGAAATAAAGGGAACGGCTATGTTGAATTCTCCCCAATCAGCTACAGTGCAAAAGGCACACATTACTACGAGATAACCGAAGTAAACGGCGGTAAAGAGATTAACGGAATCGCATATGATGATTTGGTGATTACCGTTAAGGTTGATGTTACGGATAACAATGAAGGCAAACTCGTTGCAAAGGCAACATATCCAAAGGATACAACATTCAATAACGAATACAATGCTACAGGAACGCAGGAAATTGTCGGCTTCAAGACCTTGACCGGCAAGGAACTCAAGGCAGGTGACTTTGCCTTCGAGATTACAGCACCTGAGGGTACACCTATGCCTGAGAAAACAAAGGTTAAGAATGATGCTGCAGGAAAGGTAAACTTCGGCAAGATCAACATCAAGCTTGACGACCTCAAAGATCCTGATGATCCGGATGGAGGATTTCTGGAGAGCAAAACCTTTGAGTATAAGGTAATTGAGAGCGGAGGCTATCCCGACGTTGTAAACGATACGGATCAGACATTCAAGATTACAATCAGGGATAACGGGGAAGGCAGAATTGATGTAACGATGAATCCTGCAACTGTTCCGTATTTTACCTTTGCGAACAAGTATAAACCGCTGATACCGATACCTACAAACGACTCGGTAACGGATACATACACGATTAAAAAGGAACTTACTGGCAGGGATCTTGCTGCGGAAGAGTTCTCCTTTACCATGAGGGATGCCGAAGGAAAGAAAGTAGGGACTGCCAAGAACAATGATACAGGGGACATAATCTTCCCTGATATCATGTTCACGGAGGCAGGCGAATACAAGTATACAATCCGCGAAGACATTGGATCACTTGCAAACGTCAAGTATGATAAAAATGTATTCAACGTAAAAGCCATAGTTACGGATCCATCCAACGGCAGTCCGATGACAATCGAGTGGTCATCTGACGATCTTAAACCGGGAGATACAATCTTCACTTTCAGGAACGAATTCGCGTACAACAATGGTTATACAGACTTTCCGGTAATCAAGCAAATTCGCGGAGATACACCGAACAAGAAAGCTACCTTCACATTCAAGCTGGAGGCCGTGACAACGGGTGCACCGATGCCTGAAGCGGCAGGAGGCAAGTCCTCCATGACGGCCACCATAGTAGGATCCGGTGAAACGGGGTTCGGACTTATCACTTACGATAAACCTGGTACATACGAGTACAAGATAACGGAGCTTAATTCCGGTGAATCAGGTTACAAATATGATACTTCGGTATATACTGCGAAGTGCGAAGTGACCGAGAGTGAAGACCATGTTCTGTCACTCAAGAGGACAATTACATCGGCTGACGGCAAGGAAGTGGATGCCGCCGTATTCACAAATGACTATAAGGCAGACGGAAGCGGAGTCAGCACCGGCGACCGTAACGGCTTGATTGGAATATTTAATGTATTACTCCTGTCAGCCATTGGCATCGTATGGACGATGTTGCGAAGAAGAGAGGAGCTGTAAGCCAAGAACTGCGATAGAGGCAAACAAAAACTAACCGAAGCCCTGTTCAATCTTGTGTATTGAACGGGGCTTTTGTAAGTATTGGAGAGTTTACCATACTTTTTTTTACTGGTATAATAAGTTTGTTACCGGAGAGAAGTACAATCAGAGGAGATTTTATGACGGTTAAATTCTGTTCCCTGGCCAGCGGCAGCAGCGGAAACTGTTATCTGGTTAAGGATAATAAGACGGCAATTTTAATAGATGCGGGGATTTCGGGTACAAGGCAAAATTTTTGACTGAAATCCTTGCCGGATTTACGAAAATAGTATCAGAGAATGCCTGGTTCATACTGGTATTCGGTATGTTCGGCATTGTAGCCAAGCTTCTGGAGGAATCCGGAAGTGCTCTCGGATTCGCGGATCTGGGATCCAAAGTGGCAAAAACAAAAGGAATGACAATTCTGGTAACATGGATTATGGGTATTCTGGTCTTTATAGATGATTATCTCAATAATCTTGGTGTCGGTACAGCCATGAGAGACATCTCAGACAGAAACAAGATCCCCAGAGAACAACTGGCTTACACAGTCAATTCAACAGGCGCAGCGGTTTGCGTACTGATTCCTGCATCATCATGGGCCATCTTCATGATTGCCCAGATTGAATCGGTAGGCGTGGCAGAGACCGGTGAAGGTCTCGGTGCATATATATCCTGTATACCGCTCATGTTCTATCCGATTGCGGCTGTACTCGTTGTTCCGATATTCGGGTTCGGATGGATTCCTCTGTGGGGACCTATGAAAAAAGCATCTGACAGAGCGGAAGCCGGTGATCCGCACTCACCATACTATCATGAGACTCGTGAAGAGCTCCAGGGATATGATATTAAACCGGTTAACCCATTGTTCTTTATCATTCCGCTGGGATTAGCAATTACGATAACTCTGGTTCTTAACGATATCCTTATCGGTATGACCTGCGGGGCACTTTCATGTTTGGTTCTTTACCTCCCGTTTAAGGTTATGAAACCGGGAAGGTTCTTTGATACCTGCTGGAAGGGCTTTGAGAGCATGGTTATAGTAACCGCTATCGTAATCTCCGCATTTGTACTGCAGGAAGCAAACGGTGGACTTGGGCTTACAGAGTTTGTAATCGGTGTGTTTGAGCCTATTCTGAATGCCAAGGTTCTGCCGGTGGCAGCATTCCTGATCTGTGCATTCATCGCAATGGCTACCGGTTCTTTCTGGGGTACAGCAGCCATCGCGTTCCCGATTATCATACCGTTGGCAGCTTCCGTTGGAGCAGATTCAATTCTGGTTTCTGCAGCTATTATCTCCGCCGGTGCATTCGGAAGTCACGCATGCTTTTATGGCGATGCGGCTACACTGGCATGTGCGGCAACAGGAATCAGTAATGACGAATACAGAAGGACCACATGGCCGATTCTCATATTACCTCTGGCTATGGCAGTTGTTGCATTTGTTATAGCCGGAATAATAATGGCTTAACAAAACCATATATAATAAATGACTTACAACTGACGCCGGCTGAATATGCTGGCGTCAGTTTCAAAGAATCGCTTTTTTGAGGGCAATATACCTGAAGGATACGGATGGAAATGAAACTAACAGATCTGGAACAGTGGATTGACAGTCTTCCGGGATTGATGATGATTGATCTCGAAGGCAAAGTCACCTATATGAACAACCAGTGCGCGGACTACTTCAAAATAAATCGCGATGCGGTAATCGGCAAGCATGTGAACACTTTTTTCCCTGAGACTCAGATGCTGGAAAATCTTTACATCAACGAACCGATTACAGTGTTTTACAATTCCTATGTAGGCATAGGAATATCTGTTGAGTACCCAATCTTTGATGAAACCGGCAGGCGCTTAGGTATCGGCGAGTTTGATGTAGTGCAGGGTTCGGAGGTTTTGTATGAGCTATCCGATGATTATCGTCTTTTCCTGGATCAGGCCCTAAATCATACCGTGGGGAATCTCGAGACGCTGGGAAGAACCAAATATACTCTCAACGACTTAATCGGTACATCGGAAGTGATGACAAAACTTAAACAAAAAATCATTTCCACAGCCAAAACCAATTCCACGGTAATGATTACCGGAGAAACGGGAACGGGTAAAGAGCTGGCCGCTCATGCCATTCATAATCTAAGCACGAGGCGCAGAGAAAAATTTATCAAAATTAATGCAGCCTCCATTCCGGAAGCATTATTTGAGGCGGAGCTTTTCGGATATGAAAAAGGGTCATTTACGGGTGCGTTGGATAAGGGGAAAAAGGGAAAGTTTGAACTGGCAGATAAAGGTACATTATTTATCGATGAAATTAATCAGATGCCGCTGTCTGTTCAGCCCAAGTTACTGCGAACCCTTCAGGAAAAAGAAATAGATCCCATTGGCAGGGATGAATCCGTGGCCGTTGATGTCAGAATCATCACAGCATCCAACGAAGACCTGCAGGAGCTGGTTAGGAAAGGAGAGTTCAGAGAGGATCTTTATTACAGGCTTAATGTTATAGAAATACGGACTCCACCCTTGCGGGAGCACCCGGAGGATTTAGAAGAAATAATTCAGGTGCTGGTCGATGAGCTGAATATCGAGAACAATCAGTCCATCATAGGTGTGGACAAAGAAGCTATCAGGCTCATGAAGAAACAGCCCTGGGAAGGGAATGTCAGGCAGTTGAAAAATGTTATTGAAAGTGCCATGAACTTCACATCGGACAATGTGATTCATGTTGATGACATAAGCATGAACAGCCTTGGCAAGGGAGTGGACATAGACAGACTTTCCGGAGCAGGCAACATTATAGAACAGGCAAGAAACGAGGCGGAACGTGATGTAATCATAAAAGTACTTAACCGCTTCGGCAGCAACAAAAGTCGTGCCGCCAAATATCTTGGCATTGCCAGACCGCTCCTCTATCAGAAGATGAGGAGATTAGGCATCAAATAAACAGGAGGTGTAAATATGAAGCTGACGACACACGAACAGGAGCGGGTTCTTCTGTTCGGCGTAGCGGAAATTTCCAGAAGACGATGGAAGAGAGGTGTTAAGTTAAATTACATTGAGGCTTCAGCAATTATCATGGATGAGCTGCTTGAAAGAGGCAGGGCAGGCACTAACAGCCTGACGGAACTTATGGAAATAGGTGCACAGATAATCTCGCGGGAAGATGTTATGGACGGCACCGATGCCATGCTTCCTAATATTATGTTTGAAGTGCAGTTCCCTGACGGAAACAAGCTTGTTACCGTACACGATCCTATAAGGCTGGAAACAAAAGAAGAGACTCTTCCGAAGGAAGAGCTGCTTTCGCTGAACTATTGATTGAGAAAGGGTGTTTAACATGAGCGCTAAAGTAGGTGAAATAATATTTGCAGACGGATACATAACGGTAAACGAAGGTAAGCCGACTGTGAACATGATTGTAACAAACCGAGGAGACAGGGCGATACAGGTCTGCTCACATTATCACTTCTTTGAGGCTAACAAAGCCCTGGATTTTGACAGAGAGGCAGCCTTCGGACTGCGACTGGATATACCGGCAGGTTCAGCTATACGTTTCGAGCCGGGAGAGGAAAAGGAAGTAACATTGACAACCTATGCGGGTGAAGGCAATCTCTACGGATTTCTTGGATGGACTATGGGAAATATTCACGATCCTGAAGTAAAGAAAAGAGCTATCGGTAGGATGAAGAAGGAAATGGAAGGCGGTGAATGATTTGGCAGTGAAATTGACACATAAGGAGTATTATGAACTTCATGGGCCAACAGTTGGTGATAAAATTCACCTGGGAGACACCGGACTTTATGCGGAAATAGAGAAGGATTACTGTGAAGGAAATTACGGAGATGAAATGACCTGGGGAAGCGGCAAAACAGACCGCGACGGAATGGGTCAGATGGCAGGGAAGACCAGTAAAGACCCGGAAAATGTTCTCGATGTTGTAGTTACATGCGCAACTATTATTGATCCCACCATAGGGATTGTCAAGGGAGACATAGGCATAAAGGACGGACTGATTGTAGGCATAGGCAAGTCAGGGAATCCTGATACTATGGATATCACGCCTGGGCTGGTTGTCGGAGTTTCCACAGAGGAAGTCTGTGCAGAAGGTCTGATTGTGACACCGGGAGGAATAGATGTTCATGTTCATTTCGAAAGTCCGGGTCAGGCATGGGAAGAGCTGGCAAACGGAATCACCACTATGATAGGGGGAGGATCCGGCGCCAAGACTACAAGCGTTGAAACTGAGGGACCGGCACATCTTCACATGATGATAAATGCTCATGAGGTTCTGCCGGTAAATGCGGGGTTCCTTGGAAGAGGTTGTTCCAGCTTGCCTGATGCCATAGAGGAGCAGGCCCTGGAAGGTGCCATAGGAATGAAGATCCATGAGGACTTCGCCGCAACGCCGGAAGTTATCAGATGCTGCATGGATGTGGCAGATAAATATGATTTTCAGGTGCAGATTCACACCGATACATTGAATGAGTCGGGATTTGTGGAAGATACCATTGAAGCTTTTGGAGGAAGGACTATTCACACATACCACTCCGAGGGTGCAGGCGGCGGACACGCTCCGGATCTTCTCAAAGTTGTGGGAGAACCCAATGTAATTCCGTCATCCACCAACTGCACCAACCCATATACAGTAAATACAATTTCGGAACATATGGATATGATTATGACTGTGCACAACCTGAATCCGTCCCTTCCGGAAGATGTGGCTTTTGCAGGGTCCCGTGTAAGAGGGGAGACTATTGCGGCAGAGGACGTTCTTCATGATCTTGGTGCAATCTCCATCCACGGTTCCGATTCACAGGGGATGGGGCGTGCAGGGGAGACCGTTCTCAGAACATGGCAGCAGGCTTCAATGATGAAGAAGCAGAGAGGCCGTCTGCCGGAAGAAAAAGGCGACAACGACAACGAAAGAATTCTCAGGTATATGGCCAAGTACACGATAAATGCAGCCAAAGTGTTTGGAATAGACGAATATGTAGGTTCTCTGCAGCCGGGCAGATTAGCGGACTTCTGTCTGTACGACCCTGCCTTCTTCGGTGCAAAACCGTGGATTCTTTTCAAGTGTGGCCAGAATGTGTATTCCGCTTCCGGAGATACAAATGCATGTATAGAAGTGGCTCAGCCTATGCTGTATAGAATTCAGTACGCAGGACTGGGGACGGCAAACAACGCTAACCTGAACAGAATCTTTGTAACCCAGGCTGCAATTGACAGCGGTCTTGAGGAGAGGGTCCCTGCGGCAAAAGGCAAGTTCCTTCCGGTGAAGAATACGAGAGAACTTCGCAAGAGCGACATGGTGAGAAATAATTACCTGCCGGAAATTAAAGTAGACCCGGAAACATACAAGGTCTATGCGGACGGAGAGCATATGACATGCGAGCCGGTGGAGGAAGTATGTCTCTGCCAGAGATATTTTTTCAGATAACACAGATAAGGACAGATAACGATGATTATTGATAAAACAAAAGGACACATTAGAGATTTCAGTACAGACAACAAGAGGCTGGAAGAGATAAGGGTTACACATGAAGATATGGCCAGACCTCATCAGAAGCTGACTGCGGAAGACGGCGAAATATTTGCCGTTTCATTGCCCCGCGGGGAATACCTTTTCCCGGGGGCGGTGCTGTATGCGGATGAAGAGCGTATAGTGTATGTGGATCTGGAACCGGAAGAGGTTCTGGTTATCAGACCTGTTGGCGATACAGAACTGGCACGCGCGGCATATAATGTCGGCAATATGCATCAGGATGCGTATATTGCGGATGAGGGAATCCTTGTTGCCTATGATGAAATCATGGAGGGTATAATAAAGAAGCTGGGAATTGATTGTGCAAAAGCGCAGAGAAAGCTGAATGGTATCCGGGCAAAAGTTGTTTATGACGGAGAACATCATCATCATGAATAGAGAAATGGAATTGTACAGACTCTTACAGATTAACGGGGGAACTTTTCCAACAGGGGGTTTCAGCCAGTCCTGGGGGCTTGAGACCTATGTTTCAGAAGGAATAATTACCGGCGAGGATTCTTTCACGGAGTTCCTGGAGATTTTTCTTGACAGCAACATCGGAAGCTGCGAGGGACCGGTTATCAGAGAAGCTTACCGACTTACCGGCTCTTCAGAGTCCGAAAAACTGGCAGAGCTTGAACAGCTTTCTGTGGCATCCAAAACTACAAAGGAAAGCCGGGAAGCTGCGGTGCGAATGGGAAAGGCCTTCATGCGTATCATGAAGGAGATTCTTCGGAGCGAGGATTTTGCTTATGTAAAAAAGCTTCTTGGCAGAGATGTAAGCTACCCGGTGGCATATGGAGCCGCATGCAAAGTCATGGGAACTAATCCGGAGACGGCGATACGTGCTTACGTTTACGGCTCTGCAAATGCCCTGGTGCAAAGTGCAGTCAAACTTATTCCTTTGGGGAATACCCAGGCACAGAAGATTCTTTATGAATCTGCTCATGTCATGGATATGGCAGTTAAAAAAAGTCTGGAAACGGATATGGATGACATTACAAACTTCTGCCCGGGGCTTGATATTGCCAGCATTCGACACGAGACACTGCCGGTAAGATTGTATATGAGTTAAGATGGGAGACGTAAAATGAGAAAGCCTGTAAGGATAGGTGTGGGCGGTCCGGTAGGATCGGGGAAGACGGCACTGATTGAAAAATTATGCAAAGAAATGCGGGACGATTACAGTATCGGCGTTGTTACCAATGACATCTTTACAAAGGAAGATGCCTTAATCCTCATGCGGACAGAGGCTTTGCCGGAAGAGAGAATCGTCGGTGTGGAAACCGGCGGATGCCCTCACACGGCGGTAAGAGAAGATATATCCATGAATCTGGATGCAATTGAGGAGCTGACGGGCAGAATCGATGATCTGGATATTATATTTGTGGAAAGCGGCGGTGATAATCTGGCAGCCACTTTCAGCCCGGAGCTGGTTGACGGCCTGATTTTCGTCATAGATGTGGGAGGAGGAGAGAAAATACCGAGAAAGGGCGGTCCCGGAATCACGAAATCCGATTTGCTGGTAATCAATAAAATCGATATAGCTGACTATGTGCACAGTGACCTTGGGGTCATGGAGCGGGATACAAAAGCTCAGCGAGGCGACAAGCCCTATGTTTTCACTGATATGTACCGGGGTATCGGGCTTGACAGTGTGATAAAATGGATTAAGGAAGATGTGCTCTTTGAAGGACAGTAAGCCGAATGGCGAAATATCAATAATCTTCCGCCGTAATGCCCGGGGAAGGACATATATGGCGAAGCAGTATTTCAAAATTCCTCTGCAGGTTCTGAAACCTCACTACTACGATGTGGACGGCACGGCTATCGTCTATTTGCTGAATCCGTCAGGGGGAGTTTTGCAGCACGATCGTCTGCTTACTTCTATTGTAAGTGAAGCGGGAACCGATGCCATAGTCACGACTCCGGGGAACAGCAAATACTACAAGATGGATGAGGGATGTGCCGGAATCCGGAACGATCTGTACGTTCATAAAGGTGGTGTGCTGGAGTATCTGCCGGAACACAATGTACCGTTCGCACATTCTGAAGTTTATCAGGAAAATGAGTTCCATATCGAAAAGGGCGGCGTTCTGTTTGCGGCAGATATGGTGACGGCAGGGCGTGTTGCCAGCGGAGAGGTTTTTCAATACAGAAGGTATGCCTCAAAGACCTGCATTTATGCAGATGGAGAGCTTCAGCTCTATGACAACTGCTCAATGGAGCCGGGTGAGGAAGATCTGCGAAGGACAGGGCTTCTGGAGGGGAGACTTTCCAACGGAACATTCTATGCATATGCGGAGTCAATAAGTCAGGACCTTTGCGAGAGGATAAACGAGCTGAACACCCGGGAAGTTCGTCTGGCGGCCGGAAAAATCACACCGGATCTGATGGTGGTTCGCTTTATCGGCGACAGCATCATCGAAATGACGGCAACGATGCACAAGGTGTGGGGACTCTGCCGGCAGAGCATTCTGGGAAAACCCGGAATTCATCTGCGGAAGGAGTTTTCCTATCATAAATAGGGTTTATTAGTTGATGTATAAATAAAAAAGGAGGAAAAAAGATGATTACAGTACCATGGTGCCCATGCACAGACACAACATGTGAGTTTAACCCGGCAAATCACGACAAGGGGTGCTCCCCATGCGTGGAAGATTCCCTGAAAACCGGGGAGATTCCGAAATGTTTCTTTCTTAAGGTAACGGACAGTGTGGACGGCTTTGAGGATTGGAGTTTTGAACATTTCGCAAGACTGGCTTTGAAAAAATAGTCAGCAGACATTCCCATAGGAGGGATGAAAAATGAATAACGCAGATATTATATTAAAGAGTAACGCAGTATATACTGCAATGGCAGATGAGCCTTTTGCCGGAGGAGTTGCCTTAAAAGGAAACAAAATCATTGCAGTCAGACCGGGAGATGAAATTATGGATTTCGCCGGGGAGGATACTCAGGTTTTGGAGTACGGTGATAATCTTATTATGCCGGGACTAGTGGACGGGCATGGCCACCTTTGGTGGGGAGCCGTTGCCGAAAGCGAACACTGCATTGATATAACCTCTTCTTCTTCGGAGGAGGAAGCTGTAGCGATGATAAAGGAATATGCAGAGTCTCATCCCGACGAAGTAAGAATTCGCGGGTTCGGATGGTTCCCGGCAAACTGGAACAATGCTCCTCTGCCGACGAAAAAATCCCTTGATGAAGCAGTTCCGGATCGTCCGGTGTACATGAATTCTGCCGATGCACACACATACTGGGTTAATTCCCCGGCTCTTGAGGAGTCCGGATATGAAGTAGGTATGGATCTCGGTGCCGGTAGCCTGGGGGTAGATGAGAATGGTGAACTTAACGGGCTGATCTATGAACCGGATGCCATGAAACTGGCATGGAGAAAGTTCTATGAATTTTCCAAGGAGGACACCAAAAAGATTACCCGGGATTTTATGGACTGCCTGGCGAAACAGGGTGTTACCAGCATCAGCGACATGAGTGCCGATGAGTATGATGATTACTACGGGGAGAGGTATGATGCCTTTAAGGAAATGGCTGAAGCCGGTGAATTTAAGTCCAGAGTGCATTCCTACATGCAGTTCATGAAGATGACAGACTTTGCCGTGACAAAGAAGTGGCAGGATAAATACAATTCGGATACATTCCGGATTGTAGGTCTCAAAGGCTTTCTGGACGGTGTCACATCAACATACACCGGTTATCTGCTGGAACCGTATTCGGACAGACCGGACACTTGTGGAGAAGGTGTTCCCCTCGACACTGTGGAGTCACTTAATGCAAGTGTGGCAGCAGGAAATGCCTGGGGACTTCCCGTAAGAATTCACTGCATTGCCGATGCTTCTGTAAGAATGGCACTGGATGCCTTCGAATATTCTCTTAAGGTAAATGGTCAGCATGGTATGATCAATGCTGTAGAACACATTGAGAATATTCACCCGGCAGATATTCCGAGATTCAAAGAGCTGGGAGTAATTGCATCTCCTCAGCCGGAACATCTGCCGTTGGAAAACAATGAAAAATTAATCAGGCTGGGAGAAGAGCGGTGTCGCTATGAGTGGCCTTTCCGGTCGCTGCTGGATGCCGGTGCTACGATGGCTTTCGGTACAGACTTTCCGGTTGTTTACTACAACCAGTTCAATGGAATGTATGCGGCGCTTGCACGTAAAAACTATGATGGTTCACCGGCAGGGGCAGATAATAATGAGTATATTACTTTGCCGGAAACCCTGAAGGCATTCACCATGGGGGCGGCCAAAGTCTATGGGCGTGATCATGAACTGGGAAGTCTGGAAGAAGGAAAACTGGCGGATGTTATCGTACTGGACAGAAACCTTTTTGACTGCACCCACGAGGAAATCAGAGATGCCAAAGTATTGCTGACAGTCTTTGACGGCAAAATTGCACATAAGCTTGCATAATGGACAGAAGGATGCAGATTGGATGCAGCTTGAATGGAGGAACAGATTATGTTCAGAGAAGTGTCAAGGGATAAGAGACAGATTTTGAGCCGTGAAAAGAGTGAGGAAATTCTGGCAAAAGCCAGTCACGGGGTTTTGTCCGTATTGGGTGATGATGAATATCCTTATGGTGTTCCGATAAGCTTCGCCTATAAAGACAATGCTGTTTATTTCCATGGCATGCCATCGGGCCACAAGTATGATGCCATGAAAAATCATGAAAAAGTATCCCTGAGCGTCGTTGAAACAGACCAGGTAGTACCGGAAGAATACACAACATATTTCCGTAGTGTCATTATTTTCGGAAAGGCGCAGATAATCGAGGACCTGGAGGAGAAACACCACGCCGTTGACCTGCTGGTAGAAAAGTATTCCACAGGCTTTGAGGAGGGTGTTCATGAACTTTTTAAAGACAGGATAGCATGGATGGGTGTATTCAGGATTGATGTTGAGCATATCTCAGGTAAGGAAGCCATTGAGTTTGCCGCACCTGATGAAATCATGGACGAGTTGAAATAGACCAGATATGCGGAGATATAAGCTCATAAGAAGAGATGTGGTTTGAGAGTCAGTTCAATTCGCATCTCTTTTTAGTGTGCTTTTCTGTCCGTTTAGTGTGTTTTCCTGTATGCTATAATGCATATATACGACAATTCTCGCTTTGTGTCGTGTACTCTAAAGGATGATTTCGATAATATTTGCCATGAAAGGAGGTCAGGATGGATCAGAAAAAGATTGGAGCGTTTCTGAAAACGCTTCGTAAAGAAAAAGGATTGACACAGGCACAGGTGGCAGAGCATTTCAATGTATCCGACAGGTCTGTTTCCAGATGGGAAACAGGTTCCAACATGCCGGATCTGAGTTTGCTTGTGGAAATTGCAGAGTACTACCATCTTGATATCAGTGAAATCATTGATGGAGAAAGGAAGGGCGAGAAAATGGCTTTATCGGAAACACTGGAGAAGGTGGCGGAATACACGAAGGTTGAGAAGCAAAACCTTCGCCTTAATACAATCAGAAAAATCGGATGGATTGTGTGTGCTTTTGGAGCATTTATAATTATTTCGGCAATGACAATATTTCCGAGTGACAGTAGCTGGGGCGGAATATATTCTGTTGTCGGCTCCGTTGTGGCGGCAGTTGGAATATATCAGCTGAGCGGCGGAGTGAGCCGGATTGCAGGAAGCACTTTGCGTAGAGTTGCGGCTGCTGTAATTTGTTTCGTGGTGATGATTTGCGGGCTGATAACTGTAGACTATCTGGGTGTCAAAGTCGGCAACCAAGTGCCGCGATTCGCATACATGAAAACCTGGACTTCATTACGCCCCAATGAAGTCACTTACAAAGCCCCGTTCTACACAGTCATATGGCATAATCCCGGAACGGAGAATGAATACGTAGAGATAAGGTAGCCGGAGTCGAGAGAGACTCTCCAAATGGCATTTTTCGCATCTTACCTTCTGATTTGCGCATCTCAACGCAAACTGCGAGACAGAAATCAAATCTTATTGTAATATCACGGTAACAAAAATACCGAAGGGAGAATCGGAAATGAAAGTAAGTGTAGAGTTATCGAAGGATTTCTCTCCCCCATATGCCATCATTTATGCAGATGTAATTACGGAGAAGATCCAAAGAATGATAGATCTGCTTGGAACTGATGATACACCACTCACAGCACAACAGGAAGATCGAATTGTGGTCATAAGACCTGACGAGGTTTATATGATACGTGTGGAAAGCGGCGAGACCGTCATCTATACAGAAGCGGAAAAGTACTATTCCAGAAGACGTCTGTATGAGATTCTTGATCAGCTTGGGGGCGGCTTCATGCAAATTTCAAAGCAGACTGTCATCAACCTTTCTTGTATCAAAAGCGTGGAAGCCGGGTTTAGCGGTACATTGCTTCTTAAACTAAAGAACGGAGCTTCCGATTACGTTTCAAGAAAGTACCTGCCGGAATTTAAAAAATATCTGGGAATCTAGAGGAGGATTATTATGAAAACGAAAAGAAATACAATATTTATGAGCACGCTCGGCGCTATTGGTTTAGCTGCTGCCATCTTCGTTATAATTGGTGTCGTATTCGATATCATCCACAGCGGAAACTTTCAAATGGAAAATTACTCATTCTCAAAGATGGCCGCCGGAGCCCTGGCAATCGGATTGGGATTCGGCTTGCCAAGTTTCATCTACGAAAATGACAACATGCCACTTCCGGTTCAAACACTTATTCACATGGGTATCGGATGTATTGTTATGACTGTCACTGCATTTATTGTCGGATGGATTCCAACGGATCACGGCGCTCTCGCCATAATCGGTACTATTGCCGGCGAAATCGCCATAGCATTTGTTATCTGGCTGTTCTTCTATGCATACAACAAAAAACTGGCAAGAGAGATGAGCAGGCGGATTGCAGAAATCAACGAGTAACCACAATGGTGGCCTGTTTCACCGGACAGGTATTGGTCAAATCAGACACTCCGTTGACGCTTCAGAACAAGAATGTTAATTATTATAAAGACGATTGACAGTCCGAGCAGAACAGCAACGTCCGACCCGATATCCGCCAGCCCCAGACCTTTGATCATGACAGAGCGCAGAGCATCTGTCGTGTAATAAAGCGGCACAAATCTGCTGACGGTCTGCCAGCCGGAAGACAAGTGAAACAGTCCGCAGAGAAACACCTGCGGGATGATCACAATCGGAATAAACTGAATAAGCTGGAATTCACTGTCAGCCAGGGTGGAAAGCAAAATGCCCAGAGTCAGTGCACAGATTGCAGTAAGTATGTTGATGAGAAGAACCAGAAGCAGGCTGCCTTCAACAGGAAGTCCAAGAGCATATACAGAGAACAGGCTGATTATTAACGTCTGAATGATAGCGAGCACGCAAAATCCAAGAGTGTATCCGGTCACAATTTCAGATCTTTTTATCGGTGTTGCCAGCATACGTTCAAGAGTTCCGGAACGGCGCTCGCCGAGGAAATTGATGCCGGCAATCAGATACACAAAGAAAAATACGATAATGCCGATCATCGGAACACCAATGTTTTCAAAGGAGGAATTGTCAGCAGAACCATACACGTATTCAGTCATTACTTCCGGCTCTTCAATGTCAAGTTCCATGCCCGGATAATCATCCATATCGCTTTTAACCTGATCGCGATAAACTGTTATAAAGGCACTTTTTATGGCGGCCTGGGCTTTTGAAGCGGCTCCTGCATCTGTTCCGTCCAGGTAAACGTACAGTTCTTCGTCTGTTCCGCGATAGAGAACCGCAGCCAGACTTCCTTCTTTGACCATCTGTTCGGGGTTTTTATCCAGGTGAACAATTTCGATATTAATGATATCGTTATCCTCCAGAGCTTCTGCAAAAGCTTCATCGTTGGAATCGATTGCTATCTCGTATGTAACGTTACTGTCGTCCAGAATAAAGAAAACAAGGGAAAGAGCGAGAATAGGTACGAAAAGAACGAGTGCCAGAGTGCGTTTGTCGTGTCTGAGCTGTATGATAATCCTAAGAATCAGAGCTCGTATTCTCATGAATATCCCCTCCTTTGCTGTAGTATATAAAAGCTTCTTCCAGAGAACCGGAAGAGGTGTTTTTCATTAAATCCGACACACTGCCATTGGCCAGAATATGCCCCTGCCGCATGAGTGCGATACGGTCACATTTTTTGGCTTCATCCATTACATGGGTTGTGATCAGAATCGTCACGCCGTTTTCTGTCAGTTTTCTCAGTTCCGACCAGATCTGATATCTGAGCAGGGGGTCAATGCCGACAGTAGGTTCATCGAGAATTAGAATGCGCGGCCGGTGAATCACGGCAATGGCAAGTGAAAGCCTTTGCTTCATGCCTCCTGAGAAACTGGCTACAGTGGAATCGAGTTTTTCCTTCAGATCAACAAGGGAAGTTACGGAATCGATCCGGCGGGAAAGCTCAGGCTCACGAAGTCCCTGAAGTTTGCCGAAAAACTGCAGGTTTTCACGTACGGTCAGAGCGTCATAAAGAGCTATGGATTGTGCCATGTAGCCGATGTCCGCCATTTTTTCAAGTGACGGGATTGCCGCCCCTTCAATATGAACAGAGCCGGATGAGGCCTTCAAAATTCCGGCTATAATCCTAACCAGAGTTGTTTTGCCGCAGCCTGATGGACCAATCAGCCCGCAGATCCCGCCTTCCGGGACGTTCAGGCTGATGTCATGCAAAATCTGCTTCTTACCGAAACTCTTATTCACATTCGAAACTTCAATACAAAAGCTGTTGCCTTTCATAATGGATCCTCCTGCTTGTGCAATGAGACACTGTGTATTACAATCTAATCATAAAAGCGGCGGTAAGCTTTTTCAAGAGACAATATTGAGGGAATTGTCGCATTATGAGAGGAAAATATCATGCAAAATAAGGCACAGATTACGGAAACTACAAGAAGGGCGATTTTGGACGCTTTCTGGGAAATATTTCAGGAAACGAGTGTCGATCGCATTACAGTCAGCAGACTTTCACAGGCTGCCCATGTGCACAGGAGCACTTTCTACCGCTATTTCAGTGATGTTTATGATGTAATGGAGCAACTTCAGAAGGAGGAACTTGCAAAAACTGCGGCAGATGCGCAGATTCTTCTTAAGAAGCTGAAAGAGGAGACATTCAGGTTGGATAGTTGTGTATTACTGTCAATTATGGGATCCCATGCTGAAAAAAGCTACTTTTTTCTGAAAGATGATCCCGGACAGAAATATCGCATGGCCATGATGGATATTATGAGACCTCTTGTGAGTTCAATAATTGTAGACACATGTACAGATGAAGAGAGAATGTATCTCGAGATGCTGATTCCCACTATAATCTTAACCAACATCCAGTATAAAGAAGAGTGCGATTCCGAAGAATGCATTCATACCATGATTACAGTAGCGCAAAACCTCCTGAGAGAGGGTATTATGCAGTACCTTAAGATTGATTAACAAATGAGATGATTCAGGACCCGGACCGGCGGGTGAATATGTCTATTAAGCAGTCATTTAATTCGACCAATTATTTATTTATTTTTATACTTTCGATAAACCCTGTGAAAACTTCCATAGCATCGTCCGGAATCTTGTCATGAACAGTCCACATGGAAATAGTAACAAGGTCGTCATTATATACAAAGGCAACGCACAATGTCATGGTATTGCTTTCAATATCAAGACTGTAGAATTGCTTTGCAGTAACGCCGTCAACAATTACATCATCGGCAGTGGTGACATCCGCATATTCACTGGACTTCATGCGTTCGGCGAGCATGTCTTCAACAGTCACATTATCGGACTCACTTTGCTCAATAACGATGTATACAGTGTCTCCTTCGGAATTAGAATAAAGCGGAACTGATGGTCCTTCACTCTGCTCATATCCGTCCGGTACATTATACGAGAGATATTCAAATGTACCGGATGGTGCTGATGTTTCTGTTGCCTCCGTTGCTTCGGATGTCTCTGAGGTATCCGAATCTTCTCCACAGGAACAAAGACCAACAGTCAAAATTAACGATGTTATGATTATTATAAACTTTTTCATGGTAACCTCCTCTCTTGCTTAAGAAACGCTATAATTCTACCATACTAAAGAGCTATAGACTAGTTGTTACGACAGAATTTTACAACGCAAAAAATTTTATCGGTTCGACTCCCCTAGCGAGAATGTTTCAGATAACGAAACGGATGGCTAAAACCATCCGTTTCGTTATTGGTACTCCCTAGGGGAGTTAACGGCCTTGCCTTTGGCAAGTCCGCGTCCTGCACCGCCCTAGCTAACGCTAGCGGCGGCTTGGACACACGCCTGCTTCAGAGTCCAACGGACTCTTTCGCAACGGCGTGGCCCTTTCGGGTTCGACTCCCTCACATCTATATGTGTACACAATAAAACAAAAGGGCCCGATGGACCCATTTGTTTTATTGGTACTCCCTAGGGGAGTCGAACCCCTGATTCCGCCGTGAGAGGGCGACGTCTTAACCACTTGACCAAGAGAGCATATATGAGATTTTGCATTTCCGCTGCGGAATGAATTATAGCACAAAAAAGCACCACGTGTAAAGTGTATGCAAAGTAATTCGCTTATACCACAGGGAGGATGATTTATGGTATACTATCTAGCGTAATACATTAATATTCTGTAGTGCAGGAAGCGTCAGAGAAAGAATGGACAAATGAAAATGAGAAACATACTGATAACCGGCGGACCGACAAACGAGTACATTGATGAGGTAATGAAGATTACCAACATGTCTACGGGCAGTCTGTCGGTGACACTGAGCAGGTTTTTCCTGGAGGCGGGATACGGTGTGACAGCGGTTTTCAACCACAGCGTAAACACGGAGAAGGTTGAAATTGCCATGGATGAACAGGGAATTCCTGCAGAGGATTTCCGGATAGTTGGAATTGAAACCACTGAAGACATGATGAATGCAATCGAGCAGTGTCGCGACAAGTCTGCGGCGGCAGGCTGGCAGTATGATGCGATTATTCATGCGGCGGCTGTGGGAGACTACAAGGGCGAGTTTTCGTTCCTGCTGGAAGATCTGGCGAAGGAGCTTTTCGAAGCAAAGGATGATGCAAAATCTCCGGAGGATTTCCTCAAAATTATGGAAGATCCCAAGTGCAAGCTTAACGATGATACCAAGATTTCCAGCTACCAGAAGAATCTGACTGCCAAACTGGGTCTGACTCCTAAGATAATAGGAAGACTCAGAGAGTGGTTTCCGGAGACTTTGCTTGTGGGATGCAAGCTTCTGGAAAATGTTCCGAAGGCGGAGCTTTATGAAGTGGCAGCTAAGCTAGCGGCCAAGAACGACATGGATTACATTCTTGCCAATGACCTGGCGGACTTGAGACACGGGCAAACGACCAGGTACCTTTGCACGAAGGATGGGTTTATGGGGACTAAGCTGGAAACGCCGAAAGATATTTTTGAGTTTATAGACAAGGAATTAGCGAAATAAGATGGTTAAATACAAGAGTACGAGAGGAAGCAAGAACTATAAAACAGCTGCTCAAGCCGTAATACAGGGAATCGCAGAGGATAAGGGGCTGTATGTTCCGCAGAGCATACCGGCTCTTCCAATGGCGATTGAAGATTTTGTCGGAAAGACCTACAGAGAAGTGGCTTTTGAGATAATCAGAACCTTCTTTGATGACTATACGACGGAAGAGATGAAATATTGCGTTGACGGTGCCTACGACAGTAAATTTGAAGAGGCTGAAGTGGTTCCCGTAAAAGAGGCGGGCGGTGCTTACTTCATGGAGCTCTATCACGGCAAGACTGCAGCATTCAAGGACATGGCACTGAGTATTTTGCCTTATCTGCTGACTACGGCGACAAAGAAAAAGAATGAAGATAAGAAGATATGCATCCTGACAGCGACGTCCGGAGATACGGGCAAAGCTGCTTTAGAAGGTTTTACGGATGTTGAGGGAACGGAGATAATTGTATTTTTCCCGAATCAGGGAGTGAGTGAGGTGCAGGAGCGTCAGATGGTTACACAGGAAGGGGATAACACCCATGTGTTTGCCATTGAAGGCAACTTTGATGATGCACAAACCGGAGTAAAGAAGATTTTTAACGATAGAGAATTTGCAGAAAAGCTGGCGGGTATGGGCTGCAAGCTTTCAAGTGCAAACTCTATCAATATAGGCAGGCTGGTGCCGCAGGTGGCATACTATGTATGGGGTTATGTGAAGCTGGTTGAACACGGTGTAATCAGGGCAGGCGAAAAGGTTAATATTTGTGTTCCGACAGGGAACTTTGGCAACATTCTGGCCGCATACTATGCCAGCCGGATGGGAATTCCGGTTAACAGATTCATCTGTGCATCAAATCAGAATCGTGTGCTGACTGACTTCTTTGAGACGGGGAAATACAGCACGAAGCGTGAATTCTACCTGACCAATTCACCATCCATGGACATACTTATTTCCAGCAATCTGGAGAGGCTGCTCTACCACCTGTCGGGTAATGACGGTGCCGAGATTCGCAGTCTTATGGAGGCTCTTGAAAAGCGTGGGGAATATACCGTCAGCGACAGGATTCGTGAAGGAATGGCGAAGTTTGTCGGCGGAACAGCCACAATTGAAGAAACAAATGCTACAATCGGCTCTATGTATAGGGATGAGGGATATCTTATCGATACGCATACTGCCGTGGGATATAAAGTATACAAGGACTACGTTGCAAAATCCGGGGACGCAACGCCTACTCTCATTGCTTCAACAGCAAGCGCCTACAAATTTGCGGAGTCCGTTGCTCAGGCTATCGGGATTGGGGAAGAAGGCAATGGTTTCAGATATGTTGAAGCGGTTGCGGAAAAAACCGGTGTACGTGTTCCTAAGGGTTTGAAAAATCTGGACAAGAAACAAATCAGACATAAGGGAGTAATTGAGATTCCTGAAATGATTAGTGTAGTTGAGGATAGTGTCAGATAAAACAGAGTTATTATTCTAAGGAGGAAAGAAAGATGAGAAAAATTATTTCAATTGCTGTTGCCGCAGTAATGTTAGTTGCAATGTCACTGATTTTCGGCGGATGCGGCGGAGAACCGACAAATCTGCAGGAGTATCTTGACGCAAATCCTTCCTTGCAGGAAGAGATGGCTGAAAGCATGGCGGGGTTTGAAGATGAGACCATGTCTGTTAATGTATACGCAGAAGGGAACTGCCTGGTAATGAGCCTTAAATATAAGGATACTTATACTCCGGAACAGGTAGAAATCATGGGACCGAGCTTCGACAGTTATTCAGACTTTTTCCAGACCTTGGCTGACGGGCTTATAGAAGAGATGGAAAAGGAAACGGAGCTTGAAGGAGTCACCGTCAAAATTGAAATCATAAACGGCGACGGGGAGGAAATATGGGCCGAAGAATATTCACTGGCGAAATAAACCTCCTGTGTGATTTGTTATGACAATCACGTTGGGCAGTAACGTTGTAAAGTAAATATTGAAAACACCCGTAGCTTTTGTTATAGTGTACGGGTGGTACGGAGGATTGACCGAGTGGCTAAGGAGCTCGCCTGGAAAGCGAGTAGGGTGTAACAGCCTCGTGGGTTCGAGTCCCATGTCCTCCGCCAAAAAGAAAGAGGCTGATTGAGGCCTCTTTTTCGTTGGAATTTCAACGCTTTGAGCACTTGAAAGCGTGCAAATCCATCCCATCAAAAAACGCCAAACGGTGCTCTGTGGGCCCCATAATATGCGTTGCGGTGCACAAAGAGTTGGGATGAAAAATGGCTAAAATGGTGAAAAATAATCGCATAGTTGACATTTGCGTAAGGGGGCTCTGTTAAAAAATTGGAGGTTTTTTGCTAAAAAACGTACGCAAAGCGTTGCAAGGGATTTTAGTATGTTTCTGTGGTTGATGATTTTCAGGTGTGCTGTTAAAATGATTTTGACAAATCTGCAAATTACAATTTCTGCAAGGAAGTGAGGATGTACATGGATAATAAGGATGAAATCATGATTGTGAATCAGGATACTCTTGCGAATAAGATTTATACAGTTAGAGGGCAAAAGGTCATGCTTGACTTTGAACTTGCGGAGCTTTACGGATATGAAACAAAAAACTTCAATAGACAAGTTAGGAACAATATTGAAAAGTTTGAAGGCGAAGATTTTATGTTCCAATTGACTGTAGAAGAGATGAATAACTTGAGGTGCAAAAATTTCACCTCAAGTTGGGGAGGTACAAGATATTTACCTCATGCTTTCACAGAGCAAGGAATCTACATGCTTATGACTGTATTAAAGGGCGAACTTGCAGTGAAGCAAAGCAGAGCATTAATCCGTACATTTAAGCAAATGAAAGATTATATTGTAGATAATCAAGACTTAATTGGGCGAAGAGAGTTTTTGCAGCTTTCTATGCAGATAACCGACAATGTTGTGGAAATGCAAAATTTGAAACGAGATTTAATGGATGTGGAAGATAAGGTAGTAGAAGTTGTCGATGCATTAAGCGATGTTGTTCGAAAATCTGATTTATCAGACTTAATACTTGATCTTAGTAATCCACAAGTCAGTGCAGGATATTTAGTGTTAAACGGACAGCCAATAGAAGCCAACCTTGCCTATAGGGATATTTACAGTTTAGCAAAAAAGAGTATTTATGTAGTGGATAACTACATCGGAATTAAAACATTAGTTTTGCTGAATGATGTATCACCGTCGGTAGAAATTATTATTTTCAGCGACAATGCCGGGAAGGGGCTTCACAGTCTTGAATACCAAGATTTTTGTAAAGAGTATCCAAGAGCAAACATTAAATTCCAACAGACAAACGGTGCATTTCATGACAGATATATAATTATAGACTGGAACACGGATAACCAAAAAATATATCATTGTGGAGCGTCTTCAAAAGATGCTGGACAAAGAATTACAACCGTATCAGAGGTGGTTGACCAAGTTATTTATAAAGACTTGATAAACAAACTACTTAAAAATCCGGAACTAAAGTTAAAATAAATCTTCTGCAAGCAGAAAGAATCATACTATTTCGTCAGCTCAATGTTAGTACTTCAAACAGGAAAGTGTCACTACTGGTGACACAATTGAGCTGACGAATTAAGCTAATTAGCTAGACAGATTGGCAGTGTAAACTATAAAGGCAGCTGTAGCTGTCTTTTTCTATATAATCGCACAATTGCATACTCATCCAACCGTATCTACAATAAAGAAAAAACAAAAAGAAGGAGGGTTTAACCATGAATAACACCATGAAGCTCAAGCTGACACATGATGAAGTCAGGGTTTTAGTATATGCTCTCAATGAGCTAAGAAATGAACTTATAGCAGAAAACAGATATACAGATGCAGTCGATGAAATCCTCGCAAAATTAATTGCATAGCAATAGGGGCAGCCGATACATGCCGTACTTAATAAGGAGTGCGGCTTTTTGTTTGGCCACAAAAAGGCAGAAAGGAATCTATATGGAAGGAAATACTACGATAGAAGTTAAAGTTACTACAGAACTGCCGGAGTGTTGCAGAAACTGTGATTGTGACCGGTATATGGAAGAAATATATTTAGAGGCAGTAGACAACATTACCGGTGAAGCAGCAAGGCAGGCAATTGAAAGCTTCATGTTCCTTACAAGAAATGTGATGAGTGCCAAGGCGGCAAAGCATATCATAAAAGTTCTTGAATATCTGGAGGCTGTTGATGATGGAAAACCTGCTCTTGAAATGCTTTATTCAATGTTCTGTGCAGCAGGCATGGCACCTGTAGCTGAAACTGTATCAAGGATAATAAGCTTGGGTGCTACAAATCCTGATGTGTATTCGCTGTTTATGGAAATATTCTTTGATGATGAGGAAATTGATTATTACCTCGTATCAAATTGGCTTGCAGAAACAGTAACGGAGGTGGAGGATGGAGACATGTAAAACCATTGCTATATGCAATCAGAAAGGCGGAGTAGGTAAAACCACTACGGCTCTTAATCTTGGTGTAGGACTTGCCGCAAACGGATATAAGGTTCTCCTTGTTGATGCCGATCCGCAAGGAGACCTTACGCAAAGCCTCGGGTGGAACGGGGATAAACTGGACAATACTCTTGCCAATATGATGTTTCAGGTAATGAACGAAAGAAAGCTGAATCCTGAAGATATTCTGCTGAAACATAAGGAAGGTGTGGATCTGATCCCCTCCAATCTGGAACTGTCATCACTTGAAAACTATCTCGTAAATGCAATGAGCAGAGAGAAAGTGCTGGAAACAAGCCTCAAGCCTATAAAGGACAAGTACGATTTCATATTAATAGACTGCATGCCTTCTCTTGGGATGATAACCCTGAATGCCCTGACGGCTTCTGATGAGGTAATTATTCCGGTACAGGCGCAATATCTTCCGGCAAAAGGAATGACTCAGCTGATGAAGAGCATTAATCTGATTAAAAACCATACCAATGAAAATCTTAAGATTGCAGGTATCGTTATGACCCTTGTTGACTCAAGAACTAATCTTGCAAAGGATGTTATAGATACAATCAGAACCAATTACGGTATGGCAATCAAGATATTTGACTCTCAGATTCCTGTAGCAGTAAAGGCGGCAGAAGCGGCAAAGAACGGTCAGAGTATATTTGCTTACGATCGAGGCAGTAAACCTGCAAAGGCGTATGAGGAGCTTGTAAAGGAGGTGGTTTCCGGTGTCGAAAGAGAAAAACAGAGAGATAGAGCTTCCATCGCTCGATGAGCTTTTCAGCTCTCAAGAAGAGCGTGATGATGCTAAACTCAGGCGAATTGAGGAAATTCCTCTTGATAAGATTGACCCCTTTCCGGAACATCCGTATAAGGTCAGAGACGATGAGGATATGATTAATCTTGTAGAAAGTGTCAAGGCTAACGGAGTTATTACTCCTGCTACGGTCAGAAAAAAGAGGGATGGGCGTTATGAGATTATTTCAGGACACAGAAGAAAAAGGGCATGTGAGCTTGCAGGCTTCAAAACCCTTAGAGCTGAAGTGGTAGAAATGAACCGAAACGAAGCAATAGTGTTCATGGTTGAGTCAAACTTTCAGCGAAGCAAGATACTTCCGTCGGAGAAAGGTTTCGCATATAAGATGAGGCTTGAAGCAATCATGAGAGAGCGAAAGAATATTCAGGATAGAGCAAGAGAAGCCGGAGAACCTTTATCCAATGAACAGATACGAGCGATGTCTCCCCTTGGTAAGGATTATATAACCACTGACAGTGGTGCTGCATCGGGAAAAACAAGAGATATCCTCATGCCGCACAATGCGACTGGCAATATCCCTTCAAATGGGTTTGGCCCACTGGGCCAAAAGTATTCCAGAGATAAATTAGCAGATGAAGTAGCTGACAGTGCTAGGCAGATTCAACGATATATCAGACTAACAGAACTGATTGAACCATTGCGAGATAAGGTGGATGAAGGTTTCATTGCACTCAGACCTGCTGTAGAGCTTTCTTATCTCACTCCGACAGAACAGAATCAGCTCAATGAACTAATTGAAATCGAGCAGGCTACTCCTACTCATGCACAGGCAATCCGAATCAGAAAACTCAGTGCAGAAGGTAAGCTTACAGAAGACACTATAGAGACGGTAATGCTTGAGAAAAAGCCCAACCAAAAGGAGAAGATTGTTCTCAGAGGGAGTAGGGTTGCAGCATTGTTTCCCGAAAATCTTCCCGTAACAAAGCGAGAGGATTATGTTGTTGCGGCAATGGAGCATTACGGCAAATTCCTTGCAAAGAAGGAGCGTAATCAGGAAAGATAAAATTGCAGAAGGAGTAGTTTCGCATATCCTTCCCCATACCCCTACTTTACAGACTACCGGTTACTTACCGAAGAATAAGAAGCATAGTTAATAATAGTTCCAGTTTTATTTTCAGTTTAATCAGAGCTATAGGTTTGATTCTGCTTGGACTTGGAATCATGCAGGTCGGCCTGTCGCTTAAGAGCCATGATCCATCGCAGAGGGCTAACGGATTCCTGACTTTGGCAGGCGGAATCATAATCACATTTACAAAGGAAATTTTGACTCTGATTACAGGATGAATGCAGCAGCCGAAAGGCTGCCTATACATTAAGATGAGGTTATGGAAGGAGGGAATCCTTGCGCCTTAACTAAACATCCGTAAAACATATTAAATTGCGGATGTTTTACAAAAAAGGATATTGCTCTGTGCTGATAATTGTGCTATTCTTTTGTAAAGATACGCAAAAAGATATTAAATGCGGAGGATTAGTAAACAATGTCAGTTATAATGAATCATGCACAATGTGTAGATATACATGGTTCCCAATACAATATAGGGAAAATGATTGCTGCAGGCAAACTGTTCAAGATAGAGCCGGGTATTTATTCTGAAAGCGAGCATGTCCCGGAAATAGCTATTTTAGCGTTCAAATATCCAAAAGCGGTTGTCACGATGCACAGTGCCTTTTATATGCATGGCTTGACTGATGTGATTCCGGAAGGATATGATTTTGCAACAGATCGAGATGCAGCAAAGATTAGTGATAAGCGAGTAAATCAGTATTTCTATCCAAAAGAGACTCTTTTGGATGGAATTGAGAAAATTAATCACAGAGGTTATGAAATTCAGATATATTCCAAAGAACGCATGCTAGTGGAATTGATTCGATATAAGAATAAGCTTGCATTTGATTATTATAAAGAAATCATTTTGAACTATAGAAAGCTGATACCACACTTGGACATACAAGCAATACAGGATTTTGCAATATCATCGCCTAAAAGCGATATGATTATGGAAGTTTTACAACTGGAGGTATTCTGATGATTGACTTTATATCGGTTAACCGATATAATTTACGAAAAGGAGACAGGCTAAAATGGTAACAAATCTATTGGAGAAGCAAAACATTACCCAATATAGGCTGTCGAAACTCAGCGGCATCCCATACACAACAATCAATGACATTTGCAGCAGCAGGGCAGACATCCGAAAGTGCAGCGTTGATACGGTGTATAAGATTGCAAAGGCACTGGATGTTTCGATGGAAGAAATCTTGCAGCCGTATTATATAAAACGGCCTGATTTTGAGCTGTTCAAAAGTAATGTTTGCCACAAGCTGAAAGATATGGGCGATACGGAATTTCTGATTGATCTTCTGGAAAGTAGGGCGATTGATGAATACTACCACCGAAAATGGTATCCCGAAGCATTGTATCTGCTTGCCATGCTGGACTATGTCAGCAGGGAGAATGAGGTGCCAATTTGTAATGAATATGATGAGATGAGACAAAACAGATTACCTAAACCAATTTTTCCTGCATCCGTTATTTCAAGATGTGTGGCATCAGGAACAGACAGTGCAAAAACGGAAGCGATGCAGAACGCAATACCTGAATTTTTGCAATATAACATTGTAGAAGGTGAAGTGCGTAATGTCATCTAAGGATACGATTACTTTTACAAAAAATAATCTGGACACATATCTGAAGGAACTTGCCAAGGAATACAAAAAGCTTGGAGGAAAGAGGATTCCGGCGGAGATAATCCTCATTGGAGGAGCATCTGTTTTAACTAATTACGGTTTTCGTGAAATGACGACCGATGTTGATGCCCTGATACAGGCAGCGTCCATAATGAAAGATGCTATCAATCATGTGGGCGACCGGTACAAACTTCCTGTGAGGTGGCTTAATGAAGATTTTAAACGAACAGCATCATATTCACCAAAACTTGTAAGATATTCCACACACTATAAATCATTTTACGGTGTATTGGAAGTACGAACAATTACCGCCGAGCATCTTATAGCAATGAAGCTGATGTCAGGCAGACAATACAAAAATGACCTTTCTGATATTATTGATATTATGGCAGAGCATCAGAAAGCAGGCAAGGATATTTCAATGGAGGAAATCAGAAATGCGGCGGCAGATCTTTATGGAGCATGGGATGTAATCCCTTCAATATCGCAGACATTCATTGAAGATGTCATACAGAATGGAGATTATGTGACAATGCAATTAGAGGTATCAGTTGAAGAACAGGAAGCAAAGAAAGAACTTTTGGAGTTTGAGAATGAATATCAGGGAGTGACAAATAAAGCAAATATAAATGATATTATTGCGCAGCTGAAGAAAAAACAGAAATAATAATCTACTCTTGCGAATAAGCTTTATACAGTTAGAGGGCAAAAGGTCATGCTTGACTTTGAACTTGCGGAGCTTTACGGATATGAAACAAAAAACTTCAATAGACAAGTTAGGAACAATATTGAAAAGTTTGAAGGCGAAGATTTTATGTTCCAATTGACTGCAGAAGAGATGAATAACTTGAGGTGCAAAAATTTCACCTCAAGTTGGGGAGGTACAAGATATTTACCTCATGCTTTCACAGAGCAAGCCAACCTTGCCCGCAAGTAAAATAAAGGCTTAAAAACTTTACTTAGAGAAGATATACTGGCTCTAAGTAAAATAGAATTAACTTAAGAGGTAATGATTTTGAAATTAGAAAAAAACAGAGCCGGAATATTAAAGAGAATGCAGAGTGACTACGAGTGCTTTGTTCTTCATAATTTAAAGGACTTAAAAATAAATATTGACGATGACATGAATAGGTTGATAAACAGAGCATATTTACTTTTAGGAAGATTAGTCGGTATGTCCAAAAAGAAGCTGTTATCAGTTCGCGAATAGAGCAATAAGAGTGTTTTGGAAATTCAACTTGCCAATAGGTGAGGTGTCAAATGTATGGAGAGGAGTTTGATGAAATGAGTAATGGAACCATTTTGGATCTTGATGAATACAGAAAGAAGGGATCACTTTCGCCTGTAGTTGGGGAAGCTGAGTTTTCAGATTTTGAAGTAGATGACAGCGAGAGTAGAAGTATATGGAACTTGACATCAAATTATGATGTTTTGAAATTGAAACTGGAGCTTGTGAATCATTATGAAACACCGGAGGATAACAAAACCTTAAAGAAATACGGGAAAGTTGAACATGGAATAATAAGAGAAGTTCTTGTCCCCGGGCAAATGACTTTGCACGCCATACATTATATGATACAGAAATTGTTTGGATGGCAAAACAGTCATTTGCGACATTTTGAACTGCCTGAACGCATTTTTAAAGGACTTACAAACAACAATGCCAAATCTTGGTCGGAGCTCTGCGGGGTGTATTTCAGATTTCCGGAGGGTGAAGAATATAGCGATATATATTGGGATGATGATTATGACGAAAATGTAAGTGTGAAAACATGGCTGAAAAGAAAATACAATGATGGAAATTGGGAAACCTTCAGTGTTGGAGACAGTTATTTGGATAATGTGAGAAAGGTTGAGGATTTCGAAGAATGGCTAAACACTGACGAAAGAGGTAAAAAAATCTTCGAAGGCAAATCCCTTAATGAGTTATCTATAGAAGATCTAATGAAGGTCGCAGATATTGGTATTGATGCAGACCATCTTATTGAGAGATTGGAAATAGGAGAACTTCTTTATGTTAAGGGCAAGGGCGAAAAACGGGAAGATTTGAAATGCTGTAGAGAGGCTATTGATTATCTGATTTCCGACTTCAAAGACATACTGGATAATGAGCTGGATATTGATGAGTTGGAATACATGAAAGATTCTGCACAAACCTTGAGAAGATTCAGAAGCAATTGGCAAGAGTTAGAAAAATACATAAATTGTCATCCCGGCGAGGCGCGAAAAGAACTCGGACAAGATCCTCAAGAGGCACTTTTTGAATATAAATTGGCAATTAACAGCTTGGAACTGCAATGTTTGGAATATATTAATGACTGGTCTCCGGAAATCGTCCCTGTTACAGATGAGCTGATGTACATGTATGATTACGGTGATGGCTGGGAAGTTCGAATTAGCTGCGAAGAGGGCTATTATGCAGAATGGGAAAATGATGAAATTGACTATGATTCTGCCAGTCATGATGAAATCATGGAACATATTTTGACCACAGATGAAGATATGTTGTTCTTCGATAGCAACGATGAGAAAGTGTCGGAAGAGATGTTTAATGTTCTTGAAGAAATCCAATATCTGCAAAAGCCTTGTTGCGTGTCCGCGGATGGACTTAATGTAATGGATGATGTCGGCGGTGTTGGAGGATATATTGATTTTTTGAATACCATACATGGAATAGATAAAGAAGAAGCAAAATCATATCGTGAATGGGCGAGAGGAATGGGATGGACCGGAAGGAGGAGCAAACCGGAGAATATGCTATAGTGGGCGATTTCTGACGATGTATGATGTGAAGAGGGGTATGCGAAACGAACTTAAAAGTATGTTAGCACCTCTCTTTTAATTTAAGGCTCTGTACATTGTTCCGATAATCCAAAAACATTATTCCGATTGTGATTGTATTGTTCCGCAAAAATGTTATATAATTATCAGCATGGAGGAAAGAACGATGTACATAACAGTTAAAAGTGCTTCGGAAAAATGGGGAATTTCTGATAGAAGAGTGCGCACCCTTTGCGCTGAAGGAAAAATTCCGGGAGCTTTTCAGGAAGGTCGGGGATGGATGATTCCAAGCGATGCAGTCAAGCCGGCAGATGGAAGATATAAATCAACTGAAAGCTTGCTGAACCGGATCGACCGCAAGAAAAACGAATTAAGCAGCAGAAGACCCTTAACAGAGGGAGAGCTGGAACGACTTAAGGAAGAATTTACCGTTGAATTCACATACAATTCTAACGCTATAGAAGGCAATACACTTACACTTAGAGAAACCGACCTTGTCTTGAGGGGTCTTACTATAGACCGAAAACCGCTCAAAGATCATATTGAGGCAGTAGGTCATAAGGAAGCTTTTGATTATACTAATGAGCTTGTAAAAGGAAAGGTGCCCCTTAGCGAGAGCATTATTAAGAAGATACATTACCTTGTTCTGGCAGATAAAAAAGATGACCGTGGTGTTTACCGCAAAGTCCCCGTTCGTATCATGGGTGCACAGCATGAACCTGTACAGCCCTATCTTATCATCCCCAAGATGGAACAGTTGCTGCACGAATATACCGAAAGCAGTGAGCATATCGTAACCAAACTCGCAATATTTCATATTGAATTTGAAGCTATACATCCGTTCATTGACGGAAACGGAAGAACGGGGAGACTCCTTGTAAACCTTGAGCTCATGAAGGCAGGTTTTCCTCCTATAGATATTAAATACACAGACAGGCTGACATATTACAAAGCTTTTGATGACTACCATGTCAAACATAATCTCAAAACCATGGAAAACCTGTTTGCAGGATACATCAATAATAGGCTGGATGCATATTTGAAGATGCTGGAAGAATAACAAAAAAGCGCCAACAGGTGGGAAAGTTGGAATTTAAACAATTTGGAGATGCGTTTGATTGGGATTTCCAGAAAGTGGATATTATGATGGGAAATAATAATGTTTTTGATAATAGAGTTAAAGAATATGAAGAGTGGTTTGTAAAAAATAATTATTTGCTTGATTCTGAAGTTGAAGCAATTAAGCAGTTTATTCCTGATTCAGGTGAAGGTATCGAAATTGGTGTAGGCACCGGCATTTTTGCTTCAAGGCTTGGAATCAAACATGGCATTGAGCCTTCTGAAAAAATGGCTGCTGAAGCTATAAAAAAAGGCATTGATGTGAAAAAAGGAGTGGCAGAAAAAATTCCTGTCGATGACGCATCATATCAGTTCGTTCTGATGGTGACAGTCGACAGCTTCCTGGATGATGTTTTAAAAGCCTTTTCCGAGGTGCGAAGAATACTCGTAAATAACGGAATCTTTATTATTGCTTTCCTTGATAAGGTTACACCGCTTGGGAAAAAATACGAGCAAAATAAGCATTTGCACAAGAGCTACAAAAATGCCAATTTCCATTCTGCAGAAGAGATAGCTGAACTACTGGAATGTGCAGATTTTAAAATACTAGATAGGAAACAGACTATCTACTCGTTGGAGAATAAAGTTCAAGAAATTAAAAATGGTACCGGGGAAGGAGTATTTGCCGTTATTAAAGCTCAAAAAACTAAATAAAAAAATAAGAAAAAGAGGTGTTAGTATTATGAAGGTAGGGTTAATCAGATGTATGCAAACTGAGGATATGTGTCCTGGGACAACCGATTTTAAAGTCATGAAAGAAAAGAAATGTGCATTTGAAGGGGTAGAAGGGGATATTGAAATTATTGGGGTTAATACTTGTGGCGGATGTCCGGGTAAAAAAGCGGTGACAAGAGCGGCCGAGATGGTTAAAAGAGATGCGGATACAATCGTTTTAGCATCCTGTATTACAAAAGGGAATCCAATTGGATTTCCTTGTCCACATGCTAAGGAAATGAAAAAAGAAGCAATTATAAAAAATCTTAGCGATAGTATAACAGTTTTAGATTATACACATTGATACATGAAGGACTTCCATACACATCCAGAGAGAAAGAAATTTATGTACTTAGAAAGAAAACAAAGGCAGCTACGGCTGTCTTTTTACATAATTAAATACCAGTACAACAGCACATATTGTATAATAGAGACAAGTCAAACTGATACATAGAGTAAATGGCGCAATCAAAGGAAAAATAAAATGCAGAAGGATCCATTCAAAGAATATATTAAGCAGACAGAACCGGAAAAAAGAGAAAAAGGTTATGTTTGGAATACCGCCATTGGTCTTCAGGCTGTGGACGGATTAAAGCCGTCCAAATATTTGATTGACACTGCCATCAGAAATATTGAAGGGGATATTTCTATAGATGAAGTTCAAAAGCTTTTGACTAGCTACTATGAGCAAAACCCCCCAATTGATGTAACAGATAGAACTGAAGAAGCTGATAAAGTTTCAGTGAGAATAGCCAAGCTACTGTCAGAAAAAGCATTTTCATTTACATCTGGCGACTTTCGTCTCAAGGCTATGGCAAATTCATATCTTTGGTGAAGGGAATACCAGAACAACAGCGGTTTTTTTTATAAAGTATTTGAGAACGCTGGGCTTTGATGTCACAAATGATATTTTTGCTGAAAACGCCTGGTATTTTAGAAATGCCCTTGTTCGAGCTAATTATAATGATATTAAGAGTGGCATTCATGAAACAACAGAGTACTTGGAGCTGTTCTTGAGGAATTTGCTTTTAGATGAAAACAATGAACTTCATAGCAGATCAATGCATATTAGTTATGCCTTTGTTGCAAAACCAAAAGCGGACATTCAGAGCATAAAACCGGACATTGATAGGGTAAAAGCGGACATTCAACAGAAATTATCGGGCATTGGCGATGGAGTAAGAGGCAAAACCATATCACATGTACTGACATTATATGATGAATTCGGTAATGATAAAATCTTTGGGCGTACAGTAGTAGAAGCTGTAACAGGACTTAAAAAATCAAGGTCCTCTGAACTTTTGAAGATTTTGCTTGAGAATAATATTATCGTTCCTGTACGGGGACAAGGTAAGGGCAAATATCGTTTTATATAACAAGCAATATTGCAGAATTAATGGCATAAGAAAATCAAGTGCAATAAAGAATCGTCTGGCGGGAAAACTGCAAAAAATCGCCAACAATTCGAATAGTTGAGATTTCAGGAATATGCAGGCTTAAACAAAGTATTATATACATGTTGATTCACAGGTAAGCGGATAAAGTCCTTGACTTTAAATCAGGAGGTTTTGTATGAAAATTAAATATATAGAGGAAACATGTGCAAGGGTAATTGATGATACAAGAGAGGACTATGATTATTTCCTTAGGTTATAGAATTAAATCTTCTGTGGTAACAAAGGGTTACGAAAAAGTTCTTTTTGATATGGAGTGAACAAATTTGAATTTATATTTCCAGATACAGATAAAGAATACGCTTAGGCAAAGGAAGGGAGAATCCGAATGGATAGATATCTATCATTAATGTTTCTCTACAACAGGGCGGGATACAAAAAATTTCTCTTAATAATTGCAGCTATCCCACTGTGCTTTCTTTTGCTTTTTTTGGTGAGAGTCGGCATTCCATCTGAAGCAAGTTCGTACATGCTCGTGGAACGCGCCTTCGGAGGTGCATGGGGCATTCTTATACTGATTGCGGTTAATCTGATAGGATACACTGTAATGGTGAACGCACTGAACGGGAAGAAATCGCTCAAAATATCCCACTCAATACCGGGATACACATTGAGGAGACTTTGCATATCTCCCCTTTCCACATACTTTACTATATTCATTTACTATCTTGTTGTTATTCTCATTTTCTGGGGCGTGGCAATAGCCTCTCTATACGCAATTGGCAAAATCAGTCTCACAATGGCAGGTGCCACGGGCATTCCGACAAAACTTGCGCTGGGTCTGCTCAGAACAGAAATAGGAGCGGCATTGATTCCTCTGGCAAATCCGGTCGTAATCATGTTTGATATTGTTGCCGTTCTGGCTATGGCGGGTGAATGCGCCAGATCATGCTATCTGGGCTGGCACAATGGTGCACCGTCTGCCGGGATTCTGCTCATAGCAGCTTTGATGTTTATCGTCTGGTCTTTTGATCTGAATACCAGTACAAAACTCCTCATCGCTGTCATGACTGCCGTTTATGCATTGTTGCCCATTGGGGATGTCATATTCAGAGAAAAGAGACCTAAAGGAGACCCGTTCATAGTAAATAAGTACAGCGGAATCATCGATATGGACAGTGTGGATTTTGATGAGGATGTACGCCTTGAAGCAAATAGAGCACTTTACGAAGAATGGTCACCGGAAACATCAATTCTTAATCAATACGGCAGAATCAAAGATAGGGGAAGGATTGACATTGGTCTTATGAGACGAAGATTCATGCCGATCGGCAGCAACATGGAAAAGGCGAATTTCCTTTTCGGTCTGTGTATATGCCTGGGTGTCGGTGAGCATTTGCTTTTCTTTGCAAAATATATCATGGAAATGAGAGTTATTGCACGCAGCATCAAGGGGGTGACAATTGAACCGGGCGTAGCAATGCCATATTTCTGGGAGCTGCAGAACCACACATTGTATGGATATTTCGCTGCAATATTGCTGGTTTTCATCGTTCAGGCATACTGGAACTATTCCTATTACAATAAGGAAACCAAAAGCGTATATGTTATGAAAAGGCTTCCCGACCGGAAAGAATACGCAAGGACTATATGGGTAACACCTTTAATAGAAGCTCTGGTCATTGCAGTAATAATGATTGGCAATATTTTCATTGATTATGGCATTTACACAATATTCACACCGGATGTTGCCATTTTAGGAGGAACATCATGATTGAATTCAGGAATGTATCAAAAAAATACAAAGACAAAGTTGCCCTGTCAAATTGCAATCTTCAGATTCCCAGGGGGCAAATTGCCGGTCTGTTCGGTGCCAACGGAGCCGGAAAGACAACGTTTATGAAATGTCTCATGAGCTTTCTCGATTTTGACGGCGAGATTACTCTTGACGGCGAAAAAATTGGCGGAAGCAATATTTCAAAGCTTTCATTTGCAACGGGAGACCATTCCTTCTTTCCAACGGTTGCGGCCAATGATCATAAATGGTTTTACCAAATGCAGTTTCCGCTTTTTAACGAAAAGAGATACGAGGCACTAATGGAATTCTTTGAGCTTCCGACAAACAAGAAAATCGGCGAGTTCAGTCTGGGACAGCAAAACCAGTTTGAAGTCGTACTGGCAATGAGCCAGGGCGCAGATTATGTCATTATGGACGAGCCTTTTGCTGGGAATGACGTTTTTAACAGAGAAGATTTTTACGAGGTTCTGACCAGAGTCGTCGAAGATAAGGAAACAGTAATCGTTTCCACTCACCTCATAGAGGAAATTGCCGACTATATTGATCGGGCTATTCTCATAAGAAAGGGCGAAATAATAGATGATCTGAGTGTGAAGGAAATTGAAGCATCCGGCAGGACACTGGTTGAAATCGTAAAAGAGCGATACGATTACAGAGCAGACCGTATCAATAAAGCGATTGGAGAAATGAAATGAGGAAATCCACTTTTATATTTCTGACCGCTGCGGTTCTCTCAATAGGGATTATTGTCTACGGCTGGACTTTCGTGGACAAACAGGTCGGCGAAGCGGTCTTAACTGAAGAAACAATCATGGGAGACAGAAGTTCAGCGGATGGCCTTACAGTGGGCTTCAGGGCAGATTCTGCAGATGATCTGCACTGGGACAACACCTTTAGCTACAGCACAGACACTACGATATCATCCTTCAAGAGAGGCGAAATGGAGAAGAAGGATGACAGGGTTATCTACGACAACGTGCGTTTTACCGGGTGGTCTGCGGTGCCGTTTTACACACAAATTAAATACGATAAGCTGGATGGCTTACAGGATAAGAAGATACACTCGTTTTACGAAGACCTTCAGAAAGAGGTTTTGGCGGAGGAAAAGAAGAGCAAAGGCACTATAAGGCTTTGCGATTACCTTGATTACTATCCGGTTAGTTTTAATTTCCGATTTGGCGGGAAGGCATATAACTCAGATAATGCACTCAGGGGGCTGAAAAGTTTTGCGGATAAGGGGACACTTTCGGAAGAGAACACAGCTCCTTATGAACAAGATATAGCATTATATAAGGATCTGAATGCTGAATTTAAAATACCGGTTATCGACAATGAATATCAGCACTTTCGGGTTTCCAGAGTGGAGGATCCTGACAACAAGAGGATTACAAGTGCAAAGACAACGATAGCAAAGCCTTCTGATAGTGAGAAGGACTATTACGAATTTGATCCAATAATAACAATACAGGAAGAGAATATTAAGGACGGGAAACATTGGAATCATCCGGATATGTCTGAGAGCCTGTCATATGACGGAGACTATCATGGCGGAGAAAAGGCATCTGATTACGGCTTGAAAAACAGGATGCTTTTTATTGTTAATAACAGGACTGCCAAGGGGAAGCCGGTTGATGTATCGCAGATAAAAGGTGGTTATGGGGTGTATGAACTCCCTATTGATGCTGCAGCCACTGCAAGCATAGGGGGGAAAAAGAAAAAGGTCATGGTACCCGACCCGAAGCCGCTGCCCGAACAGTTAAGTATGGTATATCCCCTTGACGAAAATGCTGAATATGTAGAAATAAGTCTGTCCGGTGACCATAGATATCTTGCGATATTTTCTATCAGAGATGGATCCTATTTCGTGGAAGTAGTAGATGCAGACAATTGGAAATCAGTTAATACTTCAAGGATGTTTCCCGCATCGAAAAAAATGACTTACACATGGGGTGAAGACGGAACTCTCGCAGCAACAGATTTTGAGAACCATGTCGCAATTCTGACAAAAACGAAAAGTGTTGAGAAACCCTATAAGATGTTTTACTGCGGTGAAATCATGACCGGCCTCGATGAGGACATGTTTACGACAGAGATGGTCTGCAAGAAGAACTCCCGATCCGCATATGAGTACGGCATAGATACGGGACTCGCTGTCACGTCGACAGATGACAGGGTTGCTTTAGTTCAAAATTCTCCGATCGAGAGCCGGAATCCTGGTTTCCGGAATGCGGATCTTGAGTGTGTAGTGATAGGCCGGACAGGTGTCATTTACATTGGCTTATTGAAAAGCAATCTTGTGGATATAGATTACGGCATTACTGAAGATGAAATCAACGCCATAGAAAAGCTTGCCGATGGTTCCATGGTCAAGAATGTTATAAAGCCTGTGGGGAATGAGAATTGGGCAAAATGGGAGAAATAGCCAATAAAAAGGGGAATTTGATGATAAGTAGATATTGTCCATAGAGGAAGAAACCAACACCTTCAAGCTGTATGACACCACGACGGGCGGAGAGGTAACCATTCTAAGCAACCTAAAAAAGATAAGATAGAAAAAAACTGATTTCCGCATAAATAGCTGCTTTTGCGGTATTTTTACAGAAAAGTTCCCATGTATATCATATGCATAACTATATGCAAAGGCATACATTAACATAAATAAACGAACTTGCTAGTTATGGGCGGGGTAACGATACTAAGTTGCGATATGAAGCTCCTTTTCTGTTGGAGAATAATAGTTCAGGAGATTGTACTAAATATGTTTCTGTAAAAAAGACAGAAATACCATGATTTTTGCAGAAACTTAAGAAATTCTAATGATAAATTATTTTATTGTTGGCGTTATGCTAAAATATATGTGCATGAACCTGCAATATCAAGTATTAATATTCAGGACCGGTAAATCCCAGTTTAGCGAACGGATAATATAAAATAATGTAACCAAAGCCACATGTAACTACGAGTCATGTGGCTGTTTATATAACTGGTTTGATTTAAGCCCGCCCACATTATTCCGATAATCCCAAAACATTATTCCGATATCAATTATATTGTTCCGCAAAAATGTTATACTGATTATCAAGATGGAGGAAAGAGCGATGTACATAACAGTTAAAAGTGCTTCGAAAAAATGGGGAATTTCTGATAGAAGAGTGCGTATCCTTTGCGCCGAAGGAAAAGTTCCGGGAGCTTTTCAGGAAGGACGGGGATGGAAGATTCCAAGCGATGCAGTCAAGCCGGCAGATGGAAGATATAAATCAACTGAAAGCTTGCTGAATCAGATTGATCGCAAGAAAAATGAATTAAATAGCAGAAGACCCTTCACAGAGGGAGAGCTGGAACGATTTAAGGAAGAATTTACCGTTGAATTCACATACAATTCTAACGCTATCGAAAGCAATACACTTACGCTTAGAGAAACCGACCTTGTCTTGAGGGGTCTTGTTATAGACCGAAAACCGCTCAAAGACCATATTGAGGCAGTAGGCCATAAGGAAGCTTTTGATTATATCAATGAGCTTGTAAAAGAAAAAGCACCCCTTAGCGAGAGTATTATTAAGCAGATACATTATCTTGTTCTGGCAGATAAAAGGGATGACCGTGGTGTTTACCGCAAAGTCCCCGTTCGTATCATGGGTGCACAGCATGAACCTGTACAGCCCTATCTTATCATCCCTAAGATGGAACAGTTGCTGCATGAATACGCCGAAAGCAGTGAGCATATCGTAACCAAAATCGCAAAATTCCATATTGAATTTGAAGCGATACATCCGTTCATTGACGGAAACGGAAGAACAGGGAGACTCCTTGTAAACCTTGAGCTAATGAAGGCAGGTTTTCCTCCTATAGATATTAAATATACAGACAGACTGACATATTACAAAGCTTTTGATGATTATCACTCCAAACATAGTGCTAAAACCATGAAAAATCTGTTTGCAGGATACATCAATCAGAGGTTGGATGCATATCTGAAGATGCTGGAAGAATAACAAAAAGTGCCAACAGTTGAAAAGAGTGCAAATCCATAATAGGCGTTGCAAGGGATTTCAGAATGTTTCTGTGGTTGATGATTTTCAGGTGTGCTGTTAAAATGATTTTGACAAATCTGCAAATTACAATTTCTGCAAGGAAGAGAGGATGTACATGTATAATAAAGATGAAATCATAATTGTGAATCAAGATACTCTTGCGAAAAAAATTTATACAGTTAGAGAGCAAAAGGTCATGCTTGACTTTGAAAAGCAAGAAAGGATATGGATCCGTGGAAGGGGTTTGTAAATTATGATTAGCATTGAAGAAATGAGGAAGGCGGAAGGACATAAAGTCAAATTGAAAGTTAAAGGTGCAGAACCTTTTGAAACTTTCATAGAGAGCTATGAGCAGTCGGAAACTGAGGAAGAAGAAGCCATGCTTTTGTATTCGCCGCGCTCTGCAGTCTGGCAATCACAGATTGAAAGTTTAGAAATTATAGATTGAACGGTACTGTTGAGCGAGAGTCTAAAACAGGGAGCCATTCAACGGGTAAACAGAGGTTGCTTCCAGGTTAATCAGAATGGTGTCCATAGATTCATTAGATTTGAGTGTTCAATCGGCTTTGTAAAACCCATGAACATGGAGCATCAACACCCCGATTGACACTGCGGACAATTATGACAATTATATCATAGGTTTGACGAAGCCTATTGAACATATATATAAGTTATTGAGATTAGTATAAGTGTATCTAAAAGATATTATATGAGGAGAAATGGTGATGAAATATAAGAATGTGACAAATCTGACCGGTGTAGACATCAAAGCGAAACTGTACGATGCAGTTAAAAGGGGAATCAAGGTTTACGAAGAGGAATCTGGCAGACAGACAAGATTCAAAGAACCCCTGATTGCATATGCCAATACTTCGGAACCTGTGTTTGATATGTTCCATGATAATGGATTTTGCAAGCACCCCAGAAAAGTGTATAATGCGGCTCATGCAGTTATTGTATACTTCCTTCCATATACAGACGATATCGTGGAAAGTAATAAGGTGGGCACAAAGCCATCGGAACAGTGGGAGCAGGCATATCATGATTCTACACGGGCTATAATGAAAATCCATGCCAGTCTCCAGGGAGAATTGGACAAATTCGGCAGGCTCTCTTCTCTCTGTAATACTCCGGTTGATTGGGATTACAGTCGCTGTGGTCCTGAGTGGAATTTCAAGATTGTGGCAAATGTTGCGGGAATGGGCGACTTTGGACCCACAGGCTGCATAATAACTGAAGTCGGTCCGGCAGGCAGATTTGGCGGAATCCTGACAGACGTAAACCTGGTGCCTGACAGAAATTTCGGATTCAGCAATACTGAGTCCAGAGGCGGCACACCGGAAATGTTTGAAGCATTCAAAAAATACATGACTGATTCCTGTTACGAAGGTGACATCAGCGATGAGCTGATTGCTGCATGTCCGGGCAAAGCCATTACTAAAGATGGTATTAACAAAAAAGCCTGTCAGGAATATTGTAAAACCATTTTTGAATATGTACCGACACCGGATTTGTGCGGTAAATGTTATTTGTATAACAAATGACTATTATATTTGTAGGTGAAATTTTCTTGAAAAAAGGTCGATTAATCCCAGTTTTTCGAGACACACCAACAAAATACTGATTTCCGCATAAATCTCGTTTTTTACTGTATTTTTGCAGAAACGTTCAAACACATATCCGATGCATAACTATTAGTTAAGGCATGTACCTATATAAACAAACGAACTTGCTGGCAACGGGAGGGCTAATTATATTAAGTTGCGGCATGAAGAGCTTTTTATATGAGAGAACAATGCTTAGGCATTTTGTACTAATTATGTTTCTGTAAAAAGGGCTCAAAAACCATGATTTGTGCGGAAAGTCGAGAAACACTGATGATAAATTATCTTATTGCAGACGTTACACCCAAATATATGTGCATAAACCTACAACGCAAAGTATATAAATACACGAATCCACTAAATTCCCGGTTTAGCGAACAAGAATATAATCGCACATTTACACGAAAGCTATTTCTGTATATGATTGGCGTATTTATTCTTCATTTTCTTCAGAGTTGTTTTTTCTCGAAACTTTCATGTGAATGACACCTTGCGATATAAAGGAAACAAAGAGAAGAACCAACAAAAGCCACCATCCCAGCGACTCGAAAACATCCCCGGGAACTATTAATGTATATGCCATATAAGCTAAGAACAATGCAGCTTGTGTAATTCTGAATGCTTTTGCGTCAACTTCATTCTTCAAGGCAACAAGCCTTTCATCATTCTCATTAACAAGAATTTCCCGCATCTTTTGTGGAGATTTTTTAATTTGTGTGAGCTTAACGCAATAAACAATGGCTACACCCAACGGTATAAATGACAATCCTGCAATCGCCTTGTTGTCTATTATATGGATGTCCAGCAAATCAAAACTTATCCCTACTGCCAGGAGAACCAAGCCAATAACCAGTGCCACTATTATAATCACTTTAGTTTCTTTAATAATTTTTTCAGTGTTCATAAATCATTCCTCCCAAAACAAATCATTCAAAGTTTTATCGAGCGCCTTGCATATTTCAACACATAACTTCAGACTCGGGTTGTAGTTACCGGATTCAATTAAATTTATCGTCTGTCTCGTTACACCGACTATCTCAGCTAATTGCTCCTGAGATACTTCGGATTCTACTCTGGCAATCTTCATTTTTTTGTTTTTCAAGAAGCATCACCTCCTTCTGTTCACATATTAGCATATTACATTACATATTGTCAATTATATATTACATTTTGTAATGTAAGAATTAAGACAGGTGTGCTATTCAAACTCATAGGTCGAGTGATAGCTGTTTTTTGACCTTTAAACATGGGATAAATAATATAGTTTATAAGGGAATGATATGGATAGGAATGCCAGCTCGGGAAAAATCAATATTTTAGTCATACTGTCACTTGTCTGGCTTGCTTGGTTTATAGGAAATCTTTGTGCCGTTTTCTATATCAAAAAATGGCAGCTAGACGTTTGTCTGTGGCCCGAGAAGATCAGCAAAAAATTTGTTATTGCCAGCTTCCTGCTCATTGTTGCACTTTTCGGACTTGGTATAGTTGCCATCAGTGAGGAGCACAAGCTCAGTTTGAGCGATATTTTTTCGAATATGTAATTTTGAATGAAAGTCTTTTAATTGCTTTCATTGCGAATCTGACATTGATTTTTTTAATATTTTCCCCGGTTGAAACATTTCACTGCTCTCCCGGAAACTGGCTGTTTTCTTATCTTGCTGTCGGGATATTGCTTCTTTGCAACTATTTTGTATCAAAGCACTTTACTAACGCGAGTCCGCAAAAACAGGATTGTTCGATGCTATGTTTGATGAATTGCCTGCTCAAAAGCCTAAAAGAAATAGATAGATTTGAATCTGTGGGGTTTTATCAGAAATGCGGCGTTGGCTTTGCTGCTTGATTTTTGAGCGTTTGGAATAATGTGAATAACAGATATGAATATCATTTTGAGAAAAGCGCAAGGTTTACAATGCGGATTTTTACTTTCCTTTACATGAACTTTAAATATTCTATTCAAAGAACTAGTATAATAATCTTAACATAGTGTTATCCATTTGTATAAAAAGAAGATGGAAGATACAAATATTATAAAAAACAATGTATTCAACCCAAAGAACGTGAGGCTTGCGATGAATATCGCCATGGGCTTCACGGCACTGATCACTGTTGTATTTGTGGGGTATGGGCTTTATGCCCACTTGTTTACTTCCCATACTGCTCTGGAAAACTTCCTGACTAAAGTCGGGATTTTGGCTTTTTTTGTTTACATCGTGTTCCAGGCAATCCAGGTGGTTTTCCCGATTTTACCCGGAGGCATCGGATTGCTGGCCGGTGTGCTTATCTTCGGCCCCTGGATCGGTTTCGTCTATAATTACATCGGAATCTGCATAGGTTCCATATTGGCGTTTTTGATTGCGAAGCATTACGGGACACCGGTCATCAAGGCACTGTTCAGCGAAAAATTGCAAAAAAAATATATGAAGTGGGCGGAGAACAAGATTTTCCCAAAACTGTTTACAATTGCGATTTTCATGCCAGTGGCACCGGACGACTTTTTGTGTTACCTGGCCGGAACCACAAACATGACCCTGAAAAGATTCACCATCATAATCCTGCTTGGCAAACCCATGGCGATTGCTGCCTACAGCTACGGTCTGAATTATCTGCTGCAGCATGCGTTGCTGTTGTTTGACTTTTTATAGGAGATTTCATGAAAGTTTTGTTGTATTCCGGTTTCCAGAAAGTGGTCAGTAAAAGCGGTGTCGGTGAGGCCCTCCGGCACCAGGCTGCCGTATTGGACCGGCAAAACATTTCATATACCAGAAAAATCCGCGATGATTTCGATGTGATGCATTTGAACACGATTTTTCCGGACTCCCTGCTGGCCGGCAAATGGGCCAGATTGAAAGGCAAAAAAGTGATCTATTATGCGCATACGACCATGGAGGATTTCAAAAATTCCTTTCGGGGCTCAAATCTTTTCGCGCCTCTGTTCAAACGCTGGATTACATATTGCTACAACAACAGCGATTTAGTCATCACCCCGACAGAGTATTCCAAAGGCTTGCTTGACAAGTATGGAATCCGCCCGCCCATTTATGTGTTGTCAAACGGAATCGATATCAATTTCTTTACAAAAGACCGGGCATCCAGGCTGCGGTTCCGCCAGAAGCACAATATCCCGAAAGGGGAGAAGGTGGTGGTGTCGGTTGGACATTTCATCGAGCGGAAGGGGATACTGGACTTTGTTGATCTGGCGAAGCAGCTGCCGGAATACCAGTTTTACTGGTTTGGTCACACCAATCTGAATCTGGTACCTAAAAATATCCGGTACGCACTTGCCACGGAACTTCCCAACCTGCATTTCCCGGGATATGTGGACAGGAATGAACTTAGGGACGCCTATTGCGGTGCAGATTTGTTTCTTTTCCTGACCCATGAAGAAACGGAGGGCATAGTGGTGCTGGAAGCGTTGGCCACCAGGATTCCCATTTTGATCCGGGATATTCCGATTTATGCCGATTGGCTTAAAAACGGGTATACCGTGTACAAGGCCATAAGACGAAAGGATTTCATCAGGCTGGCGACCGACATCCTGAACGGAACGCTGCCGGACCTGACAGAAAACGGGTATGGTCTGGCCAAAGATCGGGATCTGAAAGTAATTGGAAACAAATTAACAGCAATTTACAGGCATCCCGTGTTCCAGGCCGGTTGCCAACAGCACAAAAGAAGGAAGTATCATGAAAGTACTGATTACAACCGACTGTTACACACCGACGGTTAACGGGGTTGTCACCTCCGTGAAAAACTTAAAACATGAATTGACAAAACGGGGACACGAAGTCCGGATTTTGACTTTATCCAACTCCATGCAGTCCCGGGAAAAGGATGGCATACTGTACCTGGGATCCCTCAATGCCGGAAAAATTTACCCCGGTGCCCGGCTTTCCATTAGCCGGGACAACAAATATATTGACGAGATTTTGGAGTGGGGACCGGAAATTGTCCATTCCCAAAGCGAATTCAGTACCTTTTCCATTGCACGGAAGATATCGTCGAAATTGCATGTTCCGCTGATCCATACATACCACACTGTTTACGAGGATTATACCCATTACTTCTCGCCTGTGGAAAAATGGGGCAAAACAATGGCCACACTGTTTACCCGTGTAACTCTCAAACACACAAATTGCGTCATTGCACCAACCGACAAAGTGTTTTCCCTTCTCAAGGGATATGGTATCGTGCAGGATACCAAGGTGATTCCCACAGGCATAGACCTGAATCGTTTCAAAACCGCCATCACCGAAAAAGAAAAAGATACGCTGAGAGAAGCCCTTGGGATTCCAAAAGGAAACAAGGTGTTGATGACAGTGGGGCGGCTTGCCAAAGAAAAAAACATCGAGGAGATTTTGCGGTTTATCTCAAAAACCGGGAACATGAAACTTACTCTTGTCGTCGTTGGAGACGGACCTCACAAGGAATTTCTAATCAGGTTCTCTGAGCAGCTTGGACTCGGGGACCGGATTGTATTCACCGGTATGGTTCCTCCAACGAAAGTGAGTGCATTTTATCAGCTTGGAGATGTCTTTGTCTGTGCATCCAACAGCGAAACTCAGGGGCTGACTTATATTGAAGCCATGGCCAACGGGGTGCCCATATTATGCCGCAAAGACGATTGCCTTGCAGATGTGATTATCGAAGGCGTCAATGGGTGGCAATACGAGACATTTCAGCAATTTAAAACGAAGTTGACCCAAGTCTTGGCGAATCCACCGGACGAAGACGGTAAAAAACGCATCGTCTCAAGTGTCCATAGATTTTCATCTACGAAATTCGGACTGGAAATGGAGCGGCTTTACAAAGATGCGATTGATGCATCGATGCAGAACCAGCCGGCATATCAGCTGGAGGCACTCCGATATGCGGACTGAATGAAGCGGAGTTCAATAAATCCCGGTTTAACCAAAGGAAAGGCAGCTGCAGCTGTCTTTTTCATATAATCGCACAAATTTGCCCTGACTCTGCACTTGGGGCAGTAATGCAGGATATCAAAATTAACTGTTAAAAAAACTTTTACATGGTAAAATGGTAGCAAGTTAGACGAATGATGAAGCCACCATATTATCACAATACCGTGTGCGAGCGTCAAATATAATTATTTGGACTAATACAAGATATTGCTTTAAGAAAGTGAGAAAGGAAGATGATTATGTTTTGCTATAATTGTGGAAAAAAAATAAAAGCTAAAAATCAATTCTGTCCTCATTGTGGTGCTGAGCAAATCCTTGAAGAACCTGATAATGAGATTCCGGACATTGAAAGCAAAGATGCTCCGGATATAAAAAAAGAACCGCATAATATTTTTACTAAAAACCCGAAAGTTATCATAATTGTTCTCATCGCTGTTATTGTAATATGCTTAGCAGTTACGGGTGTTTTTCTGTTTCTTGCAAACAGAGCGAAAATAATTGAGATACCTGCTGATAACATTACAATTCTGGACTGTTATGCTGATTGGGGGTCAGCCTATTATGATGATAAATATGATGCCTATCAAGTGGATTTGATAATGCTTGTCAGTAATGATGATGCAAAGGACATCTCGGGAATAGAATTCACAGTAAAAAATAAAGAGGGCGGGACATTGGCAAATGCCCTGAATCGGGAAGAGCCGTTCAGAGCTGACGGTTATATAAAGAAAAGTGAACAAGGGATAATAACCGGATCAATATGGACAACTGAAAAAAATGAGGAAATAACTGCTAAGTCAATTATGATGAAATGTGCGTACAAGTACAAAGGTGAGGAAGTATACGTGGTTCCGGAAGGAGTTATTTCAGGAGCAAGAGGCGTGAATAACGATTTTTATTCGGTAAAAATAGATAACCCAAACAGCGGGGATATCGATATAACGGCAACATTTGTGGCTGTAAAAACAGAAAATGATAAGATTATAGATGCTCATGCGACGGGAAGAATAGAAGAAAATATTGCAGCAGGGAGTCAGGGAAATGAAATAGATGATGTGTTCCAGGACCCGGAATTAAAAAGTAATTACAAAGAATACACTGTTTTTGCAATAGACTGCACAAAATACAGATAGAGGAGGGAAAAGAAGTGGATATAAAAAAAAGCAAAAAAATTATAATCGCTCTTTTCGTGGGAGCTGTTTTGAGCATTTCAGCACTGGTGGTAGTAGTAGTATCGGTAACTGCAAATGCTTCAACAAATGTCCCGGATTTTAATGGCATGACACTTATGGAAGCTGCTAAAATCTCTCAGGAACATGATTTGGTCATTAAAGACGGACAGATGGTTGAAGGGGAGGCTGAAGATAAGGGAAAGATAGTAGAGCAATACCCTTTGGCAGGACAGAAGGTCAAGGCAGGAGATGTAATAATAGTTAAAGTATGCTTTGGATTAGGTGACGGCAGAACACCGGATGTCCTGAGTATGACAACCGCCGATGCAAAGAAGACCATAGAAGATGCCGGATTCGAGGTTGGAATTATTGAACAGGTAGCCGGTGTCGAAAAAGCAGGGACAGTTGTTGCACAAAATCCTGTTGGAGACAAAGAACTTGAAAAAGGCACGAAGATAAACATTACGGTTAGTGACGGTACTATGGTTTATGTACCAAACGTTCTTGGAAAAGACGTTGGAGATGCGGAATACATCCTGCAGAAGGCCGGTTTGCAGGGAAAATGGACAGCCATAGAGTTTTCCGAAAAAATAGATTACGGGTGTGTTATTAAGCAAACCCCAAGAGGCGGATCTGTTGTAAAAAGAGGAACGATTGTTAAATATGTAGAGAGCGCAGGGTCGGAATCGGAGTATCAATAGAGCCATTAATATTATTAGTCCTGCAAAGCACAGCCCTGTATTTCGGTAGTGAATTTGCCCTCTCCGAAATGCTCCAGGGTCACCTCTGTGTGAGGGGGTACGACCAGAAACATATCGTCCGGCTTGCCCTCCAGCAGCTGGTTCAATAACCGAATGGTTCCCTTTGTTTCTTTTAGCTCGAGATTCATGACCTCGGAAAAGTATTCCGCCCGATCTCTCCACTTTTCCAGATCATAAGCACCGGTATCGATGAGCATCAATGCCTTGTAGTGAACCAGCATGACTTCCATCACTCGCTTTGCAACTTTTTCGCCTCTCTTTTCCAGCATCCGCTCATACTCCCAGGTAGGGTTTTCTTTCCCTTCCATCCAGCCTCTGGTCAGATAGTAGTATCCCAGAGCATGGGGGTTCTCAAAGGTATCAATGAGCAATAGCTGGGTACAGTCATTTACCCTGGGAACTACCAGGGGAATGCTCCGGGAGTGAAGACCTACAAAGGCATTTCCACAGTATCCGTATGCAAAGAGAATCGATGAAACATTTTCTCCTTCCGTCTCTTCAATTTCCTGTTGCAGAGCATTACGAAGTTTTTCAGGGTGAGTATGAAGACTGTCCTCCAACCAGACGACAGTACCATCATACCCGGTATTATCTATTGCTTTTTCAACTTCATCCCGTATCATTTCGCAGGCAATTAATTTGCTTTTCATAGTAGGTCTCCTTTTCGTCCCATTCATTGTACCATTTTTCCCCCTTTCCTGTCGAGGTGCGACCGAAATCAACTATAAAGAAAAAACCCTCGCCGGACTGACGCCGGCAAGGGTTTTGGTCTCCCGCTTTTTAGAAGGACGCCAGGAAGATTATGCCCGTATAAAGGTCATCTAATGCCCTTTCATAGTTTTTTCGGACAAACTCCGGGCTGTTCTTCAGTTCCGGATGCTCTTCAATGTGCTTCTCCCAGGACTGGAACAGTTCTGACTCCAGGGGAGGTAAATTAATAATCATGTTTTCCTCCTTTACTTGTATACACCATAGCTGACCACAGTATCAAATGCCGCCGTCAGGTTTTCCTTATTGGCATCCTTAGGTGCCAGCAGGGACTTGTCCATACAGAAGATATATCCGCCGCCCGGAGCAAGAGTATCAATTAGGTACTTGGTGTGATCAATTACTTCCTGCTTTGTTCCGTGATTAATCATGTCTACAGTCATTCCGCCTACGAGACAGATGGTATCGCCAATGCCGTCCTTGTACTTCTTAAAGTCGCCTGTCTCAATAAGGCCGGCAACCTTTTTCTTAGGAAGTTCGTTGATGAAATCGAAATACGGCTCCCAGTCTCCTTCCATGAACAGCAGTGGTGTCAGATCATAGCCAACCAGATCGTCAATCATCTTCTTGAATGTAGGGAAGTAGAACTTTTCAAAATCCTTTGGTCTCAGGTAAGTCGGAATATGCAACGGAATGAATATTGCCGGGAACGGCCCTGTCTCCACCCCCTGGATTGCTCGTCTGAGCATGAGAGGATGCATTGCCTCTGCCGCCTGAACAACCTTATCGCCGCGTCTTCTCATATCTATCATGATATCGGCAAATCCACGGAAGTAGTCCATGAGGACATCCAGCGCCATCTCGGTACTTCCCTTGAACAGCGTAGGCAATCCGTATTTAGTTGCCAGTCCGCCTCCTACCTCCGCAATTCCTTCATTCATGTAAGTTGCAAAAGATGTTGCCATCATACCCATAGCCATAACTCTCTTGCCGCCGTCTTCAGCAAAAGCTCCGTATCTTCTGGGGAGCTGCTTTTCAATGATGAACTTGAACGGATCTGCAATAAATTCATCATACTCCTCAGGCAGCAATATGCCTCCTACCTCAGTATGCTGAACGGAATCAAAAGGTTCTCCGTCATCGCCATAATGTCTGAACTCCTTAGATGCCGTTGCCGCATAAACGTTTCCGGGACGAATTCCGAATGCCGGAGGAAGAGCATCGATTTGTGGAAAATCTTCCGCAACCTTAAAGATGGATTCCTTCAGCTTCTCATAATCATATGCAATATCTACAATCGTATTTCCCGCATAATGTCCTGCCCAGGTTTCCAGCATCAATGTAATGGGAACTCTGTCAGGAATTTCATGCTTAAACGCTTTCGCTATTCGTTCTGCTCTCTGTTCAAAAAGAGCTGCTGGATTATCTACCATTGTTACACCACCCATTCTTTCAACTGCTTTACGCCAGTGGAAGCGTTTGTGCTCCAGGCGTCAGCTCCTACTCGCAACATAACTGCTTCTGAAACCGGATTTCCGCCAATCATAATTTTCAGGTCGTCTCTGACACCGGCTTCCTTTAAGGCGTTGATAACATCGCCCATTGTATCCAGTGACAAGGTCAAAAGACCACTGATACCCACGACGTCCGGCTTTACTTCTTTTACCTTCTCTACAAAGATTTCAGGCTTCACATCTACACCAAGGTCATAAACATCAAAACCACCGGCTTCCGCCATGCTCTTAAAAATATTCTTTCCGATGTCATGGAGGTCTCCCGGGGCACTTCCGATAACCATGGAACCAATCTTGTTGGATCCGTCGCCGGAAGTGAAGGGCTCTATCGCATCGATTCCGTTGTAAAGAATGTCTGCAGCATAAATCAAATCACCAACAAAATACTCGCCTTCTTCAAAGTAGTCACCTACCTTCTCCATTCCCACAGAAAACGCATTGATAACCTCATCCGCCTCCTCTTTGCTGGGATTGGAGTCCACTATGCCCTGTATCGCAGCGTTGAACGCATCTTCGTCCAGCTCGCCAAGGGCATCTGCAACCAACTGATACCTTTCATCCATAGCTAATTTCTCCTTTCCTTTTCATCCATAGCTTTTAAACTGATATATTATTTACTATACCATAAACATGTCGCAAAAAGTATGCCATAATATAAACCGCTTGTTTCTGCAGTTTTTCCGCTGCGTCTACCGCGTCAACGCCATTTGCACTGTGTCACCCGGCACCATATCGGCGCGTTTTGGCACATCTTGGCACCTTTTCGACACTCCGTAAAACTGCAAAACAAGAGCAGATGTATTTAAATTTTCTTTTCACCGGAAGTTAGTTCTGCATTCAACTTTTACTCACTAATTTAAGGTAATTTGAGCCATTTTTGAATGATGTGTACTCTTTATATATAAAGGACTTTAAATTATGTATAAAAATTTTCACATAAATAGTAAGAAATGAAAGCTGTGATTTTGGAAAGGTGAGAAGACGATGAAGATCAAGTTCAGAAGAATCCTTGCACTGGTGATGACGGTTATGCTAGTTGTGACAACCATCATTTTCACGGCAGGAAACACCCTGAAGGCGGAGGGTGAAGATCCGGCGGCAGCGGCACCACCGGTAACAGAGCAGAAGGCAGAACCTGGCACTGAACCGGAACCGGCCGAACCTGTTACTGACAAACAAGAACTGGCGGTTGAAGACAGCAATGCTTCAGTAAATGATGAAGAAGCTGTCAAGATGCCGGCGCAGTCGTTTAGTGAGACTGCAGGGAACGGCATAAAGGTCAGCGTTTCCGCCCCTGAAGGAGCATTCCCTGAAGGAACCACAATAACGGTTTCAGCTGTAAGCCGTGCAAAGGCAATGAGCCTTGTAGAAGGTACAGTTGAAAATGCAGAAGACGCAAAGGGCGTTGACATCACATTCCACTACAAAGGAAAGGAAATACAGCCTGAGAAGAACATCAGCGTTAAGCTTGGCAATGCCAGGGTTAAGGGTGATGATTTTAGCGTATACCACGTGGATGGTGGAGCTGTTGAAAAGGTTACAGAGAATGCAAATTCAAACGGTGCAACATTCAAGACCGATAAATTTTCAATCTATGTTTTGGTTGGTGAAAGCGGAGAGGAAACATTTCTGAAGACTTATTCTTTCGTTGATGAAGAAGGCGAACCGCTCAGTGACCCGCAGGAGGTAAAGACAGGGGATACTCTTTACGAACCTGAAATTCCAAGTGAGGTCGATGGTAAGACATTCATCGGCTGGTACAATGGCGATACTAAATTCACCGGATTCGGTGTGCAGACTGTTGAAGACAGCGATGCGGTAACCCTTACAGCTAAATATTCAGACGAAGAACATGTAGTATTCTTCGTAAGTAAAGGAATAATCGTCAAGACACAGAATGCTAAAAAAGGTGAAGTAATAGATCTTAACAATGTTGATATTCCTCATGCAGCAAACGAGGGTGTTTCAGCATGGTACAATAATGCTGATCTTTCAGGTACGCCAATTACAAGTGTAGAGATGGACAACAGCGATATTACAGTATACGCTGAAGTCACAGCAGGCCACTGGATTACATATGACAGTGACGGCGGTTCAATCGTAGCATCAAAATTCTACACAGCCAGCGAGAATACAGTGGCACCTGCAGACCCGAAAAAGATGGGGTACACCTTTGCCGGTTGGTACGAGGGCAACACTAAATACAATTTCGGCAGTCCAATAGAAAGTGATGTTACACTGAAAGCTAGATGGACAGCTGCACAGACAAAGTACACAGTTGTAATCTGGAAGCAGTCAGTCAATGATGATAAGAATCTGTCAAATGATCAGAAAACTTATGACTTCGAAGATTCTGAAGTAAGAAATGCCTTAGCGAGGTCAACTGTAGCTCCAAGCAACGCGGATAAGAATAAGAACTTTGCCGGCTTCACATATAATTTGGAAAAATCACAGTCCGTAGAGGTAAAGGGCGATGGCTCAACTATTCTCAATATTTACTATGATAGAAAGGTTGTGGATATTAATTTCTATAAATATAACTCTGGGTGGTTTAACGCTGGGTGGTATAAGTGGGATACCTTTACAGGTCTTTATGGTCAGAAACTTTCCAAATATAATTATGTATGGCCTGCAGACAATGCATGGCATGTACAACCTACTACCAATAGTACCCGCACAACATTCCTGGATGGATTCACCAATACGGAAAACATTGATTATTACGGTTTCGATAATAATGGAACCATCTTGATAAGCCATTATACGCAGGATATCAATGGAAACTATGCAGAAATTGCTGCCAACAATGTCTATGCGAAAAGGGGAACTTTCAACTTCACCAATAAGTATGATGGATTCCAAGTTGCTGAGTACAGACTTAATAATAAAAATGGCTCGTGGGGTGAATGGAAACCAATTCCAACAGGTCAAAATCCAAGAGTATCATTTGAATATGGACTGGAAGTAAGACATGAAAGAAATTCATACGATTTCTCATACTATAATTATAATGATGTAGTAAAAAAAGAGACAACAAAATATGAGACTCCACTCTCTGGCTATAAAGACTATGTGCCTACAAGACCGTCAGGAATCAGTGAGGACTTTACCTTTGAAGGCTGGTATAAGGATAAGAGCTGTACAGTAAAGTATAATTTTAATACAACGATGCCGGCAGGCGGGGTAGTGGTATATGCCAATTGGCAGGCTCCTAAATATGATGTAATAGTTCATACTACAGTAAACGATAAAACAAGCCCGGCAGAGACAATTCCAGTTCCTTACGGGAAAAAACTCGGCGATGTTCCTGCCTTCCAGGCTTTGGAACTCAACGGAGGTAGCATAGATGATGTTGTTTGGATGATTAAGAAAGGATCATCCTGGAATGTATATAACATGAACGCCGGCGTATATGGAAGCATGGAACTCTATCCTGTAAAGTATGAAGCAGGAAAGACATATAAGGTTACATATGACCTTAATGGAGGAACTGGAACAGTACCGGACGACAGCAATCTATACAGCGCAGGTAATTCAGCCAAAGTAAAAGGCATAGATAATGCAACAAATCCTGATGGCAAGTATTTCCTAGGTTGGACAACAAATGCTGAAGGAGCAAGTGACGTATATTATAAAAACAGCCTGATTACTATAGAGTCATCAAATATTACTCTCTTTGCTAAATGGGGCGGCAAACCCAAGACGACTACTTTAACATATAAGACCAATTACCCTGATGGTGCTGTTGACTCTGATGGTGATACATTAAACGATGACAGCAAGGATTTTGATAAGAAGAACAACGAACAGGTTGAAGTATTATCTTTTGAAGATGCAGAGCTTGGATTTAAAACACCTCGCGGATATAAATTTAACGGATGGAAAGCAAACGACAAAACTTATCAGCCTGGCGCTAATATCAGAGTAGATACCATTAATGAGGAAAACAATATCCTTACAGCCCAGTGGGAAAAGGAGATGCAGACTGTAAAGTATACAGTTAAGCACAAGGTGGATGGTACGGTACAGGAAGATGATACACAGGATTACACAGACGAAGTTTGGGTAAACGCAGATAAAAAAGAGCTGAAAATCCAGAAGAACAGCCTTGACCCAAAGACTACTGAGGCATACAAGGGCTACAAGCTCGGCAGCATCACCATCGATAAGGATGTCGAAGGAGAGGTCGAGGAAGGCGCATTAGTTCCTGACGGAGCAGTAATTACGCTGAACTATGTCCAGGAGATGCAGACTGTAAAGTATACAGTTAAGCACAAGGTGGATGGTACGGTACAGGAAGATGATACACAGGATTACACAGACGAAGTTTGGGTAAACGCAGATAAAAAAGAGCTGAAAATCCAGAAGAACAGCCTTGACCCTAAGACTACTGAGGCATACAAGGGCTACAAGCTCGGCAGCATCACCATCGATAAGGATGTCGAAGGAGAGGTCAAGGAAGGCGCATTAGTTCCTGACGGATCAACAATTACGCTGAACTATGTCCAGGAGATGCAGACTGTAAAGTATACAGTTAAGCACAAGGTGGATGGTACGGTACAGGAAGATGATACACAGGATTACACAGACGAAGTTTGGGTAAACGCAGATAAAAAAGAGCTGAAAATCCAGAAGAACAGCCTTGACCCTAAGACTACTGAGGCATACAAGGGCTACAAGCTCGGCAGCATCACCATCGATAAGGATGTCGAAGGAGAGGTCGAGGAAGGCGCATTAGTTCCTGACGGATCAATAATTACGCTGAACTATGTCCAGGAGATGCAGACTGTAAAGTATACAGTTAAGCACAAGGTGGATGGTACGGTACAGGAAGATGATACACAGGATTACACAGACGAAGTTTGGGTAAACGCAGATAAAAAAGAGCTGAAAATCCAGAAGAACAGCCTTGACCCTAAGACTACTGAGGCATACAAGGGCTACAAGCTCGGCAGCATCACCATCGATAAGGATGTCGAAGGAGAGGTCGAGGAAGGCGCATTAGTTCCTGACGGATCAATAATTACGCTGAACTATGTCCAGGAGATGCAGACTGTAAAGTATACAGTTAAGCACAAGGTGGATGGTACGGTACAGGAAGATGATACACAGGATTACACAGACGAAGTTTGGGTAAACGCAGATAAAAAAGAGCTGAAAATCCAGAAGAACAGCCTTGACCCTAAGACTACTGAGGCATACAAGGGCTACAAGCTCGGCAGCATCACCATCGATAAGGATGTCGAAGGAGAGGTCGAGGAAGGCGCATTAGTTCCTGACGGATCAACAATTACGCTGAACTATGTCCAGGAGATGCAGACTGTAAAGTATACAGTTAAGCACAAGGTGGATGGTACGGTACAGGAAGATGATACACAGGATTACACAGACGAAGTTTGGGTAAACGCAGATAAAAAAGAGCTGAAAATCCAGAAGAACAGCCTTGACCCTAAGACTACTGAGGCATACAAGGGCTACAAGCTCGGCAGCATCACCATCGATAAGGATGTCGAAGGAGAACTCAAGGAAGGCGCATTAGTTCCTGACGGAGCAGTAATTACGCTGAACTATGTCCAGGAGATGCAGACTGTAAAGTATACAGTTAAGCACAAGGTGGATGGTACGGTACAGGAAGATGATACACAGGATTACACAGACGAAGTTTGGGTAAACGCAGATAAAAAAGAGCTGAAAATCCAGAAGAACAGCCTTGACCCTAAGACTACTGAGGCATACAAGGGCTACAAGCTCGGCAGCATCACCATCGATAAGGATGTCGAAGGAGAACTCAAGGAAGGCGCATTAGTTCCTGACGGAGCAGTAATTACGCTGAACTATGTCCAGGAGATGCAGACTGTAAAGTATACAGTTAAGCACAAGGTGGATGGTACGGTACAGGAAGATGATACACAGGATTACACAGACGAAGTTTGGGTAAACGCAGATAAAAAAGAGCTGAAAATCCAGAAGAACAGCCTTGACCCTAAGACTACTGAGGCATACAAGGGCTACAAGCTCGGCAGCATCACCATCGATAAGGATGTCGAAGGAGAACTCAAGGAAGGCGCATTAGTTCCTGACGGATCAACAATTACGCTGAACTACGTAAAGGATAAGGAAGATATTATTCTGCCGAAGACTGTTAAATATACAGTTGAGTACTACGAAGATGGTGTTTTAGTTGATACATATACAAAAGAAGAACCATCATGGAGCAACGAGCCTGATGAAATTAAAGTAAAAGAGAAAATTGAGATACCTGACAAGCCCGGTTTTGAAAGAATCACCAGAGATGAGGATATTCCAAAGGAAGGAACAATATTAAAGAATGGAACTGTAATCAAGATTGATTACATAAGCCTGAAGTTCAGCCTTACAATTCACTATGTGGATGAGCGGGGTAACACTCTGGCTGATGACTACAAGGGTGAATTCAAGTATAAGGAAATGTTTGATACGATATATTCCCCTGTAATTAAGGGATATACTCCAAACATCGCATCGGTAAAGTGCGACAAAGAGGGAATGCCTTTGAGAGACCTGGAATTCAATGTAGTTTATACCAGGAATGCAGAACTAGAGCCGGCACCGGTACCGGCTCCGGGCAATAATGACGGCACCGGCGGTGCAGCTGCAGTACTGACGGCAAATCCTGACGGTACATATTCACTGACAGAAATCGGTGAGCATAAGATACCGCTGGCCGACAATCTGCTTGATGAACACTGCTGCATACTCCACTTCCTGATAATGCTGGCGGCACTGCTCATGCTTCTGTGGTATACCTACGACATGAAGAAGCGTCAGAGAAGGATATTGGAACTTGAAGCAACACTTAGAGGCGACAGTGCAGAATAAGCGATTCATATCAGAATAGCTGAAGGACAAAACACAAAGAGGATCGGCGGTTTGCTGATCCTCTTTGAAGAAACACAAACAGCGCCAACGCATTATGTGTTATAATCCGTATGAAAGAATTAAGGAGGAATGACTATGCTTGAATTACATCAGTTCCTGCATGTGCAGTATGGGATTTGTCTTTGGACATTACTTGCAATACTGGTGTTTCTGATTATGATAGTAATCTGGATACTGCATCTTTACAGGCAGAATAAACGTAAACATATTGCCGAAACGAAACCGGGAAAAACAGCAGAAGAAGCAGCCGGGAATCAGTAGAGGAGGTAGGATATGGAACATGCAATGTATCATACATTACTGGGATTTTGTTGGTGGGATATTCCTGCTTTCATAATTTTGTTTGGAATTATTCTTTTCCTGATCTTCAGACATCGCAGGCTTAAGAAGCGCGAGCAGGAGCTTGAGTATATGATTCAGGAAAAGTATTCATACAAAGATGAAATAAATCTGGAGGAAGAAATCAAGTATTAGGATGGGACATAAGAAGAAGCGCATCATGAGAAAGTACGACCGCAAGAAACTTGGCTGGCTGCAGCTTTTTAAGCAGATTGTGGTCGTAGTTGTCTTAGCGTTGCTGGTACTCAACATATTAATAGGGGTTTCCAGAGTGGATGGTGTATCTATGGTACCGACACTTAAGAACAAGCGGATTGTAATGTACTGGAGACTGGGTGATAACTATAAGACAGGAGACGTTGTGGCAATTAAAATGCCAAACGGTGACAAATATGTCAAGAGAGTGATTGGTGTTCCGGGAGATGAGATTGACATTAAGGACGGTTTCGTATACATAAATGGTCAGCAGCTCCATGAGAGCTATGTAAACGGCGGGGACGGCAATACTAAACTTCAGAACGCCGACATTAAATATCCATATAAGGTCGAGAATGACACGTTCTTTGTTATGGGAGATAACAGAGCGGAGTCTATGGATTCCAGGACGTTTGGCGCAGTTATCAGAGACAACATCAAAGGTGTACTTCTCTTAGACTATTAAACAAAAATGGCACATTGCAGCCATTTTTTTTATGTCAGTTCCTTTGTCAGCTCCTTCCCTTTGATTTATTGTATAATTAACTATATTGTGGTATTATAATCACGATTATGCTCAAGTAATTATGTTCAAAAATCAGTTCCATCTTAAAACGTGTCAGAGAGAGAAAGAGGATTGAAGATGAAAAAATTTGATAGATTAAAAACCATACAGCTCATAGTTTTCGTTCTGCTGACAGTGACTTGCATGTTAATCGTGTTCTTCAACAAGGACTTGTTCCATCTTATTGCGGCAGAGCCTGATGTACGACTTATAAGTATCATGCTGTGGTTAGCACTGGGAATCTCATTTCTGTTCGTATTCCTTGACTTCAGCGTGTTTTCGGCTTTCAAACACGACTACCGTGAGCTGGACTACGCTGTACATTCTGACCCGGTTGCGGGAATCTCCAACAGATACTCAAGTGATGTACTGATTGAACCATACCTTGACAAGCCTCTCCCTGAAAACATGGGAGCCATTATGCTGGAGCTTACCAACCTTGGTGAAATCAATAAGCTGTATGGGCATGTCCAGGGGAATAAATTGATTAGAGATTTCTCAAACATTCTCAAGCTGACATCCATTGATCTCTGCTACGTTGCCAGAAACAGCGGCAACAAGTTCCTGGCTCTCTTCGAAGAAGGTTCCGAAGAGAAGATTTCAGTATTCATGGATAGAATCGACCAGAAAGTCACAACAAACAACAGCAATTCAGAAAGCTACCCTATCAAGTATGAATACGGCATCGCATTTCATGAAGGTGACCAGGTAAAGACTATTACTGATCTTATCGCTCTCTCCGACAGGAGAATTCACAAGTAATTAATGCAAAGGCTTACTTTTAGGTAGGGAAAATCGATGGCAACTTTAGATTATCAATATATTGCGTCACTTGTAGAGCTTGTGCAGGACGGAGACAGTAATGCTTTTGCAGAGCTGTATGCCGCTACTTATCAGAAGCAGTACAGATTCGCCTTAAAGTATCTCAAGGATGAATATCTGGCACAGGATGCATTGCAGGATACTTATATCCTGGCTCTTAAACACATAGGGTCTATTAAAGACCCGAAACTTTTTGTATCCTGGCTTAATCAGATAAGCTTCCGTGTTTGCTTCAGGCTCCATGAGAAACAGAAAAAATTCAATTCGGAACTAACCGAATTTGAGAATAACTCCCAAGTCTACAGTGACAACTCTGAAGAATCACCTGAACGGCAGGTCATCAGGGTCGACCAGCAGGAGTACATACTAAGACAGGTAATGAGTCTGCCATTCTCCGAATCTCAGGCGATCCTTCTGCGTTATTACAACAACATGAAGATTGATGAGATCGCCAGGCTGCTTGACTGCAGCAGAAGTACAGTGAAACGTTATATCAGGAATGGACAGGACAGGCTTAAGAACCTGATTAAACAATAAGGAGATAAGGCTCATGCGCTTATTTAACAGAAAAGGAAAAGACGCACTTGATACTGCAGTAGCAGGTCAGATGCTTCAGAACATATTCGATGTCTGTGAAGTTGAACCTAACACCGTTCCACTGGATGAACTGGAGTCCTATTCAAACTACAGAAAGGACAGATTCTTCATGCAGAAGGTTATTCTGGTTGTGATCATGCTTCTGTTCCTGGCAATACCGTTACTGTTCATGGGACCTTCCATAGCTGTGCTGGAACAGGAAACTCCGGCACCTCACCCGACCTTCCGCCTGGGCGTTGATTCGATACTCCCGATTACCAGTGTTAAGGCAACCATAGACGGACAAAACATGCCCGTATATGAAAAGCAGAAAAAGGTTTATTCCATCGAACCTGAGATCGGCGGAGAAATGACCATAACCGTGACCTGTGTGAACAACCAGTATGTGACCGATAAGGTACACGTATCAACCATTGACCGGGATGTTCCTGAAGTTGTATCCGATTACGTCAGGGACGGATATGTATACATATATCTTAAGGATGAAGGATCCGGAATCGATTACGCTAAGATATACGCAAAGAGCCAAGATGGTGATAAATTCAAACCGGACAAGATAGACAGCAAGGCCGGCTATATAGTATTCAAGTATCCAGGCTCATCAATCAATATCTTTATTCCGGATAAATCTGAAAATATGCTGCAGCTCGTACTTACACTGAAATAGTCTGAGAAAGGGGACTGCACCGTATGAGATATGTTAAAGTCAAGCTTGTCTTCATACTAATGTTATGTGTTGTCTTTGTTTTTGTGTTGACCGGCTGCAGTGATGGTGGCGGCTCCACCTCCGGAGGCAGCAGAGGCTCTACCACCGATTTCCTTGTACCTGAAGCCTCCGGAGAGATAACCTACGGTTTCGGTGACATATCTATTGATGCCTCCAATACTTCAGATGGCTATATCATGGTAAATTATACGGGATCCGCTGCGAAGATCAAGATCCAGATAACCGGAACGGACGGGGAGCTTTACGCATATAACGCAAAAAACTGCGGATGGCAGACATTCCCTCTTACCACAGGAAATGGCACCTATAAGGTGGATGTGCTGGAAAATGTAAGTGAGGATATGTATACTCTTTCCATTTCTCAGAATATAGAAGTTTCCCTTGACAACGAGTTCAGTCCCTTTCTCTATCCTAACCAGTATGTATGGTTTACATCTGATATGAAGGCAATGGATTTGGGAAGGGAGCTTTCGGAGAAATCCGGTGATGATCTGGGCTTTGTCGAAAATGTATATGAGTATGTAGTGAAAAACATTTCATACGATTATGATAAAGCAAAAAATTTGCCTCTGGATTATATCCCTGACATCGATGAAACGCTTGATTCAGGTAAGGGAATATGCTTTGATTACGCATGTCTGATGGCCTCTTTGCTGAGATCCCAGAATGTTCCTACTAAGCTTGTCGTCGGTTATTCCGGTTCGGCATATCACGCGTGGATCAGCGTGTACACTGAGGAGACAGGCTGGGTTGATAACATAATAGAATTTGATGGCGTAAACTGGTCTCTGATGGATCCTACCATTGCCTCCTCCAATGACAAATCCACAGTAAAGGATTATGTGGGAGACGGGAGCAATTACACAGTAAAATACAATTATTGACGGAGGTCAAAATGGCTAAGCCGAACAAAGCTTTTTCAAACGCAGAAGTCGCAGCCTTCTGCGATCAGGTTGCAATAATTCTCAAGTCGGGGATTTCATCCCTCGAAGGAATCACAATCATGATTGAGAATACTGATTCACTTGAAGAGAAAGCGGTTCTGGAGAAAATTTTGCAGGTTAAGCGAAAAACAGGCAGCTTCAACACCGCTTTGGCAGATACGGGAATGTTTCCGCAGTACATGGTAAATATGGTGGCAATCGGCGAGGAAACCGGCAAGCTGGATGAAGTGATGGAATCTCTGGCAATACATTATGAGCGTGAAGATCAGCTGTTCAGGAGCATCAGAAACACTATAAGCTATCCTTTAATCATGGCAGGAATGATGGTGGTCGTGATTATTGTCCTTCTGGTAAAAGTAATGCCGATTTTTAATCAGGTATTTATACAGCTAGGGGCAGAGATGACAGGCTTCTCCAAGGCTCTTATGGATATCGGTTCAGCCATTAACAATTACTCTATCGCTCTTATTATTCTTCTGCTTCTTTTGATTCTTGCTGCAGTGCTTGCTGTGAAGACTGAGGGTGGCCGCAGAGCGACCAGAGCTCTTGCTTATAAGTTCAGGGGAACAAGACTTATATTCGAGAATACTGCGGCATGCAGATTTGCAGGGGCAATGGCTCTCACCCTTTCATCCGGACTCCATCCTGACCGCAGCATGGAACTTGTTGAGGCTCTCAATGATGACCCCCGTTTTATGGCTAAGCTGGAAGCATGCAAAAGCAGACTGGCTGAAGGCGAAGATATGTCACAGGCTCTTCACGAAACAGGCATTTTCAGTGGTATATATGCACGCATGGCATCAGTTGGTCAGAAGACCGGATCAATGGATAAAACCATGGACAGAATTGCAGATCTGTATCAGGACGAAATCGACAACAGAATGAATAATATTCTGGCAGTTCTGGAGCCGACACTTGTGATAGCATTATCCATTATAGTCGGCATCATTCTGCTGTCGGTAATGTTTCCTCTCATGGGTATAATGTCCACGCTATAGTAACGGAACAGTAAGGTAGGATCAGGAATTTTTATGGCAAGATTTCAGTATAAGCAAAAATCCCATAGTGGCAAAAAGACTATACTAATAATATGCATGTTTCTTGCTGTCGTTGTCATCTTTTTCTACGAAATAAACATCCTTGGAAACAGTACGGATGACCGCAAGAAAGACAATCTGGAAAAGGCCCTTAACAACAGCATAATCTATTGCTATGCCATTGAGGGTTCCTATCCGGAAAGCCTGGAATATATTAAGAATCATTACGGTTTAGTGTATGATGAGTCTAAATATTATATCGACTATCACGCACAGGGCTCGAACTTAAAACCACTTGTGACAATAGTTGAATTATCCGGCATTCAGAAGGGAGTACCTGATCAATGAGAACCACAAAATTCATGAATACCGGAAGCCATATGATTGACTTCATATTTCCCGTGGTACTTCTTTTTGTTTTTGCGGTTTCCGCATTGGTCATTACCCTGTTTGCTGCCAATATATATGAAGGTGTTGTTAAGGATTCTGCCCGCAACAATTCGGCCAGAACTTCCCTCTCATATGTATCCGGGAAGATACATGCCGCAGACAAAAAAGGTGCGGTTGCAATTGGCGAATTTGACGGCTGCAATGCTTTGATTATCAATGATGAAATCAACGGGGAACAATACAATACATATATTTATTATCATGACGGGCAGCTAAAGGAATTGTTTGTCAGAGCCGACGCTGACTTTGCAGCGGTCAACGGCTCTGAGATTACTGAAGTTTCAGGCTTCAGGATTGAAGAAAAGGCAAATGGAATTTACCGTTTAATGTGCACCGATAAGGACGGAGAGACAGCCTCATCCATAGTTGGTGTCAGAAGCAGATAATACATAAAACGGAGTAACAAATGAAACGGAGAAGCCGTGCACGTTCATCATCACTGTTCCTTCTGGAACTTATAATCGCGATTCTGTTCTTTTCAGCCTGCACCGCTGTTTGTATACAGTTTTTTGTTAAATCACATACAATGAGTCAGGATTCCGGAAAACTGAATTTTGCTGTTAATGAATGCACTGCTCTGGCAGAAGTGATTCAGTCTTCAGATACCGGGGCAGACGCTGTTTCTGCCATTCATGACATATATCCCGGTGCAGAAATTCAGATGGATGCCGATGGCGCAGCAATGAGTATTTATTTTGATGACGAGTTCAGGGAATGTGACAGGAATCATGCCAGATACGTGGTAAAGGCAAATCTTGCAGCTCATAGAGGTCTGATAAGCGGAAATATCTGTGCAGGACCGAAAGATGGAACCGTCAATATTTATGAACTGGAGGTGAAACACAATGAGCAAAGGTAGAAGTTCCCCTGCTCCATTTACTACCATCGGAGTGTCATCACTCCTTGTTGTGTTCATCATTCTGTGTCTCGTAACCTTCGCATGTCTTTCTCTTTCCACAGCAAAGTCAGACTATGAATTCGCCAAAAAAATGCTGCTTATAAGACCGCATATTATAAAGCCTGTAACCAAGCGGAGCAGAACATAAATGATCTGGCAAACGGCAAGACGGACAAGACAAGCTGGCAGATAAGAATCAATAATAATTCGGCTCTGGACGTGAAGGTTTCAGATGCAGGTGATATAATAGAATGGCAGGTTATTTCTACAGTAGATCACGATTATAATCAGCCGGTTAATTTGATACAATGAGTCACGATACGGGGTTTGGTAATGTATCAGTCAGGAGAAAAAATGAGTATAAGAGAAATACTTCAGAAAGCCGTAGAAGAAAGAGCTTCAGATGTTTTTATTGTTGCGGGTCTTCCCGTTTCTGTAAGAAATAATGGAATGATTGTAAGACAGCATGATGAAAAGCTTCTTCCTCAGGATACAGAACTTCTTTTAAAGGAGATCTACATGCTTGCCGGAGACAGAGACCTGTGTATACTTGAGGCAGGCGGAGATGATGACTTCTCCTTTGCCATTCCTGGGCTTTCCAGGTTCCGTGTCAGTGCATTCAAACAACGCGGTTCTCTTTCTGCGGTCATAAGAATCATCACCTTCGAGCTGCCTGATTATTCAGAGCTGGAAATACCACAGCAGATCATCGACATGGGTAAATATTCAAGCGGCATGGTTTTGGTTACAGGTCCTGCCGGGAGCGGCAAATCCACCACGCTTTCCTGTATCATTGACAGAATCAACAAGAGCAAAGAGGCACATATCATCACCCTGGAAGATCCGCTGGAATTTCTGCACAGACATAGCAGAAGTATCGTAACTCAGAGAGAAATCAGTGTTGATACGGAAAACTATGTTACAGCCCTTCGTGCAGCTCTTCGTCAGAGTCCCGATGTAATCCTGCTGGGAGAAATGCGTGACTATGAAACCATCAGTATCGCAATGACCGCCGCTGAAACCGGACACCTTCTTTTCTCTACACTGCATACAATAGGAGCTGCCAATACCATAGACAGAATCATTGATGTATTCCCTGCAAATCAGCAGAGACAGGTTGCCGTACAGCTTTCAATGGTTCTCAACGCCGTAATATCACAGCAGCTGGTTCCAACCGTTGACGGTTCGATTGTTCCTGCTTTTGAAATAATGACAGTAACACCGGCAATCAGAAACATGATCAGAGAAAATAAAATTCCGCAGATTGAAGGATTGATTTACTCTTCAGCCAAGGATGGCATGAACTCAATGGATTCAAGTCTCCGGAAGCTCTATGAGAAGGGACGTATTACCAGGGACACCGCTTTGATCTATGCAACGAATCCCGAAATGCTGGAAAGAAAACTAAAGTAAATTATGTCAGACCATCGATATTGATAAGTTTAATCGTATCCTTAAGCTTTTTTTCAATCTGGTCTGTCTTGTCTTTCAAGCTTGATAAGAATACCCCGTACAGTTCTGAAATCAGCAATGGTTTTCTGATACATCCCAATCCACCCGCTTCAATTACCTGTTCGATTACTTTATCGGTAACCTGTTCAGTGAAACCTACAATAGGGATATCTGTTTCGAACACCCGCGGCATCTGACGAATTGCCCTTATTGTTTCCAGACCACTCATACCGGGCATGACCAGATTCATGATAATCATATCGAACCAATCGGTATTTTCCACAATCTCTGCTGCTTCATAACCACTTCGGGCTTCCAGAACTATGGCACCCTCTAATTCCATAATCGTCCTGCTTACTTCTCTGGAAGCATCGTCATTGTCCACCAGAAGAACTGACATGTTCCTGAACATTTTTCCTATCGTATTTATCATTGCAGGAGATTTGTCGCCAATTACATGAAATTCTGTGCTGGAAGCCATTGCCATTGCCAGCTTATCCCTGCACTTAACCAGACAGTTCTTTATTTTTTTCGAAAATTCTCCACAGTCTCCGTTAACTATCATTCTGATGGCTGTATTAACGTCTACCGCATCTTTATATACTCTCTTGCTGGTAAGCGCATCGAAACAGTCTGCCACAGAAACGATTTGGGCGGAAATCGGAATTTGATTTCCAATGAGTCCCATAGGATAACCTTTGCCATCCCATTTCTCGTGGTGATATTTGCATATTTCAATGGAGGTGTTCATGTAATCTTCATGCCATGCTCCTTTCATAGGCTCCAGAATTTCGCATCCGCTTTCGCAGTGCGTTTTCATCACTTCCCATTCCTCCGGAGTCAGTTTTCCGGGCTTAAGGAGAATGCTGTCCGGAATTGTGACTTTTCCTATGTCATGAAGTGGCGAAACGTAAGTAATAATATTTACCTTACTTTCAGTCAGCTTGTATTCCGGATAATCATTCATGATCTGCATGGCCAAAACATAAGTGTATCTTTTGACCCTGTTGATGTGCTGCCCGCTGTTCTGATCTCTTCTCTCCACAATATTACCTAGAAGAGATATAATCTTTTCGTTTGTCCTATCTTGCTGAAGGGTTTTCTGGCGAAGTTCGTCTGCCTGAATATCGATGATTTTCCCAACCACTTCATTATATTTCATTTCTTTTATTCTGCTTTCATTAAGTTTGCGGACGCTTGCGACACAGCCCCTGAGCTTCCCGTCATCGGCCCGGTCACCTGAAAATTCAATCTGGATATACTTGATCTCTTCGTCAAAAATAACCTTTGTCTCAACATGATATACGGACGTATTGCTCAGCTGTTCTACTACAACCTCACATCTTGTTTTCCTGCAGAACGCTTCTCTCTCTTCAGGAACGACCTTTCCACAAAGCAGATCCAGCCTTTTACGGCAATTCTTTGCCGCTTCCCACTCCGGAATGTTTCTCTTCAGCTCTTCACTTGCCTTGAATATCTCCACTAAATCAATTTCTTCATTCGCGTTGAGATAAACATAATCCATGCATGCGAGATCTTTGGTAACAGTTGAGATGATCAGATTTTTCACATCTGAAAACTCACCTTCGTATACGTACCGTAAGCCTTCGTCTATTGAACTGTTTCCTATATACTTGTTAGTCATATTGTATGCCTCTTCGTACAATATATTTCTTATTTTGCTGCATTGCACACAATGTTCACCGCATCCCAAACCGTAGCATATGGAGGTGCATAACAAAAATCTGTCATCCCCAGTTTAGTTGTCGTCATATCCATCTGAATCGCTACAGCAAAGATATCAATTCGAAGAACGACGCCTTTCGCTCCGGCTGCGTGTGCCCCAAGTATTTTTTTTGTATCCTTTTCATAGATAAGCTTTATCCAGATCGGGGTTTTATTCGGATAATATCGAGCTCTGTCAATAGACTTTACAAAAACTGTTTTGTAGTCCAGTCCCATAGCAGCGGCTTCGGATTCAGACAATCCGGTTCTGGCCAATTCAAGGTCAAATACCTTGATGCAGGAGGATCCGAGAGCACCGATGTACTCCGTTTCCTGACCTACGATATTAGCACCTGCAATGCGGCCCGATTTACTTGCTGTGGTTCCCAAAGGGATATGTGAATTTTCATCTTTGACATAATTATAAATTAACGCACAGTCTCCGGCTGCAAAAACATCTTTAACATTCGTTTTCATGTATCTGTCGGTGATAATTGCACCGTTTCCTGCCAACTCCACACCAGTTTCCGACAAAAATCCGGTATTCGGTCTGACACCTAATGCCAGGATTACCGCATCAGCCTCGTATGTGGCTTTATCCGTGACCACCCGGCTTACCCTATTTTTTCCTTCTATTCTGAGCAACCTTTCCCCGAGGGAAACCGTAACATTATTCCGTACCAGTTCTTCTGTGGCAATATCGCTTATCTCCTCGTCAAAAGTTGTCAGGATACGGTCGGCCATCTCTACTGTGGTTACATTTTTTCCTATCTCCCGCATGGCTTCCACCACTTCTATACCAATGAATCCTCCGCCCACGACTACAACATTTTTAATGTCATCTTTTGTCAGGTCTTCCTTCATGCGTAAACCGTCGTTGATGGTTTTCAGCATATAAACACCCTCTAAATTTATTCCGTCAACATTTGGAATAAAGGATGATGCACCTGAGGCAATCATTAACTTGTCATATTTATCTTCAAATATTTCACCGGTTTTAAGATTTTTTACCGTCACCGACTTGCTTTGCGTATCAACTTTCAGCACCTCGTGATTGAGAAAGCTTGGTATCCCGGCTTCTTTAAATTCTTCTGCTGAACGAATCAACATTCGCGTATGATCATCATTCACATTTGATACATAATAGGGGAGGCCGCATGCTGCATAAGAAAGATAATCCCCTTTTTCATAAACGGCAATTTCCGCATCCGGCTGCTCTCTTTTTATTTTGGTGGCAGCAGACATTCCGGCTGACACCCCTCCAATAACAATTACTTTCATATTATCCTCCATATCCTTAAGTAAAAATCCCTAACTCTTCAACAATACTTCCTTCCATTCATTTAGTGCTGCCTTCTCCTTTTCATCCAGCTCCGGATATTCGGGATTTATCTCCCGGAACTTGACAAGGAGAATTTCCGAAACCAGATATCTGGAGAACCATTTCTGATCAGAAGGAATCACGTACCATGGACAGTGTTCGGTAGAAGTTGCCATAATCATTTGTTCATATGCAAAGCGGTATTCCTCCCAGTGCTTTCGTTCCTCAATATCCGCTCTGGAGAATTTCCAGTTCTTATTTTCATTTTCTATGCGGGAAAGAAGCCGCTGCTTTTGCTCCTCTTTTGATATGTGAAGAAAGAACTTTATCACGTGAATGCTGTTTTCAGTCAGGTATTGTTCATAGTTTCGGATTTGCATATATCTGCGGGTCCAGATATCGGAAGCATACTCCCCCGGGAGACGGCAGTCGTCGATGAGGTTATGAACTCTGGTGACTAGAACATCTTCATAATGAGAACGGTTAAATATCCCGATAGACCCTTTTCCCGGCACCTTGCTGTGAATACGCCATAAGTAATCGTGATCCAACTCCTCCAATGTGGGCTGTTTAAAAGCGGAAACCACAGTTCCCTGGGGATTGAGTCCACTCATGACATGCTTTATGACCCCGTCCTTTCCGGCAGCATCCATTGCCTGCAAAACAATGAGAATTCCCGTTTTATCTTCGCTATAAAGTTTCGCCTGCCATTCCTGCATTTCCGCTATGTTAGCAGGGATGACTTCTTTTTCCGTTGTTTTCTTTTCCAGCCCTTCCTGTGCCAGGGTAGAAAAATTATCCAGATTCAGAGGCTCTCCCTCCCTGACTAAATACCTGTTCAAATCTTTGATCATCGTCACGCCCTCCTTTAACCGGCTTACTTCATTGATCAACCTACTTTATTATTATAGCCCTCAAAGGGCAATATTTCCACAATTACCCGGAAACCTGTGAAATTTATCGGGATTTACAAAAAAGAAAAAATATGATACAAATTTTCTAACCGACAAGTTGTCGGTCATGATAGCGAAGGATCAAAGAAATTATGAGAGTTGTAAAGTCAGCAGAGGAGAGAAAAAACGAAATACTTGACGTTGCGGAGCAGCTGTTTATGGAGAGAGGATTTGATAATGCCAGCACGAACGACATTATTAATAAGATTGGTATTGCACGCGGCACGCTCTATTACCATTTTAAATCCAAGGAAGAGATTCTCGATGCAATTGTAGAGAGAATGGGGCACGAAAAGATCGCACGGGCAGCAGCTATCGTTTCAGACCGGAACATTCCGCTTCTGGAGCGCCTTACAGAATCGGTTCTGGCATTGAATGCGAACAGCGGAGTAGGTGTCGAGGTATTGACGCAGATGCACAAGCCTCAAAATGCTTTGCTTCATCAGAAAGTGCAGGAGAGTATTATAAGCGGCGTTGTTCCTTTATTTGCCAAGATGATTGAAGAGGGGAATAGGATCGGTATATTTGATACGAGATACCCTTCGGAAGCGGCTGAGATGATAGTGATTTATTCAAACATGGCTTTTGATGAGCTTGCCGGCTTATCGCCTGAAGAAAGGGGGAAAAAGAGCAAGGCATTTATCTATCATTCCGCGAGAATTCTCGGTGCAAAGGAGGACATTCTTGCAGCAGTGACCATGAAGATTTTTAAATAAAAAATTATGGGACATAGCATAACTTTAGCAGGTCCCATATATTTGGGCTTTTTACCGACAGTTTGTCGGTCAATAAAATATAGCAGACCGTGACAATGTACCGGTTCAGGAATATGGGGGATTAAACAAAATGAAAAAGAGATTAATCATAAATGATTTTAAGGCAAATAAGCTGGCTACCGTATCAACCTGCATCTTTATGGCAGCTTCCGCGATGCTGTTTGGGCTTTCGATACTTCTGTTCGGAAGTCTTTTCAGTTCCATTGACAGCCTGATGACAAAAGCACAGACACCGGATTTTTTGCAGATGCATACCGGAACAATCCCTGAAAAAAGAATCACTCGCTTTTCGGAAAACAGAAGCGATGTGGAGGCAATGCAGATATGCAGATTCCTGAATCTGCAGAATCCCCAGTTAACTATCGGCGGAAAATCTTTTATCAACAATACGCAGGACAATGGGTTGTGCATACAGAACCATTCGTTTGACTTTCTGATTGATGGAGAAAATAAAAGGATATATCCCAATCCGGGAGAAGTGTATGTCCCAATCTGTTACAAGATGGAGTATGGAATTAAGACCGGGGATGTAATGCAGGTAGGTACGGAAAAGCTCAGCGTTGCGGGATTTCTGAGAGATTCACAGATGAACTCAATGATGGCCTCTTCCAAGAGATTTCTGGTTAACGAAACAGACTATGAAAGGATGAGACCTCTCGGGAGTGAAGAATACCTGATAGAATTCCGGCTAAAAGAGGGAAGTGATATTAATGCCTTTTCCACAGCATATGAGGATGCAGGTCTGCCGGGGAACGGTCCTACAATTACATATCCGCTGATTAAAACAATGAATGCCCTTTCTTACGGGATGATGATTCTTGTCATCTTATTAGTCAGTGCAGTGGTGCTTTTCATATCAATGTTGTGCATCAGATATATGATACTTACACAACTTGAAAAGGATAAACTTGAAATTGGAATGCTGAAGGCTGTCGGCATTTCAAAGAAAGATATTCGCAGCCTGTATTCTTCAAAGTATCTGTTAATGTCTGTGTTCGGAGGCTTCACCGGCACCGTGGCGGCAGTTGCCGTTGCGGGTCCATTGAGCACGCAAATGCGGGAACTGTATGGTGATGCAGGCAATATGAGTCGGATCTATATTTTAATGGTTTTGGGTTCTCTTGCCATAGAGGGAATCATCTTGTTATCCGTTTGCCGTACGCTCGGCAAAATGGAGAATATGTCTGCTGTCCGGGTTATGCACGGACATGGTAATTTTGGAAAAAAGAAAAACCTCTACCTGCCAATCGGAATTATCACTGCGGCAGCAATATTTATGGTTCTTATGCCATGGAATATAGAAAGTACGATTGCAGCTCCTGAATTTGTCACATACATGGGGGTCGGGGAAAGTCAGATTCGAATTGATATCAGACAGACAGAAAATGTTGAGGAGACAGCGAATATCGCTGCAAAAGAAATAGAGCGGGATAATCGCACACTGGATTACGCATTAATGCATACAGGCTCCTATAAGACAGTGCTGCCTGATGGAACTTCTTATAATCTGATGATCGAAAACGGAGATCATAGCAGGTTCCCTGTGCGTTACATTGAGGGAAGATACCCCTATACTGCAGATGAAATAGCATTATCAATTCTGAACTCAAAAGAAATGAATGTTAATGTAGGAGATGTCATTCGTATCCATAAGGATTTGGGGGACAATCATAAAGCCCTTGTATCCTGTAAGGTTTGCGGAATTTATTCGGATGTTACAAACGGAGGCAAGACGGCAAAAGCCTGCTTTGCCGATTTTGAAGATAAGAAGCCGGTTATGTGGAGTATTATTTATCTGTCTCTTAAGGATGAAAATCTTGCAGACAAGTGGGTTGAGGATTATCAGTCAGAACACTCCTCTTTTGATGACGGAATCAAGGCGGTTAAAATAGCGGATTATATTTTGGGAACTTATGGGCAGACTATTCGTAACATCCGGAAAGCAGCTATCATGTCAGGCATCTCAGCTTGTCTTATCCTTTTTGTGGTAATGCTCTTGCTCTTGCGCCTGGTAATCTGGAGAGAGCGAAACGACAGCTCGCTTAAGAAAGCGTTGGGATTTACGTCAAAAGATATCAAAAAAGAGTATCTTAAGAAAACTTTAAAATATATTCTGCCCGGTATGGCTGTTGGAATCTTCGCCGGAATTATACCGGGGCAAGAGTTGGCGGGTGTATTGTTAGCCTCAATGGGAGCATACGGATTTAGTTTTATTATCAATCCGATAGAGGTATTTATGGTGATACCTGCAGTAATTGCAGCGGCAGCAGCTTTTGCAACCTGGGTAAGTCTTAAGGAGATTGGCAGGATTCATGCGTATGAGTGCCTCGGTACATATTCGAGTCATTACTAAACTTAAAGAGGGAGATGAATTATGAGCGAAATATTAAAAGTCAGAAATCTAAGTAAGGGCGATATTCTCAAAAAAATCAACTATGAAATTCAGAAAGGGGAAATGATTGCAGTTATGGGACCTTCGGGCTCCGGCAAATCAACACTCCTCTATAATGTGTCCGGAATGGATCAGGCGGATGAAGGAGAGGTATTCCTTGGCAGTACGGAAATCGTTAGTCTCAGTGAAGATGAGAAAGCCCGTTTAAGGCTGCTAAGGATGGGTTTTATATTCCAGCAGATGAATGTATTGGCAAATTTAAATATAATCGATAACATTGTTTTGCCGGCGGTTCATGCTAAGAAGAAACAGAAGCGGGAATTTTATAAGCGTGCGCAGACTCTGATGGATAATTTCCATATAGGAGATCTTGCCGAAAGGAGAGTTAATGAAGTATCCGGCGGGCAGCTTCAGAGAGCATGCATCTGCCGCAGCATGATTATGGAACCTGAAATCATATTTGCGGATGAACCCACCGGAGCTTTAAATCAGGCAGCCGCAACAGATGTGATAGAAGCATTTTTGAAAATCAACCGGGAAGGGACATCAATGCTTATGGTCACCCATGACAGTAAAAATGCCGCCGTATGCGAGAGAATCCTGTATCTGCTGGACGGTGAAATCAAGGGCGAACTGAAACTTGGGAAATATGCATATGACAACGCTAAAGAGCGTGAGAAAAGAACAATCCGGTGGCTTGATGAAATGGGTTGGTGAATGGTATGATTAACATACAAATCAATGATGAGTATTCCACCGTGCACATGTACAGATGATGTAAATAAGAGAAAAAAGAGCAGCTTCGGTAATAATCTGAAAGATTTAATGCTATAATGTTATACAGGAACAGTAGAAAGGGGGTTTTACAGATGAGTACAATTTTAATAATATCCAACAGGTTGCCGGTTACAGTGAAAAAAACCGACAAAGGTCTTGAGTTTATTGAAAGCATTGGAGGACTTACAACCGGACTCAAGACTTATCACGAAAGGTCCGGAAGCCTTTGGATTGGCTGGCCCGGTATTCTGGAGGAGGAACTTACCGTTGAAGAGCAGGAAGAAGCACGGGAGATTTTGCGCGAAAAATACAAGTGTGTTCCGATTTTCATGACGCAGGAAGAAGTGAACAGTTTTTACTACGGATTCTGCAATAATACAATCTGGCCTCTGTTTCATTACTTCAATACAATAGCAGAATATGACCAGACGACCTGGGAAGCCTACAAAAAGATGAACAGAAGATTTTGCGAGACTGTTAAGGATTTCATCAGAGAGGGGAATATAGTATGGATACATGATTATCAGCTTCTTCTTCTTCCTGAAATGTTAAAAGAAGATTATCCGGATCTGGCAGTAGGGTTGTTTTTGCATATACCATTTCCTTCTTATGAGCTTTTCAGACAGATTCCGTGGAGGGAGGAAATTCTTCGCGGCATGCTGAATGCCGATCTCGTGGGATTTCATACCTACGATTATGTCCGCCATTTTATGAGAAGTGCCCAGAGGATTCTCGGTCTCGAAAATTCCATGAACAGCGTCTTTTATGAAAACGAGGAGATTAAAGTAGGAGCATTCCCTATGGGAATAGATTATGAGCGTTTTGCCATGACTAAAACAGGTGATGATGCTGTAAATAAGGCGGGCGGGTTTACACGTATACCCGATGCCAGGAATATCCTTTCCGTTGACAGGCTTGACTACAGCAAAGGCATAATTGAACGGCTTGAAGCGTACAGGTATTTTCTGGAGAAATACCCGCGGTACCGAAACAAGGTATACTTGAATCTTATAGTCGCTCCGTCCCGTGAGGGAATACAGGGATATGATGAACTTCACGGCAGGATAGAAAATCTGGTCAGCAGGATAAACAGCACATATGGGTCATTTGACTGGATGCCTATATACTATTTGTTCCAGACTTTCCCACAGGATGAAATCGTAAAATATTATCACCTGTCAGATGTAATGCTGGTAACATCACTTAGAGATGGAATGAATCTCGTGGCTAAGGAATATATAGCATCAAGGCAGGATTATGACGGGATGGTCATAATCAGTGAAACGGCAGGTGCTGCAAGTGAGCTTGTTGAAGCTATAGTGGTGAATCCATATGATGTACCTGAAATAGCGGAAGGAATAAGAGAGGCACTGGAAATGCCTGCAGACGAAAAGGAAATCAGAAATAAGGCACTGCACAGGCGTCTTATAAGATACGATATAAAATTCTGGGCAAGAGATTTCCTAGACAGCCTGAATGAAGCATATATCAAAAATCGTTCCGTACACGATACGCAGAACATAGAGAACAGACTGCCTCAAATTATGGAAGCTTACAGAAAGGCAAACAGACGCATAATATGTCTTGATTATGATGGAACCCTTGTGGGTTTCTGGCCGCTTCCTGAACAGGCCAAGCCTGACAGAGAACTCCTGAAACTGCTTTCACGGCTTACCGCAGACAAAAGAAACCTCGTTGTAATAGTTACGGGCCGTGACAGGAGCATTCTGGAGGACTGGTTCGGCAAAGTTAAAAACTTGAGTTTCGTTGCATCCCACGGTCTATGGATAAAAAGGCCGGGCGGAGAATGGCACAAAACAGTAGAAGTCGCCAGTGGATGGAAAGAGGAAATAAGGCCAATGCTGGAGATGTATTCGGACCGCATGCCCGGATCTATAATAGAGGAAAAAGAGGAATCCTTATCATTCCACTACAGAATGTGTAATGCGGATATGGTGGCTTCGCAGCTGAGTGAACTTAAGATGGCTCTCAGTACTGCAATAGGCTCATCTTATCTGGCTTTACAGGAGGGTAAAAAAGTTCTTGAAATAAAAGACATCAGAGTCAGCAAGGCCAATGCATCAATGATTTTTGACGGGGCAGAAAAGGCCGATTTCATATTCGGAGCAGGAGACGACGTTACTGATGAAAACTTTTTCAAAGCGATGCCGAAAGAGGTAATCACGGTTAAAGTCGGAGCCGGAGAAACAGCTGCCAGATACAGACTTAAAGGATGGCAGGATATGCGCCGGCTTCTTAAGACCATGGCAGATGCATAGCATTATATAGCATTATAAGGAAAGGAATGTATATATGAGTGTAAACGGGCTTTATACAGCCGAGGATATCCCAATGATACCGGCAGAGATGCGCTATTATGAAACGATATTTCATAGTGCCAACGGTTATCTGGGAGTCAGATACGATTTTGAAGAGGGGTGCCCTGAGGAATTCGAAATAACTCAATCTCAGTATATAAACGGCTTCTATGAGAGTGTGGAGATGAATCAGCCCGAAAGGCTGTATGGATTACCTGATAAAAAGCAGACGATGGTGAATATCGCAAACACACAGAACATTCGCCTTCTGATTGATGGTGAGGAATTTTCTATGTATTCCGGCAAACTCAAAAGCATGAGATTGACACTGGATACAAACAAAGGACTGGTAGAGCGGAAGGTCCACTGGATATCACCCGGAGGCAGGGAAATAAAGCTGAAAATCATACGTATTGCCTCCTTCAGCATAAGGAATCTTTTTCTGATAGATTACGAGGTAACTCCTGTAAATTTTGACGGGAACATAGAGTTGGTATCGGAGCATAACGGATACGTTTTGAACTATAAAAAAGAAAACGATCCACGAGTGTCCGGTACAAATGTAAGGTATATTTTCCCGCGCAAGACGGAAATCAGAAACGGAGCATCTTATATAGTTGCGGAAACCAAAAACTCCGGGCTGCAGGTCTGCAGCTGTGTCAAAAATGTATTGAATTCTCCCCACAGCGAAAGCTTTTCCGTCTTTGCGAACGGTGCGAAATGTACCCTGCAGATCAAAGGAAAAAAAGGCCGGAGCATTCGTCTGTACAAATATTCTATTTTTACCGATTCCCTGCGCTATGATGATGTGTTTGAAGAAGCAGAGAAAAAACTGAACGAAGCCTTAAATATGCCGATAGATGAACTGTACCGTCAGCAGAGGATCAGTATGGATGAATACTGGAGTGCTTGCCACGTAAAAATCGGTGGTGATTTATCGACATCTCTGGCAATGAGGTTTAATTTGTATCAGTTGAATCAATCTGCAGGCAGGGACGGTTATTCCAATATATCGCCCAAGGGACTCAGCGGGGACGGATATGAAGGTCATTATTTCTGGGACAGTGAGATGTATATACAGCCTGTATTCACTTTGACGAATCCGGAAATTTCCGGAAATCTCATAAGATACAGATATCGTACTCTGGACAAGGCGCGGGAGAACGCTGTCAGAATGGGTCATAATCAGGGAGCTCTTTATCCATGGAGAACAATTTCGGGAGAAGAATGTTCAGGTTACTTTCCTGCCGGATCGGCACAATATCACATCAATGGTGATATTGCTCATTCGATTGTCATGTACTATCTGGCGACCGGGGACATGAATTTTATCGAGGAATGCGGAGCAGAGATGCTTATAGAGACAGCGAGACTGTGGATCAGTGCAGGAAATTATTATGACGGCAAATTTCATATAAACAACATTACAGGACCTGACGAATACACATGCATAGTTAATAACAACTACTTCACAAACATAGTTGCGGCGTTTAATATGAAATGGGCAGCAAAAGCATACAGAATGTTAGAGAAAAAAACCTCCGCAGCGGAAATGCTTTCCCGAATAGGTATAACACCTGACGAAATCAAAGGCTTTGAGGAAGCAGCAGAAAAAATGTATCTTCCTTATGATGAAAAGCTAAAAATCAACCCCCAGGATGATTCGTTTCTGCAGAAAAAAGAATGGAATGTCGATATTGACGAAATTCCGGAAGAAAACCGACCTTTGCTTATGCATTATCATCCTCTGTTTCTGTACAGACACAAGATATGCAAACAGGCGGATACGGTTGCGGCATACTTCATAAATGAGGATGCACAGTCTGAAGAAACCATGAAAAATTCATTTGATTTTTATGAAAAAATCACGATTCATGACTCATCTTTGTCCAAGATAATGTTCAGCATAGTTGCCGCCAGATTGGGTATGACGGAAAAGGCGGCTGAGCTCTTTGACAATTCTGCACAGATAGATCTGGAGGATCTTCACAAAAACACGGAAGACGGCGTGCACACAGCGAACATGGCGGGCTGCTTTATGGTTGTTGTTTATGGGTTCGGCGGGTGCAGGCTCAGAGAGAACGGAATGAGTTTTTCCCCTACATTGCCTGAAAGCTGGGACAACTACAGTTTCAAAGTTCGCTACAGAGGGTCTGTGATAAAAGCCGTGATCGACAGAGAAAACTGCATGTTTCTGCTGGAAAGCGGAGAACCGAAAGTAATTGAAATATACGGAAAAGAATACATGCTTGAGGAAAACATAAAAGTAGCAAGACAGGAGAGCAGAAGGGGATGAAATACGAAGCAGTCATTTTTGATCTTGATGGAGTAATATGCGAGACAGATATGTGCCATTATCAGGCGTGGAAAAAAATAGCCGACAGAATCGGAGTGGAATTCAATGAAGAAATAAACCACAGGCTCCGGGGTGTCAGCAGGATGGAAAGCCTGGAAATAATTCTCGAAAAATATGATGGTCACCTCAGCGACGAAGAAAAGGAAACTCTGACAGCTGAAAAAAACGAAATTTACCGGGCAAAAATCAAAGAGGCCACACCTGATATAATAATAGATGGTGTAGAGGAAATCCTGAGCTTTCTGCGTGAATCAAAAATTAAAATAGGACTCAGTTCTGCAAGCAAAAATGCTAAACTTATACTTTCCCGGATTGGTCTGATTGATGCTTTTGATGTAATAGTCGATGGAAATGATATAACGAAAGCCAAACCCGACCCTCAGGGATTTCTGAAAACGGCGGAACATCTGGGAGTAAGCCCGGCCAGGAGTCTTGTTGTTGAAGATTCGGAGGCCGGGGTTGTTGCAGCACATGCCGGCGGTATGGATGTGGCGTTTGTGTCAACGGGGTGCAAGAGCAGCATTGCGGATTACAGCATTGAATCTGTCAGTGAACTCAAAGATATAGTTGTCAGGACCGCAGCGCTTTAGCGCGTGGCGGTCTACGGCGTGAGGTATAAACGATGATACTTACGGCAGATATAGGCGGAACAAATGCCCGCTTTACATGTTTTTCCCGGGTAGAGGGGGTCTGGAAGAATATTTTTTCAGGCAGATATCAAAGCGGAAATTATTCTTCCCTCTATGAGACGGTAAAATATTTTCTTGATGATTGTGCCTTTAACGGTAAGTTTGAGGCATCCTGTTTCAGTCTGGCAGGACCCGTTACAGACGGAAACTGCGAGCTGGTAAACCTGGGATGGAAGGAAAATGAAGACTTGTTGAAAGCAGCCATCCCGGAACTTGGAAAGGTGTTTTTTATAAACGATATAAGTGCGGCAGGCTATGGTATCCTCGGGATGGACGAGGATGATTTCGTGTCTGTTACACCCGGGCTCAAGGGGAAGGAGACCGGAAACAAAGCTGTGATTGCCCCGGGAACAGGTCTCGGTGAAGGTGTTATAATCGGAAATAAACCCATAGGCAGTGAGGGTGGACACTCGGACTTCGCTGCGAGAAACGAAAGAGAGATAAAGCTTTTGCGCTTTCTTCAAAGGAACTCCCGGCATGTAAGTTACGAAAAAGTGCTCAGCGGCGGAGGGTTGCTTAAGATAGCTGCATTTCTGGCTGAGGAAAGAGGGATTGTGCTTAATCAGGTAACACCTGAAGAAGTCAGCAGGGCGGCATTTGCCGGCGGCAGTGATGTATGTGAAGAAGCAATGGAAATGTACGTTGAAATTCTCGGAGCGGAGGTCGGCAACATGGCACTCAGATTTCTTGCAGAGGGTGGAGTCTATATTGCCGGAGGCGTAGCACCCGCCATACTTCCGGAGCTTCAAAAACCACACTTTATGGGAGCTGTGAGAGACAAGGGCAGATTCAGGAAATTTCTTGAAGGCATACCCGTATATGTAATCGTAAACGACGGAATACAGATGCAGGGATGTCTTAATTATCTTATGATGATCTTATGATGTCGCTTTAATTTTTTCTGTTTGGACTTGATTCTTTTTCCTTTAATGCTATAATAATATTCAAACAATTCTGATTTTTATACTGTTAATCTATAACAAAAATATTACATAAAGTTGACACCATTTAGTTTTATATTTGATAACAGTATTAGTGAAGTATTGTAGAATATATATAATTGTATTATAAGAAAGTTTAAGTTTAGGAGGTGGGGGTATGTCAGACTACAAAGAGACATATGAAAAGTTTATAGAAGCACAAAAAAACATGTATAAAGCCTGGGCGGAAGCTTTTAAGGTATCCGAGCAGGAAGGAGGACTTAAGTTCCCATTTTTTGATCCTGAAGTTTTCTTTAAGAATATTGAAGAAGCCAATATGGATATGATAAGCAAGATGAGCGGTACTTCCAGAGAAGTTTATGAGAGGATGAAAGAAAGCAATGCAACCTATTACAATATGTATAAGTTATGGAGCGATGCAACCAAAGAAGTACTGAACGAAAACAAGGAAAAGTCAGAAGAAGCATACAGTGCATGGAAAGAAGATTTCCGTAAGAATGTACTGGAAAACTATATGGCTTATGCTCCGGATTCTATTCGGGGACTTTCTGACAGGCTTCTTGAACTTGGCACCTCTTACGAACAAGTCATGGGGATGCTCTGGGAGCCTTGGCAGGAATCCGCCTCACTTTTCAATGATTGCATGGTAAAGGCATTTACTATGGAGCCGTCAGCATACAGGGAGTTTTTGCAGGGGTGGAGAGAAACCTACAAGGCTACTTTTTCAAAAATGCAGGATATGCCTATCGTAGGTATATTGAGAGAACACCTGGAAAACCAGGAGAAGAGTATCGATAAATACTACGAATATGTTTCCGTTGCCAGTGATTTCTGGGGGCGCATATTTGAAATTGCAGCGGATACCACAGAGCAGGTATTCCAGGACTATCTGAAAATTCTGGAGGAAGGTAAAGAGCTTAAGACCTACGATGATTTTTATGAGTATTGGTCATCTCTTATAGTTAAAGCTTACGACAAACTGTTTTTATCCGACGATTTCAGCAAGGTTGCAGGCGGAGTTATAAATGCCATGTCGGATTTCAAAGCCTACTTTGATAAGTTGCTGGAAGATTACCTGCAGCTATGGCCTATTCCGAAGAATTCGGACATGAAAAGCCTTTACAAGACGGTATACGATCTGAAGAAGGAAGTACGCAGTTTAAGGAGCGAGATGGATCAATTGAATAAAGAAAAAGAGACTAGTCAACAAAAAGAGACTAATCAACCTAAAAAGAAAGAAGAATAAGACAGGGGAAACATAAACATACGAAGCAGGAGGGTTATATCATATGGATATGGAGAAACAATTTGATATAGAGGCGTTTACCGACTATTACGAAAAACAAATAGAAAGCCATGAAAGATTTTTAAAGGGAATTGAAATTTTGTCGAATACAAATTACGACGAAATTGATACTACTCCCAAGGAAATAGTTTTCACCATGGACAAGATGAAACTTTACCACTATAAGCCACATGCGAAAAAGGTAAATCCTGTTCCTGTTCTTATCGTTTACGCTTTGATGAACAGGCAATATATTATGGATTTACAGCAAAGTAAGAGTTTTGTTAAAAAACTTTCAGAGCTTGGACTGGATGTCTATATGGTGGACTGGGGGTATCCAACAGCAGAAGATATGTACATCACCATGGAAGACTATGTAGAGGACTACTTTGGTTCGGCTGTAGATTACATTCGCAGAACTACGGGATGTGACAAAATAAATCTTATGGGCAAGTGCATGGGCGGTACCTTTGCTGCCATGTATACTTCCCTGCATCCCGAAAAGGTATTAAATCTCGTAACCATAGCCGCTCCCTTTGAGTTTGACATAGAAGACGGTGTCCTTTTCAAATGGTCCAAACACATGGATACTGACAAGATGGTAAATGCTTACAACATGATTCCCGGAGATATGTTAAATTTCTTTTTCATCATGTTAAACCCGTATCATTTGTCTACAGGCAAATATATTGGTTTAATGGATGTACTGGATAACGCTAAGATAATGAAAGATTTTGTTCACATGGAAAAATGGATATTTGACTGTCCGGATCAGGCGGGAGAATATTACAAAACATGGATGAAAGACCTTTGGAGTGAAAACAAGCTGAAAAAGGGTGAATTCTATCTTGGCGATAAACATATTGATCTGAAGAAGATTACTCATCCGGTACTGAATGTATATGGAGACAAGGACAACCTTATTCCGATGTCTTCTTCCATACCTTTTCTGGATATGATATCGAGCAAAGACAAAGAGGAAGCTTGTTTCCCGGTGGGGCATGCAGGTATAGTAGCCAGCAGCCGCTCTCAAAAATTTATAGCCCCCAAAATTGCCGAATGGGTTTGGGCGCACAGCAAATAGATCGTACAGCAAATAGATAACGTATAGATTTTTTCTGAAGTTTAATGGGGCTGTCTCAAGATGAAAAAATTGGGGCAGCTCTTCGCATTATATGCTGGAAATAGAATAATGTTATCAATTGATGAATTTACCGAACAAATGGATAAGATTTCAGAAGAACTCCCCGAAGTATTTTACAAGGAGCTTAACGGGGGAATTATGATTCTTCCGGATATAAGGCGAAGTCCCTATGCTGTAGCCGATGATCTTTACATACTTGGAAGTTATCACAGCAACACATCAATGGGCAGATATATAGAGATATATTACGGTTCATTCGAAAAGTTGTTTTCATGGATGACCGAGGATGCTCTGATAGAAAAAATGCGTGATACATTATATCACGAGTTTACACATCATATAGAATCACTGGCGGGTGAGAAGGGGCTGGAGATAAAAGATGAAGAGGGGATTAAAAAATATATGAGGAAGCACGGGGTGTGAATGCATGAGAGAAGTATATCACAATATCTTTATGGAAGAACTTTTGCTTCCGAACAATCCGCTTAAATATTTAAATCTTTTTATCATCAAGGGTGAAAATCGATCGATGATTATAGATTGCGGGTTCAACATGGAAGAAACAAAAGAACGAATGCTGGACATTTTTGAAAAATATGAGCTTGATTTTGAAAACACAATTCTGTATCTGACCCATCTTCATTCCGATCATGTCGGTCTGGCTACATTTCTGCAGGAGAAAGGTGTTGAGATATATATCAGTCAGGTTGACGGATATATAGTGAACAATCCCGATGTTAACTGGGGCGATACCTATAGAAATGCGATTCTTCAGGGGCTGTCGGAAGATAATTTCAAGATAGAAGAACATCCCGGTTACAAATACGCGATTACAGAAAAGCTTGAATATAAGGAAGCCATCATTGGCGATACCCTGAACATAGGCGACTATGAATTTGAAATAATAGACCTTTCGGGCCATACACCGGGTATAACGGGTCTTTATGAGAAAAAACATAAATTGCTCTTTTGCGGTGACCACATTCTGCAAAAGATAACACCGAACATTACATTCTGGGGCTTTGAATACGGCGATAGTCTGGGCACTTATTTCAAGAACCTGGATAAAGTTTATAATATGGATATTGTTCATTTGTTTTCATCGCACAGAGAACTGGTAAAAGACCATAGAGAAAGAATTGATGAGCTGAAACATCATCACGCAAAGAGACTGGATGAGGTAAGAAAAGCCTTAACACTCAGGGAATATTCAAGCGTCAGGGATGTTACCAGACAAATGCACTGGGACATCAGGAGTAAAAATTTTGATGAATTTCCTCAATCTCAGAAATCCTTTGCAACGGGGGAGGCTCATGCCCATTTAGAACACCTAAGACATAGGGGAGAGGTGGACTATATTCAAAGAGGTGAAAAGTTGTATTATTTCATGACTGTCTGATGCTGTACAACAGTTTCTGTATCACCATAATAAATCCTCTTGGAGATAATTTTTTCCGTCATCTGCCAAGAGGATTTATTCTGTTGTATCACATTTGCAAAGGATTATTTACAGCGATTATTTACAGCTTTTCATCCAGACTTTTTATAGCTTTCTCTGCAATTTTTATGGCCATTTCTTTTTGCGTGGCCGGGTCATCGGAATAATCGTCATTTACCTCCAAGTAGATATCATCATTATAGAGTACATACAAAGTCTCTAAGACGGTGTAATAGAAAGCTTCCTGTCCCAGACTTTCCACTACCTCCAGATCGCCGCTTTCCTCTGCCCCGAGCTTTCTATCTTCATATTCCTGTTTTACACTGCCGCTGATCTCCGGGTGTTCCACATCCTCATACGCCGCACCACAATAGGCCTGTTGATAGCAATTGAGCTTAAATCCGTCATATTCATCTTCTTCTCCAAGGTAGGTCGCTCCCAGCAAACCCATAAAGTCATTATCCCAAAGCTTGATATCAACAATAGGAACCCCTGTAATTTCCGACATTTCCTCTATTGTCACTAAATCTTCTGCGAGAAATGTCTTACCATCGTTTGTTTCTTCAGTAACAATCTCTTCCTGTGTTCCCTCGCCTGCTTCTTCTGAATTGCCACAACCGGCAACACCGAAAGCAAGAGTCAGGACGGCCAGAACAGTCACAATTTTTTTCATCAGGTTCATAGCATTCCTCTCTTTCTTACAAATATTACATCAGCTTCCTCGTTTTCCCTCCTTCCTTTATTGTTAATTCTAACATATCTCCAATCCGTTAAATAACGATTTTCATTCTTTTTAGACAAAAAACATTTTTAATTGTGTTGTTTGCAGAGCAATTGCCTGTAAATATCTTGACAATGAGCGATTTTCTGCGGTATGGTTAGACCAAGTCTAATAGTAGAATCAATCAAAGAGGTGATTATAATGGCTAAAATCAGAGACTATAACTGTCTGTATTCCACTTACTCAGGAATTGATAAGGAATTTGTAAAAGCTTTGGGACTGAAGATGCCGGATTTCTATAGCCGTGCAGCAGGACTGGCGAAATACTCTGCGGCTGTAAAAGAGAAAAATGACGACGCATTTTGCAAATTACCGTTTGATACCTTTCTTGCAGGAGAGGCACTGGGAGTGCCGATGGTCTATGATGAATCCCCGGTTGGTCTGCGAAAAAGAGAAGATTTAATCACAAACCCGGAAGAAATTCTGAAACTGGATAAGATTGATCCGTCAAAGGGCCGTCTGGCAGAGACAATAAATGCCTGCGATATTCTCCGGGAACAGGGCGAATTCGTGGTATTTGAAATCAGGGGGCTGTTTGATACGCTGAACTCTCTTCTTGATATTCAGAATGTCATGTTGTTCTGGCTGACGCAGCAGGAAAAAATGCAGGAGGTTTGTGATTTTCTTAAGGAAAATCTGATGATTGAGCTGAATGCAGCAAAAGATCATTGTGACATGTTTTTCTATTCGGATGCATCCGGTGGTGTGAATATCATCGGACCGAAGATGGGGAAAATGCTGGTCGAATGGTTCACATACCCGTTTTTGAAGGATGTGGCAAAGACCTTAAATCCGGGACAGAAAATGCAGATGTGTCCGAAGACGGCATTCATGCTGTTGGGAACGGAAACCGGAGAATACGCAAAAGCCGATGCGGAAGGTACAACCTATTTTGAGAAATATAATAGACTGCCTGACAATATACAGTTTCTGGGTGAAAAATGCAACCGGGATTTGTCTGACACATGCAAAGGGCAGGTCAATTATATTAATTTACTGTAACAGAAATGAAGTGGCGGTAACTATATGGCAATGGAGGCAGAAAGATGTTTTTTGAATTAAAGCAGGAAGTATTTGACGGGTTGAAAGAAATCTGTGATGAAACTTTTGCAAAAAAGGAAGAACTTACAGTGCAGGATATGTCCATAAAGCTGATGGATATGGAAGGGCTTATAATGCATTGTCCTTATCATCACTACATTCTTCCGGCGGCACTTTTGACACAGGCAGCCATTTCATGCGGCAAGACAAAGGAAGAGTATGAGGAATGGATGGCAATAGCGGAGGAGCGGGCGAAAACAGTACCGGCCGGATTCTGTGGCGAGTGCGGAACATGCGGCTCTGCCGTTGGGGTCGGCATTTTCATTTCCATATATACCGGGGCCACGCCAAAGTCAGAAGAAATCTGGAAATGGGCCAATGAAGGTACCGGCAAGTGTCTGTTAAAGATAGCCTCACTGGCCGGACCGAGATGCTGCAAGCGGACTACATTCTTGGCACTGGCTGAAGGTACACCATATATAAATGAAAAGTGCGGTACAGCATTGAAGTCAAACGATGAATTAAAGTGCAAGTATCACGGCAGAAATGCGGAATGCATAGAAGATAAATGTCCGTATTATGAAGAAGATTAAGAAATATAAGCAGGGGGCGAATAATATGACTGACAGAATACCAATCATCGTACCTGATACCATTATGCCTATAATTCCGAAAGATAAGGATGTGTGTGACTGTATGAAAGAGCCGGTGGATTTTACCGCTAGCAAGGGTTATATTTTCTGGAACGTTGAAGAAGGAGCATCAGTAGGAAAAGGTGATTCGGTCTGTTCCTGCGAGGTGGAGAAAGCAATCGTTGAAATCCCGGCACCGTGCACAGGCATTCTGGCAGAGCAGTGCGTGAAAGAACGCGACGTAATCAAAGCGGGAGATATACTGGGGTATATAGAGTGAGAGATTACATGAAAAATACCCGGGAGATTGGCAGCCAGACCGGAACAACAAAAGTCAGTATTGTTCCACTGATCAGTGCAACAACTCCCAATTCTGTCCCGACAGCTTTTGTCACCGGAACCAGCATCGTATCCATACAGCCGGCTGCCCCTGCCGCAATAGGACTTCCTTTGCTGATTTTGACCAGAAGCGGCATAAGTATAATAGAAAACACATCTTTTAAACAAGTATATCTTTCTTTTCAAAACGGAAAACACCTATAAGAACAAAGATGAGGGTCAGGGCAAGAAGAACTGTCAGTTTAACGGTCGGAATGTCTCCGGAGGCCTCCATTGTCTCCCTCAGAAACATATTGAAAGGGAAATAGTCTCTGAGAAAGTACCAGTCTTCGGACATGTTGGCCAGGACGGGGATAAAGTAGGCTGTAAGGATAACTCCCAGACCTATGCTCTCCGCCTTTCCCCTTGGGGCTATATTAATCAGGAGAATACCGAATATCAGTGAGAGCAGGTGGAGCTCCAGAAATGCAAAAGTATAATTGAACAGCATTGTCCGGGCATCCGGGAGGTATTTCTGGAGTGCCAAGTAATTACAAATAAAAAGCACGGTTTGCAGTATGAGCACAACAAGTATTCCGCTTATGAGTTTGTGAGCAAAGATTTTTCGTCTGCTGCGAGGTTTTGTCAGCAGAAAATCTGCAGTCTTCTCCTGCTCTTCTCTGGCAAAGAGCCTGATTCCAAAGAACAGTCCGTGGATGGTGCTCATCAGCAGGAAGTAGCTTGCTATGACGGCGAAGTAGCCCGGCAGCGTTGCAACGTCGACATCAGCCATATTAAAAATTGCCAGAAGAACCCGTGGAAACCGGTCAAGCAATGCCAAAGTCTCCTCTCCTGCCTCAAGAAGAGAATCAAATTTTATAATGGAGCCAAACGAAAATAACAGGAACACAAGTGACCACACGATTATATTTATAAGAGATGTTTTCAGTTCTGTTTTTATGATGTTCATCAGATTTCCACGTCCATTCTTGTGTAATGCCGGTAACTGATTACGGCAAGGAGAGCACAGAGAATAAATGCAATCGTGAGATTCAATGAATCGATTCCTTTTTGCTGAACCTGCATCGTATCAAACAAGCCGTAGATGCTGAGCTTTGAAAGTGCATCTTCCTCCAGAAGACGGGAGATAACCAGCAGGAAGTAAAACCCCAATCCGATGGCACTGGCAGGACCGGTCACTGTTCGGAGACGAGGTTTCATATTGGCAAGCAATCCTCCGAGAAAAAAGAAGATGAACTGGACAATCACACTGCTTAAAAGAATATCCCTTATGGCAGGTTCAAAGGTCATTCCCTGTGCTGCGGCAATACCATAGACAGTGATGGCAATAATGGTATTGATAATCAGGATTCCCAGCAGACCCGCTGTATTTTTTTGTGTCCAAAGACTGTTTCGTGAGATGGGCTTTGAGAAGAGAAAATCACTCGTCTTGCTGAGCTTTTCTCTGCCCATCAGCATCATGCCGCTTTGAACAGCTACAATCCCCAGGAGCAGCTGGATAAAAGTGTAGATATAGGCAAGAAAGCCGGAGTAGGTTCCGAAACTCTCAATATCCAGACCGAATCCACGCAGAAACTCCACCGGGAAACTGTGAAGCATATCGATGAGATCATTCATACCCTCATTGAAAGAGGGAAAGAAACTCATGAAAACAGCAATAGTCAGCACAATTGCGATGAGCCATCCTCTGAGAAGCTTCAGATGCCATTTCCACTCCTGTTTAATTACCGCCATGATGATTTTCTCCGTAGTAATCCATAAAGAGTTCTTCAAGAGTGGGATCTTCTATCGAAAGGTTTTTAATATCAAATTGAGCCAACCCTCTCAGAAGCAAGTTGATATCTCCCCTATAGCGAAAGTGCAGATCATCGGTGAAACGCTGCCTGACTTCAACCATGGCCGACTTCCCGAACAAATCCAGTATGGCTGAATCTGCTGAGATATGGACATTCTTATAGTGCTTGCTTTGAAGTGCTGCAATCTTATTCATGTCCTCAATCCGCCCGTCTTTGATAAGTGCAATTCTGTGGCTTAATCGTTTGACTTCGCTTAGTATATGTGAGCTGAACAGAACAGTCGTTCCTTTCTTGTTTTCCTCTTCGATAAGATCGAAGAAGCGCTGCTGCATCAAAGGATCGAGCCCGCTGGTCGGTTCGTCGAGAATAATCAGCCGAGGTTTGTGAAGAAGCCCCTGAACGATGCCTACCTTCTTTCTGTTGCCAAGGGACAGGTCACTGATTTTGCGGGTAATATCAAGATCCATCCTCTCTGTCAGATCTTTCAGTCGCTTCGGATCAGTCTTATCATAAAAACTCATCGAATAGTCAAGGAGATCTTTTACCTTCATATGTTCGTAGTAAGCGACTTCGCTTGGCAGATATCCAACATGCCGGGCAATCTCAACTTTGTCCTTAATGCTGTCAAGGCCAAAGATTTTGATGTTTCCTTCTGTGGGGAAGATCAAAGAGAGTGCACAGCGAATCGTCGTGCTTTTTCCGGATCCGTTTGGACCGATAAAGCCAAATATCTCCCCTTCTTTGATTCGGAAGTCCACATCCTCCACTCCCCGATGTTTCCCATAATATTTTTTCAGGTGGTTAACTTCTAAAATATTCATACATCCTCCGAAGAATCGATAAAACTTAACTCAATACTACACCAGAGCCGGATTTAGTGAAAGGCTATTTTTATTCAAATCAACAACAGATTTTGCACTGGCACAATATCGTTTTCAGACTTTACCGGTGGCCGGCCGATGCGAAATAACGCATAATTTGAACCTTCAAAAAATGTGTATTGTATACATGATTTTCGTTGAAATTCAGCGGATTGTTGAGTTTTCAATGTTATCGAGGGGAAAATAAAATTTCACTCGGATAGTAAGAGAAAAATTTAACAAACCATGGTTGTAAAAATCATAACAGAATGATAAACTGCCATATAGTAGCTCAACTATAATTCAATTTTCTGAAGGGAACGGCCTTCAAAAAAATATGTTAGGAGAAGATGACATGTTGAAGAAAGCAAATGTAATAACTGCACAAGAAGCAGCTGAGATGGTAGAGGACGGAATGACCGTCGCATCCGGTGGGTTTGTAGGCAGTTCGATCCCGGAAAGCCTCATTGGTGCCATGGAACAGAGATTTCTGGATACGGGGCATCCCAGAGATATCACCTATTTCTATGCAGGTTCTCAAGGAAACAGGGACGGACGAGGCGGTGACCATGTGGCACACAAGGGGATGACCAAGAGAGTAATTGCCGGCCACTACAACACGGCCAAGACTCTTGGAGAGATGATGGTAAATAATGAACTGGAAGGTTACAATCTTCCTCAGGGAACCTTATCCCAACTTTGCAGAGATATTGCTGCAGGCAGACCCGGAACCATCACACATGTAGGACTGAATACATTTGTTGATCCGCGAAACGGCGGAGGCAAGCTCAACGAGAGAACTACCGAAGACATTGTAGAGCTGATAGATGTGTTGGGAGAGGAAAAACTGCTCTATAAATCCTTCCCTATTGACATTGCGTTTCTCAGAGGTTCATATGCCGATGAATGCGGTAACGTGACCATGCACAGAGAAATCGGTGAAGGGGAGGTAACCGCTCTGGCACAGGCTGCCAAGAACAGCGGCGGTAAGGTTGTCGTTCAGGTGGAAAAAATCGTGGAAGGCTGTTCTCTTGACCCGAGATTGGTGAAAATTCCGAGAATCTATGTGGATGCTCTGGTTATTTCCGAACCGAAGGATCATGAGCAGAGTTATGACTGTGAGTTTGACCCATCCCTGACGGGTGAAGTAAGAATTCCTTTGGGCAGTATAGCTCCTCCTCCGCTTTCTGCAAAGAAAATCATCGGCAGAAGAGCTGCTATGGAATTGAGGGAAGGTACTATAGTTAATCTGGGAATCGGTATACCTGAATTCGTATCTGCAGTTGCAAACGAAGAGGGGATTTCGGATTATATGACTCTGACCGTAGAGTCCGGCCCTATAGGCGGTGTGCCGGTAGGAGGCGTTCAGTTCGGTGCAGCTATAAACCCCGAATGTATTCTGGCTCATCACGAGCAATTTGACTTTTATGATGGCGGCGGAATTGATCTCGCGTTTCTGGGACTGGCTCAGATGGACGAGGCAGGAAATATCAATGTCAGCAGATTCGGGCCAAGGCTTTCCGGCTGTGGCGGCTTTATAAATATTACGCAAAATGCCAAGGATGTATTCTTCTGCGGCACATTCACAGCAGGCGGTCTGAAGATTGCCACAGGTGACGGCAAGCTGGAGATTACCAATGAAGGAAGTGTGTGCAAGTTCCTTAAGGAAGTTGAGCAGATTACCTTCAGTGGCGAATACGCACAGAAAGTAGGCCAGCATGTTATGTATATCACCGAGCGTGCAGTGTTCGAATTGAGGAAAGATGGACTCTACTTAATAGAAATCGCACCGGGAATCGACCTGGAAAAGGATGTACTGGAACAGATGGAATTCAGACCTAAAATAGATGAAAATCTTAAAACCATGGATGAAAGAATATTCAGGGATGAGGTTATGAATCTGAAAGGGGGGGCATAAAGAGAAATATAGTAAACTTGAAGAAGGTTATTGCGTTAATGTTAATGTAATTTACTTATTGGAGGTAAAATTAAAATGGCAAATTTATTTTTTATTCCCCAGAACATCATTACTGGTGAAAATGCTATCCAGATGAGCATGGATTATATGAAGGCTTATGGAGATAAGGCTCTTATCGTTACGGATGAAGCAATGGTTAAGTTCGGAAACGTTCAGAAGCTTACCGATGAGCTGGACAAATCAGGCAAGGCATATGTGGTTTTTCCCGGAATCAATACAGAACCTACTCACTCCATGATTGATGAAGGTGTAAGTATTTATAAAAAGGAAGGCTGTGATTTCCTGATAGGCATCGGTGGAGGAAGCCCTCTTGATGCAATGAAAGCAATAGGTGCGGTTGTAACCAACGGAGGAAGCATTACTGAGTATATGGGCAAGGTTATCGAAAAGAATCTTCCGCCTACGGTAGCTATTCCTACAACGGCGGGAACCGGATCTGAAGCGACAAAGGTTTCCATCATCACCGATACGGATAGAGATATAAAGATGCTTCTCAGCGATGCCAAGTTGATGGCTGATCTGGCAGTGGTAGACCCTGTATTTACCATGACCGTTCCGCCGTCAGTTACTGCGGCAACAGGTGTAGATGCTCTGACCCATGCGATCGAGGCGTTCACATCCATTAAGGCCTTCCCTATGACAGACCTCTTTGCGAAAGCTGCCGTTAAGAAAATATTCGAAAACATTTACGAAGTGTACACTAACGGAGATAACTTCAATGCAAGAAGAGAAATGGCTACGGCGGCACTGGAGGCCGGAATTGCATTCAGTAACGCATCGGTAACTATCGTTCACGGAATGAGCAGACCGATCGGTGCACTTTTCGGAGTACCGCATGGTCAGTCCAATGCTATGCTGCTCTCTGTTTGCCTGAAGTATATAAAGCCTGGTGCAGTGGTGAGACTTGCTGAACTGGCTAAGGTTGTTGGTGTATACCGTCAGGGTATGACTAATGACGAGGCTGCAGACGCTTTTGTAACGGCTACTATCGCTCTTCTGAGAACCCTTAACATCATGACAATTCAGGACAGCGGCGCAACTGAGGAAGAATATTTCAAGAATATTCCTAAGATGGCCAGCGATGCTTTGGCAAGCGGAAGCCCCGGAAATACCAGAAGGACACCTAATCAGGATGATATTGAAAACCTTTACAAGGAGCTTTGGCTTGAGGGACTTACTCAGAAAGCTACGGGAAAATAAAAGCGACTTGTGAGAACATATAATAAAACTGTTTAAGTTTAGGAAAGGAGCAAATAATGTCATATAAGAACTTAACGATTGAAAAAAAAGATGGTGTCGGAATCGTAACCATTACAAGACCCAAGTCATTAAATGCGTTGAACTCTGAGCTGTTGGATGAACTGTATGCTGTTTTCTCAGAGATCAAAGAAGACAATGAAGTGAAGACGGTTGTTCTGACCGGAGAAGGACGTGCGTTTGTAGCGGGAGCGGATATTTCCGAGATGGTGAACCTATCAACACCGGATCTCAGGAAAATGGCTCTCCGCGGACAGGAAGTGATGAACCTCATTGAGGATATCGATAAGGTTGTTATAGCTGCCGTAAATGGATTTGCTTTAGGAGGAGGAAACGAGCTTGCTATGGCTTGCGATTTCCGTTTTGCTTCCGAAAAGGCAAAGTTCGGTCAGCCTGAAGTCAATTTGGGAATTCTTCCTTTCTTCGGCGGAACTCAGAGACTCCCTAGAATCGTTGGAAAGGGCATGGCCAAGTATCTTATCTGCAGCGCGGATATGATTGATGCAGAGGAAGCTTTGCGCATAGGTCTGGTGGAAAAAGTATTCGCTCCGGAAGAGCTTGTAGATGCTGCTATCGACTTTGCAAAGAAGATTATGACCAAGTCCCCGATTGGTGTGAGGATGGCCATAAATGCAGTGAACAAGGGCATGGATATGGATAGAAGCAACGGTGTTGCCTATGAGGCGGAAGTTGCTGTTAATACATTCTGTTCTGAAGACAGAATTACGGGAATGAAGGCTTTCCTGGCGAAGGAAGAGCCGACATTCGCAGAAAAATAAGTATTTCATAATTAAAATTAAATATAAAACACACAGGAGGAGAAACAATTATGGATTTCAAGCTTTCAAAAACTCACCTGCTGCAACAGGAAATGTTTCGCCGGTTTGCGGAAAATGAAGTAAAACCGCTGGCGGAAGAGATGGATGAGACGGAAGTATTCAACATGGATCTGCTTGCAAAATTGCACCGCTATGGAATCATGGGAATTCCTTACAGCAAAGAGTACGGCGGAGTAGGCGGAGACTATCTGGCATACGCACTGGCTATGGAAGAGATTTCAAAGCATGATGCAAGTACAGGAATCACTATTTCCGTACATACTTCACTGGCATGTTCCTGCATCGACAGCTTCGGAACAGAAGAGCAGAAGCAGAAATGGCTGAGACCTTTGATTGACGGGTCAAAGACCGGCTGCTATGGTTTGACAGAGCCTAACGCGGGAAGTGATGCTGCCGGACAGCAGACCAAAGCGGTTTTAGATGGAGATGAATATGTAATCAACGGAACTAAGATATTTACCACCAATTCCGGCTTTGCTGATACTTTTGTTATGTTTGCTATGACAGACAAGTCTCAGGGAACCAGAGGAATTTCCTGTTTCGTTGTAGATCGAAACACACCGGGTCTGACCGTTGGCCCGAACATCAAGAGAATGGGTATCCGTGCAGCTTCCAACTGCGAAGTGAGTTACGATAATGTGCGCATTCCTAAGGATCAGCGTATTGGTCAGGAAGGAAGAGGATTTAAAATTGCCATGTCGGCACTGGATGGCGGAAGAATAGGTATTGCGGCGCAGGCCGTAGGTATCGCTCAGGGAGCACTTAACGAAGCCATCAAGTACGTAAAGGAAAGAAAGCAGTTCGGCAAGAGAATTTCTCAGTTCCAGAACACCCAGTTCAAGATTGCAGACCTGCAGACATACATCGATGCAGCCAGGCTGTTGACCTGGAGAGCGGCGATAACCAAGGATAGTGGCGAAAACTATGGTAGCGATGCAGCTATGGCTAAACTGTTTGCCTCAAAGATGGCTAATGATGTTTGCAGAGACTGCGTTCAGTTTATGGGTGGATATGGCTACTGTAGAGAGTATCCGGTTGAAAGAGCAATGAGAGATGCTAAGATTACCGAAATCTACGAAGGAACATCCGAAGTTATGAGAATGGTTATCTCCGGCGCAATGAAAATATTTTAAAGCAGAGCAGCGAGACGAAAGGAGAAATATCGATGAAAATAGTCGTTTGCATAAAGCAAGTACCGGACACCAATGAAGTAAAGCTGGATCCGGTAACCAATACCTTAATTCGTGAAGGCGTACCAAGCATCATCAACCATGATGACAAGTCCGGTATTGAAGCGGCACTGGTATTGAAAGAAAAATATGGTGGAACAGTTACAGTGGTTTGTATGGGACCTCCTCAGGCTGATGTTGCATTGAGAGAAGCTCTTGCCATGGGTTGTGACGATGCGATTCTGTTGTCCTCACGTGAATTTGGCGGGTCCGACACCTGGGCAACCGCAAAGATTGTTGCAACAGCCCTGGATGAAATCGGATATGACCTGGTTATTACCGGGCGTCAGGCAATAGACGGAGACACCGCACAGGTAGGTCCGCAGATTGCAGAGACTTTAGGAATTCCTCAGGTTTCCTATGCAGAAGAAATTTACGAAATCACCGATGGTAAGGTTGTTGTAAAGAGGCAGTACGAAGACCGCTACCACATTCTGGAAGTAAAGCTGCCATGTCTGCTTACTGCACTGGCAGAACTTGCTGAACCCAGATACATGCATGCAGGCGGTATCATAGATGCATACAACAAGGAAATCAAAGTCATTTCTTATGAGGACTTGAAAGACAAGTTGGATATTAACAAAATCGGTCTGAAGGGTTCTCCTACCAATGTATTCAAATCCTTTACCAAGGAAGCGAAGGGTGCAGGAACGATTCTGACGGACTTGAGTCCGGATGAAGCAGTTGCTGCCATTGTGGAGAAGCTGGAAGAAAAACACATCATATAGCAGGGAGAAAAGGAGGAATCTTTAAGATGAGTAAAGATATCTATGTAGTGGCGGAACAAAGAGACGGAAATGTCGCAAAAGTCGCCTATGAACTGCTGGGAGAAGCCACCAAACTGGCAGCGGATCTTGAGCAGAAGGTTGTAGGTGTCCTGATCGGAGACAATATTAAGGACAAAGCGATTACTCTTATTGAGGCGGGAGCCGATGAAGTTGTGGTGGTAGAAGACCCGATGCTTGCCGAATATGTAACCGAACCATATGCTAAAGCGCTGACGCAGGTAATTAAAGAATGTGATCCGGAAATTGTGCTGTTCGGAGCAACCGCAATCGGCAGAGACCTGGCTCCCAGAGTGGCTTCAAGAGTCTACACAGGTTTGACTGCGGACTGCACCAAGCTGGATATTGATGTATGGAAGGAAAATGAAGACGACGAAGGAAAGAAACTTCTCTTCATGACAAGACCGGCCTTTGGCGGAAACATCATGGCGACAATTCTCTGTAAGACCCATCGCCCTCAGATGGCTACAGTACGTCCCGGTGTAATGAAGCGCCTTGATCCTGACCATTCCAGAACCGGAGAAATCAGAGAAATAAAGGTAGAATTCAAACCTGAAGACATGAACATTGTAATTCGTGAGATAGTAAAGGCAACTCACAAGAAGGTAGACATCACAGAAGCCAAGAGACTGGTTTCAGGCGGTCGTGGAATCGGCAGTCCTGAGTTCTACGCTACACTGCAGGAACTGGCTGATGAGATTGACGGTGAAATCTCTTCCTCAAGAGCTAACGTAGATGCCGGCTGGATTGAGAGAGACAGACAGGTAGGACAGACCGGTAAGACTGTTCGTCCTGAACTGTATATGGCTTGCGGTATTTCCGGTGCTATCCAGCACGTGGCGGGAATGGAAGGATCCGACTGTGTCATCGCTATAAATAAAAACGATACTGCTGCCATTTTCGAAGTATCCGACCTTGGCGTAGTAGGCGATGTAAAGGTTATTGTACCTAAACTTATAGAGGCCGTTAAAAAGTACAAGGCTGATAAGGAAGCGCTGGCAAATTCATAAGAAGCAGCATAAAAATCTCCCCGTGTTATTCCGGGGAGATTTTTTAAATGCATAATAGTAAAATATGTGTCCACGCTTCGGGTTTCATGATAAACTCATTAACACAATGCAATTTTACGGTCAAACATGGTGTCCACTTATATGGTTTTGCGGTCAAACTTGATTTTTTGACTGTCCACTAAATGGGGTACACTCCAATTAGCAACGGCGTCGATGTAGATACCACCAAGAAAGTTAAAGAGGGGAACGAATCACTAAAAAAGTTAAAGCCCCGAGATTTTTTGTAACTTTATTATTCTTTAATTTCATCAAAGAGTTCGTTGGCTTTTTGCCTGATCTCCTCTTCCTCGGGAGACTGAGTTTCATCCAGAACGATTCCATGAGGTCTGGGTTTTTGTGTGTCCGGCTCCAGGCATACAAAGGTAAGAAAGCCGCTGACATTCTGGGTTTGTTCAATTTCGTCAACTGCCTTAACATAGATGGTCATACTGCTGCGACCGACTCTGGCAACACGGGATGACATGGTCAGGATGGTTCCTTTTTGTACAGGTGTCTTAAAAACAAACCCATGCACATTGACGCATACAACATCTTGAGGGCGACCATGCTCTGCCGCTGCCGCAACAAATCCTGACTCAATGAGCCATTCTGCGGAACGACCGGCAAACAGAGTTCCGTGATGGTTCAGGTCTTCTGATTTAACGAGGTGTGAAATAATATGTTCTTTCATTTTTTCTCCTTTTGAAAATTATGATTGTATTGGTATAAGCTAAATATAACGGCTCCAATTACAAAAGGCAATGTATACATGTGTATTATAAAAAAATGGGCAATGTATCAATACCCAACAAGTTGATAGATAATAGCAGATTTTTGATAATCGAAAGCAGATGACAATATCAACATGGTTGTATTTTACGGATATATTAATGATGAAATAAATTAAATTTTAAGCACTCAAGAGGGAGAAAATCCTTATTTATTACCAGTGAAGGGTTTTGCAATATGCCGATAAGGGAAAATATAGTATAATATTTTTAATAATTTATTTTATGCATTTATATAATATCCTGCGGGAGAAATATTAAAAGGAGGTAAACTCATGAATGAAAACAGAAAAATGAATATACTTGTTTTAGGCGCATCAGGGGCAGGAAAAAGTACTCTAATAAAAGCTATTTCAGGCGCAAAACTGATAACCGGTGTAGGTGAGGCGAGCACTAAAAAGATTGATGTATATAGGTCCGAAACATGGCCGTTTAGATTTATTGACACAAAAGGCTTTGAGTACAATTTTTTTGCCCAGAGAAAAACAATCAAACAAGTTAAACGGTACACCAGAGAACAGGTGAAACCAGATGACATGGAAACTGCACCAGACAATGTTGGGATTGATGCCGTATGGTATTGTATTGAAGGGACCGCACGAAGAACATTCGCTTATAATATTGGCTTAATGAGTAAAGCAATAAAGGGCTGGAAAAATGTTCCGGTGTTTGCTGTAATCACAAAATCCTATTCAGAATCTGACAGGCCGGAAAATGTCCAGGCGGTTGCACAATCATTTGCAGCTGAAAAAAAGATAAATTTACAGAAAATAATACCATTAGTTGCCGAAGAATACAAAATTAATGATGAAGTTAGCGTTACGCCCTTTGGCATTGAGGAACTGTGTATAGAAACTCTCGACTGTGCGGATTCGGCAAAAAAAATTAACGAAGAGAATAGGAACCGTATGGTTTTAGAGCAAAAACGTTTCACATCAAATCTCCTTGTTGGAACGGCAACAACCGCGGCAGCTGTAGTTGGCGCAGTTCCAATTAACTTCGCTGATGCAGTAATACTTGTACCGTTGGAAATGGGAATGACAAAAGCAATTTTCAAGGTTTATAAGGTCAAGTTTTCTGCCGATTTAATAGCGGCAATTATTGGTTCAGCAGCAATAACGAATCTTGCAAAATCTATTATAGTTCCGCTCAAAGCCTTACCTATCGCGGGATCGGTCATTAATGGAACTGTTGCCGGTGTTATTGTTTTTATGCTTGGTGAGGCAGTCATCGCTGTATCTGAAGCAATTCATACAGGCAACATAGATCCAAATAAAATCGATGAAGTTGTTAAGTTTATTGAAGAAAAGTTTGAAGACAATATAATTATTGGTTTATTAGTTAAATTCATGAAAGATAATATAAATATCCTCAAGGAAAAAAGTTCAAAAGAAATAATTGTATTATTCTTGGAAACAATAAAAGATAATTTCAAATAATTTTTTATCATAAAGATGACCTGATATACTTGGTTTGAGAGGTGCTGACAATGCCTGAATCAATTGCCATTATATATTTTTCCGGAACAGGAAACACAGAGGTTGTTACGGGATTTTTAGCTAAGAAGTTAAGAGAGTATTTTTATGTGGACGTGTTCAGGGCGGAAGATATAACAAGAGGCAATGTGGAGTTTGAGCCGGGCAAATACCGGATGATTGGTCTGGGTTATCCTGTTTACGGATTCAATGTACCAAAGATAATGTATAATCTCATTCAAAAAATGCCCGGGGCTGCCGGGCAAAAGGCATTTGTTTATTCGACATGTGCCGGTCCTCTATATTTTAATAATATTGCATCATACGGACTCAAGAAGGAGCTCAAGGCAAAAGGCTTTAATGTTTTTTATGAGCGGCAGTTCTACATGCCTGCAAACATTGCAACACGGTATAATGACGAAGTTGCAAAACAGCTGTGCAATAAGGCGTCGGAAAAGGCAGTCACAATGGTCGAAGAAATCAGAAACAATGTCAAAAATGTAAGAACCGACCGCATTGGTCCGAAACTGATGTCATGGCTGTATTTGATAGAGAAGAAGGCCTGGAAACGGGTTTCCGGAGATTTTATCGTTCTTGAATCATGCACAAAATGCAGAAAATGTATTAGGGACTGTCCCATGGAGAATATAACCTTTTCAGATGAAAAAATTGTTTTTGGCAAAAACTGCACGGCATGCTATCGTTGCGTTTATATGTGCCCGGTCAGAGCCATTACGGGAAGGAAATATAAATTTGCAATCTTTAAGGATGGTTATGACATCAAAAAGATACTGACAGATGACAAGCTTAAGGGGGACTACATTACGCTCAAAACCAGAGGATACTACGGGGTTTTTAAAAAATATTTATTCAAAAAAAGATAAAATGCCTTTATCGAGGCTGCACAAAGAGCTGAACCCAGTAGCCTTTGTAATAACCGATTCCCACATGAGTGTAATTAGTATTCAGAATATTGTCTTTGTGGCCGGATGAGTTCCACCAGCTGTTCATGACGCTGTTTACGGTTGTCTGTCCATAAGCGATGTTTTCGCCGGCGGCCCAATAAGAAATACCGGCACCGGTCAGCTGATCATAGAAATAACCCAGGTTTTTCGAATAGTGGCTGAAAACGCCCGTATCATACATGTCCTGTGCTTTAATCTGTGCCAGGCTGTCAATTTCAGACCGAGGTTCAAGAGATTTTTTACCTGAACTGTTACGCCTGGCATTAATCTGCAATAGCATTTCACTCCGTATCTCAGAAAGAGTCAGGTTATTGGCCGGTAGATCCCCTTTGGAAAGAGAAGTAGAAGCCGTTTGTTTAGTATATGCTGATTTTACAGGGCTGAATTTGCCTGCCTTTTTGCCGTTGTAGGCCCTTACTTTAAAACTGTATTTTTTGCCGGATTTAAGTTTTGAAACAATATAGCTTCGTTGGCTTGTTTTTTTTACGCTTTTATATTTACCATCGGAGTACATGTAAACCCGATAGGTTTTTGCCCTCTTGGCTTTGCTCCAGGATAGCTTTATCTGAGATGTGCTATACGATTCAGCATAAAGTTTGCTGACCTTTGCCGGCTTTCGAACGGCAGCAAAAGAATTATCCTGTACAAACCCGAAGGTGAAGGTTGTTCCCACTATCAAAATAAGAACAAGAATGATTAAGTTTTTGGTTTTTAATATTTTTTCCATAGTTTATCCCCTGTGCATAATAACATAATTATTTGAATTTGAAAACCACATAACTAAGGCTGACGGTCTATTGACAGCCCGGTTTTAATATGCAAAAATGAAAGAAATTCTGTTATCAATTGTTCCAGGGAAGCGGGTGAATAGAATGAAAAGGAAACAGGTTATAATCATAATCATGATACTTGCACTGGGTTTAACGCTTTTTCTTTCAGGCTGCGGTAATTCCGGAAGCGAAGCGGAACCATCCGACAGTGAAACCAAATCGGCCGAAGGGGGTACCCTTAGCGAAGAAGCCGAAGCGGCGCTCCTTGACCTGCTCTCCAACACAGACTATGATATGAGCAGCCTGGAATATATGGGGCAGATAGATATAGGGGGCAATGACTGCATGGAGTATAAGTGGGTAGACGGATGGTATCTTTACGTTAAAAACTCCGCACCGGTAGTTATATACTCGGCCGAAGGGCGCAATCAGGGAGCTTTCATTGTCTGGGAAAATGGCGAAACTGTTCAAGGGGAGATAGAGTACTAAAATGGATAAAGAACAACTATGGCAAAAGTGTGTTGATTTTCACGGACACTTTTGCGGCGGACTAACCATTGGATACAAAGCAGCCCTATATGCAATTGAATTACTGGGGCTGTCTGTTGACGATAAAGAAAATGCCGGCGGTATTTCTTACGACGAGGAAATCGTATGCATTGCAGAAAATGATGCCTGCGGCTGCGATGCCATTCAGGTAATTCTTGGCTGCAGTATAGGGAAAGGGAATTTGCTCTTCCATATGCGGGGGAAACAGGCCTTTTCTTTTTACAATCGGGAGACCAATCAATCTGTTCGTCTGATATTGAAACCAAAACCGGAAGGGATGACAAGGGAACAGTCCTTTGAGTATTATCAAAGTCTGGATCCTAAGGATATGTTTGATGTAAAAGAGACAAAGATTGCTTTGCCGGCGAAGGCAAAGATCTTCGATTCATATCCCTGTGAATCTTGCGGAGAAGTTACCGGGTCACATTGGATACGCATAATGAACGGGAAAAAGGTTTGCCTGGATTGTTATGAAACCTATTATTCGCCCACTTCTTCAACTACAATGACCTGAATACCGGCTCCCTTGATTACAGTGCTGAGGTGGAACATGCTTTCCTCCTCGTTCACACTTTCTACGCGTATCTGGGACTTTGGTTCTGTGTTGAGCATACGGACCCAGGTGTCCGGAAAGGTGTAAGAGTCAGGAAAGCCCAGAGTGGACATGTGGGCAAAGATGGAATTGTCATTGGACAGAGCATATTTTGCGATTGCATAGCTGCCGGGTGTCACAGGTATGCTGAAATCGACACTGAGTTCGTCCTGAAAAGAATTAATGATGTCGTCTGCTTCATAGGTTCCGGTGCTGCGTGTGGAAAGAAGCCTTATTTCATCATTGAAATTCATGGCAATCAAAGTATAGGAGACTTTTTCGGAGGTCTCTTTTTTTATTACATAGTAATGCTTCCCGCGATAAATAAGTGTTCCTTTTATATTGCTGAGGAACCGGTACGCATAAAAGGAAGGTTTAGGTACAAGTGCAGAGGTTATGCAGGCAGGAGCTCCCTTTAATGTCCGTGTCGGCTCGCCCTGATCCCGCATAAGGCAGTGCAGCACATTTTTCTCCGTGGAGAAGCTCTTTTGGAACAGATGGATCGGTGCAGCAATGGAATCATACCCGGCGGAAAAACCGCAGGACAACTCACTGTTGCATACAACGGAAGTCTCGTATCCCATAAGAGCAAGGCGTTCCACGGCTTTCTCTGTTGTTTCTTCCCGCTCCCCCCGGCGGTAACTGAGTATGACTCTGGAAGGACGCAATTCATAAAGATAGTGGAAAAGGCAATCTTCTGTTGCAGAAAAATCTTCCGGGGTGACAACAACCTCAAGAAGCGGATTGATATCCATTAGCGGTACTGTTTCAGGGTCAATATTCACAGAAAGCTGAAGGCGGTTTACCATAGAGGAACTATTGTCCTGATCACTTTCTGCAGAAAAACATTGGCGGATAAGATTAATTGCCTGGTTATCGGAAAGCGGTTCGGTTTGTGCAGGCTTTGCGGCACTGAGAACAAGAGGTGCATAGATTCGCCGATGTTCATGAGGGGAATGACCATACCATTTGGTAAAGAATTTTTCATAGTAAGGGGTGGTGGAAAAACCCACATCCTTTGCTATGGTACTGATTTTACGGTCAGTTTCCAAAAGAAGAATTTCTGACATTTCCGATCTGGCGAAACATAAAAATTCCTTAAAACTGATTCCCATGTAATCGCGAATGAGATGTGAAAGGTAATAGGTGCTCAAGTGTTCACTTTCAGCCAGTTCTTTAAGTGAGATTTTATTTGCGTGATTTTCGTAGACATGGTTTATTATCCGACTGATTCGTCCTGCCGTCACCGGGTTATCATTATTAAAATTGGTAACAATCTGATCATCAAAAGCGAACAGATTAAAGTACTGGTTCAGATATTTTATAACATCAATTGCCTGATCTATACAACTGCCCTTATAATCAAAACTTCGTCTCGAATAATCCAGCAGAATGTGCAGAAGCATTTTTCGAAGAGCGTCCAGAGTAAGGTGCTTGTCGTCTTTTATATAAGTCATGAAACAGGCTCTTTGCAAGTCGGGGAAATATCTGGTAAAAAAACGATTGCTGAGCTGAATTATTGCAACGACGTTTTCCTGATTAGTGGCGGTAATTCCATGAACTTCGTGCCCGCTGTTTGTGAAGATATCCCCTGCTTTCAGGAGGTAGTGGTGACACATGTTTTTTAAGAGAACTTCACCTTTCAGGACATAGATAATTTCAACATCCTGATGATAGTGAACGGGATATTCCGTAATCCTTAATATCCTTATGTTTATCGGGAAATCATCATTATATCTTGTCTTCTCAAACAGCATATTATATACCTCCTGCTGCATAGTGGTGATTTGAAGGAATTTTAGCATAAACTCCGTCTGGCCGCAACAACTTAATTAGAATTATTCGCAACTCAATTGTTGCCTTGTGAGGGCAAAATATATATCGTATACAATATAAAGAAAAGGAGAAAACAGAAGGGAGGAGAATATGTTAACACCGAGAATTCAGAGGATGAGAGAAAAACTCTATAGTACAATTCCTACAATTACAGCGGAAAGACTGGTACTAGCTACAGAGGCATACAAAAAGTTTGCAGGGGATGCGGTTCCTGTTTTCAGAGCGAAAGTTGTGAAGTACATCCTTGAGAATATGACCACACTGATTATGGATGATGAACTGATTGTGGGAACGGTAACCAATGCTTACAGAGGTGCTAACCTGCATCCGGACTTTCAGTCCAGTTCATGGTATGTCAGTGATATTGACGAGTTTTCAACACGACCAAAGGATCCGTGCAATATCTCTGAGGAAGACAAGGAAACTATACTGGAAACTCTTAAATATTGGGAAGGCAAGTCAATGGAAGATCTGGCGGAGACAGTGCTTCCGGAGCATATAAAGGAACTGGAGAAGGACGATATCATCTGTGTAGGTCTGGAAAACGGTGTCTCCGGTGAAACCACATGCAATCATGCGAAGATTCTTACCGTAGGAATCAGAGGGTTTATGGAAGAATGCCGGAGGAATATAGATGCCAATCTTCCCCAGACTATGGAAGAGCAAGCAAAGGTGGATTTCTGGAAAGCATGCATCATACAATGTGAAGGCATGATTACCTATGCCCATAGGATGGCAGATGAAGCAGAAAGACTGGCGGCTGAGTGTAAAGACGAGAAGAGAAAACAGGAACTGCTTACCATAGCGGAAAACTGCAGAGTTGTTCCCGAAAACCCGCCACAAAATTTTCATCAGGCACTTCAGGCAATATGGTTCGTACATCTGCATTTTTACATTGAAGTTTGCACTACAGCAGGTGGTTTCGGCAGATTTGACCAATACATGTGGTCTTTTTACAAAAAAGATGTAATAGATGAAAAGAATATCACAAGAGACGAGGCATTGGAAATGCTGGAGTGTTTCTACCTGAAGTCTTGTGAAGTATATGAAGTAAGAGATACCTGGTATGCGACTGCATTTGCAGGCTATCCTATGTGGCAGATTCTGGTCGTAGGCGGGCAGACTGCCGATGGTAAAGATGCCTCCAATGACTTGTCCATGCTTTGCCTGGAAGCGGCAGATGCCTTGCAGACAACACAGCCGGTTATGGCTTTGCGTGTCTGGGAAGGAACGCCAAAGGAGCTGGTGCAGTTCGGCTGCAAAATGGTTCAGGAGGGTCAGGCAAATCCGGGTTTTTTCAATGACGAGACAGCGATTAAAATCTGTCTTGGCAAGGGAAGAGGCAGCTCTCTGGAGGAGGCAAGAGACTGGACTATTGTAGGTTGCATTCAGCCTGCTCCGGGCGGTGGCGGAACAGATGGTTCTCCGGATGCCGGTTATGTAAATATGGGAAAGATGATTGAGTTTGTTCTATATAACGGCGTTGATCCGAGGACAGGAAAACTTATGGGTCTGGAAACCGGAGACCCGAGAGAGTTTAAAAACATTGAGGATTTCAAAGACGCTCTCAAGAAGCAGATAGCTCATCACTACGGCTTAATCAGAACGGGCTACAATCTGATGCAGAGCATTCACATGAACAGGTATCCTGTAATATTTGCATCTATGGTGACAAAGGGTTGTGTGGAGAGCGGGAAATCCGTCCAGCACGGCGGCGCACAGTATTCGACAGCCGGTGTGTATATTACCGGAGCTGCCAATCTTGCCGATTCCATTGCCGCTGTAGAAAAATGCGTGTTTGAAGACAAGGATATGACGATGGATGAACTGATTCATGCGTGCAGAACCAATTTCGAAGGACAGGAAAGAATGCGTCAGCTTTTGCTTAACAAGCCCGAGAAGTATGGTAATAATCTGGAACATGTGAACGGCATATACAAAGAAATGATGCAGTTTATTGCCAATACCGTCCAGGGATGGAAAGATGCCAGGGGTGGTTGGTATGCCTTTGGGATTGACTCCCAGACTATGAATATTCCGCACGGAGAGGTTACCGGAGCTCTTCCGGATGGAAGACGTGCAGGTGAACCATTCTGCGATGCGGCTTCTCCTATGATGGGAAGGGACAGAAAGGGCCCTACTGCTACCGTTAAGTCGGTTGCAGCTATAGGGCAGGATAATCTCCATGAAGGGGCTCTCTTCAACCTGCGGTTTGATCCGAAAGGAGTGCAGGGAGAAAAAGGCCTGAATATTATAGAAGGTGTAATCAGAACATTCTTTGAAGATGGCGGTGAGCATATACAGATAAATGTAGTAGACAACGAAACTCTTAAGATGGCACAGAAAACTCCGGAGAACTACAAAGGTCTTATGGTCCGTGTGGCCGGATATATGGCGTACTTTACGGAGTTGGATGAGAGTGCTCAAAATGCCATTATATACAGAACAGCTCATGTGTCGGATTAATACAAAAGAAAGCGTTCTTGTGGGAAACCTGCAAAAATTCTCTATCGAAGATGGACCCGGCATCAGAACGACAATATTTTTAAAAGGCTGCCCTCTCAGCTGCAAGTGGTGCCACAACCCCGAGTTGATTTCTCCGAAGCAGCAGCTGATAAAGTCACCCAACAACTGCATCGGGTGCGGATACTGTATTAAAGTATGCCCCAAGGGTGCGGTGACCATGGATTCGAAAACCGGAGTTATCATAGACAGAACCAAATGTGATGTCTGTCTGAAGTGTGCAGAGGAGTGCTATGCAGAGGCACTGAGGCCGGTGGCCAGGGAAATGACAGTAGATGAAATTCTTCGCATAGCCGAAGAGGACACGGGGTTCTACAATCACACCGGTGGAGGGATTACCATCAGCGGAGGAGAGGCTCTGATGCATGCGGAATTCGTTAACCGCCTTATCGTTGAAGCGGGAAAGCGAGGCATCGATGTCTGCATTGACACTTGCGGTCTGGGAAGTTCAAAGGCTCTTATGGAGATGTCCGTGCAGGAGAATGTCTCTCATATTCTCTTTGACTTAAAATCTATAGATGATGATATTCATAAGGAGTATATGGGGGTCGGCAACGAGCTGATTCTTAAAAACCTGAAAATGTTGGCCGGAGACAAGCGAACTGCAGACAAGCTGATTATGAGAATGCCGCTCATGAGAGGTGTGAATGACAGTGATGATGTAATCAGGCGTACCGGTGAACTGTACAGAGAAATCGGGATAAAAGAATTGAGCCTTTTGCCCTATCACAATCTTGGAATCAGCAAGGAAAGGAATATTGGGGGTAAACAGGAAGAATTTGAACCGCCGACAGAGGATAGGCTGGGGGAAATCAAGCGTTTTTTCTCGGAAGAAATCGGCTTGAAAGTGGACATTCTGGGAAGATTGTAAATTGAAAGTTATTGTACAAAAGAAAGGAGTATGTCATGGAGGGAACTCATTTTGGGATTCTGACCCTGATACCGGCATTCGGATTTCTGGTCTTCGCGCTGCTTACGCGAAAGGTCATCACCGCAATTATTTTATCGGGAGTTGCCGGGTATGTAATTTACCACAAAGCAGGCTTTATTCAGCCTACATTGGATGCGCTTGTTGATGCATCTACAGACTGGGACAACAACTATATTGTTATAATATGCCTGTTGTTCGGCTGTCTGGTTCAGCTTCTGCGAACATCCAAAGGGGCATTGGCCATAGGGGATCTGGCGAGGAAATATGTGGATAGCGAGAAGAAAGGACTGATGCTCACGTGGCTTTGCGGAATTATTATATTTGTTGATGATTATCTGAGCATACTGGTTACGGCAAATACGGTTATGCCTTTGACTGACTCTAAGGGTACGCCAAGGGAAATGCTGGCATATGTAATCAATACGACATCGGCGCCGGTTTGCGTAATTATTCCTATTTCCGCATGGGTGGTATTCTTTTCGGGAATTTTTGAAGCGCAACCTGAAGCGGCTGTGCTGGGAGATACGGGCAATGAGATATACTACAGCATCATGCCGTATTTCTTCTATCCGTTCCTGTGCGTTTTATTTGTTCCGCTGGTCATCCTCGGCGTTGTGCCGAAGATGGGTGGAATCAAGAAGGCCTATCAGCGTGTTGCCGAAACAGGGCAGCTATGGCCTGATTCAAGTGCTATGATGAATACCGAGGGCTTCGGAGAAGTTTCCGGTGCTATTGCCTCAAAGGAAGAAGAGGAAAAGGACTTTGAACCAAAGCTCTGGGCCTTTGTTCTGCCTATGGCGGTTGTTATTGCTATTACCATTTGGAAAGGGGACATACTGTGGGGTGTAGTCGGCGGTATTCTCACCTGCCTGCTGTTTATACCAACTAAACTGATGTCTTTTTCCAAATATTGCGATTGTTGTTATAAGGGACTGGAAGATATGCTGTTTATTGCAGCGGTACTGGTCACATCGCTGTTCTACAGAGAGTCCATGCTGCTGGTAGGTCTGCCTGACTATGTGATTGAAGTGGCAGGACCTTTCATGAGCGCGGCATTGTTACCGGCGATTAGTTTTATTGTCATTGGACTTGTATGCTTTGCTACGGGAAGTATATGGAGTATCCCTGCAGTTACAACTCCTATTGTAGTGCCTTTGGCAGCTGCCATTGGTGCAAGCATTCCGCTGACACTGGGTGCAATAATATCCGCCGCAATCTTTGGAGCACAGGCTTGTTTCTATTCGGATGTAACTCTTTTGGCTTCCAGTGCATGCAGAGTCAATAATGTGGATTATGCTGTAGCTCAGTTACCGTATGTAGCAATTGTTACTGCTATCTCATTTATTCTGTTTGTGATTTTCGGTTTCGTAATGATATAATTTTATTTTAGGGAGCATCCGGTCAAGGGGTGATCCTTTTTTTGTAGTTGATGACCTTCAGGCAGGCTGATACAATACTATTGATACATTAAATTAGAATTCGCTGAGACAAAATAACTTTCAGTATGATGAAATGAGGAGGAGCCAAATTATTATGGAATTATTGAAAATGCCATATGAAATAACAGTATGTAAACTTGCAAATATGAATGAAATCGATTTAAATAAAGAATTTTTCTTTTTAGGCAAAACGGATGAAGAGATTTCGCTTGTATGCAAAACAGAGGATACACCGCATGACACAACCGATTATGATGATGGGTGGAAAGGATTCCGAATCCAAGGGGTTTTAGATTTCTCATTAATTGGAATTCTCTCCAAAATATCAGGAATACTTGCTGATAATAAGATTGGAATATTTGCAGTTTCTACTTATAACACAGATTACATTCTGGTGAAGAAGGAGAACTTTGAAAGAGCTTTGGAAGTTCTCGCCTCAGAAGGTTATATTGTCGTGTAAACCGGAAGTTAATCACACAAATACCAGTTTGTCGGAATAACAAATCCCAGTTTTGAGTCATGCCAATAAAATACTGATTTCCGCATAAATTGATGTTTTTGCAGTTTTTTTACAGAAAAGTTTCCCTGTATATCATGTGTATAACTATACACAAAGGCATACATTAACAAAAACAAATGAACTTGCTGGTGACAAGCGAGCAAACGATACGAAGTTGCGATATGAAGAACTTTTTATATTTGAGAAAAATGGTTCAGATTTTGTACTAAATATGTTTCTGTAAAAAATGCTTAAACCCATGATTTGTGCAGAAAGTTAGAAACCACTAATGGACAAATTATCCTATGCAGGCGTTTCGCCCAAATATATATGTATAAAACCTGCAACGCAAAGAATAAATACACGAAGTTGTAATGTTGTAGTCAAGATAATTCATATGGACGAGAGGGAGATCTGATAAAATGGATTCAATTTACAGAGAATTAATCAGCAGAATACCGGAAGACATCTTTGCTGATAAAATAGCAGTCGGTGAAACATGGATTGCAATAAAGGCCACATGTGGAGCCGGTGTTTCATCATTGTATGATGAGGGGCATGAGATGGGGATTTATGAGAAGCTTGAGGGAAAGTCTCTCCGTGAACTGGCAGGTCTTATTGAAAGCCCGCTTCTGGTGGAACAGGGAATAAGCATGGCGGCAATCAATACATATTACAATCAGTTTGAAAGACTGCAAGAGCTGGAAAAAGCCGGTATCCTGAAAGTGGATATTACAAACAACTCTTTTGTGGAATACGGCAGACAGGCTGCCGGAAAAGATGTGGCATTTGTCGGCCATTTTTGTGGTCTGGAGATGCACATGAAGGATGCTGCAAGCGTATCCGTACTGGAAAAGCGTCCGCAGCCGGGAGACTATCCTGCAGAGATGTGTGATGAAATAATTCCGGGAAAAGATTTTGTATTTATGACCGGAGCAACACTTGCCAACAACACGGCCGCCCATTTGCTGGAACTGTGCCGCCGGGATTCAAGCACATGCGGAATATTTGTGGGTCCGACAACGACTCTTTCGGAAATACTGCTTGAGCATGGAGCACGTGAGCTTGCCGGAACAGTAATAACAGATCCGGATGCTGCAATCGAAGCGGCTATGGACAAAGACCACATGGCGGTGTTCCGGACGGGGCAGAAGGTGCGAATTATCAAGAATTAAAAACACAGGAATATTACATGAATTATACACAAATAACATTTAACATATCTGATAGATATGTTATTCTTTTAATTACTATGAATCTGCCGAGGCTGTCCGTTTCAGGCTGCTGATAAAGATATTTCAGATAGTGTAGAAATAAAGGGAGGGTGTAGTGTCAACAAAATTTGCTTTATTGGGTTTGCTTAATATTAGAAAAATGTCAGCCTATGATCTGGCTAAATTTGCAAAAGAGTCCATCGGATACTTTTGGAATGAGTCTTACAGTAATGTACACCGGACTTTGCAAATTCTTGCCGATGAAAAATTCATACGCAAATTACCGGAAAAAGGCGGCAGAAATAAAAATATTTTTGAAATTACCGATCTGGGCCGAAAGGCCTTGTCCGAATGGTTGTCAAACCATCAATACACTATAATTTATAGGGATGAGCTCCTGCTGAAGTTGTTTGTCAGTAAAAAGAAAGATTATCCGGCCATATTGGTAGATTTGAAAAATGCGCTTAATGATTTAAGCATACAACAACAAGTTTATTTTGAATTACAGGATTATATTTCAACCAGGCCGGAGAATCTCTCATACAACCTCGTTCTGGATTACGGAATAGTGCAGAATGAGGCAACGATTGATTGGCTGAAAAAAACAATTAAAAGAATCGAGGAAATTTTATGAGAAAGATTTACATTAATTTTGTTATTACTATTGCAGTTGTGGGATTAATGATAGCGGCCATTCTCTATCTTATGAACAATTCACTTTTCACCTTTACTTTATTCAGTACAGACTACCTTAATAAAGTTATGGTTTATCAGACAACTACACTTGTTCTTGCCCTTGTAATTGTATTGATCACTGCCCTGCAGACCGAGTTTCAGTCTATTCGGCTTTTATCAATCAGACGAATTGATGGTGAGGTTATTCCCGAACCGTGGATCGGTCTTACAAAAAACAATAAAGACTCCTGGAAGACAGTCGGTCTGGTTGTCGCTGTCATCATATCGGTTGTTACGGCTGTTGTAATATATTTTCAGGTATACCGGAATGGAATAATCCAAACCATGACTGTCGCAAACTTTTTGCTGATTATATTATTTGCCCTGTCAAACAGTTTCGTTGAGGAGGTTACATTTCGTCATACCTTTACGAGTATTGTCGAATATCATAAACTCAATACATATATTTCTAAAGCCTTGTCGGCTATCATTTTCGGGGGCGTTCACTATTTAGGTACACCCGGGAAAATACCGGGAGTGTTAATGGCAGCATTTCTTGGCTGGTTCCTGTCAAAGAGTATCCACGAAACCAAGGGATTCTTCTGGGCCTGGCTGATTCACTTTTTACAGGATGTGATTATAATGTCAGCGCTATATCTGACATTAAGCTAGAAACATTATCTATCTTTTTTCATTGAAGATACTACATGCCTCTTTTTGCCTTCAAAGAAAGTACCCCACGGTTCAATTTCCCCGAAAGTCTCAGGGGAGTGGTGAGCTGTTTCAAAGATATTCTCCTCAAAGATAACAAAGTTGGCCAGCTTACCCGGTTCAATTGATCCCAGTTTGTCATCAAGCCTCATTCTTTCCGCATTAATAACGGTATAACCGTGAATAAGCTGTTCCAATGTCAGTTTCCCGTCTAAAGGAGGTCTCACACTTCCGGGATATTTAACCGGATCGAGGGGTATCCACGGATCTACTCTGGTCATTGAAACCTGCATTCCGATCATAGGGTTCGCCCTCGCTGCCTCCGCGTAGCTGAAGACATCGCTGGAAAAGCCCACCTTGCCGCCGTCGGCTATCACTTTCGTAAAATCGTGCATAGTTTCCCAGCGCCTTTTCCCGAGGAAAGGAATCGCACCTTCCCCAAAGTATCCGCCTGCCCAGTGGGTGGAATAGTCAATATATATTCCCAGTTCTCTGACTCTGCTAATGTCATCGGGGTGTATGATTTCGCAGTGACAGAGGCATATTTTAATACACCAGTCGCTGCCGCATATTTTCTGTGCCGCTTCAACAGCGTCACACATAAGTCTGAAAGCTCCGTCACATATGGTGTGCACGTGAAAATCCACCTTCTCTTTGTTCAGGCGCACCATTACATCACGCATTTCTTCCATTGTTGCCATCGCTTCGCCGTAGTTTGTGCCGGAAGGATCGTTATGAAACGGTTCTGTACTCAGGCAATCCCCCATTTCATTGGTTCCGTCAATGAAAAACTTTACAGTGTTTATCCTGATGTGCTCTGTGGTGTACTTTCCCTGCCAGTCTTTGAGAACTGCAATCGTATCGTCAAGGTCTTCAACGTGCGGTAGAATTGATACTCCCTCATAAAACATTCCCAGCTTTCCTTCTCTGTCAAGATTCCAGATGTATTTCAGATTTTCTTCACCTTCGGTAAAGCCATCCATTATTCCCGTGATTCCGTACTGTCGGAAATAGTCAAACAGAGGTTTTGACATCTTATCATTCATCGTAAATTCAGGTTCCCAGCCGGTTTTTTTCTTTAAGGCTCTGAAAATACCAACGTCACCCTCGCATACGGATTCATAACACCATCCTGTATATTCTCCATTTTCATCTTTTACAAAAACAGGTTCACCTATGGGGCTTTCGCTGTGAGGAATTCCGTTTTCGTCCATCAGCATTTCGAGAGCTACTGTATTATAGCAGCAGGCATGGTCACCGAAATCCTGGATTCTTGCAGGTCTGTCACTGATTATTTCATCAAGGACTTTTCTGTTTGGCCCTTCTTCACCAAAGGTGGTTGTAAAATAGCTTTCATAATAGAAGTAGGGTGTTGTCTCTTTAGGATACTTCTCCGCATATTCCGCAATGTTGGCAAGCAGTTCCTCTCTATCTTCCGTCAGCGGTCCCCTCACATACCAGAAGGTCTTGGAGACGATAGCCGGATGAGTGTGTCCGTCCAGCAGACCCGGTATCACTGTTTTCCCCTCAAGATCAACAATTTCGGTATCCGCATCGGCCAAGGCCTTTGCACCCTTATTATCCCCTGCATACGTTATTTCCCGCCCCGATATCGCTACGGCTTCCGCCCAAGGCATCTCCGGATTTTCCGTATAAAAATTACCGTTTATCAGTATTTTGTCTGTTGTCATTTAATCCTCCTTTTGCACGGGAATCTGTATTTCATTTACGAATTCTTCCGGATTATCTCTGTCCCAGGGGCCGTGTACTGTCGAGCATCTCCCCAGGCCCGCTATAACGTATCCGTTCGCGGATATCCAGTCGGACACCTTTGCAAAGGCATCATCTACAGACTCAAAGGGTCCCCTGTGCAGCATAACAGCTGCGGTTACTTCCGGAACAGTTTCAAAGAAGTAAGCGCCGGTTGGACTGTCGTTGCCCATGCCGATGGTCATATCCCTGTAAATAATATGTTTTGTTCCGTCGGAATTTTCCCTCATGGGGAGCTGGAAGAAATTATAATCTTCCCCCAGCTCCGGAACACTTACTTCGGGATTTTCAGACTCCACCAGGAGCTGAAGATCATAAAGAATATTTTCCCCTGTCTCCATATTGAAGAAATCGTCAATGCTCATGAGATCGTATTCCGCTCTGTAAACAGTACATGAAGGTATGACTGTTATGGAAATGCTGTTATACATATTAGTCATCAAAATGCATCTCAGGTGGCAGTTCTTTGAATCCTTTCGTCTTTATGAGAAGATAAACGAATCCGATAGCAAACCAGATTGATCCAAGTATTTTTGCTCCCTTTCCTATGAAGAAGAAAGCAAAAATAAGTACAACGGCACCAAATAACGGCATAATCATATACATAACCTTGTTCTTCGGTCCGTCACGCAATCCCTTCTTAACATAGAATTGCGTAAATACGGATATGTTTACCATTATAAATCCGATTATACATCCGAAGGAAACAAGCTCTGCAGCTCCCATAAGGTTTTCTGCGTAGAATATTGCTGAGCATGCAATCACGGAAACGAACAGAATGTTATTTACAGGTGTATTGAATCTTTTTGATACGGAACCGAAGAATTTCTTCGGGAGGAGGTTGTCACGCCCCATTCCGAGAAGCAATCTGGATACGGCACCCATTCCGGCCATGGCGCACACAAACGAAGCAAATTCGTCAACAACGAAGAATACATCCGCAGCCCATTGGTGACCTATTTCAGGAAAGAACTCATAAACACCAACATCCGGATCTTGAATCTGAACCGTGGCTTCAGGCCATGCTATGTTCATGAAGTATGATGTAATGAAGAACATCACGCCTGCTCCGGCACAGACCCCGAAAATCGCCGGCGTCATGACTTTCTGAGGGTTCTTTGTCTCCTCAGCCATTGTCGTCACCGCATCAAATCCTACAAATGAAACGCAGAGAATTGCTGACGCGTGGAGCACTGAGGTGAAATTAAAGGTTTCCGGATTGATTATAGCTTCTGATGAAATAATTGAACCTGTACCGCCCCCATCACATACATAGACGATGCAAAGCGTTATGGTGGCAAAAGTGAATATAAGCTGTGCGCCGATTATTATTGTGTCTATTATTGAAGCGGTCTTTGCACCTATAATGTTAAACAGTGCACCCAATGCCGCACATATTACCACAATAACCCATACAGGAAGAACCGGGAAATACTCGTTAATGTATATACCCAGAATCAGATAACATATCATAGGCAGAAGAAGATAATCAAGGAGCATTATCCATCCTGTCAGAAATCCTATGTGTGGCTTCACGGATTTGTTTACATACACATATGCGGATCCTGCCTCAGGAAATTCTTTTACCATTCTGGTGTAGCTGTATGCCGTGAATAGCATCATGACCGTGGTAATGAGAAGAGCCAGAGGGTAGTGGCCGTCAGTTCCGCTTTCACTGGTCCAGATACCGTAATAGTTAAACACGACGGTAGGTGCCAAATAGGCCAGACCGAAGCCGATGAGCAGGGGCAGACCTAATGTTCTTTTAAGTTCGCCCTGATTCTGTAATTCGTTCATAACTTTACCTCCAGGAAAAAACATAAAAAATAGCGATAACGATATAAAAAATGATAACGGTTATTAATTGACAAGTACAATTCTTTAAGTTACAGTATGCACATCAGAAAGGTAGGGCAGTCATGGATATTAAAAAAACGGTTAATATTATTTGCCTGATAGCCGGAATCTGCGTGCTTGTTTTCGCAGCTCTCATTGTCACGAGAATTGTTTCTTCGATTCCCGCCAACAAGTCAGTTGTTTTAATCCTGCTTGGAGGGATTATCGTTCTCTGGTCTCTCGTGTCAATGAAAAGAAACAGATGACTACGTCTGCTACGATAATAATATAATTTGTCGGCATACACAGGCAACGACACTTATCTACTATCTTCAACAAATAAAACACGTAAACGACAACATTAAGGTCGTTTACGTGTTTTATTTAGCTCTTAATTGACTATTCTCCGGCATATGTTGCCATGAAATGAGCTTTCATGAGCTCGTTGACCAACTCTTCTATACTTTCCAGAGGGAGAGATTCTATATCCGTATCGGTAATCTTACCGTATCGTTCTCTGAACTGCGCAGGCGTACATTTATACCATTTTTAAAAAGCACTATAGTAGTATTTGACATCGGAAAAACCGCAGGTTTCGGATATTTCCATTATGGTTTTATCCGTGTTAAGTAAATATTCTTCGGATTCATTGGCCCTGATATATCCCAGCATACCTCTGAATCCCACGGATGTTTTTCTCATAAATTCCGAAAGGTAACCTTCTGTAATCCCTATTTCTGCTGCCAGAGTCCTCATTGAAATCTTCTCGTGAAGATGCTCCTGAAGATATGCCGTAATAAAGCGGGATCTTTCCAATGCTTTTTCAGACATATTTTCACTGCCATAATGATAAAAAACTATGTCAAAACTGTTCACAAGAAGGTTCACCATCTTATCAGCGATATTCTGTATTCGTGACTCGCTCCCGCCTTCAACCGCACTCTTAAGAGCAGCTATCATGAGCCCCTTGAGTTTTATGTGCGAAGGTCGCGGATAATCAGGCACATCTGTTTCATCGACCCCTTCACATACGTAGAGGGCATGCCTGACATAAGGGTATTTCTCCTCGTATCGCAGCATGTCAAGATAAAAGGAAACGCATACATTGTCCTTGCCTTTGTAAAGGAAGTACGCATCTCTGTCCACCGCAATATAATCCCCAGCTTTCAGCGTGAAATCTTCGTAGGCATACCCCAGCCGCACGCTGCCTTTGAGGCAGAATATTATTTCAACGGTTCCAAAGCTGTTTTTATGTGTAGGTGAGCTCTCCACGGAATATATTGAGAGGCTCAGTGGTGTGTCTCCTATTCTGATTATTTCTCTATCCATTTCCCTAGGTCTGAACCTCCTGTTTAATAAAAATAGTATGGACATTATATCACATCTATGCGGAGGACAATTTATGAATATTTTGACAGATTATTACCCTCTATGATACAATCGGGTCACAAGTAAATATCCGAAAGCATGACACTTATTCGGAAGCCGGTGTGAATCCGGCACTGTGTCTCAGCAACCGTAATTTCTACGAAAAAGCAATATGCCACTGGATAACATCTGGGAAGGCGCTTGAGTAGGCTATAAGGATTAAGTCGGTAGACCTGTCATGCTTGAAAAAGTCAGTCTTCTGGGGTTAGGCGGCGAGTTTTTTATTGCCTTCCCTCACTTCATATCAAAGAACAAGGAGGTAATGATAATGAGGCTTGGATGGTTTCTTGAAGAGGACAACATAGTGTATTCCGATGTGAATGAATTTGCAGACCATTTCGGCAACGAAACCGGTATCCCGAATTTCAGGGAAAAGTTGGAGGCATTTCGCGAGAACCCGGTTAAAGAAGGGCCCCTTGAGGAGGTGAACGAAGGTGAATAATAGAGAAGATATTATTAATGAGGAAGAATTCGCATTTTTTATGCAGAACAGGAACTGCAAGTACTTTCCCTGTCATGAATGCAGCAATCCTGATAGTTTCAATTGTATGTTCTGTTATTGTCCGATGTACATGCTCGGAGAAAAGTGTGGCGGTGATTTTACATATACTGATCAGGGAATAAAAGATTGCAGCAACTGTACTATACTGCATGATAAAGATGCTCACCATCTGGTAAAAAGTAAGTTTATGCTGATTACAGCATATGCAGGCAGAAAAGAAAGAATGAAAGGAAGGAAATAAAATGTGTATACAGTATTATCCTGAAAGATTTGGAGAGAACTATATCAGAGAAAGAGATAAAAAAGGTATAACAAATGAGGCAGTATGCTCTTTGCTGGATATTGACATAAAAGAAATAAATGATTGGGAAAATGGTGTCATTTTTCCCGGTATAGAGGTAGTGTCAAGAGTTTGCGGAATCCTGGAATGTAATTTACAGGAGTTGCTGCGTTGATTTGCCAAGAATCATACCCGCCCAGATTCCTGCCAGGCATAACAGTACACTGAAAAAAATGTAACCGATGCCAAGCAGTCAGTTCCTGCACAAATTCATCGCCATTATAATTCATCATATTTTGCTGAACTTCCCCGACTCTTTTCCACCGGGTACTTGACCGCATTGCGTTTAATCTTGGAGATAATCTCCTCCTTCAGATCGATATCAATCTCATCGGCCAGCATGATGCAATAGCACATGACATCGGCAATTTCATCAGTTAGAGCCCGTTTGTCATAACTGTTATCCCACTGGAAACATTCCAGAACTTCAGCAGCTTCTATTGATATGGATTTGGCCAGGTTTTCGGGTGTGTGGAACTGCTCCCAGTAGCGCTCTTCATTGAATTTGCGCAGTATTTCTTTGATTTCTTCCATGATAATCACCTCATTCATATCTTGATTATAACCCATTGACATGTTATCTGTTATTGATTTTTTATACTTTATGGCCTTAAAGCAAAGTTTAGGCTTCCTTGCCTATTTCACGATAATGCTTTACAATATAAGTGTATGTAAATATTGCGAACGAGTAGCGATGGAGGGGAATTTATATTATGAAAAAGAATTTCGGAGTAAATCCATGGCTCTTTCCCATGCCGGTGTTAATCATTTCGGCATACGACAGAGAAGGAGTTCCATGCGCCATGAATGCAGCATGGGGTGGAATGGCGGGAGAGAACCTGATTGCAATGTGCGTAACTCCAACACATAAGACTATACTTAATGCCAGAGAGCGAGGAGCTTTTACCGTTGCTGTCGGTGATGTTGAGCATGAGGTGGAATGTGATTATGTGGGAGTAGTATCGGGGAATGATGTTCCGGACAAGTTTGCCAGGGCGGGTTTCCATGCAACAAAGAGCGAATTTGTTGACGCACCGGTAATAGATGAGCTGAAGATGTCCCTCGACTGTGAGCTGCTCAGCTATGACGAAGAAACTCACATTATGATTGGTAAAATTGTAAATATTCAGGCTGATGAAAGTGTGCTGGATTCAGATGGCAACATAAATCCGTCAAAGTTCAGACCTATCACGTTTGACCCTGTAAATCACAAATATATCGCCCTCGGAGAAGTGGTGGGAGATGCTTTTGCGGATGGAAACAAATTATAAACTCAAAGGAAGGGAGGAAACAATATGGAATTAGGTTTTTGGACAATTGTACCGCTGATACTTATGGTAGTGCTCGTAATCACTACAAAGAGGGTGCTGGAGTCGATGATTATTCCGATAATTATGGTGTTTGTTCTCAAGGAGGGCAGCGGATTTATTATCGGATTTACCGATTCGTTTTATGCGGTAATGGCGGAAGGCACATTCCCGTGGATACTGCTTATGCTGACGCTCTTTGGCGGACTCATCCAGCTTTTACTTGAATCGGGAGGAATCGACGGATTCCGGAAGCTGGCTCTGAAATACATCAAGTCGGAGCGAAGCAGTATGGTATTCACGTGGATTCTTGGCTTAATACTCTGTATAGACGACTACATTAACGACCTGGCTATAGGACCTTCGGTAAGGAGCATAACCGACCAGCATAATGTTACACGTGAGGGTCTGGGAACAATTATCATTTCAATGGGTGTTCCAATCTGTTCTCTGCTCCCTGTGACAGCGATGGCGGTATTCGTGTTCGGTATTATGAAGGACTCGGGAATATCCGCTGCAGACTCCAATATGCTTACCGAGTACATGCAGGTTGTTCAGTTCCTCATCTATCCGATGATGATTGTACTGGTGGCATTTCTCCTGGCTGCAGGCATTCTGCCGAAGATCGGACCGCTCAGGAAGCTGTCTAAGGAACTGAAGATGAAGGGCCTTCAGGAAAGCGAAGAAACGGAGAAGTTTGATGAAGACGGCAAGCTCCGTGACTTCATAATACCGGTTGTAGTGCTGGTTGGAGTTATGCTTTACACCAACGACCTGGTAGTATCGGTTCTTTGTGCTATAGCGACATGCTTTGTGCTGTATATACCAAGAAAAAAGATGGCATTTGACGACTTCTTCAAAAACTTCCTTGAAGGAATACACAGCATGATTGATATTCTCGTGATTCTGCTTCTGGTATTTGTTTTTGTTGACGGACTTAACGGAATCGGGCTCAGCGAATATGTAATTGAAACAACTACGCCATTCCTGGCAGGCGGAGTGATTCCGGTACTGTCGTTTGTGGTTGTTGCTCTGCTGGCATTCGGCGGTGTGGATTACTGGGCGGTAATACTGTTAATGGCACCTATTACAGTTCCGCTGGCTGAGACATTTGGCGTTAACGTGTATCTTACAATAGCGGCGGTTGTATCCGGATCGGTATGCGGAGGAACAACATGCTTTTTCGGAGAGCAGATGTTAATGGTTTCTCAGTCGGTTCAGAGAAAATCGACCGAGCTGGCCGTTGTTAATCTGCCTTACGCCATAATAGCTTTTGTGGCAACGGGGATAATATACGCTGTTTTGGGATTTGCGCTGTAGCCGGACATGAAAAGCTCAAAATCAAAATGAATATAATTATATATTAAGAAAAGGAGGAAACAATGGCAAAAAGATTAACTTCAACACCGAGGGCCGACGGATTCAGAATGCCGGGTGAATTTGAACCACAGAAACAGATATTTATGGTATGGCCGGAAAGGCCCGATAACTGGAGAGATGGCGGCAAGCCGGCACAGAAGGCTTACGCTGAGGTTGCAAAGGCTATAAGCGAGTTTGCCGAAACGACCATGCTTGTCTCGGCTGCGCAGTATCAGGTTGCAAGATATGTTCTTCCACCTGAAATCAGAGTGGTTGAAATGTCAAATAACGATGCATGGGTAAGAGATATGGGTCCAACCTTTGTAATTAACGATAAGGGCGAAATCCGGGGAGTTGACTGGGAATTTAATGCATGGGGCGGGCTGGTTGACGGACTTTACTTCCCATGGGATCTGGACGATCAGGTTGCGGGAAAGATATGTGAGCTTGAGGGTATAGACAGCTACAGAACAGAAGGCTTTGTTCTCGAAGGCGGTGCAATCCATGTGGATGGCGAGGGAACGGTTCTTACAACTGAAATGTGTCTCCTCAGTGAAGGAAGAAATCCTCATCTTACGAAAGAGGAAGTCGAAAATAAGCTTAAAGACTACCTCAATGTAGAGAAGGTCCTCTGGCTTAAGGACGGAATAGACCCTGAGGAAACAAACGGGCATATAGATGATGTGGCTTGTTTCGTGAAGCCCGGTGAGGTCGCCTGCATATGGACTGATGATAAAGAGAATCCATTCTATGAAACATGCCACCAGGCATATGGCATACTTGAAAAGGCAACCGATGCCAAGGGAAGAAAACTCAAGATTCACAAGTTGACCATGCCGAAGGTACCTACAGTGATCAGCGGAGATTTTGCTATTGACGTGGTGGAAGGAACCTTGCCTAGAGAGGACGGCGACATTGCTATTGCATCATATATGAACTTCCTAATTGTTAATGATGGGGTAATCGTTCCTCAGTACAATGATGAATATGATTCCCTTGCACTTGAGCAGATACAGGGCATGTTCCCTGACAGCAAGGTTGTGGGAGTTGATACATGGGAGGTTGCTTACGGAGGCGGCAATATTCACTGTATTACCCAGCAGCAGCCGAAAGTGTAAGAGAATAGTGCAGAATCAAAAGCACCCGGTTTGGGGGTTACCCCATTTGCCGGGTGCCTTTGTTTATGCAACAATGAATTAGCCTGTTAAAGTTATAATTAAAAAAACAGTTTTCTGAATTGCGAGAATAATAAAGTAGTGGTATAATTTTTTCACGAACCCGGGTGGTTGACAGAGATGCAGCAGTATCGGAGCGGTTTGTAGAGACTGCTCCTTTTTAGGAAATGAGGTAGACGATCATGAAGAAGCACATAAAACTGGTGTCGGCAGCGATACTTGCACTGATTATAATGATTGCTCTCTGCGGATGCGGCAAATCTGCATTGGAGAAGGCGTACGAGGAACTTTCGAAAATTGAGAACGACAGTTTTCTTGACATGTCATATGATTCAGAAAGGGATACTTTGGTTCTGAGTATGGATTTAAATAGCGACGTTGACAAAACTATGGATATTCTGGATAGTTGTATAGAAGGCAAAGACATTGGTACGATTGTGTTTACCACGACGGGTAACATGGGAGATGAACTTGAGAGCAAACTGGACAAAAGAATCGGACAGCTGCCATGCAGTTCCATAGAATGTCTGGGTCTGGACTATTATGTTCTTTGCGGAGATTCTTCCAAGGTACATGAATGGACAAAGATGCTTGATAAGGCTGATGCTGTCTATATAGAGTCGTCAGATGTTTCCGCCTACTATGAGGGAAAGGACCTTGAAAGAATCGGCAAAATCAAAAACGTAAAAATCGGATATCAGTGGGGGATGGATTTTGGCAACCTCAAAATGCTGAAGGAAGTCGAAACTATCTCTCTTGTTCCACCATATTACAAATATCACGTTGAAGGATCCTTTGAGGACTCCGATACCGGCGATACCGGAACGGGAGAAGTTCCATGGTCGCCAAATGATATTACAGAAAACACAGATGAAGAAGCACCGCAAACGGTCGTGTTCAGCTATTCGTCGCCAAGTTATAATGTTGAGGAATTTGCATCTCTAAAAAACCTCAAAACGCTTCTGATTTACCCGGATACCGGATATGAGTTAGATCCGAGCGGCGAATTGTTTATTAAAACCCTGCAGTATGTTAATGACAATATTCAGGTGAATAAACCGGGAGAAGCCTATTCCGGCGGAAGTGAGATACCCGTGAAGGAAATTGAAACCCCTAATGTTACAGAAGAACAGGCTGTCAGCATTCTGGAAGGTCTTCTGAAAAAGGATTTGAATGAGGTGTATAATGAATGTGCGAAATATGATAAGGTTGATGGAGACGCTGTTCTAACAGGAAAGGTTCTGGTGTACGAAACAACTCCTCCTACCGGAGAATGGAGCACAAAAAAAGAGTACAATTCCAATGGAAACATTCGTCTGTCCGATGCCAAAAAGAATGGAATAAAGATTCCTGAAGGCCTGGGAGATTATCAGACGTTTGTATACATCTACCCGACATACACGCGTACGGGTTCATACACAAGCGGAACAATAGCATATTCCGAAACGCTTCATGTTCAGGTGTTCAACATGAGCGAAAAGAAGGCTTATGCTGCAGAAACGGTTGGCAGTGCAGCGGCTCCGCAATCATTCTCGTACTATGAGGGAAGTATGCCGGATAAAAAGTCGGGAGATGTCGACCGAGGTAAAGCATTTGAATACCTGAAGAAGCTCAGTACTGAATCAGGAGCATCACAGTGACAACAAGGAAAAAAATTATAATAATTCTCATCATAACAGGATTCTGTGCCATAGAATTCCCGGGAATATTTCTGGTAATGGGAAAGATTGAACCATTTATTTTAGGAATGCCGTTTTTGTATGGCTATGTTTTCTGTTGGTGGTTATACCTATGTATGGTATTCTTTTATGCATACAAAACGGGCTGGGGTAAAAGGTCGTTTTTCAGGAAAGAAAATGACCGGTAATAATGCCGGTCATTTTCTTGTAAGGTTCTGGTTAAACTTATAGCCTACTCCGCGGACGCTTATTATTATCTTTGGTTCATTAGGATTTTCCTCAATTTTTTTTTCGCAGAGTGCTGATATAGACCATAACGGTCTTTGCATCGTTCTTCATGCAGTTGGTCTTCCATACTGTTTCGAAAATCTGTGTGGCAGGAAAAACTTTACGCGGATTTTCAACGAGAAGCTTAAGTATTTTAAACTCTTTGGATGTAAAGCTTACTTCTTTGCCATAGGCAGTACATTCGTGAGTGTCAAAATCTATTTTTAAATCTCCGAAATCTAAATCTCCGAAATCATAGACATTATCCAGATGCTGAGCGGATTCTTTCATCAGGGTACTCTGCCTGCGCAGATGTGCCTTTATTCTTGCAATCAGTTCGCCCGCCATGAACGGCTTGGTCATATAATCATCTCCGCCGGCAGATGGTGTTATTTGTGTTTTCATTGGCGTCCGCTCTGTAAAACCTTTCGAAGATATGCGGCAGATGTTTGTCCCTTATTCCGATGCCGTTATCCTTTACAGAGACCACAAAGCTTTCTTCTTTATCATCGATATCAAATGTTATCCATAAATTTTTTGCAGTTTCAGAGTATTTGATTGAGTTGTTTATCAGGTTGGAAAAAACCTGTTTTATCCTGTCAGTATCTATTATTACCCAGTGTCTGCTTAAGAGGTTCTCATCATACCTCAGAGCCACTTCAAAGCCTGCCGATTCTGCATCACCAACGCTGCTGCTTATCATCATTTCGGTGGCTTCAGCTGCAGTATAGGTTGCAAAATACAGCGAAAACTGGTTTGTTTCTATTTTGGTCAGCTGATCCAGATCGTCTACCAGCTTTTTCAGTGTAAGAGTCTTGGATGTAATAATATCCATCGCTTCCATCTTCTCTTCACCGGTAGTCATGGTTCCATCCGTGATGGCAGTCAGATAGCCGGCGATGGATGTTATAGGTGTTCGGAATTCGTGTGAGAAATATGAGAGGAGCATATTACGCCTTTTGGTATCTTCAAGCTGTTCCATCTCTACAGTCTTTATTTTAGTTACATCTTTTATTGTTCCCTGTACTGCAGTGGCATTCCCGTCCTCATCTTCAATTAATGTGCAGCTTATTTCTCCCCAGAACTTTTCCCCGTTCTTTCTGCAAAGCTCAATTGTCTGCAGCTCAACGAACGGAACTTTGGGGTCAAAAATGTCCGTGGCTTCCCGCACCTGAATCTCTGAAACAAGATTCAGATAAAACTTAGGATTGCCATAGAAGGCTGATGGTACATATCCCGTTAAATCCTTAATTGACGGAGACACATAACGGAATAAACCATATTATTGATTATCGTTATAATCAATAATCTTGGTGACAATGTCACAGAAACATTCAAAAAAAAGAGCTATTATCTACGCAGATAATAGCTTTCTTACTGTATGTAAGTTTACATAGGAGCACATTAGACATTAGGAGGAAACAATATGAAGACATTAATCATCGGCGGAGTTGCAGGCGGAGCAACAGCAGCGGCCAGACTCAGACGAAGAGATGAGCATATGGAAATACTCATTCTCGACAAAGGCGAATACATATCATATGCCAACTGCGGGCTGCCTTATCACATAGGGGACGTAATTGAAGACAGAGATGCTTTGCTTCTGCAGTCACCGCAGACAATGAAGGCGAAATTAAACGTAGATGTCAGACTTCACAGCGAAGTAACGGAAATTCTACCCGAAGAAAAGGCGGTCAGAGTGAAGAACGCCGAGACAGGAGAGACATACACTGAATCCTACGACAATCTGATAATTGCCACGGGATCCTCTCCTGTCACACCTCCGATTCCGGGGATAGAAGCCGACAATATTTTTACTTTGTGGACGATTCCACAGATGGATAAGATAAAAAAATATACTAAAGAGCAAAACCCTCGCAATGCAGTAGTTGTTGGCGGAGGTTTTATCGGACTGGAAATTGCCGAAAATCTCAGTGAGCTGGGAATCAGTGTAACTGTGGTTGAAATGCAGAGACAGGTTATGGCACCACTGGATTATGAGATGGCGAACCTGGTGCACGAAAATATGATTATGAATAATGTCATCCTGTTACTGGGCACAGGAGTAAGTGAATTTGTGCATGACGGACAGGATACGACTGTTGTGCTATCCGATGGACGCAGTTTGCAAGCGGATATGGTTATCATGTCGGCAGGAATCAGACCAAACAGCGGCTTTGCAAAATCTTCGGGAATTGAACTGAATGCACGTGGAGGCATTGTTGTTGACAATAAATTCAGGACTTCTCTTGAAAATGTATATGCAATAGGCGATGTAATTGAAACGGATCACTTCATTACAGGCGAAAGGACCATGATTCCGCTGGCAGGACCCGCGAACAGACAGGCGAGAATTCTTGCGGACATAATCACCGGAGCGGACAGCAGCTACAGGGGAACTATGGGAACATCTGTTGCAAAGATTTACGACTATACAGTTGCTGCGACAGGACTGAATGAGAAGCAGCTGCAGACGGCCGGTCTCGTTAAGGAGTGTGACTATTATGTGGCTCTGATTAATCAGAAATCCCATGCCGGTTACTATCCCGGTGCGACGAACATGACGCTTAAAATGATTTTTTCACCGGATGGAAAAATCTTCGGAGGCCAGATTGTAGGACAGGAAGGCGTTGACAAGAGAATAGACACTTTAGCGGCAACAATACGCAATGGCGGAGACATATACATGCTTCAGGAACTTGAACTGGCCTATGCACCACCGTATTCATCGGCTAAGGATCCTGTGAATATGCTTGGCTACGTTGCAGAAAATATCCTGACAGGTATGGTGAAATTTACGGAAGCTCATGAGCTGGATGCCGAACTGGCTGCACAGGAAGACAATGGCATAACCGTACTGGATGTGAGTGAGGACATGGAAAGAATGGTTTTCTCGATTCCGGGTTCAGTACACATACCACAGGGGCAGCTCAGGGATCGAATCGGCGAGCTGAACCGCAGTAAGCACATTATCGTATATTGCACAATTGGTATCAGATCGTATAATTCCGCCAGAGTTCTGATGCAGAACGGCTTTGATAATGTATCAGTTCTCGCGGGTGGAACGTCATTTTATAAGTCCATGCATTATGAGGAAAGATTGGGGGGTTCTCTGGCAGAAGGATTCGGGGAAGCACCTGAATCACATGAAGGTGTAGAAGATCTGGAAACAACCGATAGGGAAATCAGAGTGCTGAATTGCTGCGGTATGCAGTGTCCGGGACCTATTATGAGCGTTAATGAACAGCTGAACCAGATGGAGGAAGGCGAAATTTTGAAAGTCAGGGCAACGGACATGGGGTTTGCGGCTGATGTTGAAGCCTGGTGCAGGCGAACAGGAAATACCCTTATTAAAAAGGAACGTGAAGGAAATGAAAATATCGTATATATCCGAAAAGGAACCGGTGAGCTGAGCAAAAGTACAGGCAGCGTTGCCAGACAAAATGATGATGCACAGGGCAAGACGATTATCGTATTCAGCGGAAACCTGGATAAGGTACTGGCATCATTCATAATCGCCAACGGTTCGGCAGCCATGGGCAGACCGGTAACCATGTTCTTTACCTTCTGGGGACTCAATGCACTCAGGAAGACAAATTCTCCGGCGGTGAAGAAAACCTTCATAGAAAAAATGTTCGGCATGATGATGCCGAAGGGAACAGACAAGCTGAAGCTTTCCAATATGAACATGGGCGGAATGGGAAGCGCCATGATGAAAAAGGTTATGAAAGACAAGAATGTAGATTCTCTTGAGCAACTCATGAAGATGGCAATGGCAAACGGTGTCAAGCTGGTAGCCTGCACCATGTCAATGGATGTTATGGGAATCAAGGAGGAAGAGCTGATTGACGGAGTTGAACTTGCCGGCGTGGCATCCTACTTGGGTGATGCCGAAGAATCCAATGTGAATCTGTTTGTATAAAACGTTAATATAGATAAAGAGTAATACAGAGTTTGAAGAAATAGTATAGTGCTATGAAAAAGCTGTCAGGGATCCTCCTCCTTGACGGCTTTTTACATTTATAGTGCTCCGGGGGGCGTGATAGAATGGTAGCAGCAAAAAACTTTGTCACAAAAAACCTGTTGAACTGTTTAGTATATAGAAGGGACATACGGGGGATAGTTTTACGGCGTGGAAACTTCAAAGAACTGGATAACTGAATATTACAGGAAGTATCGCGATTCGCTTCTGATTATTGCATGCTCATACACGGGAAGCCTATCAGATGCAGAGGATCTGGTTCAGTCAGTTTTTGCAAAAGCCCTCTTATCATATGAACAATCAGGAAGTTTCCTGTATTGGGCAAATAGGGTAATGCGAAACGACTGGATCAATCAGCAGAAAAATAGAAAAAGGGAATCTTATCGAGAAGAAGGAATTCCCGATGTGGCGGATTCGTCGGAAGAGCCGTTAAGCAAACTGATTAGAAATGAAAGCAAAAGCCGTTTGGCTGTAATGATTTCGGAACTTCCGGGCAATCAGCGCAATGTGATGATTGAGTCGGTATATCTGGGGAGAACGGACGAGCAAATTGCGAAAGATTATGGATTATCGGAAACAAATGTACGGCAGATAAGATCTCGGGCAAAGAAGGCATTGATTAAAAGAAGGGAGCAGGAAGATGGGGACAAACAATAATAAAGATAATGGAGCAATGGCAGAACAAAAGAAGTTTGAAGATGAACTGGCAGAAATGGTTTTGCCGGAAAATCCGGACTTTGATGTTATGCTCGAAAAGAAAATTAACCGGAGAATCCGAAAGATTGCTTTAAAAAGCGTTCTTATTGTTGCGGCTGTTGCTGCTTTGATTATATTGGGAATAAGCCCACTGATGCGAGTAACAAATACGGATCCGGTTAAGCTGAATTCCGATGAGGTGATGACGAAAGACAATGAGATTAAAAGACACAGCACCCTTTTTCGTGTAATGGACGCATGGATAGAAACACAATATCCCATGTGTGAATTGGACTGGATAGAAGCCAAATCCCTGCATTTTGGCAAATACGAAATAGATGCACATCTTATAGAACTTTCTAAGCATGTAACAATCGGAGCTCCTTCCAATGTGACCTTGCATATGACCAGAGGAAAGATGGAGATAGAGAGTGATCCTTCGGCTCTTATCATGCTTAAATTCGGCATATTCGCAGTAAATGAGGAATATAGCACGATTGATTACGATTTGTCGGAAATCAGGAAGCTGCCGGAGTCGGCGTGGATGACAGTTGCTGTTTCAGAGAAAACGCCTAAGAGTGTTGCATCGTTGAGAAAGGATGTTGATCTGAATGACGAAGACGAGTTGTCGCTGGATTGGATCAGGGTGCATACGGAGAGCTGCCATTACCAGGGCGGTCTGAATCTGGGACATTGCAAGGGGGATATGGAGCCGTTTCCGGATGAAATGAATGAGCAGCAATTGAAATCCTGGTACCTGTCCAACATCAAGCTGCTTTATGAACACCCGGAAATATGGGAAGATTTGGGAATCGGTATGGAAACGGCAGAAGGCGGAGAGGTCTTTTATGACGAAGAGGTGCTGAAGGAACTGTATGAAAAAGCAAAAGCCGACAAGGAATTTCAGTCACAGTACTATTATATAAGTGGCTCAAAAGAAAAGGTTCTCAGATATATTGAATCCCGCGATTTATGGGCAGCCAGTCTTGTTGACGCCAGATTGAGCCGGCTTGTGGATTAACCGGCAGTTATACGATTTATAATTGAGGGCGACATGGGAAATACTGATTGTGTTTTTGCTTTGTTAAAGTGGAAAGAAATTCAATGAGAAAACATGAATGCGGTAATATTCCCTTATTTGCGTTATTATCGCCATGTGAAACAAACAACCGCATATTCCACCAATCACGGATATACGATTGAGTATAACCATCCCTAAGCCGGTTCGCTTGTGCCAAATGCCTATTATGGTAAGGCGGATACAGGGAACATCCATTATGATTGAAGTGAATAAGAGAGTGTATTTGCCCGAGGACGGTTCCCTGTTGGGAACTTTTCTGAAATAAAAAGCGTAGGGAAAAATGAACAAGTAACAACTGGCGGCAAAGATTTGGGAATCCGCAAATAAAATGCGGTCCAAAATTGAGGCAAAAGAGTATAAGGACTACCTTTCTTGTATTTCCTTGCCACTGATATGCTCTATTTCTATCTCGAACATTTGAACCGCTTTCCCGGCGGCCTCGATTTCGGCAATAACCATATCCTCGCTGGGATAATATTTCATTGAGAATTTCTTTAATGTTGCAAATGCCATTTCCATGTTTTCAATCAAATGACACCTTCCAAAAATAATTGCACTTTGGACAAAGGGAGCCCAGTCTTCTTTTGCTATCATTTCGTTTCCACAAACAGTAAAACAAATTTTATTAGAGGACTTCAATGCATCAATTTTATGCCCAATGCGAGAGCCATGAAAAAAGATTCGTTGACTTTCCTCATCGTATAGGTAGTTAATCGGTATTGCGTAGGGATACCCATTATCACCATTTACAGCTAGAATACCTCTGCGGGAACTTCTAAGAAGCGATTTTATTGCCTCTTCTCCAATTTCATTCTTCTTTTTTCGTATTTCTCTAAACATAACTCTCTCCACAAATTCAAAGTTGATGGTTTTACATATTTATCCTTTGCCATGTAATTTTACTCATAGATATTTGAGCATACCGCCCATATAGAAACTGAGTTTTCATTAGTGTTCCATAACTTTCCGCACAAATCATGGTATTTAGACCATTTTTACAGAAACATTATTAGTACAAAATCCGAACAATTGTTATCTAAAAGAAAAAGAGCTGCGTATAGCAATTTAATATAATTTGCTTGCCCATTGTCAGCAAGTTCGTTTGCTTATATTGATGCATACCTTAGAAAATATTTATGCATATGATATACACGCGAACTTTTCTGTAAAAACACTGTAAAAATCAACATTTATGCGGAAACAAGAGTTTTATCGACATAGCCTGAAAGGCTACAATGTCCGGAACCCTCCTATAGTCATTACTAAAAACATCGGCAATCACATCAAACTCGTGCATAACTTAAGGGCAGCCAGACGGCTGCCCCATAGCATTCATAGGCTTCCTTAAGCGGGAAGGTCTTTTTTCAAATCGTCTGCTGTGGTGTACATTACCAAGCGTTTATCGGCTTGACCGTCTTCCAGACGTTTAAGGCCTTGTGCGACATCACTCAACGGAATCAATTCCACACCTATTTTCAGTTTGCCTTCACTGATTAGCTGGATAACATCTGCAATATCCTCTCTTGTTCCGCCCATAGATCCCACAAGCTGAGTCTGGCGAAGAATAAGGTCAGTAGCATTTATGCGGATTTCAGGGGAGTGCATTCCGACAAGAACCACTTTGCCGCCCGGTTTTACGGTTTCCATTGCTTCTTTGACAGTGATTTCGGTACCTGCGAAATCAACTATCACATCCAGTTGATCATCTTTAAAGTCCTTTATGTTTGAAGCTACTTTGGCTGCACCGTGTTCAGTTGCTTTTTTCTGAGCGGCTTCTTTTCTTGTGGCCACATATACCTCGGCCTCTTTACCGATAGCTACATCCATACCGACTGTGCCCAGTCCACCAAGACCGATGATACCTACTTTGGTGCCCTTTTTAACTCCGCCCTTTACTACGACTGCATGGTAGGATGTCATCCCGGCGTCAGTAGCAGCTGCTGCCTGATCAGAGCTTACATTATCGGGAACCTTGATGAGCATTGATGAGTGTGCAGATGTGATTGTTCCGTAACCGCCGTCCCGGCCATACCCGGGGCCATAAGCTCCATTACAAGGCATAGGGCAAATTGCTACCCTTTCCCCTATCTTCCAACCTTCAACATTTTCGCCCAATTCGATTATTTCACCGGAAATTTCATGTCCCAGAATACAGGGAACATTGATTAAATTCATCCAGGTGGGGTCATTCAGAGCACCAACATCAGATGAGCATAGACCTGCATTATGTGTTCTTATGCGTACATAACCTTCCTCCAAAGTTTTCAATTCCTTTTCCACGAAAGATAAAGGTTCATTTGTACCGGTAAACTGCCAACCACGAGTTATTTTTGCCATTTGTGCCTCCTTTAGCTTCAATTGCATTTTTATGAAAATTGTGTACATACAAAATATAAGTAATTTTTTTCTAACAATCAAGGGCAAAACCACTAAACTTTAATGCAAAAAAGCATTGAGCCGATTTCTTTGTGCTTACAGGTTAATTGTACTATAATTACACCATAAACATTTACGGAGGTGACAACATGCAGTCAGCATTACTTTTTTCAAAAATAGATACGATTACGGATTTGATTGAGCCAAAGGTGACGGAGTACATCAGTACAAAGCAGACCTTCACATTTGAAAGTTTTGAGAAGTCAAACATCCTGGCTTTCGAATGGAAAGATATAAAGGAACAGCAAAAAAAGCCCCAAAAGGTTTTGATTTACATGGATAGAGATAATTTGTTTTTCTTTTCCGAGAGCAATGAATGTTTAGATAATATTTCAGAACTTTTGCCTGAAGGGTTGTCCAATGAAAAGGCCTTATATGCGTTTTTTGTGAACCTGTTTCAGGGTGATATAAATTATCTGGAAAACTTTGAAACAGAAATCACCGAGGCTGAAGACTCTGCCATAACCAACTCAAAACAGGATTACTCCGGCAGAATAATATCTTATCGCAAGGAATTACTGTCCTTGAAACGCTATTATGAACAGCTGGATCTTATTCTGGATAATCTTTGTGCCAATGACAATAAAATTTTTACCCCCGACGGGGAAAGGCATATGGAAATCATAAAAGGGCGAGTTCACAGATACCTCTATTATGTTTTGAATTTGCGGGACTATGTAACACAGATGCGGGAGGCGTATCAGGCACAAATAGATATAGAGCAAAATCAGATTATGAAAATCTTCACGGTAATAACCGCCATATTTCTGCCTCTCAATCTTATAGTGGGCTGGTATGGGATGAACTTTAAGAATATGCCTGAGCTCGCATGGTATTTCGGTTATCTTTATGTTGTAATACTAAGTTCTATAGTGGTTGTTATTATGTTTGCCATATTTAAAAAGAAGAAATGGTTTTAAGAGGAAATAGTTTTGTAACTAAAAAAGAAATCATCTGGTCTGTTGTAAATACAACAGACTTGTTCCATTTATTATAGTATCATGTACATGAGAAATCAAAGTAATCCGGAATTGGAGGGAAAGAGATGAAACCTAAAATCAAGATAACCCTGGTTGATCGAAAGGGAGAATACCCATGTCACAGAGGTCATAAGGTTGGCGATACCTTTGACTTTGACACTGAAAGAGGAAAGCTTTGCCCGATGGCAATGCATGTAGCATTTCCATATATAGATATTCTCAGATATGGGGGCACAGTGCCGCCGGCACATAACGGAGAAATTCGCTTTTGCTGTCCGGACAGCGATGTGATCAATGTATTCAGGATAGAGAAGGAGACATGATATGAAGCGCAATATCATAAAGATTGACGAATAGAAGTGTATTGGCTGCCTGCATGCCCCGTGGATGCGATTTCCATGGAAGAAAGAGAGGCTCCCGCCTATGAAGAGCCGGCGACTCTGGCCTGCGGTTGCCCCGGAACACACTCAAAAGAGATTAACAGGGAAGTCTGCGAATGCACTACTTCAAATAATAATGCAAAATCTGAGCTCACTCAATGGCCGGTGCAGATTAAACTCGTGCCTGTTCGTGCACCGTATTTTGATGGAGCAGATCTTTTGATTGCAGCTGATTGTGCGGCCTATGCCTACGGAAATTTCCATCAGGAATTCATCCGAAATCGCAAGACAATCATCGGCTGTCCTAAGCTGGATGAGGGGGACTATACGGAAAAGCTGACAGAAATTAAAGGACAATGACATCAGCAGTGAAAAGAGGTTGCATTCGGGCAACTTCTTTTTGTTTTAACTTTTTAAGATTCGCAAATAGTAGTATACTGTTGCCAGGTTTATATACTTAAAAGTTACAGAAAGTAATTCAGGAGAAACGAGCATGAGTATTTACTGGCCCATAGCACTTGCTGTATTTGCGGATATTTTTTATCAGATAAGTGCCAAGTCTACACCGTCAACCCTTAACCCTTTTGCCGGCCTGACCATAACCTATCTGGTTGGTGCGGCGGTTTCGCTGGTTATCTATTATATAGTGAGCGGCGGTGGAAATATTATTGAAGAATACAAGTCGATAAACTGGACAAGCTTCGTTCTGGGACTTGCCATCGTCGGTCTGGAAGCCGGCAGCATTTACATGTACAAGGTGGGCTGGAACATGAATACCGGCTACATCGTCAAAGCCATCTTCCTGGGCATAGCACTGATTGCCGTCGGCTACTTTCTCTACAAGGAGCAGGTTACCGGAACCAAGATACTTGGAATTGCCGTTTGTCTGGTTGGTTTGTTTCTGATTAACAAATAGCGGGAAGATTTTGCACATGGAAGGAGACGGCTATGAACGAAAAGATATTCAATGTGGACAAAGAAATATTTGAACTGTTTCCCGGGCTAAGGATTGTGACCGTTGTGGTGAAGGATATGCCGCGGTGCATTGATCCGGGCGGGATAGAAGAACTGATGAACGAGGCATGGCAGATTGCAAAAGCTGCTGCAGTTGAATACGGAAATCCTCAATCCCATCCGCTCATTAAGCCATGGGGCGAACGCATGAAAGAGGCAGGCGTCAGGAGAAAGCAATATCCGTCATCCATTGAAGCGATGGTGCGCCGTGCGGGTAAAACCGATGAGCCGTTTCATATCAACCCGATTGTGGATTTTTATAATGCGGTTTCTCTGAAGAACATCATGCCGGCAGGGGGATATGACCTGGAAGATGTTAACGAATGCATAACGCTCAGACTATCGGCAGAAGGCGACACATTCTGTGCACTTGACAGCAATGAAGAGGAAAATGTTCCGGCAGGCGAAGTCAGCTATATGGACGGAAAGGAAATAATCACACGCCACTTCATATGGAAGCAGTCCAGGCACTGTCTGCTCAGGGACAGCACTAAAGATATTCTCTTCGTTTCAGAGATACTGGGGGATGTTCCGACGGAAAAAGCCGATGATGTTGCTAACGACCTTGTAAACGGACTCAAAAAGTATTTCGGTGTAGAGTGCCGGGCAGAGATTGTTGATGAGAACAAGCCAAGTGTATTTGCATAACTTTTTGGGAGATTATCATGGATATTCAGAAAGAATTATTTGCTGCACAGGACAGAAAGTATCAGGAGTTTCAGGCAAGGCTGATTCCAACTATCAATCCGGATTCCATTATAGGAGTGAGGACACCCCGGTTGCGGAGCATAGCTAAAGAACTGGTTAGGCTGGGCGAGGCGGAGGTATTCATGCAGGCTCTGCCCCACAGATACTTCGAAGAGAATCAGCTGCACGCATTCATTCTTTCGCTGGACATTAACTTCAAAAGCTGCATTGACGGTATCGGTGCATTCTTGCCGTATGTTGACAACTGGGCGACCTGCGATCAGATGTCACCTGAAATATTTAAGAAGAACCGGCAAAATCTTCTGCCCCATATAGAACAATGGCTTTGCTCGGACCACACTTATACGGTGCGGTTTGGAATAGGAATGCTGATGAGGCATTACCTGGACGAAGATTTTGCATCCGAATATCCCGAATGGATCGCGAAGCTGCGTTCGGAGGAATATTATATAAATATGATGATAGCATGGTATTTCGCGACGGCACTGGCTAAGCAGTATGATATTGTGCTGCCCTATATAGCAGAACAAAAGCTGGACACCTGGACGCACAATAAAACCATACAAAAGGCCATAGAAAGCCGGAGGATTATGCCGGAACAGAAGGCGTACCTCAGGACGTTGAAGGTATAAGAAATGAGTTTCCCTTTGTCTTATTTGTAAAATTTGCTTTTTTTCACGCCTCTTGCCAGAACAGCGATAATGCCGCCGGTCAACACCGCCAGAGCAAACTTACCTGATTTGCCGCCTTCCGTTTTTTTGGTCGGGACATCGGATTCGGATAAAAGGGCGTCAGCTTTTGGCTTTGAGCCGGTGGGACGCAGTTTCTTGTTTACATTTTTCTGTACCCATTTGGTTGTATCTTTTTCTTTCATTGACATGGTTTAGATCCTTTCAGTAAGCGGAATGAGTTTCCCCGAGTATGTATTTTTATTTTTTGCCTATATGACATATAATATAATCAAACATCAGTTAGTACAAGGAGAATAGAAAAAATGAAAAGAATACTGATATCGCTTATAATTGGAATAGTAATTGGTGCTGTGGGGATGGCAATACTCGGTACCCAGGTTTCTAATCTTTTTAGCAGTAATCCCGAAATAACAACATCCTATATAAGCGGCATTATCGAAGAGGGCAGCGATTTGAACTCGGCGGAGCTTCAGTACAGCGGTCTCGTTACATATGAAGAGGGCAAAATTCCGTTCATAGACAAGAAAGGATTTGGTATGAAGTATAATGCAACGGTAAGGGCCGGGATAGATGTTAAAAAAATCGATATTGATGTTTCGGATGCAGATAAAACAGTAACCGTTGAATTACCTGAGCCGGAGATTCAGTCTCTTGAAATCGATCCTGACAGTATTGAGTTCTTCGATCAGAAGTTCGCATTATTCAAGGGTGATGAGAAGGAAGATGTTACCAAGGCTGTTTCCGAGGCCAGGAAGGATGCCGAAAAAAAGACCGTCACATCAGACTTGCTGAATAAAGCGGCTGATAATGCGAAAAAAACGATTTACGGTCTTCTTGAACCGGCAATCGGCGATTATGAACTCGTAGTCATAAGCAGATAGGAAAGCATAAACAGACCAATGAAATCAGAAAGAAACAAAACAATCGATATAACCGTTGAGGAAGGCAGGGATTATCTGGCAAGGTGTGTCTCCGTCGATAAGCCGGTGACCATAGGGGAGGTAATTGACAGAACCATCATTGGCGATACCTTTGAAGTGCTGCCTCTGCTGCCGGAGAAGTGTGTTGATATGCTCATTGTGGATCCTCCTTATAATCTGGACAAGGACTATAACGGCAGTAAATTCAGGAAATCTTCGGATGAGGAATATGCGGAATACACAGAGCACTGGATAGAGCATGTGAAACCCCTGCTTAAGGAGACGGCCTCAATATATGTGTGCTGCGACTGGAATTCCAGTCCTGTAATAGGGATGGTGCTGAAGGAGCATTTTGAAATACGGAACCGTATAACCTGGCAGAGAGAAAAAGGACGTGGAGCCAGAAAGAACTGGAAAAACGGAATGGAGGACATCTGGTTCGCCACGACATCAAAAAACTATGTCTTTAATGTGGAGGATGTCAAACTGAGACGAAGAGTAATAGCTCCATACAGAGTAAACGGTAAACCAAAAGACTGGGAAAAGACGTCATCGGGTAATTTTCGAAACACCTATCCATCTAATTTCTGGGATGATATTTCCATACCTTACTGGTCTATGGCGGAGAACACGGCACATCCTGCGCAAAAGCCAGAGAAACTGCTGGCTAAGCTGATCCTTTCGGGAACAAATCCCGGGGACCTGGTTTTAGACCCCTTTCTGGGTTCAGGGAGCACTTCCGTTACAGCTAGGAAACTGGACAGACATTATATTGGTATAGAACAGAACAAACAGTACTGTGTATGGGCGGAAAAAAGGCTGGAAATGGCCGAAAGCGATAAGACTATTCAGGGATATGCGGACGGAGTTTTCTGGGAGAGGAACACCTCCGGATGGCAGAAGCTTAAGTAAGTACTACAGCGTGGAGGTGGTTAAGTGAAAACTCTTAAATATTCAGCGAAAAGAACAGAAGAAGACAGAACTGGTCTCATGAACACTGTGCGGGATATTATACGCGAGGTACAGTCGGAAGGGGATAAGGCTCTGAAAAGATACAATGAGAAATACGACGGCTGTACCCGAAGCCAGCTGAGGGTAACCCGTGAGGAAATAGAGGCGGCTTACCGGGTTGTGCCGGAAAAGAATATAGAAAGCATCCGACTGGCGGCGGCTAATATCAAAGCCTTTGCGGAAGCACAGAGAGCAACGATTTCTGAGCTGGAATCATTTTCGCCTATGGATGGAATTTCGCTGGGGCACCGGATTATTCCTGTGGACTCCTGTTGCTGTTATGTGCCGGGAGGCGGATATCCGCTATACTCAACCGCACTTATGCTGGGAATACCGGCAAAGGTTGCAGGTGTGAAAAGAGTTTGTGCCTGTTCACCGGTGGTAAAGGGAACAGACAGCATTCACCCGCTGACATTGATTGCCATGGATATTGCGGGGATGGATGAAATCTATGCCGTTGGCGGTGCACAGGCTGTTGCGGCATTTACCTACGGAACCGGAGAAATCAAGCCTGTAAGCATGATTGTCGGACCAGGAAACAGCTTTGTTACCGAAGCCAAGAGACAGTGCTACGGCAGAGTGGGGATAGATTTTATCGCAGGACCGAGCGAGGTGCTGATTATTGCAGACGGCAGTGCGGATCCGGAAATTCTTGCGGCGGATATTCTGGCTCAGTCGGAGCACGACAGAGAAGCCAAGGGTATATTGGTGACCACCGATGAGAAGCTGGCTGCGGAAGTGATTGCAGCCGTTGAGAAGCAATTGGAGAGTCTGGAGACCCGGGAAATTGCGGCAGCCTCCTGGAAGAAATACGGAGAGGTTCTTCTGGCGGATAATCTTGATGAGGCAGTTGAATATGCCAACGAATACGCACCGGAGCATCTGGAAATAAATGTTGCGGAGGCTGATGAACAAAAAGTTGTCGAGGCTTTGAGAAACTACGGCTCACTTTTTATCGGAGCCAACACTGCGGAGGTGTTCGGAGATTACGCTTCCGGAACCAATCATACATTACCGACTTTGGGAGCGGCAAAATACACAGGTGGCGTATGGGCAGGAACTTTCCTGAAGACATGCACACATCAGAAGATGAATAAGGATGCCGTGAAGGTCATTGCTCCGCTGGTTTCGGAACTGGCAAGAGGAGAGGGTCTCATCGGACATGCCCGCGCTGCAGAAATACGAAAGGAGAAAGGCGGTACAGAATAAATGAACTTAATGTGTAAATTATTCAGACAGAATCCGGAAAGCAGAGAAGGTGTTATTGTAACCACGTCAATTATCGGAATTCTGGTTAATTTGCTGGTAGCTGCGGTAAAGGTTGTTATCGGTCTGTTTGCATCGTCGATTGCCGTTATTTCTGAAGGCGTCAATAATGCATCGGACTCGCTTACATCCATACTGATGCTGGTGGGGACAAAGCTTGCCGGAAAGATGCCTGACGAAAAGCATCCCTTCGGATACGGACGAATAGAATATCTTACGGGACTGGTAATAGGAGTGATTATACTTATTACCGGAGTCGAATTGATTACAAACTCCATAAAGCTGGCATTCAACCCCAGAGAGATGGATGTGTCATATATGATAATTATTATAGTAGGCGTAACCGCTGTTGCTAAATTCCTGCTGGGTATTTTTACGATCAGACAGGGAAGAAAGACCGAATCCAGCGGCCTGGAAGCACTGGGACTGGACAGCAGGAATGACTCCTTTTTATCCATACTTACCATAGTGTCAATACTAATATATATACTGACGGGAATTTCTGTTGACGCTTATGCCGGAATGCTGATTTCACTGTTAATTATAAAAACAGGACTGGATACTCTTAAAGATACGGTAGGGGATCTGCTGGGGAGAGCGGGATCAGCTGAGCTGGCAAAAAAGATTTATAAGGAAATACGTGAAACCGAAGGGATTATCTATGCTGTTGACATGAAGCTGCACAATTACGGACCGGAGGCATGGACCGGATCGGTAAATGTGGAAATAGATCACGAGACAACCGTTGGAGAAGCATACCAGTTCATTCATGCGCTTCAGCTGCGCATCATGCACGAATACGATGTAACGATGGTATTCGGCATCTATGCTGTTGATAATGACCATGAGGATTCAAAGGCTCTGCGCAAATATATATCTAAGTTTGTAAAATCCCATAAACACGTAAAGAATTTCCATGCTATTTATTTAGAACCGGATACGGACAGAATATACTGTGATCTGATTGTGGATTACGAGATTAAGGATTGGGATGCTTTGCGTGAAGAATTCATGAGTTACATGAGAAAAGAGTATCCCGACAATGATATAATGCTTACCATCGAAACGGAATTTGTATGAGAACAGCAGAGCCGGCGAAATACTTATCCGTCGACTCTGTTTACATACCTGCCGTCCAGCCATGCGGCTAGATTATCCACCGTGACATCAATGATGAGACGGCGCATTTCCTCAGGCGCCCATGCCATGTGAGGAGTGATGATACAGTTGTCCAGACCAATGAGAGGGCTGCCGTCCGCCGGTGGCTCCGTCCCGAGAACATCAACTGCGGCGCCGGCTATGAAACCTGCTTTTATTGCACTTGCCAGGGCTTCTTCGTCTACCAGACCGCCACGTGCCGTGTTGATGAAATATGCACCCGGCTTCATGTTAACCAGGAACTGAGAATTCACCATTTTTATATTGTCTTCGGTCAGAGGACAGTGCAGGGATACGAAGTCCGATTTCATTGCCGCGTCAGCATTGCGGCTGTAAATATTTACTGTCATGCCGAAAGCCTCAGCGATTTCGGCAACTTTTTTGCCGATTTCACCATATCCGATAATGCCTATGGACTTTCCGGCCAGAAGAGAGATGGGCTTGACCCAATAACAAAAATGTTCGCTGTGTTCCCATTCGCCAAGCTGCACCGATTCGTTGTGAAGTCCCACATGGTTTGTCAGCTCCAGTATCAGAGCAAAGGTATGCTGAGCTACCGCATCTGTCGCATAGGACGGAATGTTGGTGACCGCTATGCCCATTTCTGTTGCCGCCTGCACATCTATATTGTTATAGCCCGTTGCCATAGATCCTATATATTTAATATTCGGGCACACTTCCATAATTTCACGGGTAACATGACACTTGCTTGTCATCACGATATCGCACGCTCCGATTCTGGAGGCAACGCGTTCAGGGGGAGTGTTGTCAAAAACCGTCATTTTATCACAAATGAGCGCCAGCCTCTTCCATGTCAAATCACCGGGATTTATCGTATATCCGTCAAGAATTACTGCTTCCATTAATGCAAAACCTCCATACCTGTTTTATATCATTGCTTATTTTACATCATTTGTCCGCCATTGTCACATATGATATAATATTCCATTATGAAAACCATAGTAGCAGCAACACGAAATAAACATAAAATAAAAGAAATCGAAGCCATTACGAAGGAATTTGGAATGAATATCGTCTCAAGGGATGAAGCGGGGGTTCCCAAAATAGATATTGAAGAAAATGGTGAAACCTTTGAAGAAAATTCATATATAAAGGCTTATGGGATTATGAAGCTCTGCGGCAGGATTACCATAGCGGATGATTCCGGCCTGGAGGTTGACTGCCTGGGCGGAGCGCCCGGTATATACTCGGCAAGATTTGCAGAGTTTTCGGGACTTAAGCCGTCAGAGGGTGAGGTGGAAAACTACCCGTACGATGGTGATAATATCGATTCCGACAACAACGCTAAGTTGATTCATCTGCTGAAGGAAGTCCCTTTTGAAAAACGCACGGCCAGGTTTGTTTCGGTGATCACAATGGTTTATCCGGATGGCAGGACGGTAGTCGCCCGCGGAGGGGTGGAGGGAAATCTGCTCCTTGAGGAACGCGGCACGAATGGTTTTGGTTACGACCCTGTGTTTGTGCCGTTGGGATATGATAAGACCTTCGGCGAACTTGATGCGGATATAAAAAACAGAATAAGTCACAGAGCTAATGCTCTGAGGATTTTGCGCGGGAAATTGCAGGCGGAAAATGAATAAGTTACTCGACAGACTGAAAAGAATGTTTATAATGGGGTTCAGGCAGATTCTGGACCCTTACTATCATGGGTTTGCAGCACAGGTATCCTTCTATCTTATGTTGTCTGTGGTACCTCTTTTCCTGTTGATTATTCAGCTTCTCGGAATTTTCGGTATAAATATGGAGACAGCCCTTGATGCAATCGGACAGTATACAGGGCGCCGCATGTCAGGGATTACCGGTGTACTGTTCAAATTCAATTCCCTGGGGTTTGGAAACATAATCTTTCTTATTATCACTTTATGGGCGGGATCACGGGCATCTTTTGTAATTTCCAGAATAGCCAACTACATCATGACGGAGGGTGAAAACACAGGGAAAAACTATTTCATCGAACGTGGCAGAGCCGTGTTTACCATGTTGCTGACTACAATGTCATTTGTTGCGGCACTGATAATACTCTGTTACGGAAAGATTATTCTTATCGCTGCCCTGACTATTTTTAATGTTGATGATTTATCTGTTGTAGACAGTATGTGGCTGTGGCTCAGATGGCCGCTGGGGTTCGTGCTGTATTTCTTTATCATAGGTTCCAATTATTACATATTACCTACGGTCAAGAAACCTTTCAGAACGGTGATTCCGGGTTCGGCCTTTGCCTCGCTGGGAATAATGTTTGTCAGCTGGCTTTACTCATTCTACACTGAATCATTGGTAAACTATGACCTTCTCTATGGGGCATTATCGTCTGTTATTGCTATAATGATCTGGTTTCTGCTCCTGTCATGGGTAATTATACTGGGGATTATGTGCAATAAGGTTTTTTACGATACCAGCCGGCCTTTCAGCAAGAAAGATCCGCCGGAGCATCTTGCCGCATACCGGCAGAGCAGATATGATATGGATCCGAAAGATGTTCGCGTGAAAATGATAAAGGATATTATCATCAGGGGGGACAATGCGGCAACCTCCGATTCCTCGAAAGACAGCGGTAATTGAAAGGCTGCAAACAAGTGATGAAATGCCACTGAAATGCCACGCTCGAGCAATGTGTGGCATTTTTATTGACAACATTGGCACAGATATGTATACTCTCCTTGAGTTAGATTGCTCTAACCAGGGAGAATTAAATGAAAAAAGAGACAATAATGACATTAAAAAATCTTGAAATAGGACAGTCGGCGACAGTGGTTTCCGTAGGAGGAGAAGGTGCTCTCAGACAGCATTTTCTTGACATGGGCCTGATTCCTGATGCGGATGTAACTTTGGTAAAGTATGCACCAATGGGGGATCCTATGGAATTGAGAATTCATGGGTACGAGTTGACGCTGAGGCTGGAGGATGCAGAAAAAATAAAAATCAGAGATATACGAAGCGGTGATGATGAAGAGCAGAGTGAAGAAGATGTGGATGTGTGTAACGAACCGAAGGAAATACCGCACCCGGGTCTGGGTGAAGGGGGAATAAGGTATCACGTAAAGGCAGACGAGAACCCTTTGCCTGAAGGAGAACTTCTTACTTTCGCCCTTGCCGGCAATCAAAACAGCGGCAAAACTACTCTTTTTAATCAGCTGACGGGATCCAACCAGCATGTCGGTAATTTCCCGGGGGTTACAGTGGACAGAAAGGATGGTGTGATAAAGGGTCACAAAAACACGCTCGTCACCGATCTGCCGGGGATATATTCCCTGTCACCTTATAGCAGCGAAGAGATAATTTCCAGAGAATTCATACTGGAGAGCGATGTTAAGGGAATAATCAACATAGTCGATGCGACAAATATAGAAAGAAATATGTATCTTACCATGCAGCTCATGGAGCTGGATAAACCGATGGTACTTGCACTTAACATGATGGATGAGGTCAGAAATAATGGTGGATACATAATGGTAAATGAGATGGAGGCCATGCTGGGAATTCCTGTAGTGCCAATCTCTGCGGCAAACAACGAAGGAATCAGGGAGCTGGTGGATCATGCCATACACGTTGCACAGTATCAGGAACGCCCGGGCAGACAGGACTTCTGCGGAGCGGAGGATCATGGCGGAGCGGTACACAGGTGCCTGCACGGAATAATGCACCTTATTGAGGACCATGCCAGGGAGGCAGGTCTTCCGCTCAGATTTGCAGCTGCCAAGCTGGCAGAAGGTGACGAGCTGATTTTAAAGAGTCTGAACCTTTCGCAAAATCAGCAGTATGCTATAGAGCACCTGATAATTCAGATGGAAGAAGAGCGTGGTCTGGATCATGCTGCTGCCATGGCTGAAATGCGATTCAGTTTCATAAAAAAAATATGCAGTGCCACAGTTGTTAAACCGAAAGAATCAATTGAACACAAGAGAAGCCGCAGGGCGGACAGGTTCCTGACCGGCAAATACACTGCTATACCTGCATTTATAGGAATCATGGGATTGATCTTCTGGCTGACCTTTAATGTTATAGGCGCGATTCTGCAGAAGTGGCTGGATATTGGGATTACCTCACTGGCCGATGTGGTCGGTAAAGCCATGGCTGCGTCGGACGTTAATTCTGTCATTCAATCGCTGGTTCTGGACGGAATATTCGCCGGAGTCGGAAGTGTTGTAAGCTTCGTACCGATTATAGTCACTCTGTTCTTTTTTCTGTCATTGCTGGAGGACAGCGGATACATGGCCAGAGTGGCATTTTTCATGGATAAGCTTCTCCGAAAGATGGGGCTCTCGGGAAGAAGCATAGTCCCTATGCTTATCGGATTCGGCTGCTCCGTTCCGAGCATTATGGCATCAAGAACCCTGCCTTCGGAACGCGATCGTAAACTTACAATAATAATGACCCCCTTTATGAGTTGCTCGGCAAAAGTGCCTATTTATGCATTCTTTACGGCGGCATTCTTCCCGGGACACGGTGGTCTGATCATGACAGGGCTCTATGTGACGGGTATAGTGATAGGAATACTTGGCGCACTTCTGCTTAAGGGAACCGTGTTTAAAGGTGAAGCGGTACCTTTTGTAATGGAACTGCCGATCTACAGGCTGCCATGCATGAAGAATGTAGGCAGACTGCTCTGGGACAAGGCGAGGGATTTTCTGCAGAGAGCATTCACAATTATTTTTATCGCCACTCTGGTAATATGGTTCCTGCAGACCTTCGATATTCACATGAATGTGGTAGCGGATTCCAGGGACAGTATTCTGGCAACGGTTGCGGGATGGATATCCCCTGTATTTATCCCGATGGGCTTCGGCGACTGGAGAATATCCGCTGCCCTTGTTACAGGATTCATAGCCAAGGAGAGTGTGGTTGCGACAATAGCCGTTCTCTTCGGTGGTAAAGCAGCAATTGCAACGGTGCTTACACCCGTTTCGGCTCTGTCGTTTCTGGTATTCTCACTGCTGTACACTCCTTGTGTGGCTGCCATCGCCGCTGTAAAAAATGAGCTGGGAGGCAGATGGGCACTCTTTACCGTTTTGGGCCAGTGTGCCGTAGCATGGATATGTGCTTTTATAGTTGCGATTATAGGGGGAATAATAATGTGAATATAATTTATATTATTATATGGTATAATGCCCTTGTATATTCCTGAGGATAAGGAGAGATAACAAAAGGAGAGGTAACAAAATGAAAGAAATCAAAATCGGGCTTTTAGGTCTGGGAAACATAGGTGTCGGAACCTACAAGACGCTGGAAATGAACAGAGCAATAATTGAGAAGGATCTGGGGACAAAAATAAACATTACGAAGATTCTGGAAAAGGATATAGACCGGGAAAGAGATATTACCGTATCAAAGAATCAGTTCGTATCTAATCTGGAAGCTATAACCGAAGACCCGGATATTGATATTGTTATCGAACTTCTGGGCGGAATAGAGCCTGCAGGAACATTTATGGAAAAGGCTTTGCTGGCGGGCAAGCATGTTGTAACTGCTAATAAGGCTGCTGTTGCGGCCAACTGGGACAGGCTCCATGAGGCGGCGGCAAAGAGCGGTGCCATGTTCAAATTCGAAGCAAGTGTAGGCGGTGGTATTCCGGTACTGACAGCACTGACGGGTGCTCTGAAGGCCAATGAATTTGAAGAGGTAATGGGAATCGTAAACGGCACTACAAACTACATTCTTTACAAGATGACTGCAGAGGGGCTGGACTATGAATCGGTTCTTAAAGATGCACAGGACAAAGGATTTGCAGAGGCTGACCCTACAGCTGACGTTGAGGGCATAGATGCTGCAAACAAGCTTAGCATCCTCATGGCACTCATGTTTGAAAAGTATGTTGCACCGGATGATATTCCTACTACGGGGATCAGCCGGATTACTGCAGCAGACATTGAAGCCGCAAGGGCTGAAGGCTGTGTCATAAAACTCATTGCACATGCTGAAAAGCTGGCTGACGGAACCGTCGAATACGCGGTTAAGCCTATGAACATTGAACTTTCACATCCGCTGGCCGGAGTCAATGCTGAATTCAATGCAGTTTTTGTTAAGGGCAATGCGGTGGGAGAGCTCATGTTCTATGGACCGGGAGCGGGTCCTCTTCCTACGGGCAGTGCTGTTATGGGAGATGTTATGGAGATTTCCAAGGTTATTCTCAGATAAAAAAGAGGGGAAACATTTAGATGGCGACATTATTTGAACAGTGGACAGAGTTGATTGAAACCCAGACAGATGAGACCTTTCAGGAATTCTGGGAGGAATACAGCAGAGCCGAGACAAAGATTTACAGTGATATTCTGGACCGCCCTACGGAGAAAATGCAGGGGAAGCTGGGAGAACTGGCTGAGAAATATCAGGTGAGACCTGTGATTTTCATGGGATTTCTGGACGGAATCAATGAAAGTATCGTTAATGCCAATGATGTTGAGAGCTTCGACGAGGAAAGCGAAATCGAAGTGGAAATTGTGCCTGAAAAGCTGTTCTACAATATGATTAAAGCAGAAGCGGATTACCTTTTCGGCCTCCCGCAGTGGGAGGATATTCTCGGTAAGAACAAGATGGCTGAGATTGCCAGAGAGTATAAAGCATCAAAAACCGTCAGACGTGAACAGCCCAAGGTTGGCAGAAACGAACCATGCCCCTGCGGAAGCGGCAAGAAATACAAGCACTGCTGCATGAGCTGAACTCTTCCCGGTGATTGCCGAGCGAAGCGAGGGCAGAGCCGCGGAAAGTTCGCTGTCAGGAGTGCAGTGCTTCAGCACGTGGCACTCTACGACGCCGAAAGGGGAACAAATGGCAATACACATCGTACTGGTCGAACCTGAAATACCGCCCAATACGGGCAATATAGCAAGAAGCTGCGCGGCAACGGACAGCGTTTTGCATTTGGTGAAGCCGTTGGGGTTCAACATCGACGATAAAAGTTTGAAGCGTGCCGGGCTGGATTATTGGGAATATGTTGAAGTCGCTGTATACGAGACCCTTGGTGAATTCATGGAGCGAAATGAAAGCAGACGGATGTTTCTGGCGACAACCGGGGGCACGAAAACCTACACTGACGTGGCATACGCGGATGGCGATATGATTTTGTTCGGCCGCGAGACGGCGGGACTGCCAAAGGACTTCATTGCGGCAATGGAGGAGAAGTCGCCGGGCTGCAGTATTCGCATCCCCATGGGAGAGAGTACCGGACTGCGGTCTCTTAATCTGTCGAATTCAGTAGCGATAGTGATGTTTGAAGCTTTGCGTCAAATGGGATTCCCAGGTTTGAAATAGGGGAAATAGTAATTGCATTATGCCAAAACCTCCGTTACAACGCGGAGGTTTTGTGCTATAATTGAATAGCAAAAGAAGCATCGTAATAAGGCGACAAGATAACCGGGAAAGGCGGTCTTTGAGGCGACATGAGACTGGGATTTGATCTGACAATAGAACAAACACAAAAACTGGTGATGACGCCGGAGCTCATTCAGGCAATCCAGATTCTGCAGTTTAATACGCAGGAGCTGGATTCTTATGTTCAGGAACAGATTCTTGCTAATCCGGTTCTGGAGCAGGGCAGTGGTGAGAACGAATCGGATTATGGCTCTGATCCGGAGAGGGGAACTGCGGAAAATTCGGAGCAATATGAGCATGAAGACAATAACAAAGCCTTTGATGAAGCGGATTTTGACTGGAAGGAGTTTATCAGAAACAGCAGCTACGGAGATGAAGGCTACGGCAGCTGGGTCGGTAAAGACGATGAGAACAAGGGGAATGCCTATGAGAGATATGTGACCAATGAGGTAACTCTGCCGGAGCATCTCATGTTTCAGTTTCAGTTTGTGGCAGAGAACAAGGGGTGCAGGAGGGTAGGCAGGTATATTATTGAGTCCCTTGATGAAAATGGATATATGACGTCAACCGTAGAGGAGATAGCGGAAGCCACCGGAGCACCAGAGGAGAAGGTTCTGCAGGTGCTGGATATGATCCATGGATTCGATCCTGCCGGTGTGGGAGCCAGAGACATTCGGGAATGCCTGCAGATTCAGCTGGCCGGCAGAAATCAGCTGACGGAACAGATAAAGACAATAATAGATGACCATCTGGAGAATATTGCGGATAACAGACTTTCGGCGGTAGCAAGAGACATGGGACTTACGGTTCAGGAAATTCAGACTATGGCGGATATCATCAGAACTCTGGAGCCAAAGCCCGGCAGGCAGTTTGCCAGCGAGCAGGAGACCAAGTATATCGTTCCGGATGTGATTGTAGAATGTGTCGATGGAGAGTATGTTGTTTCAATTAATGAAAGCAGTATGCCGCATCTGAATGTGAGTTCATATTACAGGAATTTGCTTCATAAAACCGATACAGACAAACAGCTGGCGGAATATTTGTCTGAAAGAGTCAATTCTGCGGTATGGCTCATAAGAAGTATCGAGCAGCGGAAGCAAACAATCTTTAATGTTGTCTCCGCTGTAGTAAAATATCAGAAGGATTTTCTGGATTACGGAAGCAAATATCTGAAGACGCTAACTCTTAAGGATATAGCAGAAGAACTTGGAATACATGAATCAACAGTGTCCAGATCCATTAATGGCAAGTATTTGCAGTGTAAGAGGGGTGTTTATGAGATTAAGCATTTTTTTTCGGCCGGTGTGTCGGATATTACAGGGGAGGGGATATCCTCAAACAGCATAAAGGAGTTCATTAGGGAGATTATCGAGAGCGAGAACCCCAAGAAGCCTTACAGTGACCAGAAGATGGTTGAACTGCTCATGGAGAAGGGTATCAACATTTCAAGAAGAACCGTCGCTAAGTACAGAGACGAGATGGGAATTCTGTCATCATCAAAGAGAAGGAGATATTAACCCGGAAGCGGGATAATATAAATACTGTGTTTAGGAGGATTTAAAATGGCTATTAAAATTGGAATCAGTGGTTTCGGACGTATTTCAAGGTTGGCAGTCCGGTCTGCAATGGATATGCCTGATATCGAGATTGCGGGAATTAACTATCGTAATGCGGACTTGGATTACCTGGAGTACATGCTCAAATATGACTCAGTGTTCGGTCGTTTCCCAAAAGATCTGAGCGTATATGGGGGCGGTTTAATTATTGACGGTAAGAAGGTTCCGGTCTATTCAGAAACGGATGCCGGTAAGATTCCTTGGGGTGAGTGTGGGGCGGAGTACATTGTTGAAGGTACCGGAGCGTATACCACAAAGGAAAAATGTCAGGAACATCTGGATGCGGGAGCAAAAAAGGTTATCATTACAGCTCCTGCCAAGGATGATTCACCTATGTTCGTTTGCGGCGTAAACCTGGATGAGTATACTTCTGACATGGATGTTGTATCAAATGCTTCGTGTACAACAAACTGCCTGGCACCTCTGTGCAAAGTTCTCGAAGACAACTTTGGTATTGAGCAGGGTCTCATGGCAACTATCCATGCAGCCACATCCAAGCAGGTAACCGTAGACAAGAGGAACGACAAGGACTGGAGAATCGGCAGATCGGCAATTAACAGCATCATTCCTACAACAACAGGAGCAGCCAGGGCCGTAGGAAAGGTAATCCCTTCCCTCGAGGGCAAGATGACGGGATTTGCATACAGAGTGCCTACCAATGATGTGTCCGTAGTCGACCTTAACGTAATGATTAAGACTCCGGCAACATTGGAAGAAATCAATGCCGCAGTCAGGAAGGCATCGGAAGGCGAAATGAAGGGAATCATGGAATATATGACAGACAAGTGTGTAACCATTGACTTTGTGGGGGATACAAACACTTGTATCTTTGACGCAACAATGGGAATCGCTCTGAACGACAGGTTCTTTAAGCTGATTGCATATTATGACAACGAATATGGTTATGCAACCAAGGTGCTTGAGCTTATCAGACACATGTATTCAGTAGACAACAGATAAGGCAAAGGAGCGGATACTATGAAGAAGACAGTAAGAGATATAGATGTTGCTGGCAAAAAATGTCTGGTCAGATGCGATTTCAATGTTCCTATGCAGGATGGGGAAATTACGGATGATTTCAGAATTGTATCGGTACTTCCTACAATTCAATATCTCATCGCAAATAAGGCATGTGTGATACTTATGTCACATATGGGCAAGCCCAACGGGGAAGCGCTGCCGGAGCTCTCATTGGCTCCCGTAGCAGTCAGGCTGGAAGAACTTCTGGGACAGGAGGTTAAATTCAAATCCTGTCCAACGGTGATTTGTGACTACATTAAGGGAGTTGCGGCTGCACTTAAGCCGGGCGAGGTAATGCTTCTGGAAAATACCAGATACAGAAAGGAAGAAACCGGGAACGAGGAACCTTTTACAGGTGAACTGGCAGCTCTGGGTGACATATTTGTAACTGATGCGTTCGGAACAGCGCACAGGAATCACAGTTCTACCGCCGGAGTAGCCAGATACCTGCCGACGGTTTCGGGGATGCTGCTTGAAGATGAAGTTCAGTTCCTTGGACATACACTTGATAATCCACAGAGACCTTTCGTCGCTATACTTGGTGGTGCGAAGGTCGGCGATAAGATTCCGATAATCGAGAATCTGAAGAAAAAGATTGACTCAATAATCATCGGCGGCGGTATGGCTTACACCTTCCTTAAGGCACAGGGATATGAAATCGGCAAGTCCATTCTCGACGCAGACAGTATTGAGCTTGCGGCAGAGATTCTTAAAAAGGCAGAGGCGGTCGGCGTGAAAATCCTGCTCCCTGTGGATGTTGTCTGTTCTAAAAAATTCAGCAATGACAGTGAAGTTGCGGTAGTAGCAAGTAATGAAATTCCGGCGGACATGATGGGAATGGACATAGGACCTGAAACCATAGAAATATACAGAAGCGCCGTAGCCGATGCAAAGACTGTATTTTGGAACGGACCTATGGGGGTTTTTGAAATGTCGAATTTCGAAGCCGGAACGAGGGCTGTAGCACAGATTCTGGCTGACAGTGATGCCGTAACCATAATCGGTGGCGGAGACTCTGCAGCTGCCGTTGAAAAATTTGGTTTCAGGGGCAGGATGACTCATGTTTCCACTGGCGGAGGTGCCTCAATGGAATTTCTGGAGGGAAAGGTGCTGCCTGGGATTGCATGTATTGAAGAGAAATAGGAGAATCAGATGAGAATACCATTCATAGCGGGGAACTGGAAGATGTTCAAGACGAGGGAAGAAGCAAAGTCCTTCGCACAGGAATTCAGGGAGCTCTACCGGGGAACCGATGTAAAAACGGCGATATGTGCACCATATACCTGCCTGGAGGTGCTGGTTGAGGCTTTCAGGGGAACCGACATAGGAGTCGGGGCACAGAATGTACATTTCGCAGATGAGGGTGCATACACCGGCGAGGTTTCAGTCAGGATGCTGGAGGATATAGGGGTGAATTACTGTATAGTGGGACATTCCGAGAGAAGACAGTATTTCGGAGAAACCGATGAAACGGTAAATAAGAAACTGAGGAGACTGCTGCAGGGTGCAATCAGACCTATTATGTGTGTGGGCGAAAGCCTGGAGCAGAGAGACTCCGGTGTACTCTTTGATTTTGTGAAAAGTCAGCTGGCGGGCGGTCTTGCCGATATTGAGGGTGAGGATTTGAAAAAGATCGTGATAGCGTACGAACCCATATGGGCAATCGGTACCGGCAGAACAGCAACACCCGGGCAGGCTGAAGAGATGTGTGCATTTATCAGAAATGTTCTTATTGAGATGTATGATGAGGACATTGCAGATGAGGTTGTTATTCAGTACGGAGGCAGTGTCAAACCTGCAAACGCAACCGAAATCATGAACCAGGGCGAAATCGACGGAGCACTTGTGGGGGGAGCCAGTCTGAAGGCGACCGACTTCATGCAGATAATAGATTTTTAAGGAGGATAAAATGGCTTATATTGAAGATGTAATTGCGAGAGAAGTTCTGGATTCCAGAGGTAATCCTACGGTAGAAGTTGAAATTGAGCTGGATGACGGCACCATCGGAAGAGCGATTGTACCTTCCGGAGCATCGACTGGTGTTCATGAAGCCGTTGAACTTCGGGACGGCGATACTGCCAGATATCTGGGAAAAGGCACTCTTACGGCGATAGATAATGTTAATGAAATTATTGCAGATGAGATTATCGGCTGGGATCCGTTTGATCAGACGGGGCTGGACAAGTTCCTGATTGATCTGGATGGGACGCATAACAAGGGCAAGCTTGGGGCAAACGCTATTCTGGGTGTGTCCCTGGCTAATGCCAGGGCTGCGGCTGAGTGCGTAGGATTGCCGTTGTTTCAGTACCTGGGAGGGGTAAATGCAAAGGTTTTGCCGGTTCCGATGATGAACATTCTCAATGGAGGTTCTCACGCCGACAATACTGTTGACATTCAGGAGTTTATGGTTATGCCTGTAGGTGCCGAATCTTTCAGAGAAGGTCTGAGAATGGGAGCCGAGATATTCCATAACCTTAAAAAGATTCTTAAGGGGAAAGGCATGAATACAAATGTGGGCGATGAAGGCGGATACGCTCCGAACCTGGCGACCAATGAGGAAGCTATCCGGGTAATTATCGAAGCTGTCGAGCAGGCAGGTTACAATCCCGGTTCCGATATCGTAATCGCACTGGATTGTGCGGCAAGTGAATTCTATGACGGAGAAAAGAACATATATAACTGGACGGGTGAAAGCAAGCAGATGACCGCTGAGGAGCTTGTTGGTTTCTATGAAAATATCTGCAATAAGTACCCTGTTTTATCCATTGAAGACGGCATGGCCGAGGACGATTGGGAGGGCTGGAAACTTCTCAATGAAAGGCTTGGCGACAGAGTTCAGCTGGTAGGTGACGACCTCTTCGTTACAAACACTGAAAGACTTAAGAGGGGTATCGAAGAAAAGGCTGCCAACTCAATCCTGATAAAGGTTAACCAAATCGGCACGTTGACGGAAACACTGGATGCCATTGAAATGGCCAAGAGAGCAAGCTTTACGGCGGTTGTTTCACACAGATCGGGAGAAACCGAGGATACCACAATCGCAGATCTGGTTGTTGCGGTCAACGCAGGATTTATCAAGACAGGTTCTGCTTCAAGAACAGACCGTATCTGCAAATATAACCAGCTGATCAGAATCGAAGAAATCCTTGGAGAGTCCGCACAGTATGCGGGTATGGATGCATTCTATAATCTTAACAACAAGTAAAAAACGGCTATTTTTGAAGAAAAAGACGATTTTAAGGGTGTAAACTTGTTGAATTGTATATATTGATGTGATAAGATGTTCAAGTTAAATCACGAGGGAGGTAAAAAATGAGTTTAGCTCTTAAAATCGTACTTTTGATAGCAAGTATTGTTCTGACTGTAAGTATTCTTCTTCAGTCCAGCAGCAGTGCAGGTCTGTCCGGTTCGATCGGCGGTGGGGCAGAGCAGCTTTTCGGTAAGAAGAGAAGCTCCGGTTATGATGTCATTCTCAGTAAGATCTCAACTGTAACGGCAGTCCTGTTTATCTTGATTTCTGTTGCTCTGGTGGCACTGGAGTAGTACGTGATTATATTATATGGTTTATTATTATTTGTTTTTATTGAATAGTTAGCTTTAATGCGTTAAATAAGAGGTGTCACCTGTGGCGCCTCTTAAACTACTGTTTAAAGCGAGAGGGAGGTATCATTAGTTATGAATGTATTGGCGCTAATAACTGTTTGCGCAGCAGTCGTGGGTCTGGTTGTTGCCTTTGGTCTGGCGGCATGGGTTAAAAAAGCCCCACAGGGAAATGAGAAAATGGTTGAAATTTCCGGATTCATCAGAGAAGGAGCTTTCGCATTTCTTAAGAGAGAATATAAGATTATGGTTATCGTAATCGTTGTACTGTTCCTTATCATAGGATTGGCCATTAACTGGACAACTGCAGTTCTGTATGTATTCGGAGCGATACTGTCTGTCCTGGCGGGCTTCTTCGGAATGAATGTGGCAACTCACGGAAATTCCAGAACGGCAAATGCCGCTTATGAATCGGGAATGAACAAAGCACTTAAAATAGCTTTCAGATCAGGGGCTGTTATGGGGCTGGCTGTGTCAGGTTTGGGACTTTTCGGTCTGGGAACAGTTATGGTTGTTCTTGATCTGGCAACCGTTACTCAGTGTGTGACAGGCTTTGGTTTCGGTGCCTCATCAATGGCACTGTTTGGACGTGTAGGCGGTGGTATATATACGAAGGCTGCTGACGTAGGTGCTGACCTTGTGGGTAAGGTGGAAGCGGGCATTCCTGAGGATGACCCTCGTAACCCTGCGGTTATAGCTGATAATGTAGGGGATAACGTAGGTGACGTTGCAGGCATGGGTTCCGACCTTTATGAATCGTATGTAGGTTCAATTATTTCTGCTATCACTCTTGCCGCTGTTGCAGCGACAGCATCCGGCGGGGTGTTTGATGAGGCGGCAGCTGCGCTTTTCCCTCTGATTATTGCAGCAGTGGGAATTATCGCATCGGTTATCGGCATTTTCATGGTAAGGGGCAAGGAAGGCTCCAATCCTGCCAATGCTCTGAACCTGGGAACTTATGGTGCTTCAATTGTTGTTGTTATTGCTTCCATACTCCTTTCCAAGGCTATGCTGGGAAGCTATATGTATGCGGCTGCAATTATAGCGGGACTTATAGTAGGTGTTGCTATTGGTAAGATTACGGAAATATTCACATCCAGCGACTACAAATCAGTTAAGAGAATTGCAGAGCAGTCACAGACCGGTCCTGCAACTACAATTATAAGCGGACTGGGAGTCGGCATGATGTCAACAGTTTGGCCGATTATCTTCATAGCAGCAGGCATCTTTGTTGCTTATTTTTCAACGGAAACCTGTGGAACCGGCATGGGAATGTATGGAATCGCGCTTGCGGCGGTAGGCATGCTCTCAACTACGGGTATGGTTGTAGCTGTTGATGCTTACGGTCCTGTGTCCGACAATGCAGGCGGGATTGCCGAGATGGCAGAGCTGCCTCATGAAGTAAGGGAAATCACTGACAAGCTGGATTCTGTCGGTAACACTACGGCTGCCATCGGTAAAGGTTTTGCGATTGGTTCCGCAGCACTGACTGCACTGGCACTGTTTGCATCTTATACTGCAGTTACCGGGCTTCAGCTAATCTCACTGCTGAATCCGATTGTTATCATCGGTCTGTTCATCGGAGCTATGCTGCCGTTCATGTTCACAGCATTTACCATGAATTCAGTAGGCCGTGCGGCCAATCAGATGATTGAAGAAGTAAGAAGACAGTTCAGATCTGACGAAGGTATCCTGGCAGGCACATCCAAGCCTGACTATGCACACTGTGTTGACATTTCAACTCAGGCAGCATTAAAAGAAATGATTGTTCCCGGTCTTATGGCTATCGTTGCTCCACTTGCCGTGGGCATCGTTCTGGGGCCTGAATCCCTGGGCGGAATGCTGGCAGGAGCTCTTGCAGCAGGCGTGCTTCTCGCATTGATGATGGCTAACGCAGGCGGGGCATGGGATAATGCCAAGAAATACATTGAAGAAGGAAATTACGGCGGCAAGGGTTCAGAAGCTCACAAGGCCGGAGTTGTAGGCGACACTGTAGGGGATCCGTTCAAGGATACTTCCGGTCCGTCAATCAACATCCTGATTAAGCTTATGACTATCGTATCGGTAGTATTTGCTCCGCTGTTTGTTTCAATCGGCGGACTGCTCTAAATAAAAGCCGTTAAGGAAAATAAAAAGGCTGTCAGAGGAAACATCCCCTGGCAGCTTTTCAATTAACGGATTATTGCCCGGAGAGAACAAATCAGAGAACGAATTTTTCTACTGCAACAGCCACACCGTCTTCATGATTAGCCGGTGCAATAAATTCAGCCAGCTCCAGAACCTCCGGTTTGGCATTGGCTACAGCAACGGGGAGCCCGGAAGCCTGAAGCATTGCCATATCATTGTGACTGTCTCCGACGGCAAGTATTTCGTCCTGATGAATATCAAAGATGCGGCACATTTCGTGAAGGGCTGTAGCTTTACTTGTGGTTGAGCCTCCGATTTCAAGGTTATGATTGAACGCACTTGTGATGGTCACATCCGGAAGCGTTTCAAGCTTGGCTTTCATAGCCGGCTTTTCATCAATATTTTCAAAATTGACGTTGATGTTTTCGATTTTTGATTTATTTTTAAGCATGAAGTTGTAGAAATCGTCCATAGGGCGGCGTGTCCTGAGTATGTAATTGACATCACGGAGAGTTTCACCGGTTTTTTCGGCAACCATTCTGTAAAAGTGACCTTCTATGTATGCAATGCCGTCTATAAAGATCTCCAACACATAGTCATGCTCCTTAAGCATTTCTACGGCCGCTTCAACTGCATGTGAATCCAGGCAGTTTTCGTAAATTGCTTCACCGGTAGAAAGATCGGTAATGCGCGCCCCATTGGAAGTCAGAACATATCTGACCGGTTCGAAATCCAGTATTTCTTCAGGAAGAGCAACAAATGGGCGTCCTGTTGCAATTACGATTTTGACACCTTTCTCGTATGCGGCCTGCAGTGCGGCACGATTTCTTTCACTGAGTCTGCCTTCTTTATTTAATGTTGTGCCGTCTAAGTCGAGTGCAATAAGTTTGATAGTCATTTAACGCTCCGAATTGATGTTTTCAAGAAATTCATTATTTATCTGCCTTACTTTCTTCATTGTGGTAGGATCACCGTGACCGGGATAAATTGTGATGTCGTTGTCCCATTTGTCAATTATGTTACGGCAGGTTAAGCGCATTTGTTCCGCACTGCCGTCCTCAAGGTCGGTACGACCCAAATCCACATTAAAGATGGTGTCTCCGGTAAAGCACACGCGATCCTTCTCGCACATCAGACAGATTCCGCCCCGAGTATGTCCCGGCGTGTGCACAACCTTCAGCTGAGTTTCGGTGCTGAAATCTGCACCCTCAGGGGCAAAATCCAGAATATCGCCGTTTTCCAGATGTACATCCGTTTCAAAATTCAGAATATCCGCATCCTCACGGTGAATTAAAACAGGACAATCCAGTACCTTTCTTATCTGCTCCGCTGCTCCCGAATGATCGTAGTGATGGTGCGTAAGCACTATCCCCTTCACATACATGTTATTATCATTTGCGTATTTTATAAATTTTTTGTGCTGATAACCGGGATCAATAATATAGCAGGGAACCATGTCGCCTGCCTGTGCGGCTTTTTCATAAACTATATATCCGTTTGCTTCCAGCATTCCGCCTATTAATCTCTTTATTTTCATACCATACCTCCTAAATCAACGATTTTATTGTAACATGACTTGAAGGAAGATTCCACCGGCATGATAAGTTTGAATTACTTGCACCTGACCGACGTGATAGTGTAAACTATGAGCATGAAAAAAGAGCTGAGAATCATAGACATAATTGTTCCCTGTTATAACGAGGAACAAAATATAGATGCTTTTTTTGAAGAGATGCAACGCGTGTTGACGGAACTGTCCGGTGATGATACGCCGGCTTTAGCATACAATTATGTCTTCAGATATATTTTTGTAGATGACGGCAGCAGCGATGATACGCTGAAAAAAATCCGTGCACTTGCCGGGAGAATGGTTGAGGACATTACGGTGATTAAATATATATCCTTCAGCAGGAACTTCGGCAAGGAGGCAGCCATGTTTGCCGGATTGCAGGCATCTGCCGGGGTGCGGCGAGCCGGAGAAAAACCGGGAGACTATGCTGTCATAATGGATGCTGATCTGCAGCATCCACCGGCTATGGTCAGGGATATGATTGCCAGGCTTGAGGAAACGGGGTGTGACAGCGTAGCTGCCAGAAGGGTGTCAAGAAAAGGAGAACCGAAGATCAGGAGTGTGTTCGCCAGGACATTCTACAGAATCATGAATCGTTATTGTGATATAGAAATTGTTGATGGTGCCGTTGACTTCAGACTGATGAGCAGAAAAATGGTTCGTGCCGTAGTGAGCATGCCGGAGACACAGAGGTTCAGCAAGGGCATTTTTGCGTGGGTTGGATTTGAAACGGAATGGATTGAATTTGAAAATATAAGGAGAATGTCCGGAGAGAGTAAGTGGAGTGTCTGGGGATTGACAAAGTATGCTGTCGACGGGTTCATAGATTTTGCGGTTTCTCCGTTAAAATATGTCGGAGTCTTTGGCGGGATAGTGTCCGTGGGCTCCGCAATATACCTGATAGCAGAGATACTGAAGACACTGATTTTAGGTAAAGATACTCCCGGATATGCCTCTACAATCTGCCTTATACTCTTCTTCGGTGGAATTGTTATTGCGATTCTGGGATTAATCGGAGAGTATATAGGGAGGATGTATCTGGAAACAAAGGGACGGCCTGTCTATGTTGAAAAAGAAAGTAACATCGGCGATAACTGATAACAGACACGCCCTTGCGGCGTTTTTTCTGCCGGTACTGATTGTGGTATCGGCTTTTGCAGTTACAGGAATATTCCCCTTCGGACCCAATCAGATTGCTGTAATAGATATGTATCATCAGTATGTGCCTTTCCTTTCGGAACTGCAGTATAAGCTGCAGCACCTGGACAGCCTGTTCTATACATGGAACGGGGCCGGGGGCAGTAATTTCTGGAATCTCATAGCCTATTATGGGGCGAGCCCGCTTAATCTGCTGTTGGTGCTGTTTCCGGCAGGCTTTATTATGGAAGGGGTTACTTCAATATTCCTTATTAAAATAGGGCTGGCAGGAAGCTTCACTTTTTTATTTCTAAGATATATCAGAAGTTCGTCCTGGATAGCAGTTGGCTTTTCGACGATGTATGCACTGTGCTCCTATGTGATGGGATATTACTGGTGCATAATGTGGATGGATGCGGTTATGCTTTTCCCTCTGGTTATGCTGGGGCTGTACCGGCTCATCGATGAGGGAAGACCTGCACTTTATACCGTATCTCTGGCATTTACCGTATTCTGCAATTATTATATTGCAATAATGGTGTGCATATTCATATTGTTCTACTATCCGGTTCTCTATTTTATCAGAGTTAGTGATGGCGGGCGCAGGAAGTGTCTGGAAACGACAGGCCTGGCAGCAGGCTGTTCTTTTCTTGGTATAGTCATGGCGGCAGTAATGCTTGTGCCTGCTTACATAAGCATGCAAAATACCTACTATATTACCTCATCAACACCGGAAGACTGGTATTTTTATTACTATCCGATTGAAATTCTCAATCAGTTGCTGCCGGAAACCCAGCTAACATTCAGAGAAGGGCTGCCTAATCTTTACAGTGGAATGTTAGTGGTCATGCTTCTTGCGGTGTACATCATGTGCGACAGAATTCCCGTGAGAGAGAAGTTGCTGAACGGAGCATTCCTGGTGTTTATATTCTTCAGTCTTAACACCAACATATTGAATTTCCTGTGGCATGGAATGCACTTCCCCAACCAGCTGCCGTACAGATATACCTTCATGGTGAGTTTTCTTCTCATAACCATGGCATACCGTGCATTCTCGCAAATTGACAGTATCAGTATAAGAAGGATAACCGCAATCCTCGCTGCGGGATTCGGATATTACCTTATTATGCAAAATCTTATGGCAGATAAGCTGGACAACCCGACAGCCTTTTTCTATATAGGAATGATTCTGTTAACCGGATACAGCGCAATCCTGATTCTCTACAGAAGTGGCAGGATAAGCGTCCGGGGGGTGACGATTCTCATATTGCTTCTTATCAGTGCGGAAATGTGCTGGAACACCTGCTCGTCCTTTGAGAAGGTTGGGAACACCACCAGAGAAAACTATATGGAAAACGGTACGGATATCATGAAGCTTGCGGAGGAAGCCAAGGGGGGAGATTTTGCAAGAATTGAGATAGATGAAGCCAACAATTATAATTCCCCTGCGTTCTATCACTTCAGAGGTCTGTCACAGTTTTCTTCATCAATCAATGCTGACGTGACGGCGCTTATGGAGAGAATCGGACTTGAAGGCGCACCGGAGAAGAACCGTTTCAACTATAATGTTACCAATCCGGTAACCAACTCTATGCTGAATGTGAAATATATTATCGGTAAAAACCAGCCATTAAAGGATAAAGATTTCAGACTGGTTGGCAGGGAAGGAAACTCCGGACTGTATGAAAGTGACTATCCGCTGTCTATCGGGTATATGGCACCGCATACGATAAGAACATGGAAGTTTGACAGTATAAATCCTTTTGACAACCTGAACAGTTATGTTAAGGTGATAACGGAAGGAGAGATTGAGAGGGTGTTTGAAGAGCTTGAAATCGGGCAGATTCAAACGGCGGAAAGAGATGCCGAAATTACCGCAGAGAACATTATTACGGTCAGCGCGGTTAATCAGGAGGAAGCCGGAAGCGTAAGTGTGGGCTTTACGGCCGTAGGGACACAGAAATATTATATATTCTGTGAGGCTGACCATGCTGAATCTATTACGGTTCAGAGGACAAGAAAGAACGAAAATTCAGACATACAGTCTGACTGCGGATCAATAATAAATCTGGGAGAAATCAAAGACGGTGAGGAGTTTCAGGTCGTAATCGGATATTTGGAAGGCCGGGAAAGTAATGTGAGGATTCATGTCTGTACTCTGGACGAAGCGGCATGGGCTGAGGTCTATGAAAAGATGTCCGCAGACATGATGACCGTGGAAGAGTACGGAGATACCTACATAAGAGGAAATGTTAAGGCCGGGGCCGGCGAGGTACTGGTGACAAGTATTCCGTATGAGAAGGGCTGGACCCTCAGGGTCGACGGTAAGAAAAGAGAAATCAGTGAACTGGCGGGAGATGCATGGATCAGTCTTGAACCCGGTGAAGGAAATCACGATATTGAACTCAGCTTCAGACCGCCCGGAATTATTGCCGGCGGCATGATAACGCTGGTCTGCATCCTGCTTCTCATGGGAATATGCAGAACCGGTTCGGTCAGGAGCTCCAAAGTTCCAGAAGGCGGGTTATCGTCTGAGAGATATCCTTCAGAGGAATCTGATTGTAGTAAAGGATAAGTGACGACGGATTGGTAATGTGTATTGAAGGGATGCCGACACTCTCGGCGTCCCGTTTTAATTGTTCGGGAGATTTATGAGTTTCCACGCTGACGGTAATGTTAACACCGGAAGATTTGTTTTTAACATGCACAAAACCCGTGCCACGGGAGTTGAATGCTTCAATGACGGCATTGAGTTTTTGCGAATAGAGTTTTCGCAGCTTTTTAATGTGGGTCTGATAGTAGCCCATTTCCATAAATGTTGCCAGAGTCAGCTGTTCCAGTTTGGAGCACGTCTGGGAATAGTCGCCGGCCATTTCAGAAAAGGCTTCCGTCATTCTGGATGGCAGAACCATGTAACTGATTTTAACGGCAGCAAAAAGAGTGCTGGAGAAGGAGCCCAGATATACAACTCTCTCATCGCTGTCCAGACTCTTCAGCGAAGGAATGGGACGTCCGAAGTAACGGAGCTCGCTGTCATAGTCGTCTTCGATTATGTAGCTGTCGTTTGCCGCAGCCCAGTTGAGCAGCTGGTATCTGCGGCCGATAGGCATAATAGAGCCGGTAAACGTGTTATTGGATGGGCTCACATATGCTGCTGTGCTTATGTTGGCAGGCAGTTTTTCTATTGCAGGACCGTCTTCGGCAACCGATACGGGAGTGATTGCAAAACCTCTGTCACGAAAAGCGTTCCTGACCGGCAGGTATCCGGGTGTTTCAAAAGCCACATGTTCAATTCCCAGTTTTTTTAGAAGTGTCGCCAGCTGATTGGTAATCTGCTGAGTACCGGCACCGATTACAATCTGTTCCGGACTGCAGGAAACGCCTCTGGCGGTAAGCAGGTACTTGGTAAGCTCCGCTCTCAAACCGGGTTCACCTTGAGGATTACTTTCGAAGAAAAGAGTGTGTGAGTATTCTGTAAGGATTTTATTCATACATTTTTTCCACTTGTTAAAATCGAAGCATTCAGGATCAAACAGCATTTCCGGAAGAGAGGAACCGCCGTCTCCATCATGGGGGAACACTTCTGCATACAGAATATCGCTTGCAGCAGGTACAGTTTGCCCGGGATGAGAAAAGACCCTGGCTACATAATAACCCGATTGCGGTTTGCTTCTGATATATCCTTCAACCAGGAGCTGGTTATAGGCCTGCTCAATGGTTGTGATGCTCAAACCTGTTGATTTGGCCAGATTTCTAAGGGATGGAAGCTTCTCGTTTTCGGCTACATCGCCATTGAGAATTGATTTTTTAAGGTATTCGTATAGCTGCAAGTAGTAAGGCTTGCTGCGATTTTCGTCAAAAACCGGAAGAACAGCTTTCATAGATATCTCCTAACTGTTATTATAAAAATAATTATTTTTGTCTATTTAATTATATACAAAACACATATAACATAGTATAAAACAAACAAAACCATTTGGAAAGAGAATATATCATGATGACAAAAATTTTATCAAGCAAAACATCCAGGATTGTTGTGACAGCTATGATGATGTGCCTGATTATGGTTGCGATTTTTATATTGAGAATACCGATTCCATTCACTCAGGGCTATGTAAATCTGAGTGATGCTGTGATATTCCTTTCGGTAATAATGCTGGGATGGAAATATGGAATGGCGGCGGCATCATTGGGAAGCATGATGGGTGATATTATAGGCGGATTCGCCATGTGGGCTCCGTGGACATTTTTTATAAAAGGAATGATGGCGCTGATTATGGGTCTGATGCTGGAGATGGCGGAAAAGCGTGAAGATATATCAGCGAAGAGAAAGAAAGCTGTTGAAGTGGCAGCTATGGCCGTTTCCGGCACATTCATGACCTGCGGCTACTTTATCGCCGAAGGAATAATGTATGGAAACTGGGTTGTTGCTGCCTTGGGTATACCTTGGAATATCGGACAGTTTGTGGTTGGAATGGTGCTGGCCCTGGTTCTGGAAGCAGCTCTTAAAAAAACATCTCTCAGAAAGTTTTTTTCTTCAACAAAAGAACATGATAATAGTATATAATGGGTCTTCGGAGGAATAAGATAATGAGACCCTTAAAAGTTAAAGACATCGTCCTTGAAGAAGGGCGACCGAAAATAGCGGTCCCCATTACCGGAAGAAATCACGACGAGATAATTGCTGAAGTTGAAGCGGCACTTAAGACACCATGCAATATACTGGAATGGAGAGCCGACTATTTTCTTAATGAAATAGATGACCTGGCGGAAAAGGTCGAATCCACTGAAGCTCATCTGGAGATGATCAGAATTCTTGACGATATTGATTATGTTTCAGGCGGGATGCCGTTGATTTTTACAATACGGGGAGACAGGCAGGGAGGGAAAGTTTCCATAAGCAGAGAACATGCTTATGATCTTGCCAGCCTGGCGGCACAGTCCCGGCTGGTGGACTTTGTTGATATGGAACTTCTGGATGATGACAACAGTTTTAATGAAGAGCAGGTTATCGAACAGATATATGAGATTCAAAGCTTCGGAGTGCGGGTAATCATATCCTATCATGACTACAAAGGAATGCCGAGTGTAACCGAGATTAACAATCTGGTCAGGTTCATGCGAAGCATGGGGGCTGATATCTGTAAAATTGCAGGTACTGTCAGCAATAAGGCTGAGGCGGTGAATATGATAAAAGCATCGGCTTATCTGACCCGGGGTGATCAGGATCCTATTATTATTATTGCCATGGGAGAGATGGGTCTGATGACAAGAGTTGCAGGAGGAAAGTACGGTTCATGTATTTCTTTTGCTTACGGAAGAACCCCTACAGCACCGGGTCAGGTGGATGTGAAAACCCTGGCCAGACTGCTTGATGAATATTACGCATAGAATCGAGGCTCAAATATAATCTGAAATGGACTTTATAAAAGCCGAAAATCTGACATTCGAATATGCTAAAAATGAAGGAGAAAGCCTTTCCCGAACGAGAGCAATAGACAATATAAGCTTTTCAATCAGGAAGGGCAGTTTTAGTACGATTATAGGAGAGAACGGTTCGGGTAAATCCACTCTGGCTAAAAATATCAATGCACTTCTTACCCCAACGGAGGGCAAAATTTTCGTAGATGGAATAGATACCTCCCTGCCGGAAAATGTTGGCTCTGTCAGGCAGCGTGTTGCTATGGTGTTTCAGAATCCGGATAACCAGATAGTGTCATCAATAGTTGAGGATGATGTGGCTTTTGGTCCGGAGAATCTGGGAATCGATCCTGCAGAAATAAGAGAAAGAGTTGACAAGGCATTGTCCGGAGTAGGGATGTATGATTACAGGAAGAATGCGCCCCATTTGCTTTCCGGAGGACAGAAGCAGAGAATTGCAATTGCCGGAGCTGTTGCCATGGAACCGGAATGTATTGTCTTTGACGAGCCGACTTCCATGCTGGATCCGAGAGGGCGGAGAGAAGTTCTCAATGTAATCAGACAACTTAATGCTAAAGGCATAACAACCATCCTGATTACCCACTTCATGGAAGAGGCTGCCGAAGCGGATCAGATAATTGTAATGGATAACGGAACCATAAAAATGGATGGAACTCCTCAGGAGGTATTCTCCCGCATGGATGAACTTAAAGAACTGAACCTGGGTGTGCCGACGGCGGTTGAACTTGCCTGTGCTCTGAGGAACAGAGGTGTTGATGTTCCCATGGACATCCTTACTGCTGAAGAACTTGTAGCCTTTCTTACGGAGCGGGAGGCGCAGCATGATTGAAGTAAGGAATCTGGAACATGTCTACAGTGAGGGTATGCCTCATGAATCCGTTGCTCTGCGCCAGGTCACCTTCAGTGCGGGAGACGGAGAATTCATTGGAATTATCGGGAATACCGGTTCAGGAAAATCCACATTGCTGCAGCATCTCAACGGGCTTTTGAAACCAAAATCGGGAACCATAATAATAAACGGAACCGATATTACGTCGGATGGGGTGGTTATGCGTGACATAAGGCGCCGTGTGGGACTGGTTTTTCAATACCCGGAATATCAGCTTTTTGAAGAAACCGTTGCCAGGGACGTGGCTTACGGACCTGGAAATCTGGGACTGCCGGCAGCGGAAATAGACGAGCGGGTACGTGAGGCGATAACTATGGTAGGTTTGAATTATGAGGAAATAAAGGATGTTTCTCCTTTCGAGCTTTCGGGAGGACAGAAGCGGAGAGTTGCTATTGCCGGTGTAATTGCCATGAAGCCGGAAATTTTGATTCTGGATGAACCTACGGCAGGACTGAATCCGAGAGCTCATCAGGAAATCCTGGATATGGTACAGGATATTCACGAGAAGGAAGGGAACACGACTATATTCGTATCTCATAACATGAACGATATAGTCAGAATGTCGGATCGCATAATAGTTATGAGTGATGGAACCGTTGTGATGGACGGCAGTCCGCAACAGGTTTTTGCCCGGGAAAAGGAGCTGAAAGAAATGGGCCTGGCTCTGCCCGACGCAATGGAAATTGCATCGCAGCTGAGAGCGGGTGGAATGAATATAGGAGAAGACTGTTTCACTGTTGAGGATGTGGCGGATGCAGTGGTGAGAAACAGGCAGAATAAATGATAAGAGATATTACTCTGGGACAATATTATCCGGGAAATTCATGGATACACAGACTTGACCCGCGTGTCAAGATAATAGCGACGCTGCTCTATATAGTAGCACTTTTTCTCGTACCTGATTTCTGGGGGTTTCTTATTGCTTTTGCTGCTCTTGAAACCACTGTTGTACTTTCCAAAGTACCCTGGAAATTCATACTTAAGGGACTGAAACCGGTATTTCTGATTATAGCTTTCACTCTTATTGTCAATATGTTCATGATAAAAGGTGAAGTACTGGTGCAGATCTGGGTTTTTCATATCACCAGAGAGGGTCTCAGAATGGCGGCCTTTATGGGAATCAGACTTACTATGCTGATTCTGGGCTCGTCCATGCTGACTCTGACGACCAGACCCATAGGACTTACTGATGGAATAGAAGCTTTGCTGTCGCCGCTGAAAAAAATCGGTGTACCTGCTCATGAACTGGCCATGATGATGACTATCGCCCTTCGCTTCATTCCCACACTTCTGGAGGAAACGGACAAGATTATCAAGGCGCAGCAGGCCAGAGGTGCGGACTTTGAGAGCGGAAATATTATCAGACGTGCAAAGGCTCTCGTTCCGATTCTGGTACCTCTGTTTATAAGTGCATTCAGGATTGCCCAGGATCTGGCAATGGCCATGGAAGCCAGATGCTACGGATCAGGTATTAAGAGAACACGAATGAACGCAATGAAACTGGACAGGAGTGATCTGGCGGCAAGTCTGCTGTTCCTGGTATTTCTGGCACTGATAGTTCTGGAGCGTGTGCTGATATGAGACAGAGGAAACCGAAAGATCTGGAGAAGAGACTGCATCAGTATGAAGAATATACGGTCAGGGAGTTGTCTCCCGGGATATGGAATGAAATCTTTGAGCGGGAGGGCGGACTATATCTTGAAATCGGCTGTGGCAAAGGCGATTTTATAGTGAAGAAGGCTGTGGATAATCCTGATTGCAATTACATCGCCATAGAAGGACAGAATACGGTAGTTCTCAGGGCACTGGAAAAAACGGCGGAAGCGGAAGCAGATGGAAAACTCAGTGGAAATCTGAAATTCGTTATTGCTTTTATGGACAATATGAGCAAGGGATTTAAAGAAAACCAGCTGGATGGCATTTACCTGAATTTCAGCGATCCATGGCCAAAGGCACGGCATGCCAAAAGACGGCTTACATACCACGAGCGCCTGTCAGAATATGCGCGGGCAATCAGACCGGATGGCTTCATCGAATTCAAAACCGATAACGACGACTTTTTTTCTTTCACGCTGGAAGAGATTAATGCAGCCGGAAAGGGTGAAGGGAGTGGAGGTTTTGCACTTGAGATAGAAGAGATGACAAGGGATCTGCATTCGGCGGATTGCCCCTATGAATCAAGAAAGACTATGACGGAGTACGAGAAGAAATTCAGTAAAAACGGCAAGAATATAAATTATGTGAAAGTTATCGTCAGAAAAAAGACGGGAAAGATAGAGGAGAAAGCGTGGTAGAATACATATTAGCAAGGGAAAACGGCAGACATATCCCTCAGGAGGATAAGATTTTCGGACTTGCAACCAGAGCCAAGACAGCCATTGATAAGTATGGCAAGGATGCGGTTATCAATGCAACAATAGGTTCGCTGCTTGATGATGATGGGGAGCTGGTGGTTCTTGAGTCTGTTGACGAGGTGTTCAAGCATCTGAGTCCGAAAGATTATGCGGAATATGCACCTATTGGTGGGATTAAGCCGTTCAGAGAGTCAGTAAAGAAGGCTGCCTTCGGGAAGCATATTCCGGAAGGATTTATTGAAGCGGTTGCCACGCCCGGGGGGACGGGTTCTTTGCGCAACGTAATCTCTAACTACTCTGACGGGGGAGATGAAATTCTTACCAGCGACTGGCACTGGGCTCCATATAATACCATTGCAGGAGAAATTGGCAGAAGCATTGCAACTTTTGATCTCTTTACAGAGGACAAGAAATTTAATGTGGAATCTTTTCAGGCAAAGACCGAGGAACTTTTAGCCAGACAGGAGAGTCTGGTTATAATAATTAACACTCCGGCTCACAATCCGACGGGATATTCTCTTACTCTCGAAGACTGGGACTGGGTTATCAGGGTTTTGAAAGAGGAGGCACGCTGCGGTAAGGCAATTGCTCTGGTAATTGATGTGGCGTATATTGACTTTGCCGGGGATGAGGATGAATACAGGAGATTTCTCCCTAAGATTTCTCAGCTGCCTGCAAATGTTATCTCCATTGTTGCTTACAGTTTAAGCAAAACCTTCACTCTCTACGGCACTCGCTGCGGCGCTATGATTTGTGTGGCCAAAACCCGTGAAATAGCAGAAGAATTCAAGCTTGTATGCGAATACTCCTCCAGAGGTTCCTGGTCCAACAGCGCCAAGGTTGCTCAGGTAATACTATCTCAAATATACGGAGATCCGCATCTTCTTGAGCGCATAAATGAAGAACGCAGACATTACCGCAATATGCTTATTGCCCGTGGGCAGGCATTCAGCGAGGAGGCAAGACGCGTGGGGTTGGAGATGGCACCTTTTGATGCCGGATTTTTTATAAGTGTACCATGTGACAAGCCGGAAGAGATAAGTGCCGAACTTGAGAAAGAAAATGTGTTTATCGTTCCGCTGAAGAAAGGCCTCCGGGTATCCGTGGCTTCAATTCCGGAGCACCTTTGCCGCAAGCTGCCGGGAATAATAAAAAAAGCATTGACAATAATTTCCATTAATGGTAACATAATCCTGAAGAAAAATATAACTTCACAGCGGATTGGAAAGGAGATTAGAAAAGATGTCAATGAACTATGACGAGAGAGAAATCAGCTTTGATATTGTCGAACACATCGGCGTATTGTCAACATTCGGAACGGGATGGACCAAGGAACTTAACCTGGTCAGCTGGAACGGAGGAATTCCAAAGTATGATATACGTGACTGGGATCCTACTCATACACATATGTCCAGAGGAATTACTCTTCAGGAAGATGAGATGCGGGCTGTCCTCAGAAGTATGAAGAGCAGAAGGAATCACAGACTAAGATCTGCATCTGAGACAAAGAGCGAGGCGGTTGATGATGACAAGGAGCTTGCTTCAGGGTTTACGGAATTCGAGGATGAGAAGTCAGACTCAGGCACAGAAGACGAAAAACTTTAGGATAAAAGTGTCGTATGTGCGCAGGTTAAAACAATCAGAAAAGAGGAGCTGTGCAGGAGGAATATTGTATTCCGAAAGCGACAGCTTCTTGTTTTTGTGTTATAATTTTATGCGGGTATTTGCATTTAAGCAAACATTTAATGTACGGAGATAATATGAAACTGAAAATAAAAAAACTTCCCGGGGGGGACTTTGAAAATATAACAATAGGCGGTGTAACAGAAGAGAGAATTGTGCTTGCAGATCTTGCAGAGACCTTTAAGGGGGAATTACCTTATCCTGCTCTGATTGCCAGAGTAAACGGATTGGATACCGAACTTACGGAAACCGTCAAAGAAGGGGATACAGTGGAGCTTCTTGACATGAGGGAGCATTGTGCGAATCTGGTCTATCAGCGAAGTCTGTCCATGATATTCCTGAAGGCTTTTGAAGAAGTTTTTGGAGAAATTGGGGAGAGCTCAGCCACTGCAGAAATCAGTAACACGCTCAACAATGGTTTCTTTATAAGCGTAAGACTTAAGGAGAAAGAAGAGACTGAGCCCGATGCTGATCGCTACGATGTTCCGGAAGATGTGGTTAAGAAAATAGAGACCCGTATGCACCGGCTGGTTGAGGCGGATTTGCCGTTTAATAAGGAGATTGTGTCAAAGGAAGAGGGCGTAAAAATCTGGGAAGAAAGCGGACGACCGGAGAAAGCCAGGCTTTTAAAGGCGTTTCCGGAAGCGGAATACAAAGCAGTATTCTACAGTTTGAATGAGTACAGAAATTATTTCTTTGGCCCGATGGTTCCTTCAACGGGATACATAAAGCTTTTTGAACTGAGGAAATACAGGAAAGGTATTCTCCTCAGATTCCCTTATTATGGCAAACCTGATGTGTTGCCGGAGTATGTGGACGACTATATGCTTTACAAGGCCTATGGGGAGGAATACAAGTGGCTGGATCTTCTGGGGGTACAATATCTGGCCGACCTGAACAACGTGATTGCGAGTGGCGGAGCCAGAGATATGATCTTAATGTGTGAAGCTCTTTATGAGAAGAGAATCGTTGAAATAGCCGCTAAAATCAGCGGACAGAGAAAAAGAATCATTCTCATCGCGGGGCCCTCATCCGCGGGAAAGACGACTACGGCTCGAAGGCTTTGCATACAGCTGAAGGTAAATGGTCTGGAGCCGCTGTACCTGGGAACTGATGATTACTTTCTGGAAAGGAAGGACACACCCAAGGATGAGAAAGGTAACTATAATTTCGAGAATCTTGATGCTCTGGACATCAATCTGTTCAATAACCATATGAACAATTTACTGGCCGGCAGAGAAGTTGATATTCCGGAATTCGATTTTGTGACGGGAACCAAAGTCTTCGGCAAACGCATAACATCCATTGATGAGAATCAGCCGATTATAATAGAGGGTATTCACGCTCTGAATGATAAGCTGACGGAGCAGATTGATGATGAGAAGAAATTCAAGATATATATAAGCCCGCTGACGCAGCTGAATCTTGACCAGCATAACAGGGTTCCGACTACGGAAGCAAGAATGCTCAGAAGAATGGTCCGAGACTATAATTTCAGAGATTACAGCGCGGCGGAAACCATAAGAGCATGGCCAAAGGTAAGAGCCGGTGAGAACCTGAACATATTTCCGTTTACCGGTGAGGCTGATATTGTTCTCAATTCGGTGATGGCTTATGAGATAGGTATTCTTAAGAAGTATGCGGAACCTTTACTCAGGGAAATAACACCGGAACAGCCGGAATACAGTGAGGCGCTCAGATTGTTGGATATTCTCAAATTTTTTGCGGTTATTGAAGAGGAAGATTGTGTACCGAATAATTCCATTGTAAGGGAGTTTATCGGCGGAAGTGTTTTTGTTGGCTGAGGAGGGGATATGATAGTTGTAATAGGTGGAGTAAAAGTAAAAGTAGACTTAAAGATGGCATTGCCCGATGCACCGGAGGAAAAACCGGTGCGGCAGACAATCCGGACGACGGACGATGATTATCAGACGGCCTATGCCGAGCGTATGGCAATGGAGGATGAGTTTTGGGGCAGTGGTTCTCAGGACAATTCATTTGGCGGGTATAGCCCCGTGACGGAAGGAAAGAAGGACGATATTGTTGTCAGCCATTGCGGATGTGCTTACAATGTGGCCCGTCATCTGGCATGCATGGGCGAGGAAGTGGCCTTTGTCTCCGTTGTTGGAAAGGACCCTCTGGGTATGTCTGCTCTTGCCGAGCTATCATCTATGGGCGAAGGAGTGAAGAATGTAAAGGCTATTGACGTTTCTGCCGTCAGATACATACCGGGGCAGACTTCAGTGCTGGTTCAGATAAGAAATTTTATAGGGGATGTGGAATTTACCAGAGCCAATGAAAACATGCTTGAAATGATTACTCCCCAAATTATAGATGAGGCAGCGTATTTGCTGGATGGAGCCGATGCAATAATGCTGGATGGAAGCTTGCCGAAGGAAACCATAGAATATATTGCCGGTAAATACGGCGGTGCTAAGCTTTTCTTTGACCCGGCCTCGGTTGAAGGAGGTAAAAAGATTGCCGACAGCGGGATTCTGGGAAATTTTTTCAGCATAATGCCGGGAAGGTCCGAAGCGGAAGCAATGTTCAAAGGACCTATTTTGGGACCGGATCAGTTGGAAGCTGCGAGTTCAATGTTCGCTGCGTCTGGTGTTGAGAAGACAGTTATAAAGATGAAAAGCGGCGGCATTTACTATCGGGATGAGAAAGAAACCGGCATTGTTCATCCTGAACGGATTCTCAACTATGCGGATACTTCCGGGGCGGGAGATCTGGTAAGTGCGGTTGTTATATACGGAATAATTAACGGGAAAGCTCTTGGGGATTCTGTCAGATTGGCGAATGATGCTGTGACAGGGTTCCTTGCGGAGCTGTCGGATGAGAGACCATACTGATAAGCTAAAGGATGCAGAATATAATAAAGAGAAAAAGAAGGGAGAACACAATGTTAGTAGACAATGTTAAAAAGGCAAACAAACAGAAACTTGAGACAATTGTAAAGAATCTTAAGAAAAGAAACATCAAAGGCTATTATGCCAAGGACAGAGAAGAAGCACTTAAGATTCTTGTTGAAATGATTCCGGAAGGCTCGACCGTCAGCAGGGGTGGAAGCGAGACCCTGAAGGAGCTGGGTATACTCAAAATCCTTGAGGAAGGCGATTACAACTATCAGGACCCCTATTCCAATCCTGATCCGGATGCTACCAAGGCTGCCAAGAGAGCGGCATTCAATGCTGATATTATGCTGACCAGTGCCAATGCCATCACTCTGGATGGTGAAATTGTCAATATTGATGGTACGGGTAACAGGATGGCTGCTGTAATATGGGGACCTGACAAGGTTATCTATGTTATAGGTGCCAACAAGGTTGCTGCCAATGTGCATAGCGCCGTTGACCGCATAAAATGTGATGCCTGTCCTCCGAACTGCCTTCGTCTGGGTAAGAAAACACCGTGTGCCTCAACGGGGGTATGCGGAGAATGTCTGTCTGCAGGCAATACCATATGCTCCCATACGATAGTCACCAGATTTAACAGTATCCCTGACAGGGTTCATGTTATTCTGGTTAACGACGAATTGGGGTTCTAAACATTCCCCGGAAAATGTATATTATAGGGTAAGGACGCGGAACCCTTTCGGTTCCGCGCTTTTAATTGTCCAAGGCTGCTATGAAGGTTTTGTAACCACAATATATTGTGTAATCAGAGATGAGGGACCACCAAATATTATACAGAAAAGACACACAAGCGAGCGTGTACATACATGAGGGGCTGTAACCATTGGAAACAATGGATTTGTGTTTCAAAAAAGTCTCGAAAAAATTTTTAAAAAGTACTTGATTTAGAGAAAAGGCTTTGGTAGAATGGTGGAGCTTGTGTAAGGCGAAGAAGTGGGAAGTTACCGCGCTATCGGAGAATTTCCACTGAGAAGTCCCCACTCTGATCGGGGGCGGAAGGGATTCGCTGGTTTTTATTATGTTTTCCGGCATGGACACACACGAAGGCGTGTACGCAGCAAGCGACAACCGGCACAGAACCCTTTGTACAAGCATAGCGAAAACTGTACTAAAGCAAGTTATAGGAGGAAAGAAATGAGCGAATTACAGAAAATCAGAATTAAGCTTAAGGCTTATGATCATGCACTTTTGGATGCTTCAGCGGCAAAGATCGTTGAAACTGCCAGGAAGACAGGTGCCGAAGTTTCCGGCCCTATTCCGCTTCCGACGGAAAAGGAAGTTATAACTATTCTCAGAGCTGTTCACAAGTATAAAGATTCCAGAGAACAGTTTGAACAGAGAACTCACAAGAGACTGATTGATATCACGAGCGCAACAGCTAAGACAACAGACGCTTTGACCAAGCTGGATATGCCTGCAGGTGTTGATATCGAAATCAAGCTTTAAGATAAATGCGAAGGGAACTCCCCTTAAGAATGGACAGCGCATAGCATGCTATAAGGTCGCCGACAAAGAGTCGGCCGGCGAGATGCAAAGCCGTTATAGCGATGGTGTACTGGCCCGCTGTTAAGAAAGAGAGGAATAATAAAAAATGAAAGCAATTTTAGGTAGGAAACTGGGCATGACTCAGATATTTACTGAAGCAGGTCAAGTGGTTCCTGTGACAGTAGTTGAAGCAGGTCCAATGACAGTAACTCAGATAAAGACTGTCGAAACAGACGGTTATGAAGGGGTGCAGGTTGGTTTCGAAGAAGCCAAGCCACAGAGAGTAAACAAACCGATGACAGGTCACTTCGCAAAGAACGACCTGAAGCCTATGAAGCATCTGGTTGAATTCAGACCTGCCGATGGCGAAGTTTACGAAGTGGGACAGGTAATCACGGTTGCCGAATTCGAAGAAGGAAAGAAGCTGGACGTAACAGGAACCTCCAAGGGTAAGGGAACTCAGGGTAATATCAAGAGACACGGACACCGCAGAGGCCCTATGACACATGGCTCAAAACACAAGAGACTTGCCGGTGCATTGGCTGCAGGTACTTATCCTTCAAGGGTATTCAAGGGTAATGCAGGACCCGGCAGAATGGGTCGCGATACAGTGACAGTTCAGAATGTAGAACTGGTGAAAGTTATTGAAGAGAAAAACCTTATGCTGATTAAGGGTGCTGTTCCGGGGAACAAGGGCGGTATAGTCCGCATCCAGTACGCAGTTAAAGGTCAGGATAAATAAATGACTTCAGAAAGGAGGAAACAGAATGTCAAAAGTTACAATGCTTAACATGGATGGCACACAGGCCGGAGAAATCGAGCTGAATGATGCGATCTTCGGGATTGAACCAAATCAGAATGCAGTTCATGCAGTAGTAAAGAACATTTTAGCTAACAAGAGACAGGGTACTCAGTCGGCTAAGACCAGAGCTGAAGTCAGAGGTGGCGGAAGAAAGCCTTTCAGACAGAAGGGAACAGGTCGCAGCAGGCAGGGTTCATCGACAGACCCGTCACAGGTAGGCGGCGGAGTTGTATTTGCACCGAAGCCAAGAAGCTACAGGTATACACTGCCTAAGAAGCTCAGAAGACTGGCAATGCTGTCTATGCTTTCATCGAAGGCTCAGGAACAGGAATTGATCGTTATGAACGAAATCAAGTTTGAAGAGCCTAAGACCAAAGATATGGTAAAGATGCTTGAGAACATCAGGGCAGAAAAGAAAGCTTTAATCGTTATGGCAGAAAAGGACGATAACGTAATCAAGTCCGCAGCCAACATTCCGGGAATACGAACGGCACTTGTGGGAACAATGAATGTTTATGAGATTATCAATCATACAAACCTTATTCTCACCAGAGAAGCTGTCAAGAAAATAGAGGAGGTGTACGCATAATGAAGACTCCTTACGATGTAATCATTAAGCCTGTAATTTCCGAAAGAAGTATGGAAGATGCACAGAACAGGAAATACACATTCAAAGTTGCTGTAGATGCTAATAAGACAGAGGTTAAGCATGCAGTGGAAGAAATCTTTGATGTGGATGTTGAGAAAGTAAACATCATGAATGTTATCGGTAAAGAAAAGAGAATGGGAAGATACTCAGGTATGACTGCCGCTACAAAGAAGGCAATCGTAACCCTTACCAGGGACAGTAAGGAAATCGAGTTCTTCCAGAGTCTGTAAGAACAGGAGGACATACAAATGGGAATTAAAAAATACAAACCGACATCTCCCGGTTTAAGGGGAATGACGGGGCCGACATTTGAGGAGATCACTTGTTCAACACCGGAAAAGTCACTGACAGTGACACTTAAAAAGCATGCGGGAAGGAATTCAAGAGGAAAGATAACTGTCAGACACAGAGGCGGAGGATACAGACCTAAGTACAGAATCATCGACTTCAAGAGAAATAAAGACGGTATTCCGGGTACAGTTGCTACCATTGAATACGATCCTAACAGAAGTGCATACATCGCACTTATCAATTACGCAGATGGCGAAAAAAGATACATAATTGCTCCTGAAGCTCTTAAAGTAGGCGATGTAATCGAATCAGGGGTAAATGCTGACATCAAGGTGGGAAATGCACTGCCTGTAGCCAACATACCTATAGGTACTGTTATCCACAATATAGAAATGCACCCCGGAAAAGGCGGTCAGATAGCCAGATCCGCCGGCAACGGTGCACAGCTCATGGCTAAAGAAGGTAATTATGCCCTGATAAGACTGCCGTCCGGAGAAGTAAGAAAGATCAGAATGGAATGCAGAGCTACAATCGGAGAAGTAGGAAACGAAAATCATCAGAATATCCATATCGGTAAGGCGGGAAGAAAGAGACACATGGGATTCAGGCCTACAGTAAGAGGCTCAGCCATGAACCCTAACGATCACCCTCACGGTGGTGGTGAAGGTAAGACCGGAATCGGCAGAGTGAGTCCTGTGACACCTTGGGGTAAACCTACTCTTGGATATAAGACAAGAAAGAAGCAGAAACCGTCAAATAAATACATTGTTAAGAAGCGAAGCGAGAAATAAGAAGGAAGGAGCAAAGATAAATGGGTAGATCACTGAAAAAGGGCCCTTTCGTAGAACCGAAGCTGTTAAAAGCAATCGACGAAATGAACGCAGCTAACGAAAAGAAAGTAATCAAAACCTGGTCAAGGCCATCGACAATTTTTCCTCAGATGGTCGGACATACAATTGCAGTGCATGACGGGAAAAAGCACGTGCCCGTATACATTACAGAAGATATGGTAGGCCACAGGTTAGGAGAATTTGCTCCAACCAGAAACTACAGAGGCCATTCTAAAGGCGGTTCCGCTGATAAGAAAATAAAGTAAGAAAGGAGATAGATAGCAATGGAAGCAAAAGCACTCGCAAAATACGTAAGAATGTCTCCTTCTAAGATTAAGCCTGTTATTGATCTGGTAAGAGGCAAAGACTTAAACGAGGCATTGACAATTCTGAAGTTTACTCCGGGCAAAGGAGCTGAAGTAGTAGAAAAGGTTGTACAGTCAGCCGCAGCAAACGCAGACGTTAAGGAAATGAACACGGACACTCTCTATGTAGCCGATATTTTTGCTCATCAGGGACCAACCATGAAGAGATGGAAAGCCGGGGCACAGGGCAGGGCATCAATCATCTTAAAGAGAAGCAGCCATATAGGATGCACTCTTAAAGAAAAGGAGGTTTACTAATGGGTCAGAAAGTAAGTCCACACGGATTAAGAGTTGGCGTTATTAAAAACTGGGATTCAAAGTGGTATGCAGACAAGAGTAAGTTTGCCGATTTCCTTGTTGAAGATAATCAAGTAAGAGAGCATGTAAAGAAGAAGTTATATGCTGCCGGCGTTTCGAGAGTAGTTATTGAAAGAGCGGCAGAAACCAAATTAAAGGTCATCGTTATGACAGCTAAACCGGGTATGGTAATCGGAAGGTCCGGAACAGGAATAGATGACCTGAAGGCTGAACTGGAAAAGATGACAGGGAAGAATATTGTCATCGAGATTAAGGAAATAAGAAGAGCTGAACTGGATGCCCAGCTGACAGCAGAAAGCATTGCTCAGGCCCTTGAAAGAAGAGTATCTTTCAGAAGAGCCATGAAGCAGGCCATGGGAAGAACAATGAAGGCCGGTGCAAAGGGAATAAAGGTTCTCACATCAGGAAGGCTCGGCGGAGCTGAAATTGCCAGATCCGAAAAATACAGTGAAGGAAACGTTCCTCTTCATACACTTAGAGCTGACATCGACTATGGTTTTGCGGAAGCCGATACCACCTACGGTAAGCTGGGTGTAAAGGTATGGGTAAACAACGGCGAAATTCTCGATAAGGGTCTGAAGGACTCCGTTCCTGAAGAAAAGAAAGAAAGAACCCAGAGAGGAAAGAGAAGAGACGGTGAAAGAAGGCCTAGAAGAGATGACAGAAGACCTAGAAGAGATGACAGAAGAAACGAAAGAGCAGAGGCTCCTAAGGCAGTAAATCCAAGAGTAAGGAAAACTCCTAAAGCAGAGCCTAAGGTTGAAGAGCCTCAGGTTGAAGAAGCTCAGGTTGAAGAAACTCAGGTTGAAACAGCTGAAGCTGCAGCACCTGCAGAAGAATAGACAAAAGTGAAAGGAGGACACGCATCATGTTAATGCCGAAGCGCGTTAAACACAGAAGAGTCCACAGAGGCAGAATGAAGGGTAAGTCTACAAGGGGCAACACCATTACATATGGAGATTATGGTCTTCAGGCCACAGAATGTGGGTGGATCACTTCGAATCAGATCGAGGCGGCCAGAATTGCCATGACAAGATCTATAAGAAGAGGCGGTAAGGTTTTTATTAAAATCTTCCCTCATAAGTCGGTAACCAAGAAACCTGCCGAAGTACGTATGGGTTCCGGTAAGGGTGCTCCTGAGTACTGGGTAGCAGTAGTAAAGCCGGGCAGAATCATGTTCGAAATCGAAGGTGTAACAGAAGCTCAGGCCAGAGAGGCTATGAGACTTGCATCACATAAGCTGCCCGTAAAGAGCAAGTTTGCCATCGCAGAAAAGGAAAAGGGTGGTGAAGCATAATGGAATTAAAGAAAATCAGAGAAATGTCAGAATCAGAGCTGAGTGCAGAATTGTTAAAGATGAAAAAGGATCTCTTTAATCTCAGATTCCAGCACGTAACCGGACAGCTTGAAAACCCGATTTTGCTGAGAGACACAAAGAGAAATATCGCAAGAGTTAAAACAATAATCAGAGAAAAAGAGCTTGAGAAGGTTCAGGGCTAACAGAAAGGAGGATGTAATATGGCAGTTGACAGAAACAAGAGAAAGACAAGAGTTGGTATCGTAACCAGCGACAGGATGGATAAGACAGTTGTTGTTGCAGTTGAAGACTTCGTAAGACATTCCCTTTATGGCAAGGCTGTAAAGAGAACCAAAAAGGTTAAGGCGCACGATGAGAATAACGAATGTGAAATCGGAGATAAAGTTAGAATTATGGAGACAAGACCTCTGTCAAGAGAAAAGCGATGGAGACTTGTGAATATTGTGGAAAAAGTTAAGTAAAGGAGGCACCTGACAATGATTCAGACTGAAACAAAATTAAAGGTAGCTGACAACTCCGGAGCCAAAGAACTTTTATGTATTCGTGTACTGGGCGGAACAAGACGCCAGTATGCAAATATCGGGGACATCATCGTGTGTGCCGTTAAGGACGCTGCACCCGGTGGAGTCGTTAAGAAGGGCGATGTTGTCAGAGCTGTTGTTGTTAGAACCAAGCATGGTGCCAGAAGAGCAGATGGCAGCAATGTGAAGTTTGACCAAAATGCAGCAGTGATTATTAAAGAGGATATGCAGCCTGTCGGAACCCGTATTTTCGGGCCTGTAGCCCGGGAGCTCAGAGATGGCTTTATGAAAATTATATCCCTTGCACCGGAAGTATTATAGGAGGCATCTGTAAATGAAGATTAAAAAAGATGATACAGTAATTGTACTTACCGGAAAAGATAAGGGAAAGACCGGTAAGGTATTAAAAGCACTTCCCAAAGAAGGCAAAGTAATCGTAGAAGGAATTAACATGCAGACAAAACATCAGAAGCAGACTCAGAAGGTTGCCGCTGAAATCAAGCACCAGGAAGGTCCTATCGATGTATCAAATGTTATGTACTATGATACAAAGGCTAAAAAGCCGAGCAGAATCGGATACAAGGTTGATGCAGGCAAGAAGGTAAGAGTTGCCAAAGCAACCGGAGCCGAAATTGACTGAGAAAGGAGGAGACGGTTTTGACAGCAAGATTAAGAGAAAGTTATAAAACTGACGTGTTTCCGGCACTGATGGAACAGTTCAAATACAAAAACGTTATGCAGGTTCCCAAGTTGGTAAAGGTCACCGTGAACATGGGTTTGGGTGAAGCGAAGGAAAACGCTAAAATGCTGGAAGGTGCTGTAAACGAAATCGCACTTATTACCGGACAGAGACCTGTAGTAACAAAGGCAAGAAAGTCCATCGCTAACTTCAAGGTCAGACAGGGCATGCCTGTTGGAGCCAAGGTAACCTTAAGAGGCGACAACATGTACGAGTTTATTGATAAGCTTTTCAATATCGCTCTTCCGAAAGTAAGAGACTTTAAGGGCGTCAGCAAGAACTCATTTGACGGCAGAGGAAACTATGCAATGGGTGTCAAAGAACAGCTCATCTTCCCTGAAATCAATTATGATAAGGTTGACACCATCAAGGGAATGAACATCGTATTCACCACAACGGCTGAAACAGACGAAGAGGCGCATGCTCTCCTGTCCGGACTCGGAATGCCGTTCGCAAAGTAAGAATAAAGGAGGATAAGATGGCAAAGACGTCATTAAAGGTTAAGCAGCAGAGAAAGCCGAAGTATTCAACCCGTGCTTACACCAGATGCAGAATCTGCGGAAGACCTCATTCGGTATTAAAGAAGTATGGTATCTGCAGAATCTGCTTCAGGGAGCTTGCTTATAAGGGAGAAATTCCGGGTGTTAAAAAGGCATCCTGGTAAACAAATATATCAATTAGTAGAGCTTACTATCCGTTAAGTTGCTGCAAAACTTGTCTGCGTACAAGTTCAGCGTCGTAGAGCACCACGCGCTAAAGCACTGTGACACTCAACTGAACAAGTTCAGCGTCGTAGAGCACCACGTGCTAAAGCACTGTGCTCCTGACGGCGAACATTCCGCCGCTCTGCCCCTGAAGGGTCAATCGCGGGGACAAGTTCAGCAATACTGATGGAGGAAGGAGAATTAAAAAATGACAATGACAGATCCAATTGCGGATATGCTGACAAGAATCAGAAATGCAAATACCGCAGGTCATGCAACTGTTGAGATTCCGGCTTCAAAGATGAAGAAATCAATAGCGGGGATTCTCAAAGAAGAAGGTTATATTGAAGATTTCGCAGTGATTGAAGACAATAAGCAGGGTATTATCAAAGTTACCATGAAGTACGGCCCTGAGAAGGAAAGAGTAATCAGCGGAATCAAAAAGATTTCAAAGCCGGGACTAAAGTCCTATGCAAAGGCTAATGAAGTTCCTAGAGTTCTCGGCGGACTGGGAATCGCTATCATTTCAACTTCAAAGGGGGTTGTAAGCGACAAGGAAGCAAGAAACCTGGGAATCGGCGGCGAAGTAATTTGTTACGTTTGGTAGGAGGTAAAAAATGTCAAGAATAGGACTACAGACTATTGAGATTCCTGCCGGCGTAGAGGTCAAGGTTGAGGGAAACGTTGTTTCCGTGAAGGGACCTAAAGGGGAGCTGCAGGAAAAAATAAGTGAACTGTTAACAGTAGAAATCGAGAACGGAGTTCTCGAAGTAAAGAGAAGCTGTGACGATTTAGAGGACAGGGAACAGCACGGTCTGGCAAGAACACTAATCTACAACATGGTGATTGGCGTTACAAACGGATACGAAAAGAAGCTTAAACTGTCCGGCGTTGGCTATAAGGCTGATAAGAAGGGAAAGACCCTTGTGATGGATATCGGATACTCACATCCTGTTGAATTGAAGGATCCGGAAGGCATCACAACAGAAACCCCTGATGCCACAACAATAGTAGTTAAAGGTATTGATAAAGCATTGGTCGGCAACTATGCTGCGAATATAAGAGCCTGGAGAAAGCCTGAGCCTTACAAGGGCAAGGGTATCAGGTATGATGGCGAATATATCCGCAGAAAAGAAGGCAAGACCGGGGTTCAGTAAAGAAAGGAGTAAAGCAATATGGCAAAAGAAAGCAGAAATGATAAGCGTGTTGTCAGACATGCCAGAATCAGAAAAAACCTTAGCGGCACTCCTGAAATGCCCAGACTGTGTGTTTTTAGAAGCAGTAAGAATATTTCCGCTCAGATTATCGATGACGTAAACGGAGTTACACTTGTTTCAGCATCAACGATAGACAAGGAATTAAAGGCTGACATCAAGAATGGCGGCAACAAGGAAGCTGCCAAGGCAGTCGGAGAAGCTATCGCAAAGAGAGCACTTGCAAAGGGAATCGAGGCGGTTTGCTTTGACAGAGGCGGATTCCTTTATCACGGAAGAGTGAAGGAACTGGCTGAAGGTGCTCGTGAAGCAGGATTGAAATTCTAACGGGAGGTAAGACGAATGCGAAATACTTTAGATGCATCAAAGATGGAATTAACTGAAACCATAGTTAATATCAGACGTGTTGCTAAAACCGTTAAGGGTGGCAGAAACATGAGATTCAGTGCAACAGTTGTTGTCGGTGACGGCGACGGTCATGTTGGCGTGGGTCTCGGAAAAGCTCTGGAAATCCCTGAAGCAGTTAGAAAAGCTACAGAAGATGCCAAGAAAAATTTGATTAAGGTTCCTATTGTCGGAACAACAATTCCTCACAGACATATGGGCATATTCGGTGCAGGCAAGGTTCTCCTGATACCGGCTGCTCCCGGTACCGGTGTAATCGCAGGTTCATCAGTTCGTGTAGTACTTGAATCAGCAGGCATTAAGGATATCAGAGCAAAATCCATCGGTTCAAACAACACCGGCAACATGGCATATGCAACCTTGGAAGGCTTGAAGACCCTTATGACAATTGAAGATGTTGCCAGAAGAAGAGGAAAGACTAAAGAAGAAATTTTAGGATAAGGAGGAAGTAATAATGGCAAAAATGATAAAAGTCACATTGACCAAAAGTGTTATTGGCGCTTCCCCAAAGCAGAGGAAAGTTGTAGAAGCGTTAGGTCTCAGGAAGTTGCATCAGTCAGTTGAGCTGGTTGATTCTCCTGTGACAAGAGGTGCAGTTAACAAGGTATCGCATCTTTTGACTGTAGAAGAACTATAGGATAGGAGGTGCACACGGAAATGAAACTGCATGAATTAAAAGCGGTAGAAGGCGCAACAAGAGTATCAAAGAGGAAGGGCCGCGGTACAGCAAGCGGTCTGGGTAAAACTGCCGGCAGAGGAACGAAAGGACAGAACTCCAGATCGGGCGGTGGCGTCAGACTCGGTTTTGAAGGTGGTCAGATGCCTCTATACAGAAGAATTCCAAAGAGAGGATTCACTAACATATGGGGAACAGAATATACTGTAATTAATGTAAGTGACCTGAACAGATTTGAAAACGGAGCTACAGTTACTCCCGAAACAATAGAAGAAGCAGGAATGGCCAAGCAGGTTAAAGACGGTATAAAGATTCTCGGAAACGGAACTCTGGAAAAGAACCTGACAGTTCAGGCTCATAAATTCAGCAAGACCGCAATTGAAAAAATAGAATCTGCCGGAGGAAAGGCAGAGGTGATCTAATGGAGATGCTCAGAACAGTTGCAAAGGCCTGGAACATTCCGGAAATAAGAAAGAAGATAGTATTCACGCTGGCAATGCTGGTAATCTTCAGAATCGGTGCACAGGTACCGGTTCCGGGAATGGACAGAGAGATTCTGGCTCAGACCTTTGACAGTGAAACGGGATTATTCGCACTGTTCAATCTGTTTTCAGGAGGTGCGTTCAGTAACTTCACAATCTTTGCATTAAGTATCACACCTTACATAACGGCATCCATCATTCTTCAGCTTCTTACAATTGCCATTCCGGCACTGGAAAGGCTTTCAAGAGAGGGGCAGGAGGGAAGAAAAAGGATTGCCCAGTATACACGTTATCTTACAGTCGGTCTGGCTGTTGTACAGGCCATAGGTGTAACAATCGGCTTGTTCAGACAGGCACTTATCAGCACTGACGTTTTCTCAATAGTTGTAATCGTCTTTGTCCTCACAGCAGGTACCGCATTCCTTATGTGGCTGGGTGAACAGATTAACGAAAACGGGATCGGAAACGGTATCTCATTGATTATCTTCGCAGGTATCATTGCCGGACTTCCGTCAGCCGTTCAGGAGATATGGAACAAGCTACAGGAAGGAACAATGAGTATTGTGACGTTGATTGTATTCCTGATTTTCTGCGGAGCCGTAATCGTTGGCATTATCCTGATTCAGCAGGGACAGAGAAGAATCCCCGTACAGTATGCCAAGAGAGTTGTAGGAAGAAAAATGTATGGCGGACAGGCGACACACATTCCGCTGAAGGTTAATCAGGCGGGTGTAATCCCTGTAATCTTTGCCATGGCCTTCCTGCAGTTCCCACTGACCATTACATACTTCATGAATGCTCAGGGTGATGCTGCAATGTGGGTTGAGAAATGGCTGGCTCCGACGGGTTCCCCGGGCGTATGGGTATATGCGGCATTTAACGCAATACTGATTATGTTCTTTACATACTTCTATACTTCGGTTACTTTTAACCCTGTAGAAGTGGCACAGAACCTGAAGGCCAACGGTGGATTTGTTCCGGGAATCAGACCGGGAAAAACAACGATTGATTATCTGAACAGAGTAATGACAAGAATCACATTCGTTGGAGCAGTATTCCTGGCACTGGTAGCAATTTTGCCGACAATCGTAAGTCAGCTGGGGGGATTGAACTTCCACTTCGGCGGAACATCGCTGCTGATTGCAGTGGGTGTTGCTCTGGATACGATGAAGCAGCTGGAAAACCAGATGGTAATGAGAAACTACTCGGGATTCCTTAAGTAGTGTGACACTCACAGTTTAGAGTGAGACAGGAGGTAGTTATGAATTTGATTTTATTGGGTCCTCCGGGGGCAGGCAAAGGCACCCAGGCAGCTAAGATTATTGAGAAATATAATATTCCTCATATCTCAACAGGAGATATTTTCAGAGAAAACATCAAGAATGGAACAGAGCTCGGCAAGAAGGCCCAGGAATATATGAATGCCGGCAAGCTGGTTCCCGATGAATTGGTAGTAGAAATAGCAACTGACAGACTGGACAAGGATGACTGCAAGGACGGATTTCTTCTTGACGGATTTCCAAGAACGGTATTCCAGGCTGAAGAACTGGACAAGTACCTGGCTGCAAAGGGAAGCAAGATTGACAACGTTCTGAATCTTGAAGTGAACAGAGAAGAACTTATGGCCCGGCTGACTGGCAGAAGAATCTGCAGTAACTGTGGAGCTTCATACCATGTTATAAATATTCCTCCTAAAAAGGAAGGAATCTGTGATATATGCGGATCTGAAATCGTCCAGAGAAAGGATGATAACGAGGAGACCGCCGCCAACAGGATAGAAGTTTACAACAACGAAACCAAGCCTCTCGTGGATTACTACGAAAGGGCCGGCAATATTGTCCATATTGACGGAACAATAGGTTTGGAAAATGTATTTAACATAATATCAGGCATAATAGGTGAATAAGCATGATCATTATTAAATCCGATTCAGAGATTGATTTAATGAGAACATCGGGCAAGGTGACGGGATTCATTCTGAAGGAGCTGGAGAACATCATCAAACCCGGCCTATCAACTGCCGATATAGACAAATTCGTTGAAGATACCATATGCAGGAACGGAATGATTCCAACCTTCAAGGGATATGGAGGATTCCCCGCAAGTGCATGCGTATCTATCAACGAAGAGGTTGTCCATGGGATTCCGGATAAAAAGAGGATTCTGAAAGAAGGCGACATTGTCAGTGTTGACGTCGGAGCCACTTATAAAGGCTACGTAAGTGATGCCGCCAGAACTTACCCTGTAGGAGAGGTCAGTGATGTTGCTGTACATCTGATAAATGCAGCAAAGGACAGTTTCTTTGCAGGGCTGGAATTTTGCAAGGTTGGCTGCAGACTGTCGGATATTTCAAATGCCATACAGGTTAAGGCTGAGAGTGAAGGCTTCAGCGTCATAAGAGATTTTGTGGGTCACGGAATCGGACGTAATATGCATGAGGCTCCGCAAATCCCCAATTTCGGCAAGGGGGGAAGGGGTCCGAGACTGGCAAAGGGGATGGTCTTTGCTATAGAGCCGATGATCTGTGAAGGTAAATACGAAGTAAAGATTTTATCGAACAACTGGACTGTTGTCACCCTTGACGGTAAACTGGCAGCGCATTATGAAAATACTGTAGTTATTACGGATGGTGAGCCCGAGCTGCTCACACTGGAGGTATAAACATGGCAAAGAAGGATGTCATTGAAGCTGAAGGCAGAGTTGTTGAGGCACAGCCAAACGCAATGTTCATAGTTGAACTGGAAACCGGTCATAAAGTGCTTGCACATGTATCAGGAAAAATCAGAACGAACTATATCAGAATTATTCCGGGAGACAGGGTTAAGGTTGAACTGTCGCCTTATGACCTGACTCGCGGCAGAATCACATGGAGAGGCAAGGCATAAGCTTGTCGCAATTCACAGGAGGAGGAAGAAAATGAAAGTAAGAGCTTCCGTAAAGCCTATGTGCGAAAAATGTAAGGTAATCAGGAGAAGAGGCAAAGTAATGGTTATCTGCGAAAATCCGAAGCACAAGCAGAAGCAAGGTTAATTAATTATTATTATTTATAGAACATCCCGTTTATATTATGCCCGCACTGGGTAAGGTGCGTTGTGCGTGACGGAAGATGGGAACAGGAGGAAAATATGGCTCGTATAGCCGGTGTAGACTTACCAAATGAAAAAAGAATTGATGCCGGGCTGACCTATATCTACGGAATAGGCTGGACAACTTCAAGAGCGATCTTAGAAAAAACCGGAATTGACCCTTCAACAAGAGTTAAGGATCTTACAGAAGAAGAAGCCGGTAAGATCAGAAAAGTTATTGAATCCGATTACATCGTAGAGGGTGATCTGAGAAGGGACACTTCCATGAACATCAAGAGACTGATGGAAATCGGCTGTTACAGAGGAATCAGGCACAGAAGAGGACTACCTGTAAGAGGACAGAATACAAAGACAAATGCCAGAACCCGTAAAGGTCCTAAAAAGACCGTTGGCAGAAAGAAGAAGTAAAGGAGGTAGAACGATATGGCTAAAGCTGTTAAGAAAGCTGTTAGAAAAAAGAGAAAAGAGCGTAAGAATATTGAAAAAGGCCAGGCTCATATTCAGGCTACCTTTAACAATACATTAGTAACATTGACCGATATGGCAGGGAATGCACTTTCATGGTCAAGTGCCGGATCACTGGGCTTCAGGGGCTCAAGGAAATCGACACCGTTTGCTGCACAGTCCGCTGCAGAAGAAGCTGCCAGAGGTGCTATGGAGCACGGTCTCAAGACAGTTGAAGTTTACGTTAAGGGTCCGGGATCCGGCCGGGAAGCTGCTATCAGAGCGCTTCAGACTGCAGGTCTCGAAATCACCATGATTAAGGATATCACACCGATTCCGCATAATGGTTGCAGACCGCCTAAGCGCAGAAGAGTCTGATAGAAGGGAGGATAAACTAATATGGCAAGATATACAGACGCTAACTGCAGACTTTGCAGAAGAGAAGGACAGAAGCTGTTCTTAAAAGGCGACAGATGCTACAGTGCCAAGTGTGCTATGGAAAGAAGAGGTTATGCTCCCGGACAGCATGGGCAGGGAAGATCAAAGGCTTCAGAGTACGCTATACAGCTCAGAGAAAAGCAGAAGACAAAGAGGTTCTACGGACTTCAGGAAACTCAGTTCAGAAACCTGTTTGAAAAGGCTGACAGAAAGCCGGGCATGACCGGTGAAAATCTGCTGATTATGCTTGAAACGAGACTGGATAATGTTGCATTCAGACTGGGTTTCGCTTCATCGAGAAAAGAAGCAAGGCAGCTGGTAAATCACGGTCACTTCAAAGTTAACGGCAAGAAGGTAAACATTCCTTCATACACGGTTAAAGCCGGAGATGTTATCACGGTTAAGGAAAACAGCACCAACTATCCTAAATTTAAGGAAGTTAAGGAAATGACAATCACTGTTCCTGAATGGATGTCTGTTGACGTAGAAAAGCTGGAAGGAAAGATTCTGAATCTGCCTACAAGAGAACAGATTGATACTCCGGTTGAGGAACACCTTATCGTCGAACTTTACTCCAAGTAATCTGACGAACAAGAACAATCGTTATGGTTCTGGAATGAAAAGGAGGGTTTTAGTGATAGAAATCGAAAAACCAACAATCGAATGTATATATTCGAACGAAGATGCAAACTATGGCAAGTTTATAGTAGAGCCGCTTGAAAGAGGATATGGTACGACCCTCGGAAACAGTTTGAGAAGAATTCTTCTCGGCTCGCTTCCGGGTGTGGCTGTTACATCTGTAAAGATTGACGGTATACTTCATGAGTTTTCTACTATTCCGGGTGTTAAGGAAGATGTAACCGAAATCATCCTTAATCTGAAGAAGCTGGCAGTAAGACTGACAGGTGAAAACGAGAAGAGAGTAATAATCAATGCCATCGGACCGAAGGAAGTTACCGCCGGAGAAATTCTGGGCGATGCTGATGTTGAAATCTTTAATCCTGAGTTGCATATCGCGACTCTGGATGAGAATGCCACTCTTGTAATGGAAATTAACCTTGCCAGAGGCAGAGGGTATGTTGCCGCAGAAAACAATAAGGACGAAAGCACTCCGATTTCCGTAATTCCTACGGACTCAATCTACACGCCGATATTAAAGTGCAACTTTACGGTTGAGGACACAAGAGTAGGACAGGTTACGGATTACGATAAACTGATTCTCGAAATCTGGACGGATGGTTCAGTCACACCTAGTGAAGGAGTTTCTATCGGCGCCAAGATTATGCAGGAACATCTGGGATTGTTCGTTGAGCTTAACGATTCAGCCGAAGGAATGGAAATAATGGTTGAGACGGAAATAAATCAGAAGGAAAAGGCTCTCGAGATGTCTATCGAGGAACTGGAACTTTCGGTGAGATCCTTCAACTGCCTTAAGAGGGCGGCAATCAATACTGTTGAGGAACTGACTCACAAGAGCGAAGAAGACATGATGAAGGTTAGAAACCTTGGTAAAAAGTCACTCGATGAAGTTAAGAATAAGCTCGAAGAGCTGGGCCTCAGCTTAAGAGAGAGTGACGAATAAGAAGAAAGGAAGCAGACAAATGCCAGGATATAGAAAATTAGGCAGAGATTCAGCTCATAGGAAAGCTATGCTGAGAAATCTGGTGACTGACCTCCTGAGAGAAGGCAGAATTCAGACTACAGAGCATAGAGCTAAGGAAGCCAGAAGACAGGCCGAAAAGATGATTACGCTGGGTAAGCGCGGCGATCTTCATGCCAGAAGACAGGCATTGGCTTTTATCTATGACGAATCAGTAGTGACACAGTTATTTGAGGATATTGCACCCAGATATGCAGACAGACAGGGTGGATACACCAGAATTTTGAAGCTGGGACCTCGCCGGGGAGATGCGGCAGAGGTGGTATTCCTCGAACTGGTTGAATCAAATTAAACAAAATGCTAAAAGGAGCTGCTTCACTGAGCGATCAGTGCAGCAGCTCCTTTTAGTGCAGCGGATAATATAAAAATACTAAAAAAGCCCGGTCAGCAGGTGGCGGCATATTCGTTTGGTCGGAGCTCCGGTCAGATTGCACAGTACGGTAATAACCAGATCCAGTTCCGGGCATATCCAGAAGCTGGAACGGAAACCGTCATCGGTACCTTCATGGCCGAGAAGGGTGAATTCATTTTTTGTATCTCCGGTTTCAATTTTTTGTTTACGCATGAACCAGCCCAACCCCATCTTTTCTCCGTTATTGGGAACAGTGGCATACTCCTGCCAAGCCTGCTTGTATGTATCCGGTGAAAGAATCGCATCGGCAGCATCCCGAGAACTCTTAATATTAGCCCGACCCCATTTCAGCAGGTCACCCGGATTGGAAGTAAGAGTTGAACTTGGAGCATGCTGTCTGGTATATGGATAGAAGGTAACAATGTTTATTGAGCGGTCAACTCCCTTTTCATGGGGGAAGACCATGGTTTCCGGCATTTCCGAGCTCAAAGATGCCCAGCCTTCACGCTCGTATGTTTTCATGGAGGAGCAGCTCATCCCTGCCGGCTCCATAAGGTAGCGTGCAACAAAGTCTTCGAAAGAAAGCTTTCCGGCAGAGTGTTCATCGCTCAATGCGGCTGAGTATTCGGAAACAATATGACCAAGGATTTCGTAAGCCGGATTGCTGTAGCTGAACTTACTGCCGGAACTATCGCTGTTCGCCGGAGATTCAGGGTCTGCCTGCGGTTCCCAGCGCATGGGCTGCAGCCGTACTTCATCGGAATAGACATAGCGCTTCAGTGCATCTTCATCAAATTCAGGTGTATCCCAGTGGTAATCATCGCAGTCTCCCAATCCGGAGGTATGCGTGAGAAGATTCCACAAGCGTATATTCAAAAATCGCTTATCATCTATTTCCAGGTCCGGAAGCAAATCAGCCAGACGATCCTCAAGGTTCAAAGCACCACCTTCAATAAGTTTCAGTATGGCGGATGACGTGAAGAGTTTTGAAACTGAAGCACAGTGGAATATGTCTTCAGGTGCAAGAGAAACCTTCGTCTCGTTATTTCTGTAACCGCGTACCCCTGTAAATTGGCAGGGAGCATCGCCATCGGCAATACCGCCGATTGATATCCCGATGGCCAGACCAGGAAGGTCGTATTGTTCCATGGTATTATCGAGAAAGGTATTCAGCAATTCTGAGAGAGTTTCGTTTGTAAATTTCTTCATGTGGTTAATCATCCTTTCCTATGATATTATTGTATTGCTAACAAGTATAACATTTTCTAAGGAGAAACAGAATGGAAAAGAAAAAATTCAGAGGCCTCAACAGAGAAACATCCATGCTTGGGCACGGAATCATGAGATTGATGACCGCAGAGGACGGGACTGTAAATATACAGGAGTCAATTGACCTGATAAGATACGGGATTGACCGCGGAATTACATATATTGATACCGCATACAATTATCACGGCGGAAGAAGTGAGATGATAGTAGGAAAAGCTTTAAAGGACGGTTATCGCGAGAAGGTTATTCTGGCGGACAAGATGCCGATCTGGCTGGCAAAAACAGAAGAAGATCTGGAGAGGTTTTTCAGCAAACAGCTTCAAAGGCTTGATGTAGAACATATTGACATGTATCTGATTCATAACATTATTAAGCCAAACTGGAGAAAAACACAGAAGCTGAATGTGCTGTCTTTTCTTGAACAGAAAAAAGCTGAAGGGAATATTGATAACATCGGATTTTCCTTCCATGGAGATCTGGAGCTTTTCCGGGAAGTGATTGATTCCTTTCCATGGAGCTTCTGTCAGATTCAGCTGAATTTCCTTGACAAGGATATACAGGCAGGATTAAAAGGGTTGGAGTATGCCCGTGAGCACGGAGTGGATGTTATCGTGATGGAGCCGCTGAAGGGCGGACGTATAACAGACAAAATCCCGCCGACAGTGCAGAAACTATGGGATGAGGCCAAAGAAAAGGGGATAATAGAAGCTGAAAGGACTCCTGCCAAAACGGCATTCAAGTGGGTTGCATCACAGCCGGGAGTTATTCAAATTCTCAGCGGGATGAACAGCAAGGAACAAATGGATGAGAATATTGCTATTTTCTCTGATACTGAATTATTCTCCATATCTCGTGAGGAAGCAGAGTTAATCAATAAAGTTGCGGCCGAGTACAACAGGCTTGTCAGATATCAGTGTACCAAGTGTGAGTATTGTCTGCCGTGCGAAAAGAAGTTAAACATTCCGGGAATCATAGAATATCTGAACAGCTGGTATGCCTTTGAGAAAAATCCGAGTACGGCAACGGAGTATAAAAACTGGACTGCACCGGGTCATCATGCATCTGACTGCATAGGCTGTGGTAAGTGTGAAGAGAACTGTCCGCAGAGCCTGCCCATAATTCAGATTATGAAAGAAGCAGCAGAAGAGTTTGGACAGTAAATAAAAGCTATTCTTGCAGAAAGTCAAGAAAATCATCGAAATCCTCAAAATCACTCTGTATGAATTCAAACAGCAGAGGCTCATGAAACTCATACTTGGCTGTAGGTACCAGGTAAGGTGACAAGGGACTGGCGGCCAGAGTGGCTTCAAGCATGCGTATGTCACTCAGGCTGTACGCAGTTACTATCAGCTGACCGTAGTCGGACAGGAAGTAAACGCCTTTGACATCGTTGCTCAGCATAAAGATGCGATTGTTCACATGGCTGTTACTCTCTTTGAAAGCCATGAAAAGGCGTCCGTTTTCATGTTTGGACATCACCGTGTTAAGGCCTATCGTAAATTCTCCCAGGTTTTTTTCCATATCCTCTTCGGAGAGCATAACTTCACAGACCGTCATAAACTCGGGTTTTGCCAACATCATAGCTGCCTCTGCCTCGCTTACTTTGAAGCCGGAACAGTGTTCAAAGCCTATTACTTTATGTTCCCTTACAACAACTTTTGAAATGATGGTTTCATATTTACCGTTCATTTCAACGAGAGATTCACATAGGTAGGAAATGGAACCATCGCTGTATCTTTTCTCCACATCAATCACATTCTTGCAAAAGGTGGCTCGTACGTAGCTGTCATAAAGGTCTAAAGGGAATTTATCGGTGCCTTCCTCTGATGCGGTAAGAAATCGTGCACCCTCGTAATCGCGCCCGAAACACCTCATAAGGAAATAGTTTATAATTTGATAATCGGAAACAAGTTCGCTGCACAGTTCCTGCATAAGCGAATGTTTCTCCTGTGCTGTCAGAACCGTTTCCGGCTCCAGAATGAATCCGTATTCGGGGTAATTGCCGGGTAAAGGGAGATTGTTTTTTTCATTGAATCTGCGCCAGTGACACAGAAGTCCGCGCAGTGATCTTTCGTTCAGCTCAATTCTTTTGGCACCAAGACCGCCTACGAGAGCCTGCTCCGTAACTTCAATTCCGACCACGTCGGTACCCGGGTGAGAGGTGTATGTTTCAAGCCCCGTCTCTTCACAGTCAATATAAAAAAACTGGTGGAGCTGATCAGGCTCCTCAGGGGAAATGTGAGAAGGTTTGACAATGTTCCATCGTGCATATACAGCCAGTACTCCCATCAGACGAGTATCCGTAGCATATGCGGAAACAAAATCCTTTCGCAGCGTATTTATGTCGGGGGATATACCTCCTTTTATTATTTTTAAATCGCTCTTTTTCATATGAAAAGTATACAATAAACCAATGGAAAAACAAGTATAAGTGCGATATAATGCAATGTAGTGTGGATAAAACAGATATTAATAAGGAGAGCACAATGAAAAAATTATTTACATCGGAATCCGTTACAGAAGGACATCCTGACAAAATTTGTGACCAGATTTCTGATGCCATAGTTGATGCGATTATGGCAGAAGATCCATCAGGGAGAGTTGCTGCGGAAACCACCGTAAACACAGGCTATGCCATGGTTATGGGGGAAATAACCACTGATTGCTATGTTGATATTCCGAAGCTGGCACGAGATGTAATTGTAGGCATAGGATACGACAGAGCCAAATACGGATTCGATGGAACAACCTGTGCTATTATGACATCAATTGATGAGCAGTCACCTGACATAGCTCTGGGCGTTGATGAGGAGACAAATGCCGATCACGATACCGGGGCAGGGGATCAGGGAATAATGTTCGGATTTGCCTGTAACGAAACGCCGGAGCTTATGCCGATGCCTATTTCACTGGCTCACAAGCTGGCCATAAGGCTGACTGAGGTCAGAAAGAACGGAACCCTGACATATCTTAGACCCGACGGGAAGACGCAGGTAACGGTGGAGTACGACGATGATAGGGTTAAAAGGATTGATACGGTTCTTATTTCAACGCAGCATGACCCTAAAGCAACACAGGAGCAGATAAAAGCAGATCTTATTAAGCATGTAATCAGGCCTGTAATTCCTGCAGAACTTCTGGATGAAGAAACGAAGTATTTTGTTAATCCGACGGGCAAATTTGTCATAGGGGGACCGCAGGGCGACTCGGGACTTACAGGAAGAAAGATTATAGTCGATACCTATGGGGGATATGCACACCACGGTGGCGGAGCATTCAGCGGCAAGGATCCTACAAAGGTTGACAGAAGTGCTACATATGCAGCTCGCTGGGTTGCCAAAAATATGGTTGCTTCCGGGCTGGCCGATAAATGTGAGGTTCAGCTGGCTTATGCAATAGGCATCGCCAGGCCTGTATCAATCACGATTGACTCCTACGGGACGGGCAAATTCTCCGATGAGAGACTGGCAGAAATTGTGGAAAAGCATTTTGATTTAAGGCCGGGAGCAATCATCAGAGATCTGAATTTAAGAAGACCGATTTACAGGCAGGTTGCCGCCTACGGGCATTTCGGAAGAACCGACATAGATGTCCCGTGGGAAAAACTGGACAAGGTTGAAGAACTTAAGGCAGAGTTAAAAAATAATTATTAAAGGTAAATACGATGGGAATCAAGGTAGCTAAATTCGGTGGTTCGTCCGTTGCCGATGCATTACAGATTAAAAAGATAAAGGAAATCGTACACAATGATGACAGTATAAAATATGTAGTAGTGTCTGCACCCGGTAAACGTTTTGCAGATGACAGCAAGGTTACGGATCTCCTGTATCTGTGCAAAACCCATGTTGAGCATAATATACCCTATGAGCAGATTTTTCATGTTGTTTATGACAGATACCTGGCTGTAGAAGTGGATCTAGGGGTAGATGTGGACATCAGGGGAGAAATGGATACAATACTCCGGGAGATTGAAAACGGAGCCTCTGTTGAGTACATTGCCAGCAGAGGCGAATACCTCAATGCCAAACTTGTCGCTGCATATCTGGAATATGATTTCGTTGATTCCAAGGATATGATCAGATTCAGCGACAAGGGCAAATTTCTGGAGGAAATTACTCTTGAATCCATTGCCAGAGTCCTGGGTCGTCATGAAAATGCTGTTATTCCGGGTTTTTACGGGGAAAAGCTTGATGGAAGCATCAAAACTTTCTCAAGAGGCGGTTCTGATATTACCGGTGCACTGATTGCCAGTGCCATGAAGGCCGATGTATACGAAAACTGGACGGACGTATCCGGTTTTCTTATGGCAAATCCGAAAATCGTAGACAATCCTAAACCGATAAACACAATTTCATACATGGAACTGAGGGAGCTTGCATATATGGGAGCTTCCGTACTTCACGAGGAGGCTATCTATCCGGCCAAAGTGCAGAACATCCCGATAAACATAAAAAACACCAACAGCCCTCTGGATCCGGGAACGATGATTACGGCCGAGCCTTACAGCGACAGTGAGCATATTATATCCGGAATTGCAGGGAAGAAGGACTTTACTGTAATAGGGATATATAAGCATCACATGGCACGAGAGAAGGGCTTTATCAGAAGACTCGCAGGAATAATGGAAGATCATGATATGACTATAGAACATTTGCCTTCAGGCATAGACACAATGTCGGTCATAATAGATAAACGGATGCTCAACGGCAAGCTGGAAGAGTTGGTGGAAGAATTTGACCGTCAGCTTAAGCCGGATTCAATTGAGGTATCTGAAAACCTGGCACTTATAGCAACAGTAGGTGCGGGAATGGCCGCCAGAAAAGGTACTGCTGCCCGTTTATTTACAGCACTTGCCGAAGCGGATATAAACATCCGGATGATTGATCAGGGTTCCAGCGAGATGAACATTATCGTCGGTGTTGAAAACAGAGATATGGATGCGGCAATAAAGGCAATTTACGAGGCATTTGTGGAGTAGTATACAAGGCGGAGCTTTTGCCTCCAGAGGAGAAAAAAGTTGTTTACAAAAGAGATAATCCTGATGTGCTACATAGCCTGCATCGTCTTGATTGTTGCGGGAATAACATGCTGTATGCTGGTGGCAAAGAGAAAAAACAGCAAGACGAGCAGAGCTCATATGTTTTTTTTGCTCAGCCTGCTTATAATGTGCATGTATGACATGGGGATATATTACTGGAACTATGTCATAGGGAACTTCAGCAGCATGGAGGTCATGCGGATAGGCAGCTGTATAATTGCTGTAACTATGTTTATGTGGGTTTTGGTTCAGGAAAAAATAGTGCGTAGAGAAGCTCTTAAATTGTTGAATAGGACAGTTAAGAATTATCTGATTTTTTATGCCGTATTGTGGCTGATTCTGACTTTTGCTTTAAATGTGCAGTATTTCTATACGATCAAATGGCTGTTGCTGTCAACGGATATTATTCTGATTGTAGCATTTTTGGGTGTGTCCGTTGCTCATATTATCTTTGCGGCGGTACAGAATGACAGGGGAAGCATGTATTACCTGTCCGTTGTGACAGCACTTCTTTTGTGGAACTACGGATCCTATTTCTGGGGAGAAACTTCGGTTTACTGGGGGGACAGTGATTTCATCAGGGAGCCTCTGGATCTGACAATTGTCTTCTGGCTTATAATCAGCGGAGCTGCTCTGGTATATGTTTATAACAGATATATAGTTCCTGCCTTTTTTTCAAAGGGAGTTGATACAGATGAGACGGATGTTTTAAAAACTTCGGGTTCCAGGTGGGAGTTATCTGAAAGAATAGATGAGGTTTGTTCTCTGTACGGGCTGACATCTCGGGAACGGGAATTGATTGAACTTATTTACGGCGGCAAGAGCAACAGAGAAATTGCGGAGATACTCTTCCTGTCTGAAAACACGGTTAAAACACATATATATAACATTTTCAGAAAAACAGGTGTTAAGAGCAGAGTAGGAGTTATTTGCATAATAAATGATGAGCCTTGCGAATAATCTGCATGGAAATGGTAAAAAGAAAAAACATTGATATTTTATGGCGGTAGCACTAAAGTGCTACCGTTTTTTATGGGGTTTTCAAAAGATTAACCTGTTTTTAATACTTTATTCCGATTGTAAAGGAAGGATTATATGCATAATATGGGAGTGTGCGGAGGCACGCTCTGGGGTGGCGCGTTTTGGGCGTGTCTTAATTTATTTAATTATTTTAATACTTTTTTCAATTTATTAATCACAACTTTTGTGAGGAGGAATTATTTATGGGTAGAAAAATACCAATGTGGCAGTGCCTCATCGTAATACTATCAATGATAGTGTTCCTTTTCTGGAACGTTATGCTTGATGGCGGTGGCGAAGCTCATCTGGGTCTCATCCTTGCAGCTTGTGTAGCCGGCATATTCGGAATGGCTAACGGTTGGAAATGGTCCTACATGGAGCAGGGTATCCTGGCTGCTATAAACAGATCAATGCAGGCTATGCTTATTCTGGCAGTAGTTGGTGCAATGATCGCATCATGGAAAGCCGGCGGCGTTATCCCTACAATGATGTACTATGGCATCAAGGTTATCGCTCCCGGGATCTTCCTGTTCACAGCATGTCTGCTGTGCTCAATCGTATCGCTGGCTACGGGCTCATCATGGTCAACGGCAGGTTCCATGGGTGTTGCTCTTATCGGTATAGGTACCGCTCTGGGCTTCCCTAATATAATGACAGCCGGCGCTATCGTTTCCGGGGCATACTTCGGAGACAAGATGTCACCTCTGTCCGATACAACCAACCTGGCTCCTGCAGTCGCAGGTTCCGAGCTGTTCGAACACATAAAGGCTATGGTATGGACAACAGGTCCTTCATGGACCATCGCTATGATTCTGTACCTGATTGTAGGTCTGACCCACAAGGGCGGAAGTGCGGATGAATCCACAATTGATGGCATTCTGTCAATGATTGAGGCGAACTTCTCGGTAGGAATTATATACCTGATCCCGCCTCTGTTCGTAATCGTAGCGATAGTCGTTAAGATGCCTGCACTGCCTGCCCTTATCGGCGGCGTGCTGCTGGGTGTGCCGTTTGCCGCATTCCAGGGAACCAAGGTTCTTCCGACCGGTTTCGGTGACGAGGGCAAATCGCAGGCACTGGGTATGCTGAACTACGGATATGAAATCGAACCTGTTGTTCCTGAGGGACTTGATGCGGATACGGGAGCGGAGATTGCCGACCTGCTGGTTGGCGGCGGCCTCCAGAGTATGATGTGGACAATTTCCCTTATCATGCTGGCAATGTGCTTCGGAGGTATTGTAGACGTAACGGGTGTTATGGCTTCGATTGCTGCAATACTCCTGAAGCTGGCAAGAGGCACAAGAGGCGGTCTGGTACTGGTAACAGAACTGTCTTGTTTGATAGTAAATGCCATTTGCTGCGACCAGTATCTTGCTATCATACTGCCGGGCAGAATGTTCAAGGAAGCATTCGAAGACAGAAGACTGGCTCACAGATGTCTGTCAAGATGTCTGGAAGACTCCGGAACACTCACTTCAAACTTCTTCCCTTGGAACACCTGTGGAGCTACCATGAGATCATTCCTGGGAGTAAACAGCGGATACATTCCATTCGCATTCCTTAACTACATCAATCCGATTGTTTCAGTATTTTACGGATTCACGGGAATCAGTATGTTTGAAATGACTGAAGAAGAATACCAGAAGGTTCTGGAAGACAGAGAAGCTGAAAAGAAGGCTGCATTAGCTGCTGCCGAAGCTTAATTGCGAATCTCTATAACAGAGCACACAACATTCGCATGTATTAATTAAGGAGAGAAATGGTTTATTCCATTCTCAAATAAAGGGAGACGATCAAGTTCTTCCAAACTAAATAATGAGTAGCACAAAAACCCGGCGCCACCCGGGTTTTTGTGCCGAAACCCCTTGACTTATCCCTGAAATTCATAGATTATATTCAGGGGTTATATGTAAAAAGGAGAAAAGATAATGACTGTCTCTCAGATTATAGCAATAGTAGTTTTCGTACTGGTAATAGGTGTAATTGTATCGGATAAGCTTCATCGTGCAGCCTGTGCGCTGATAGGAGCTGTTCTCCTGATTTTGCTGGGAGTTCTCGAACCTAAAGAGGCTTTGGGCTATGTTGACTTCAACACCATAGGAGTTCTGCTGGGCATGATGATGCTGGTCGCTGTTGTCAAGAACTCGGGAATCTTCGAATACCTTGCAGTTAAGGCGGCAAGAATCGCCAAAGGGAATCCGTGGAAAATCATGGCTTATTTCATGATTATCACTGCTTGTCTTTCGGCTTTCCTGGACAATGTCACGACTGTTCTTCTCATCGGACCTATGACATTCAGCATATGCAGCAAGCTTGAGCTGAATCCGGTACCATACCTGATGACTCAGATACTTGCATCCAATATAGGCGGTACGGCAACGCTTATCGGCGATCCGCCAAACATAATGATAGGCTCCGCAGCGGAAATCCCATTTATCAGCTTTGTTATCTATGACGGTCCTATAGTGGTAATTGTAATGATTGCAACAATCTACGCATTTAAGATACTATATAAGAAGCGCCTTTCGGTTACACCGGAAAAGATGGCACTCATTATGCAAATGGATGAACGAAACGAAATCAGAGACCATGCTCTGTTTGTAAAGAGTATAATTGTGATTTGCATTGCAGCTCTGGCATTTATTTTTCACGATAAGCTTGGAATCCAGACCAGCATAATCGCACTTTCCTGTGCAGCGTTGATGATATTCGTTGGCAGGCAGGATGTGGAGGAAACCGTAATGGATGTGGAATGGCCTACAATTATATTCTTTACATTCCTGTTCATGGTAGTTGGCGGGCTGGAAAAAGTTGGTCTGATTCAGGTGCTGGCAGAGTCAATGATGCATGCAACAGGAACCCACTATGTTGCTCTCATGCTCGTCATTTTGTGGGTTTCCGCTCTCTTGTCAGCTGTGCTTGATAATATTCCATTCGTAGCAACACTCATTCCGCTCATTCTTACCATGGAGGCGGAAGGCATCGATGTATGGCCTCTCTGGTGGGCAGTATCCATCGGTGCATGTTTCGGTGGAAACGGAACTATAATCGGTGCATCGGCCAACGTTGTTCTTACAGGTATCGCCAGCAGAAAAGGATATCCGATTTCATTCATCGACTTCATGAAGATCGGGATGCCTATGATGTTAATGTCAATTGTGCTGTCAACGATATATCTTCTTATTATTTTCGGAAATTACTGGGGATAAAGCCTGAAATATAAAACGAAAGCGGAAGCGACAATGCTTCTGCTTTTTTCATTCAATACTCTTGACACCACATGCTTAAGGATGTAAACTCAAATTGTGGGTAGGAGTGTCATCGACATTATATTGACACAACATATGGTGTTTGAGACATTCATATGCCCGAAGTAAATATTTGCCGATATAAGCACGAAGAAACGGTTAGTGCGTATCTACCATAACGCCTTAGTTATGACTATTGGTTGATTTTGAGAGGTCGTTTAACGGCTCGGGATCGTTTATATTTGGCAGACAGGTGGGATACCTGTCTTTGTTATTTTCTAAAAGAATTTCATTTTATGGGAGGAAGAAAAATGAAAAAGGTATTATCATTGGTACTTGCCATCACTATGATCTTCGCGTTTACACTGATATTCACCGGATGCGGTGGAGAAGATGACGGCGGCGAAGCAGGAGTTAAGGTTGGTTGTATCTATATCGGATCAGCTAATGACGGTTGTTTCACCCAGGTTATGGACGAATCACTGGAAGCGGCTGCCGATGAAACAGGTGTTGAACTGGTAAAGAACGAGAACACTCCTGAAGATAAGCAAACAGTTAAGGACGTTGCTTTGAATATGATTGACCAGGGCTGCACAATCATCGTAGGCTGCTCATACGGTTTTGGTGAAGCTATGGATGAGCTGGCAAACTCCGGTGACTATGACGATGTTACTTTCTTGCACTTTTCCGGAAACTGGCAGAATGACTCCAATATGGAGAACTTCTTTGGTTCAATGGAGCAGGCAAGATATCTGTCCGGTATGGCAAGTGCTGCGGCTTCAGAGTCAGGCAAACTGGGTTATGTAGCAGCATTTCCTTTCACAGAAGTACAGATAGGAATCAATGCTTTTACACTGGGTGCTCAGGCAGTAAATCCTGACATAGAAGTACAGGTTGTATATATTCAGACATGGGGCGATGCTGATAAGGAGAAGGCTGCCGCAGAACAGCTCCTGGCATCAGGATGTGATGTACTTACATATCATGCCGATTCAACAGCAACTCAGATTGCTGCCGCTGAGGCAGGCAAATATGCAACAGGCTGGAATCTGAAGAACAATGCAGCGGGAGATGCTTATGTGACAGCTCCTTACTGGGACTTCTCAGGATACTTCGCTGAAAGATTCAACCAGATCATGGCAGGAGAATTTACTCCTACGGGAACGGTTCCTTTCTCAACTTACGGAACGATGGCAAGCGGCATGATTAACATTGATGAATTCGGTGCCATGGTGCCTGCCGATGTAGTTGCCGAAATCGAAAAGATAAAGGAACAGATGATTGCAGAGGAATTCAAGGTGTTCTCCGGAGCAATTCAGTATGTGGACGGAACGGCTCTCTGCAAGGAAGGGCAGACTCTCACAGACGAAGAGATCTGGAAGATCGATAACGTAATCAAGGGCGTAAGCGCAACTGACGCCAAATAACCAAGCGGCCAATGTAAATATAAGTAAATTGAAATAACAGCTGAACAGGGACCCGCAGGGCGGTGTCCCTTATGCTGTTATTATGGACATATTCGGAGGAACGAAATTGCCAAAAAATCTTGCAATCGAAATGCGGAATATAAGCAAATCTTTCGGCGCAAAAAAGGCCAATGACAACGTCAGCCTTGAGGTAAGAAAGGGTGAGGTTCATGCACTTCTGGGGGAGAACGGTGCAGGCAAATCCACGCTGATGAACATGCTTTCCGGCATATATACGCCCGATACGGGAACTATAAAGGTCAATGGAGAAGAAGTAAGATTCGCGGCTCCAAAGGATTCCATACGAAAAGGCATCGGTATGATTCATCAGCACTTTAAGCTTGTTGACATAATGACAGCCAAAGAGAATATCGTGCTGGGTCAGAATACCGACTTTTTCACTCACGGAAAAAAGCTGACCCGGGAGATAAAGGAGCTTTCCGACAGGTACGGTATGGACATCAATCCCGACAAGAAGGTGTATGAAATGTCTGTTGGGGAGAAGCAGACACTTGAAATACTTAAGGTTCTCCACAGAGGTGCTGAAATCCTTATTATGGATGAGCCTACTGCAGTTTTGACGCCGCAGGAAATAAACAAGCTTTTCCGTGTAATCAGAGCCATGAAAGAACATGGCAGATCAATTGTCATCATTACCCACAAGCTCAATGAAGTAATGGAAATCTCGGACAGGGTAACTGTACTCAGGAAGGGAGAAGCGGTGGGAACCGTAAACACCGGAGAGGTTCAGGTTTCGGAACTTATAGAGCTGATGGTGGGGAAGAAAGTGGATCTTTCCATAGACAAACCGATATTTGAAAACAAGCGGCATCTCCTTCACATGGATGAAGTGACCGTACTGGACAGCGAAGGAAAGGCTGCCTTAAACAATGTGAGCTTCGATCTGAATTCCCACGAGATTCTGGGGGTTGCGGGTGTTGCCAACAGCGGACAGAAAGAGCTTTGCGAGGTAATCGCGGGACTAGTAAAAGCAGAGAAGGGAAGGATTTTCTTCGAAGGGGACAACCTCATCGGAAAAACGCCCAGAGATATTATCAAGCTGGGAATAAGAATGGGATTTATTCCGGAGGACAGATTAGGCATGGGTCTTGTCGGGGGAATGGATATAGTCCATAATATGATTCTTAAGGACTATCAGAATCAGCCTGGAATTATTTTGAGAAGGGGACCTTGTACGGAAAAGGCAAAGAGAATAGTGGATCAGCTGGATATTCTTACACCGAGCATATATACTCCGGTAAGGCGATTGTCCGGGGGTAACATCCAGAAGGTTTTGCTTGGCAGAGAAATTGATGCGGCACCAAAGGTGCTGATTACGGCATATGCTGTAAGAGGCCTGGATATCGGAGCATCCTATAGAATATACGATCTTCTGAATGAGCAGAAGGAGAATGGAGTGGGTGTTCTTTTCGTCGGCGAGGATCTGGATGTGCTGATGGAGCTATGCGACAGAATTATGGTTCTCTGTCATGGAGAGGTCACGGGTATCGTTAATCCGGAAGAAGTGACGAAGGAAGATATCGGTCTGCTTATGACGGGCAAGCAGGAAGAAATTCCCAAAGAAGCCGAAGGCGAGGTGAGTGCATAATGAAAAATATTGTAAGAATCACCAAACGCGATGATCTTCCCCTGAATAAGGAAATAGTAATTACAATTATGGCAATTCTGCTCTCCATAGTATGTGCAGGACTGATAATTCTGGCTTTCGGACTAAATCCTATAGATGTTTTTAAGCAAATGATTGTTGGCTCCCTGGGAACAGAGATGAGAATCAAGAGCATGCTCACCAAGGCAGTTCCTCTGATTATCACATCGCTGGGAATTATAGTGGCTTTCAAGATGAAGTTCTGGAACATAGGAGCTGAAGGACAGATTACCATGGGTGCTCTCGGTGCCACATTCGTTGCCCTGAACATGAGCCCCGGAACACCACAGGTTATAGCCATCATTCTCATGATTCTGGCGGCCATGCTTTGCGGAGGAATATGGGCATTTATTCCCGCATTTTTCAAGGCTAAGTGGGGAATCAATGAGACGGTATTCACCCTTATGATGAACTACATAGCAATCAAATTCGTAATGTATCTGCAGGCGGGACCGTGGAGAGATCCCGGCTTTAACGGCTTTCCGAGAATTTCCAACTTCAGTGAGAATTTCATTCTGCCAAAGACCTGGGGTGTAAACATCGGATGGGTATTTGCCATTCTGGGAGTTATATTTATCTACTTTCTTATTAACCATACTAAACTGGGATACGAAATCTCGGTTATAGGCGAAAGTGTTGAAACCGCCAGATATGCCGGCATGAACATAGGAAAGGTTATTGTTGTAGCCATGCTGATTTCAGGTGGGCTTTGCGGACTTACCGGCATGATCCAGGCATCAGGCATGGAGTTGACGCTGGTATCGACCATAGCAGGGGGCTGCGGCTTCACCGCCATCATTACAGCATGGTTGTCGAAGCTGAATCCTATAACAACACTGTTCGTATGTCTGGCCTTCGCAATTCTCGTGCAGGGCGGTGACTATATACAGATTGCACTGGGAGTTTCCAGCTCTGTATCTGACGTGGTTCAGGGCCTGATACTGTTCTTTGTTCTGGGAAGCGAATTCTTTATCAGATACAGGGTTCACTTCGGCAAGGTTAAGGAGGTGGCGTAAAATGACGACATTCTTAGCTGCATGTATAGTTGCCGGGACACCTCTGGCATTTGCTACAATAGGAGAACTGATTACCGAGAAGTCAGGAAGTATGAATCTGGGAGTTGAGGGAATGATGCTTATGGGTGCGGTTATGGGATTTACTGCCGCACAGAGCACGGGAAGTCCTGCGATGGCAATCCTCGCTGCCGCACTGGCAGGAGTTGCGGGAGCACTCATATATGGAGTACTTACTGTAACATTAAGAGCAAATCAGGTTGTCGTGGGTCTGACGCTGACCATATTCGGAACAGGATTCGCACAGTTTGTGGGAAGACCTCTTCTCGGCTCAACCATACCGACCGATGTAATCAATTTCTTCGCCAAGATGCCGATTCCGGGACTCAGCTCAATTCCGGCAATAGGACCTATATTTTTTGAGCAGGATCCGTTCGTGTATCTTAGCTATATTGTTACCATACTGGCTGCTATATACATGTACAAAACCAGATGGGGCAGAAACATGAAAGCCCTTGGTGAAAGCAACGAAGCGGCTGATGCTTCAGGCATCAATGTTAACCTTTACAAATATGTGCACATTCTTATAGGCGGAGCCCTTTGCGGAATGGGCGGTGCTTATCTGTCTGTAGTACGAATGCCTATATGGCAGGAAAATATCGTGAACGGCAGAGGCTGGATTGCAGTAGCTCTGGTAATATTCGTCGCCTGGAATCCTATCAAGGGATTCTTCGGAGCCTTTCTCTTCGGCGGACTCAGTATCCTGGGGCTTAAGCTGCAGACGCTGGGATTTGATTTCTCTCAATACCTCTTCGACATGGTGCCGTATATCAGTACAATTTTAATAGTAATTCTTGCAACATACAAAAACAAGCGGGAGAGTCAGCCTCCGGGCGATCTGGGTAACAACTATTTCCGGGAGGAGCGGTGACGGGAGTTTCGCAAAACCCGGTGAAATCTTTGCAAAACAAAAAGCAGCATTTGTCCGATGCTGCTTTTAATCTCTTACTTTACTTTATGAATGATATCCACTCAATGTCCGGAGCACCTAGAGATCTGTATTTTTCAGTAACCTTGTCGTATTTGTCTCCATCATCAGAACCAACAGTTTCAACAAGTTCCAGTTCACCGTCATCAAATTTGTAGAATTCGCTGGTGTAGTCGGCAGCCCCGGAGGAGCCGAAAACCTCAATGGTTCCGTCACTGTATACGAAGGCTCTGCATCTGTCCCAGAGACCCGTCTCCAGAATCATATAGGGCTCGCCGCCATCCAGACTGTATATACCGTGATAGGTAAATTCATCATCATTGATTTTCTGCATGATGATAAACTCATCATTATCATCACCGTCCAAATCCATGAAGCCGTAGTAATAATCACCTGCAGAAGAGAGATCCGGGATGAGGCTTTCAAGAAAACCGTAGGTCATGTATTCGCTCTGAAGCTCGCTGTACTCATCGGTGGAATAATTCTCAAGTTCAAAGGTGCCTTCTTCAAACTCAATGAGAGCATCGGTATGAAGACTGATTACATTTTCGTAACCGGACGACCGATCACTTTCATCCTGTTCGCCGCATCCAGCGAAAAACAGCATCAAAAACGCTATCATCGCAGGCAGAAAGAGATAGTGCGGAATACGTCTTTTATCTGTCATGGTTTAACTCCTTATCAACAATTCTGTGTAATAGTAAACTGTAATGTAAATTATACTCTTCTTTTGTGATAAAATAAAGCCAACCCGGAGGTGACTATGCTGAATATTTATTATGGAAGTGAGATGCTCGACAAGGAGAAGTTCATATTCGATCATATAGACCCGGACAGAAAAACAATAATTTTGGTTCCGGATCAATATTCTCTTCAGATGGAGAGGAATGCACTGGAATATTTCAGGCCGAAAGCTTTGTTCAACCTGATGATTACCGATTTTTCGGCTTTAGGGCATAAGGCAGTAAAAGAGGCAGGAGGGAAAAAACCTGAGCTTGTCGACAAATACGGCAGGCACATGCTGCTGTCAGTGATTATTGATGGCATGGCAGACGAATTGAGAATGTATGGAAAGATGAAGGGACGCGGATCCTTCACGACAATGACAAATGAACTGATTTCCGAGATGAAAAGGTACGGTGTGGGACCGGATGTGCTGGCTGATGCCGTGGCATCGGAAGACATTGGCAAGGAAACTTTTCTTAGCTGTAAACTAAAGGAAATCGGTAAAATATATGCTGCCTACGAGGAGGCTGTCAGGGGCAAATATCTGGACACTGAGGACTATATGAAATTTTACGGCGATCTGCTGGCAAACTCGTCGCTTACCCGCGGAGCGGATATCTGGGTTTACGGCTTTGATACTTTCACGCCACTGAATATTAATATTATGCAAAGACTTCTCGCCGCTTCCGCTGAAATGAATGTGGTAATGACCTATGATGAGGCACCGGCCGCAGCCGGAGAGAATGGGTTGCACAGCTTTGATGCCAGATCTCTCACCATAGGAGGGGGCGAGAATCTTTTTGCTCTGACGGGTTTAGTAATGGATGAACTTAAAGGGATGGCAGCTGAACTGACGGGAAGCGCAGACTCTTGCAGGGCTGAGGAGATACCACAGTCATACAGTAAGCCGAAACAGAAATTTGCCGAAGATATGTCCTTTGTTCTTGCCGAAACCTCAAACACCTATGCCGAAGCCGAGAGAGCGGCGGCGTACATAATGGAAATGATACGTGAGAAGGGCTATCGGTTTGGGGATTTCACAGTAATCTGCAATGACTCGCAGGTTGCCGGAAGAGTGATCAGAAGAACTTTTGACAGATGGGGAATTCCCGCATTCGGCGACTACAAGAGAAGTATCCTGCATCAACCGTCAATCAGATTCCTGATTTCATTTATGGAAATCATAGGGAGGGGCTATGAACCGGAGCCGGTTCTCGGAATAATCAAATCCGGCCTTTTGGGGTGGAGCACCGAAGACGAGGAGACTCTTGAAAACTACATAAACGAATATCGAATTCGAGGCACCGGGTGGAAAAAGGAATTCACCCGTGGAATGGAGAACTATGCAGATGACTTGCCAAGGCTCAATGAAATGCGAAAGTTCATTGTGGACATAATCGAGAGAGCCAGGGACGATATAGGGAGAAGGAATACTGCGGGGGAGAAGATAAGAGGGCTATACGGATTTCTTGAAAGAGACTTTGGAATGAGAAATCGTATAAGTGAACTGGTAAAACGCCAGCGGGAGCTGGGAATGGAGGAAAGCGCTGCAGAGACAGCTCAGAGCTGGAACATTATATGTGGGCTGTTTGAGCAAATTGACAGGATAATCGGTGAAGAAAGAATATCTAACGGGGTTCTCAAGGATTTAATTTCTGCCGGTCTGGGAGAGGTAGAAATCGGTCTTGCACCTATTACCTCAGATGCGGTTACAGTGGGAACAATGCAGAGAACTCGTGTAAGCAGAACGAAAGTGCTGCTTGTAATGGGGGCCAACGAAGGTGTGTTGCCTATGGAGCAATCAGCCAGCGGGCTGCTGACCGATAAAGAACTGGAAACACTGGAGAAGCTCAAATTCAATCTGACAAAAAAGGAGGAGGTAAAACGCAGGGAAGAACAATTGGCTGTTTACCGTATGTTTGCATTACCTCAGGACAGGCTTTATGTTAGCAGAACATTAGCTGATGAGAAGGGAGAGTTAACACCTCCATCGGGTATTTTTGTTCAGCTTTTAAAAATGAAAAAGGCTATGGCAGGAGAATCAGACAGGACTGTTGTTCTTGGAGATCTGACCTGCAGCAATCCTTCAGAAGCTGTCAGTACACGTAAAGGAACCCTTCCCTATATGGCAGAAGCTATCAGAGAGTATGCCAATACAGGCAGGATAGATGATGAATGGCTGCGAGCCATTAGCTGGTATAAAGGTAATGACAGAGAAAGCCTGAATCGCATATATCAGGGGTTGATTTTTGACAATCGCATGGAGACTTTAGGACAGGTTCTGGCAAATGAGCTCTATACAGGCGATAGGGAGAGCATCGGTGTCAGTGCATCAAGACTGGAGAAATACAGCAGCTGTCCTTTCGCACATTTTATAAGTTATGGTTTAGGTGCTGAAGAGAAACGGGTCTTTGAGGTTGATGCCCGGGAAATCGGAACAATTTATCATGATTGTCTCATGGAATTTTCCCGCACTATGGAGGACACAAAGTCCTGGTACGGCATTTCAGATGAACAGTGCGAAATACTTGTCAGAAAGGTTTTGCGGGAGCTTGCAGGGGAGACGGGCGAAAATGTTTTTCACAGCAGCGCCGAGGCGGAATTCAGGCTGGAACGGATTGCTGACATTTGCAGCGGTGTGGCACGGGCACTGGTTCAGCAGGTGAGAAAGGGCAACATTATCCGCATGCGTTTCGAGGAGCCTTTCGGTTATCCCGGAGGAATTCTGCCGCCGGTTGAAATTCCGCTGCAGAACGGTAAGAAGGTATACCTGAAGGGTATCATCGACAGGATAGATGTGCTGGATGTGGGTGGTGATGAAGCGGTCCGCATTGTGGACTACAAAACCGGAAAGAGCAGCAATATAGATATTGAATATTTCCGAAGCGGATACAAACTTCAGCTTATGGTATATATGAATGCGGTCAATGCACGGCCGGCCGGCGTATTCCACTTCAGAATACGCGATCTGGAGCATAATGCAGACACAACCAATACACCAGATTCCTATAAACTGGAGGGTATCATAGTGGATGATATTGAAATAATAGAGGCTATGGACGAGGATCTTTCAGAGGGCTCCTCCCAGGTTCTCCCGATAAAGTTTGTAAAGAGCGCTGATGCCTTCAATGTTTCGGGTAAGAATTCACATTTGATTTCACAGGAGGACTTTGAGGCTCTCTGTGAGGAAACGAAAAAGCAGGTGGAGCGCATATGTTCTGAAATCTTTGAAGGCAAAATAGATATATCACCTAAGCGTGAACGGGAAACGGATATTAACGGAGTCCATCATAACAGCTGCAAATATTGTAAATACGGCAGTATTTGCATGTTTGACACGGCATTTGACAGCTGCAGATATACAATGGTGTAAGGTCAGCGCATTTTTTTTACACATTGATTGAGCAGATATTCAACCTGCCCGTTGATAGATCTGAAATCGTCCTCAGCCCATGCTGCAATTTCATTCCACAGCTCCGGAGACAGGCGTAGAATCATCTGTTTTTTGGCCTTTTCCTTTGGTTTAGCAATGAGTTTTTCGCTGTCCCGAAGAGTGCGCTCCTTTGCCAGGAGCGCTTTTTCCTTTTCCATCAATTCCCTTTCACGGGTCTTGATTCTTTCGAGACGCGCCTTATAATCTTCTGTCATTTCCATTCCTCATTTTTATACAGATTCCGCTAATACAGGCTTCCGCTGTTAACCACCGGCTGGGCATCCTTATCGCTGCAGAGTACAACCATAAGGTTTGAAACCATGGCGGCCTTTCTTTCGTCATCCAGAAGAATCATTTCGTCCTCCTCCAGCTGATCCAGGGCCATCTTTACCATACCGACAGCACCTTCTACGATTTTTTCCTTGGCTGCCACTGTTGCCGTTGCCTGCTGTCTTCTCAACATTGCGGCTGCGATTTCTTCCGAATATGCCAGGTGGGTGATTCTTACCTCCTGGATTTCGATACCGGCTTCGTCAGCTTTTACCTGCAGTTCAGTCTTCATTCTTTCAGCGATTTCCAGGCTGGAGCCTCTCAAGGTCAGCTCGTCATCTTCGTTATTCATCACATCATAAGGATAGAGACGAGCTATATTTCTGATTGTAGAATCGCACTGGGTAGAGAGATAATCGAAGTAATTCTCAACATTGAAGACAGCCTTCGTCGGATTAACAACTCGCCAGATTACGATGGTTCCTATGATAATAGGGTTTCCCTGAACATCATTTACCTTCTGCTGGGAATTGTTTAAGGTGATGGTCTTTGTCGAGACCTTTTTACTGCCGGTTTTTTTGCCGCTTTTGCCGGCTGACTTCCCTTTAATTGCATCGCTCAGCTCACCAACGACCTCTTCGCCCAGAGAAACCGCAGTTGGATTGAATCCTGTGGAGAATGGATTGACGAAGAAGAAGCCGTCCTTCTTTATGGTCCCGTAGTACTTGCCGAACAGAGTAAGAACCAGTGCTTCTCTGGGGTTTACAATCTTGAGCCCCGCAAAGAGGAGGCAGAAAACTGTGAGTCCCAGGAACCCGAGTATAATTCCGCCGACAAATCCCGTACCGATTTCCAGTGAAATTCCCAGAACCAGTGCGAATACGGAACCGATAATCCCCAGTATTATAATTACCAGCATGAGCATACCCGGAATCGGATTAAGCTCTTTCTCATTGATTACTTTCATTTTGACTATTTCTCCTTTCTTACAATATCTCTCATTATGATATCTTTATGATATCATAATAATAGCACTTTCAGGAATATTGTCAAGAGGCTAATCTTAAGGAATATATATATTTTCTTATATTTTTCCATGGTATAATATGTTAATGGTAGAAAGAATTAACTGGTATCCGGGTCACATGAAAAAGACCAGGGAGCTTATACAAAAGAATCTGAAAATGGTCGATGCGGTTATTGAAGTGGTCGATGCCAGGATTCCGATTTCAAGCCGAAATCCGATTATCGATGAGCTTATAATTTCAAAACCGCGGGTAATTGTGCTAAACAAGAGTGATTTGGCTGATGAAACGGCAAATAGCAAATGGGCTGAAACATTACGTCAAAGCCCTCAAACCCGCGTTGTTGTCATGAACAGCGTTACCGGAGCCGGTGTTAAGGAGCTGTTCAGAGACCTTGAACAGATGCAGGCAGACAGAGACCGGGAAAAGGATGAGCACAGAGCTGAACAGGGGCTTGAGGGCGAGTCTTTGAGAAAAGCCTTCAGACTGATGATTGCAGGAGTTCCAAATGTGGGCAAGTCCTCACTGATCAATCGAATGACGGGAAGTAAAAGCGCGAAAACAGGTGATAAACCGGGTGTAACCAAAGGCAAACAATGGCTTAAGGTGCAGAACGGAATGCAGCTTCTGGATACACCGGGGATTCTGTGGCCGAAATTTGAGGACCCGAGAGCGGGAATTAACCTGGCATTTTGCGGTTCCATCAAGGATGAAATATTAGATGTACCCACTCTGGGCATGGAGCTTATCGGTGTGCTGACCAGACATTATCCGGATATGCTTATGAAGAGATATAAGATTGATGAGCTGTATTCAGAGGGTGATGTTTCACCGGAGACGGGATACCCAATTGAGAGTGAACGCGATAAGGCGCTGGCCAATATGCATCTGCTTGCGAAAAAGCGAGGCTGCATAATGGGTGGAGGAAGAATTGACTACGAGAGAATGGGCAGGCAGATACTTGATGAATTTCGGGGAGGAAAAATCGGGCGAATTACGCTTGAGTTTCCGGAGAAACAATGACAAAGGAAGAGCGGTTACGGAAACAGAGAGAAAGACTTGCCGAGATGAAGATTCCCGAGGCGGAACTTCATAAGGCAGGATACAGATATATTGCCGGAGTGGATGAAGCGGGCCGAGGGCCGTTGGCCGGACCCGTTGTGGCGGCGGCAGTTGTCTTGCCGGAGAATTTTGATGTACCCGGTGTGGATGACTCCAAGAAGCTCCCGGAGAAAAGGCGTGAGAAACTGTACGATATTATACTTGAGAATGTCGTGGCTTATGGAATCGGCATGGCCGACCATGAGACCATTGATGAGATAAACATACTGAAGGCTACCAAGCTGGCGATGAAACGCGCCGTTGAAGCCTGTGAGGAGATGCTGGGAGAGAGAGCAAAGCTTGATCTGGTGCTTTTGGACGCTGTTACCATTGAAGAAATGCATATACCTCAGAAGGCGGTGGTCAAAGGGGATAGCAAGGTACTGTCCATTGCGGCAGCATCCATAGTTGCCAAGGTGACAAGAGACAGGATGATGGCAGAATATGCGAAAGAATATCCCCGGTATGCTTTTGAGAGCAATAAAGGCTATGGAACCGCGGCACATTATGCGGGGATAAGAGAACATGGCATGTGCCCTATTCATCGCAGGACATTCCTGAAGGAAATACACTGATGTTACAGTTAAGTATAACGAAAAGATATAAACATGCAGACGAATTCGAAAATCGATCAGAATTTTGCTTACAGATCGTGTGTTGAGTTTATTGAGGCGGTAGCTAGCAAAGACCCGGTTCCGGAGGAAGAAGTGTAGCTGCACTGGTTGGTGCACTTGGTGCTTCACTTGGCAATATGGTTGCCAACCTGACTATAGGGAGAAAAAAGTATGCTCATGTAGAGGAAGAGATGCTTGAACTTATGCAGGATGACATAAATGAGTTTGGCCCCTTGCCAGGCTTTACCGGGAAAGGCCTAAAACCGAACAGGTGAAACGCAGGCAGAAGCATGTATTGACATTCTGGACTATTACGGTATAAACTTAAACGGCAGAAAGGTTACCATTTTCGGCAGGAGTCTTGTAATAGGCAAGCCGGTTGCAATGATGGCAATGGGGCGTAATACTACAATTACCGTTTGTCACTCGAAAACCTGTGCCGAAGATTTTGCGGCGGCGGGAGCAGAAGCTGATGTAGTAATTGCAGCCCTGGGTAAAGCCGGAATGATCGGTGCTGACAAACTGGGAGAAAACCAGGGTATCATAGATGTGGGAATAAATTTGGATGAAGAAGGACACATATGCGGAGACATTAATTTCGATGAGGTGAATGCCAAGGCGGCGGCTATCACCCCGGTGCCGGGTGGTGTTGGCAGTGTGACTACAGCGGTGCTTATGAAGCATGTGCTGGAGGCAGCTGAAAGAACAGGGGAATAATAAAAGATGAGAAATCGAGTTGTTGCAATAATTACAGCGTTGATGTTTCTGCTGGGGACAGCATATGTGCCTGTCAATTATGCCGTAGAATCAGATACGGGAACGACAGAAACAACAGAAACAACAGAAGCAGTAGAAGCAACAGAAGCAACAGAAACAGCAGAAGCAGAAGAAACAACAGAGGCGGAATTCAGAGATGTAAAAGTTCCGGCTTGGTTTTCCCCTACGGATATTGCGGTTAAAAATCCTAATATAAAGACAAACAAAACCACCGAACCGGCAATTCTCGAAGCAGCGGAGGATGTGGTCAAATCTCCGTCGGGTATCAAATCGACCAGCTCTTCCTACGATGCCAGAAACGAGAGCTGGTACAACGGTATAATTAAGAACCAGTACTCCACCGGTCTGTGCTGGGCATGTACTACGGCAACTGCGGCGGAATTGTCCTATGGACGTGAAACGGGAACTAAAGCACCGGGGCTTTCACCGGCACATCTGGGCTATTTCTTTTACAACAGAGTCAGCGATCCCCTGGGAAATACAGAGGGGGATAAAAACAAGCTGACCAGTTCAACCGAAAGATGGTATACGCAGGGCGGCAATCCCATATTCACATACATTGCCATGTCGGGATGGACGGGAATGGCACAGGACAGTGAAAAATATCCTATTAACATTAGCGTGCCGAATTCTACCACAACCTATTCCAATAGTGACGCCTACAACAACAGACTTATTCTTGAGGAAGCTAAACTCATCGAAGTCATGGTAAAAGGTGATACCATTGATGGTGAGCCTGCCAGCGAAGAACGCATTGAAGCAGACACACAAAATGTCAAGAATGCCATTATGGAGAACGGGGCTGTTGCCAGTTCAGTTTATCTGGCAAAGTCAAGTAATGGCAGTTTTAAACATCTTAAGGAGGTTATCACAGGAGAGGGTACTTACAAAACCTGTAACAACAACGAGACAATATCCGTCAATCATGCCGTAACGGTAATAGGCTGGGATGACAATTTCAGCAGAGAATATTTTTACCATGACGGAAGTGTTGATTATCGCCCCGAAAAGAATGGAGCGTGGCTGGTTCAGAACAGCTGGGGCAATAACCACACATTCAATTATTTCTGGGTATCATACGAGGACAAGGGCTTTGCATTGGTCGGCAAATACGGCAATGGAGATGCAGCCAGATATGTGGGCACCTATAATATGCAGTCCGCAGATACCTATGACTGTAATTATCAGTATGATGGTACGGCAGGTGACGGAGCAAAGACCCTGATGCCGAACGATAAAGTTGCAAACATATATGATGTTCCGCTGCATATTGGAGATTCCGGCCAGACATTGGATGCGGTAGGCTTCGTCACACAGCTTGACGGAGAGTCCGCCTTTGAAGTCGAAATATATAAAAATGTCAGCAACCGTCAAAATCCTGAAAGTGGCGAAAAAGTTTATTACTCAGCCGTTGGAACGGACAGAGCAGGCTTTTATACGGTTCCTGTAGTCGGTGAGGAAATTTCACTCAGCGGGGGAGACAACTACTCGATAGTCATAACATCGGCATCAGCGAGAGCTACATATTTCGGCATTGAGCAATCCTCGGTGAGAGGTTTTGCTACCTTTGAGGCAGAGCTGCCGGAGGGCAAGAGCTATTATTCGGCTTCCGAGGGAGAGTGGCAGGATGCGGCTCAATCGGGATGGTGTGCCAGGATAAAGGGATTTGCCAGTAATGATACGCTAATTAGCAGTGTAGTCAATGCCGACATTACCATTGCCGGGCAGCATACCTACACCGGCAGTGAGATTAAGCCGGAGGTTCAGGTTAAGGTTGGCGGTGTTCAGCTGGAAAAAGGAAGAGATTACAGTATCAAATTTGCCAACAATATCAATGCCGGCAATGCAACGGTGACAATTACAGGGATAGGAGATTTCACAGGCACGACAAGCAAAACCTTCAGAATTTATCCGGCAAAGATAACGGGCATAGAGCTTTCTCAGGAAAGTTTTACCTATAACGGAAGAACTCTCAGGCCAACGGTAACAGCAGCATATGCCGGAAGCAGAGCCATAGAAGGAGGTTATAATGTAGCCAACTCCGGCGGTAAGGCCGTAGGCACATACACTGTCAAGGTCACAGGTACGGGCAACTACACCGGAACTATAAGCAAAAACTTTACCATAAGGCCCAGGGGAACAACAATAACCAAGCTTTACAGGAAAAAGAGAGCTTTCAAGGTAAGATGGAAGGCACAAAAAACGCGGATGAACAGATACCGGGTGACCGGATACCGCATTAAATACAGCAGATACGCGAACATGTCCAAGGCGGGAACCCGCAGCGTTAAGGGATATAGCCGCACTTCAAAAACTATTTACAAACTTAAAAGAGGCGCCACCTACTATGTACAGATCCAGACTTACATGAGTGTAAAAGGAAAAACTTACTATTCCAACTGGAGTGGAGTGAAAAAAGTGAGGGTGCGTTAGATCAGGACTCTGAGACCCGCTGAAAAGCGGGTCTTTTTTGCTTTATATATGTTTATATTGCTATGCCTTGATAGCTGTTTCTGTTATAATGACCATGTATAATTGCGTGGAATGCGGCCTTAATGGAGAACATAAAATATATATGAAAATTGAAGTAGGATTCGGAGCCGGAACTCAGGTGGCGGAGATTCCTGAAGAGAATTTAATAAAGATATTAAGAGCAGACGTGCGGTCGCAGGGACCTGCAGGTGAGCAGGCTGTATTGGATTCATTATCTAATCCTGTAGAATCATTAAGACTTAAAGATATGGTAAAACCCGGTGAGAAGATCTCAATCATCACCAGCGATATTACCAGGCCCATGCCTACGTGGGCAGTGGCACCACATGTTCTGGATGAACTCTATGAGGCCGGAGTCTCGAAGAGCGACATTACCCTGGTGTTTGCACTGGGAGCTCACAGACCTCATACCGAAGAAGAAATGATAGAGCTTGCTGGAGAAAGGGTTTATTCCGAAGTGAGGTGCGTGGACAGTAATCCTGCGGATTGTATAAGCATGGGTTTCACCAGGAGGGGAACACCGATAGACATAACAAGAATTGTTGCTGAAGCGGACAGGAGGATTTGCCTGGGCAATATAGAATACCACTATTTTGCCGGATATTCCGGAGGAGCCAAAGCTCTCATGCCGGGAGTATCCACACCGGAAGCTATACAGGTTAATCACAAGATGATGACCGACCCCGATGCATGCATAGGAAAGCTGGATGGAAACCCCATAAGAGAGGATGTGGAAGAAGCTGCAGGTATAGTGGGAATCGACTTTATCTGTAATGTGGTTCTCGATGAAAACAAGAAAATAATTCATGCGGTAAGCGGAGATGTGACGGCTGCCCACAGAGAGGGATGTGCATTTCTGGACGGTATTTACCAGGTGAAGATACCGGAGCTTGCCGATATTGTAATCGTTTCCCAGGGGGGAGCACCGAAAGATATGAATCTGTATCAGACGCAAAAAGCACTGGATAATTCCAAGTTTGCGGTAAAAGACGGGGGCACCATAATACTGGTGGGATCCTGCAGAGAAGGTTCAGGCAATAAGGTCTTTGAGGAATGGATGACATCAGCTAAGTCACCGGAGGAGATTACGGAAAGGATACGAAGGGAGTTCAAACTGGGTGGACACAAGGCGGCGGCTATAGCAATGGTAATGGCAAAGGCCCAAATAAGCATGGTGTCCGAGATGGAACCGGAGTTCGTCAGAACCTTGTTCATGGAGCCATACTGTAATCTGCAACAGGCATTTGATGATGCCATAAAAAAACACGGAAAGGATGCGAAGGTCGTTGTGATGCCATATGGTGGATCAACGCTTCCAAAGCTTATATGAGGACAATATATTTCGACTGCACCGGAGGGGTGAGCGGTGACATGGTGCTGCGGGCTCTGGAAGAGCTGGGCGGTCATGCCTATGCTCACGGACGCAGCTACACTGAGGTAAAAAACATCATAGATTCAGCACAGGAATACGCACAGAGAATATACAGAGTACTTGCTGAAGCCGAAGCTGAAGTTCACGGAGAGACTTCGGAAACGGTTCACTTCCACGAAGTGGGGAGAAGCGAGGCCATAAAAAACGCCCTTGGAATCGGGATGGCTCTGAGCAGGCTGGCGGCGGACAGAATACTGGTATCTTCCATATACGATGGCAAAGGGTTCGTGGATTGTGCTCATGGGCGAATTGCCGTACCGGTACCCGCTGTTCGTGCAATGATGAATAAAAGCGACTATGATTTCAGAACAGCTGAAGGTGTTGATACGGAAATGGTGACACCCAGCGGGCTGGCGAGCCTCATGGGAATAGGGGCCGAGCCGGTACCGAGAGGCTACACGATTACCGGAAACATAATTGCTGTGGCGAAAGTAAAGGGAACTCGTGATACAGGGCATGAGGGGCTTAAAGCCCTCCTGATTGAAGAGTAAGACGCATAACAAATGTATATAACAAGGAGAATCAGACATAAGATGGGAAAAAGAGAAAAGAATCTGGCCAAGACATATAATCCTAAGGATTTTGAAGACCGCATATATGAGCAATGGGAAAACAGCGGTGCATTCAGGGCACATCGGGATCCCGATAAAAAACCTTTTACGATTGTGATGCCGCCCCCCAATATTACGGGACAGCTTCATATGGGACATGCACTTGACCAGACGCTGCAGGATGTACTGACCAGATTCAGGAGGCTCCAGGGTTACAGTGCCCTGTGGCTTCCGGGGAGTGACCATGCGTCCATCGCAACGGAAGTCAAGGTAGTGGAGAAAATCAGAGAAGATGAAGGATTGGAGAAGGAAGACCTGGGGAGAGAGGAATTTCTGAAGAGAGCCTGGGAGTGGAAGAGAGTATACGGCGGGAAAATCACTGAACAGTGTCGTAAGCTGGGCGACTCCTGCGACTGGGAAAGGGAACGATTCACGATGGATGAAGGCTGCAACAGGGCAGTTAATCATTTTTTCGTACAGCTGTATAACAAGGGACTTATTTACAGAGGCAACCGCCTGATTAACTGGTGTCCGGAATGCGGAACATCTATTTCCGATGCGGAAGTTGAGCATGAGGATAAGAGCGGTCTGTACTGGTATTTCAGGTATCCAGCTGCGGACGGCGGTCAGGGTGTTGTTGTGGCAACCTCCAGACCGGAGACCATGTTCGGCGATGTCGCCGTAGCTGTTCATCCCGATGATGAGAGATATAAGGATCTGGTTGGCAAAAACGTAGTTCTTCCTCTGGTAGGCAGGGAAATACCTGTAATTGCAGATCCTTATCCTGATCCGGAGAAGGGAACGGGAGCCGTTAAGATTACACCGGCTCATGATGAAAACGACTTTATGGTCGGACAGAGAAACGATCTGCCGAGCCCATCCTGTATAAATGAGGATGCAACCATGAACGAAATGGCCGGCAAGTACCGGGGGATGGATCGCTATGAATGCCGTAAGGCCTGGGTTAAAGATCTGGAAGAGGAAGGTTTCCTTGTAAAGACTGAAGAAATGGTTATTCCTGCGGGAGCATGCTACAGATGTAATACTATAGTTGAACCCATGCTTTCTGATCAGTGGTTTGTCAGGATGGAAGAGCTGGCCAAACCCGCAATGGAAGTGGCCAGAACCGGTGAACTCAGGCACGTGCCCGAAAGGTTCGAAAAAACATATATGCACTGGCTGGAGGAAATACGCGACTGGTGCATATCCAGACAACTCTGGTGGGGACACAGAATACCTGCCTGGTACTGTGACGACTGCGGTGAAATTATCGTATCCGAAGAAGTTCCGACTGTGTGCAGCAAGTGCGGCAGTTCGAATCTCAGACAGGACGAAGATGTTCTGGATACCTGGTTCTCATCGGCATTGTGGCCTTTCTCAACACTGGGCTGGCCTGATGAAACCGAAGACTTTGCATATTTCTACCCGACGACAGTCCTTGTAACGGGCTACGATATTATTTTTTTCTGGGTGGTAAGAATGGTATTTTCTGCCCTGGAGGCCACCGGCAGCGTTCCTTTTTACGATGTATATGTTCACGGTCTTGTCAGAGATTCCCGGGGAAGAAAGATGAGCAAATCCCTTGGAAACGGTATCGACCCGCTGGAAATAATAGACAAGTATGGTGCAGATGCCCTTAGATTCATGCTGACCACAGGTATCACGCCGGGGAATGATATGAGATTCCAGGAGGAAAGACTGGAGTCCTCAAGAAACTTTGCCAATAAGCTCTGGAATGCATCAAGATTTGTAATTATGAATCTGCAGGACGAAAACGGAGACTTCCTGCCCATGGCCGAGTGCGGCAGGGATTGCTGCGGAATGGCCTGCTGCAACGATATCGCCGTTGATGGAGATATCAGAGACGAGGATAAATGGATATTCAGCAGACTTAACGATGCAACTAAATATATTACAGATGCCATGGAGAGGTATGACCTGGCTCTGGCAGGGCAGCGCACATACGATCTGATATGGAATGAATTCTGTGACTGGTACATAGAGATTGTTAAGGAGAGACTTTACGGTGACAATGAAGAGGATAAGAAGATTGCCAGATACACGCTGGTAAGAGTTCTCAAAGAGATGCTTACTTTGCTTCATCCGTTCATGCCTTTTATCACCGAAGAAATATGGAGCTATCTGCCGCAGGAAGAGCCGGGCGCAGAAAATCCGAATGGTTTTCTGATAAAGGGAAGCTGGCCGGAATACGACGAGAAGCTCATCTTCCCTGCCGAAACCGGGAAGCTGGAAATGGCTATGTCCATCATAAGAAGTATCAGAAATATAAGAGCGGAAGCCGATGCCTCCCCGGGGAAGAAACTGACTGCCGTAATTCTTTTTGATGAAGGCAGAGAGGATATCGTAAGAGCCGGCGAAAGGTATATAAAGAAGCTGGCGAATATCACAGAAATAACATTTACAGGTGATAAAAATGACGTGCCCGAAGAGACAATGTCAGCAGTAGTTGACGGTGCGGAAGTATATATTCCTCTGGATGATATTATGGACTATGCGGCAGAGTTTGAGAGACTTTCCAGAGAAAAAAAGAGACTGGAAGGTGAAGTGAAGAGAGTTGCCGGCAAGCTGTCCAACGAGGGCTTTGTGAGCAAAGCCCCTGCTAAAGTTGTTGAAGAAGAAAAGACCAAGCAGGATATGTATGAGGAAATGCTTGCAAAAGTTACGGACAGACTGGCTATAGTTGAAAAAAAGGTCAAATAATGACAACAGTAGTAGATAAATTTCATGAATTCGATAAATTCGGCAGCATACTCGGCCTGGAGAGAATTAACGAGCTTTTATACAGACTGGGGAATCCTCATCTGGGCCTGCGATATATACATGTAGCGGGAACCAACGGCAAAGGGTCAACATGCAAATACCTGGAGCAGGGTCTGGCGGCCTGCGGATACAGCGTGGGTCTTTACACCTCACCATACATTGAGATTTTTAACGAGAGAATTCAGTGTGATGGGCAGCTCATTACCGATGATGAACTGGAACTATATGGCAATCAGGTCTTGACTGCAGCGGCTGAAATGGTTCGGGACGGACTGGATTCACCGACGGAATTTGAGCTCGTAATGGCAACGGCTTTTGTGCACTTCAAGGCCAAAAAGCCGGACATAGTGATTCTGGAAGCGGGCATGGGCGGCATCGGAGACGCGACCAATGTGATAAGGGAGCCTCTGGCCAGCGTTTTCACCAATGTTGACTTTGATCACATGCATGTGCTGGGAAACACTCTGGCGGAAATAGCAACTGACAAAGCGGGAATTATCAAGCCGGGTTGTCCGGTTATTTCCAACATAGGTGTCTTCGGGATAAATGCCGAGGAAAGGGGCGTGGCCGATCAGACTCGTGAGGCTGCAGCGGTAATTGCCAGAACGGCATATGAGAAGGATTGCGTATTTTATGACATATCAAAGATTGAAGCAACCGTTGACTGGGCCACACCTTTCAGGCAGCAGGTCAGTATGTCACTTTGGGGGACGGACTACAGCGAGATAGTAACTGCCATGGTGGGCAGGCATCAGGCGGAAAATCTAAAAACGGCACTGGCCGTTATAGAGGTTTTGCGCAAAAGCAGAGAAATTCGCGTAGAGAGGAGTGCTCTCTATGAAGGTCTGAAGATAGCTGTTCAGCCGGGTCGTTTTGAGATTATGCGTGATGGTGCGGAAGCCGGCGGAGAAGGTCCTATGTATATAATCGACGGGGCACATAACGATGCCGGTGCATCCGCACTGGCGGATACCATGAACAGGTATTTCAGCGGAAAGAGAACCCTGCTGGTCTGCGGTATGGTTGAAAAGAAGGAGACATATAAGGTGCTCATGCACTTTGCAAATATAGCTGCGGATTTCATTATCACCCAGCCCAATTATGAGGGACTTGCCATGACAGCATCACAACTGGCGAAGTATATGGAAGGAGTCAGGGAAGAAACGGGAAAAGAGATTGTTATTCGGGGAACAGCACGAAATCCTCAGGAAAGTGTGGAAATCGCCGGGAAGATTGACGGCGACTACGATGTGGTGCTTTTTACGGGATCACTCTATCTGATCGGGGAAATAAGAAGCATATTGAGAAAGGCTGATAAGTACGATTACGATCGGACCTTAAGTACGGGAGGAATTGACAAATGAATATTGAGTCAAAGGGCAAGATTCTGTTGTATTACAATCCTTATTCCGGCAACGGTATGTTCAAAAACAATCTGGACATGATTATTGAGGAATGTCAGGCCAGGGGTTTTCATGTGATGCCCGTTCGCGCTCAGCAGGGTGTGATGATAAGCAGAGCTCTTGAAAATCTCGACCAGAGCCAATATACCAGAATAATGGTAGCAGGGGGAGACGGTACCGTTAACATCTGCGTAAATGCCATGGTAGAGCATGATATACATCTGCCTCTGGCTATTTTGCCTTCGGGTACGGCTAACGATTTCGCCTACTATTTCGAGTTACCGTCGGATTTAGGCAGTCTGCTGGATATTGCCCTTGGCGAAAAGACCACCGAGGTGGATGTTGGAGTAGTCAACAATAAGTGTTTCATAAATGTAACGGCCCTGGGGGGGATGGTTGATGTGAGTCAGAAGACGGACCCTAATCTGAAGAGTGCCCTGGGTCCTCTGGCTTATTACCTTCAGGGAGCACGCGAGCTGGTGCAGCTTCATCCGCTGCCGGTGACTCTTACCACACCGGAGGCTGTTTATGAGGAAGAAATATATTTTATGACGGTTCTGAACGGTGAATCTGCAGGGGGCTTCAGGAAGCTGTCGCCTCAATCGTCCATGAGCGACGGTAAGCTGGATGTGGTGGCTTTTCGCAAGATGCCCATTGTGGAATTTGCACCTCTGCTGTTTGAAGTAATAAGCGGCAGACATCCGGAAAACAAAAACGTTCTTTATTTCCAGACCGAATCGTTAAGAATCGAGTCGCCGGAAAATATATCAACAGATATCGACGGCGAACACGGCGAGAAACTGCCGCTGGAATTCAGCGTACTGCACCGCAGACTGGATGTATTTGTGTCCAAGTACACATGGAAGTATGACCACAAATAAAAAACAGGCGGATATTCACAGGGCCGCCGAGGAGGATAAATGATTAATTTCAAAATAAGCGAGACAGAGGATTACGACAGACTGGTTCCTTTCCTGATAGAACAGGAACTGGAATTTACCGAAGAGGATCTGTGGGAAGTTCCGACAGATCTGGTTAAATGCTGGGAAATAACCGAGGGGACGGGAGTCATCCCGACACACAAACCATCCGGCGAAATAGTCGGTGAGTACGGTCGTACAATCGGAGCCTTCGTTCTGGCCAGGCGAGACGGCGAATTCATATGTGATGGTATAGCTATTGCTCCGGAATATCGTGGGATGCAGCTGGGTAAGGCATTGCTGAATCTGGCTATTGAGGAAGTTCTGAAGCAGGGGGGCAATAAAATGTACCTGGTTGCCAGGGCTCCCGGCTTCTTTCGTAAACACGGATTCAAAACCATACCGGCAGAAGGGGCACCGAATTTCTTTGAATGCAAGTCGTGTCCGCAGTATGGTGTAAGCTGCAATCCTGAGGTTATGGTTCTGGAAATATAAGCACAGCGCTTATAAGAGGAACGAGCAGGTTAAGGGAGAATGAGCATGTTTGGTAAAAAAGGAACAAGGCTGACAATAATCGGTTTGCTGGTGGTGTCATTGATGATGCCGGCCGGTTTTGCAGTGGGTGAGACAAGTGCCGCATCAGGAAGCGGCAGTCAGATGGTTGAAAAAAGTGCTGACAGCTGGAGGTTCGATGATGGAATGATCGATGAAGCGGCTTTCGAGGATGAGTTTGAAGAGGAAATTGAAGGCGAAGTCACCGGTGAAACGGATGATGATGCCTATATGGACGAGAATGCTCAGATGGGCAGTTCGACCGAAGAGGAAGGCGATCTGAGAAGCCAGCCCATGATACTTACTCTGGAGGGCGACGGCAATACACGTAACAAGAGCTGGAAGTGGTATGACGGAAGTGTTAAAAAGAATCTGAAGGCAGAAGGCGGGTACCTTAAGGGTATCGATATCAGTAAATGGCAGGGAGATATTAACTGGGACAAGGTTGAAGCACTTGTGAAAGCGGGAAAACTGGATTTTGTTATCATCAGATGCGGGTTTGGAGCCAATTTAAAAAAGTATGACGACAGTAAATGGTATAGAAATGCCAATGCCTGCCGGGACAGAGGCATTCCTTTCGGAGTTTACCTCTATTCCTATGCGGACAGCGTTGCGGATGCCAGAGACGAGGCAAAACATGCACTGAGACTCCTTGAGGGATATTACCCTGACTACCCGGTATATTACGATCTGGAAGATAAAACTGTTGCTGCGGCGGGTAATGCAAATATCAGAAAGATGGCCAAAGAGTTCTGCGGAATGCTGACGGATAATGGATACAGAGCGGGTATATATGCCAACAAGAACTGGTGGGAGACTAAACTGAATGTGAGAAAAGGTTCTACATTTGAAGGTTATGACAAGTGGATGGCATACTGGACCAAAAGCACAAGTTTCACTAAATACACTGATTCGGCATGCTCCGTATGGCAGTGCTCCAGCTGGGGAAAAGTGGATGGAATCAGCGGAAGGGTTGACATCAATCTGCAGCTTAAGTCCGGGGATGCCATGGATAAATACATGGAGGGAGCTTATAAGGAATACACGGGTCCGACTACAGATGTGGAGGACTATGAAGCATATGTTACCGCGGGGGGAACAAGAACCAAGAACGGACCGGGATCCGGATTCCTCAGAAGTGTAACCCTGGAGGGGAGAACGAAGATTACCATAACGGAAACGGCCAGGGGCTACGGTAAAATAGGCGGGGAAGAAGCAGGAGAAGCGGCAGGAAAGTGGGTTCTTCTGTCAGCACTTAAAAGGCCTAACGACGTTTACGGGATGGAGAAAATTGAGGAAGAGACAAAGCTCGTTGCTTATGACGGAACTATACTCAAGTCCCGATGGTATACAAAGAACGGATGTAAATACTATTTCGGTGAGGACGGAGCCATGTATACGGGAACCCGAATCATCAAAGATATGAGATATGTTTTTCTTGATGATGGCAGAAGCGTAGTGTACAAGGCTAAAATCAAGAGAAAGATTAACACCCGCAAGGGACCGGGAACAAAATATGCCAAGACGGGAACCCTGACAAAGAACCGTGCGGTTACCGTGGTGAGAATATCGGGCAAATGGAGCCGGATGGATAATGGTAAATGGTTTATGACAAGGCACAGGAAGAACACATCGTCATATCCTAAGTTTGTTCCGTACAAGGTTACGACGACGAAAAAGGTTACGTATCGCAGCGGTGCGGGAACCAAATACAAGAAAAGAGGAACATATCCCGCAGGCAAGGTTTTGACCATCGTAAGATGGAAGAACGGCTGGGGAAATGTCAAAAATTATGTCTGGATACCGCTTAACAGTACAGAGAGGAATTAAAACATGTCAATTGATGCGCCGAAAAGAATAGAGAGAATTCTGATAGTGACCATGCTCATTCTGTCTCTGACTTTCACGCCCGTATTTGTGCCTGAAGTGAGTGCAGCAACCGGGGATGTGGAGAAAAAGGCAGACAGCTGGAGATACGAGGGTGGCCGGATTGACGAGGATGCTGACAGAACCGTCTACAGAGACAGTGACGGGGAATTGCAGACCGGTACCGAGGCTATAGGCGGCTGCACTATCGCTTGGAGTAAAAGCGGAAATAACTTTTATAACAATAAGGGTGATATCATAGTCGGAGCCACCAGGAAAGGTATAGATGTAAGCCGGTGGCAGAAAACCATCGACTGGAACAAGGTGAAGAATTCGTCGGACGTTGATTTTGTCATAATCAGATGCGGATACGGAAACGATAAAACCAAATATGACGACTCCAAATGGTTTGAGAATGTGAAGGCCTGTGAGAAGTACGGAATTCCGTATGGCGTGTACCTTTACTCCTATGCGGATTCAGTTGCCGACGCCAAAAGTGAGGCCAGGCATACCCTGAGACTTCTTAAGGGCTATAATCCGGCATATCCTGTATTCTACGATCTTGAGGACAAGGTTGTAAGAAAGCAGGGAAGAGCCAACATCATCAAATTTGCTCATACATACTGCTCCATGATAGAGGACGCAGGGTATGATGCGGGAATATATGCCAACCTTAACTGGTTCAGAAAGTATCTGAACGATTCTTCTCTGGACAAGTATACCAAGTGGGTGGCTCAATGGAACTCAACCTGCACCTACGAAGGTGCATTCAGACTCTGGCAGTGCACCAGCAACGGTTCCGTTCCGGGAATAAGGGGCAGAGTCGATATTAATTTCGATTTTGCACCGATTGGTGATACGCCTGAACAGGAAGATGTATATAAGGCTGTTACAACCAGCAACCTGAATTACAGGACAGGTCCGGGAACCAGCTACCCGAAGAAGGGCACCTATAAGAAGGGAACGGTTCTGGTAATCAAATCGACAACATCCACCGGATGGGGTAAGCTGAGCAACGGCAATTACGTCAGCCTGAAGTATACGAAAAAGCTGGATTCCGTTATAACTGCGGGAACCCAGGGCTATAAGGCCAAAACTACAGGCCAGGTAAACTACAGGAAGGGACCGGGAACCAACTATGCTAAAGTTGGTACATACAAAAAGGGCAGGACCATAACCATAATGTCAGAGACAAATAACGGATGGGGGCAGATGAGTAACGGATATTATATCAGTCTCAGATGGACGAAGAAAGTAACTTCTGACAGCAACTCATACAAGGTTCAGACTACGGACAACCTTAACTACAGAACCGGTCCGGGAACCAATTATACAAAGAAAGGCACTTACAAGAAGGGTACAACCCTTACTGTCGTATCCACCACCAAAGGGTGGGGTAAGTTAAGCAACGGGTATTATATTTACCTGAAATATACAAAGAAAAAATAGCGCCATTAAAGGAATAAGCCATTAAAGGAATAATATGATGAGATTTAGAGAAGAATATAACAACTGGATAGATTCAAACAGTCTGACGGCTGAAGAGAAAGAAAATCTCAGGCAGATGTCCGATGAGGAAATACATGAAGCCTTTTATAAGGATGTAGAATTCGGAACAGCCGGGATGCGCGGTATCATGGGCCTGGGTACGAACAGGCTCAACAGGTACACCATAAGAATGGCCGCTAAAGGACTGGCAGAAATGCTGAAGAAAGAAGCTGAACTTCCTGCTGATAAAAGCCCAGGCGTTGCCATAGCATATGATACGAGGAATAATTCCCGTGACTTTGCCGGGGAAACTGCAGCAGTACTTGCGGCGGCGGGAGTTAAGGCGTATCTTTTTGACAGATACTCGCCGGTACCGCTTCTGTCATTTGCAGTAAGAGAACTGGGCTGTAACGGAGGAGTGGTAATTACGGCCAGCCACAACACAAGTGAGTACAACGGCTTTAAGGTATATGACGAAACCGGATGCCAGATGAAGCCTGAAGCGGCAGGGATTATTGCTGCCAATATGAGGGCACTCGAAAATCCTCTGGCCATTGAAACTGCAGACATTAACGACACCAATATGGTTGAGATTATCGGTGAGGAGCTTTGCGACAGATTTCTTAAAACCATAAGAAACTCCGGCATGGGAAATGAAGCCGGATATGATGATGAAGAGGCTGCAAATGCTTTGGGAATCGTATACACCCCTATCCATGGGGCAGGCAGGGATTTTGTAATGAGCACGCTCAACACAAACGGGTTCATTGACCTGACACTTGTAAAAGAACAGGCGGAATTTGACGGAAATTTCCCTACTGTAAAGAAGCCGAATCCTGAGGATGCTGAAGCACTTGAAAAAGCTGCGGAAATTGCCGTTGCAGAAGGCAAGGACATTATAATAGGAACAGACCCGGATTGTGACAGAATCGGAGTCGGAGTAATAGATAAGAGCGGCGATAAGATTGAGGTGAAATACCTCACCGGAAACGAGACAGGGGCTCTGCTTATAGATTATCTGAGCAGATTCGCCGGAGATGCAGAGCGCAAACACGTGATAACCACCATAGTGACAGGTGAAATGGGACCTGCAATCGCACAGTCTAAGGGCATCATTGTGGACAGGACACTTACCGGGTTCAAATATATAGGCGAAATTATGAACAGTATGGAGGCTGAAAGACGCGATGGCGAATTTCTGATAGGTTACGAGGAAAGCTACGGGTATCTGACGGGACTTCATGCCAGAGATAAAGACGCTGTTTCCGCAGCACTGGCAATTTGCAGGATGGCAGCTTATCACAAGGCAGCAGGCAAAACCCTTACGGATGTTCTGGAGGAACTGAGAAGAGAACACGGTTACTGGATAGACAGTCAGGAATCTCTCGTCTATGAAGGAGCAGCCGGAGAACAGAAAATGAAGGAAATCATGGAGAGGCTTAGAAAGTCGGGAAGCGGTATTTTCCGGAAGTTTGTCCATATACTCGGCATTGCCGAATATACAGATTACAGCCTTGGTGCGGATGGCCTCGATAAGGCCGATGTGCTGAAATACATCTTTGAAGATAAATCGTGGGTGGCAGTCCGTCCTTCTGGTACGGAACCTAAGATAAAAATATATTACTGTATAAGAGGGAAAAACAGAGAAGAAGCCAAGAATAAGATGCTTTGTGCGGCAGAGTGTATGCACGGCGCATGTTGATTTGATATTAAGTTTTTTGATATAATGACCCAATGGGTGAAGATGGGTAAATATGGACGAAAGAGAACGACAGTACAGAGAATATCTGGCTTTGCGGGAGCAGGGCACTCGAGAAAGGGAACAGCGTGAAAGCAGAAACGGCTCTGTCGAAAATTCCCCTTACGGCGAGTCGGAGTTCAGAAGGCACAGGTTGGAGCAGCAGAGACGAGAGCAGGAAATGCAGGAGTACCTGGCAGCAAGAGAATCGGACAGGAATGGGAAAGCCAGGGTACGCAGAAAGGGGAAAAAGGCCAGAAGAAACAGAAAGATTGCCGGAAGAACGGCCAAAATCCTGGCGGTGGCGGCTGTCGTTTGTGTTGCAGCTTTGTTGTTTTTTGTAGTAAGCTCACTTAACAATGTTACCCGAATAGATATTGACCAGAATGCCATAGGCATCAATGCTATGGTGGATGATGAACTGTCAGGATACAGGAACATTGCCGTTTTGGGTATTGATGCCAGAGATATGGAAAATGCCGAGCCATCCCGATGCGACAGCATTATTGTGGCCAGCATCAACAAGGAGACAAACGAGATAAAACTGTTTTCGGTATTCAGAGATACCATGCTGGATATCGGAGGCGACCAGGGTCTGGACAAGGCTGCCCATGCATATTATTACGGAGAGGCGGAGCAGTCTCTCTATATGCTGAATAAGAATCTGGATATGAACATCCACGATGTGGTTGTTATAAACTGGAAGGCCGTGGCAGATACGGTTGATGCTCTGGGGGGCGTAGAAATAGATGTTGAGGATTCCGCACTGAAAGAAATGAACAAATATATTCCGGATTCCGCAAAGAATATAGGGAAGGAGAGTTCCAGGCTGGAACATGGCGGACTGCAGACTCTGGATGGAGTGCAGGCTGTAACCTATGCCAGAATAAGGAAGGATGCCGCAACTGGGGATTACAGGCGGAATGAGAGAATGAAAATTGTAGTTCAGGCAATGTTTGACAAGGCTAAGACCATTGATGTCAAGGGGCTGAGAACCATATCGAAAGATATCTGTCCTCAGATAATGACCAATATGAGAACCAGGCAGATGATGGGTCTGATGCTTAAACTTCCGTTCTATGAAATGCATGACAGCACTACGGGATTCCCTTATGAGGTCGGCAGCTGGACCGGTGCCGCCTGGTATGGACCGCCGAAAAATCTGGCAGCGAATGTATCCAGACTGCACGAGCAATTCTTTGACCAGAAGGGCTATGATCCGACTGACGATGTAAAGCGAATAAGCGAAGAAATAATATTGAAGACAGGAATATATTGATAAAAAAGCAAAACCGATGGGAGTTTTCATGACGTACAGAAAAACAATCCTGATACTGTTTGGCGGTCAATCCTCAGAACACGAGATTTCGAGGAAATCGACAGCATCCATACTGGAGAACATCAACAGCGAAAAATACGACATACTGAAAGTCGGAATAAAGAAGGATGGCACATGGTTACTGACGGAGGCCTCCGCTGAAGCTATCGAAAGCGGCACCTGGGAGAACCACGAAAGCAACTGTCCGGTGAATCCGGCACTGGATCACAGTCGCAGATTGATCTTTACCGAATCTGCAAACAGCGTATATATCGACGTGGTGTTTCCGGTACTTCACGGCAGGAACGGTGAGGATGGAACAATACAGGGTCTTCTTCAGATAGCGGGGCTTCCTTTCGTCGGATCCGATGCCAAATCTTCGGCAGCCTGCATGGACAAGGCGGTAACAAAGGCCTTGGTTAATCAGGCCGGTGTGTGCGAACAAGCGAAATGCTGTGTAATCCACAGGGGTTGTGATGAGAAGAATGCGGTTCATATGATAGATGAATTTTTCAGCAGTGAATATCCGCTCTTTGTTAAGCCGGCCAACTCCGGATCCTCTGTAGGGATAAGCAAGGTCGGTAATCCTGCAGAGCTGCCTGAAGCAATAAAAATCGCCTTTGCGGAAGACGACAAGATTTTAGTGGAGAAGGCAATAGTCGGAAGGGAAATAGAAGTTGCTGTTCTTGGAAACCGTGAGAGCAGCCGGGGACCTGAAGCCTCATGCATCGGGGAAATATTTGCGGCAAACGAATTTTACGACTACACAGCCAAATATGAGGATATTGGATCAAGAACCGCAATAGTTAATGACCTGCCGGACACTCTTGAGGAAAAAATAAAGGAGACGGCGGTAAGTATATACAAAGTCATGGGTTGTGACGGTATGGCAAGAGTGGACTTTTTCCTTACTCCCGGACCTGAGGGAAGCTACCATGACGGAGAAGTTGTTTTTAATGAGATAAACACTATACCCGGTTTCACAAAAATCAGCATGTACCCACAGCTGTGGGAGGCATCGGGGATACCATATGACCGACTGATCGACATGCTGATTGAACTGGCTATAGAAAGGTAACAAATTTTATAAATAAAAACGCATCGCCTTAAGGTGATGCGTTTTGATGGCGAGGCACCCGGGATTCGAACCCGGAACCGACAGATTCGAAGTCTGGTACTCTATCCGTTGAGCTAGTGCCCCATATTCAACCACTACATTATAGTAATATAAAAAATACAAATGAGCAAGAACATAAATTTTTTAGCTTATAACTTTATACCCGCACGAAACAGTCTGCTTATATTTATGATAGCGCTCCTCGCGGCTGAAATGATATTCATGATGGTGGTATTCATATTAAATATGTTCCCCCTGATGTATGTCATGATAACAATTGCAATTATACTGATTGTGGACATTGTTATATTAAAGCTGTTCAGTGCAAGAAAAAAGAATACCTTGCAGCATCTGGCGGGACTTATTGTTATGATGATATTTGTCTCGTTTCTGCTGCTCATAGGCTATTACCTGTTAAGCACTCTTATCACTGCGAGCAAAATCACCGTGGACGATGACAAGGTTAGTGCAGTAGAAGTCACGGAAGAGCCGTTTAATGTGTATATTTCCGGCAGCGATTCGAGAAAGTCCGTTGCGGAAATTTCGAGAACCGATGTAAACATGATAATGACGGTTAATCCGAAAACACATACCATTCTGTTAACATCCATACCGCGGGATGCCTATGTTCCATTGGCAAGTAATGGACAGATGGATAAGCTGACTCACTCGGCGATTTACGGAATTGATGAAGCGGTTAACACAATTTCTGATTGGACAGGAATTGAAATGGATTACTATGTGCGGGTTGATTTTAAGATGCTCAGAGGTCTGGTCGATGCCGTGGGCAGAGTTCCCATCGAAAATGAGCAGGAATTTTATTCACATACCAGAGGCTTCTACTTCAGAAAGGGGAAGATTGACATGAGTGGGGCGCAGGCGCTTGAGTATGTCAGAGAGAGAAAGGCTTTTGATAAAGACGATGAGCAGAGAATTATTAACCAGCAAAAGGTTCTGAAGGCAATTATCAAAAAGATTGTAAACAGCAAAACTATATTATTGAGCTATACTCGCATTCTGGATGTAATCGAAGGGCATATGATAACCGATTTTGCTGACAATGATATCGCCAAAATGGTCAAGTTCCAGCTTAAGGGAATGCCTGAATGGAAGGTAAAAACCCAGACGATAACAGGCGAAGATGCCAGAATGGGTACATACAGTATGGGCTTTGGCAGAGAGCTGGATGTCTTCATTATAGACGAAGAGTCCAAGGAAGAGGCCACTGCTAATATTGAGAAGGTAATGATGGAGAAAGAAGAATGAAAGCTGAAAACAAAATTTATGCAGCAATCGATAACAGAAAAGTGGCAATAATAGGCGCCGGTTACGTAGGTGCCTCAATTGCGTATGCACTTACAATAAGAGATCTTGCCAGCGATATTATTCTTGTTGATGTCGATGAGAAAAAAGCTGAAGGCGAGGCTCTCGATATTCAGCACGGAATACCGTATATGGGAACCTCCTCAGTTCGTGCCGGTGATTATTCCGAATGTAAGAACTGCGATCTGATTATCATTACTGCCGGTCGTAACAGACGTTACGGAGAGAGCCGTCTGGATATGATAAACGACAACATCGTTACGATTCGTAATGTTGTTGATGAGATACGTTCATATTATACTCATGGTGCCATCATGATGGTTTCCAACCATGTTGACATTCTGACCCATAAGTGTGCCGAATGGATGGACCTGCCTAACGGCAGAGTTTTTGGAACGGGATGTATTCTGGACACTTCCAGACTGGTAAGAAGTATCGCCAACTACACCAAGCTCAACATAGAGGCGATTAAGTGCAACATTGTAGGCGAACACGGAGATTCTCAGTTTCCGGTCTGGAGCAGGCTGGCCATAGCCGGAGTTCCAATGGATGAATATTGCGATAACGTGGGCCTGGCCTGGGGTGATAAGCAGAAGCAGATACTCTATAATCAGACCAGAGAGATGGGAGCTGAAATCATCGGAGCCAAGGGCAGAACACATTACGGAATCGCTACATGCGTCTGTTCACTGGCGGATGCGGTGCTGAACCAGAGACTGACAATAGCTCCGGTAACATCACCTCTTACAGGTGAATACGGAATCAGGGATGTTTCTCTCAGTATACCTTCCATCGTCGGCGTAAACGGTGTGGAACACAGACTTGAGGAGCACTGGCTTGACGAGGAAAGGGAAAAGCTTCAGGAAAGTGCCGAAATGCTGAAAGAAACACTTTCGAAAATATAACTGTTGAAAGAGAGCCTATAGATGAATCTGATACAGAAGGAACTGAAAAATTTAATGACACTGTATTATCTTATCAAGCTGGATAAGAAGATACCTACAGATAATAAAGCCATCAAGAGAAGGCAGAACAGAAGAGTTCATAAGATGATGAAGGTTGCATATAAGCACCCGTTTTACAGGAAGAGATTCGAGGAGAATAATCTGACTCCGGATGATTTTCATTGTGCCGAGGATCTGGTCAAATTTCCCATTCTGAACAGGACGGAACTGAGACTCTGGATGCAGAAGGAGCTGGAGGATAATCCCGGCAAGAGGGATAACTGGGAGATTTTCAGCACCAGCGGTTCCTCAGGAATTCCATTGAAATTCATGCTGACTCACAGGGAGGCTGCATGTATGAATGCCAACTGGATAAGAGTAACCATGTTTACCGGATACAAGCCTTTTACGGAAAAAATGATTACCTTTCTGACCACCCATTCAAAGGTCGACATTAAGAAAGGGGATTCCTTTATTCAGAAACTGGGGCTTTTGCGAAGAAAAATAGTGCCGGAACACCTCTACGTGGGAGAGGGTATGAGAGACCTAATAGAACTGGTGAACGAATATAAGCCGGACATGATTTGCTTCAGAAAAAACGTTCTGGTCAGAATGGCAATCTATGCGAGAAATCACGGTATGAAGATCCACCAGCCAAAGGCTTATACACCTGTAAGTGAAATGGTGGATAAAATTACAAGAAAGCTTCTGACAGACACCTTCGGCCCCAATCTCTTTGACGCATACGGATGCAACGAGACAGGCAGCTGTGCGGTGAAGCTTCCGGGGAGTGATCTGTTCTATGTATATAATGACACCCATGTATTGAATCTAGTTGACGATGAAGGAAATCTGACCGATGACGGCAGACTGATAGGGACCACACTATATAAGAAGGATTTTCCTATTATCAATTATGAAATAGGTGACACAGCCAACTCGATAATGAAGGATGGCGTGAGATATATCAAAACCATCAAGGGCAGAACCAACGATCTGGTTCAGCATGCAGACGGGGCGGAAACTTCAGCTACGGAGCTTATGAAGATTCCTAATGGAATCGTTGGAATTTCACAGTTCCGTTACATCCAGGAGTCCATTGATGAAATCAACATTCTGCTGGTTAAGGATCCGCTGAACGATCAGTACTCAGAAAAAAAAATAGAGGCATTCTTTGAAAAGAAAGTTGAGGAACTTTACGGTTATCCGGAGTACAAACTAACTTTCAAATGGATGGATGAAATACCTCCGGACGAAAACGGCAAGATGAGATGCTTTATATCCAGAATACCAAAGGAGAGATAATGGTAGTTTTTAACAGGCCTCCCTATGTCGGAAAAGAAATCGAATATATAAAACAGGTTATAGCCAACCGTAAAATCTGCGGAGATGGTGAGTTTACTAAAAAATGCAACGGCTGGCTGGAGGACAGGACAGGCAGCAGTAAAGTTTTGCTTACCACATCCTGTACTCAGGCACTGGAGATGTCGGCAATACTTGCAGATGTGAAGCCGGGAGATGAAGTTATTCTTCCGTCCTTCACCTTTGTATCGACGGCTAATGCCTTTGTCATGCGCGGTGCCAGGTTGGTGTTTGTTGATATACGACCGGACACCAAGAATATGGATGAGAAGCTCATTGAGGATGCAATTACTCATAAGACGAAGGTTATCGTGCCGGTTCATTATGCGGGAGTCAGCTGCGAGATGGACACTATTATGGACATTGCCGGGCGACATAATCTCGTGGTTGTTGAGGATGCGGCACAGGCTCTTATGTCAACCTATAAAGGCAGAGCCCTGGGAGCCATGGGCGACTACGGTTGTTTCAGTTTCCATGAAACCAAGAATTACAGCATGGGTGAGGGAGGTGCTATTCTGATACGGGATAGAGCCAAAGTTGAGGAAGCTGAGATTATTCGCGAGAAAGGTACTGACAGAAGCAAGTTCCTGAGGGGCCAGGTGGATAAATACTCATGGGTGGCTATGGGTTCATCTTACCTGCCCAGCGATATAAATGCGGCCTATCTGTATGCACAGCTGGAGATGGCGGAGGAAATAAATAACGATCGTCTGTCAAGCTGGAATTTATACTATGAAATGCTGAAACCTCTGCAGGATGCGGGAAAGTTGCAGCTCCCTGTTGTTCCTGAGGAATGCACCCACAACGCCCACATGTTCTATGTGGTTACCCGCAATCTGGAAGAGAGAAGTGCATTAATCAGTTTCCTGAAGGGAAAGGATTTGCAGTCCGTATTTCACTATGTGCCGCTTCACTCGGCCAGGGCCGGACTTAAATATGGCAGATTCCACGGAGAGGACAGGTACACGACGGCAGTGAGCAAGAGTCTGTTGAGACTTCCTATGTACTATGGTCTTAAGACGGAGGAAGTTGAAACGGTTTGTAACAGAATAAAAGAGTTTTACGAATAAGGAGGAAGAAGAACATGAAAGGAATAATTCTGGCAGGGGGAAAAGGGACTCGGTTATACCCGATGACAAAGGCAATATCCAAGCAACTGCTTCCTATTTACGATAAACCGCTTGTTTACTACCCGATTTCGGTTCTTCTGCTTGCGGGGATCAGAGAAATTCTGATTATATCAACTCCAAAGGATATAGATGATTACAGAGAACTTCTGGGCGATGGCCATAATTTCGGAGTTGAATTCAGCTACAAGGTTCAGGAACAGCCTCGCGGTCTGGCTGATGCCTTTATTCTCGGTGAGGAATTCATCGGGGATGATGATGTGTGTCTGGTGCTGGGGGATAATGTTTTTTACGGTCCGGATATGACAAAGATTTTGAATGAGGCTCAGGCTCAGATTGATGAAAACGGAGGAGCGATGGTATTCGGCTATCCTGTTAAGGACGCTGCATCATTTGGTGTCGTTGAATTCGACAAGGACAACAAAGTTATCTCCATAGAGGAGAAGCCTGCGCGACCTAAATCAAACTTTGCCGTACCGGGGCTCTATTTCTACGATAACAAGGTAATCGGGATTGCCAAGGCCGTCAAGCCGTCGGCAAGGGGTGAAATTGAGATTACTTCCGTAAATAATGCTTACCTGGAAGAGGGCAAACTGAAGGTTGCTCTCATGAAGAGGGGCATGGCATGGCTGGATACCGGTACTCCGGACGGAATGCTTAAGGCAGCGGAATTTGTTGAGGCGGTTCAGTCCAGACAGGGTTTCTATATTGCATGTCTGGAAGAAATCGCATGGCGCCGCGGATTCATCGACGATGCAGAACTGGAAGCTATCGGTGAAGGGCTTAAGATGACGGATTACGGTCAGTATATACTGACCCTTGTCAGATAGATCTTTATAATGCTCACTTTAATTGCGAAAGCTCTTAAAAAAACGAACAATGTTAAAAGGAGTTCGTACATATGGAATGCCATTAACGCTACGATGTCGGCAGCCCAAAGTCCTGTCATCCTTATGGTGATGACCAGAACCAACGGAATATACGATGCCGGCATCTTTTCTATTGCTTTTGCGGTGGCATATCTCATGCTCCACGTAGGGCAGTACGGGCTGCGAAGGTTTCAGTCATCCGACATTACCGAAAAATACACATTCGGCGAGTATCACGGAGTTCGTATAATGACCGGTGTCGCCATGCTTCTGGCCAGTGGTGCCTACTGCGTTTACGGTCTTCTGTTCAAGGATTATTCTGCCAGCAAGTTCACCGTAATCTTTCTGATCTGCGGGCTGAAATGCATTCAGGCCTATGCCGATGTATATCACGGCAGACTGCAACAGGTGGGTCGCCTTGATATAGCGGCAAAGGCTTCGTCAGTCAGATATGTAATAGAAATGGCAGTTTATGCAGGCATGCTGATAATCACACAAGACCTTCTGATTTCAACTGCTGTATGCCTGGCTATATCTGTAATAACCCTTTTGGTTACTACTGTGAATGTGTCCAGAGGGTTTTGCACTTTAAGACCGTCATTTGAAGCAATGAAGATGAAGCTTCTGTTCTTCAATGGATTTCCGCTCTTTGTAAGCCTTTTTCTTAATGTGTACATAAGCAATGTTCCTAAATATGCCATTGATGCTTACCTGACCGAAGAGATTCAGGCCATATACAATCTGATATTCATGCCTGCGTTCATGGTTCAGCTCATTGCTCACTTCATCTTTAATCCGATTATTACTACCTATGCGGAGCTGTGGCTTGCGGGGGAGTATTCCAAGTTCAGAAAGCTGGTTAATCTCATAAAAAAACAATGCCTGCTGGTTCTGGGCCTGGCAATATTGGGACTCGCCATAGCCTTTACAATAGGCATACCTGTTCTGTCTTTAATATTCGGTGTGGATCTGTCGGACTACAAAGCGGAACTCTGCGTTATTATGGCAGGCGGAGGAGCTTTGGCATATGCTACATTCTTCAGTACCGTAATAACCATAATCAGGGCTCAGTTCTCACTCCTTATCTGCTACGGAGCGACAGCTCTGGCTGCCAAAGGTCTTTCGGGCATTGTGGTTCAGAATCATGGAATAATGGGTGCGGCGGCAATCTATTACGTTCTTATGGGAATACTGGCAGTAGTTCTCTTCATTATTACGGTCATCAAGCTGAGAACGCAAGGCCGGAACCTGACTACTCCACCTGAATTTTTATGTTTTTAAGTGCTTCATTGAGAGTATCAACAGACTCTTCAAGAGAGTCACCTCTGGTAATCACATGACCTATGCGGTGAGGACCCACCCTGAACTTATGTATCTTATCGCCCGGCTTGAAGTCAAACTGAATATCAACTATATTCTCGCCGGCAGGATTTCTGTTTTCCTGTGAAACAATGGTACCGTCTTTATGGCTCATGAGCAGCATGCTGGCATTGGGAACACCTTTGCAGGAATCTGCAGGAGTGCCGTCACCGGCAGAGAAGTCAACCTCCTCGCCTAAAGCCGTAAGCAAAATCTTCTCGTAGTAATCATAACCATAGTAAATTGAAACCAGTTCAGCCAGACAGGTGGCACCGGAACGGCCGCCGATCTCCAGCACATAGACCTTGTTGTCTCTCATTATGAAATCTGCATTGATTGCACAGTTGTCAAGACCCATGGCCTTTATGGCAAGCTTCAGCTGGTTCCTGACATCTTCCGTTACTGACGGTTCCAGCTTGTAAGGAGCGAAGTGACCTATGGGAACACCTGTATCACCTTCAAAGATATAATCGCCGTGCGGCAGTATGAACTTAACCTCGCCATTCTTGACAAAGGCCTGTGCACCGAATTCCTCGCCATCAATAAATTCTTCAACTATAAAGTAGTCGGAGCGAGTGTTTTCAAGTACATAGTTTCTTGCTGCTGCAAAATCATCGGTTGAATTTACCTTGGTGATTCCGCGGCTTCCGGAGGAGTCAACGGCTTTAAACATAAAAGGAAGAGACATCTTTTCAAGCTTTTCAATATATTTTTCGTCATCAAGATGAATCTCCCGGAATTTAGCGGTTCTTACACCTGCCTCTTCATAGCAGCTCTTCATGAGAAGTTTGTCTGTGGCGATTTTCGCTGATCTGAAGCTGAGTCCGGAAAGACCCAGTGTATCGCAGACTCTGCCGATGGTTATGACGGCAACATCGGTTCCCGTTGTAACGATTCCATCGATTTCTTCGAGACGGGATATAGAGAGTATTTTACCGTAGTCCGTAGTGTTTTCGTAATACACCTTGTCAGCCAGCTTGAAACCGGGATAGTTTCCCTGAATGCTGGCGACGATTGTGTAAAGTCCCATTCTTTTTGCGGTTTTAATGAGTGGTACCTGGTAGATACCGGCACCGAGAATCAGTATTTTTTTCATGTATCCTGGTTATCTTTCTTGCCTGTATAGATGTTGCGTACGACATACTGCGGGTTATTGCTCTGTGCCAGATACATCCGACCCAGATACTCACCGATGAGACCCAGAAAGAGCATAATCAGCCCGGAGAAAAAGCATATGGCTACCATAATCGAGTACCAGCCGACGGCACTGGTAGGTGCAATCAGCTTCTTGAGAATTATCCCCAGAGCACCCAGAATACTAAGCACTGAAAAGAATATGCCCGCATTTCTGGCTATTCTTAACGGAACTATGGAATATCCCATAACATTGGACCACAATCCTATAAGTTTTCCAAGAGTGTAGCCGGATTTGCCGTATGTGCGGTCAAAATGTTTAACCGGCACACTGGCGATATTTCTCGTGGTTCTGAGGAAAAGTCCCTGCAGATGAGAATATTGGCTCCTGTACTGAATAACATAGTCGCGGACAAACTTCTTAATGACCCAGAAGCTTGACGTCTTCATGTCCTTAGGTTTGCCAATGAGAATACGGAAGGCTTTATAGTTCATCCAGCTTCCGAAGTTTCTGAAGGAGGAGTGCTTCTTATCGGGATAGTATCCGTACACTATATCAAAACCTTCATCAAACTTCTCAAATAGAGCAGGCAACTGTGACGGATGTGTTTGCCCGTCATCGTCCATGGCTATGAGAGCATCTCCGGAGGCCTCATTAAGCCCTGCCATTACCGCATTATGCTGCCCGGCATTCTGTGCCAGTTCCACAACCTTGATGCACCGGTAATCGTCAGCCAGAGCTCGAAGAGCACACACCGTATCTCCTCCGTCCGGTGAATGGTCGTCTACAAGGACAAATTCATAGGGTATGCGGCCTGTGCCCTCTAGCACTTCTATTGTTCCTTCCACAACCTCTCTTATTGACCGGGAGGACTTGTAGCAAGGGATTATTATTGAATAAAGCATGTCTTTTCCTCATATTGTATTATATAAATGTTATTTTAATATGTTTGAATACAATTATCAAGTAGGTGAAATTACCACTTGTTAACTACATAAAAAGAAAAAAATAGTGTATAAAAAATAAATATGATATAATGCAAGGCAAGACCCCACATCCAGGTAAATGGGGGATGTGGGTTTTGTTTGCTGTATGCTTATGACAAACAGGGAGTAACCAGTATGAAAAACGAATATAAGTATTTAATTTCGGTTGTCATGCCATTATACAAAGTAGCACAGTATTTAGAAGAAGCTATTGACAGTGTTGTTGCGCAGACAATAGGTTTCAGAGATAATATTCAGCTTATTCTTGTCAATGACGGAAGTCCCGATGATGTGGATGTTATATGTCAGAAATATAAATCTTTGTATCCCGATAATGTAATATATATTGAACAAACCAACAAAGGTTTGCCGGCTGCCCGCAATGCGGGATTGGAGTTTGTTGGAGGGAAATATCTAAATTTCTTTGATGGTGATGACAGGTGGGATCCTGAGGCTTTTTCCCGCATGTATGATTTCTTTGAAAAAAATTATGACAAAATTGATTTCTTAGCAGCAAGATATTGCTTTTTTGGAAGAAGAGAAGGCTTTTCTCATCCACTAGATTTCAAATTCACTAGCACGCGTATAATTGATATCAATACCGACTACAATTGTGTGCAGTTATCTGCAGCAACGGCTCTATTTAAGGCAAGTGCAATGATAAAGCAACGTTTTGATAACAGATTATTGGTTTCGGAAGATTCAATTTTGATGACCCAGGTTTTGCTTGATAAGATGGCATATGGTGTGGTTAAAGAGGCGGTTTATTATTACAGAAAAAGACATGAGGCTAATTCAAACGTGGATTTATCTTCAAAAATGCCTGAGTGGTATTTTGATGTGCCAAGGTATGGCTATAAAAAGATATTCGATGAATCCTTAAAAAGGACAGGAGAAATAATTCCTTATGCTCAATATCTTGTTATGTATGATTTGCAATGGAGATTAGACAAACAAATGCCGGATAACTTTAATGAAAGTGAACGACAGGAATATGAATCTCTTATAGTAGAATTATTGAATGACATTGATGATAGGATAATTATGGAGCAGAAATATATTGGTCAAGCACTAAGGCTATTTGTATTGTCCTTAAAATATAAGACCGATGTTTCTGATAGTATTCAGATAGACGATGGTAAATTATATTATCATTCTACATATTTATTTAGCTTGCGAGGCAAAAGTATTTTACGCGTAACAAATGTTAAGATAAGAAACAATGTGCTATATCTGGAAGGAATCTCTCAGGTACATATGTGCGGTGCAAAATCCTCGTTGAAATTGGTATCTTCAGATGGAAAAGAAGTTCCTGTAGAGGTATATCCAATAGCATCAGAAGACAGATACGCTTTTACAGGAGAGAAAATACTTGTGGGCAGGGGATTCAGAGCTAGCGTGGAATTGGGTGGATTGGATTGGATTCGGTTCTATTGGGACAACGGAAATGGTGAAAATACCGTTTTGTCCCCTACTTTTATCCGCAATGCGAAAATTGATAATACGCAGAAAAATTCCTATTATTCTCATGGTAAGTATATTATAAAGCGCCAGTTTGGAGGAATAAAAATCATAAAGCGGAACAGAATAAGGGCATTGTTGGAAGAGCTGCGTTATTTAAAAAGTTCGGTATTACCTGACCGTAAATATAAGCTGGCTTTTCTGCGTATAGTATCATTGATAAACCGAAGAATTTTCAAAAAACCTATATGGCTGGTATCAGACAGAACTAATATGGCTAGAGATAACGGTGAAGCGCTGTTCTCCTATCTTATGCAACAGAAAAATAATCAGAGAAGAATATATTTTGTTCTTGATAAGGATAGCGTGGATTACAGGAGAATGAAAAAAATTGGGAAGGTATTAAAGATAGGCTCTCTTCGGTATAAGCTGTATTTTTTACAGGCAGAAAAAATAATATCTTCTCATGCGGATGACTGGGTTATTAATGCTTTTGGAAAAGACGGCGACATAATGAAAAACTTATATGATTTTGATTATGTGTTCTTGCAGAATGGAATAATAAAGCACGATCTTTCAAAGTGGCTGCATAAAACAAAAAAGGATATTGCATTATTTATCACCTCTGCCGAAAGAGAATACAAGTCTATTATTGAAGGCGACTATGGGTATACTCAGAATGAGGTGATTTTAACCGGTTTACCCAGATATGATAAACTTGAGAGCAAGCCTATAAAAAAGATTGTAATTCTGCCCACATGGAGAAAAAATATTACAGGGCCGGTGATTGATGAAGGATCCGTCAGAGATTATTCAGATACATTCAAAAATACTGATTATTTCGAGTTCTACAATTCTCTGATAAACGATGAGAAGCTGATTGATGCGATGCGAAAACACGGATTTAATGGCGAGTTCTATGTCCATCCGTCTTTCTCAAGTCAGGCTATTGATTTTAGCGGGAATGATGCCATAACGGTCGTTAAGGAAGAGGCCGACTATAATAAACTCTTCCGTGAGAGTGCATTGATGGTTACCGATTTTTCAAGTGTGGCATTTGACTTCGCGTATTTGAAGAAGCCTATAATATACAGTCAGTTTGACAGGGAAACATTTTTTGAGGGGCATCTCTATGATGAGGGTTATTATAGCGATGAAGAAGACGGATTTGGTCCGGTGTGTTACACTTACAAAGATACATTAGATGAAATAATCAGATATATAGAAAATGGTTGTAAACTGAAACCTAAATATGAGCAGCGTATAGATGAATTCTTTTTCCGGACAGATAAAAAAAACTGTGAAAGGGTGTACCAGTGTATTTTAAACCACTCTTTTAAAAGGAATCAGTCTCACCAGAATGAATCATAAAAATTATATTCAGGATGAGCAATCTACACATAAAAACGTACTGTTTATGAGGACAATATTTTCTGAAGGAAGCAGGGAAGTATAGCCGTTATTTATGGGAGTATTTCAAGTTGAATTATAATATTATAGACCACATAGGAGATAACATATACAAAAGATGGGAGGAGACAGTGGAACTGCTAAATGAGTACATTAGAAGCATTTAAGACAATCTTGAAAGAACATTTCAAATGGACGGGTCAGATTTTTATTCTGGCCAAGTCGGATATTATTAAAACCTACAGCGGAGCGGCGCTGGGATGGGCATGGGCTCTGGTGAGACCTACGATACTTATATTTGTATTCTGGTTCGCATTTACCTACGGACTCAGAGTCGGAGGCGATGTGGAGGGATATCCCTTTGCACTCTGGATGATTCCGGGGTTTATGGCATGGTTCTATATGAGTGATATGCTGACTCAGGGAGTGGGTGCAATAAGGAAATATAAGTATCTGGTTACAAAGATGAAGTTTCCGGTTTCTACAATTGCTACATTTGTAGGCTTTTCCAAGTTGTTTATCCACTTGTGTCTCATGGTAATAGTGATGCTAATATTCATAGTTACCGGACATATGCCGGACATCTACTGGCTGCAACTTTTCGTATATCTGATATTCATGGTGTTGTTCTTCAATGCATGGGGGATATTTGCATCAATGCTTGGAGCCATGAGCAACGACTTTGTAAACCTCGTCAAGTCACTGACCACAGCCTTATTCTGGTTGTCGGGAATCATGTGGGATGTTAACACCATAGCCATACCGTGGATACAGAAGGTGCTCTATTTCAATCCGGTTACTTACATAGCCACGGGTTACAGAAACTGCATGATATACAAGATATGGTTCTGGGAAGAACCGGTGCAGCTGGCAATTTTTGCCGGGATGTATGTGATAATGGCCATATTGGCGGTATGGAGCTATAAGAAGCTTATAAAGGAGATTCCTGACGTGCTGTAGGGGAACAAAAATGAACGAAAAAAGAAAAGTAGTAGAATTAAAAAATGTCGTTAAACAATATAAGTTATACAAGAACAGCAAGAAGCGATTTATCGGTATCTTCTTTAAGAGGGTTAAGTACAGGCAGAAGCTGGCAGTAAACGGAGTGAGCTTCAGCATCTATGAGAGGGATTCTGTGGCAATCTTTGGTAAGAACGGCGCCGGCAAATCCACGATTCTTAAGATGATTCTGGGAGTAACCTTTCCAACATCGGGTGAAATCTTCGTAGATGGCAGAGTAAGTGCACTGCTAGAGCTGACTTCCGGCTTTGACCCGGAGCTGACGGGCAGGGAAAACATCTATCTGAAGGGACAGCTTATCGGGCTGAAGACCAAGGAAATAGCCGAGCTGGAGCAGGACATAATAGATTTTGCTGAGATTTACGAGTACATTGACCAGCCTGTAAGATCTTACTCCAGCGGCATGAAAGCCAGGTTGGGTTTTGCCGTCAACGTAAACATCAGACCGGAAATACTGATTGTTGATGAAGCATTGAGTGTGGGGGACAGGGCTTTCCGTGATAAATGCGTCGAGAAAGTCAAGGGGCTTATCGAAACGGATAATGTAACCCTCCTGTTCGTAACCCATTCAACGACAACTGCCAGACAGTTCTGCGATCGCGGAATAGTGATTGTAAATGGCAAAGCAGTCTTCGATGGAGATATTGACGAGGCCATCGAAATATACGAAGGAAAGAGTCAATAATGAAACTCAGATGGAGAAATGATGGATGCACTGAAGAAACATTTGAGAAATTTCCTGAGAAAACATGCGGGTCTGAGAGTTTGGGTCAGAAAGGTTCATGTGGCTCTGAAGGAAAGCAGATACAGTAGAATAGCGAAGAATGCCAAAGTGGATAATAAGATGGTTGTCTTTGAAACCTTTATGGGCAGACAGTATGGATGCAACCCTAAGGCGATTTACGAATACATGCTGACTGACAGCCGATTTGATGATTACCGACTTGTATGGGTACTGGAAAATCCGGATAAGGCTGAGGGAATTAAAGCACTGGAGCGTGCGGAAATTGTAAAAGCAAAGTCTGACAGGTATTATGAAGTTTATGCGAGTGCGGGATATGTTATTACCAATTCGAATCTGGATTATGGAATTAAAAAGTCACCGGAACAGATATTCTTGCAGACTTGGCATGGAACTCCTCTTAAGAAACTGAGATGTGATATTGAAGCCGAGAAGGGTAATGCACTTAATTCTCTCGATGAAATAAAGCAGAAGAACAGATTGGATGTGGTTAGATATGACTATTTTATTTCTCCTTCGGCTTTCGCGACGGAGAAATTTATTACAGCTTTCGATCTGGCGGCATTGAACAAGACAGACATTCTCGTTGAGACGGGATATCCCAGAAATGACCTGCTTTTCAACTTTGATGAAAAATACTCACAGCAGGTTAAGGAGAGCTTGGGAATAGCAGAAGACAAGAGAAAAATTATTCTCTATGCACCGACTTTCAGGGATAACCAGCATGACGGTGCCGGATATACTTATGATCTGCACCTGGATTTTAACAGACTGAAGGAAGGACTGTCAGATGAGTACCTGGTGCTTTTCAGGGCGCACTATTTTATTGCCAATCAGTTTGACTTTGACAAATACAAAGGATTTGTTCTGGATGTATCGGGGTTGGATGATATCACACCTCTGTACACTATAGCGGATTTGCTGGTAACGGACTATTCCAGCGTTTTCTTCGACTATGCCTGCCTGAAACGGCCAATGGTCTTCTATATGTACGACCTGGATGAATATGAAGATGCAATCAGGGGTTTTTATCTGGATACAGAAGAGCTCCCGGGTTCGATAGTGAAGACGGAAGAGGAACTTACAGCAGCCATAAAAGAGGCCGACAACATGGCTCCCGAAGCGGTATATGACAGCAAGTACGAAGCCTTTGCATCAAAGTACAATTATCTGGAGGACGGTGGAGCGTCAAAACGCGTTTGTGACATCCTTTTTACTACAGCCGGTGAGATTCCAATGTCTGTCTGATGGCCATAGAATGAATAAATAGAGGTATCTTTTTTGAGGTCTCGCTTGACTTGCCTTGAATCGTATTTTATATTTAATATGTAAAATAAAAATATATGGAGAAACAAGAAAAAAATCCAAAGAGGGACAAAATGGGTAAGTTCAAAAATAGGCTGACAAGTATAATCGGCATTATGACATTTATAGTGCTGGCAGGGGGTCTGGCCTTTCTTCAGGTTCAGCAGCCTTATGCCATTACCATTGATGGAGAAGATGCAATATATGTTCAAAACAAGCATGAGGCGGAAGATGTAGTGCGAAAACTCATGGAGGATTATACTGCCGATGGAGCAAAGGTTAAGTCGATTTCTCTTAATAAAGCTTTTGGCATTGAACAGCTGAAATTGTGGGAAGACAGAGAGAACAAGGAAATACTTTCAAAGAACGAAGCTGCAGAAAGCCTTAAACTCTGCAATGACGCAGATGGCAATCTGTTTGTTGCCATCATTGTAGGGGAAACAAAAACCGAAGAGGACTATACCCCTGAAACAAAGTATGTAAAGGATGAAACAATGTTTGCCGGTGAAAGCAGAACCGAAGGGGAAACCACACCGGGCAGGCAGATAGTTACGAGAGAGTTGACAACCGTCAACGGAGAACTTACAGAGGAAGAAGTGGTTGATGAGAAAATAACCGAAAAAGGAACAGCAATCACAGTTTACAAGGGAACAAGGGGTCTTCCCGAGGGCGAAGACTGGAAGACATACGACGGGAAACCTCTCTTTGATAACGGAGAGGATTTGATGGATTACTCCCATGAATATCTCGGCGCACCATATGTTAAAGGTGGCGTAAATCTGGCAACGGGTGTTGACTGCGTAGGATTTGTAAGGGCGATTTATAAGTTCTATGGAGTATCGCTATCGCCATATCTGAAGCGTGAAGGGCGTGCGGTTTCATATTCAAATGCAAAACCAGGAGACATCATCTGCTATAAGGGTCATTATGCGTTATATCTCGGCAATGGAAAGATGATTCATGCAGCAAATCCTAAAAAGGACGTTTGCATTGAAAAAGTTCACGGAGGAATCATTGGCGTCCGAAGAATAATAGACTAAAGTGAATGAACAGGGCGGTCAAAAGCCCTGCAAGTGAAAGCAGCAGTCCCGGCAGCAGGTATGGGTTGTGATATTTCAGCTGCACATCATGATAGCCTGAAGGCACTTCAACGCCCATGAAGGCTATGTTTAGATTTTTTATCTTTTCAGCTTTTTCCCCGTCAACATAAACATCCCAATTTGCATACTGCGGAATTGAGAAATAAACAATCCCGTCTGATTTCATGTTCACGCTTCCGTTTACCTGTGAATTATCATAGGAATCTATATTGTATTTTCCCGCCTGTCTCAGGGAGGCGTATTTATCATAATTATCTGTACTCATAGCCCAGACATGCAGCTTGTCATAGCTGTATTTTCCGTCAGCCGGCAGTTTCAGAGTGAGATCGCCGCTGAAGCTGTCGTGGTAACCCATGTTCATTGTGAATTCCGTTATGCCCGGAATGGACTGGTTTGTTGATGCGCTTTTAGCAATCTCTGAAATCTTGTTGTTACTGCATCTCACATAAAATGAAGGGCTTCCGGGATGCTCCAGGTTTTCAAGTGAAACAAGCAGCTGACTGTTCTCAACATTCTCCACATGAAGGGTGAAAACACCGGGAGTGTCTGTTTCCGTAAGTTCATATACCACATCCTTCACATCTGTTTCAATCTGATTGGCGGTAAGTTCTCTTACGCCGGAACCCTGCTCCTGAGAGTCAGGGACAACTGCAGCCTGAAGCAGAGCCTGTTCCCTTTCAGGAATGGACAGTTTCATAAATTCGCTCTCACGAATGTATGAGTCATATGCAAAACCAAGGCCGGCATCATATTTGTTTCTGAACACATTAACACCGTCAAGAGTATCCCACGAAGAAAACCCGTATCCGGCATACTCGTCAGAACCGTATACCTTATTTGTATTGTCATTCCCCAGGAAATATTTAACGCCATACAGGAAGTCCAGACCCATGCGATTATCATTGGAGATGGTGAATACGCGCATGTAGTAGCCGTAGTTGTTTCCGAGGAGCCTGTTGAATTCAAGCTGCCTGCCTGACAGCATTGAGTCATACTGGTATATGGATTTTGACTTCCACCACAGGTTTTCGTTTGCCGGCATGGCCATATCCTTATGCAAATTAATCCAGTCAACCTGGTCGGTTCTGTAGAAACCGTCATCATCGATCTTCGCGGAGACTCTCTGGGTTGATTTTGAGAGCTGGTCGCAGACCTCCCCGTTTTCGACAAGATAATCCTGATTCAGATAAAAGTTAAGAGACCAGCAGCTAATAAGTGTTATACCGCTTATACAGATGACCGCAACCCGGCGAAGATGCAGAGCAGATCTGTCCGGTTTTATGTTTATAATTACAATAATAACAACGGCGGCCATAAGGTTCATTAGGATGAACGCAATTGATCTGAGAGATAGTCCGATCAGTCCGAGAAGCTGGAATCCCAGCGTCCAGACAGTCAGCACCGCCAGACCGGAGCACATCAGAATAACGTTTCTCTTTTTCTTAAGGAACTCAATATCCAGAGATTCCGTTGCCGTCCATGTGGCAAAGAACATTATAAGAAAATACCATCTCCCCGAACTGTAATTGAAACCGTTGAACATGCTGCTGAAAAACGGAAACAGCATCATGCCAAGGAGAATTGCAGTCATCAGGGCACTTGTGTTTTTAAGAGATATTTTTCTCAATGCAACAGGCAGAAGGAGAAGAATGAGGATCGGCAGCCCCAGGAAGGTGTATCCGCTGGTCATGCCCGTTGAAACAATATTCTTTCCCAGTTCAATGTAAAACCGGGTGTCATACAATATATTAGTTACTGACTTTGCATTTACCGTTGAGGCCCCCGTAATGGAAATGACAGTCTGAAAGAGATAGAATGATGAAATGAGAATCCCAATAAGACCGTAGCCGATGAAGGCACCGATTTTTTTCATGTAATCCTTAAAAATAAACCGGTCGTTGTATGCGAAATATCTGAGAAGAATGTATATTATAATGACAATTGCAGCCATGTATGCCGCATATGAGTCCCGCATGAGGTAATATGCCACAGCGCATATGAACAGAAGAGGCGAGCGGCCGCGGTAAATGTAATCTATGGACAGAATCAGTATCGGCACCATGTAAGCGCCCACCAAGAAGGAATTCTGAATGAGGGCGGTATTAATGAACCATGTGGAAAAGGTATAAAGGATAGCACCGGTAAGGCACTGAAAATCATCCATGTGCATTTCTCTGTTGAAGATGAGAAATGCCAGACCGCCCAGATAGAGCCTCAGTATTGTGGCCATTGAGAAGCCCAGCTCTGTAAGCCCGGCCGGAAATGAAGCAGCAATGGCGTTAAGGGGGTCGGCAGGAAGATCCGTCGGCATACCGGGACCCTTTGACCAGCTCCAGAGGGGAAATCCCTGACCTGACAGCAGGGACGAAAGCTGCTGTTTGAGCTCATTTATCAGAAAGTAACCCTGCTTGTAGCCGTCGTTGAACTCCATTAGAGCCTTGTTCAGAAATATCAGAACGCTAAAAATGCCTGCTGTCATAATGACAAACAGCACGGTGTACTGCAGGATTGCTTTAGATGTATTCATTTTCAAGTGATTCAGATTGTTATCCATATTAACCGCGAATATTATACCAAATAATGCGGCATGTTTGGTATAATATTTTATATGAAAATACTTACACAGAACAATTGGATAAAATCTCTGGCGGTGAACGCGGCAATACTGATTGCGGTGCTTCTGACAACGAACCTTCTGTATGAGACAAATGATGATTACGCTATAGCTACAAGAATAGCAGACGGATATCCTTATATAGGCTTTATCAACTACTATCTCTGCAGAGTTCTGATACCTCTTCAGCAGATATTTACGGAATTTAATGTTTTTGTAGTCTTCCAGATTGCAGCGGCATTTGCTGCGTTTGTTTTCATACTGAAGGTAACACTTGATGCAGGAAGAAACAGGGCTGGAGCGGTAATGGCAGCTCTGGTAATACTGGTATTCTCAGTTGATCATTATTGTGCGGTTCAGTTTACCAAGACAGCTGCCCTGCTGCTCGTCACGGGAATGCTGCTGCTCATTGACAGCATGATTAAAAAACGGAAGTGGTACTACTACCTGTATGCCATGATTTTCCTCTATCTTGGAGTGGCATTCAGAGCCGACAGCCTTATTGCCGTAATAGGCTTCGGTGGAATATTCCTGATTTTTTGGGTTTTCCGGAACAGAAGGGAACTTAAGAACGGAGGATATCTTACAGGCAGGCAGATACTTATCTACATTATCCTGCTGGGGCTCATAGGAGGATGCTACGGATTTGATATGGCATCCGAAAGAGTGAATGTCAGCACGGATGAACTAAGTGAATACAAGGAATACAGTGAATTGAGATCAGATGTGGTGGATTATCCGGTTTATGAATATTATTCGGGAAATGAAGAAGCATATGATGCAATAGGAATTTCGGAAAATGACCTGTACCTGATAGACCATTGGTATCTGGATTACGATGGGGCAGCCGGCAAAAAAAATCTGCAGGCAATCCTTCAGGTTGATTCGGAAGTCCACAAGGAAGACAAAAGCATCTCTGCTTCTGCAAAGACATTCGTGAAGCATGTGATTTCCTCTGTGAAGAAACTGTCATTTACAGGAGTACATGTGTTGCTTCTCATTGTTCTGGCCATTTGGGCAGCAGTTATGGTAAAGCCCAAGTACCGGCTGTATATTATTGCATTGGGTGCATTTACCGTGTGTCTGTATCTGGCACTCTTCTATATGTATATGGGGCGGATTGCTTACAGAGCCATGTATGTGGCGGATCTGGGAGCTGCCGTGTGGCTTCTGTATTTTGTCAACGGACAGGCAGAGACTTATGTAAAAAGATTTTGTGGCAGGTTTAAAACTGCAGTATGTATTTTGGCAGTGGCGGTAATGTTGCTTCTCATTATTCCGGTCTGGCGTGACTGCATCAAAGAATACGACAGCATCAGCAGAAGGATAATGCCTGAAAGAATGGGGGCATTCATCAGCGAGCAGGATGACTCATTATTCGTTTTTCCTGTTTCGGAAAAAAAGAGTTCGGCGGATTATGCGAGTCCTGCTACGGTTCCGGGGAAATACGGTATGCAAAATGTAATGGGGACAGGAAGCTGGGGAACCATGTCACCATATATTCTCGATAAGCTTGCTGAATACAATATGACTAACCCTATTAAGGGCTTGATTGACAATCCGAAGGCCTATTATGTGGGGAATAAGGATATTGACAGGGTAACGGAATACTATAAAAAGTGGTACGGGAGCACAAAAAAGGAGATAACGCTGAACCGCGTTGATAATATAGACGGATATAGTATATGGAAGGTTGAGACACAGGATAAACAGTATAAGCCCAACATTCTTAATATTCTTTAATGTTCCTGTATGATTGTGGAGGCTGGTTGATATTCAGCCGTTGATTTGATATAATATCTAAGAATATAAATGAATGTAAACATTCGAGGTGGGAAGAGTATAATATTTTGAAAGAGGAAAGAGAGATGAAGAAGAACAGCATTTTAAAACGTGCCTTGTGCCTAGTGCTTACACTAGTTGTTGGCATGAGCATGACCTTAATGGGTGTATATGCGGCAGAGGGTGCTGAAGGTGTAGAAGGTGTAGAAGGTGTAGAAGATGTAGGGGCAGCAGCGAAAACATTGGAGGTGAAAGCTGAAAAAGTGGGAAATGGTTATGCAGTTGTCAGTTGGGATGCTCCTGAAGGAATTACAACGGAGGTCCAATATATACTATCGTATGAGGGATTAGCAGAGCCTTTTCCAACAACAACCGAAACAACGTATACATTTAATGGTCTCGAAAACTGGAAATCTTACAAAATTAAAGTCACATGTGAGGTAGAGGGTGTTTCATATGAGGGCACTGTTGATGTAACACCGGTTTACTTTCAGGCAGTAACTTTTGAAGCATTGCGTGATTATGATGGTGTTACGCTCAAGTGGTCCGTAATTAAAGATAAAGCCGTTACTAAATACAAAATATACAGAGATGGTAAGTATGTTCCTGATGCAGATGTAGAGAATGACATCAATAAAGACACATTGGAAAAATATGTCGGTGATTCCGGTTATACCTTAAAAACATTGGACAAATTGACTCACAGCTATTCTGTTGCCGCTTGTTATGAGTACGGAGACAAATACAGAGAGGTTATGTCAAACACTCAACGTCAGTCATGTGTACGTCCTATGTATGTAACAGTTGTTCTTAAGACAAAAAGAACTCTTACAAGTCATACTGGCGGCAAGGTCAAGATTACATTGAGAGCGGGCACAAAGCTTACAACAATCGGATTCGGGTCAGGTAAGTACAAGTTCTACAGAAACGGAAGGCTTTATTACGTAAAAAGAACAAGTACAAGAAGTGCAAAATGTCTCTATACCGGTAAGTATGGAGCGAACTACACACCAACTGAAGCACAGAATTTCGTAAATCACGCTGGTTATTCAAGCAGAACGAAATATCTGTTGTGGGCAAACGGATATACTCAGAGGGTATATGTCTTTACCGGATCCAAGTACAACTGGCAATACAAGGATAGCTGGGAAATCTGCACAGGCAAGGCATCGGCGCCTTCACCAACAGGAGTAAAGAAAATCCATAAAAAGATTAAGAAAAGAAACGGTTTGAAGTGGTGGAGTTGTTATTCATCATATAATTCATTCCATGGAGCTTTCAAGAGTTGGGTAAAGAAGCTCGGAACTCCGCAGACGAGCGGATGTTTCAGAAATCCTAATGGCAAAGCAGAGTGGATTTATAAATATGTACCAAGAGGTTCAACAGTAATCAGCTATTAAGAACGGAATGCATACAGCAAATGAAAAAAGTCATCACTTACGGAACATTTGATCTACTTCATTACGGACATGTAAACCTGCTCCAGAGAGCGAAAGAACTCGGTGATTATCTTATCGTTGCAATTTCGACAGATGAGTTTAACCGAAATGAGAAACAGAAGAAGTGTTATTTCTCTTATGAAGAGAGAAAGCGCCTGGTGGAATCAATCAGATATGTTGATCTGGTAATCCCGGAAGAGGATTGGGAACAGAAGATTTCAGATGTAAAGGAATTCAAGGTGGACACCTTTGTTATTGGTGATGATTGGAAAGGGAAGTTTGACTTCCTGAAGGATTACTGTGAAGTTGTCTATCTGCCGAGGACTCCGGAAGTTTCAACAACACAGATAAAAAAGGATTTGCATGAATTTTAAAAGATTCAGAAATGCAATAAGAGGAAAGAAGAATTCAGCAGGATGTATTATCTCTGATAATGCAATTCCTGCTTCTTTCATTATTAAAGAAGGAGCCGCTGTATTATATGCAGGCGATTTGACAAGGGGTGAGAACTGCTATCTGGCGGAAAAAGTGCTTAGCCGTAACAGCTTGTCTAATCCGGTTATTGCATTTGAAGGAGAGATAAAGCCGAGCGTTGAAGAGTTTATGAATTCAATGAAAGGAAAGGCTGAGTTCTATCACATTCCGGGAAGCGGCAGCAAGGGATTCATGGATTTCGTGTATCAGTATCTGTATAAAAATTATGGATGGTTTGCCGGGAAAGCGGGAAGATACTACGAGAGAGAATACAAGAGACTGTTTGCACCTTATAACATCAGAGAAATTCATTTTCTGAATACAGAAAAGTATGACCGAATTGAAACAATTTTCAGGTGCAGATGCGAGACAATCGGTCATGAGATTCCCATGAATTTCTACAGAAAGCTGGCGGATGTCTTTTATAACCATCCAAAGCGAAAAAAGGCCACATTTGACAGATTTGACCGAACAGTGGAATATGAGAAGGACTTCGGAATTGAAGCTTGGGATACTTTTATATGCAATGGCATATATGCCAGATTCAGGAACCTGGATATCAGAATAGAGGATGATACTGTCAGCATGTCCGCCCAACTGGATTTCAGGGCTGAGGATGCGGATGCTGTACTGACGGACAGGATCCAGATTGGTTCAGCCGTTCATGATAAGGTATTTGAGTATGAACTTAATTATGACGGGGAAAAAGTGTATGCCGAATTTCATGTAGGTGATGTAACGGGATGGTATAATTTTAACCTGCCGTGCCTTTGCGTTGAGAGCTGTGGCCATATCCTGAAGGTTCCGATTCTGTCTTCAAAGAGAAAGAAAACCAAGGTTTATGAAATAGGGAACAGTGGATATGCCTTTGAGGTACGAGAAGACTACAGGCACATCAGATTTGTTATCCGAGAGACGAAGGTTACAGACAGCCCTTACGAAAAGTTAAAGATTGCAGCGGCATTTGCCTGCAGTTTCCTGACTTTTCTGAACAAACCCATTGTGTTATACGAAAAGAATTGCAAAAACTATGAGGAAAGTGCATCAATATTGTTTGAGAGGCTTGTTGATGAGGGATATAAAAATGTTAAGTACATTCTGAACAAGGAAAGCCGTGCTTTGCAGGGCATTGATGAGAAGTACAGGAAGCATATTGTAGACCAATTTTCTTTCAGTCACTATTACAACCTGTTTGCGGCCAAAAGCATTTTCTCTTCGGAGGCACTTGGACATGCTCTGGAGAAAGGAACCGTCAGCAGCCTGTTCAAGACATTTATTCTGGACGGCTCCAAGAATTATGTTTTTCTCCAGCACGGGGTAATGTATATGGTTTCTCTGAGTTCTGAACAGAGGAACTTTTTCAGGAAGGCAAAAGGCAAAGGGAAACAGAGAGTTGTTGTATCTTCGAAGCTGGAGGCGGATCATTTTCTTGAGAACACAAACTATCGGCCTGAAGATATCTACAACTGCGGACTGATTAAATTTGACAGAAGTATTCTGAACGAAGACGCGGACAGAATTCTTGTAATGCTTACATGGAGGCCATGGGAGTTTGTAACGGGCATTGCGGGAATGAATGATACCGCCTATTACAAAATGCTGAAACGAATTATTGATGCGGTTCCGGAAGAGCTTAAGGATAAACTTATCGTAATGCCTCATCCTCTTATTGCAGATCAGGTTAAACAGAATAAAGATGATATTGTGTGGAAGTATTTTGTGGATGGCAGGAAATATGATGATTTGCTGAGAGATACCAAACTGCTCATCACAGATTATTCATCCATATCCTTTGATGCGTTCTACAGAGGCTCAAATGTAATATTTGATTGGGAAGAGAAGGATGCATGCATGAGAGAATACGGTGAAAACGGACATCTCATGCTTACTGAAGAACTGGCCTTCGGTTATGTAACCTACGAAAGCAGCTCTATGGGTGAAATGATTCAAGAGGCATATGCAAATGACCAGAACGCAAAGCATGTTGAGAACTATAGAAAAATTGTGGAACATCACGATGGGAATAATGGCGGCAGATTTATAGAAATGGCAAAAAGGGACGGTATTCTTTAAGGGTACAGCCTTAAGGTACAGCGGAAATGGGTTTTAAGCATTCTGCCTTGAAGCTGGGGATAGCATGCCTTCGCGGCATCTATGCCCTGATGAAGCTTCAAAATAAACAAAACAGAATATCGATTATTTCAAGACAGAGCGAGGACACTTCTCTGGATATTCGTATGCTCAGCAATATGATAAGAGAGAAATATCCGGAAGTGGAATGCCATGTGCTGGTGAAATTTATTAAACCGGGAATAGGCAGCAAGCTGGGTTATGCTTTTCATTTGCTGTCACAGATGAATGCAATGGCAAAATCCAGGGTGGTTGTTCTGGACGGATACTGCATTGCAGCCAGCGTGCTCAATCACAAAGAGGGGACAATAATAATACAGATGTGGCACTCCATGGCTGCAATAAAGAAATTCGGCAGACAGACTGTTGACAAGTCTGCGGGACACAGCAGTGAGATTGCCGATATAATGTGCATGCACAGGAATTACGATTATGTGATTTCTCCTTCACAAAAGACAGGTCAATTTTTCTGTCAAGGTTTCGATATCAGCCGGGATAAGCTGGTGGAAATGTGCCTGCCAAGAATTGATTACATCAAACAGCGGAAGGAACAGGATGAAAATAATATTATTGAAAAAGATTCCGAGACCCATAAGGAAATAATTCTTTATGCACCGACATTCAGGAAAAACGACGAGCTGAAAGTCAGAGAATTATTTCAGGCAATTGATTACGACAGATTTCTGCTGGTTGTAAAACCCCATCCTCTCTATGCGGAAAGTTTTTCTGATATAATCGGAGAACTTAATCTGGAGGGCAAGGTAATTGTGGACAGTGAAGATGGCACATTCGACTGGCTGGGCAGATGCGATAGAGTAATAACAGATTATTCGGCGGTGGCAGTTGAGTCTCTGGTTACGGAGAAGCCACTGTATTTCTATGTATATGACATAGATGAGTATGAGGAAAAAGTCGGTCTGAATGTGAATCCCGTGGTCGAGATGCCTTCAATTTCGGCACGGACGGGGGACGAACTCAGGGCATTGCTTGGAAGCGAATATGACATTGAAATGCTGAAAAATTTCAGAAACAGGTATCTTACGGCTGATACAGAAAAATGTACGGAAAAACTTGCGGACTTTATTGTTGGCGTAGTAGACTGGTCATAATGATAGAAAAGTATAAAGGGCTGTTTACAAAAACAAATAATGTTGAGCGATCCATTTACATCTGGAATACCATTGCAGGTCTGGTTGTTGCCCTTCAGTCGGCAGTAATCCTTATTGTAATAACAAGAACCAACGGTCTGGAGGATGCGGGTATTTTCAGTATTGCCTTTGCAGTATCAAGCCTGATGCTTTTTATCGGAGAGTTCGGTGTCAGGAAGTTTCAGGTCAGCGATGTGGACGAAAAGTACAGCTTCACCGACTACTACACTGTCAGAATAATAACCTGTGCAGGTATGATTATTGCCAGCTTTATCTATGTTGGCTACAGTCTGGTGTTTGGAAATTATTCCGTACTGAAATTTGCGATACTGATTATTGTATGCCTTACTAAAGTTATTGATGCATATGCTGATGTTTTTTACGGAAGATTTCAGCAGGTGGGGCGCCTGGATATAGCAGCTAAAACCTCCTCGTTCAGGGTAATACTCGGGACAGCGGCATGCATGGCGGCTCTGGTGATAACACATAACCTTTTAGCTTCTGTAATTGCCTGGTTTTTTACCATTCTGATTACAATGCTAATGTCCACATTGGTGGTGGCACCGGATTTCTGTGAAATAAAAATCGAATCAACCTTTAACAAAATCAAAGGGATTCTGATTGCCTGTTTCCCGCTGTTTCTGGGATATTTCCTGCTTCTGTATGTTGGCAATGCACCGAAATATGCCATCGATACCTGCATGAATGAGGTGGCACAGGCAAAATTCAACTTTATTTTCATGCCGGTATTTATCGTTGGTATGCTGGCAAACTTCGTATTTAATCCTATCCTGGTCAGTCTGGCAGAGGCTTGGACTACAGGGAAATACAAGAAGTTCAGCAGGATGGTTTACAGACAGATTGGTGTAATCGGTGTTATTACCTTGGTAACAATTGCCGGAGGATATATAATAGGGTGCTGGCTTCTTGGGGTTATATACGATACGGATTTGATGCCTCTCAGAATTGAGATGTGTATTCTGCTTATAGGCGGAGGCATGCTTGCCCTGGTAAATTTCTTCGCGGTGGTTGTTACGGTAATAAGATGTCAGCAGTATTTAACTTGGGGCTATCTGGCTGTTGCGATTATTGCAAAGGCACTGTCAAATTATTTGGTTAATTCCTATGGGATAACGGGAGCTTCCCTGTTATATACCGGACTGATGAGTCTGCTTACAATTGTGTTTGCAATAACCTTAGCTGTTTGTATCAGAAGGAGAAGTAAATGAAAAAAATTATGATATTGGGAGCCGGAGTATATCAGGTTCCGCTTATTGAACAGGCAAAAAAGATGGGGCTCTACACAATTGCAGTATCGCCCGAAGGAAGGTACCCCGGGCTTGTAATAGCAGACAAGGTGTTTAACATCGATGTGAGAGATGAGGATACGATTCTTGAAATTGCAAGGGCAGAAAAAATCCTGGGGGTAATAACCGATCAGACCGACCTTGCTGTCAGAACGGTCGCATATGTTGCTGAAAAAATGAACCTTCCCGGAATCGGATATGAAACGGCAAGACTGTTTACCGACAAATGTCTCATGCGGAAAAAAACCGGGGAGCTGGGGCTTCCCACTATAGACTATAGGGTTGTGACAGCATTGGATGAGGCAATTGAATTTTTTAAAAAATGCAACGGGCGTGCGATTATTAAACCTGTAGACAATCAGGGAAGCCGGGGAGTGTATCTTATTGATTCAATACGTGAGCTGGAGGCAAGATTTTTCAAGGCAATGAGCTACTCTCCAACGAGAAAGGTAATAATCGAACAGCATATCAGAGGCAGGGAATTCGAAGTGGATTCAATAGTTGTTAATTACAAAGAAAAAACCTTAATGTACGGAGACACAGACCTTTATGATATACCGAATGTTTTCGCATCAAAGACAAGGCTTTATCCATCCGATGCAGATGAGAAAACAATAAATAAGCTTTTGAAGCTGAATCATGATATTGTTACAGGATTCGGTCTAAAACAGGGTTTCACAAATAATGAATATATTCAGGATGAGAATACGGGGGAAATTTATCTGATTGAAGCGGCAGCAAGGGGCGGAGGATCATTCATTTCTTCGCATATCGGCCGGTTGCAGTCAGGAATAAATACATCTGAATTCCTGTTGAAACTTGCCATGGGAGAAATTAAAGAATTACCTGAATTTGAAACGGCTCAATGTCACTGCGGTTACGTATCATTCTATCTGCCGGAGGGAGAAGTGATCAATATGGACAGCGTTGAACAGGTTAAAACCCTGCCGTTTATCAGTAAGCACTCCCTGGATGACATTTATCCCGGACTTAAGACAGGACCCTTCAGTGACAAAACAGCGAGAAATGTAATAATACTGTCAGCTGAAACGAGAGATGAGCTGAATGGCAGAGTGAAGGAAATAAGAGAAAAGCTTGATATCAAAGTCAGAACAAGAAGGGGAACAGAAGGGCCGATTTGGGAATAAACCAGCGGCTGATTGAAAGGAAGATGTAATGCTAATTTCATTTGTAATACCATGCTATAAATCGGAAAACACAATATCCGGTGTAGTTGATACTATTCAGAAAACAGTTGCTTCCAGGGAAGGATTTGAATCGGAAATAATACTGGTTAATGACTGCTCACCGGATGGAACTTTCAGAGTAATAAAAGAGCTGACTGAAAGATATGATAATGTGGTAGGTATTGATATCGCCAAAAACAGCGGCCAGGCCTGTGCCATAATGGCGGGCCTGAAGCAGTCAAGGGGAGAACTGGTTGCAACCTGTGATGATGACGGGCAGACACCCATTGAAACGGTTTTTGATTTTTATGACAAAATGCAGGAAGGCTATGATGTGGTCTGTGCTCAATATGGCGACAGGGGTAAAAGAAGTCTGTTCAGACGATTGGGAAGCTGGGCAAATGACGGCATGATCAAATTCTGTCTGGATAAGCCGGATGATATTAATACATCGGTTTATTTTCTGGCAAAGAGATTTATAGTTGATGAAATGATTCGATATGAAAATGCATACCCTCATATTGGCGGGCTGCTTTTGCGAACCACTCACAACATTGGAAATGTTGATCTGACCCAGAAAAACAGAACCTCCGGAAGTTCAGGCTATACATTAAAGAAACTGCTTTCGTTATGGGTAAATGGGCTGACAACATTCTCAATCAAACCTCTCAGAACTGCGGTGGTATTTGGCGGAATAATGGCAGTGATTGGGTTTGTTGCTATTATCATATTAATAATCGGTAAGATTGTTAATGCAGATATGGCTATGGGATGGACCTCAATAATTGCCACAAACATTCTGGTTGGGGGAATTATTATGATAATTCTGGGGGTTATTGGAGAGTATATCGGAAGAATATATTTATGTTTAAACCAGACACCTCAATATGTTGTGAGGGAATTAATAGATAAAAGAGAAAGTAAGTAATGGAAAAAATTCTTGTTTTAGGAGCAGGCAATCACCAGCTTCATATCATAGAACAGGCCAGGCGCATGGGCCTTTATACGATTGTTATATCACCGGACGGAGATTATCCCGGACTAAAAACAGCTGATAAAATATATTATGAGGATGCAGCTGATGGAGAGAAAGTTCTGGAAGTTGCCAGACTTGAGAAAGTAAATGGTATTGTGACCGATCAGGGAGAGATGTTAGTTCGTTCCCAGGCTTATGCTGCGGAAAAAATGGGGCTTCAGGGTATAGGCTGTGAAACGGCATTTTTGTTTACAGATAAGAATGCACAGAAAGAAAAGTGTGAAGCAATAGGTCTGCCTACCATAGAGCATGGTGTGGTTAAATCCCCGGATGAAGCAAAAGCTCTGTTTAAGAAAATCGGCGGGAGTGCAATAATAAAGCCTACGGACAGCAGTGCCAGCAGAGGTGTAACAAGAATTGATTCGGAAAAGGATATTGAGGATTATTTCCATAAAACAAAAGCTTTTTCCAAAGGCGGCAATGTTATAGTTGAAAGATTCATTACCGGGCGGGAGCTGGAAGTGGATTCAATTGTTGTAAACGGCAGATGTGAATATCTTATGCACGGAGATCTTACAGAGTTTGATATTCCAAACGTTTTCGCATGCTCCACAATTCTGTTCCCATCGGTTGCTGACAATAATACAATTGCCCGATTAATTGAGGTGAACAGGAGAACCATCGAGGGATTGGGATTAAGAAACGGTTTGGCTCATGCAGAATATATAATGGATGAAAATACAGGTGAAATATATTTAATGGAAGCTGCTGCCAGGGGCGGAGGATTGTTTTTGTCGTCTCATATTGTTGAAATGCAGACCGGTCTTAATACAGCAAAATTTCTGATTAATCTTGCCCTTGGAAAGATTGTGACCATGCCTGAATTTGAAAGAGAGCTTTGTCACTGTGGATATGTATCATTCTATTTGCCTGTGGGAGAAGTTGTTTCTCTTGAAGGTCTTGATGAGGCGCTTCAATTGCCATTTGTAACAAAGAGCCTGATTCGTGCCAAGAAGGGTATGAAAACGACGGCTTATTCGGATAAGAGAATGCGCAGCGTATTATTTCTGAAGGCACAGACTCGTGAAGAATTGCTGGAGAACATTGCAGCGATACGAAACACTGTCCGGATAAAAGTAAAGACCCCTGAAGGAATCAGAGGTCCCATATGGCATTAAGATAAATAATATTTATCCCCGGTGTTACTGTTTCTTCAAGGTCACCTTGGTGTCATATTCGTCATATATAACCATTTTGCACTTATCACCGAAGAACAGTTCGCCTGAAAGGATTTCACTGTCAAACTTTATTCCCTTATCAGTCTTTTCCCATTTTCCGGAGAAGTCTTCGTCGGTTACATTTCCTGTAAATGTGCCGTCTTCGTTTATGGTAATTTCCAGATTTCCATACAGGTATTCAGCCTGTGCAGAAGTTGCAACCCAGGTTCCGTAGAAGCTGTCTTCTTTCTTGTTCATTTCTGCGGCCTTTTCTTTCAGAGCCCGATCGTCAGCATTCAAAGTTGTTTCCGTTGTTTTTCCCGGTTTCTCTGAATCCTTATCCTTGTCACCGCAGCCCACTAAAGCAAATCCGGACACTGCCATTATTCCTGCCAGAACCGCGGAAATTATTCCTTTCTTATACATTTTAAATCTCCTTTCCTTTTTTCTCTTCTCTCGTGTTATTATCTCACTTTAGTTTGTATATGTCTATATCCTCGTTAGTGAAACAGAGGCTGTACCCTTTACCGGACAAATTTCCGAAATCATTGAAGCGCTTGGAAACAACCAAGTAGTCGATGCCGACTTCTCTGGCCAGTTTGCCCCTGTCGGGATTATCAACATCGTAGAACTGATTGTTCATTTCAATCATTTCCCTGCGGATTACCCAGTCACCGGCCGGCAGGTTGTAACCGGAGCCGGCGATGTAGCAGAATCTGTTGGAATAGACTGCATAGAGGAAGAAACGGTTGTTCCATCTGTCCCGGTAACTGTATTGCTCCATTGGAACACTGGCATACCTGTCGGTGGCAAGCAGAGAGTCTTTCGGAGTGTTTTCGTCAATCCACCTCATGGCCTCATATTCGGGTCGGCTAATGCTCATATACGTGTTATGCTGCGTGTCAGGATTAGCGTAAATCTGAGCTTTCTTAAACTTTACTTCAAACTGCAAAACCAGAGTAATGGTTGTTAGCACCAGACAGACCAGAAATATTCCGCGGACAACATTCATCAGAATGCCTTTATTTCCTGACATATCTTCAAAGAACCAGAAAGTGATAAGCGGTGCGAAAAATACAGAAACAAGCCCGAAATAGACCTGACTGTGCCCGCTGTAGTTCATTATTAGCATTGCCGTAAGCCCTACAAGAAATGCAGCATACACAAGCACTCTGGTAAAATCGTATTCTTTCCTCCCGCTGAAAATCAGTATAAGTTCTCTGATATATCCGATTGTGAATGGCAAAACATATGCTGTAAGCATGAAAATCATAAATACCACAAAAATTATTCCCAGGCGTATAATCTTTGGCAGTCCCAATTCCTTTAGGAACAGAACAAGTTCATCGCGGAAGAATGAGATGTCGGCCATGGTTGCCAGCGCAAAAATGGAATCGCCGCTGGCGTTGGACATTCCCTTGCCGCTAAGGATGGTAATGTAGGTGAGAAGGAATCCTGCAGTGATTATCAGGATAGGCAGTATTGTTTTTGCAGGCAGCTTGCGAAGTATTAATCCGATAACAAAAGTTCCCCAAACGGCACCAACAAGAACCAAAGCAATTGGCCCCTTGATGCCGGTTAACATCATGACTAAGGCTGTAAGGAGGAGAAGCTCTTTCCAGCATATGCGACTTCCCTTACTATAACGGATGTGCCAGTTTCTGAACAGAACCACCATTAGCATGGCACCACCGATGCCATAGCCTGCAGAATTGTCGTTTATTATTGCAAAATGATATGCCATGGATGTGTGGAAGGTTCTTACCAGAAACAGATTCGAAAGCATCACTGTCAGAGAATACACACCGGCTCTTTTCGGGCGTCCGGAAAGCTCAATAAAGAAAACGTAAGTGGAAAGACCAAACACATAGGTGGTCATAATAGGATTAAAGCTGAGCATAGCGGCATCTGCGGTTACTCCGAACAGTCTTACGGGCACCGCCATAAGAAGTTCTGTAAACACATGATACTTAATAATTCTTCCCTGAACCCAGGGGCTTTCCAGAGGCCAGCCGTGAGACAGGGAATTAATAAGGCCCATGTGATATGCCCTGTCCGGATTCGTGTATATTAATACGCAATTTTCCGGATTCATATAGAGATACTGTGTACTGGTCAAAGCATAAAGCAATACTATTGCTGCGAAAATGCAGAAGGTTGTAGATAGCCCGGTGAAACTGAATTGAGTCCTGTTCCGATTGTTACGGTCCCGTAGCAGACTATAAATGTATATTATTGTGAAAATCGGTCCCAAGACATACAGAAGGATGTTTGTGTGTATCAGTTCGGTAATGAAATACTGAAGCACAACGAATAGCCAGCCGGTGAAAAATCCTGCACATAAGGTGGTGGAGATGTGGCTGAAGCAAACTTTCACAAGCTTAAGAATAAAAAGACCCGGAAGCTGTACGTAGATAATGCAAAAGAATGCAAAAATAGCCAGAACTCCGACATCAGCCTTGTAAACACCCACCGATATTACCATCATAACCAGCATTGCTGCTATGCATATTATCTTAACAGTGTTTTTAAACATTTTGTTGTTATTTAATGCAGACAAAATATTCATAGAATTATTTTAGCCTAAATTCAAATAATAGGCAAGAGTTGAAAGATGCCTGAAAAAATGGTAAAATTTCAACATGAAAAACAAAATTGCAAGGAAAATTAAAGCTTTCCTAAACATAAGAGAAAAAAGGATAAAACAGCAGGCCAGACAGAAATATCCGGGGTTTCTTGAGGAGCTGCCAATTGATGCAAATGCCATATTTCTTGAAGCCCGAAACGGGAAGGAAATTGATGGCAATATTTTTTATTTAGCTAAGATTCTGATGACTGCAGAAAAGTATGAAGGATACAGGTTATATGTTTCGGCAGAAAACTCACACACAGCCGGTATAATTGTTGACAAACTGGACAGATTTGTCAATGGAGAAGGCACAAATAAACCTGATATCGTAATTGTTGAATCAGAAGAATATTATCGTGTAGCGGCTACCGCCAAATACATTTTTTGTGATGCAACCCTTAAAAATTTCTTTATTAAAAGAGAGGGTCAGATTTACCTCAATGTGTGGCACGGGACACCCTTTAAGGTGATGGGCAGGAGGGTAATATACGAACCTCATGCAATAGGAAACGCACAGAAAAACTTCGTGATTGCGGACTATCTTCTGTACCCAAATGAGTATATGAGAGATCACATGATCGAAGATTACATGATTGCAAATGCCGGCAGTGCAACCATAATAATGGGTGGATACCCCAGAAATACAGCATTCTTTGATTGTAGCCGCAGAGAAGAGGTAATAGCGGAGCAAGGGCTAGAGAACAAGCGTATATATATATATATGCCCACTCTCAGACCGGAACTAATGGGACAGACTTTGAAAAAAAAGCTGGGTGAGATGGATAAGGGACTTAAAGACAATGAAGTTCTGTTTGCCAAGGTTCATCCGCTGGCGGCGGACAAAGTTAAGTTCAGTAAATTTAACAGAGTTAAGGCCTTCCCGGCAGAATATGAAACTTATGAATTTCTTAATGCGGCAGATTGCCTGATTACCGATTATTCAAGCGTATTCTATGATTTCGCTGTTACAGGAAGAAAAATCGTGCTGTTTACGTACGATGAAGAAGAATATCTAAGTGCCAGAGGCCTGTATGAGCCAATGAGCGGCCTTCCCTTTACTCAGGTCAAGACAGTATCCGACACGCTTGAAGCGGCTAGAAGTCCCAAGGAATATGACGACAATGCATTTCTTCAGAAATACTGTAGCCTGGAGTCTGAGCATGCTGCTGAAGACCTGTGTGCAAGAGTGATACTGAATAAGGCAAGTAGCAGAATCATTGAAGAAAGAATGCCTTCCAATGGCAAAGAGAATGTGTTCGTTTATGCCGGAAATCTGGAGCCCGGGGAGAGAACGAATAGAGCAATGAAATGGCTGGAAGAGGCAGACAAGGATTTTGCAAATTACTATCTGATTTTCAAAAGATCCGAAGTGAAGGATCATAAGGAGATTCTGTTGAATCTGCCGGATGGAGTTATGTATTTCGGCATTGCGGGGAAAGATTATGTGACGGGAGATCAGGAGAAGGACAGAACGCTTGCAAAAAAAAGATGCTTTGGTAATATGAGGATTGACAGGGAAGTATACCTCTGATGACCGAGGCTGAAACAGTGAAAACGAAACGGTAAAAATGGTACAATCTTTGCGAGAAAGGATAAATTAAATTATGAAAATACTTGTTACCGGCGGAGCCGGATTTATAGGAGCTAACTTCGTATTTTACATGCTGGATGCACATCCGGATTATGATATTGTGTGTCTTGATAATCTGACATATGCAGGAAATCTGGAAACACTGGAGCCGGCAATGGATAACCCAAGGTTCAAATTTGTAAAAGGGGATGTGGCAGACAGAGATGCTGTTTTTGCACTGTTCAGGGAAGAAGTTGAGTCCGGGAAACCCTTTGATGTTGTTGCTAACTTTGCAGCGGAATCACATGTGGACAGATCCATTGAAGATCCGGGGATATTCCTGAAAACTAACATTCTGGGAACCCAGGTGCTGATGGATGCGTGCAACGAGTTTGGCATAGACAGATATCACCAGATTGGAACGGATGAGGTTTATGGAGATCTTCCTTTGGATAGACCGGATCTGTTCTTTACAGAGGATATGCCGATAACAGCATCAAGCCCCTATTCAGCCTCCAAGGCATCGGCAGATCTGCTGGTAATGGCCTATCACAGAACATTCGGACTTCCTGTAACAATCAGCAGATGTTCTAACAACTATGGTCCCTACCAGTTCCCTGAGAAACTTATACCGCTGATGATTGCCAATGCACTGGCAGACAAGGAGCTTCCGGTATACGGTACAGGTGAAAATGTAAGGGACTGGCTCTATGTTGAGGATCACTGCAGGGCGGTGGATCTCATTATTCATGAGGGTAAGGTTGGTGAAGTTTACAACATAGGCGGTCATAACGAGAAATCAAATCTGGATGTTGTGAAAATCATTCTGGAACAGGTGGGCAAGCCTGAAAGTCTGATTACATTTGTAGTGGACAGAAAGGGTCATGACCTGCGTTATGCTATTGACCCCACAAAGATTCACAGCCAACTGGGCTGGTTACCGACAACCATGTTTAAAGACGGAATCAAACAGACAATAGACTGGTATCTTAAGAACGAAAGCTGGTGGAAGAATATAATCAGCGGCGAGTATCAGGATTACTATGAGAAGATGTACTCTAACAGATAAAAAGGGAATACAGTTTTTCTATCTTAATGATAATTAATAGAAAAACAGACCAAATTATGGTAAAATTTTCTTGCATGGAGGATAATCTTATTATGAAAAAAAGAACGATATCCATAATAATAGCAGCCCTTATGTTGGCTCTGTGTTTCGCACCTGCCATGGAAATTGGCGGGCGACCGATTGTTGAGAATTTATATGCTGCAAGTGATACAAATAAAGATGGTACATATGCAGGAACATTTCCTTCATTGCCAAATGGTATTGCGGCAAAGGCCATTGAATTTGCATGGCCATATGGAACACCATCAAGCAAGTATAAATATAAGGGTGGGGAACCTGTTGGAGCTTATGCTGCAGGTTTACAGACCGCATACGGAAGCAGATCGAGATGGGGTGCGGCACCGAAAGCGGGAGCGTCCTGTGATGTTTTTGTCGGAACCGTTGTTAGAAATTCGTATGATACAGATTTTCCGAGAGGTCTCTCTGAGCAATTTCCATATCTTGCTTCAAGCAGTAAATTTACCGAAATAAATACCAGAAGCATTTCGGATATGAGAGATGGAGATATCATTATATACAAGTATAATGGAATCAGTGGTGGCGGAGCTCACACATGTATCTACGTCACCATAAACGGAAAAGGATACGTTGCAAATGCCAACTATAACAGAACATATGGGATAATTGTTAAGCCTAACAACTATACTACACCCAGACATACGGAATTTCATGTTTACAGAGCAACAGGAACCTGCAACGGAACATTAGCAAGAGGACAAAATTCAACCAATGTTAAATATATGCAGCAGTTTCTAAATTGGGCCGGTTTTGATTGTGGAACTCCTGATGGTTCATTTGGTCCAAACACAGAAAATGCTCTTAAGGCATTTCAGAAAGCGGTTGGGTTAAATGCGGACGGGAAAGCCGACAGTCAGACTCTGGCAGCTGCGAAGGCATATAAGCGAGGAAAGGGCATTGCGTCTGCAGCAAAACCAATAACTAAAAAAGCTTATTCCGGCAAATGGCCAACCAAGACAGTAAACAAGAAAAAAGGAAGCAAAACCAACATTAAACGCTGGCAGGCATTCCTGAAGTGGTATGGGTATCCGATGACGACTGGCGGAAAGTTTGGTCCGGCAACGCTTAAATATACAAAGGCTTTCCAAAAAGCAAACGGACTTAAGGCAGATGGAAGTGCCGGTCCAAAGACATTGAAGAAAGCCAAGACGATAAAGAAAAAGAAATAGAACTTTCATAAAGGAGTCGCGAAAGCGGCTCTTTTTTGCTATACTATTTTAGTATGGGAATTATGGTAACAACTTTGCTTTAATTATTTTTATTTAAAAGGAGAAACAGAAATGAGAGCAGAAGTACTTGAAATTTTAACTGAAATCAGGGGAGATATAGATTTCGAAAATGAAACAAAACTTATTGATGATAACCTTCTGGCATCATTGGATATAGTGGCCATTGTAGGTGAATTCAATGAGACATTCGATGTTGAAATTTCCGTTGAAGATCTGATTCCTGAGAATTTCAATTCGGTTGATGCAATGGTTGAGCTGATTATGGCTGCACAGGAATAAACGGGACAGGGTATTATCTTAAATGGCGTTTACATCCTTTGTTTTTTTAATATTCGCAACGGCGGTCTGCCTGATATACTACATCTGTCCTCTCAAGTACAGATGGTTTGTGCTGCTTATAGCCAGTTACACTTTTTATCTGCTGGCAAGTCCCAGAACCTTTGCTTTTGTACTCTTTACTACCATCGTCACATTCTTTGGGGGGCTATATATCGGTAAGTGCAATGCGAGTCACAAACGGTACATGGACGAGCACAAGGCTGGGATGTCCCGCGAAGAGAAAAGGGAGGTCAAGGCGACAAGTCAGAAAAAGAAGCGCCGTATGGTTGTTTTGATTCTGGTTTTGGATTTTGGTATTCTGGCGGCACTGAAGTATTTCAGATACTATCTGTCAGCACTGGGTATCATAGATGTAGGGGGATTGCTGATACCTTTGGGGATATCATTTTACACTTTCCAGTCTGCGGCCTACATATTTGATTTATACAGAAACAAGATAGAACCGGACAGAAACATTCTGAAGTTCGGACTGTTTACCGCATTCTTTCCTCAGATTGTTCAGGGACCTATAAGCAGGCATGATCAGCTGGCGAATCAGCTCTATCAGGGCAATCGCTTCAGTTATAAAAATCTGACTCATGGCGCACAGCTTATTCTATGGGGTTTCTTCAAGAAGCTTGTAATAGCAGACAGAATTGCGATTCTTTGCAATACGGTTTACAATAACCCGGGTGACTATACGGGGGGAGCCGTATTTGTTGCCGCTCTGTTCTACACCCTCCAGATTTATGCTGACTTCTCCGGCGGTATCGATATTGCCAGAGGTGTGGCACAGTGTATGGGAATAGACATGACCCACAACTTCCGGAGACCGTACTTTGCAGACAGTCTGTCGGATTTCTGGACGAGATGGCATATATCGTTGTCCTTCTGGTGCAGGGATTACATATTCTATCCTGTAGCCATGTCCAAATTCTTCGGTAAGCTGGGGAAAAGCCTGAGAAGTGTTCTCGGTGACAGAGTTGGCAAATTGTTTCCTGTAATAATAGCACAATATTGTACTTTCATTACAATTGGAATATGGCACGGTGCCGAATTCAAGTTTGTAGCCTACGGTCTTTACAACGGAACCATTATCATTCTGGGGTTGCTGCTGGAACCCTACCTGAAGGCTCTGGCTGATAAGCTTCACATTGACATGAAGTCCAAGTGGTGGAAAGTATTCAGCGTGGTGAGAACATTCTTCATCGTAATGTGCGGAAGATTCTTACCGCGAGCGATATCTTTTTCTGTAGCTATAACCATGTTCCTGTCCATGTTCAAACCAAACTTCGGCGTGCCTTTCTGTGAGACCATTATGAGTCTGGGCCTCACCGGCATAGATTTCTTTATTATTCTGATATGCTGTCTCATATGGTTTGGTGTCAGCTGGGTTCAGGAGAATCATGGACAGTTGAGAGATATACTTGATGAAAAACCACTGGTTCTCAGATGGGCTCTCCTGCTGACCATGTTTGCAATGATTCTGTCTCTGGGAATTTACGGACCGGGATACGATGCCAGTGCGTTTATCTACAGAGGATTTTAAAAAATAAATTATTATGCGTTGATGAGATCCTTTCTCTTAATCTTGCCGTTAAAGGTTCTCGGAATCTCATCTGTAATCTCAATGTATTTAGGCTGCTTATTTGCATCCAGCACTTCAGACAGAAAAACCTTAAATGCTTTTGCATCATACTCTTGATTACCGCCAAGAACGATAAAAAGTTTTGGAGCCTGGCCTGTCAGTGGGTCGTCAACAGGAACACAGGCGCAGTCTGCAATCATGTCGCTCCTGATGACCATGCTTTCGATTTCTTCAGGACTTATCTTGACACCGCCATAATTGATTACATCGTCTTTACGCCCCAGCATGTAAATGTAACCGTCCTCATCTATATAACCTAGATCTTTGGTATAGATATAATCACCATCGGGCATGGCTTCTCTGGTCAGTTCCGGAGCCTTGAAGTACTCCTTCATATTTATCTTGCCTTTGCTGGCCAGAAATCCCGGATTATCTATTGAAGACTGAATTTCTCTGCGGTCTTCGTCAACCACTATGAATTGAGCATTGACAGCCGGCTTACCTATGCAGCCCCCGGCTCTGGGATTGCCGTCTGTCGCGGCTTCGTTGAAATCCATGAGGCAGGAGCAACCCGCCTCGGTACTTCCGTAGAAGTTATAGAGTCTTGTATTTGGAAGTATTGTTGAAAGATGAGCTTTGTCTTTATCTGATAACGGTGCTGAGCCCAGCTGAATATAGTCCAGAACATCAGCATAATCGCCAAGCCTGTCTCCGGACAGCTTAAAAATAATTCCCAGCATGCTCGGAGAAAGATCCATAGATGTTACGCCGTAGTCATCCATCATTTTAAATACTTTCTTCAGCAGCATTATTCCGTCAACAAAGACGACACTGCTTCCATTGACTATGTTTCCGTAGGTTCTCCTCAATCCATGGGAATGGCTGGTAGGCATAGGGATCAGCTCCACATTATCAGGCTTCATTCCGACTCCGGTGCATACATTCTCAGCTATGGCAACATTGTTGCCGTGAGTGAGAACAATTCCCTTGCTCTTGCCCGTAGTTCCCGTGGAAAAAAGTATCTCTGACACATCATCGCTATCGGGAAAGTCGATTATACTGAGGTCTTCTATAGAACCGCGATAAACGCCGTCCTTTTCTTTTCCCGGCATGAAATCAGTAGCGCTGCCTATGTGCATATGAGGAATAAATCGTTTAGCTGCAATCTTCGAATCGCTGAGTTCAGACACAGGCTTGACGCCAATATGAAGCACAGCCTCTGTCTCACCGGCAATCTCCAGAATTCTGTTCAGTGCCGCATTCCTCTCTAAAGGGACAAAGATTCCCTTAAGCAGCTGTATAGCAAATTCGCAGATCATGTAATCTACGCTCTGATTGCACTCCACGACGACACATTTCTTGTGTCCTACACCAAGTTTGTCCAGCTCCATAGCCAGTCCGCAGATACTGTCCCACACTTCTTTATATGTCAGAGCCTGCTTCTCGTCAGCCATACACAGCCTGTCCGGATTTTTAATGGCATTGTGTGCCAGATTTTCAACTATGGATTTGTAATACAAAACCCGCCTCCTGTTTCATTAATTAGAACACGTTCAGACATTATACTATAAATTCTTTAAGGTAAGAACATTTATTAATGTTTTTTATTATAATTGTATATGGTAAAATGAATGTTCATTGAAGGAGACAGGAATGAAGAAAAAAAGGAAAAAAGCAGTTCTAGTTATACTGATTATATGTTTAGTCGTCGGTTTTGGGCTTTTCATCCTCAACGCCATGGCTCGAATGACTTTCACGGAGTCTATAACAGGTGAGAGTATCAAAGCATTTTATCAGGAAGACAGAAATACTTTGGACGGAATCTATGTTGGCTCCAGTGCGGCTTACCGCACCTGGGACGGTACACAGGGTTATGAGGAATACGGTTTTTGTATCTACAATATGGGGACTTACATACAGCCTATAACTATGTCTCTTCCTCTCATAAAAGAATGCATTCGCCTCCATGAAGACACTCAGGTTGCCATAGTGGAACTGCGTAATCTGGCTAAAGAGCCCAACACCATCAGTGATAATTCCCTCAAAGAAATAACTGATGCAATGCCGCCTTCAGCAAACCGCCGTGAAAGTATAAAAAAGTTTATAGAATATGCACGCCTGCTTGACTTAGATATTGACTACAACACTTTGGATTATTACCTGCCTATGGTTCGTGACCGGGGTGGCTGGATTCGCGAATTTGAGCTGTCCGACCTGACTACACCTGGAACACTTTCAAAAACATTGTCAAAGAATCAGTTCAAGGGGTATATGCCCAACATGGAGACCGAGTCTTTCGATGATCCGCCGTATGTAAAGAAGCAAGCAGAACTGGAAGAGGCCGACATAATGATACTGGATGACTTTATTGCATTTGCGGAGGAGTCTCCCGTTGAAATAGTGATTGTTGTAAGCCCGCACCGGTCATATAAGACCAAACAACCGACTTTTAATGCAGCTGCAGATTACCTGGAGGCTGCCGGTATAACAGTCCTTGACTACAATGTGGAACCCCTGCGCAGCGAGCTGGATATCGACTGGTCTACCTGCTTCTATAACAAAAGGCACTTGAACTATCTGGGTGCTCAGGCGGTGACCGGTCATTTAAGCCATTGGATATCCGTCAATATGGATTTGCCGGATCACAGAAATGATCCCGATTATTCCAGCTGGAATAAGGCCGCTTCAGATCGTGCTAAATTTATAAGGGCAGGAGAATAGCAATGGAAAAAAACGGAGAATACATAAAAACCATAGCCGAAGTCCGCAGTATTTCACTGGCAGCGGAAAAACTTGGAATCTCTCAGCCGGCCTTAAGCTCATTTCTGAAAAAGAAAGAAAGTGAAATCGGTGCTGTTCTCTTTGACAGATCAAAACAGCCGCTGGAGCTTACCGAAGCCGGAAGCGTTTATCTGGATTACCTCGATCGTATGTCCATTCTTAAAAATGAGATGTCACAAAACATAGCAGACATCGAAGGAATGAAGACCGGGCATCTTGCCATAGGCGGAGCCAGCTTCTTTAACATTGTTTATCTTCCAAAGGCAGTAGGCAGATTTATGGAAAAATATCCCGGAATAAACATTGAAATCATCGATGGCAAGGTTCCGGAACTTGTTACAGCTGCACAAAAAGGAACGCTGGATCTTTTTATCACACCTTTTGCTGATGAAGAGGAACGTTTTTTTTATGAAGAACTGCTGGAAGAAACGATTTATATATGCGTACCATCTGACTGGGCAGTCAACAGAGAGCTTTCCGGGAAAACTCAGTCGGGAGAGCCGCTTACAGCAAAAGAATTCAAAAGACTTTGCGAGCACACCTTTGTGACATTGAAACCGGATCAGCACATAGGGCAGAAGCTGGAAGCACTTTTTGAGAAGTATAACTGCCGTCCGGTCCACACGGTTTTGGCAGAGCAGACAATGACAACTCTGGCACTGACAATGTCCGGCGTCGGAGTGTCCCTGATTGCCGAGAGCAGCATACGCAACAGCAATATTGCGGAGAAACCGGCACTGTATCTGGCGGATCCTGAAATATGCACGCGCAAAATCTACATATCATACCCAAGAAACAAATATCTGTCAAAAGCAGCGGAAGAGTTTATAGAAATACTGAAAACAGCCAATCGTCAAGTAGATTGAAGCAGCTAATCTTCACAAAAACATCACTTTACATCTGCAGCATATAATAATATACTTATGGCGACATAATTACAAACTTATGATTTAGGACTTTTTGGAGGACTGATTATTATGAAGAAAAGAGTATTGATTATGGTGTTGGCTGTGGTGACAGCTCTAGGCATGTGTATCTCAATGACCGGCTGCGGTGGAGAAGAGGGAGATGGTGGCACAGCGAAGATTACAATCGTGCAGCAATATGGCATGGCCTATGCGCCGTTTCAGATAATGGAACATAAAGGACTGGTAGAGGCGGCATACGAGGAAGCCACGGGGAAAACCGTAGAGGTTGAATATGCTCAGCTGGGTTCAGGAGGAACTATTAACGACTCATTTGCTTCAGGTGACGTACAGGTTGGTGCAATGGGTGTGGCTCCGGCGATTACAGGTGTAATGAGCGGTGCCGGATATAAAATATTTTCAAATGTTTCGGCACAGCCGCACAAGATTATGACAAGTAATCCGGATGCCAAGAGTCTGAAAGATATCGGTAAAGACCAGATCGCACTGGTCAACATAGGAAGTATCCAGCACATACTGCTGGCAATGGCATGTGAAGCGGAAATGGGAGATGCACATGCAATGGATAATAATATTGCGGCCATGGCTCATCCGGATGGAATGGCTGCACTGATTAACGGAACGGTTAAATATCAGCTGACCACATCACCTTATGTATATAAGGAAGCGGATCAGGGAATGAAAGAACTGGAAGCAATCGGAGCTGTATGGCCTGAAGGAAATTCATTCATTGTAGCAGTTGCATCCCAGGAACTGTATGATGATAACCCTGAATTGTATCAGGCTGTAGTTGATTCACTTGCAGAGGCAATAGATTATATCAATAACAATAAGGAAGAGGTTGCTGAACTCCTCTGTGAAGCCGAAGATGTTTCCGCGGAAACAATGCTCAAATGGCTCAACGACCCGGCATGTTCATACTCAACAGAGCTAAAGGGTGTAATGACCATGGCTGAATTCATGGACGAGAACGGATTTTTGGAAGTGGACGGACCTGAGTCAATCTCTGATTTGGCATTTGACAATGTCAAGGGAGAATAGCAGAACAGCTCCGGAAAAATATTTCAAATCTTTAGCCCGGTGCAGCGGAATGCTGCATCCGGGTTATTGTGTGTTTCAGAATAAAGAAAGGAACCGTTAAGTGATGAAAAGCGAATTAAAAAATGAAATTCGGGATCAGGTGATCTTTCTGGTGTGCTTTGTACTGGCATGGTATGTGATATATAAGATGCAGGTCTTTAACGAGCTGCTCTTCCCATCGCCCGGACAGATTTTTGACGCATTTATTGACGGCTTTGAAGAAGACGGAATGATGGCCTTTACTCTGTATTCACTGTCGCTGATTGCGAAAGGTCTGGCCATAGGGATAGGACTGGCATTTATATTCTCCAGTATCGCCGTAGTGAGCAAACATTTCAGAGCCATATACAATCTGGTTGTATCCATATGCGACCTTCTCCCGGGTGTAGCACTCCTGCCGCTGGCAATCTGCTGGTTCGGACTCAGCGAAATGACAACCATAGTTATCGTTGTACACTCCATAATCTGGCCCATGTCAAGGAGCATTATAGACGGATTCAATGCTATCCCCAACATATATATTGAAGGCGGCAGGAACATTGGACTCAAAGGGATACGCCTTGTAGCCGGAGTTTATCTGCCGGCGGCTTTTGCCAGTGTACTTTCCGGGCTGAGAGTGGGCTGGGCGAGAGCATGGAGGGCACTAATAAGCGTTGAAATGATCTTCGGAACCACGGGGAAAGGTGCGGGAATCGGCTGGTACATCTTAATGCGAAGGGTAAATCTGGATGTGGCAGGTGTATTTGCAGCGCTTATCGTAATTATAATTATCGGTATCATTATAGAATATGGTGTGTTCAGAACCATTGAACATAATACAATCAAGAAATGGGGGATGACGGCACAATGATAAACGAAAGAAAAACGGTTCTGGAAATAAAGAACCTTACAAAGAATTATCATGATATGCCGGACTCCCGAAATATATTGGAGAATCTGGCACTGGAAGTTAAGGAGGGAGATTTCCTTACAATTCTGGGACCATCGGGATGCGGAAAGACAACCCTTATCAGGTGTATTGCAGGCTTCGAAGATTACGAAGGAGACATTCTGGTGGATGGAAAGGCAGTAAAGGGACCGGGTGTTGACAGATTTATGGTGTTTCAGACTTTCGAGCAGCTGTTTCCGTGGAGAACGGTAAGGGGAAACATAACTTATCCGCTTAAACAGAACGGGATAGCAGACAAGGAAGAGCGTAATCTCATAGCGGAAGAACATCTGGAACTGGTAGGTCTGAAAGGTAAAGGCAATCTCTATCCGCACCAGCTTTCCGGCGGGATGAAGCAGAGAGTGGCCATTGCTAAGGGACTTGCTTTGAACCCGAAGATTATACTCATGGACGAACCCTTTGCAGCACTGGATGCAATGACCAGAAACAAGCTGCAGGCAGAACTCATAAGAATCAAGGAAAAGGAAAATGTCACGGTAATCTTTATAACCCACAATATACAGGAAGCCCTGGCACTTGGCAATCGGGTTATGCTTATGTCCGGGAAGGGTGAAATAAAGATAAATATGGATAATAACATCCCTAAGCCCATTACACCGGCATCGGAAGGTTACGGTCAGATGTGGAAAACACTGAACGATGCTCTATGGGCAGAAGATGAGACAGGCAAAACTTTATAAGTAAATATTAAGAAAAGAACGGGTCATTTCCGTTCTTTTTTTGAGTATATATGTTAAACTGATTATGTATGGAACAGAATAAAAAGACAACAAACAATAAGATCAAAGTGATCGTTTCAGTGGTGGCATTCATCATGTGTGCAGGTCTTGTTTTTGCATATATGAACAAGGTTTTCAGTATGGGAGATTCAGACTCCAACAGACAGACCTTTCAGGCTTTTTATGCAGAAGAACGAAACACCATAGATATGGTATATCTGGGGACCAGCGCATCTAACAGGTATTTCATTAACCCTATGGCATATAATGATGAAGGCATAAGTTCCTTTACCATGGCAACTATGGGGATGCCAATGTTTTTTATGCCGAATCTGATTGAAGAGATTGAGAAGACACAGGATCCGAAGCTTTATGTCATAGAGCTCAGATGGGCCATAAAGGAAAGAGATCAGATAACCGATGCACATATCAGACGTGTGACCGACAATATGAAGCTCTCACAGAACAAGAAAGACGCTGTGGATAAAGCCTTTGAATACATGGATGGGAGCAAAGGCGGATTGGATGATATCGGTAAAAACGGTATCGAATATTATGTGCCGGTGATAAAATATCATGGTAAACTTACACAGAAAACTATGGTTCCGGGAGATTTCTCATTAATTGCTGCAAAGAATGAAACCAAAGGCTTTGTAATGAGCCCGAGTACCATCAAGCAGGTCAATCAGTTTGAATCAAGGCTAATCGACGGGTATGAGCCACTATCGGAAATTGCTGATGATGCTTTGAATGAGTTGCTGGACTATTGTGACACAATTGATAAAGATATTCTCTTTGTTCTGGCACCTTACTCTGTGAAGAAACCGCAAATGCCGGTTTTTAACACTGCCATACAGATGGTAGGTGAACGTGGATATACGGTAATCAATTTTAATACGCCGGAAATGTATGAAGAGCTGAAAATTGACTGGAATAAGGATTTTTATAACAGCAAGCATGTCAATTATCTGGGCGCTGAGAAGTATACATCCTGGCTTACAAAATATATTAAAGATCGATATGGTCTGAAAGATCACCGCGGGGACTCGCGGTATGACAGCTGGGCAAGGGCATATAAAACTTACAGAGCATATGTTAAGGACGGAATCAAAACCATAGGGCATAAGGAAGAACCGGGCGGTGAAGTAACAATAATCTACGATAGAAATATTGATATCGGAGGGGGCGTAGAGTGATGGTCAGAATCAGGCGCATTACATTTAGTCTTATGATAGCTGTTTGCGTTGCAATAACCGGCATACCCTTAAATGAGCCGGTCTATGGCGAAGGAACGGAAAGTGCACAATCTAAAGACATGCGTATTTACGGCATATATATGCACCGTGATAACGGTGAGCAGGTAAAAACCGACAGATATGGGGATGCGACTTTAATTGAGTCCGGCGGACAATACCTGCTTATTGATACGGGTGCCAGTAAGCCGATAAAGGACGATACGCGAACGGTAATCAAATCAAATATCGTGTCAAGGCTTCGGAGCATCGGTGTAACCGAACTTGATATTTATATCAGCCATATGCATGGAGATCACACTCAGGGGCTGGACGACATATGCAAAGAATTTAAAGTTAATCGGGTGTATCTGCCGGCAAAGGGGCTTTGCGCAGAGTATATGACTCCAAAGGGCATAACCATAGATCAAATTTATGCACAAAGATTGAAGACCATTAATAAGGAGAAAGCAGAGGTCATCTACCTGGCTCCCGAAAGCAGAAAGGGAATCGGTGGTGTGGCTACCGCCCACAAGCTGACTGTCGGCCATGTGACAGGGGTGGTAATGGGACCTGTAGGTAAATTTCACATGAAAGACAATTACCATAATGGTTTCGGAAGCCGTGAAGGTGTTTACCTGAACAACACCTCACTCTCAACCATGTTCACCTGCGGCAAAACCAAGTATCTTACTTGCGGCGATATAGAAAAACAGGAAGAAAATGCTCTCATTCAAAGATATGGCAGCAAGCTGGATGCTGATATTTTTAAGATGAATCATCACTCTCTGGACTCATCAAACCAAAGCAAATTCATGTCCAGGGTAACACCGAGATGGTCATATGCAGAAGATCACGGCTACTGGGGCACCAACAATGATTATTCCCTGGCGACGGCACTGAAGTACGGATATATCTACAAGGTGGCAGCCAATAAGGCGAATTTTATTATAGATGTCAGAGGCGACACGGTAAGAATATATCACGACAAAAACAATAACGGGAAGATTGACGAAAGACCTGTAACCGGATGGGTAAAGTGCGGCAACAGATATCAGCACTATGCCGGTGACGGTGCCGCACGCACAGCTTGGGCGAAGATAGGTGGCAGCACCTACTACTTCAGTAAGAGCAGCGGATTTCGTTACGGAGGCACTCATACCATAGGCGGAGTCAGATGCAAGTTTGATTCAAAGTGCAGATTGATAAGCCCGAAGAAACCGACAAGAGCTGCCATGAAGGGAATCAAGGCCGGAACCGGTGCAAAGATCACCGTATACTGGAAACAATCCATACGGGCAAACGGATACCAGATATACCGTTCAAAAACTAAGAACGGCACTTATACCAAAGTAGGAACCGCTAGCAAGAAAGCTCGTTCCTTTACCGATAAGCGATTGAAAAAGGGCCAGAGATACTATTACAAGGTAAGAGGTACAAGAACCTTCGGCGGGCTGACACAGTACGGAAACTTTTCAAATAAAAAATACACCATGGCCAAGTAACAAACAACATAAGTTAAAATAATGCAATAGGAGAAATATAAATGAAAGGCAAAATGAATGTTTTTAGCGGAAGCGAGAATTATGTAGTAACTGATGATTTGATGAATGCGGTTAACGTGAGCATCGCGCTCAAAAAGCCGCTTCTCATCAAGGGTGAACCCGGAACCGGCAAAACCATGCTGGCAGATGCTATAGCGGAATCTCTGGACATGGAGCTGATTATCTGGAGCATTAAATCAACAACAAAGGCTCAGGACGGGTTATATGTTTATGATACGGTTCAGAGACTTTATGACTCTCAGTTCGGTGAAGGAGATGTCAAGAATATCGGGCAGTACATTAAGCTGGGGAAATTGGGTGAAGCTTTCACATCGGAAAAGCAGGTGGTTCTTCTCATAGATGAAATTGATAAGGCAGACCTGGAATTCCCGAATGACCTGTTGTGGGAACTGGATAAGATGGAATTCTATATCAATGAAACCAAGGAAACCATAACCACTAAACACCGGCCGATTGTAATAATCACATCCAATGCCGAGAAGGAGCTGCCGGACGCATTTCTGCGTCGGTGCATTTTTCACTACATCGAATTTCCTACAGCGGAAAAGATGGAAGAGATTATAAAGGTTCACTACGGTAATATCAGCAAAAAGCTGGTTAAGAATGCACTGGAAACTTTTTATAAGATTCGTGATATGAAAGAACTTCAAAAAAAGCCTAGTACTTCGGAGCTTCTCGACTGGATTCAGGCTCTTATGATCAGTGGAGTCAGCATTGATGATCTCTATAAGGATCTGCCGTTTCTTGGGGTGCTGTTAAAGAAGAATCAGGACATTGATACCTTGGGAGAAATAAAAACCAAGGGATTCAGTTTGAGGAATTGGTAAGAGAAATGTTTCTGGAATTTTTTTATCTGCTGCGTGCCAGAGGACTGGAAATATCCATAAATGAGTGGATGACCCTCGTAGAGGCCCTGGATAAGGGACTCGCGAAGTCATCACTGATGGGTTTTTATCAGCTTTGCAGGAGCGTGCTTATTAAAAGTGAATCAGAATATGACAAATTCGACCAAGTATTCAGTGAGTATTTCATGGGAGTGGAAACTCCGGAAGATCTTCCTGAAGAGTTTTGGCGCTGGCTGGAGAGCAGTGAACGCGAAAGAGCACTGGATGATCTGGGTGACAAGGAGCTGTTTGCGAAGGAGCTTGATGAGCTGCTGAGGATGTTCGAAGAGCGAATAAAGGAACAGAAGGAAAAACATGACGGCGGCAGCTACTGGATAGGGACAGGAGGTACATCAACTATGGGCCGCGGCGGCTATCATCCTACCGGTATAAGAGTCGGGGGCAAGAGTCGTCACAAGACCGCACTTCAGGTTGCCGGGGAGAGACATTTTATGGATTTCCGCGGGGATACAATCCTGGATATACGTCAGTTCCAGATGGCATTCCGTAAACTCCGTCAATATTCGTCAAGAGTAGAAAATGTGCAGAAGGAACTGGACATAGATAAAACCATCGACGAAACTTCTGAAAACGGGGGCATTCTGAGCCTGGCTTATGAAAAACCAAGAAAGAACACCGTGAAGTTACTGCTTCTTATTGACTCGGACGGATCAATGCTGCCTTACAGCAGTCTTTGCAACCGTCTGTTTCAGGCAGTAAGCCGTTCCAACCACTTCAAGGATTTGCAGGTATACTATTTCCATAATGCGATTTATGATCATCTTTACACCACACCGCGCTGCAAGCTGCGTGACTCTGTAGAAACGGAGTGGGTGTTCAATCGTCTGGACTCGGAATACAAGGTTATCTTTGTCGGCGATGCCTCAATGGCGCCAAGCGAACTCTACCGTCAGGGCGGCAATGCCACCATCGGTCTCTTCAACAGAGAGACAGGAATGGAGTGGTTCCATAAATTCAAACGTCGCTTCAAGAAGCAGATATGGCTGAATCCTATAGAGAAAGCCAGCTGGAGTTTTACCTACGGTGCCCGGACAATTCATGACATTGGTCAGGTATTTCCCATGTTCGAGTTGACACTGGACGGACTGGAGGCCGGAATCAAGAAGCTTTTGGTCAGGTAACGGTTGTAAGCTATATTTGCCTGTGGAAAGAACAATAAGAAAAGGAGGATCAGGGTCTGCAATGACAGCCCTGCAAAGGAACAATGTATACAACAGACTATTATGGTTATGATTCAGCGTACGAAACAACGTCGCTGGCAGTAGTAATCATTCCGTTAATTATCGTTTTGGCCGCTTCGGTGCTGATAGTGATAGCGACGTGGAAGATTTTCAAAAAAGCCGGAGAACCGGGATGGAATGCACTATTCCCCGGTGTGAATACTTACAAACTATTTAAGATTGCATTCTGTGCAGAAGAACCTTGGTTTTTGCTCGTACTCGTTCCGATTGCAAATATAGTCGTTTCTATCATAGCAACCATAAAGCTTTCGGAGCGATTTGGACATGGCATTGGATTCGGAATCGGGCTTATACTTCTTCCGGTTGTATTTTTCCCAATTCTTGCATTCGGGAAATCCGAATATCAACCAATTTAGGGCATTACCTAAAAAATCACAGGCAATAAAAAGCTGCAACTCAACACAGGTTGTAGCTTTTTGGATATGCTGTCATTTCAAGACCATACATGCTTGACGAAATACAGAATCAAATATAGAATAATTTTCACATATGATTCGGGTCTGTGGTTGAAAGACCATGCCAGCTACGGGCAAAGGGTCCCACGTAAACCGCTGAAGGAGAGTAGGCGGCGATCATGGCGTAGTTTAGGAGTAAGTCCTCGGGAAAATCCCGATCAAGGCAAGTGTGGGGGCAAAGACCAGGTCAGCCGAATCATATGTATAAGTTAGTTGACCATAACCCTGTGCTGTGCTAGAATAAAAAAAACGGTCTTAAGACCGCAAGGAGGTTGTTATTATGAAGACAATTATTACCGGCAAGAACTATACTCCTAGTGAAAAACTAAAGGAAACCATCGAGAAGAAATTCGCAAAACTTGACAAGTACTTCTCCGATGAAATCACAGCTAACGTAATGACAATTAGAGAGAAAGGAACTTATAAAGTAGAAGCAACAATCAATGCAAAGGGAACAATTTTCAGAGCGGAGATGAGAGCAGATGATCCGTACGACTGCGTTGACAGATGTATCGAGAAGCTTTCAAACCAGATGAGCAGATTCAAGACCAAGCTTCAGAATAAGCACAAGGGACAGCGGGATTTAGGATTTGAGAAACTGCCTGAGTTTGAAGAAGATCAGGAAGAAATGCAGGTAGTTAAGACGAAGAGATTCCAGCTTGAACCTATGACTCAGGAAGAAGCTATTGTACAGATGGAAATGCTGAACCATGAATTTTTCGTATATTTGAATATGGAAACAGACTCGGTAAATGTAGTTTATAAGAGAAAGGACGGAAACTACGGTGTACTGGAGACAACATATTAACAGATAAACCTTTGAGGCGCTATTGAAAATAGTGCCTTTTTTTTGTAAAATATACTGGAGTAATGTCATCGGACACAGGAGAAAAAGATGAGCGAATTGCATGAAATTTTCAGCAATGCTTTTTCGGACTTCGGTTTGATAGAAGCAATAGATATAATACTTGTAGCGATAGTTGTATACTATGTCTTGAAGCTTATTATAGAAACCAGAGCAGGCCAGATTGTAAAAGGCATTCTGGTGCTGGTTGTTGTTACATTTTTTTCGGATGTAATGAATCTGCATACACTCAACTGGCTTTCCAAGGGCGCATTCACCCTGGGTGCAGTTGCGATTATCATAGTGCTCCAGCCGGAACTGAGAAGAGGTCTGGAACTTATGGGAAGGGGAAAGATTGTAACGGGAAGGCTGTCCCGGACGGAGAAAGAGAGAAGAAAGAATCTGGTGGCAGAGATTGTTGAGGCTGTTGATGAGTTCAGCCGCAGCAAGACAGGTGCAATTATTGTCTTTGAACGCGAGACAATTCTCTCCGATGTAGCCGAAACGGGAACGGTAATAGATGGAGAGATATCGGAGCATCTTCTGAGCAACATCTTCTATAAAGGTTCTCCTCTTCATGACGGTGCCGTTATTGTAAGCAAGAATCGCATCCATTCTGCCGGCTGTGTTCTTCCACTGACAAGGAATCCGAATCTGGGTAAAAATCTGGGCACAAGACACCGTGCAGGTATAGGTATGACCGAGCATTCTGATGCAATAGTCATCATGGTGTCTGAAGAATCGGGTATTATCAGCATGGCTGAAGACGGTAAGCTGGAAAGATTCCTTGACAGGAAATCCGTTGAAAAAAAATTACTTTCATATTTTCTCAAAGATATTGATGAACACGGGCTGCTGGGCAAGATTACCAGAGGTCGGGGTTTTGGGAAAAAGGCCGGCGGAAATGCGGAACACAAAGGGGAGGAGGGTAGTGATGCTTAAAGATAAAAGAGTTCTTATGCTGATCTCTCTTCTTGTTTCCGTAGGGCTGTGGATGTTTGTTATGGGTGAGGTTGACCCGGTCAAGAGTGCCACAATCAGCAACGTTGAAGTCGAAATGTATGGTGAGCAGTACCTTGAAGATATTAAACTTAAAGCTGTTATCGTTGAGCCGCAAAAGATATCGGTCACCATTGGAGGCAAAAGATCGAATGTTAACGCAGCAAAGAAAAAGGGCATAAAAGCCTATGTAGATGTTTCTCACTGTGAATACGGCAGAAATGTATCCGATATCAGCATCAAAATGCCAAACGGGGTAACCGGCGTTTACGTCGAATCAATGTCGGAGAATAAGGCAGTATTTCTTGTTGAGTAGTCAGGATACAAAATAGATTTTGCAGGAAAGAAGGAAATAGATGGATAGATTATTTGGAACGGATGGGGTGCGTGGAATCGCAAACTCAGAGCTGACACCGGAACTCGCATTTAAGCTTGGAAAGGCCGGAGCACATATACTGAGTAAAAGCAGAAAGGCTCCTGTCTTCATTATAGGTAAGGATACGAGATTAAGCGGTGATATGCTTGAGGATGCCCTCAGTGCCGGGATAACCGCAGTTGGCGGAAATGTTATCAAGGTTGGAGTTCTGCCGACACCGGCAATAGCATATCTGGTGAAAAAATATGGAGCGGATGCAGGCGTGGTTATAAGTGCGTCTCACAATCCTTTTGAATACAACGGAATCAAGTTTTTTAACGGAGAGGGCTTCAAGCTGGATGACGATATAGAAGATGAAATTGAGGATATTATCATCAGCAATGCAGATGTAAACAGTCATATTACCGGCGATAAGCTGGGCAGAGTACAGGAAGCCGATGCGGATGCGGAGATTCAATATGCTGAATTTCTTAAAAGGACAATAGATGTTGATATTACGGGAGTCAGACTGGTTCTGGACTGTGCCAACGGTGCCGCATACAGGGTAGCCGAAAGAGTATACAAAGACTTGGGTGCCAGGGTATCGGTTATAGGAAATAAACCAAACGGCATTAACATCAATGACGGTTACGGGTCAACTCATCCTGAAAGGCTTTGCAATGAGGTTGCGGAGCAGGGAGCACTGATGGGAATGGCTTATGATGGAGATGCTGACAGGCTGATTGCTGTTGACGAACTGGGAAGAGTTGTCGATGGTGACAAGCTGATGCTTATCTGCGCCAGGATGATGAAGGACAGAGGGCAGCTGACGGATAACAAGGTAACTGCAACCGTAATGAGCAATCTGGGCTTTCATAAACACCTGGAGAGTATGGGATGTACTGCGGATATTACTGATGTAGGAGACCGATATGTTCTTGAGAGCATGTTAAAGACGGGATGCCGTATGGGCGGCGAGCAGTCCGGGCATATGATATTTCTGAATCATACTACCACAGGTGACGGTATCTTGAGTTCTCTGCAGATGCTGCAGGCTGTACTGCTTTCGGGCAAATCCCTCAGTGCACTTAGTGACGAGATAGAGATTTTCCCTCAGGTTCTGAAGAATGCTGCCGTGCGTAACGATAAAAAATCCAAGTTTATGAAGGATCCGGAAATTGCAGCGGAAATAGAAAAAATGGAGATGGAAATGGCAGGCTGCGGCCGCGTGCTCATTCGTCCGTCAGGTACTGAGCCCGTTGCCCGTGTCATGCTTGAAGGGCATGATGTGGATCATATAACGGTACTGGCGGAGAATCTGGCTGAAATGATTACAAGAAAATTCGGATAAGAGATAAATATGAAATACGATATAAGAGATTTATCATTGGCTTCCTACGGCCACACAAAGATTAAATGGGTAAAAAATAATATGCCGCTTCTTCAGAGAATGGAGAAGGAGTTTGTTAAGTCGAAGCCTTTTGAGGGTGTACGCATATGTCTTTCAATTCATATGGAACCGAAGACCGCATATTTATGTCAGGTTCTTGCAGCGGGCGGAGCAGACATGTCTGTTACGGGCAGCAACTCTCTGTCCACACAGGATGACGTATGTGCTGCACTTGTTGACAGCGGACTTAAGGTTTTTGCATATCACGGCGCTACGGATAAAGAATATGCAGGACACATTGAGAAGTGCCTTGAACATAAACCAAATATAATCATAGATGACGGCGGCGATCTGGCAGGGATGATACATGACAGCAGACCGGATTTGGCTGAGGAGACCTGGGGCGGCTGTGAGGAAACGACTACGGGAGTAATCCGCCTGAAGGCTATGGAGCGTGAGGGAATTCTGAAGTTCCCTATGATTGCGGTAAACGATGCGGATTGCAAGCATCTCTTTGACAATCGTTATGGAACCGGGCAGTCTGTTTGGGACAGTATTATGAGAAACACTAATCTTATCATTGCCGGCAAGGTGGTTGTGGTATTGGGATACGGCTGGTGTTCCAGAGGAATCGCCATGAGAGCCTCTGCTCTGGGAGCCCGAGTTATAGTTACGGAAATCAATCCTGTTAAAGCCATGGAAGCAAAGATGGACGGTTATGATGTTATGACTATGACTGAAGCAGCGCCAAGAGGTGATATTTTTATCACTGCTACAGGATGTAAACACACCATTACGGTTGAGCATATGATGGCGATGAAAGATCGGGCCATACTGGCAAATGCAGGGCATTTCAATGTGGAAATAGATATTGCCGGACTTACTGAAGCCGCAGTTGACAGCTACGAAACACGCCGCAACATTACAGGCTATGTTCTGCCAAACGACAGACTGGTCAATGTCATCGGCGAAGGCAAGCTTGTCAATATTGCCGCCGGGGACGGGCATCCGGCTGAAATCATGGATCTGAGTTTCGCAGTTCAGGCTATGAGTGCTCTTTATATTCTGGAACATACTGAGGTTGACCCGGATGGTGTTCGCAGGAGTACTCTGCCAAATAAGGTTATAGATGTTTCGTCGGAGATAGATGATGTTATCGCACGCCGCAGACTTGAGGCATGGGGGATTGAGATTGACAGTCTGACTCCCGAGCAGGAAGAGTATCTGAACAGCTGGCAGTGAGGTGATGGTTATGCAGAATGAAGAAAACAACACAGTGCAAACAACGACCAGTTTGCTTAAAAAAACTTTTCAACAAGTTTACAGTAAGGATCTGCCACTGGATCACCTTGTATTTTTGTACACTGCCGGTGCCGGTATTTTCCTGTCCATATTCGGACTAGGTTATAATATGTTAATTGGCATAGGCATATTTACACTGCCGGTTCTCGTGATATACCTCACGGTGATAATTGTAAGCGTTTTATATAGTGTAGTCAAAAATCGCTGGTACGGAGCTGCAGTGATTGTCCTGGGCTTCTCTGCGTTTGTTCTGCTTCCTTTTCTATGGTTCACAATCGGTGGGGTTACCGGCACCACCGCACCCATGATGCTCACGTGCGGCATATGTATAGCTATCGTTTTCAAAGGAGCAGTGCGCACCTTTATGCTGACCCTGGAAGCAGTCATGTTGGTTGCATTTATCGCACTGGAATACCATTTCCCGGATATTATCATACCGTATGCAACCCGTACAGAACACTATGCGGATTTGGCGTTCGGTGTGACCATGAGTTTCATAGTCAACTGTATTTTAGTCTATACAGTGGTGGGGGAATATGTGAAGGTGCGGGATGAAAAGACGTGCCTGGTTCGCCGCCTGGAGGTTCTCTCGCTGACCGATGCTCTGACCGGTCTATATAATCGCCGCTTCCTGTCAGCGAGCATCGATGAAGAAATGTGCCGGGCATACGACACCGGTTCTCAATTGACGCTCTGTATCCTGGACATCGACCATTTTAAAAAAATAAACGATACTTACGGACACGAGTATGGTGACGAAGTATTGTTCAATATTGCACAGATCATGAAGGCCTATCTGACAGAAGGAGAGATTTACGGTCGATATGGCGGAGAAGAGTTTGTAGTGCTGTTTCCGGGCAAAACCCCGATGAAAGCATTGCCAAAAATACGGACACTTTGTGATTATATAAGGGAACATGGATGGGACCATGATAAGCCGGTCACAGTGTCCGGCGGACTCAGCAGCTATACTAAGGGCATCTCTTACTCTGACTTTGTAGATGCTGCAGATAAAAACCTCTATCGCGCCAAACGAGAGGGACGGGACAAGGTAATCTATTACTGAGTTAGATAGTATTCAGCCTATGAGTTCGGCGATTCTACCACGCGTGCGTTCCTCACCGAGAATCTGCTGAATTGCCCAGAGGTCAGGGGACTGGCTGCGGCCCATTACTGCAATTCTGATTACCGTTGAAACATGTCCGACATGACCCTTATATTCCTCAGGGTTTTTCTTGTAGTCCCTGGGTTTTGCAGCATATCCCATATTCGCTGCTATTGTTCTTATTTTATCGAACCACTGGGATTGTTCGTCCCCATGGTTATAGGACTGCATGTATCTTTCAAGTATTTCTTTGGCATCTTCATCGCTTACCTGTTCAGGGATGCGTTCTTCTATTACAAAGTATTCGTCATAAAAGTAACCGACGAATTCAAATATCTGCCTGGCAAAAATGAGATCTTTTCTCGGTTTGATTTCATCGCGACCCAGATCCAGTATTTTTTCAAGATAATCTTTTGAATAAGCGGGATTTCCAGAGCTTCCGTTCAGAAGCGGGAGAACCTTCGGTTTGAATTCGGCGGCCCATTTAATCATGAAGTCTGCAAGCTCTGTTGCCGGAAGCTTAAGAAGTACATCCTTGGAAATATCATTCAGCTTGTTAAGGTCAAAGAGGGCACCGCCGCTGCTCATTTTATCCGTCGTAAATTCGAACTCATCTATATGAGCGTGAGGATTCTCCGCACGCCATTCTTCGAAATCGGAGTTCAGAATTGTCAGCATATATTCTTTTACTGCCTGTGGATGATAACCTTCATTTCTGTAATAATCCAGGCTCAGTTCAGGATCCTTTCTCTTGCTGAGTTTGCGCCTGTTTCCCGTTTCTTCGTCCACCTTCATGAGCACTGCCGTGTGGCAGTAGGTTGGAGGTTCAAAGCCCAGCTTTTCGAACAGCTCTATATGAATCGGCAGTGACATGAGCCATTCATCACCTCTGACCACATGGGTTGTTCTCATAAGATGGTCATCAATGACATGAGCGAAATGGTAGGTTGGAATCCCGTTTGCCTTAAGTATAACCACATCCTGATAGTTTGCCGGCATGCTTAATTTGCCGCGGATTGCGTCATCAACGGTTATGTATCTGATTTTCGGTTTACCTTCATCATCGATAATAATACTTCCGGTTTCATCAGTCATCCGGTTACCGTCGGATTTGAGGCGAATTACATATGATTGCCCGGCATTTATGTTTGCTAGGATTTCTTCCAGGCTCAGATTGCGGCTTTTTTCCGCATACCTGCCATATATGCCGGTGGTTTCCTTGTTTGCCTCCTGGTTGTCTCTGATTGCAGTCAGCTCATCTTCCGTCAGAAAGCAGGGGTATGCCAGCCCCTTGCTCACCATATCCTTTATATAGGTCTGATATATATGTTCTCTCTTTGACTGAAAATACGGTCCGTAAGCCCCTTGCTCCGATTCGCCGTAGGCAGCCTGCCCGGATTTCGGAAGCGTTGCACCTTCATCAAAGTTTATATCAAAAAAATTCAGCGAATTGATAATGGTTTCAACAGCACCCTCAACAAATCTCCTGTCATCGGTATCTTCTATTCTTAGATAGAATGTGCCGGTATCTGCACCACTATGTGCCAATCTTTCATCCACAAAGGCTCCATAAAGGTTGCCCAAATGAATGAATCCCGTTGGAGAAGGACCCAGCCTGGTAATAACTTTTCCTTCTTCCCGCGGCGGATACAATACCTCATAATCAGCCGGCGTTTTGTCTATATGGGGGAATAGCAATTCTGCAAGTTTATTGTAATTCATATTTCTGTCCTTTCAAATTTAGTGGCAACTCCATTGTACGACTTGCGGCTTGCCAATCGTGCTTCGCACTCTCGGGCCGCAACAGCACAAGGAGTTCCATCAAAGCATAGCTTTGTGGCAACTCCATTGTACGACTTGCGGCTTGCCAATCGTGCTTCGCACTCTCGGGCCGCAACAGCACAAGGAGTTCCATCAAAGCATAACTTTGTGGCAACTCCATTGTACGACTTGCGGCTTGCCAATCGTGCTTCGCACTCTCGGGCCGCAACAGCACAAGGAGTTCCATCAAAGCATAACTTTGTGGCAACTCCATTGTATCACAAATTATGTAAGAGGTGATAAAAGAGGTTGACAGTTGAATAGATATTCAACTATAATATGATATCAGGACAGGACAAAAAAGCAAATACAAGGGGGAAAAATGAGGAAAAAAAAAGGAGCGAGAGGCAGCAGCAAATGCGACTGCAATTGCATACATGAAGATGTAGTCAATGAAGTAAGAGAGAAAATTGCAGAACCGAATGTATTGGACACAGTATCTGCGCTGTACAAGGCGTTTGGGGACAGAACGCGTTTGAATATACTGGCGGCGTTGAATTGCCACAGGATGTGTGTTTGTGATCTGGCTGTACTGATGGATATGAGTAAATCAGCGGTGTCCCATCAGCTGAGAGTATTGAGGGAGAACAAGCTGGTTACTTTTGAAAAACAGGGGAAGCACTCGTATTATTCACTGGCGGATAATCATGTTAAGGATATTCTGGACATTACATTGCAACATATAAATGAGATTGGCTGCGAACATAGAGAGAAGGTGGCTAAATAATGAATTGCAAACACGAGCATAACCATAATTGTTGCAGCTGCTGCAATACGGAATTTGATAACATACGGGGATTCAGAGACAGACAATCCAGTGCAGGTTTCGCCGGCAGGCATAAGGGCGATCTGGTTGCATTATCAGCCGGAATAATACTTTTTATAATTGGTTTGGTTTTGGAGCATATGACGAACCTGTGGCTGTTGACGCTGGCAATCTGTATTGCAGCATATCTGATTTTGGGACATAGGGTGCTACGAAATGCGGCATTGAACCTGGGACATGGCAACCTGTTTGATGAGAACTTTCTCATGTCCATTGCCACGCTGGCAGCCTTTGCAATAGGGGACTTCCCGGAGGCAGTTGGAGTTATGCTGTTTTATCGAACAGGAGAGCTATTTGAGGATATTTCGGTTAAACGGAGCAGAGAAACCATCGCAAAAGCTGTGGACATGCGACCTGAGATGATAAATCTCATCAGCCGCAACAATGGAGATAACCGGGATGCAGATTATATAAAAGTAATCCCGGCGGGCGATGCCAGGATTGGTGACATTTTGCAGATAAATCCCGGAGAGAGGATCCCTCTTGACGGGGTCGTTGTAAGAGGAAGGGGGCAGATTGATACTTCTCCCGTTACGGGTGAACCCGTTCCGGTTATTGTGAAGGAAGGAGCGGATGTAATATCCGGATGTATTAACTATAGAGGCAGTATGCAGATTCGCGTTACAGCTCCGCTGGAGGAATCAATGGTCACGAGAATACTGAATTCTGTTGAAAGTGCAGCGGCGACAAAACCGGAAATAGAGAAATTCATAACGAAGTTTGCTCGTATATATACTCCTATTGTGGTGGCATTGGCTGTGCTGGTGGCTACAGTGCCGCCTTTGATACAGCTGGCAAGCGGAGGAGTAATGTACGGAATCTGGCATCATTGGATATTGACGGCAGTAACTTTTCTGGTAATCAGTTGTCCGTGTGCAATGGTTATCAGTGTGCCTCTGGCTTTTTTCTTAGGCATAGGTGCAGCATCGAAAAAGGGGATTTTGTTTAAGAGCGGGCTTGCGGTTGAAGGACTCAGAAAGATAAAAATCATTGTACTTGACAAGACGGGAACCATAACCCGTGGCATTGTAGAGGATCCGGGGCTGCTGAAGATAGAGGCATCAGAGGATTGTGACAAAGACTCACAAAACTCTGAGAAGGCATTTACGAAGAAAAAGGTATATGAGGATGTGCCTAAAGCGGATGCCGCCAGTGGGATTGCCGGAATCAAGGCCTTGGGACTCAAGACAGCCATGCTGACCGGCGACAGACATGAACGGGCGCAGGCAATAGCAAGAGAAGTGGGAATCAACAGAGAACTTATTCGCTCTCAACTTATGCCTGACGAGAAACTGAACGCCCTGCAAAAGCTCAGAGAAGAACATGGGGAAATAATGTTTGTGGGAGACGGAATCAATGATGCTCCGGTGCTGGCAGGTGCAGACGTGGGGGCAGCAATGGGAGCCGGAGCGGATGCAGCTATTGAGGCTGCAGATGTGGTGTTCATGAACTCCAATGTGGAAGCTATTCCGCAGGCCATAGGAATTGCCCGCAGAACCGGCATGATTGCCAAACAGAACATTGTTCTGGCACTGGCTGTAAAAGTATTGGTGTTGATTCTCGGATTTGCCGGGCTGGCAAATATATGGCTCGCTATCTTTGCAGACACGGGTGTGCTTGTGCTGTGTATACTCAATTCGCTCAGATTGCTGAAATAGGTGATGCCCCCATAATGGGGTGTTGGTAGAATTGCATAATTATGAAGAAAAAGCCAGCACTTTAGAATTTATTTCTTAAAATGCTGGCCGATTTTTCTTTAAAGTTGGTCTTTTTGAATAAAAGCTCTTAATCTACCAACATATACCCCTGTGAGCAGGGGAGAATCAGGCATTGATGTTGGCTTTTTGTTACGAAAATCTCCAAAGAGCCAACATTTTCTGTTTTTTCAAGTGGCAGAATCCGATTTCAGCCCTTCTATGCTGGCTTTTTGCCTGTTCATATTGAAAAGAGCCAACATCACGAGAATTTTGTGGTCAAATATGGTGTCCATTAGAATTCAGGACCCTTGAAATTGATTTTCTTACACTTAACGAACTTGCCGTCGCCGCTTTCTCCAACATAGTCCTTGCCGTCAAATACGAGCTTGCCTCTGGAGTAAACCGCTGCAGGATAGCCCTTAAGTTTGCTTCCTTCCCAGATGGTATGGTCAAGAGCGCCGTGCTGGTTTTCTGCATTCTTAACTACGACTTCTTTCTTAGGATCGTATACTACGATGTCTGCATCCAGACCCACTTCGACAGCTCCCTTGCAGTAGTCGATACCAAACAGCTTAGCAGGGTTGGCCGCTGAAATTTCTACAGCCTTTTCAAATGAAATTCTACCCTTGTTTGCTTCTGAAAGGATGTATGGGTACATGGTTTCTATACCGGCGCATCCGTTAGGAATTGTGGTGAAGTTACCCGGAGTGCCGTCCTTGGTTGTAATTCCCCAGTCCTTTTCTGACTGAAGGAACGGACAGTGGTCAGTTGCCAGAGTTGAAACATAGCCGACTTTTATACCATCCCAGAGAGCGTTCTGTGAATCTTTCCCCTTCATAGGAGGTGAGCATACGAAATCTCGTGCTCTCAGTCCCAGTTCCGGAATACCATTTTTGTAAACATCCTTAGTGAAATACAGATACTGAGGACATGTTTCCGCAAAAATAGGGTAACCTTCATTTCTTGCCGCTCTTACAGCCTCAACACCTTGCTTGTTGTCCAGATGAACGATGTACAGGGAAGTTCCCGCCATCTTGGCCAGGTTGATAGCTCTTTCGCAAGCCTCACCCGCAACAGCTTCATTCTTTGACATGTAGTGATACCATGCCTCTGTTTTTCCATCTTCAAGATACTGCTTGATGAGGCAGTTGTTAACGTCCCTGTTCTCGGCATGTACTCCGACAAGAGCACCGATTTTAGCCGCGTGTTGCAGAGTCTCGAAAAACTGACCGTCATCTACACCGAAGTCATAAACCATGAACACCTTAAAGGAAGTAATACCATTCTTAACGCAATCATTCATAGATTCAAGCATTTCTTTTGTGGTGACATCGCCTACACCCACATGATATGAGTAGTCAACTGCAGGGCCGTCTTCCTGACAGAGTGCATCTCTTCTCTGAACCGCGTCCCACATAGGCTCGCCTACCCCCTGGAGCACAAAGTCAAATACCGTAGTGGTTCCTCCGCAGGCAGCAGCTCTCGTTCCTGTGAAGTAGTCATCGGTTGCAATGGTTCCGCCAAATGGCATTGCCAGATGTGTGTGACCGTCAATTGCGCCCGGAAGGATCAGCTTGCCCTTTGCATCGATAACTTCTGTTTTCTTTCCCGGTTTCAGATTGAGGCCCACAGCTGTAATTTTGCCGCCCTTAACGGCTACATCTGCTTTGAACCTGGATCTTGCTGTTACGACTGTGCCGCCTTTAAATAATAAATCCATAACTTTTCTCCCTCCTTTTGTAAAAAGTGATAATAGTAGGAGCCTTTGTGTCTCAAAGGCTCCTGCTACTGTTATATAAAGTTATAATTTAGCTTTATACTGTTGAGACTTAAACTTTAATGTTTAGCTCTTGTTGTTTGGATAAGAACCATTAAGCTCTTTCTGTCAAAGCTTCGTGTTCTTCTTCGGATATCAATGAGTTTCCTGCAAGTGAAGTCTTCATCAGAATCATGTATACGATGAAGCCGACAACAAATGACCAGATGTAGTTAATGGTGTTTACGAAATCAAGGAAACCTGTAGGTGGAACGAAGTAAGCCAGCAGCGGCAGAATAAATGCAACTACCCATGCGATTACCGCAGCCCAGTTGATACCGTTGCTGTACCAGTACCTGCCTTTTTCACCCTGGAACAGGGATGCGATGTCCGCTCTTCGCTTCTTTATGAAGAAATAGTCGGCAATGAAGATAGCAGCGATTGGTGACAGGATTGTTCCGTAAGCGCTCATCCAGTTAAAGTATGCACCACCGCTTCCGAAGATCCACCAGGCCTGAAGAACGAAGAATGATATGGCAATTGCGATGACAACTCCCTTCTTGTAGGATATCCTTCTAGGGCTGATGTTGGAAATTCCGTTTGCAGGAGCAACAACGTTAGCAGCTACGCAAGTGGTTAATGTAGCCATTACAACACCGAATGCAGCGATGAATACGATAATCCCGTTGTCAATATAGTAGAATACGTTTGTCGGGTCAAAGATAGCTTCTCCCATAGAAATCTTGGTAGCCTGAGCGAAGTAAGCACCTACGAATGCACAGAATGCCATCGGCACAGGCATTCCAATGAGCTGTCCCAGGAACTGATCCTTCTGGCTTCTCGCATATCTTGAGAAGTCAGGAATATTCAGAGCCATCGTAGCCCAGAATGCGATATTACCCATAAGAGCGTAGAAATAAATGCGTGCAAAACCTCCGCCTGCAGCAATTATAGCAGCATCGCTTGGCTGAGCCATTACTTCCCAGAAGCCGATGCCGTCAGCTCTGACAAGATTGTAAGCCCAGATAAGCAGAGCGATCATTACTACAATGAGTATAGGTCCGCCAATGTTCTGAACCCACTTGATCTGTTCCATACCTCTGTAAGCAACCCATCCGATGAATAAGATGAATATTACATAGCCGACGAATGTTCCCGCAACTACAGGAGTCATACCGCCCCACGAAGGGAGGGATATTGTTGCTTCCTGATTCATAAACCAAGGGAAAAATACTCCGAGTACCGCAGCAACAGCGCCGCCGCCTACCCATGCCTGAACGGAAGTCCATCCGCAGGCGGTCAGTGCCCTCAGGAGAGCCGGCAGCTGTGCACCTCTTGTACCGAAGGTCAGACGAGCGAACAGCGGGAACGGAATACCGTATTTAGTACCGATGTGCGAGTTCAGCTGAATCGGAACCAGAATAATCAGGTTACCCAATGCTACGTTCAGTACTGACAGCCAAGGAGATACTCCCATGCTTATAAGTCCTGATGCGAGGGCCAGAGCGGGGATACAGATTGACATACCAACCCACAGCATTGTGACGTTGTATGTAGTCCATCTTCGCTCGGCGACCGATGTTGGAGCCAGGTCTTCGTTGAAATACTTCGAAGAACTCAGTTCCGCACGAGCTGATTCTGTTAATTCAAACAGCCCGTTCTTTTCAACTTGTGTGAAGTTTGCCATAAAAACACCTCCATATGACATTAACGTTATGTTATGTTATTAAATTAACATAAACCATGATTACAACAAAATTATACACTAAATTTTCAAAAATGTAACTAGTTTTTTAAATATGTTTAACTATTATCGGAAATTAAAAAAACAAGAATCATCAAACCCATTGCACTGCAATGCTTTAATGCTTTTTGCCGAAAATATAATCTTTGTGAATAAATAGATAATGTGCAGAATAATTAGTAAATAAAGGCAAAAGGCCTGCAAAAAGCAATCTAGTTTGTCATAAAACGGTATTTATTGTATAGTATAGTAGTTGTGAATAAATATATAAATGATAAAAGTGAATATAACAGGATGAATCAGAAGGAAATAACAGAAATACTTGATAAACTGAGAAAAGAATATCCCGACGCTGAATGTGCACTGGAACATCGCAATGTTTACGAACTTATTGTCAGTGTGGTTCTCAGCGCACAGACAACCGATGTGAGTGTAAACAAGGTTACAAGGCCAAGGTCAGACGGGAAAGGTCTCTTTGATATATATCCCACGCCTGGGCATCTTGCTGCCGCGAAGCAGGAAGATGTAATGGCAGTCATAAAAACCATAGGCATGTATAAGACAAAGTCAAAAAATATAATTAACCTGTCGAAAGCTCTGTGCAGCAGGCATGGGGGGCAGGTTCCCGAAAACTACGATGAGCTTGTAGAACTTCCGGGTGTGGGACGAAAAACCGCAAATGTGGTGCTTGCCGTAGGATTCGGACATCAGCGCATTGCGGTGGATACTCATGTATTCCGGGTTTCCCGTCGAATAGGACTGGTGGAGGGAGATGTTACATCCGCCAAGTCCGCCGGTGCAGCTGAGGTTCTTGCTACGGAATACGCGCTGATGGACATCCTCCCGAAAGAACGCTGGTCGGAAGCCCATCACAGCCTGATCCGGCATGGGCGGGAGTGCTGCACTGCCAGAAATCCCCATTGCGACAGCTGTGTAATTGAAGCTCTCTGCAGGCGGAATGGTGTTGAATAGTCCCGTAAAAAACAAAGAAATCTTTATAAAGATTTTTGGTGGATATTACAAGGGGTTATGTGGTAAAATATTTCAAAATATTATTTAATGAGGTGGCATTAATGTACAAAATCGGATGTTTTAACAAAATTTCATCGTCAGGTCTTGACAAGCTGACAGACAAGTATGTGCTGGTTGAAGATCAGAGTGAAGCTAACGGAATAATTCTGAGAAGCTATGACATGCATGAAATGCAGTTTTCGGATGATCTTCTGGCAATCGGGCGAGCAGGGGCGGGAACAAACAATGTTCCCGTGGAAAGATGTGCAGAAGAAGGCATTGTGGTATTCAACACGCCGGGGGCCAATGCAAATGCAGTAAAGGAACTTTGCATATGCGGAATGGTTATGGCCGCAAGAAATGTGCCGGAGGGTGTGGAATGGGCCAAGACCCTGCAGGGCAGCGAGGGTGTAGGTAAGCAAATTGAAAAGGGCAAGGGTCAGTTCGCAGGAACGGAGATTATGGGCAAGACACTGGGTGTAATCGGTCTGGGGGCTATCGGTGTACTGGTTGCCAATGCAGCTCAGGCACTGGGAATGAGAGTTGTAGGGTACGATACTTTCCTAAGTGAATATGCTAAGGAAAACCTGGATCCGTCAGTTGTAATCTTGGATTCGCTGGAGGAACTCTATCCGCAATCCGACTATATTTCAATCCATGTTCCTGCAAATGATACGACCAATGGAATGATAAATTCAGAAGCATTTGCACAGATGAAGGACGGTGTTAAGTTCATAAACTTTTCAAGAGACAAGCTGATGAATGATGATGATCTGCTGGCAGCACTGGAAAGCGGGAAGGTTTCCAAGTATGTTACGGACTTTGCCGATGATGCCGTGCTGAATTCGGGGCACCCGGGAATCATCATATTGCCGCACCTGGGAGCATCCTCGGCGGAAGCTGAAGATAACTGTGCATGTATGGCTGTATCTCAGGTTATGGATTACATTGAAAACGGTAATATTGTAAATTCTGTAAATATGCCTAAGGTTAACCTGGGTATTGCCAGGGGAAAGAGAATCAGTGTCATTGCAAGAGCAAGTGCTGTTGCCGATGTGCTGGCTGAACTGGCTGAGAAGGGAATCACAAACATTGCATCTGCAACACGAGGTGAATACGCTTATATTCTGGCGGATTTGAAAAACGAGGATGTTGAACTGAAGACAGAAGGCGTCATAAGACAGAGGATTGTTGGAAAAAAAGGATAAAAACGGGAGGAATACAGAAATGAAAGAGAGAGCATATAACTTTTCGGCTGGCCCGTCCATGCTGCCTGAAGCGGTTCTTAAGGATGTAGCGGCAGAGCTTCTCAATTACAAGGGATGCGGAGAATCCGTAATGGAAATGTCACATAGATCGGCTGAATTCAAGGCTATTCTGGCTGATGCGGAAGCCAATCTGAGAGAAATAATGAATATTCCGGATAATTACAGAGTTCTTTTCATACAGGGCGGCGGTGCAGTGCAGTTTGCAATGGCTCCGCTGAACCTGGCCGTAAACTCAAAGAAGATAGATTTCGTAATAACGGGGCAGTGGTCTGACAGAGCCTATAAGGAAGCGGTAAAGATGGGATATGATGCCCGCATCATATCATCATCGAAGGAAGATACATATACATGGATACCTAAGATTAAGAAGGAAGATATCAGACCGGATGCTGACTATGTTCACATTTGTTTCAACAATACAATCTACGGAACAAAGTTCCCATATATTCCCGAAACAGGAGACATCCCTCTTGTAGCAGATATGTCATCGTGCATTCTGTCAGAGGAGCTGGATGTAACAAAGTTCGGAGTAATTTGGGCAGGCGTACAGAAGAATATTGCGCCGGCAGGGATTGCGGTTGTAATTATCAGAGAAGATCTGATCGGCAAGGCTGCTGCGGATATTCCCAACTACCTGGATTATAAGGTTCACGCAGATAATGATTCGTCATACAACACACCTAATACATTCGCAATCTACGTTGCCGGCGAAGTGTTCAAACACATTAAAGCCAATGGAGGCGTAGCTGCACTGGAAAAGAAGAATATTGCAAAGGCCAATAAGCTTTATGATTACATTGGCGGAAGCGGATACTACAAGTGCCCTGTAAACAGGGAAGACCGGTCACTGATGAATGTAGTGTTTGTAATCGGTGATACCGATGCAGAAAAGAAGTTTGTTGCCGAAGCGAAGGCGGCCGGACTTCATAATCTGGGAGGGCACAGAACAGTGGGCGGCATGAGGGCGTCCATCTACAATGCTATGCCCGAAGAGGGCGTTGATGCTCTGATTGAATTCATGAAGAAGTTCGCGGAAGAAAACAAATGGAGGAACAAATGAAATATCTGATTCTCGTTCCCGATGGTGCAGCGGATGAACCTATTGAGGCACTGGAGAATAGAACACCTTTGGAAGTGGCTGAAATGCCCAACATAAATGAACTGGCCCGTAGAGGAACTGTCGGCATGGTAAGAACAATACCTCCGGGAGTTGCTCCGGGAAGTGATGCTGCTAACCTTAGCGTAATGGGGTATGATCCTGCAGTATATCTGACAGGCCGCTCGCCTCTGGAAGCAGCCAGCATCGGAATAGATATGTCCGATACTGATATTGCTTTCAGAACAAATATCATCACGCTTACTTGCGATGGCAAGAATCCGCCGAAGGGCGATGAAGCCTATGAAGATCTCATTATTACCGATCACAGCTCCGGGGACATATCCACTGAGGAGGCGGATCAGCTGATTAATGCAATAAATGAAGCTTTTGCAGATGACAAAGTACAGTTCTATACGGGAGTAAGTTACAGACACTGCATGATTGTTAAAAACGGAAGTATCGACTATGACCTGACTCCGCCCCACGATGTCCTGGGGGAGAAGGCCGGTGATCACCTGCCAAAGGAAGGTCTCGACGGCGGTGACCCTGCATTTATCGAAGATATGATGCGCAGAAGCTATGAAGTCCTCAAGGATCACCCGGTTAACAAGGCACGGGTAGCTGAAGGTAAAAATCCCGCAAACACCATATGGATCTGGGGGCAGGGAACCAAACCGACACTCAGCTCCTTTTATGATAAGTACGGTATTACGGGGACAGCCATTTCCGCAGTCGATCTTATTAAGGGAATCGCCCTATGTGCAGGACTTGACTCCGTTGATGTAGAAGGTGCAACGGGTACACTGGACACGAATTTCACGGGAAAAGCCAAGGCCGCAATACGAGAATTCAGAAACGGCAAGGATTTCATATATATGCATCTGGAGGCTCCCGACGAATGCTCGCATCAGGGAGATATGGAAGGCAAAATTAAAAGCCTGAATATAATTGATACAAGAGTTCTTCAGCCTATTATCGAGGCTTTCAGAGAAGACGGCGAGGATTACCGTATTCTGATTGTTCCGGATCATCGAACGCCCCTGTCAATCAGGACTCATTCTTCGGCACCGGTACCTTTCGTGCTCTATGACAGTACCAATGAGGAGCAGTATGACGAAACCAGAAGCTTCACAGAAAAGTCCGGAGAAAAAGGCATGTACTTTGACAGCGGTCATGAGCTGGCTGACTATTTCTTTACAAAATGAGAAAGAAACTGATAAACAGATTAATAATCACGATTCTGACAGCGGCACTTTTCCTTATGGGGATAGTGCCGTCTTGTGTTAACGAAAGCGTATACGCTGCGGAGAAAATAAAAACAGTCATCGGGGATGGCGGGAAAACAGAGCTGTCGCCGACGGTGGTTATTGAGGAGGGTTCCGAAGAAAAGCCCGGGCTTAACGCAACATCTGCAATTCTCATAGACGCGGGCAGCGGAGTGATTCTCTACGAAAAAGATGCCTATGATAAAAGAGATCCGGCAAGCATAACGAAAATATTGAATGCCATGGTTGTGCTGGACAATCTGAAACTGTCAGATACATATGTAATTCCGGACGGACTGGAAACCGTGGGTCATGTTGTCAATCTCAAAAAGGGAGAAGAGCTCACCATAGAGCAGCTTCTCTATGCCATGCTGACTTACTCGGGCAATGATGCTGCGGAAGCCCTGGCATATGCGGCAGGAGGGGATATGAAAACCTTCTGTTCCATGATGAATAAAAAGGCAAGATCCTGTGGTGCCGAGAATACCAACTTCACCAATGCCAATGGCTTGAATAACTATGGGCAGGAATATCACAGAACCACTGCATATGATCTGGCAATTATATCCCGAGAGGCAATGAAGAGCAAAACCTTCAGAAAAATTGTCTCAACAAAGAGATACACCATTCCGGCCACAAATAAATCAAAGGAAAGGAAGCTCAGAAACACCAACGCGTTGCTGTATGAAAAGCCTTTCAAAATGGATGGAAAGAAATTTGACTGTTACTACAAGGGGACCACGGGAATCAAAACGGGAATGACCAGTGTTGCAGGTGAATGTTTTGTAGGTTCTGCCAAACGCGGCAATACCGAGTTGATAGCGGTTGTTCTAAATGCCGCAACGGCTCAGGACAAGTTTGACGATGCCATAGATCTGCTGGACTACGGATTTGCCAACTATAAAACTTACACTGCAGCAAAATCTTCAGATGTAATATATGAGCTCAAAGTTAAGAAGGGAAGCCTTGCCGGGGTTGACCTGGGAATAGCCGAAGATCTGGACATAACCGTGAGCAGAGATTATGAAGGGACAAAAAATATAACTACGGGGATAGTTTTTTCTCAAAAATATACCGATTCTGAAAACGCAAAAACAAATGCAGAGAAGATAAAATGGATAAAAGCTCCTGTTAAAAAAGGAACAGTGTTCGGCCATCTTGTAGCATATAACGATAAAGATGAGGCTATTGCCGTGCAGGAACTAATAGCGATGGAAGAAGTTGAAAAAGGAGGCATTCTTTCCAATATAGGGATTGCTGACGAAGAGCTGCCTATGTTCTTCATTGTCCTGAGCATGGCAATAATTCTGATTTTGATTCTCAGAATTACAAGAAATCTGAGAAAAGATAAGCGCCGACGAAGACGGCGAGCCAAAAGGCAGAGAACGGTCAGCAGAAGAGAGGCACAGGAGCAGAGAAGCGATACTGTATATCGTCAGAATAAGGCCAATGTTCGATATAGAAGATAATCTGAAAAAGCTTCCGGACAGTCCCGGAGTATATATCCACAAGGATAAGCTGGGGAATATTATCTATGTGGGAAAGGCCATAAGCCTGCGCAAAAGAGTAAGGCAGTATTTTCGTGCTTCATCCGCACCGGATCCACGTATCCGGAGTATGGTTTCTCAAATTGCCGAGTTTGAATATATAACTGTTGGCAGCGAGGTGGAAGCGCTTATTCTTGAGTGTAACCTGATAAAGAAACATAGACCAAAGTACAATATTCTGCTTCGCGACGACAAGACATATCCCTATATAAAAGTGACAAATGAGGAATATCCGCGTGTTTTGAAGACTCGCCTGGTGAAGAAGGACGGCAGTCACTATTTCGGACCATACAGTGATGCAGGTGCAGTTAACCGCATTGTTGATCTGCTGAATTCGGCATTTTCGCTGAAGCGTTGTGCTGCCTCTTCTTTCCCTGAAGGTTACAAACCCTGTTTGAATTATCATATCAATGAGTGTAAAGGAATTTGCAGCGGCGAAGTTTCACCGGATGAATACGATGCGGCAGTTAGTGGAGCTCTGGAATTTTTGCGAGGTCACACAGAACCGATTATCTCTGAACTGAAGGAGAAGATGCGTGTGGCATCGGAGACAATGGAATATGAGGAAGCCGCAGCATGCAGAGATAATATAGAAGCAGTAAAGACACTTTCGGAGATGCAGAGAGTAGTTCTTCACTCCGGAGATGAGGCGGATGTAATCTTACCTTGTTTAACGGAATCAGGTTCATATATTGTGATTTTTTCTGTGCGTGACGGTAAACTTATCGGCAGAGAAACCTATCAGATGGATGGAAATTTGTCTGCCGATACAGAAAGTGAACTGGTGACGGAATTTATAAAGCAGCATTACATCGGCATGCCTAACATTCCCGGGGAAATTCTTGTGAGTCATAAGCCTTCGGAAGCAGAGCTGCTGGAGAAATACCTGTCCGAAATTGCCGGGCATAAAGTAAAAATATTGAGACCGGAACGTGGGAAGAAACGTGCACTGGTTCAGCTGGCATCCGGTGATGTAACTGAAATGGTAAAGACAATTGATGACCGTGCCGAAGCTGCGCGTGAAAGAGAAGAGGCTTTGGGGCGGGAGATATGGAGTCTGCTTGAGGAAATGGAACCCGGCTATGAGGCCGGGAAATATGATGGCAGAAAGTTCCGCGTGGAGGCATATGACATTTCCAATACCAACGGGATAGATACTGTAGGCGGAATGGTAGTTTTTGAGGGGCTGAAACCTGACAGGAAGAGCTATCGCAAGTTCAAAATCCGCAATGTTGAAGGGCCGGATGATTACGCGTCCATGCGAGAGGTGTTGTCCAGGCGATTCCTGAGAATTTTCAGCGAATCGGATGAAGCTGCCTTCTCGGTTCTGCCGGATATCATTCTCATGGATGGCGGTAAAGGACATGTGAATGCAGCTCTGGAAGTCATTAAGCCTACGGGATTTCATATTCCGGTAATGGGAATGGTAAAGGATGATAAGCACAGAACGAGAACTCTGGTATATCACGGACGACGGTCGGGGGAAGAGTTCTTTGAGCTGCCCCTTGCAAAAAAACCGCTGTTGCAAAAGTATATAGGGCGCATTCAGGAGGAAGTCCATCGTTTTACTATAGATTATCATCGTAATCTGCGGGGCAGGAGCATTCAGAAATCCGTACTGGACGAGATAAAGGGAATCGGTCCTGTCAGGCGGAAAGCTTTGCTTGAGGAGTTCGGAAGTGTGGATGCAATCAGGAAGGCGGCAACGGAAGGTACCGTCGCAGAAAGCGTTGATTGCCTGGCTCAGTTGCCCGGGATGAACCGCAGTGCAGCGGAAAATGTGAGCGAGTACTTCAGGTACAAACCTGTTGCGAAATAGCGCCTGAAATGTTATAGTGTCGGTAACTGAAAGAGGTTTTGGATGGAGCGTAAAACAGATAAAAGCAAAGGAGAAATATAATGACAGACGAAAAGGAATTATACGGATACGAAGAAGAGGATATCATTACGTTGGAATTTGACGATGGTGTTGAAGAAGAGTGTGGAATCCTGGGAGTATTTGATTGTGATGACAAGGAATATATCGCACTTAATCCGCTTGGAACAGAAGATGTTTATATCTATGGGTACAAGGAATACGAAGAGGACTATGAACTGGTTGACATTACCGACGATGCCGAATTTGAAAAGGCAGTTGAGGAATTCGAGAAGCTGGCGGTAGAGGAAGCATAGTCTGAATCAAAATAAAATGCGCGTGGCATGTTTTGCCCGCGCGTTTTTAATTTTTAGGTATATTAATTAGAATAAAAGCATGATAAAATAAATTATTCGTATTTTAAAAACAAGTATGGAGACACAGCCAGTGAGGAGGAAGGTAAATGAAAATTACAAAAGAAAGCGTATTCTATAGTTTTTATCATAAAAATGAACCGGTAGCAAAAGTTGATGCACCGGCGACTTTAGATTTTGAAACAATGGATTGCTTCGGCAATCAGCTGAGAGAACCGACAGATGTAATGGATGAGATAGACTGGAACAGAATTAATCCTGCGACCGGCCCTGTGTATGTTAACGGTGCGGAGCCCGGAGATGCTCTGAAAGTGACGATAAACAGCATAAGGCTGAATGAAAAGGGTACCGTTTGCTGCCTTAACGATGAAGGTATACTGGGGTCAATTATAGAAGGTGCCCATACGCGGATTGCATCTGTATCCGATGGAATGGTGCATTATGTGGCAGGTAATGGAATGAAGGTAGATATTCCGGCGAACCCTATGATTGGTGTTATAGGAGTTGCTCCTGCCGATGAGCTTGATATAAATACAGGAACACCCGGAAAGCATGGGGGCAATATGGATACGTCGATAATCGGTGAGGGTGCGACACTGTATTTTCCGGTTGCTGTTGACGGTGCCCTGTTTGGGCTCGGTGATGTCCACGCGGCCATGGGTGACGGCGAAGTCGGGGTTTCGGGACTTGAAATACCGGCTGATGTGAATGTTACTCTCGATGTGGTCAAGGGTAAAGCACCGGAATATCCGGTTTTGGAAACAGATGAGCACCTTGCTGTAATAGTATCAAAAGAAACAGTAGATGAAGCATGCCAGACGGCAACGGAGCTGATGCAGGAAATAATCGCAGACAGAACAGATCTGGAGCTGCCGGATATAGTCATGCTTATGAGTCTTCTGGGTAATCTGCAGATAAGTCAGATTGTTGACCCGGAGAAAACAGTAAGATTTGTTTTCCCAAAAAAATATATCGCAGGTCTTACTTTTTAATAAATAATTAATTACTCGTTTATAATGTATTAAGGAGGTGAACATTAAATGAGCAAAAACACTATTGAGGCTCTTGGTTACAAACAAGAACTGAAGAGAGCCTTAACTGTGCCGGATCTGGTGTGCTACGGACTGATCTTTATGGTACCTATCGCACCTTTTGGCATTTACGGAACCGTAATGTCAATTTCCGAAGGCATGGTAGCCCTTGCCTACAGCATCGGTCTTGTGGGTATGATATTTACGGCATTCAGTTACTGGCGAATGGCGGAAGAATTTCCTATTGCGGGCTCCGTATACGGATATGCGTCAAAAGCCATAGGCAAACCTGTAGGGTTTATGTCAGGGTGGGTAATTCTGCTTGACTACCTGCTTGTGCCGACATTACTTTATATTGTCGCAGGAACGGCACTTTCGGCTATACCGGGATTTGATGTTGTTCCCATGTGGGCATGGATGCTCTTCTTCATAGCTATCAATACGGTAATCAATATAATCGGAATTGAATGGACAAACAGATTTAACTGGATAATGCTGGTTTTGGAAATTATAGTTTTTCTTATTTTCTGTATAGCGGCAATTCACTATATAGTAACCACACCTGATGTTTCATTCACATTTGATCCGATATACAATGAAAATTTCAGTATGGAGATAGTCATGGCGGCAGTATCCGTTTGTGTACTGTCATTTCTCGGTTTTGACGGTATCAGTACTCTGGCGGAAGAGACCAAAGGCGGTGCCGACTCAATAGGAAAAGGCTCCGTATTTGCAATTTTGATTGTAGGTGCATTCTTCATTACCCAGACTTATCTGGCCGCATGTGTTTTGCCATGGAACGGTGAAGGAACATTTGCAGATGTAGAAAGTGCGTTCTATGAAGTAGCTAATCTGGCAGGGGGAGCCAAAGTGATGGTTATATGTGCGGTAGCAACCGGCTTCAGCTGGGGTATTGCAGACTGCATGGTAGCACAGGCAGCAATTTCACGTATAATATTCTCAATGGCTCGTGACAGAATGCTTCCTAAGGTTCTTGCAAAGGTTAGCCCTAGGTTCCAGACACCATATGTAGCCACTGCTTTCATCGCTGTCTTTTCGCTTTTCCTGACAATCGGAAGTATCTACCTTCTTCCTAGTGCCATCAATGCGATTGCTGTGGTGATAAACTTTGGCGGACTTTCAGCATTTATAATACTGAACTTCACAGTAATCTATTACTTCTGGTTTAAGAAAAAGACCGGAAAGGTATGGAAGCATTTAATCCTCCCGGGAATCGGATTTTTAATCATCGCATACATTTGGACCAGCCTGTCATGGTATGCATTGACATTAGGTATCATCTGGCTTTGCATCGGAGTTGTTTTCTACATTGTGAATGTCAAAGTACTGCATAAAGATGTGGATCTCAAGCTTGAGTAAAATAAATCCTGATAATTTTAAAAAATCGAGTCACATATAGTGATTCGATTTTTTAGTTAAAGTGAACGCTCCCTTTGTCTTAAGGCATAAAAGGTGTTAGAATAACAGGGTAATAATCAGAATCAAGGAGAATGGTATGGCGATACAGTGCGTGGACCGGGAGTTCGTTCCGGTCATGCTCGGTGGAGATATAAATACTTACAGCGTGGCGAGGGCCTTTTATGAGGAGTATCAGGTGAGATCCTATGTGTTCGGCAAGTATCTGACGGGTCCCAGCTACCAGAGCAGATTTATAACATATGAGGCGGACGTACGAATTGATCGTGAAGACTATTTTATTGAGAGAATAAACAGGTTTGCTGCCGACCATAACGACAGGAAGATTTTGCTTATCGGCTGCGGAGACAGCTATGTGGCACTTGCCGGCAGGGAGAGATCCGAGCTGGCGGATAATATTATAGTGCCGCATGTTGATTTCCGTCTTATGGATGAACTGCAGCAGAAGAAACTGTTTTACGGACTTTGCGAGAAACATGGTCTTGATTATCCGCAGACAATTATACATAAGAAGGAGATGGAAACGGATTTCGAATGTGAGTTTGAGTATCCGGTTATCGTGAAACCGTCCAACAGCATAATGTACTGGGAGCACCCCTTTGAAGGACAGGAAAAGGTGTTTAAGGCCGGAGACCGTGCTGAGATGGAGAGCATACTGAACCGCATCTATACTGCCGGCTATAATGATGCCGTAATCATTCAGGATATGATTCCCGGGAATGATGAGTACATGCGGGTTTTGACGGCTTACTCGGATCGTAACGGCAAGGTTAAGATGATGTGCCTGGGTCACGTGCTTCTGGAAGAACACACTCCTCATGGAAGCGGCAATCATGCGGTCATAATCCCGGAATATAATGCTGAACTAATGAATCGGACAAAAGCAATGCTTGAGGCTATTGAATATGTCGGCTTTTCCAATTTCGACATTAAGTTTGACATGCGTGACGGAACATACAGGTTCTTCGAAATAAATACACGCCAGGGCAGGAGCAACTACTATGTTACGAATGCCGGATTCAATGTGGCCGGGTATTTCGTGGAGGATTACATACTGGGAAGAGAAATCCGGTACGATGACAGGTTCAAAGAAAGACTATGGCTGACGGTGCCGAAAGGCGTGGCCAGAAAGTATGTGAAGAATCCGGATAATTTAAGAAACCTTAACAGACTGTTGAAAAGCGGTGCTTATGTAAATCCTGTATTCATGAAAGGTGACGACAATCCGATGCGGACATTGAGAATGCTGAAGAATCATTTCAGGCAGTATTCCAACTTCAGCAGATATTATCGGAGGGGCATATGAGAGACGGATTGAAGATGCTGGGCGTAATCGGTGGCATGGGACCTAAAGCGACAAGTTTGTTCTACGATATGGTAATCAATCATACTGCAGCAGACTGCGATCAGGAACATATTAATATGGTGATCCTGAGTTTTGCGGATTTCCCCGACAGGACTGAAGCTATAAAGAGCGGAGAAACCGGGAAAATGATTGCGGCTTTCAGAAACTGTGCAAGGATTCTCAAGGACATAGGCTGTGCTAACCTGGCTATTCCATGCAATACGGCACATTACTACATCGATGATATTCAGAAAGCAAGTGAAGTTCCGGTCATCAATATGGTCAGAGAAACGGTTGATGAAGCCATCGAAAGAGGGGCAAAGAAAATCGGAATTATGGCAACAGAGGGAACCATTCAGGCGGGAATATACACGGCTGAATGCAGGTGCCACGGAGTTGAGGCATACAATCCCGGTCCGGCAGGGCAGGCTGATGTTACATCACTTATATATGATGACGTAAAGAGCGGCAGACCATGTGATCCGGCCAAATTTGACAGGGTAATAGAGGAATTCAGAGACGAGGGTTGTGATGCGGTAATTCTGGCATGCACTGAGCTGTCTGTATTCAAGGAGGAGTTCGGAATGCCGGAATTCTGTATAGATGCCATGGATGTGCTTGTACGGGAATCGATTATCCGTTCGGGAGCAGAATATAAGTGAGAGTGATATGGAAGAAAAACAATATTATACAATAAATGAGTTCATAGTAACCCTGCAAAGGCAAGGGATGTTGCTTGACAGTAATGTTGGTGCAGATGAGCCTGGACTCAATAATATAGGAGACAGTCCCGTCTCAGGACTCACGTACAACTCGAAGGAGGCAGAGCCGGGAACACTTTTTGTATGCAAGGGAGAGACATTTAAGCAGGAGTATCTGCAGGAGGCTTTTGACAGAGGAGCAATATGCTATGTAAGCGAAACCCCTTATCCTGTTTATCCTGCCGCGGACAAGACAGCAGGGGAATCTGACAGTACTGCACAAAGAGTTCCTGCAATTATCGTCAAGAATGTAAGGGAAGCCATGCCTGTTCTGGCGGCAAAGTATTACCGCAGGCCATGGGAGAATCTGAAGGTGACAGGTGTCGGCGGAACCAAGGGCAAATCCACATCGGTCTACTACATGAAAGCCATAGTGGACGATTACATGGCATCGATCGGAGGAAAGGAAAGTGCGGTAATATCCAGCATAGAAATGTATGACGGCAAAGAGAGATACGAATCGCACATCACCACACCTGAGGCCATGGAACTTCAGAGACACATGCGGAACGCCGTGGACAGCGGCATTGAATATCTGCAGATGGAGGTGTCATCTCAGGCTCTTAAATACAACAGAGTGGATGAGATCAGGCTGGACGTCGGCGTATATATGAACATATCCGAGGATCACATAAGTCCCATTGAGCATAGCAGTTTTGATGATTACTTCACTTCAAAGATGAAGATGTTTGCCATGACTGATACGGCAATCATCAACATGGATTCCGATCATGCGGATATCGTCCTTGAACATGCCCGGACATCTGCCCGCCGTGTTATCACATTTGCAGTTACAGGAGAACGGATATGTGCAGAGGAAATGAAACTTGACTTCTGTGCATACGATGTGAAAAAGAAAGGTCTGGGAACAGATTTCAAAGTGAAATACGCAGGAACCGTACCGGGAATTCCGGACGCTTTTGACGAGCAGTTTGAACTGACAATGCCGGGGTTTTTTAACGTAGAAAATGCGCTAGGTGTTATTGCTGCAGCTGTCTGCCTTGAGATTCCTATAGAATATATCAAAAGCGGAATCAGAAGGGCACGATCCAGTGGCAGGATGGAAACTACAATCAGCAGGGACGGTAAGGTTATAGCCATTGTTGACTATGCACATAATAAGCTGAGTTTTGAAAAGCTCTATGGGTCGACCGTAATGGAATACCCGGGATGCAGTATTGTAGGCATATTCGGCTGTCCGGGGGGCAAAGCCTTCAACAGGCGTGAGGAACTGGCCCTTATCGCCGGGGAAGTTGCCGAAAAACTGTATCTTGTGCCCGAAGATCCGGGACCTGAGGAGCCGGAAGAAATTTCGAGACAGATTGCCGAGCATGTTAAAAAAACAGGCTGCCCTTATGAGATAATCGATAACAGAGGAGATGCTATAAGAAAGGCAATCTTTGAAGACTGCAGCAACGATAAAAAGGTGTTGCTCATTACCGGCAAGGGTGATGAAACACGCCAGAAAATCGGAAAAGAATATATTGACTGCGAATCGGATACAAGTTTCGTAGCTAGATTTATGGAGGAATATGATGAAAAAATATGACATCATAATTGCGGGAGCCGGGGCAGGCGGAGTATTCATGAGCTACGAGCTTGTTAAGCGGGGTGTAAATGCCAGTGTGCTTATGCTGGACAAGGGAGCTGATCTGGAAGCCCGTGTGTGTCCGATCAAACGCGGTGTTACAGATAACTGTATAAAGTGCAATCCATGCCACATCATGAACGGGTATGGCGGAGCCGGAACTCTGTCTGACGGGAAGTATAACATTACAACTCAATTTGGCGGAGACCTGCACCAGTATGTGGGGCAGAAGCAAGCTATGGAACTGATGGAGTATGTGGATGAAGTTCTCTGTTCAATGGGAGGAGCTGATGCCAGGCTGTATTCCACTGCCAATTCCAATCTGAAGACAGAATGTCTCAGGCACGATCTTCATCTGTTGGAAGCCAAGGTAAGGCATCTGGGGACAGACAGAAATATGAGAATTCTTGCAAAGATGTTCGATTACTGCAAGGACAAAATTGATATGATGTTCCACAAAACCATTGCCGATGTAGACCTTCTGGAGGACGGGACTTTCATTGTCAGAACCGATAAGGGCGAAGAGTTTGCCTGTAAGAATCTGGTGCTGGCAACGGGACGCTCGGGTTCCAGGTGGATATCGCAGATATGTGACAAGTTTGGGGTGGAGCAGAAGAAGAATCGTGTTGATATCGGGGTGAGAATTGAGCTTCCGGCGGAAGTTTTTAAGCACATTACCGATGATGTATACGAAAGCAAAATCGTATATAAAACTGATAAATACAATGACATGGTGAGAACTTTCTGTATGAATCCATATGGAGAGGTTGTGGCGGAGAACACCAATGGAATCGTAACGGTAAACGGACATAGCTACGGTTCATATGAACTGCACACGGATAACACCAACTTCGCACTTCTTGTTTCCAATCACTTTACTGAGCCTTTCGATGACAGCAACGAATACGGCGAATCCATAGCACGTCTTTCAAATATGCTGGGAGGGGGAGTACTGATGCAGAGGTTCGGTGACCTTGTTAAGGGGAGAAGATCCAGTGAGAGAAGGATGAAGAAATGCTTTACAGTACCAACACTCAAGGCGACACCGGGAGACCTTTCCCTGGTTATGCCTAAGCGCCAGCTGGATGGCATTATAGAAATGATTTATGCTTTGGACAAGATTGCTCCGGGAACGGCCAACGAAGACACGCTGCTTTATGGAGTAGAAGTTAAGTTCTACAATTCTGTGGTAAAGGTTGACGGAAACCTGGAGACATCGGTACCCAACATGTATGCTATAGGAGACGGTTCCGGCGTAACTCATTCACTTTCTCAGGCATCTGCCAGCGGGGTGCATGTTGCCGGGATACTTTTAAACAAATATTTAAACAAATAAAAATCAGGAGGATTGACACATGAACGAAAAAGCAAAGAAGGCGGTTGAACTTCACAACAACGGATATAACTGTGCCCAGGCAGTAACATGTACATTTGCGGAAGAACTGGGAAGAGAGGAGAAGACCGTATATGAGATGATGGAGGGTTTTGGATTCGGAATGGGTTCCTCGAAGGTATGCGGAACCGTATCGGCCATGGCGGCTATTTCCGGAATGGTTAATTCCGAAGGAACTCCGGGACCGGATTCAATCAAGAAGAACAGCTACAGGGGCTCAAAGTCAATGATTAAAAAATTCGAAGAAAAGAACGGAACCATTATTTGTCGTGAACTTAAAGGCGTTGATACGGGTAAACTCATCCGCGACTGTGACGGCTGTGTGGAAGATGCAGCAACCATAGTGGATGAATATCTGGACAGATTCGTAAGGAACAAGGAGTGAATTCAAATGGTTGAAACAGCAGAGAAGAGAAAAAAAGCCCTGGAATGGGCGGAAGGAGTCGTAGCAACGGTAAACAATGACCCCAGACCTTTTGTTAAATGCAAGGAGTCAAGACCGATTACGGACTTTAAGGATCTGCTGGTTTCCAGTACGCGGCTGTTCGGGGACAGGACAGCCTACCTGCAGAAGTGGAATCCTGAAGGGGAGTACGAGGAAATAAAGTATAAACAGGTTCTTGAGGATGTAAACGGACTGGGGACTGCATTGCTCGAAATGGGGCTGAAAGATAAACGGGTGGCGGTTATCGGGCGGAATTGCTATCAGTGGTGTTCCTCATATCTTGCGGTAACCGGCGGCATAGGCTGCATTGTTCCTCTTGATAAGGAGCTTAATGCCGACGAATTGAAGAATCAGATCGCAATATCCGAAGCGGCGTGTGTAGTCTTTGACGGCAAGTATACCGATATATTCAAAAATATCAGGGCAAGCGGAGATACACAGCTGGATGTTCTGATAAGCTTTGATGCGGAGACCGAAAAAGACGGAGTGCTGTCCTGGAAGCAGCTTATCGAAGAAGGAAAGAAAATGATAGAGGAGGGTAATCTTGATTATATTAACGCAGAAGTTGATAATGAAATCATGAGCATCCTCATTTTCACCTCAGGAACAACAGGTAAGCCTAAGGGTGTAATGCTCAGCCAGAAGAATGTTTGTGCGGAACTTATGATAGCACCGACCATATTTACTCTTGAAGCGGAAGACAGATACATGTCATTTCTGCCGCTTCATCATACATATGAAGCCACCTGCTGCTTCCTGATGGCTATGTATAAAGGTTCTTCTGTAGGTTTTTGTGAAGGGCTCAGATATATAACAAAGAACCTGAAGGAACTCAGGCCTACAATGATGCTGGCGGTACCGGCACTCTATGAGAAGCTTTACAGTTCCATATGGAAGAATGTCCGCAAGCAGGGCAAGGAAGACCTTTTGAAGAAAGTCATAAAGGTGAATCGCATTACAAAAAAAGCAGGTATTGACCTAGGCAACATATTTTTTAAGGAAATCAGAGCTATATTCGGCGGCAGAATGAAGACTCTCATCTGCGGCGGAGCCAAGATAGATCCTGAAATTCTGGACGGTCTGCAGGACTTCGGATTCAATGCGCTGCAGGGATACGGGCTGACGGAAGCGGCACCTATGGGTGCGTTCAACCCGCAGGATGCTCCAAACTCCAGATCGGTGGGAGTGCCGTTCCCGGGTCAGGAAATAAAGGCAATCAATATAAACGAAGAAGGTATCGGTGAAATATGCATACGCGGAGAAAATCTGATGATGGGGTATTTCAATGATCCCGAAGAAACAGCGAAAGTTATTGATGAAGACGGATGGTTTCACACCGGTGACCTGGGCTATGTGGCCGATGACGGGTACGCTTATCTGACAGGCAGGCTTAAGAATGTAATTATCACTAAGAACGGCAAAAATGTATACCCCGAAGAGATAGAGTATCAGCTGGGTCTGGTTCCTTTTGTTCAGGAATCCTTCGTGTTTGAGGATGAGAAGGCGACCGGAAGCGACACGGTAATCGTTGCCTCAATAAAAGTTGATGATACGGAGATTGCAGAAATACTTGGTGACGAATATACGGATGATCAGATTAAGGAGCTGGTATGGCAGGAGGTTGACAGGATTAATGCAGCCGCACCGCCTTACAGACAGATAAAGAGGGTAATTCTCAGAAAGAAAGATTTCATCCACAACACTTCGTCGAAGCTCATCAGATTTGCTGAAGAGAACAAGGCTGAGGAGTAGAGGTGATAACTATGCCTTTTGAACAAATTTATAGCGAATATTTCCCGTTTTGGGATAATCTGAGCAAAAGGGACAAGGAATACTTGTGTGAAAACTCTTCCGTTATGCATTTTGAAAAAGAGCAGCCGGTACATAACAATATGGAGTGTTCCGGCTTGTTTATAGTAAAAAACGGCAAGCTGCGGCTATATATGCTCTCGGAGGAAGGAAAGGAAATCACGCTGTACAGATTATCACCGGGAGAAATATGTATGTTATCCGCATCTTGTGTTTTGCAGAGTATCAGTTTTGATGTCTATGTGGATGCGGAAGTACCTAGCGATTGCTATGTGATAAACGGGATAGCATTCAATTCTGTCAGTGAGCGTGTGATTGAAGTAAAAAACTACGCTCTTGAGACTGCCGTTGAGCGTTTTTCTGACGTAATGTGGATTATGCAGCAGATTGTATTTATGAGTATGGACAAGAGGCTTGCCATATTTCTGCTTGATGAAGTCACAGGAAATGGAATTGATACGGTTGCTATGACTCACGAACAGATCGCACGGCACCTGGGAACTGCAAGGGAAGTTGTAACAAGAATGCTCAAGCGCTTTGCATCTGACGGATGGGTTGAGGTAACAAGAAAGGGTATTAAGATTATTGACAAAAAGAAATTACGGGATATTGTATATTAATCATACCCCGTAAATACCCCTTTATGTTATTTGTTACAGTTCAGCAAGGATCGCATCCTTTGGTCTGTAGCCGACAAGTCTTGCTGACTCTTTTCCGCCTTTGAATACGATGAGCGTTGGAATACTCATTACATTATACTGTGCAGCAATAGCGGAACTTTCATCAACATTCAGCTTACCGACAGAAATATCGGTACGCTCATTTGCGATATCCTCTACAATCGGGCTAACCATTCTACATGGACCGCACCAGTCCGCATAAAAATCCACCAGTACAGTATCATCATTTTCCAACACTTCTTTAGCAAAATTCTGATTGTTAAACTTCTTTACCATAATTCATACCTCTCAATCTTTCTTTTAATTTATTCATTTTAATCCTTTGACTTGTAGAAGAGCATGCAATGACAGTATCCTTCAAAATCCGGATCCTCTATTTGCGCCTTGAATTCTTCGCACATGCACTTGAATTCCGGGAGTTTGGGAATACGGCAAGGACAATATCCATCTTTTTCCTTAAGGCCTTTCTTTATTCGCTCCACAATTTCTTTATCTTCGTTCAGTCTTACTGCCATATTCGTACCTCCTAGCTTTTTCACAGATGAACTTTCTATGTTGACCTCATTATAACTGAGGGTATATGAGGTTTCAGTGACTTAAATCACCCGGTTTAACTTCATTTTTAAAATTCATTTATAATGAAAAGTGACAAGAAAGATGATATATTGATATAAGTATAACATACAACATTCAGGAGGTATAAAAATGAGTCATTGGAAAAAGAGATACCCCGAACTGGTGGTTGACCTCAGCAAACTTAAAAATAATATAGACAGGGTAAAAACAATATGTGATTCGGAAGGAGTTGAGATTGCCGGAATAATTAAGGGCTGTACAGGTCTCATTCCGTGTGCGGAGCAGTTTGAAACAGCAGGATGCAGATGGATAGGCAGCTCCAGACTAGAGCAGCTGGAACCTCTTCGCGAAGAAGGTATACAAGCGGATCTTCTTATGGTGAGAATTCCCATGCTCAGCGAGGCTGAGGAGGTTGTTCAAATCTGCGATTACAGTCTGAACAGCGAAATGACTGTAATAAAAGAACTGAACAAGTATGCCGGAATACATGACAGGGAACATAATATCATTCTCATGGTAGACCTGGGTGATCTCCGTGAGGGATCCTGGGATCAGGAAGAAATGGTTGAAACTGCCGTGACAATTGAAAACGATCTGCACAATCTGCATCTGGCAGGTGTCGGTGTGAATGTGGGCTGCTACGGGTCGGTTGTGGCAACCAGTGAAAAGCTACAGGAACTTGTCGATGTAGCGGAGATGGTTGAAGACAGAATAGGCCGTGAACTTGAAATAATTTCCGGAGGTGCAACAAGCTCTCTCATGAGAGTCATGGACGGAGATCTGCCGGAGCGCATAAACATGTTGAGAGTTGGAGAAGGCATTCTGCTGGCTTATGATCTTCCCACACTCTATGGATATGATATAGGTAACATGTATCAGGATGTATTTACTCTTCGCGGGGAAGTAATCGAAGTAAAAGACAAGCCGTCACATCCGGTTGGCGAAATAGGCTTCGACGCCTTCGGTCACAAGATTCAATATGTGGACCGCGGTATTCGCCGCCGCGCACTTCTGGCAATGGGTAAGGTAGACTATGGTCACCCTGATGAAATTCGCTGCCGCATGAAAGGCATCGAAATTTTGGGAGCATCCTCTGACCACACCATCCTGGACATTCAGGATCTGGTGGACGCAGGCGGAGAACTGAGGGTAGGAGATGTTGTGGAGTTTGATATCAATTATGCATCAATGGTATTTGTAACAAGTTCGGACAACATAAAAAAGGTTTATATCTAAAATGTGAAGCTGATGGGAGGTATTGAGGTGAAACCTGAAACAATGAAAAGAATACGTCTGGAAGTAGGCGATATAACGAAGCTGGAATGCGATGCCATTGTGAATGCAGCGAACAAGACATTACTGGGTGGCGGCGGTGTGGATGGTGCAATTCATAGGGCAGCAGGTCCCGGACTGCTTGAGGAATGCAAAACCTTAGGAGGATGTGATACCGGAGAGGCGAAGATTACAAAGGGATATAATCTGCCGTCAAAGCATGTGATTCACACGGTTGGACCGATATATGCAGCGAATCCCGGGAATCCCGTACATGCGGTAAAACTGGCTGATTGCTATCGTAACTCACTGGATCTGGCACGGAAGAATGGATTGCACAGCATAGCGTTTCCGGCAATTTCAACGGGAGTCTATGGCTATCCTGTTTCCGAAGCGGCAGCTGTTGCCGTTGACACAGTGGCGGCATGGCTTGAAGAGCATGAGGACTATAAAATGGAAGTAGTATTTTCATGCTTCAAAGACAGCATGAGAGATGAATATAAAAAGCATATAAACGGCTGAATTATTGACATTAAGCTGTGTTTATGTGATAATACCTATTCGTATAATAAGCGTTCTTTATGCGCTAAAAAAGGAGAGATATAATGGAAGAAATCATGAACGAAGAAGTTCTGTTAACGCAGGAAGGGTACGACAATATAATAGCGGAACACGACGAGTTAATATCAGTTAAACGTGCCGAAGTTGCTGAAAGGATCAAGGAAGCGATTTCATACGGAGATATTTCCGAAAACGCGGAATATGATTCTGCCAAAAATGAGCAGGCTGAGCTGGAAGAAAGAATTCACTTTCTGGAGGAAATGCTCAGAAAGGCAAAGATCGTTCAGGACGAGGACGTCAGGGGTGACGTTGTAAATGTAGGGTTAATAGTTAGAGTTAAAGATTTAGGTACAGGAGAAACTGAGGAATTCGCTGTAGTTGGTGCCACGGAATCAGATCCGTTTAATGGCAAAATCTCTAACGAATCCGCAGTTGGTAAAGCGCTCATCGGACACAAAAAGGGAGACGAAGTAACCATTGAGATTCCTGACGGAATCGTAAACTACAAAGTCATGAAAATCATTAAGCAAGGAGAGAAAAATGAGCGATGATAACAGAAATATGGAACTGGAATTAACTGAACAGCAACTGATAAGAAGAGAGAAGCTGAAGAGGCTGCAGGAAGCGGGCAGAAACCCGTTCCTGATTGAAACCTGGAATCAGACCGCTTTTTCAGAGGATATCAAAGAGAATTTCCAGGAGTACGATGAAAAAGAAGTGAGTATTGCCGGCCGAATGATGGCTAAAAGAGAGATGGGCAAGGCCTCATTTATTGATATACAGGATTACAAGGGAAGAATACAGGTACATGTGAAGAAAGACGTTCTGGGTGATGAGGAGTACGAATGGTTCAAAACCTCCGACATTGGCGACATCTACGGTGTTGTCGGCAAAGTTTTCATGACAAAGAGAGGGGAGATTACCGTTGAGGCTTCTAGGATGGTGCTTCTGTCCAAGTCACTGCAGGTTCTTCCTGATAAGTGGAGCGGACTGAAGGATATGGATATCAGGTACAGACAGCGTTATGTGGATCTGATTGTGAATCCTGAAGTGAAGGACAGCTTTATAAGAAGATCAAAAATTATCAAAGAAATCAAGAGAACCCTTGAAGAAGACTTCGGATATCTGGAAGTGGACACACCTATCCTGACAACCATAGCAGGTGGCGCCAATGCCAGACCGTTTAACACATATCATAACACCCTGCACCTGCCTATGAAGCTGAGAATTGCCAACGAACTCTACCTGAAGAGGTTGATTGTAGGAGGTCTGGACAGAGTGTACGAAATGGGCAAGATGTTCAGAAACGAGGGAATGGATAAGAACCACAACCCTGAGTTTACTTCTATGGAATGCTACTATGCCTATGGAAACATGGAAACAACCATGCGTGTTACCGAAGCTGTAGTTTCCAATGCGGCAAAGATTTCAAACGGCAGCATGATTATAAACTATCAGGGTAAGGAATTTGACCTGACACCTCCATGGAATTCTATAGATATGACAGATGCCGTTGCGGAAATCACAGGTGTGGATTTCAGAGAGATTGACAGTGATGAAGAAGCAAGACAGGCAGCCATTGGATATGGAATGAATGCAGAGGATGTTGAGAACCTGAGCAGAGGCAAAATCATAGCGGAGATGTTTGAAGAATATTGTGAGGATGTTCCGGGATTTCTGGATGGACCTGTTTTTGTTACAGGACATCCGGTAGAGATTTCCCCGCTGTCAAAGAGAGACCCGGAAGATCCGAGAATCACCAGAAGGTTTGAAGCATACATCAATGGCTGGGAGGTTGCAAATGCATTCTCTGAGCTCAATGACCCGATCGATCAGTACGAGAGGTTTGCAGAGCAGCAGCGTGAACTGGATGCCGGAATCGATGACGAAGCGCATCCGATGGATATGGATTTTGTAAATGCCCTGGAAGTTGGCCTGCCTCCGACAGGCGGTCTTGGCATCGGCATAGACAGAGTTATAATGCTGGTAACAGATGCTCCGACAATCAGAGATGTTATTCTGTTTCCTACGATGAAACCTCTGGAAAAAGATATGCCTGAAGGAATGATTCCGATAGCGCCTCTGGGCGAGGAATTTGAACCGGTTGATTTCTCAAAGGTTCAGGTAGAGCCGCTGTTTGAGGAAGAGGTGGATTTTGAAACTTTCAGCAGATCCGATTTCAGAGTGGTAAAAATCAAAGAATGCGAAACAGTTAAGAAGAGTGACAAACTGCTGAAGTTCGTTCTGGATGACGGCTCCGGCGAAGACAGAATAATCCTGTCGGGAATCCGTGAGTATTATGAACCTGAAGATCTGGTTGGAAGAACGGCGATTGCCATTGTCAACCTGCCGCCGAGAAAGATGATGGGCATCGACTCATGCGGAATGCTTATATCGGCAGTTCACAAGGAAGAGGGCGATGATAGGCTCAATCTTCTTGTGCTGGATGACAGGATTCCGGCAGGAGCAAAGCTTTACTAAAGGAGGAATTACAAATGCTGCATGAAGTAAAATTTGATTCGTATAACGAACGGGACAAAGTGTATGGCTGGATTTATGTTCCTGCTTCCGAGATTAAAGGCGTGGTTCAGCTTGTCCACGGGTTCGGTGAGCACTCCAGAAGATACTTACATATGATTGTTGCTCTGATGGATGCAGGTTATGTTGTTGCGGCCGATGATCATGTGGGTCATGGCAAGACGGCCCTGGAAAATGATACCTGGGGCAACTGGGGAAATAAAGGACCGCAGACTATGATGGAGGATGAGTACAGGCTGATGAAGCTTGTAAAGGAGAAATATCCGGATTTGCCTTACTTCATGTATGGCCACAGCATGGGGTCTATAATACTAAGACAGTTTATGGCAAAGTACGGTAATGAGCTGGCAGGTGCCATAATCTGCGGAACGGTTGGTCCGGATGTCATACCTTATGCAAAGGGCATTGAGTTGCTTAAGCCGCTGGTTGATTCAGGTAAAGGAGATGACTCGGATCCGGATCTGCTGGGGGTACTGCTGGGTGGCCTCTTTGAGCGTATAGAAGAAGTAAAACTGGGTAATGAATGGATATGTCATGATCCTTATGTTCAGATGGATCACGCGATGGATCCTTTTGATGCTTTTACACAACCCACATCCAATGAAGCGCTGCTGCAGTTCATTGAAATGGTTGAGGAAGTAAACAGCGAGGAATGGGCGGCAGCCGTACCTTTGGATCTGCCTATTTACAACATTGCCGGCGACGAGGATCCTTGCGGTGCATTTGGAGAAGGAGTCAGAACGGTTACCGGATGGCTTGTGAATTCAGACCACAATGTAGAGGAAAAGATTTACGAAGGATATCGTCACGAAATTCATAATTACAAAGATCTGAAGGATGAGGTTGAAGCGGGAATAGTGAAATTTCTGGACAGAAACCTGTAGCGAGGAATCAAATCATTTATAACTGATTTTTCCCCGGGGATGGCAAAGAATTTTTCGAACTCTTTGCCATCTTTTTTTGCTGTAAGCCGGGCATTTTCTTAATTTTCAAACAATTCAATTGACTTTATAAAGGCGCCCCAATATAATAAAAAAGAGTTCATTATAAAAATTTAATGTTCACACTATGAACTGATTTATTTTTTTAGGAGGGAGAAAATGAAAATGAGAATAGGCAAAATTTTGGCGTGTGCTGTGCTGGCATTCTCGATGAGCTTCAGCATGGTCGGATGCGGCAGCAGTACGGCAGGAGTTGTAGTCGGAATAACCGAAGAAGTCGATTCAATGAATCCTCTGGTTGCGGAGAACATGGTTTCCTTTGAGGTATTCAGCCTGATTTATGATCCGCTGATCAAGTTTGATGAAAACTATGATGCGGTGCCATGTCTGGCAGAAAGCTGGGAAACTAACGAAGATGGTACTGAATGGACATTCCATCTGGCAGATGCAACCTGGCACGATGGAGAGCCTGTGGTGGCTGAGGATGTTAAGCTGACATACGAACTGATGGAGGCCTCATATCTGTACGGTACCTATGCAACGGACATCGATGAAATCGAGTGTCCTGATGACAAGACTGTAATCTTTAAGTGCGGGAAACCTAAGGTTAATCTTCTGAGAAGCACCATTCCTGTTCTGCCGGCGCACATCTGGGCAGAACTGGGTGAAGACGGGGCTTACGAATATGCCAATGATGAATGCATAGGTTCAGGGCCATATGTTTTTGCAGGTAAAGACGATACCACTATCAACCTGACCCTGAATGAAAACTACTTCGCTGAGGGAGGCAAGGTTCCTGCTTATTCCTTTATGCTCTACAAGTCACAGGATGGATTAGCGTCAGCCCTGAAGGCAGGGGAGGTTGCCGGAGCAACCAGCCTTGGAGCAACTCAGCTCAAAGCTATGGCAAAGGAAGATGGAATCAGCATTATTGAAGGAAGTATCAATGGCTGGACTAACGTATTCATCAACGTAAGCGACAGTGAAGGCAGCACAGGACATCCTCTTCTTAAGGATAAGGCTGTGAGACAGGCTATAGAATATTGTACCGACAAAGAAGCTATAATTGAAAAGGCCTACGGAGGGGTTGGCATTGTGGCAGATACAATAGTACCTATAACTGATACTCAGTATCACTATACTCCTGAAAAACTCAGAAAATATGACGTTGACGCTGCAAACGCACTATTGGATGCAGCAGGTTATGTTGACAGTGACAATGACGGAATCCGAGAAGCAAACGGTAAGCCTATAGAATTCAGAATGGCTGCAGTTGCAGACAATACTGAGGAAGTAAAGGCGGCACAGATAATAGCCGGCGGATGTGAAAAAGCCGGAATCAGGATTAAGTTTGAAACGATGGATTCAGGCAAGATGTGGGATGACGCATGGGAGTTTGATTATGACCTGATAATCAGCGGATATGGCGGAGATCTGGATCCGAGTACTATTTTAGGAGTATTTTCATCATCATTCTATGCTGAGTGGGACGGTACCAATGACTTTGGTTATGTGAGTGCCGCATATGATAATCTGTATGCAAAACAGGGAACAATCGTTGACGAAGCGGAGAGAGCTGAGGTAATCAATCAGATGCAGCAGATAGTGTATGAAGATGCACCTGCAATTATGCTCCTGTATGACAGCTATGTTCAGGCAGTAAGAACAGATGTGGTAACAGGGTTTGAGCAGATCCCTGAAGGAGGGTCATATTTCTTTAACTCAACTATAGTAAACTATCTGAATGCCGAAATGGCTGCTGAGGAATAATAAAAATGCTGTAGGAGCATATTATGAGAGCGAAATATATCATAAAGAAGACCATATATGCCCTGATTACGATCATTCTGGTTATTATATTCAACTATTTCCTGTTCAGAATTATTCCGGGGGATCCGCTTTCAATGGTTATGAGAAATCCGAAAGCGTCCCCGGAAGCAATACAGAGAATAATTGAGACTTACGGTCTGGATAAATCACAGTTGGAACAGTTTGTAATCTACCTGAAGGATCTTCTCCATGGAAATCTGGGAACATCCTTCCAGTGGAAGGAACCTGTTACAGAGGTAATAGGTCCTAAGATTTTGCCAACGGTAATACTGTTTGGGCTGGCAGAAATAATTGCAATCATAGTGGGAGTATTTATGGGTGTACTTGCTGCCTGGAAAAGGGGCACAAAGCTGGATGTAACCACTCTGACTGTATCTCTTTTCACTTACTCCATGCCTGTGTTCTGGCTTGGAATGATTATGGTAGCCGTATTTGCCGTCGGACTTGGGTGGTTCCCGACCGGAGGGATGAATGCACCGGGCATGATGATGGCCAGCGGTATGGAGAAGCTGCTGGATATCGGGTGGCATGCAGTCCTGCCCGTATTGACTATGTCAGTCCTGCTGGTTGGAGAGTATGCACTTACCATGAGAAATACAATGACCGATGTACTTTCGGAAGACTATATAACTACTGCGAGAGCCAAAGGATTCAGGGAGAAATACATTTTGAGAAACCATGCCATGCCTAATGCGATGCTTCCAATGGTTACGATTATTGCAATCAACCTGGGATTCGTTGTTGGCGGTGCTGTTCAGATTGAAACCGTATTCTCCTGGCCGGGGCTTGGCAACCTGATGTATGATGCACTGGCTGCAAGAGACTATCCGGTGCTGCAGGGACTCTTCCTGCTCGTAACTGTTTGTGTAGTTGTGGCAAATTACATTGCGGACATCAGTTACTCGTATATTGACCCTCGTGTCAAGAATGAAGTTTAAGGGGGTGAGATTATGAGTAATGCTAAAAGAGCGATAAGAAAGAAAAAATTCAAAGAATTTTGCAGCAGTGTCTACCACAATAAAATGGCATTTACCGGAACGATTATACTTACCATTTTTATTCTTGTAGCCATATTCGGGCCGATAATAGTTCCGTTTTCAACTTTTGATTTTGGCGGAAGTGCAGAAATCATGCAGCCTCCGAGCAAGGAACACTGGCTCGGTACCGACGATATGGGAAGGGATGTGCTGGCCAACTTAATGGCTGGTTCAAGAATTTCTCTCCTGTGCGGTGTGCTTGCTACGGTCATTTCCATGGCTCTGGGAACCTTTATCGGTATTGCCGCAGGATATTTCGGCAGGGGCACGGATACAATTCTGATGAGATTTACGGATTTCTTCCTGGTAATCCCTTGGCTGCCTCTTTGTATGGTTCTTGCTGCTATTCTCGGGACAAGCATATGGAACATCATATTCGTTATCGGAATCACAAGCTGGCCGGGAACAGCCAGGGTAGTGCGCGCACAGACACTCTCCATAAGAGAGAGACCGTTTGTTGAAAGGACCGTTTCCATAGGAGCCGGAAGCCTGCATACCATGGTCAAGCATATAATACCTAATGTGTTCCCGCTGATTTTCGCAAATACTGTGCTGGTAGCTGCAGTTGCCATAACGTCGGAAACCACACTCAGTTTTCTGGGTTTGGGTGACCCGACAATGGCAAGCTGGGGAATGATGCTGCACTATGCCTTTGAGAGCGGAGCAGCCTCAATTGGTGCATGGTGGTACTACATTCCTCCGGGTCTTTGCGTTGTTCTTGTAATTCTGTCTTTCACACTTATGGGTTATGCATTTGACGAGATTATGAACCCTAAACTGAAAGAGAGGTGATGGACCGATGACCAAGCTGCTTGAAGTAAAGAACTTAAAAACTTATTTTACCATCAGTCAGGGTATCGTCAGAGCGGTTGATGACGTTAGCTTTGATCTTGATTACGGCGAAGCTCTTGGCCTGGTTGGAGAGTCCGGCTGCGGCAAGACAACCAGCGCACTATCTATAGCACAAATACTGCCGCCTGAGGGAAAAGTAGTTGACGGGGAAATACTGCTGGAGGGCAAAAATCTGGCAGCCATGGATGGGGATGAAATCAGGAAATACAGGTGGAATGACATCTCTATCTGTTTTCAGGGGGCAATGAACGCTCTCAATCCCGTGTTAAAAATAGGTAAGCAGATTGCCGAAGCAATAATGCTTCATCAGGGACTGGACGAAAAGGCGGCACTGGAGAAAGCAGCATATCTTCTGGAGCTGGTGGACATTCCGGGTGAAAGAATAAACAACTACCCACACGAATTTTCGGGTGGTATGAAGCAGAGAGTCATGATAGCCATGGCACTGGCATGCGAGCCCAAAATAATGATTGGAGATGAGCCTACAACAGCACTGGATGTAATGGTACAGGCACAGATTCTTAATCTGATTGAAAAGTTGAGAAAAGAATTCAACATGGGATTCATCCTTATCACTCATGACCTTTCCATTCTGGCGGAAACCTGCGACAAGATTGCCGTAATGTATGCGGGTAAGATTGTGGAGATAGCAAGATCAAAGGATATATTTGAACACACATCACATCCTTATACAGATAAGCTTATAAAGTGTTTTCCTGACATAAACAGGGGGAAAGTGATGCCGGAAGGTATTCCGGGGGCTCCGCCGAACATGCTTGATTTACCGACAGGCTGTCCTTTCTGGCCAAGATGTGAGCATACCTGTGACATATGCAAGGAACAGAATCCGAAGCCTGTTAAGGTAGGACCTGAGCACTTCGTCAGCTGTCACAACTGGGAGGTGGTTGTCAGTGGCTAATATATTTGAAGTTGAAAACCTGAAGGTTTATTTTCAGCTCAAGGGCTCTTTCGGAAGGAAGAAAAAAATTGTACATGCTGTTGACGGAGTGAGCTTCAATCTGGCTAAGGGAGAAATTCTTTCCCTGGTAGGAGAGTCGGGATCCGGCAAAACAACTACGGGGAAAGCTCTTCTTCAGCTGGTTCCGTGCACCTATGACAAGCTATTATTCAATGGGGAACCCATAGACAGGAGCCGAGCCGGCCTGAAAGCGTTCAGACAAAAGGCTCAGATGATATATCAGGATCCTTATCAGTCGCTGAATCCGAGAAATGATATTCTTGATATTGTTTCCGAACCGTTGGTTGTAAATAACATGGTAAGCAGTGAAGAGGACAGGCAGGAACGAAGCAGACAGGCTCTGGAAGAGGCCGGACTGGCGCCGGGAGAAGACTATTTCTACAGATATCCCTATGAGCTTTCCGGCGGTCAGAGGCAGAGGGTTGTAATAGCCAGCTCCATGATAATGAGACCTCAGTTTGTGGTAGCCGATGAACCTGTATCAATGCTGGACGCTTCAATACGTGCAGGTATTCTGAAACTGATGCTCAAATTCAGGGAGGAGACCGGTGTGACATATCTCTTCATTACCCATGACCTTTCGCTGGCATGGCTGATATCCGACAGAATCGCCATCATGTATCTGGGGAAGATAGTGGAGATAGGACCATCCGATATTATTGTAAATAAGGGGATTCATCCTTATACCAGGGCTCTGTCCGATATAATGCCTAAACCCGGCGAATTGCGTACAGGTCCGAGAGACGTTCTTGAGGGAGAAACACCGAATCCTATCGAGGTTCTGGCGGGCTGCAAATTCCGCAGCAGGTGCAAATTCGCTGCAGAAAGATGTTCCCGGGAGGAACCTCCTGTGATTGAGGTTGAACCGGGGCATCAGGTGGCATGCTTCCTGGCAAAAAAGGGGGAACAAACAAAAGGGAAAGAGGGTTTTAATGAAAATTTTTGAAAAAATCAGTGAGCTGGATGTGGGGAATCTTGCATCTGAGCTCGTAAAAATTCAAAGCGGCTCATTTATGGATAGTCAGGAAGAAGAAATCGCCGCATATATCTGCGAATGGCTGACAGGTCATGGCATAGAGACGGAGATATATGAAGTGGAGAAAGGGCGGCCCAATGTTGTTGCCAGAATAAGGGGCCGGGAAGGTCCTTCGCTGCTTCTTACCGGACATACGGACACCGTGCCCGCTTATGATATGGAGGATGCATTTAGCGGAAGAAATGAGAATGGCATGATTTATGGCAGGGGCACAACGGATATGAAAGGGGCACTTGCAGCAATGATGGTTGCTATGGCCGCCATTAAAAAAAGCGAAATAGATCTTGATGGAGATCTGTGGTTTGCGGCTGTGGTGGATGAAGAAGAACAGGGGAAGGGTACAAAGGCTCTTATTAGTAACTGGTGCGGTGCCAGTGCTACAATAGTCGGTGAACCTACATCCATGAATATTGCTTTGGGAAATAAGGGGCTGGAGTGGATAAATATCGATGTGTTCGGCCGGAAAGTACACGGTTCGGCGCAGAAAGACGGAATAAATGCAATAGCGATGGCATCAAGATTTATTACATACCTGTATGATGCTTATGTGCCGGAGATCCTGGAAAAAAGAAATCATCCTGTGCTGGGAAATCCCACCGTGAACATAGGCAAGATATGCGGCGGAGATCAGCCGAGCACCGTTGCGGATCTATGCTCGGTTCAGCTGGACAGAAGGGCGATTCCGGGCGAAACCATAGATCAGGTTTACAGGGAACTCCATAAGATATTTGAAATCATGAAGGAGAAATATCCGGGATTTGAGGCGGAGGCAAAGGATATGTTCGAGGGTCAGAATGATCTGCCGCATCTGCCCTTCTATACTGACGGAGATGTGGATATAGTAAAGGCGATTCAGGCGGCGGCAAAATCTTCCGGTCTTCATGAAAGAGAACTGACGGTATGCCATGCATGGACGGATGCCGGATTTATAGCAAACAATACGGACAGCGATTGTGTTATTATGGGACCCGGAGATATAGCGCTGGCCCATTCGATTAACGAAGCTGTTTCCGTAGATGAGCTGGAGGACGCGGCACGGATTTATGCCGCTACAGCACTGGAGTATTGCTTATGAAAGAAAGAATAGAGATTTTCATAGAAGATTGCAGAGAGGAGATGCTGAGTGATATCGCTCAACTGATTAAATTCCAAAGCATTGAAGGTAATGATGATCAAATTTACGGTGCTCTGGAATTTGTTCTTGACAGAGCTCGCGAGATGGGCTTTGAAGTGAATGAAACCACAACGGGAGATGTGGGGGTCATTGACCTGGGCACCGGTAAGGAGACTCTGGGTATATTGACTCATGTGGATGTAGTCGGTATCGGCGATATTGAAAAATGGGAACATAATCCTTTTGATGCAAAGATAGGGGGCGGGTTTATTGCGGGACGCGGCAGCGTAGATGACAAGGGCCCTGTTATTATGAGCCTTTATGCAATGAAAGCAGTTAGAGAACTCAGGGGCATTCCAGGAAGAAAGGTTCGTCTGATTGTGGGAACCCGTGAAGAAAGCGAATGGACGGATATGGAAAACTATCGGAAGGAATTTGATCTTCCGGACTACGGATTCTCTCCGGATGGCGAGTTCCCCATATTTAATATTGAAAAAGGATATTGTGATGTCAAGCTTACATTTAAGGGAAGAGAATACAAAGATATAATAAAACTGGAGGCGGGAGACAGTCCGAACACCATACCGTCCAAAGCGGAAATAACCTTTGCCGATGGCGAAGAGCTGGTATTTAACGGTGTTTCCGTGCACAGTTCCGATCCTCAGCAGGGCATCAATGCCATTGAGCTTTTGAGCGAAGGATACAGGATTCGTCATATGGGTTTTGCGAGATTTGTAAGGGACTTTTTTTCTGATGACGGGATGGGAGAAGGATTGGAGATTGATGACGGAACAGATTCCTGCAATGGAGTAAAAGTGGGAAAGACTGTTGCATCACCGACAATTCTTAAAAAGAGCGGAGATAAGATTATTCTTAATATAAACCTGAGACATAAATTCGGAGTAAGGCGAGAGGATGTGGAAGAAGCCTTTGCGAGGGAAGGCGGGGCATACGGTTTCGAGTTGGAAATAGTTGACTTCGGATCTCCGATGATGACAGACTGCAGGCAGGAACCTTTTGTTATAATGCAGGAAACAATGAAAGCTTACGGTTACGAACCGGAGATAAAAATTGCGTCAGGGGCATCCTATGCCTCATCTATGCCCAACATGGTGTCGTGGGGGCCGGTGTTTGAGAAAGAATCGGCAGAACATGGGGCTCATGTGGAAAACGAGAGGCTGTCAATTGAAACGATGATGACTGCCACAAAAATGTATGCGTATTATTTGGAGAAAATGTTATGGAAAGAATGACAAGCCTGGAAAAAGGCCTCAACATACTTAATATTTTTACCGAGAAACCTTATCGCTACACTGTTGGCGATATAGTTGAATTGACCGGAATGAACAGAACGACTGTGTACAGGAACCTCAAAACCCTTGAGAACTCAGGGCTTCTTATGAGAAATCCGGGAGATAAAAGTTATTCTATGGGACCCGTAGCATTCAGGCTGGGCAATACCTATCTGAATAATGTAAATTACGAGGAGAACATTCTTAACATTCTGGAGGAGATAGGTAAAGAAACGCACGAGTCTGTGGGACTGGCCAGAAGAGAAGGAAACAGAGTCATGTCAATTTACTCTGTTGAGATCCATCAGGCCATAAAGATGCATGATAAGCCGGGAACATTCTATCCCGCCAATAAAGGAACCTACGGGAAAGGGCTTATGGCATATCACGAGGATATAAGTGAGGAACTGCTGAAGAGCGGAGAAATTTTTCTCGCAGATGACAGCAGCCTGACAGATCCGGCAGATATTATGAAAGAATATGAGAAGATACGGAAAGAGGGGTTAGTTCTTTCCATAGAGGAAACCTTCAGCTATGTCATAGGCGTGGGGGTTCCTCTCAGATCTCAGGATGGAAAAGTCAGTCACTTACTGGCAGTTTCCTTTTTCAAGCAGGATAACTGGGAGGAAGAAATCGGGAGAATCAAGGAAATTCTTTTTAAATACAAGGGAGAACTGGAAAAATACATGGTATAAATAAGGGAACAAACGCAAAGGCGGCTTGAAATAATTATATAATATGGTAAAATATCCCAAAAGGTAAAAAGGGAGGTTAGACATTATGAATTTGAGAGAAATGCCTGTTTGGGAGAAGCCCAGAGAGAAGCTTTTGCGTGAGGGAAAGGAAGCCCTGTCAAATGTTGAAATACTGACAATTCTTTTAAGAACGGGCACAAGAAAAAAGTCCGCAATGAAGCTGGCGACAGAGATTCTGTCCGCTGACAGAACGGGGCTCAGGTTTCTTACGGACTGTACACCGGAAGAGCTGAGAAAAATTAACGGTATGGGAGATGCCAAAATATGCGAATTGTTAGCCGCAGTTGAACTGGGAAAAAGAATAGCCTGTCTGCCGCCCGAAAGGCGGGTTGCAATCAGATGTTCCGGTGACATTGCGGATATTTTTATGGAAAAGTTAAGGCATGAGAAGAAGGAGCATTTCAAGTGTCTTATGATAAATGCCAAAGGTGAAATACTTGAAGAAAAGGAGATTTCCGTCGGCGACCTGAACTCCTCGACTTCCCATCCGCGGGAGGCATTTGTTGCAGCGGTGAGGAGGAGTGCCGGCTCTGTCGCATTTGTTCATAATCATCCGTCGGGAGATCCTCAGCCCAGTGAGGCGGATATAGGTACTACGAGAAGACTGGCAGAAGCGGGCAAACTTCTGGGGATTCCCGTCCTTGACCATATTATTATCGGTGATGGAGTGTATGTGAGTATGAAGGCGGCAGGATTTATGGAATAATATGCCGAAAACACTTGACTAAAACTCAAGTTCTGTGCAAATATATAGGAGTAAGTGGTTGCGAACGGAGCATGAGTGATGAGTAAAGTAATACTGGTGACCTCCGGCAAGGGTGGCACGGGAAAGACAATGTTTTCGGTAAATATGGGAGCAACGCTGGCGCATTACGGTTTTCGCGTCATGCTTGTTGACATGGATATGGGGCTCAGAAATATGGACCTTTATCTTGGAATGGAGAACAAAGTCGTCTATAACATTATGGATGTTATGTCAGGAGTATGCAGAATAAACAAGGCGATGATAAAGGTTGACGGCTTTGACAACCTGTATTTCATGGCGGCAGCACCCGGCAAGGATAACAGAGACATCACTCCGCTTCATATGAAGGTGCTGTGCGATAAGCTGTCCGGAATTTTTGATTTCATAATTATTGATACTCCGGCAGGTCTGGGAGATATCCTTGACATTGCCATGACTCCGTCACAGGCGGCAGTTATCATTACAGAGCCCGAAATTGCAGCATTAAGAGATGCGGATACTGCGGAAAGATACCTGATTAATAACGGTATTAGCGAAACCTATATCATTCTGAACAAAGTCAAGTTTGAACTTATGAAAGAAGGTCTGCTTCCGGATCTGAACTCAATCAAGGGCATCTTTAACGGTCCTATTGCGGGAATAATTCAGGATGACGATAATATTCACATTTCAACCAACAGGGGGACCCCTATTGTGAGCAAGCAGGGAACGTATATTGAGGCTAACTTCAGAGAAATAGTCAAGCGCATTGTTACATAGGATTATGTGCTTAATATAAAAAATACCGTGACAGCTGTTTGAACTGTCACGGTATTTTTTATACTTTTTTGATTGTCAGATACCAGTCTAAAGGAATTAAATCATCCCCGCCATCCTTGATGCGTTCATCTGCCTCCTCCAATGTGAGAGGTGAACCCAGGAGAACATCATCACCTGGAAGCCAGTTGGCCGGTGTTGATATGTTTTCCTTGTCATGCAACTGCAATGCCTGAACGATTCTTTTGATTTCAGGAAGATTTCTGCCTGCAGACATCGGATAGTAAAGTATTGTTCTGATAATACTCTCAGGGTCGATTACAAATACTGCTCTGATAGTCTGAGTATTTGCCACAGTTTGAAGCATTCCGTATTTATTTGCAACATTCATGCTTATGTCTGCAATTATAGGAAAATCAACTTTAACCTTTCCCTTTCCGTACAAATCAATATTCTCAATACTTTTGACCCATGCCAGATGTGAGTGTACTGAATCTATGGAAAGCCCCACAAGTTTGGTATTCAGTTCTTCAAACTCACTGCTCATTTTTGCGAATTCAATGAACTCAGTTGTACATACCGGCGTAAAATCTGCAGGATGTGAAAACAGAATCACCCAGCTTCCTGCATAATCTTTAGGGAATTCAATTTTTCCCTTTGTTGTCATAGCTCTGAATTCCGGTGCCGGATCTCCGATAAGGGGCATGGATTTTAACCTTTTTTTGTTTTTGATACTCATTTCTAATCTCCTCCTTTTTGTTTGTTGTTTTTACGTGTATTTTTTATTATATCATAACCATGCCATAAAATGGCATTATTTTTTGTTATTTTTTGTCAGTACCGCATTGACGATTTTACGTAAAAAATGTATAATATCAACGTATGCTTTAAACTTTTAATAATTAACTTTTCAGTTGAATATATAGACTCGGAATTAAAGCTTGGAAGTGAAGTTTGAAAACAGAATAAGATAAGGAGGAACAGACTATATGACACAAATAATTATTACTGTTGTAGTTTGTCTGGCGGCCCTGGTTGTAGGGTTGCTGGTTGGATATATATTAAGAAAATCCATCGGCGAAAAGACTATCGGAAATGCTGAAACAACAGCAAAGAACATGATTCTGGATGCCGAAAACAGAGCAGAGACAATCAAGAAGGAAATCGTACTTGAAGCAAAGGAAGAGGTTCAGAAACAGAAAAGCGAAGTTGAAAAAGAGGTTCGTGAAAGAAGGAACGAATTAACCAAATCAGAGAGAAGACTTAACCAGAAAGAAGATTCTATAGACAGAAAACTGGAGAACATAGAGAAGAAAGAAGAAAGCATTACAAATAAAGAAAAGAAAATAGATACAAAATTGCGTGAGCAGGAAAAGCTTCTGGCGCAACAGCTTGAAGAGCTTGAAAAGATTTCAGGCTACACGGTTGAACAGGCCAGAGATATTATTCTGCAGAAGGTGGAAGTCGAAGCAAGAAGCGAAGCGGCTGTTCTGTACAAGGAAATTGAAAGCAAGGCAAAGGAAGAGGCAGAAAAAAAAGCCAAGGAAATCATCACCGGAGCAATCCAGAGATGTGCAGCTGATCACGTTGCCGAATCGACTGTATCGGTTGTTCCGTTGCCGAATGATGAAATGAAGGGCAGAATCATCGGCCGCGAAGGAAGAAACATCCGAGCGATAGAAAGTGCTACGGGCATAGATCTTATTATAGATGATACACCGGAAGCGGTAATTCTCTCGGGATTCGACCCCGTAAGAAGAGAAATTGCCAGACTTGCCCTGGAAAAACTCATTGTTGACGGAAGAATTCATCCGGCAAGAATTGAGGAGATGGCGGAGAAATCGGAAAGAGAGGTCAATGCCATTATCAAGGAGGAAGGAGAGCAGGCAACCTTTGAAGTCGGCATACACAACCTTCATCCGGAGCTGATCAAATTACTGGGAAGACTTAAGTACAGAACATCCTACGGACAGAATGTTCTCAAGCATTCAATTGAGGTGGCACATCTGGCGGGGCTTATGGCCGGTGAGCTGGGTCTGGACGTCACCCTGGCAAAGAGAGCCGGGTTGCTTCACGACATAGGAAAGGCTCTTGACCATGAGCGTGAAGGCACACACGTGGATATCGGTATGGAAGTCCTCAAAAAATTCAAGGAATCTGAAGCCGTTATTAACGGTATGGCAGCACATCACGGCGATTACGAGCCGAAATCCATTGAAGCTGTACTGATAACAGCAGCAGATGCTCTGTCGGCTGCCAGGCCGGGAGCGAGAAGAGAGACTCTGGAAAGTTACATCAAGAGACTTCAGAAGCTGGAGGAAATTGCAAATACCACAATAGGTGTTGAGAGATCCTATGCGATTCAGGCGGGAAGAGAAATCAGAATTGTTGCCAAGCCTGATGAAGTTGGTGATGACTCCATAGCACTTCTGGCCAGAGATATCTCCAGGAAGATTGAGTCCGAACTTGAATATCCGGGGCAAATCAAAGTCAACGTGGTTCGTGAAACACGGGCAATCGACTACGCTAAATAAAAAACTTATGTATAGTCTTTGGAGAGGGGCAGCATCAGTTGCCCCTTTGAGATATTTAAATATTATTAATAAACTATGATATATCTGGACAACAGTGCTACAACAAAACAGTATCCGGAAGTTACCGAAACCATGGTCAGGTTTATGGATGAAAACTTTGGCAATCCCTCATCTATGTATCAGCTTGCTGTTGATGCGGAGAAGGCCGTAAAAACGGCCAGGTTACAGGTTTGCAGTGCTATGAGCAAAGATTCCGGATGTGATTTCACCGGTACGGGACACTTGATATTCACATCAGGGGGAACCGAAGCCGATAATATGGCAATCTTTGGTGCGGCTCGTGCAATGAAACGTTACGGCAACAGAATAGTAACAACTCAGGTGGAACATCCTGCTGTACTGGAATGTTGCAAAGCTCTGGAAACTGAAGGCTTTGAAGTTGTGTACGTTGGCGTGGACAGAAACTGTCGTGTGGATGTTAGTGAGCTGGAAGCAGCCGTAAACGACAGCACTGTTCTGGTTACAATGATGCATGTAAATAATGAGGTCGGGACAGTTTTACCCGTCGATTCGGTTCGTGATATTATGAACCGCCGGGGTTCGCCCGGTCTGTTTCACTGTGATGCCATTCAGAGCTTCGGTAAGATTCCTATGCCTGAGTATGCGGATCTGGTGGCCATCAGCGGTCACAAAATCCACGGACCGAAAGGTTCCGGTGCACTGTGGGTGGTCGGCAGCAGCAGAGGCCGCAGCATCAATCTGCCGGCACTTATTCTCGGTGGCGGTCAGGAGAACGGATATCGTTCGGGAACGGAGAATGTACCGGCAATAACCGGTCTGGGACAGGCTGCCGAAATGGCAGGCAAGGCAGGGGGAAACGGCGTTTCCGATATTTGTGAACTGACAGGATTAAGAGCCCTTTTGCTTAAAGGACTGAAGGAGAATATTCCGGATACAGTAATAAACAGCCCCGGTGAGGCCGGTGCGGAAGCGGGACTTTGCTCTCCAACGATTCTCAATGTAACATTCCTCGGAACCAGGGGAGAGGTTTTGCTTCACACCCTGGAGCAGGATGGTATATATGTGTCTACAGGCTCTGCATGTTCCGCAAAAAAAAGGGGACGGAGTCACGTGTTGACAGCTATGGGACTGAAAGACCGGGAAATTGAGGGAACGCTCAGGTTCAGCCTGGGCAGATTCAATACGCAGGAAGATATTGAAATCACCGTTTGCAAGGTGAAAGAAGCAGTCAGGAGATTCAGGAAACTGGGGAGCTTCAGATAATGAAAGGTTCAACAAAAGGATTAAATACTGAACATATCTATATAGTAAGATGCGGTGAAGCTGCGCTTAAGGGTATGAATAAACCTTACTTCGAGAGAATGCTGCTGGATCGCATACGTAAGCTTCTGAAAAAGTTTGATGGTGTCAGAGCCTACAGACACGAAGGTCTGATTTATGTAAGAGCTGAGAAGATAGACGATAACACAACAGCTGACCGGGCACGCAGGGAGGCTGTTCTCAAGGAAATAGGCAAAGTCTTTGGAGTAGCTTCCATAAGTCCTGCTATGGAATGCGAGAGCACAATGGAATCAATCGGCAGCACAGCCGTTGAATATATGATGGAAGCCATAGAAGAGCAAGGTGTCAGGACATTTAAAGTTGAAGCCAAGAGAGCCGACAAAAATTTTCCGGTCAAGTCACCGGACATCGGCCGCCGTATTGGAGCTGCCGTGCTTAAGGGATGCAAAGTTCTTAAAGTGGATGTGCATAATCCCGATGTGAAGCTGTTTGTAGATGTGAGACATGATGTTTCATATATATATCAGGATAAAATTCCCGGTTTTGGAGGCTTGCCTCTGGGAACCAACGGCAAGGGCATGTCGCTTCTGTCCGGAGGAATAGATTCTCCGGTTTCAACGTGGATGATGGCAAAGCGCGGAATGATGATAGAAGCTGTACACTTTCACTCCTATCCGTACACAAGTATCAGAGCCAGAGAAAAGGTTGAAGAACTTGCTTCGCTTGTTGCTACATACTGCGGTCGATTCAAAATGCATGTAATCAATCTGCTTCCAATCCAGGAGCAGATTGTGCAGAATTGTCCGGAGGAAGAAACCACTATTCTGATCAGGCGATTCATGATGCGTATTGCGGAGCAACTCGCCGGACAGACCGGCTGTAATATGCTCATAACGGGAGAGAATTTGGGGCAGGTGGCCAGCCAGACCGCAGAAGCACTGGTTGTTACCGACGCATCCGTGAAGATACCGGTAATGAGACCGCTAATCGGTCTGGATAAGGTGGATATTATGGATATGGCCAGGGAGATAGGAACTTACGAGAAATCCATTGAGCCTTATGAGGACTGCTGTACGGTATTTTTACCAAAGCATCCCGCAACCAGGCCTAAGCTCGATAAAATACTTCTATCAGAAAGCAAACTGGATTGTGCAGGACTTATTGCCGCGGCAATTGAAAATGAAGAAATTATAGATATCTATCCGGCGTGATTAAACAGACAGAGAGGAATCAGGATGAAAAAAATAATGCTTGGAAATGAAGCCTTCGCACAGGGTGCATGGGAGGCCGGTGTAAAGGTTGTAAGCTCATATCCGGGAACCCCGAGCACGGAAGTTACGGAGGCAGCTTCAAAATATGATGAAATGTATGTTGAGTGGGCACCTAATGAAAAATGCGGTGTAGAGGTTGCTGTAGGAGCATCCGTAGGCGGTGTCAGATCCCTGTCATGTATGAAACATGTAGGTCTCAATGTGGCGGCTGATCCGTTCTATACCGCAGCGTATACGGGTGTAACGGGAGGAATGGTTGTGCTGGTTGCCGACGATAACGGCTGCCACTCCAGCCAGAACGAACAGGATTCAAGGTTCCACGGCAGAGCCGCGGGTGTGCCTGTGCTGGAGCCTTCCGATGCTCAGGAATGCAAGGACTATATGAAGCTGGCCTATGAAATAAGCGAAAAATATGACACTGTTGTTCTGATAAGATCGGGAACCAGAGTCTCACATTCCCGTGGTATAGTTGAGCTTGGAGAGCGCATTGAAAAAGATAGAATACCGTATACTAAGAATATCCGGAAATATGTCGCCATGCCGGCCATGGCACGCAGGCTGCACGTGGCTCAGGAAGCCAGGCTGGCACAGATAGAAAATGATGCCGAGGGTTACATTCCCTTAAATAGAATTGAACTTAACGATCCGGGCATCGGAATAATTACAGCGGGAATCTGTTACCAGTATGTTAAAGAAGCTTTACCTGAAGCAAGTGTCCTGAAGCTGGGACTGGTGAATCCGCTCCCTAAAAAAATCATTGCGGATTTTGCAAAATCCGTTGATAAGGTTTATGTAATTGAAGAGGGGATTCCTTTCCTTGAAGAGCAGATAAGAGCCATGGGAGTTGCCGTTTACGGCGGCAAGGATATGTTTACCATTCAGGGCGAATACAGCGTAAAAATGCTTCAGGATGCATTTGGCGTAAGCACCGGAACGGGAGCTTTGGAAGAAGCGTACGGAACATCTGCGGTTGCGGATGCTCCGGGCAGACCGCCGCTGCTCTGTGCCGGATGTCCTCATAAAGGGTTGTTTTATATTCTGAACAAGCTCAAAAAAACAGTTATGGGAGATATCGGATGCTACACTCTGGCTGCTCTTCCGCCTACATCTGCCATTGATACTACCTTGTGTATGGGAGGATCCATTACCATGGCGCATGGTTTTGAAAAGGCGACAGGCGACAGCAGTGATACAGTTGCCGTTCTGGGAGATTCAACTTTCTTCCATTCGGGAATCACCGGTCTGATTAATATGACTTATAACGAGTCGAAAGGAACCGTAATTATACTGGATAACAGAATAACGGGAATGACAGGTCATCAGCATAACCCGGCAAGCGGGAAAAATGCCAAGGGGGAAGAGGCACCCGCAATAGATATCGCAATGCTGGTAAGGGCCTGCGGAGTGAAGAATGTTGTTGAGATAGATCCATTTGAAGTTAAGGATCTGGAGAGAATCGTCAAAGAGGAAACCGCTCGCGATGAACTCTCCGTGATTATTACCAAGAGGCCGTGTGCACTGATCGTCAAACAGCCGGATATATCAAGGCTGGTAACGGACAGGTGCAAAAACTGCAAGCAGTGTATGAAGATAGGCTGTCCTGCCATTGAAGAAAGGGATGGCAGACCGTTTGTTGTGACCGATAGATGTGTTGGCTGCGGGCTTTGCATGAAAGTGTGTCCGTTTGATGCCATTGATATCTCCGTAAAGGAGGCGAACTGATATGGAAAAGAATATTTTGATTGTAGGAGTAGGCGGGCAGGGAATCTTACTGTCCAGCGTTCTTCTCGGCAATCTGGCTCTTGAAAGCGGGTATGATGTTAAGCTCAGCGAGGTTCACGGGATGAGCCAGCGTGGCGGTGATGTGGTTACCCATGTTAAAATAAGTGATGAAAAGGTCAGATCCCCGCTAATTGAAAAGGGCGAAGCCGATATTATCATTGCCTTTGAAAAGTTGGAAGCCTATAGATGGCTGCTACAGATTAAGCCGGGCGGATCCATGTATGTGAACACTCAGGAAATCCTTCCTATGCCGGTTATACTGGGTAATGCAGAATACCCTGTTGACATTGACGGAAAGCTGGCTGTGGTTGCAGGCAAACTGGTTGCATTTGATGCTTTGCAAATAGCTGAGGAATGCGGAAGCCCCAGGGCGGTTAATGTGGTCCTTCTGGGTGCGGCATCGAGGGAAATGCCGTTTGAAGACGGGCAGTGGCATCATGTTATCGAAAACAATGTTAAGCCGAAATTTATAGGACTAAACAAAAAAGCCTTCGCAAGGGGGCAGGAAGTGCAGGGGTAGGTATAATGATCTGGAACAGGGAAATGGAATGTGCGTCTCCCACTGAGATGCGTGCAATTCAGCTGTACAAGCTGATTAAAACATTAAGGCACGAATATGATAACGTTGAGTGCTACAGAAAGAAGATGGATGAGGCGGGAGTTAAGCCTGAAGACATCAGAACTCTGGAGGACATCAGGAAGCTGCCGTTTATGACCAAGGAGGATATTGCAGAGAATTATCCCATGGGGCTTTTTGCCATGCCACTGACGGATATAGTGAGAATTCACTCCTCCTCGGGAACCACGGGCAAGCCTAAGATTGTGGGATACACGCAGAATGATATTGATGTCTGGGGAGAATGTATGGCGAGAGGTCTGACTATGGCAGGAGCGGATAAGGATTCCGTTGTGCAGGTATCCTACGGCTACGGACTGTTCACAGGAGGGCTGGGAGCTCATCTGGGTGCTGAAACCATAGGTGCGACAACTATTCCCATGGGAACGGGAAATACGCAGAAACAGCTCAGCTTCATGACAGACCTTAAGGCAGATGTTCTTTGCTGTACACCTTCCTATGCACTGACTCTGGCAGAGGCGGCGGGGAAGGAAGGTTTGAAAAAGGAGGATTTGCATCTTACCGCAGGAATCATGGGTGCGGAACCGTGGACACAGGCCATGCGTGAAGAGATTGAAGCCGGACTTGGAATCAGAGCCCACGATATATACGGTCTTTCGGAAATAATGGGACCCGGAGTTTCCATGAGCTGTGAAGCCAATGACGGAATGCACATTCAGGAAGACTATTTCTATGTGGAGATAATCGATCAGGATACGCTGGAGGCGGTTCCCGACGGGGAAAAGGGTGAACTGGTAATCACCACTCTCGGCAAGGAGGGTATTCCAATGATAAGATACAGAACCCGCGACATCTGCTACCTCATGAGAGACAAATGCTCCTGCGGCAGAACCACGGCAAGGATGAGCCGCGTATTCGGCCGAAGTGATGATATGCTCATAATCAGAGGTGTAAACGTATTCCCTTCACAGATTGAAACTGTAATTGCCGAATTCAGCGAGCTCACCCTTAATTATAAGCTGATTGTGGACAGAGAAAACAATAAGGACACTTTTGAGCTTCTTGTAGAGTTTGCAGAGGGTCTGGAAATCGATGATATTGCCTTTGTTGAAAATACCAGAAAGCGTGTGGAACATACTTTAAGAGATATGCTGGGAATCGGATGCAAAGTCCGTTTTCTCAATGCCGGCGCCCTTCCAAGAAGCGAAGGCAAAGCCGTCAGAGTTGAAGACAGAAGGAAACTGTAACGGGAGGTGCTGAGATGATAGTAAAACAGGTATCGGTATACATAGAAAACGAAACGGGCCAACTGGCCAGACTGTTTCAGGTTCTCGAGGACAACGGAATCGATTTAAATGCGGCTACTATTGCTGAAACCGCTGAGTATGGCATATTCAGATGCATTGTGCAAAATCCCGAAGAAACAGTTGAAATACTCAAGGCGAAGAACTATACAGCCAGCATTTCCAAGGTGATAGCTGTGGCTATCGAAAACAGACCGGGTGGTCTTAATGCCGTGCTGAAGCTGCTGGCTGCTCAGGATATTGCTGTCAGATATATTTATTCAGCCATTCAGTCTGCATCCGGAGAGGCTGTGATTATGATGAAAGTCAGTGATACTGACAAGGCAATTGATGTTCTTAATACAGCAGAGGTCAGACTTTTCAGCCTGGAAGAACTGAAATAAGGATTTTGCATTAATGCATCAAGGAGAAACTTATGGCAAAGAAAAAGAGAGTGCCGTTCAGTTTAACGCAAAAAATCATTATTATATTATGTCTGATAGTGTTCTTCGGATCCGGAGCATATCTGGCTGACTACCTGCTTGATAATTTCAGAGCACAGGACAATATGAAAAAAATAAGCGTGGCAAAGGAAAAAGGCATTGAAGAGGTGTACGATTCCAATAATGATCTTGTTGGCTGGATTAAAGTGGATGGAACCCGGATTGATTATCCGGTGATGCAGACTAAAGATAATCCGGAATTCTACCTTAGAAAAGATTTCCATAAGAATTATTCTCTGGCAGGGACACCGTTCATGGACGCGGCCAGCAATGTTGCCGGTTCCCCCCAGTCAGACGGAGCCGAGTCCACATGCAACTGGCTTATATACGGCCACCATATGAAAACGGGTATAATGTTCTATGATCTGCTGAAATATGATGAAGAATCTTTCTACAAAGAGCATAACACCTTCGAGTTCAGTACGGTGCAGATGGATAAAGACACAGGAAATGTAAGAGAGTCCCGGGGTACTTATCAGATAATTGCTGCCTGTTATTCACGGATTTACACGGAGACTTCCAGGGAATTCAAGTTTTATCAGTATGCATCCTTTACTTCCGAAGGAGATTTTGAAGATTATATCGCCGGCATAAAAGCGGAGTCCGTTTATGATACCGGCGAAACGGCTGAATACGGTGATCAGCTGGTGACGCTGTCCACCTGTGCCTATCATGTGGATGACGGGAGATTTTATGTAGTTGGCAGGAAAATAAAATAGCAGGATAAAAACAGTAAAAAAGTAGCGGCACAGCTGTGCCGCTACAGTTTGAAATACACTTCCCGGAGGAATAGCAAATTTACCTATATTTGATAAAAAAATGCGATACGAGAGCGCAATCTCTGGGTCTTGCTGCTTAGGAAGTCTAAGAAAAAGTTTAAACCTCCGTTCCAAGAATTTTGAAATTAAATAACAATGCCATCAATAAGAATATATGTCGCCCCAAAAGAAGCGATGTTTACAGTGAGATTTATTTCTCCATTTATTGTATGCTTCTCCATTATTACACTTGGATGTGATGTCATATTCAGCACATTTTCCTCCTCATTTGTTAGGTGTTCTGGGAATCCCAACTTCGCCCATTTCCCAAAAAAACACATGTCATCATTCATATTGTGAATTAGTACCGTGCAATCACCGTTCTTCATACCCTCAATCAAAAAAGTATATTCTTTGCCAATGCCTGCGGTTTTAGTAATTTCTAACAATTCTTCTTTTGTTTTAATTTTTTCGATATTATTCGGATTGAAATTGCTCGTGTTATAACAGAGAATTTTAATTTGGTCTCCTCTTTTAGTAACAATGTACCCTGTTCCTTGAGAAATCAATGCTTCTTCAGTCATTTTTGCAATTGCTTCATATGCATACCACCAAGGTTTTTTTATCCCTTTCCAGTTAAAAAGACCGCAACCGCCACATAGCACTTTACCATCTTCACTAATGGGATCAACTAGAGAAAATGGCATTGCCTTTGTCCATTCTTTTGGATTTACAAGTTCATCAATGGCAAAAGGCACAATAAATGATGAATCATAAATCCAATTTTGAAAATTACAGTAGCAGCAGTCTTTTGTTTTTGACACTATCACTTTTGCTGATTGCTTTGTAGTGTCTTTAATAAGGCCTTTCAACCTTTTCGCAAAATTAATAGCCTGAATATTACTTTGATCGCCCTCTATGATGAAAATGATTCTTGTCAGAGACTCTTTGAATTTTATTGAAAACAATTTTAAAAAACTTAAAAAATTACTGAGGGTTCTATTATCAATATTATTAAATATACATTTCACTGACGCCCCAACCTGTATAATGAAATTTATATTTTCTGATATCATCATATATTTTGATGGATCCGGCTTACCTTTTAAGTAGTCTGTAATATACACATTTATTGATTCCATACGGAAGTCTTTAATAACACTAATTATGGCTTTTTGCTGGTCATGTAAAAAACGGACATCAAGATTGTTCATATCTCCATCAAATGATAGCAAGTTGTGAAATGTTCCAATAGTTTTATTTATATCTACCTTAACAACGTTAATAAGCGGCTGTCCTTTTATGTGTAGTGAAGCATTCACCGTTTTTATATATTTTTTTACTTCGGTAAACGCATCAATCATAATCAAATGTTCATGGTCGATACAAGTTATATCGTTTATTTTTTTTCTATATTCTTTTGGTTGCATTCCAAACTGGTTAGAGAAACACTTTATAAAATATTTTGTGGTTGAAAAACCACTTTCTTTTGCAATCATTGATATCCTATTCTTGTCATCAATCAACAACTGTTCGGAATACCGAAGCCGTAATAGAACAGAAATATCCCGGAAAGACGAACCATTGTATTTTTTTATAAAATGAGATAGATAATGTGGCGATAGGTGTTCATTTTTTGATAAATCCTCCAAAAATACTCCTTCACCTATATGCGTTTTAATATAGCTGTAAATTGTTTGCATCCTATTGCTAAATTCATAGAAATTATCTTTGCTCTCTATTGCTAGTTTATACGAATATGTTTGACAATGGTGCAAAACCATTTTAATAAATTCTTTTATCGTTCCTTCTATTTTGTTATATTCAATAGGATTTTTATTTACTAGAGATAATATTATTTCTAAAAATGAAGTGTGAAAATTATCAAACAGTTCACAGTTATTCATTTGCTTTCCAAAATTGTCAGTAAAAATTGTGTCTTTGATGGATGGGAAATATCTTTTGAAGTAATTCACATCAAGAAATAAAAGCAACGCCTTACAGTTTTTCTGACAACTAAGTATGTATAACTGCATGCTGTCAACGAGAAAAAAATCCCCTGTTTTATATATATGATTACAACCTATTTTCTCCAACGAAAGTTCTCCTTCAGAAACTAGTCCAACGAGAATGGAATCATGCAAACAAACACGGCATCCTTGTTCCTTCATGGATACAGCTGTGGCTTTTAATGGCAATCCTAAATCAAATGTAATTTCACATATATTTTTCTTCATAGTTTTGCTACCCGCTTTTTACGAAAAAACCGCACAGTGAACTATAAGTGAGCTATAAAAATTTTTCTTTTGTCATACATTTATTATAAATCTCGAAAAAGGCAGCAATAAACGCACCTTATTTAACATATTATATCATGTATTGAAGCGTACCCCTAAAGGTAGAGTCGGAATCAGACAAATCTTGCTGTCTACCACCTAGCGCGGACGCCGATAGGCCCATAGACGATTGCTGCGCTGATCCTGTCATTCATGACCGGCAGTATTCCGCCGGTGTCAAATATCCGTTTGACTGATGCGGCCGTTCGTTTGGGTAAAATGACCAGAAGTATTCATAGATGTCATGTTTCGCTTCTGCTATTGTAGCATACTTCTCTTTCAGCCATTCTTCTTTCATTTTCCCCCAGAAACATTCCATCGGGGCATTGTCCCAGCAATCACCTTTCCGGCTCATGCTGCACAGATATCCATATCGGTCTATCAGTCTTCGGTAATCGTAGGGCGCATAGGTCGATCCCCTGTCGGAATGGAGGATACATCCGGGGAAAACACACCCCCTGGTGAGCATATCCTTAAAGGCATCCATGACGAGGAATCTGTTGTTTCGTCTGCCCATTGCCAGTCCGACCGGCATCCTTCCGTAAAGATCGAGTATCGCAGCTGCATATAGATCCCCCTCGCCTGTTTCGACCACCGTTGTATCACTGACCATCTTCTGGCCTAGTTCCGTCGTTTCAAAATCTCGGTCGATCAGATTGTCTGCAATCATATAGTCATGGTCTGAATCTGTTGTGATCCGATACTTTTTATGCGTCCTGGAGAACAGCCCGTTCTCACGCATGATCCTTTCGACACGCTTATGGTTGACCTTCTTCTCTCTTCTGCTATTGATGATCGCTGTGATTTTTCTACTTCCAAAGGCGCCTTTGAATCGGTAATAGATCTCTTTGATCTCCGTAAAGAGTTCCATGTTTTCCAACTCCTGCTCTGTAGGCGGCATCTTTGTTCGTGCCCTCCATTTGTGGTAACCACTTTCGGAAACATTGAGAACTCTGGCCATCCTGACAATCGAGAACTCTTCTCTGTATGCCTCCATGAATTCATATTTCACTCGTGCTTTACATTTGCCAGGAAGGCCGCTGCTTTTTTTAAGATCTGCACCTCTTCGCGAAGTTCTTCATTCTCTTTTTCAAGTTCGATTTCCCTTGGGCTACGCGTATCTTTCTTCGTATATCCTCTCCAGAAAGCCTTATCGCCGTATTCCCTGTAATGATCACGCCATCGTCTGACCGTAGCCGGAAGAAGTCCATACTTGCCGGCAATGACCCTTTCAAGACCTTCGTTTTCCGGGAGCAATGCTTCCTTTGCAACCTTGTTCTTAAATTCTTTGCTGTATTTGCTTTGTGCCATAATGTGTCCCTCCCATTCTCATAGAGTATATCATGTTTATTTTCACTCTACTTTTTGGGGGACACTACATATTTGATAACTCTGCTTCTTTTGCGCTGTGCACTGGTGCTAAGTCGTCCTGTTTTGAGAGGAAATATTTAAAATATATAACTTATATTGCAACGCCCACCAAGAAGAAGAAAAAATGATTCCCAATTTAAACATAAATTTAAATGCTGAAAGTAATAATATTATAAATATTCAGATAATCTTGCTAGTTTGTTTTTTCATAGTATACAAAATAGCAGAAATATTAAAAATAATTGTATGCCATTTGTTGATGTAATAATAAAAATATTGTTAATATAAACTTAATTGAATGTAAATTTTAAAAGAAGGGAGGTGTTTTTTAATGGATGAAGGCAAGATAATTGTAAAAAATGCAACCATAATTGATGGTAATGGAAAGGAGCCTTTTGTAGGTGATATGGTTGTAAAAGGAGGCATGATAATAGACATTTCAGAAAAAGCAAGCGGTGATTATTCTGACTATGAAGTAATCGATGGAGCGAAAAGGTACTTGTTGCCAGGTTTAATTGACTGCCATGTTCATTACGGTGGAACGGAAAGCCCAAAAGACCAAGATTGGGTGATGGAAAATGATTTACAGCAGGCGATAATTTCTACGGCACAATGCATGAAAAGTTTGTTGCACGGATTTACTACAGTAAGAGATATTTCTAATAATGGAATTCATCTCAGGAATGTAATTAATATGGGGATTATTAACGGACCAAGAATTGTAGCATGTGGGCGAGGACTTTCTAGGACTGGTGGCCATGCGGACAGTTATACAGTTCCAATTGAAATAGTCAAAGAGTCGCATCCGTGGGGAATGATTGCTGACGGACCAGAAGAAGTTAGAAAGTCAGTACGAACATTACTAAGACAAGGGGTTGACTGCATTAAAGTTTGGGCATCTGGAGGAGGCTTATGGGCATGGGAGCGGGAAACAGATCAGCATTATTCCTATGAAGAATTAAAAATGATGGTTGAAGAAGCCAGTTATTATGGACTTCCTGTATGCTCTCATGCAGAATGTGCTGAAGCAGCATTAGATTCAGCAAAAGCAGGGGTTGCCAGCATTGAGCATGGTGAAGAGCTTACAGAAGAGTGTCTCGAAATAATGAAAGAAAAAGATATTACTTTAGTTCCTACCATTGGGCTGTTCTTTGAGTGGTTTAGTGAATATGATCCTCCTATAAGAAAGTCACAGGATAATTTTGAAGGTACAACACGAAGTGAAAAAGAGTTGAACAGGATAACTGCAAATTTCCAAGCTGCAAGAAATAAGGGAGTTAGGATTGCGGTTGGTGCCGATTCGTTTTGTGACACGTTGACGCCATATGGAGCATATGCACTAAAAGAAATATATACGATGGTACAGGCAGGAATGTCTGAAATTGAAGCAATTACATGTGCTACAAGAAATGGTGCTGAGCTCCTAAGGGTAATTGACTCGACAGGGACACTCGAACAAGGTAAAAGTGCAGATTTTATCGTTCTTGATGGTAACCCATTAGAAAATATTATGAACCTTAATAGGGATAATATGGTTGCCATAGTAAAGTGTGGGAATTTTGTTGTTAAAAAGGTATAACATTGATACTGAAAACATTACATACAGAAGAGAGGAGGAAAAGTAATGGTCATAAGCATTGTTGATATGATAATTGTTGTTCTTTATCTCATGCTAATGGTTGCAATAGCGTTTTTCTTCGCAAAAAGAAAAATTAAAAATTTTGATGATTATTTTCTGGCTGGCGGAAAATTGCCGGCAGCAGTGCTTATTGCAACGCTGACATCAACTTATTTTGGCACTGATTCATTAATGGGGGATGCTGAAATGGGATTTGGTTTGGGTATCTCTGGATTTTTCTCATATTGCTTTATTGCCGCTATTTTATTGATAGTTCTTGCATTTGTAGGTGGAAAAATCAAAGAAAAACTTGGGGATACAAGGACGGTGGTTGAAATAATAGGCAGCACGTATGGCCCAGTAAGTAGGATGTGTGCTGCTATAGGAAGTCTTGCTTACACGACTCCGATTGTTAACATCATGGCCATGGGAATTGCTTTTAAAATAGCACTAGGAATGGAGTTTTGGGTAGGCGTCCTTATTGCAGGTATTATTGCGACAGTGCATACGTACTATGGCGGGCTGGTCGTGGTGTCAATAGCAGATACAATCAATTTTGCCTTTATTTCCATTGGAATTGCGATAATTGGATTGGTGGCATGGAATTTTATGGGAACAGATAATATTCTACAAGGGTTAGAGAATTTTGCTGGAGGAGACCCTTCTTATTTTTTCCAACCTACAGGTGGGTGGCTTACAGGCGGTCTTATGGTAACATATGCCGTAACAGCATTGTCGGTTCTTTGTGAACCAACTTTATTCCAAAGAATATTTGCTGCTGCTAGTGGGAAAGATGTAAGAAAAGCACTCATTATTGCTGCTATTATTTATGCAGCTTATTCTATTGTGGCAACTTTTGTCGGAATATTAGCCGCTGCTGGAGTAGGATTGGGAACACTTGGCGAAATTAGAGCGTCTGAAGCTATGATTTCACTAGCAATAGAAGTTTTGCCAGTGGGTGTATTAGGTTTGTTTTTAGCTGGTTTTTTAGCCGGTGGGCTATCTACTTGTGATTCAATGCTTCTTGTTGCGGGTGGAAATTTGGCATACGATATTTATAAACCCCTTTCAAAGAAAGAAATATCTGATGAAAAAATGGTCAAGCACACTAAGAGAGGCGTATTGATAATTAGTGCACTCAGTGTTCTGTTATGTTTCGCATTTGGAAGATTGATGTCCGCATGGACATTCGTGGCAAGCCTTCTTTGTAACACAACGTTGGTTCCACTTTATACGGCGCTATTCTTGAAAGGCAAGAAAAGCAGACTGGCGGGAGAGATAAGTGCACTATTCGGTCTTGTAGGCACATTTGGTATGTATTTTGGTATTTATCTGTTTGGCTATTATGACGACACATGGGCAACTAGGATGTTTGATGTTGATCTATTTGGAAATATTGTTCCAATATGGCAGGAGTACAACATTCTTATTATCTTACCACTTACGGCAATTGTTTATTTTGTAGTTCACTTAATCACACAACCAAATAAAAAGGCTAGCCATTGAAAACAATAGTAAGTGGAATTGTATTATTTCTTTATAAAAAATAATCGAATGGCACACAAGTTTCTTTGATAGTTTGCATAATGAAGGCATTTAGATTATCATTTAACTAGCAGTATTACAAACTTCAGAAAATAGTTGTAGATATTACGATTATATAGAGCAAGAGGAATATCAATCTACATTATATTTAACTGTATAACATTAAGCGTACGGGATATATGTTAATACTATGATTTAATAATACAGGGAGGCGTATCGATGACTATTTACACATGGGAAATAATTGTATATCTTTCTGCAATATTATCAACAATTGGCACACTTACTGTGGTGACGTTAGCGGGGAGATGGATTATTAAGACTTATTTCCCTAAACATGAAAAGGCGACAGATAGCGATTAATGCACAAACTATAAATCGGATATGTATTGATGTTGCCTCACAATTAAAAAATCTTGCAGAAAAAAGTTGCATGAACCTGAAAATGCTTCTGTACCAACATAGTTAAAGAGATGGGGTGCGGACATTTTCTCAGTCTTGCCTTTTAGGCAGTCTGAGAAAATGTCTGCACCCCTGTCCTTATATAGAGCTCTTTTGCAGAACGCGTAGAAACCGCTAGAAAATCCACTCTCCTAGTTCCCCGAGATGCGGGTTTGTCTACAGTCTGAGCGGCACAGCTGTGCCGCTTGATTTATTTCATTACCGCTCCATGTGCCGCACTGTCAACATAGCGTTGATATCGAACAAGCCATCCGTCGGTTACATTTGGCGGAGGAGCTGTGTAGTCCTTGCGGCGAGATTCAAATTCTTCGTCAGAGACGCGGGCATTAATAGAAGCGTTGGGGATATCAATTTCGATGATATCTCCATCACGGAGGAGTCCGATGTTGCCGCCGGAAGCAGCTTCAGGGCACACATGTCCGATTGAAGCACCGCGGCTGGCTCCGCTGAAACGTCCGTCTGTAATCAGGGCGACCGTCCTGTCCAGCTTCATACCGGCAAGTGCACTGGTAGGATTGAGCATCTCTCTCATTCCGGGTCCGCCTTTAGGACCTTCATATCGTATAACAACTACATCACCGTCAACAATCTTGCCGTCATAGATTGCGGCAATTGCTTCATCTTCGCTGTCGAACACCCGTGCCGGCCCGCTGTGTGTCAGCATTTCGGGAGCTACGGCACTCCTTTTGACAACGCAGCCTTCCTGAGCGATGTTGCCCCACATTATTGCAATTCCGCCGGTTTCACTGTAAGGATTATCTATCGGGCGGATACAGGATTCATCCTTGATATAAGCACCCGCGATGTTTTCACCCACGGTTTTACCTGAAACCGTAAGAAGGGAAGTGTCAATCAGATTTCTCTTTGTCAGTTCCCCGAGCACTGCAGGAAGTCCTCCCGCATTGTTCAGGTCATGCATGTGATCAGGACCTGCCGGCGCCAGGTGACAGAGGTTGGGAACCTTGCTGCTGTACTCATTGAAAATCTTAAGATCCAGATTCACACCTGCTTCATTGGCAATGGCCAGCAGGTGCAGAACAGAGTTGGACGAGCAGCCCAGAGCCATATCACAGGCAAGTGCATTGCACAGGGATTTCTCATTTATGATGTCCCTGGCCTTTATGTCATTTTCAATAAGATTCATTATAGCCATGCCGGTGCGCTTGGCAAGCATAATTCTGCCTGAATGAACAGCAGGAATTGTACCGTTGCCGGGAAGAGCTATGCCCACAGCCTCGCAGAGGCAGTTCATACTGTTTGCCGTATACATTCCGGAGCAGGAACCGCATCCGGGGCATACATTTTCTTCGCATTCCTGAAGGCCTGCTTCGTCAATAAAGCCGGCCTTGTATGCACCCACTGACTCAAAAATATTTGTAAGGCTGGTTTCCCTGCCATCAACAAGACCGGACATCATCGGCCCGCCGGAGCAGACTGCCGCAGGAATATTCATTCTTACGGCGGCCATCACCATACCGGGAACTATCTTGTCGCAGTTGGGAACCAGAACGGCCCCATCAAAAGCGTGTGCCATTATCATGGTTTCAACACTGTCGGCAATGAGTTCACGGCTGGCCAGGGAATACTTCATTCCCGTGTGCCCCATGGCAATTCCGTCACAGACTCCGATGGCCGGAATTTCTATCGGTGTTCCGCCTGCCATTCGGACTCCTGCCTTAACTGCCTCGGCAACCCTGTCCAGATGTATGTGTCCCGGAACGATCTCACTCTTTGCGGAAACAACCGCCACAAGAGGGCGCTCCAGTTCTTCTTTGGTATATCCCATGGCATAGAACAGGCTCCTGTTGGGAGCGCGTTCCACACCTTTGGTTACATTATCGCTTCGCATGATTTCTCCTCGGATCTTTTATTTTTTCAGCCAGCTCATCATCTTTCTCAGTTCGGCTCCAACCTTACAGAGCAGATGATCGGCTTCCTTTCTTCTGGTTGCCAGGAATCTTGCCTTGCCGCCTGCGTTGAATTCCTGAATGAATTCCGAGGCGAATGTCCCGTCTTGGATTTCGGCAAGAACTTTCTTCATTTCCTTGCGGGTATCTTCGGTTATGATTCTTGTCCCCGTTCTGTAATCACCGTACTCGGCTGTATTTGATATGGAATATCTCATCTTGTCGAAACCGCCTTCATTGATAAGGTCAACAATCAGTTTCATTTCGTGTATGCATTCGAAATAAGCCATTTCAGGCTCGTAACCGGCTTCCACCAGAGTGTCAAAGCCGGCCTTCATCAGTTCGGTAACCCCACCGCACAGAACAGCCTGTTCTCCGAAGAGATCCGTTTCAGTCTCTTCGATGAAAGTAGTTTCCAGAATTCCCGCACGGCCCGCACCGATTCCGGCGGCATATGCCAGCGCAAATTCCTTTGCCTTTCCGGATGCATCCTGATGAACGGCTATCAGTGAAGGCACGCCTTTGCCCTCAACGTACTGACTTCTTACAGTGTGTCCCGGCCCCTTCGGAGCAATCATGATTACATCCAGAAAATCTGCAGGTATAATCTGGTTAAAGTGGATATTGAATCCGTGTGCAAAGGCTAAAACGTTGCCTTCCTTCATATGAGGAGCAACCTGTTCTCTGTAGACGGAAGCGGCAAGCTCATCCGGAACCAGCATCATTACGATATCTCCCGCTTTAGCGGCCTCTTCAATGCCCATCACCTTAAGACCTGCGTTTTCTGCTTTTGCAGTATGGGCAGATCCCGGTCTGAGACCTACTACAACATCGCAGCCGCTTTCGTTCAGGTTCATGGCATGTGCATGACCCTGCGAGCCGAAACCTATCACTGCAATAGTTTTGCCATCAAGCAATCCCAGGTTACAGTCCTGATCATAATACTTTTTAATCATTATTATTTTTCCTTTCTTCTTCTTCTTATTCTATATCATCGTGGCTGTCGGAAATGCCGTAGTCGCCACGGCTTATACCTGTTATACCTGTACGGCAAACATCAATGAGTTCAAACCCCTCCATCATCTGGAGGAATCCGTCAATCTTTACCGAATCACCTGTCATCTCCACAATCAGACTCTTCTTTGACAGATCGACAATCCGTCCTCTGTATATTTCAACAATTTCCTTTATTTCGGAACGTTCTCTCTTGCCTGCCTTAACCTTAAGCAGCAGCAGTTCTCTGTATATGCTTTTTTCCGCTATTAAGGGATCTATTGAAATAACAAAATCCTGCTTGGCAGTCTGGGTAAGTATTTGATTGAATTTGTGGTCATCACCTGTGGTTACAATGGTAATCCTCGTCTGCCCACGGTCGTTGGTAGGTGAAGCGGCAAAGGAATCAATGTTAAATCCTCGTCTGCCGAAAAGAGTCCCCAGCTTGGCAGTTACATTCGGTTCATTTCTGACCAGAATACTCAGCACATTGGTTTTTTCATGGCTTACCATAAGAATTCTCCTTTCTAGCCTATAATCATATCCTCGATGGTTCCACCGGATGGAATCATCGGGAGCACTCGTTCTTCACATGATATGGCACAGTCAATCCAGACAGGACCGCTCTCCTTAAGAGCTTTTTTAAATACCTCTTCAAACTCTTCGGGAGTAGAGGCTCTGAAGCCTTTGGCACCAAAACCTTCTGCCAGACGGACGAAGTCCGTCTTCCTTTCAGGAGTGGTTGACGAGTAACGCTTGTTATAAAATACCGTCTGCCACTGGTAAACCATGCCTAAAACCATGTTGTTCATGATGATGGTTATTATCGGAAGGTTCTGACTGACTGCTGTACAGCATTCGTTAAGATTCATATGCAATGAGCCGTCACTGGTAAAGTGTATCACTCTCTTGTCAGGGCAGCCCACCTGTGCACCAATGGAAGCTCCGTAGCCGAAGCCCATAGTTCCCAGTCCGCCGCTGGTGATAAACTTATGAGTGTTTCTGTGCTTCAGGAACTGTGCCGCCCAGATCTGGTGCTGACCGACATCGGTAACGTAGATGGTTTCATCATCGGTTAAATCGCACACGGTCCCAATAATTTCACTCGGGTGCAGATCGGCATCGCCGCACTTTACATCTCCTGTAGTACTCTTCCAGCCCATTGCCAGAGATACCCATTCGCTCCTGTCCTTTTTCCTGATGAGGGGAAGGAGATCCGCAAGGAAATCTTTCACGTCCGCAGTTACGCCGTAGTCTACGATTACATTCTTGTTGATTTCACTTGAATCTATATCAACCTGGACTTTTATGGCTCTTTTGCCGAATTTATCCGGATTAAGAGCTACTCTGTCACTGAATCTTGTCCCCAGTGCCAGAACCAGGTCGGCTCTGTCGATTGCCTTATTTGCAGCAATTGTTCCATGCATTCCCACCAGCCCCAGACTTCTCGGATCATCATAGCTCACTGTGCCGGCAGACATGAGAGTATGAACTGCCGGAATGTCGGCCAGCTCCATAAGTTTGCGCAGCTCTTTTTCGGCACCGGCAGCCGGAACGCCGCCGCCGCAGTATATAACCGGCTTTTCCGAAGTGTTAATTATTGATGCAACCTTCGACAGGTCTTCCTTTGTATATACCGGCTTCGGATTGACCGGAAGAGGTTTTCTGGATTTAAAGTTGGTGATTTCTGCGGTAACATCCTTGGTAATATCAACGAGAACAGGCCCTTTGCGTCCGCTGTTTGCAACTCTGAAAGCGTTATAAAGCACATCCTCCAGATCTTCGATTTTATTTACCAAATAAGTATTCTTTGTAACAGGGATAACGATATTCATGATGCTGACTTCCTGGAAAGCATCTCTGCCTATAAGACTGTCCGGAACATTTGCCGTAATTGCCACCAGCGGTATGCTGTCCATAAAGGCCGTCGCAATGCCTGTAACCAGATTTGTGGCACCGGGACCACTGGTTGCAAAAACAACACCGGTCTTTCCCGTAGCTCTGGCAAAACCATCGGCAGCATGGGTCCCACCTTGTTCATGGGCCGGCATTACAAGCTTAATTCTGTCACTGTACTCATACAAAGCATCGAAAAGATTAAGTGCCGTACCGCCCGGATAGCCGAATACCGTATCCACTCCGTGCTCAAGCAACACTTCCATTACAAGTTGAGAGCCGTTTAATCTCATTGTGCATTCCTCCTTTTTATACCTCCTTTTATAATATGACGTATTGCTTTTATATTATATAAATCCGGACAACATAAATCAACCTAAAAAAAACAAATTTGTGGTTTAACTACAAAAAAATTAAGAAAGAATAGGATAAATGCACAAAACACACAAATAAAAGTGAAGAGAAACTGTTGACAAGCTACTTTGCCTAATATATATTATATATATTATTACCAGGGTACGAAAATGTGTTAATATGCATGCTATGAACGGAATAAATTCAGCAGTAAGCATTACAGAGAGCGGTCACCAGGTGCAAGACCGTATGTGTGAGCTGGATGTCTCACCCGGGAGCATGAAACTTTTGAGAGGATGTGTGATTTTCCTCAGGAACGGCTATGCCGAAACAGCACATCAAGTAAGAGTGGTACCGCGGAAGCTTTTGCCTTCGTCTCTTATGTGGCGAGGGCATTTTTTATAAAAACAAAGTGTATACCAGGTTGTCTTTTGGAGGGAGAAAGAATGACACAGAAAAAATTCGCAACAATGGATGGAAATGAGGCGGCGGCTCATATTGCGTATCCGTTTACGGAAATTGCCGCAATATACCCGATTACACCGTCATCGCCTATGGCAACACTAACGGATAGATGGTCTGCTCAGGGACGTAAGAACATGTTCGACCAGACTGTTACACTGACAGAGATGCAGTCTGAAGCGGGAGCTATAGGGGCGGTGCACGGAGCAATTCAGACCGGGGCACTATCTACCAGTTTTACCTCCTCTCAGGGGCTTATGTTAATGATTCCGGTTCTATACAGAATAGCGGGTGAGAGACAACCTGCTGTTTTACATGTTGCAGCAAGAACGGTCGGAACCCATGCCATGAGTATTTTCGGAGATCATTCCGATGTAATGGCGTGCAGAGAGACGGGTTTCGCGCAATACTGTACGGGAAGCGTCCAGGAGGTGGTAGACCTGGCGGCGGTAGCACATCTGGCAGCCATAGAATCCAGCATTCCGTTTATGCATTTCTTTGACGGGTTCAGAACATCCCATGAAATAAATAAGGTCGAAGTTCCCGATGAGCAGGCGCTAATAGATATGATGGATAAACGTGCGTTGAAGAGATTCAAAGATGAAGCACTGAACCCTGAACATCCTACCTTGAGAAATACCGTTCAGAACGGGGATATTTACTTCCAGGTCAGAGAAGCAAACAATAAAGATTACGATGATCTTCCTGAGATTGTTGAGAAATATTTTCATAAGATCAATGAGCTGACAGGCAGAGATTATCAGCTGTTCAATTACTACGGAGACCCTGAAGCGACGGATATTGTAATTGCTATGGGTTCCGTTTCGGGAGCAATCCAGCAGGCTGTTGACAGTCTGATGGATGAAGGACGAAAGGTAGGCTTTCTGCAGGTGCACCTGTACCGGCCTTTCTCAGAAAAGCATCTGCTGGCAGGAATACCTGATAAATGTGAGAGAATAGCCGTCCTTGACAGATGCAAGAACATGGGGGCTCTGGGTGAGCCTCTTTACGAAGATGTATGTACAGCCGTGCTGAGAGCCGGGAAAGATATCAAGGTTATAGGAGGCAGATACGGACTGTCCTCTAAAGACACAGATCCGGCGCAGATTGTAGCTGCCTTTGATAATCTGGCCAGTGAAGAGTCCATTGAGGGTTTCACCATCGGTATTGTAGATGACCTGACCTTCAAGTCACTTCCGGTCAAGCCTTTTAAACTTAAAGACGAGGATCTGATAGAGTGCAAGTTCTGGGGTCTTGGCGGAGACGGTACGGTTGGTGCCAACAGAAGTTCTGTTGAGATCATCAACAGTACCACTGATTTTTATGGACAGGCATATTTTGAGTACGATGCCAAGAAAACCCTGGGTGTAACCAAGTCGAACCTGAGATTTTCCAAAAAACCGATAATAAGTTCATATTATGTAAAGAATGCAGATTTCGTCGGCTGTCACAACCAGCATTATATAAATGAGTATAATGTTGTTGATGAACTGAAGGAGGGCGGCATACTGCTGCTTGACTGTCCATGGACAGAGGCGGAACTGGAGGAGAAGTTATCACCTAAGGTGAAGAGAATTATTGCTGAGAGAAATATAAATTTCTATATTATAAATGCTACGGCAATTGCGGGCAAACTGGGGCTGGGCGGTCATAAGAATTCAATTCTTCAGTCGGCATTTTTTACGATTACTGAAGTGATTCCGAAGGAACAGGCCATTGCTGAAATGGAAAGATCCGTAAGAACCAAGTTCAGATCCAAGGGCAATGCTGTTGTCAAGAAGAATATAGCGGCCATTGAAGCCGGGGTGGAAGGTTTTGAAAAGGTTGATGTTCCGGCATCCTGGAAGGGGGTGGAGGATGCCCCTGAAAAGGAAGAAATTCTGCCATGGGCCGTAAAGAACATTCTGTTCCCTGTAAACAGGCAGATGGGAGATGATTTGCCAACAAGTGTACTGGAAACATATAAGGACGGTCAGATAGATCTGGGTCTGACAGCCTTTGAAAAGAGAGGTTTGGCAGTAAAAGTGCCGAAATGGGATCCGGACAACTGCATTCAGTGCAACCGATGTTCATTCGTATGTCCTCATGCGGCAATCAGGCCATATATTCTCAACAGGGCAGAGAGAAATGCAGCTCCTGAAGGATTTGAAAGCATTCCGCTCATCAGCTACAAGCCGAAGTATGGTGAGAAACTTTATTACAGTCTGCAGATTTCCACATTTGACTGTACCGGCTGCGGATCCTGTGTACCGGTTTGTCCGGCCAAGACGCCTGCAATCGAGATGGTTCCGGCCAAGCCTGTTGAGCAGGATAAGGTCAGGTGGAACTATGGCCTGCAGCTGAAGGATAAAGGTGATATTTTCCCTCCTTACTCGGTAAAGGGAAGCCAGTTCAGGCAGCCGCTTCTTGAGTTCTCGGCGGCATGTGCAGGATGCGGAGAAACCCCATATGCCAAACTCATGACTCAGCTCTTTGGAGACAGAGTTTACTGGGCAAACGGAACGGGATGTTCGCAGGCATGGGGCGCCGCAATGCCGGGTATTCCGTACTGCAAGAACAGAAGAGGTTTCGGCGTGGCATGGACCAACTCTCTGTTCGAGAATAATGCGGAGCTGGCTCTGGGAATGCTCCTGTCGGTAAGACAGCAGAGAGAAAAGCAAAGAGATAATGTACTGAAGTACATAGAAATAACGGGGAGCGAAAATGCTATACAGTGGATGGATGCATACGATGATTTCGATGAATCCAGAAAAACAAGCGACATCCTTATCGAAGAACTGGCAGAAGTTGTCAGAGCATACGATGAAGTGGATGATGAACTGGGAACACTGAGTATAGCCAGGACGATTCTCGAGAGAAAGGATCAGCTTGCCAAGAAGAGCTTCTGGATGTATGGCGGAGACGGATGGGCCTATGATATAGGATTTGGAGGTCTGGACCATGTTGTTGCAACCGGCGAGGATATTAACGTATTTATAGTAGATACGGAAGTTTACTCCAATACCGGCGGACAGAGTTCCAAAGCGACACCTATCGGTGCTGTTGCCGAGTTCCAGGCGGCAGGTAAGAAAAGCAAGAAGAAGGACATAGGAAAGATTCTGCAGACCTACGGGGATGTATATGTGGCAACCGTTGCCATGGGAGCCGACTTTAACCAGCTGATTAAGGCTATAAAGGAAGCTGAGGCACACAAGGGACCTTCGGTAATCGTAGCCTATACTCCATGTACAGTTCATGGAATCAAGTCCGGAATGGCAAATGTTCAGGAAGAGATGAAGCGTGCGGTAGAATCCGGTTACTGGCCTCTTTACAGGTACAATCCGGGTGACGAGGATAGTCCGATGACTGTGGACTCAAAGCCGCCGACACTGCCATATGAAGAATTCCTTGACGGTCAGAACAGATTTGCTGCATTAAAGATTACATTCCCCGAGAATGCTGAAAAGCTGTTCAAGGTTGCCGAAGAGGAAGCTATGGAGAAATACAGGGATCTCAAGAGACTAGAAGAAGGATAAGGAGGGAAATGGTATGGGCAAGATGACAGGAAACGCTTTCTTTGTGAAGGCTTTGCGGGAAGAAGGAGTAGAGAAGCTCTTCGCATATCCGGGAGCTACTATTATTGATATTTTTGATGAGGTGTACAAGCAGACAGAGGTCGATCTTATTCTGCCCAGACATGAGCAGGGGTTGATTCATGCAGCTGAGGGATATGCCAGGTCCACAGGGAAGCCGGGGGTCTGTCTGGCAACCAGCGGGCCGGGAGCGACCAATCTCATTACGGGCATTGCGGATGCCAATCTGGACAGCGTTCCTCTGGTCTGCTTCACAGGGCAGGTTGCCACAGGCATTATAGGCAATGACTCTTTCCAGGAGGTGGACATTGTAGGTATTACAAGAAACATTACCAAATGGTCCATAATGGTGAGAGACAGGAAGGATCTTAACAGAGTAATAAAAGAGGCCTTTTATATAGCCACTACGGGAAGACCCGGGCCGGTTCTTGTTGATCTGCCGAAGGATGTTATGGCGGAGTCAGGAAGCGATGTATATCCGGAAAAGGTGAATATAAGAGGCTACAAACCAAATACCAAGGTCCATGACGGACAGATCGTCAAAGCCATTAATATGATTTACAAGGCGAAAAGACCGCTCTTCCTTTTGGGAGGCGGAGTCAAAATTGCCGGTGCCGTTTCTGAAATGACATCGCTGATGGAGGAGACAGATATTCCTGCTGTAACAACCATAATGGGTAAGGGAAGCGTTCCGACAAACAGTTCCCTCTGGTTCGGCAATGTGGGAATGCACGGATGCTATGCGGCAAACAATGCGGTGAACAATACCGACCTGCTGATTTCAATAGGCACAAGATTTAATGACCGAATTACAGGCAAGCTGGGAACCTTTGCGCCTGAAGCAAAAATAATACATATTGATATAGATACAGCAGCTATATCCAAGAATGTTACGGTAGATGTCCCGGTTGTGGGAGATGCCAGGGAAGCCATTAAGAAACTTTTGCACCAGGCGAGAGAAAAGGGGACATGCGGGAATGCTTTATGGATAAAGCAGCTTAATGCGTGGCGTGATGAATACCCTCTGTTTATGGAGGAAAAGGAGAAGCTGTGCCCGAAGCATATTATAGATGCCATCAACGAGCTTTATGATGAGCCGATTGTTACGACGGATGTAGGGCAACATCAGATGTGGACCGCACAATTCTTTGAGATATACGGCAAGAGGCAGTTGATTACCAGTGGCGGTCTGGGTACTATGGGCTATGGGCTGCCGGCTGCCGTAGGAGCAGCCATAGGAAATCCCGGCCGTGATGTAATAGCTGTTGCGGGTGATGGTGGATTTCAGATGACTTCCCAGGAACTGGGCACTGCTGTAGTGCAGGAATTGCCGATTACGATATGTATAATGAACAACGGATATCTGGGAATGGTTCGCCAGTGGCAGGATCTTTTTTACGACAAAGCTTTTGCCGGAACCTGCATGAAGCGTCGAAAAGGCTGCGAATGCAAGGGCAGTCCGGAGAACATGCACTGTGCCGGCAGAGGTGATGGTAAAGGCTGTCCTCCGTATACTCCGGATATAGTAAAACTGGCGGAAAGTTACGGCGCTCAGGGAATCAGAGTATTTGAGAAGTCTGAAATTGCAGCGGCATTTAATGCTGCAAAGGCAGAAACCTGTGTGCCGACTGTCATCGAATTCATGATAGAGGATGAAGAGATGGTTTTTCCTATGATTAAACCGGGCAGTCCGATAACGGATCTGATTATAACCATATAAGGAGGCAGTGGATATGAGCAACGATATGAAAAGAAGATGGCTGTCACTGTTCGTTGAAAACCGCATAGGAGTGCTGGCACGAATTTCAGGTCTGCTCAGCGGCAAGGCTTACAACATTCACAGCCTGACCGTTGGAGAAACGGAAAATCCGGAAATCTCCAGGATGACCATATGTGTCGATGCGGACGAAAAAACCTTTGAACAGATTCAAAAGCAGATGAACAGAAGTGTGGAGGTAATCAAGGTTATCGACTACACCGATCTGTCAATCCGTTCGAAAGAAATCATGTTTATCAAGGTGAAAGGCATTAACGAGAAGGACAGAGCCGAGATTTTCCAGATGGCTGATGCCTTCAGGTTCCTTGTTAAGGATATGGGCAAGACCAGCATACTTATTGAAGCTATACGAACTGAAGCAAAGAATGATTCGATACTCAAAGTGTTCAGGGAGCGTTTCAGTAGCATAGAAGTTGTAAGAGGAGGCCCTGTAGCTATTGAATCTATAAGCATGCAGGACAGATAAAGAAGGAGCGCATATGAAATACGAATTCTCAGTAACAAAAACAACAAATCCAAAGAAAAAACCGGATCCAAACAACCTTCCGTTCGGGGTTTATTTTACAGACCACATGTTTGTAATGGATTACAACAAGGAGAAGGGATGGCATGACGGCAGAGTAGTCCCTTACGAACCTATTGCTCTGGATCCTGCAGCACTGGTGTTTCACTACGGACAGGAAATGTTCGAAGGGCTGAAGGCATACACAAATGTTAAGGACGGAAGCGTTCAGCTGTTCAGGCCGGACATGAATGCCAAGAGAACAAACAAGACAAATGACAGACTTTGCATACCTGCCGTGGATGAAGAAATGTATGTTGAAGCGGTTAAGGCAGTGGTTGCCGTTGATGCCGACTGGATTCCAAAGGCAAGAGATACATCACTGTACATCAGGCCGTTTATAATCGCTACGGAACCAAGTCTGGGAATCAAAGCATCATCCGAATACAAGTTCATAATCATTCTGAGCCCGTCCGGACCTTATTATCCCAACGGTCTGCAGCCGACTAAGCTTTATGTTGAAGATACTTATGTTAGAGCGGCTGAAGGAGGAACCGGCGAAGCCAAGTGCGGGGGAAACTATGCGACAGGCCTGAAGGCACAGGTCATCGCACACGAGAAGGGCTATGACCAGATTCTCTGGCTGGACGGAAAAGAAAAGAAATATGTTGAGGAGATTGGTACTTCTAACGCTTTCTTCGTAATCGGGGATGAGGTAATTACGGCCCCGCTGAGGGGAACAATTCTTCCGGGAATCACCAGAGATTCCTGTATTCACGTATTGAAGTCAAAAGGCTACAAAGTGAGCGAAAGAAAGCTCTCCATCGATGACATTGTTGAAGCCTACGACAAGGGTGAATTCAAGGAAATGTTTGCTTCGGGAACGGCGGCAATCATATCGCCTGTGGGAACGCTCCGTTACAAGGAGAAGGTTATGGAGATAAATAACAATGAGACCGGTCCTGTTGCTCAAATGCTCTATGATACTATCTACGGAACCCAGATAGGTGAAGTGGATGACGAGTTCGGCTGGATTGTGAAGGTTAAATAACTGATTCCTGAAATGTGAGGAGATCAGAATAATGAAAGTACTTATACTGGCAGGAAGCCCCCGCAGAAAAGGGAATACTAATTCATTGGTTAAAGTGTTTACGGATGAAGCCGGCAAAGCAGCGGAAAGCAGTAATGTGGATATAGTCTGTGAGGTTGTAAACCTCTATGACCTGCATATAGAGCCGTGTGTTGCCTGCCGTAAGTGCCAGGCGGACTGGAATGCACCCAATTGCACGATTAGCGATGACCTTCAGGGGAGAGCCGGTGCCCATATGCCGGGGCTGTTTGAAAAAATACTGGAAGCTGATCTGATAATCACGGCCACACCAATTTATTCCTGGTATTGCACGGCACCGATGAAGTCTCTGCTTGACAGATGCGTTTATGCACTCAACAAGTATTACGGAGATGAAAGAGGTCCGTCTCTCTGGGCGGAAAAACGGCTGGCGGCAATAGTCACATGCGGATATCCGCCGGATAAGGGAGCGGATATCTTTGAAGAGGGGCTCATGAGGTATTGCATGCACTCACAATTGAAATACAAGGGAATGTTGGTGGAGAGGCACATGGGATACAATATTGAGTTCATGGACGAGGAGAAAGAGGGGCATGTGCGGGAATTTGCACGTGAACTGATACTGCCATGACCCCGTTATAAGCTCATTCACATCAGCAAAGGCTTCGATGTAGACACCACCAGAAAAGTTAACGACCCAAAAAATAAAAGGACACAGATTTTCAACCTGTATCCTTTTATTTTGGCGCGCCATAAGGGACTTGAACCCCTAACCTTCGCATTCGTAGTGCGCTACTCTATCCAATTGAGCTAATGGCGCATACCGATTTTAATATTATACATGCGTTAGGGCAGTTTATCAACTGTTTTACTTTACTATCGGCTTGGAAACAGCACTCTTATCAGGCAGGCTGGTAAGCAGGATAGATATCATAATCATTATGCCTCCCACAATCATTGAAAGAGTAATCCGGTCACCTATAAGCAGGTATCCGAAGACACAGGCACAGGCAGGTTCAAAGGTGTTTATAATCGAGGCACTGGTGGGACCTATGAGGCGAACACCGATACAGTAGCACAGAATTGCTAAAAAGGCACAGACTACAGCCAGCAGGAGCATGTAACCAAGCTGTATTCCGGTGCTGGTTAAGAGAGGATATCCGGATATTGCACAACGGAAGAAGTTGAATACCGCAGATGCTAAAAGGACATAACCCGGTGTGACCAGAGGGTGAAGACCTTCAAGCTTATCCGAAGACAGCTCAATAATGTACACGGTGTAGCACAGTGAACACATAAATGCGAATATAACTCCGATAATCTGAATCTGCATATCAGGTGACCATACAATAAGACACATACCCACCAAAGAAATGGCAACGGCAATTATCTTGACAGCACGAACCCGCTCTCTGCCTCTCAGCATTTCGATGGTAATTACAATTACAGGATAGGTGAAAGAAATGATTGTTGCCAGGGAACCGCTTATGTAGTCAAAAGACAGATACAGAGTGGTTGCGATCCCAATATAGGAAAGCATAATTATGATCATGGGCTTCCATGCTGCACGCGGCAGACGGAAGTTTATTTTTCGTATGAAAATATATGCCCACATAAGAACCGCAGCATAAAAAAACTTGTCAAAAAGCAAAGTTTCCGTTTCAACATCCACAGCGAAGGACTTAAAGGAGATGGCGGGAACCAGTCCATAACAAATTGTAGTAATAATTATGCATATTGTTCCAACAAGCTTTGTATTTTTCATGGTGGTATTGTATCATATTGGCATGGATAAAATAACCTTCGATTATAATGAAAGCAATGAAATATCAGATTCCGAAAAACTCAGGCTGGGAGAGAAGCTGGGATACTGTTCCGCAGCCATAGGAGATGCCATTGGTTATAGCATAGTTACTACGTTTCTTATGTTTTACCTTACAACCGTAGCCGGACTTCAGCCGGCCATTGCAGGCACCCTTTCGGTTCTCGGTGCTGTCTGGAATGCTCTGATAAATCCCGTAATCGGCTATCTGTCAGATCATGCACGAACCAAGTGGGGCAGGCGCAGACCTTTTATGATGGGATTTTGCATTCCGCTGATGTTCGTAATGATTTTTCTCTTCACTGCCGTGGACATTCCGTACACTCTTAAAATCGTTTATTACGGGTTCATGGTAATCGCATTCTGGACATCCTTTACAGGATTTTTTGTTCCCTTCTATGCTCTCGGTGCCGAATATACCCAGGATTATGAGGAAAGGTCAACAATCAGAGCCTATGTGTCTTTTTTCAACATGATAGGAACTCTGTTTTCTATGGCCATGCCCACTATGCTGGTGGAGTTCTTCGAGAAGCAGGGAATGACAACAGCCCGCTCCTGGACAATAATGGCTGCAATGCTGGGTATAATTACATCGGTGAGTATCATCATTACGGTCATAGCCTCCAGGGATAAAGATCATACAAAAGTCTTTAAATCAGAGGATGCAAAACCCAGAGAGAAGCTCAGCATCATAAAAATGTTCAGAGAATATCTGCAGGTACTTGCACTGAAGCCCATGAGATGGTTGCTGATTGTTGCCCTGTTCTTCCTTATTGCTTATGCCATACTTCTGTCGGACTTAGTATATCTGCTCACCTATAATGTAGGTCTGAGCGGTATGGGGGTGTCCGTATGGATGCTTATCAGATGTGTCCTCTGTATGGTGACAATCCCGATTATCGCATGGCTTTGCAGGAAGACAGATAAGCGAAAGGCGATGCTGATAATATTTGCTTTTAGTGCGTTGGGGTTGATTACACTTAGATTTATAGGAATTACCGATACAGTTGTTCTGGTAATATATATTTTTGTGTCCAGTGTCGCAACGGCCAGCTACTGGCAGATAATGCCGGCAGTCTTCTATGATGTTTGCGAATATGATGAGTTCGAGACAGGTAACCGACGGGAAGGTGCCATTCTGGCTGTTCAGGGACTTGTTGAAGCGGCTGCCTATGGAGTGGGCAGCCAGGTTCTCGGTATAATTCTGCAGCTGGCAGGTTTTGACGGCTCGGCAGATACACAGAGTCAAAATGCATTGGAATGGGTATTCAACTGTGCCACCTGGGTACCCGTGATTTTCATCGCCGTAGCGGCTTTTGCGATGTACAAATATCCAATAAGCAGGGAAGTATATAATGATATCGTTAAAAAACTGAAAGGAAGAGCACATGCTGAATAACCCCGCAGTAAAAAGGATGGCCCAATATGAAGAGATTTTCTGGGAAAATCCGAAAAAAATGCAGTCGGGAGAATTTGCATGAAACGATTGTTAATATTGATGAAGCGGAGGCCAGACTGAACAGATTCGCACCATTCATCGAAAGAATGTTTCCCGAGGCGGAGAAGGCTTCCCTGCCCCTGATGAGAATTCGGTTCACATCATATGGGCAACCGGAGGGGATATGGTACCTGAGGAAGAAAAGAAATTATATTATAAAAAAGGAAAGTGAGGCTTTAGAATGATTGATGCAAAAATATCGGAGGGGCAGGCGGCACTGGAGGCACATCTGGAAAATACTCTGTATGAAAATAACGTGCAGCAGAAAGACATAGTTAACGGACTTATGAGAAGCTCAGGCGGTGAATGCTCATTTGCGGATAAAACTTTTACATTGGAATTCCCTATTCAGGATTGGCAGACAAACAGAGTTGGTAACCTGCACGGCGGTATCATGTGTACTGCCTTTGATATTACTATTGCAGCACTTACACGCTTTTTTACGGGAGAAAATTTTGCTCCTACCATCAGTCTGGATGTTAAGTTTCTCCGTCCGGCAGCAGTTGGTGAAACAATACGTGTAACCGCCAGAGCTACATTCACCGGCAGACGTATAACCCAGCTTACCGGCGAAGCTTACAACAAGGGAAGCGGCAAGCTGATTGCTACAGCTTCATCAGTATATCTGAATGCGGATACAACAAAGTGACGACATGTTATTCTTGAATGTAGTTTTAAATTTTGGTAATATTGGGATGTCGAAAGGAAAAAAGAGATATGCTGATTTTATTAATGGCACTTGTATTCGGAATTGTAGTATTGCTTTTTCTTGTCAGAAATATGACGGGAAGTTTCAGACAGCAGCTTAACTGTAAAGGAAAAGAGAAACTCAGGGCCATACTGAAGATTATTCTCCTGATACTGACGCTGATTTATATTGCTCTTTTTGTACTCGTTATTATTAAGACCCTGATATTATAACAGCGGATAACAGCCGATAATCAGCTGAATACGAATTGAAAAGACCTTCTTTCATATGTAGTGTGGGAAAGGTCTTTTGTGTTATAATAACACCATGAAGATTCTGGTTATAGGAGATACCCACGGTAAACTTAATATGGTCAGGGACATAATGTCGAAGCTTAAAGGCATAGATCTCATTATGCATACCGGAGACCATTACCGTGACGGGACAGCTTTAGAGGAAGAATACCACATCCCGGTTGTGGCGGTTCGCGGTAACTGTGACGCAGGTGGTGGTGAAGCTTTTCGGGTTATTGAAACAGAAGCCGGCAAAATCCTTCTCACTCACGGACACAAACTGGGTGTGGATTACGATCTTACCCGGCTTGTGTACAAGGCACAGGAAGAAGAGTGCGTTGCGGCAGTTTACGGACATACTCATGTGCCTCTGGTAGATGAAATCGATGGGCTGAGAATCATTAATCCGGGCAGCCTGCCCCGTTCAAGGGATGGGAGCGGTGGTTCTTATGCCGTAATCAGAACAGAAGAAGACAGGCTGGATGCATCTGTCATATACTACAATACGGTAATGGGCGTCCTGCCTTGATACCGGACATTATATGCAGTAAAATAAATTTAGAGACAAAAGGAAAAACAAATGGCAGAAATCAACAACAAAAAGAAAGTTACAGTAACCGATGGGCAGGATCTGGCGGAAAAAGCTGAAGAAATGAAGGCAAACGGCATAACCGATGTTACTGTTGTTGTTAATACTTTCAACCATACCAGATATAAGGAATCAAACGAAGAAAAAGAACTTCAGCCTGTAATAGATGGAATTAACAAGGCTACAGATGCAGGACTCAATATCAGACTGGAAGTGGGACTCAAAGAAGGCTTTAATGAGGATGAAATTCCGGACTTCCTCCAACTTACTCTTCTTCATAACTACGATATAGTCTTTCTGCCGACAATGGATTACGATAAGATTAAGGCCGGAATGCCGGGTCTGGTTCCGGTTGAAGGGGATTTCGGTGATGTGGATATGTATAAATATACCGTTGGAAAGGGGCGCATAGGTTTTCTCAAATAACAGAGATATATAATCTAATTGAGAAGGGAGCAATTATGCAGGCGGAATTCAAACAGCTTAAAAACGAATTTGCCGAAGTGCTGAGCAAGAACAGCAACCTGAAAAAGGCCATAAGAGAAGTAACAAAAAAAGAACTGATCAAAGCATCGCTTGTGGTAAGAAATCCGAGACATAAATCGGTTTCAGTAGATGGAATTCTTGAAGGCATTCTTCAGAAAGATGTGACCGTAGGGGACTATATATTTATCCAGAGCAGCAACGAACTCATGAGAGAGATATATGGCAATCTGGAAATGGGGAACAAAATGGACAGAAATCTGCTGGTGAAAGCCTACAGAATTCTCAGTGAGGATGATGAGGGATCTTTCCGCAATTCAAATCCTGTTGTTTACGGTTTCAACCTGGTGCCGGTGAATGCAACGGAAATTGAACAGCAGATTGAGGAGATGTTCAGAAAAGTTTACAGTGACGATACCGGGGACAACGTTATTCTTAATGCAATGTTTATCCATAATAAGATAATAGAAATATGGCCATTTGAGGAATTCTCCGGAGAACTGGCCGTATTTGCAATGAACTATTATTTTATGGAGAAAGGCCTGATGCCGATTATTTTTGATATGGAACAGCAGGATTACCTGGATATTGTTTCAGCCTGCTTAAAAGGACGCCGCAGAGAAGAGCTTTACAAGTATATTTACGGGGCTGTAAAAGATAAAATGAAAAATACTATAGAAATCTGCAAAGGCTATACCACATAAAGTGGGGAGATTCAGATATGAAAGTTAAACTCGAGAAAAAACATTATCAATGGGGACTTACAGCCTTCATGGTAATCGTATGCAGTGTGCTGCTCTTCTTTGCACTCTACAGATTTAACATTATCTATGAAGGGATTAAAATCTTTGTGAAAGTGCTGGAACCTTTCATCTATGGTCTGGTCATGGCATATTTACTCTGTCCTATTTACAATTTCTCGGTATGCAGATGCTACGCACTTATGAACAGAGGTAAGTACAAGTTTAAGTACGACCTGACTTTTTCAAAAGCCGTGGGTTCAATTATTTCCCTGGCTATTCTTATCACTGTAATAATGGGTGTTCTCTGGATGATTATTCCGGGGCTGATAGAAAGTCTGGTTAACGTAGTTGATATCATTCCTTCGGCGGTTGAAAGGTTCAGTGCATGGATTGATGTTAAGTTTGCCGATCTGCCGGTAGCCAAAGGAACAATCGATGAATGGACACAGAGCCTTACTGACGGCATCATGCAATTTGCCAAAGATAAGATTTTACCTCAGGCGGACAGTGTTGTATTGAGTATTTCCGGTACAGTGCTGGAAGCCGTGGGCACGCTTTTGAATTTCCTTATCGGTATAGTCGTGTGTGGCTACTTCCTCAATATAAAGGATACCCTTGCGGCACAGGCGAAGAAATTCATAGTTGCCACTTTTAACGAAAACAGAGCAGAAGAGTTTCTGGCCGGAGCTGCCTATACAAACAGAACCTTTGGTGGATTTATTAACGGCAAGATAATAGACTCGGCGATTATCGGTATTATATGCTTCATATGCATGAGTATATTTCAGTGGGAATATACTCTGCTCATCAGCTGCATCGTAGGAATAACCAACATAATTCCTTTCTTCGGACCGTTTATCGGTGCCATTCCATCAGCACTTCTGCTTCTGATGGTTGATCCTATGCAAAGTCTCTACTTTGTGATATTCATATTCATTCTTCAGCAGTTTGACGGGAATATTCTGGGGCCGAAGATTCTGGGAGAGACCACAGGCATAGCGAGCTTCTGGGTACTGTTCTCCGTTCTGGTGGGAGGCGGCTTGTTCGGATTCATCGGAATGGTTCTGGGAATTCCGGTATTTGCCGTTATATACACGTACTTTAAGAAAATAATAGATAAAAGACTTGCCAGGAAGGGCTTTTCTACAGAAACTGCTGACTATAAGGTGGATAAATACAGGGTGAAGCGAGATAAAGATAAGAAGAGGCGGTTCGGCCTGAAACTGCGCGGCAGGAAAGGAGATTCGCAGGAAAGTCAAACAATCGAACAGAGCGGAGGGCTTTCAGATGCAGAAGCGGCTAAGGCTGCCGAAGAAGGTCATCAGATTTTTGAAGCTACAGTTGTGGAATATGAAGAGACAGAAGAAACTGAAGAGAAAGAATAAGATTTAAGACGTGAACGATATTAAAAGAAAACTTGAAAATATAACATCGGCAAAAAATATAATCGAGAATGCCCCGATGATAGAGTATACTTCCTTCAAGGCAGGAGGATCTGCTGCGCTTATGGTTATTCCGCAGAATGTGAAAGAACTTAGGGCAATCCTCGGTTTTCTTGCAAAAAATGAATGCGAGCATATTGTGATGGGCAATGGAACCAACATCCTTGTGCGTGACGGAGGTTATCCGGGCGTAATTGTGAAAATCGGAGAGGCATTCAGCTATATAAATGTTGAAGGAGAGAGACTGATTTGCGGTGCCGGGACACTCATGACAGCCATTGCCAGAAAGGCTCTGTCGGAAAGTCTGACCGGCTTCGAATTTGCATCAGGAATACCGGGCAGCATTGGCGGTGCGGTCTTTATGAATGCGGGAGCTTATGAAGGGGAAACACGCATTATTCTCGAGGAGGCCAGACTGGTATCCGCAGACGGAACACGGGAGTTCACAAAGAGTGCATATGAACTGGAGATGGGGTACAGGCATACTCTCCTCCATGAAACCGGTGACATTGTAACAGAAGTTGTGTTGAAGCTGGAGCATGGTGATGCCCGGGAAATCCGTAATAAAATGTCTGAATTGGCAGCAAAGCGAAATTCTAAACAACCGGTACAGTATCCGTCTGCCGGCAGTTTTTTCAAGAGACCCGAAGGACATTTTGCCGGCAAGCTGATACAGGATGCAGGCTGCAAAGGTCTTTCAGTCGGTGATGCCGAAGTATCAACTCTGCACAGCGGATTTATAATTAATAAGGGGAAAGCTTCGGCAACGGATATTCTGCAGCTTATGACTATTGTCCGGACCAAGGTCATGGATGACTTCGGCATAATGCTGGAACCTGAGGTTCGCATTATCGGACGGGATGATTCATCGGTACCGGAATATGAAATGCTGTATGACCTGCATACTCACACCATATATTCTCATGGAACGGGCTCCGTTGAAGATAATGTCCGTGCGGCTATTGATAAGGGTCTAAGCTACATTGCCATCTCCGACCACGGACCGGGGCATCTGTTCTACGGAGTCAACCGAAAGGATTTTGAGAATATCAGGAACGACATCGAAAAGCTCAACATTAAGTATCAGAACATGGAAATCAGATTCAGTATTGAGGCCAACACCGTTTATGGCGGAAACGGTCTGGATATTAGTCCCGAAGAATTCGGAGAATTCGACTTTGTTATTGCCGGATTTCACTACGGTCTTTTTGGCTGCGGGTCTATTGCCAACTGGCTTTACAGTCATGGAATAAAGATCGGTGTTGAGTCTTTGAAAAAAAGGAATACTGAGATGATTATTAATGCTTTGCGAAGGAACAATATAGCGATTCTTACTCATCCGGGAGACAAAGGGCCGTTTGATATAGCAGAGATTGCCAGAGTATGTGCAGAGACTGATACTCTTATAGAAATTAACTGCCGCCATGACCATCTGACGACGGAAGAAATAAAAATTGCAATGCAGGTGCCGGATCTTAAATTTATAATCAGCAGTGATGCTCATACACCGGATGCGGTTGGCTGTTTCGAGCCGGGGCTCGAACGGGCACTCAAAGCGGGACTGGATGTTTCCAGAATCGTAAACATAAGGGAGAAAAGATGAAAGTAGTAATTGTAACAGGCCTTTCGGGCGCGGGAAAAACACAGGCAATGGATTGCCTGGAAGATTTGGGATATTACTGTATTGATAATATGCCGCCGGCACTGATAAAAAGCTTTAACGAGCTTGCCGAGGGCGGGCTTGGATTCCAGAAGGTTGCCTTCGGAATAGATGTCAGGGGAGGCATCCTGTTTAAGGATCTCAAATATGCACTGAACGAACTGGAAAGGGACAAAGTAGCTTATAAGATTATCTATCTTGAGGCAGGGGAGCGTGTTCTGGCACGTAGATACAGCGAGACCAGAAGAAGTCACCCTCTGGCTGCGGACGGCAATGTAATAAGAGCCATAAGGAAAGAAAAAAAGGAACTGGAATCCCTCAGGGCCAAGGCGGATATAATCATTGATACATCAGAGATGAAAATATCTCAGCTGGCGGCGGAAATCAGCAGTCTGTTAAGTTCCGAAGAGGATGAGAGAACTTTTCTGATCAATATTTTGTCCTTCGGATACAAAAATGGCATGCCTGTTATGGCAGATATGATGTTTGATGCCAGGTTCCTGCCTAATCCGTTCTACATCAAGTCACTTAAACCGTTAACAGGGAACAACAAGAGAGTTCAGCAATATGTACTTAAACATGAGGTCGCTCAGAAATTTATGGACCAGGTTGTTGAAATCATTGAAGGTCTTATCCCTCATTATATGAATGAGGGCAAGTATTCGCTCCGCGTGTGTTTCGGCTGTACCGGAGGCCAGCACAGATCCGTAACTCTGGCCAACGAACTGAACCGAAGACTTACGGCGGCGGGGAAAAGGACAACAATCGAGCACAGAGATCTGTGATCCGACCGTTGAAACGGCATAGTTTCAATGTTAGAATATCGTAAAAAATGATTTTCAGAGAAAAGGAGAAGACTATGGAAAAACTTATTATCGCTGCTGCTATATGCGGTGCGGAAGTAACGAAGGAACACAACCCTGCAGTACCCTACACTGTGGAGGAAATTGTGAGAGAAGCCAAGTCGGCTTATGATGCGGGAGCTGCTGTAATTCATCTGCACGTAAGGGAAGATGACGGAACTCCCACGCAGAGCCATAAGAGATTTCAGGAATGTATGGATGCAATCTATGAAGTTTGTCCTGACGTTATCATTCAGCCTTCAACCGGGGGAGCCGTTGGAATGACTGATATGGAAAGACTGGATTCAACTAATGTTACACCGACACCCGAGTTCGTTACCCTGGATTGCGGGACATGTAACTTCGGCGGGGACGAGGTGTTCGTCAATACTGACAACACCATAACTAACTTCGCCAGGATTATGCAGGAGAAGGGCATGAAGCCCGAGCTTGAATGTTTTGATAAGGGCATGATTGATATAGCTCTGAGGACAGCGGGGAGAAAGGGTTATCTGGATGAACCTATGCACTTCGATTTTGTACTGGGAATACAGATGGCAGCAACAGTAAGAGATCTTTCCTTCTGTGTTGACTCAATACCGCCGGGATCAACCTGGACAGGCTGTGCCATTGGTAAAGATGAATTCAATATAGCCGCTGCTTCAATTGCAATGGGCGGACATGTAAGAGTAGGTTTCGAAGATAACCTATATATTGAAAAGGGAGTTCTTGCCAAGAGCAATGGCGAGCTGGTTGAAAAGGTAGTTAAGATTGCCAAGTTGCTGGGCAGAGAAATAGCAACACCGGATGAGGCCAGAGAAATTCTGAGCATCCCTCCAAGAAAGAAATAAAGCAGAACAAAGGGGGCGCTCACTTTTGCTTTAAGTGAGTGTCCTCTTTATTATCAGGAGAGATTATGTCCTTTGCTGTTGAAATAAAGAACGAATTAGCGAGAATAATGCCTGAAAAAAAATGCTGTATGCTGGCAGAGATTGCGGGTTTTATGCGTTTTGCGGGCAGCATAGGGCTTGCCGGAGGAGGTAAGTTCCGTATTGTTATGACCACGACAAACGCAGCCGTGGTAAGGCATTACAAAACCCTGTTCAAGGCATATTTTTCTGTTGATACAAATATTGAGATGGGTGCCGGAGAGGGTTTTACGAAGGGGAACGAGTATGTGATTACCATTGGTCCCGAAAACAACAGCGAAATGATATTAAGAGAGACCGGAATCCTCATGGTTAAGGAGGGTATGAATACCATAAGCGACGGCATATATGAAGGCCTGATTCACACCAAGTGCTGCAGGAAGGCCTACCTAAGGGGGGCATTTCTCGGTGCGGGAACGGTGAGCAATCCTGAGAAGGGCTATCATTTTGAGATTAATGCCCGAAGTGAAATTCTTGCAAAGGATTTGCGAAAATTGATAAACACTTTTGTTGATATTACAGCCAAGGTAACGAAGAGAAAAAACGGGTACGGAGTATATCTGAAGGCACGGGATCAGATTGCGGATACACTGGCGATTATGGGAGCATCGAAGCATTACTTCGATTTCCTTAATGTAATTATGATGAAGGATCTGACAGCGGCTGCTCATAAGGCAAGGAACCTGGATACAGCGAATATTGATAAAACGATACAGGCTGCAGAAGAACAGATTGCCGCAATTAAAAAAATATATCAGAATCGCGGCTCGGAATCTTTGAGCCCCAAGCTCCGGGAGGTGGCGGATGTACGCCTTGCCAATCCGGAGCTGGGCATCGAAGAACTGGGGCAGATGCTGAATCCGACTTTGTCAAAGTCAGGTGTGAATAACAGATTAAGAAGGATAATTAAAATTGCGAAAGGAATGTAAGAGGTATGGTAAAAGTGATAATTACAGCTCCGCACGGGCAGATGGACAGCCTGATAGTTCAGGAAGCATATAAGAATAAGGATATTGATATTGTTGGATGTGTCGGACCGAAAGGTGCGGAATATATCGGAAGGGACGCAGGTCTGGTATGCGGTCTGGGACACGAGATAGGTACTTTGGTTTATGATAACCTGGAAGAGATTATCGGCAAGTGCGATGTCGTTATTGACTTTTCGCGGGTCGAATACAGCATGCAGGTTCTTGATGTCTGCCTTCGTCACGGAAAGGCTTTGATTTGCGGTACAACCGGATTTACGGAGGCACAGACTGCGGAACTGTTTGCCGCTGGGGACAAGATCCCTATGATGAAGGCGGCAAATACCTCATATGTGGTAAATGTTATGAGGAGGCTTCTGGCTGATGCAGCTGCGGCTCTGGGTCCGAGGTGTACAATTGAAATTATAGAAATGCACAGTGAAACAAAGATTGACGCTCCAAGCGGAACAGCACTGGAACTGGCCGAGGATATGATAAGTGCGGCACTGGACAAGAATAAGGGAGATATAGCTTTTCATTCAATCCGTGCCGGAAATACACCGAGTACACACCGGATTATATTTGGGTGCATGGGCGAAAAAATGGAAATATCCCATGATGCCTATGACTGGCGTTGCTGTGCCCTGGGTGCCTGTGATGCTATCCTCTTTATGGGAGAGCGTGCTGCGGCCGGCGAAGCGGGGCTATACACCATGGAAGATGTGATTGCGAATTGATAATGACGAGAATTGAGCATTGAAATGGAGAAGGGACAGACAGTAGAACTTAAAATCGAAGATATTTCTACGGATGGTGCTGGGATAGGCCGTACCTGTGAAGGTATGGCCGTTTTTGTAAAAGGTGCTACAGTCGGTGATGTCGTAAGAGCGGAGCTTACCAGGGTAAAGAAGCGTTATGCCTTTGGCAGGCTTATTGAGTATGTGAAAAAATCCCCGTGGAGACAGGAGAGCCTTTGCAAATACAGTGAAGTTTGCGGCGGATGTCCGCTGGGAGGCCTCAGCTATGAGGGTCAGCTGGCTATTAAGGAGAAGCAGGTCCGGGACAGACTGGAGAGGCTGGGTGGCCTGGAATCCCCGATCATAAGACCTATTATCGGAATGGATGATGAAGCCTTGGCAGATGATGGCAGACCTTACCGATACAGGAACAAGGCCGGCATGGTGATAAGTACCGGAGGACTGATGATACGAAAAGGCGGAGTTCAGGAACCCGTGCATGAACCGAGAGTAGGGTTCTACGGCAGAGGCACCCATGATGTAATTGACTGTAAGGACTGTCTGCTTCAGTCTCCTGCTGCGGTTGCGGCAGCAGAGTCTTTGCGCCGGTTTATGGAGGAAGATCACATTACATCATACGATCCCCGGTGGGAAAAGGGACTCATGAGGAATATGATTGTAAGAACAGCCGAGGGAACCGGAGAGGCGATGGTGGTGCTGGTTATCAACGGCAAAGCTATTCCCAATGCACCGAAGCTCATCGGGATGCTGGATGATGCAATCTATGAAGTCGGCTACGAACTGAAGAGTGTGGTCATCAATGAATGCATAACAATTGCAGGCAAGTCAACAATTACTGAAGTCGTCGGCGAAATGCAGTTTGAAATATCACCGCTGTCATTCTATCAGGTGAATCCTGAACAGATGTTGAAGCTATATGACAAAGTGCTGGAATATGCGGGGCTGGGTCCGGATGGCGATCTGCCGGATAATGCTGTGATACTTGATCTGTATTGCGGTGTGGGAACCATAGGTCTGTTTGCGGCAAAGCGTATGAATGAGCTGGGTATAGCCGGCGGCCGTGTGATAGGCATTGAATCCGTACCCGAGGCTGTTCTGGATGCTAACAGAAATGCGGTTATAAACAGGATAGTGAATGCGTTCTATGTTTGCGGCAAAGCTGAAGAAGAACTGCCGAAGATGATTGATGCAAAATCTTCGGGAGCCAGGGTTGGCAAGAATGGCGGAAACGGTGAGGAATTCATGGATCTGACTCGTGTGGACAGAGCCGATGTTGTTATTCTCGATCCGCCGCGGGCCGGATGTGACCGGCGGCTTCTTGAAACGATTGTGCAGACTGACCCGGCACGAATCGTATATGTGTCTTGCGACCCGGCGACTCTGGCACGCGATGTGAAGTGGCTGGGTGAGAACGGATATGCATTTGTTGAAGCAACCCCGGTGGATATGTTTCCGCATACGGGGCACGTTGAGTGCGTGACATTGATGTCGAGGATGGAGAAATAAAGATACTTTAAGCACTGATAGATAAAGGGTTTCCAGACATTGAATTTTTCTCATGACGTCTTTGTCGAGGATGTTAATGTCGGGAAACCCTTATTTTTATACTTTGAGGAAACATGTCAACTACACTTAATACGATAGGGTTGAGTTGACAGAATAGATTTTTTATAGAGGTTGAGGAGACAGGATAGATATAAACTAGTCAGCGAAAAAGGTTAGACACAGGATTTTGGAATTATATTTTTATTCTATTGAGAAACAAATATCGTTATGATATAATGAAAGATGTTAATTTATAACGATAAACGTTATTTAATACCCTAGAGGTGATATTATTGATTAGAATAAAATTGTCAGAACTATTAGGCAAAAACAAAATGACAAGAAAAGCACTAGCTGAATTAGTAGGTGTGCGCCCAAATACAATTGGTGATTTGTACCATGAAAGAGTAAAAAGGATTGATTTGGATTTGCTTAATAATATCTGTAGGGTTCTTGGTTGCGACCTAACTGATTTATTAGAATATCAACCAGACAACGAAGAAGAAAAATAGCATAACTAGAAAAGGTGATAAGATGAGATATTTAGGCAGCAAAGCGAAATTGCTGAATACGATAGAAAAAGTTATTGACAAGTATAATATCGAAGGATATACGTTTGGAGATTTATTTGCTGGTACTAGCTGCGTTGGAGATTATTTTAAAGATAGGTATAAGATCCAATCTAATGACTTTCTATATTTTTCTTACGTAATAAGCAAAGCGAAATTAAATAATAGCAGAATTCCGTCTTTTTCAAAATTTACCAAAGAATACAAAAGTAATGTTTTCGATTGGCTTAATTCCCTTGAATTTACACCAGATAGCAATTATTTTATTTATAATAACTACACCCCGATTGGCGGAAGAATGTTTTTTACAGAAGAAAATGGGAAGAAAATCGATGGTATTAGAATAAAGATTGAGGAACTTTATAGAGAACAAACTATTTCTGAAAATGAGTATTATTTTCTATTAGCTTCTTTAATTGAAAGTACCACTAAGTTTTCAAATACTTCAGGTACTTATGAAGCATTTTTTAAATTTTGGGATCCGAGGGCGACAAAAGATTTTGTCTTGGAACCACTTGAGATGAATGAACAAGAACTTTTTGCTGAAAACGATGTTTATAATGAAGAAACGAATAGTTTAGTGAGGCGAATTGAAGGAGATATCGCATATATTGACCCTCCATATACTGTAACCCAATATGTATCAGCTTATCATATGTTGGATACTATTGCTAAATATGATTCACCCGATATAAAAGGTGTAGGTGGAAAAAGAGGTAGGGGTAATAAAAACTCGTTATATGCTCAGAGAACAAAGGCATTAAGTGCCTTTGAAGATTTGTTTAGACAGATTAACTACAAGCATGTATTGGTGAGCTATAGTAACCAAGGACTGGTTAGTTTAGATGAATTAGTTGATTTGGCTAAGTTATTTGCTAAAGATGGAGAAGTATACATAGAAAGTACTGACTATAGGGAGTATCAGAATCATCGGTCAAGTAAAAAGAGGAACGGTGAATCCCTCAACGAAGTGATAATATATTTTCAAAAAGACTTATCTCTAAATAAATCACCACTCAATTATTCTGGCAGTAAGGACACTTTGCTTCCAGCAATAATAAAAGAACTCCCTCCATCTGTGAATACTTTTGTAGATGTTATGGGAGGTGCATTTAACGTTGGTGCTAATATCGTTGCTACAGATTGCGTTGTTTACAATGAACTCAATCCTTATGTCTATGAAATTATTGAATGGCTTTTAACAACAGATAAAACTGAAATTATTAAAGCTATAGAAGAAGGTATAGCTAAGTACAAGTTGGAGAAAGGTGAGAAGGAACCATTTGATAAACTTAGGTCAGATTATAATGAAAGGGATAATTCACCATTAAATTTGTATTTGCTCCACATGTATTCATTCCAAAATATGATCAGATTTAATGGTAAGCATAAGTTTAACACTCCGATTGGGGTAGCAGGTTACAGCGAAGATATAAAACAGCGAATACTAAACTTTAAAGTTAAAACCAAAAATCTAAAAATGATGAATGTTGATTATACAACAATAAACTGGAGTGAATTTCCTCCAGATACGGTTTTTTATTTTGATCCACCTTACTTTATTACAAGTGCTGCCTATAACGATGGCAAGAGGGGCATGAAGGGTTGGTCTGCCGATGAAGAGTTAGAACTTTTAAATACATTAAGCCATATTGATTCATTGGGATATAAATTCATTCTATCGAATGTAATGCACCATAAAGATAGAACAAACCATCTTCTTCAAAAATGGGCAGAAGAGCACAAATTCCGTGTGATTGAAATAGGTACAAGTGGTTGGCGGTATTCAAAAAATGAAGTCTTAATAGTAAATTATTAAGGGGGCGGGCTTGTTGAATCATATTCTTGTTTTACCAGAAGAGTTTGAAACTAAATTAAACGAAGCGCATGCAGATAGTGATATTCATGAAAAGTGGCTTCAAATCGGTGTCGATACAGTTCAAGATATGATAAATAGAGTTATATCTGAAATGAACGAAAGGTTTCCCAAATTGAGCATTATCAATTATAGGGTCGATAATAAAGACAACATAAAAGAAACTATTGGGAATAGAGGAAGTAGTTCTATATATGCTGGATATCTTGAAACTGAAAATGGAAATGTGGACGGGCTGTTTTTTTATATTCCTCCTTCACTTAACTCGGGGAATGACTTTTTAACCAGACAAGTTATGCCAACACTGTTAGGAATTTATGAAGGAATATCTCAGGATATGATAGATTTACATTTTAATAATAGACCAGTATACATTTTAAATATAAACGAGACAAACAGATCAGAACAGAGAGCCGTAAAAGTAAGCTTTATATGTGCAGAATTACTTGGATTTAAGTATCTGGATATATTCGGACGAGAATTTCATGATATATTAACGAGCCTTAGCACGGAAGATGATGAATTCCAGATATCTTCTTTAGCTGATTTTAATCGATTATTTGCAGTTAATGGTGACAATGAACTGTTTATAGTCAATGATGAGGAAAAGGTATTGCAGTTGCTTTCAGATAAAGTTACTGCGTCAAAAAATCCATCTGCTGAAATGTATAGATATTGTTTGAAAGTATTACCAGCAATCTATATGGCAATTGACGAAGAATATCGAATTAATATAGACGATTTTGATAGTGTAGGGTTGAGCATGTTTGATGTCATTAGAACCTATATTTCTAAGATTTAATACAAAATTAGGAGGGAAAATAAATGCAGATAATTTATTATGGTGCTCCAGGTACAGGAAAAAGTTATATGGTAGATGAACTGGTAAAAGCATCTGGTGTTGGTGATGATAGAATTTTTAGAACTACATTTCATCCGGAGTATACATATAACGATTTCGTCGGACAATTGCTGCCAAAAGTCCAGAGAACAACAAGCGGCTCAACTAGTATCAGCTATGAATTTACAAAGGGAGTATTTACAAGAGCATTAGAAAAAGCATACGAAGATACCGCTAAACAAGTATTTTTAATAATTGAGGAAATGTCAAGAGGAGATTGTGCGGGTATTTTTGGAGATATTTTTCAATTGTTAGATAGAGAATCTCAAGGCATTAATAAAGGTTATAGCAAATACTTTATCAATAACGATATAATTGCAAAAGACATTATTGCAATTACTGATGATAAAATTAAATTGCCACCTAACTTCAACATTTTAGGAACTGTTAATACAAGTGACCAGAATGTGTTTGTAATGGATACAGCTTTTAAGAGAAGGTTTGAATGGCAATATATTAGCACAAAACCGGTACCAGTAGGAGGTCCTTATAAAAATAATATTGATATTGAAGTTGTTTTAGATAATGCGGGTACTAAAAAAACTGTTAAGTGGGTTGATTTATACGGTACTTTAAATAAATTCATTGCTGACTCACGATTTTTAGGACTTGGCGAAGATAAGCAGTTGGGGCAGTTCTTTATTGAATTTCAAGTTGGTGGCACACCAAGTGAGCATAAAAATCAAGTAAAAAATAAATTACTACATTATTTATGGAGTGACATTCATAAATCGAGTTATAGCACTGAAATTAGTTTGTTTGATTCGTCAATTACAAGTTTTTCCGAACTGTATGATGCTTACGAGGATGATAAAAAGGTTTTTAGTGATAAATTTTTAGAATGCATAGAGCTGTGGCTAAGAGGTAGTTTATGATTTCTTGGTGAAAAGAGGTGATACTAATCTAATGAAATTTCATTATGGTCAAGATTATTTTAACGTTGATGATATAGATTTATTATCTTTTAGTCTGGGAAAAGGTGATACAAAATATTTAAAATCTGATAATAGAGAAGTGTTTGATTTTGTTGGATTTGTTTTAAATGAAGATAATTTATTATCTGTTTTTCCGAAGCATTTTTATACTGATTTAGAGTTGAAAGATTTGAATAGAAGAAAAAAGGCGAATCTAGAAGATATTAAGTTGTTATTTGATGTGTTTGTAAAATATACAAAGGAAGTATCTACTACTGCCAAAGCTACTAAATACATCGGATCAAAACCAGAATTTGTATCTGATTACCCCTTTGCTTCCTTTTACGAGGTCTACAAACATTTTCGCCAATATGGTATTTATCGTGAAAGTAATATTGAAGTCAAGCCTAATGCAAGTGGACCAGTTGCTTGGAGAAAAACGATTCAAAAGGCACAGACTATAGTTAGCGATGGCAACCTGATTTTTTCACCCCTCTATAGAAAGAAAAAGAAGCAACAGAATGTATTCCTGAGTGAATGCATGGTGTTTGTTATCGATTACACGATTAATAGCTTTCCATATTTCATTAGTTTACCAAAGACTGGTTACAAAATAAGTTCTTTTGACTTTATCAAACATCGAGAATATACATTGCAACAATTGCGCCAAATTAATAGTAAAACTTTTAAAGACACTCATAAAAAACTGATAGCAAACTTAATTAGTTTTTTTGAACAATATAAAAAGTCGCCAAAAGGCGGTGATATACATATAAAAATTAATTATTTCGATAAGATATGGGAAAGGATGGTTTCTGCGTATCTTAATAAATATTTTAAATGTGTTGACGAAGTTTCTAATTCTATTATTTTTGATAAAAGCTTAGTAGCATCGCTCTTAAGTTTTGAAGCTAAAGAGTTTGCTATAGATGATTCTTCACACCAGTTTAAAATACGGCTAGATCATTATGCAAAACAAGATGATTCTATTTATATTTTCGATTCAAAATATTATTACAATGTCTCAGATTTAAACTATAAGCAATTTTCATATAATGAGATACTCAGAGGTGGGGTTTCAAAGAATACTAAAATATATAGTGCCTTGATGTTACCCAATAATGCAACCTGTTCGAATTTACACTTTTCATTATCCCCTGCTTATTTGGGCGACAGAAAAACAGGAACAAAAATTATTGAGCAGTATCTCAATATAAAGGAAGTAATGCAAAACTATATATCTAATTAATCGTTGATTAGGGGGGGGAGTGCTTTGGCAGGTAATCGTTCATTTAAAGACTATGTGGCAGATAGGTTCTATAATGAAATATTTGCTGCTATACAAAGTTACACCACGGATAACTACGATGATTTAGACTTAAGGCTATACAGGGTTCGGAATATTGGTGGCATAGAATTATCAGATATAGAAGTAAAGTTTGTATCTGTTAATGACTTACCAGGTATGAAAATAGAATTTGATGTTGTTGTAGAAACTGAATTAGAAGTCCGTGAGTCAGACTATCATTATGATGAATCGGAAAATTGTAGGCAGTGGTTTATGCTGACATGTTCAGGAGATTTGGCTTGCAATTTAGATGACTTTACAATCTCTAGTGTAACTGAGTATACCAGTAAAAATAAGCAGCCCAAACCTATGTCGGACTCTCTTGTCCCTATCATTCATAAGGAGCAACTTGAATCTGTTGCTACAGACTTTCTTCGCAGACATTACCCAGAAGCATTAAAAACCCCAATGGCAATTGAACCACAAGTACTAGCAGAAAATATGGGTCTTACAGTGGAAATGAGAGAAATTACAAAGGATTTCTCTGTTTTTGGACAGTTATACTTTCATGATTGCGATACAGAATTCTATGATAAAGACAGTGACGAAATGGTGCAGACCCATGTAGATGCCAGAACTATTATAGTTGATCCAAAAGCGTTCTTCCTACGCAATCTAGGATCGGTTAACAACACCATTGTGCATGAGTGTGTTCATTGGGATCAGCATAGAAAAGCATTTGAATTGGAGCGGCTATATAACAGCAGTGTCACACGAATCAAGTGTCAGGTAATTGGTGGCATAAAAGATAATAGTAGAGATGCTACTGATTGGATGGAGTGGCAGGCAAATGCCCTCACCCCGAAGATACAAATGCCACTTGCAATGTTTAAAACCCAAGCGTTTAAGTATATTAAGCAATTTCGTACGGAATTAGGAACGTCTGAACTTATAGATGTAATGGAACCAGTTATTGACGCTTTGGCTACGTTTTTCTGTGTTTCTCGAACCGCAGCAAAAATCCGAATGATTGATGCTGGGTATGAGGAAGCAATTGGAACTTTTACTTACATAGATGGTCGTTACGTCAAACCTCATAGGTTTAAGAAAGGTGCACTTGAAAGAAATCAAACGTTCTCTATAAGTGCGGAGGATGCTGCCATCCAAAGCATAACTAATCCTGAAATGGCAGCTTTAGTTGGAGATGGAAGTTATGTTTATGTAGATTCTCACTTTGTTTTAAATCATCCCAAATATTTAACACAGGATATATTTGGACAGACTGTACTTACTGATTATGCACGAACCCATATGGAAGAATGCTGTTTGGTTTTTAACTTATCAGTCAAGTCTGGATGTAAGGAAAGATATTATACTGAATGTTTTCTCAACCGAGATAAGACATCAAATATTGATTTCGACATAAAATACTGTAACGGTTTTGAACACGCGACTCCAGAGAAGAAAGCAAAGATACTAGCTGATACACTGGCTGAAGAAACGCGGATCTATAATGAACTGCCAAATAGTTATACAAGCTCTCTTAAAATAGTGCGTGAATGGAAAAATGTAACTTATAAAGAATTAGCTGAACGAATACTGATTAATGAACGTACTATAAGACGAATCGTTAATGGTGAAGAGCCAGGATCTATCAATTCCATAATCTTAATTTGCCTTGGACTTCATCTACCACCTAATATTAGTAGTCATATAATTCGCAATTCCCCCTTTTCGTTAAACTTCAATAACGATAGTCATATTTGGTATAATTTTGCCCTGACTCACCTATATCCAAAATCGATGGATGAGATTAGAGCGTTTTTACAGGAACATGGTGCAGACCCATTATAAAATTTCAAAATATTTTTGAAAAAGCGGACACGGGATGTCCGTTTTTTTAGCTGTTAGGCACATGAGCCATACATGAATCCTTTTAAGGGTTTGTGTATGGCTTTTTTTATTGCTGTTTTTAGGTGTTTATGAGGAGAAAAGCATCATTTTGAGTATGAAATAACCGGGCATGAGGTGTCCGCCAAGGCTGTCCATTTCTACCTTACAATAATATTAGACGAAGGAAAGGTCCTTCGTAAGTAGCTAGATTAAGACCGTTTCCTCGTCTACAAAAAAATATCGAATGCCTGATTTGCAATAAGGGCAGAGGATACATATTGTTTCGCTCCAATCCGTAAGGATTGTTGCGGTGCAATAGAAGTACCTTACCTTATTGCGCTCATTTTCAGGATAAAAAGGTCTGTGTACTTCTGGTACAGGCCTATTTTTGTATCCTTTGCCACCAATGCAATCCGGCGGAAAGGATGCAAAATGAAAATTAGAATTCAGCACGAAAACAAATCTATCTATCTGGAGGTACCAGACGAGGACTTCACCTTAATGATTGAGGCGGATTATGAGGACAGGCTGTCTTCTGCAGAGGACAAAGAAACCGTGACCCGGCGCTCTCCACAGGAGATAATGGACGAACGTTTCAACAAGCCGGAGTACAATAACTGGCACAAATTTGACAGGCATAGAGGTATGCCAAAGAAACCATTCCGCAAGGATGACCAAGAGGTTGATGAAACCGACCATATGGACTACTTCCCTGACTACTCAGATGAAATTGATAGAGAGAAAGAAGAAGAGTATGAACATATCTGTGAAATTATTCGCAAGGCTCTCAAGGAAAAACAAGCAGAGCTACTGATTGCTATAGTCTTGGATGGTGTTTCGGTAACAGAGTATGCAGAACGTGAGGGAGTAAGTGTAAGTGCCATTTCACATCGCTTAGATACAGCTAAGAAGAATTTCAAAAAAATCTATCCAAAATCCTCAACTTTCCCCTCTTGCCATGGCTAATAGTTAGAGGGCAGCACATAAACGCTCTCGGAAAGAGGTGAATACATGAAGCACAACTTGAAAATCAGTGTTTCAAAAAAACCACAGTCTGGCGGGATTGTTTCCTGTCGAAACGTCACCATTAGGGAGCGTTTCCTTCGTTTCTTACTTGGTGATAAGCAGAAACTAACCATCCTTGTTCCGGGTGATACCGTACAGGAACTCGCCATCAGTGAGATTAAGGAAGGAGGAATAAGCCATGAGCAAGATCAAGCTACTCCTTGATGTGGTTTCCGATATGCGCTCTTTGGCAGACAGCATACAAGCGGTTGCTGATGTAATGGCGGGCAATGAACCTGTCGAAACAAAAGAACCAACTTCAACTGTAAAAGAGCTTGAACCAAATAAAAAGGAAATCACTCTGGAGGAAGTCAGAGCAAAACTCGCTGAAAAGAGTCAAGCCGGTCTTACTGCCCAAGTGAGAGAAATCATCCAAAAATACGGTGGCTCTAAATTAAGCGAAGTGGACCCAAAACATTATGCAGATATGTTAAAAGATGCGGAGGTACTTAGGAATGAGTGATCATGCAGTTCTTTCCGCATCAGGCGCTCATAGGTGGCTGAATTGCCTTCCGTCTGCACGGTTGGAACTGGAGTTTGTAAATAACGAATCCAGTGCAGCTGCCGAAGGCACCGCCGCCCATGCTCTCTGCGAACATAAACTCAAAAAAGCACTTCGCATGAGAAGTAAGCGTCCTGTCTCAGTTTATAACTCCGATGAGATGGAAGAACACAGTGATGCCTATGTGGAATTTGTAATGGAACAGCTTGAGCTGGCAAAGCGGAGCTGCACAGACCCTTTAATACTAATCGAACAGCGTCTTGATTTTTCCTGCTATGTTCCACAGGGATTTGGAACCGGTGACTGTATCATTATTGCCGATAAGAAACTTCACATTATCGATTTCAAGTATGGCATGGGAGTATTGGTGGATGCGGTGGACAATCCACAGATGAAACTGTATGCACTGGGTGCTTTAGAAATTTACGATAGTTTGTACGACATCGAGGAAGTGTCCATGACCATTTTCCAGCCACGCAGAGAGAATGTCAGCACATGGACAATACGGGTAGAGGATCTGAAAGATTGGGCAGAAAAAGAACTAAAACCAAGGGCTAAAAAAGCTTATGACGGTGAAGGTGAATATCTTCCGGGTGAGTGGTGTACTTTCTGTCGAGCGGCAGTTAAATGCCGTGCTAGGGCCGAGGAAAAACTGAAATTGGCACAATCGGAATTCAAGCTACCCCCACTACTTACGGACTCTGAAATCGAGGAAGTTCTATCTAAACTGTCCGATCTTACGAAGTGGGCAAATGAAATCATTGCTTATGCCACCGATGCAGCTGTTAATCACGGTAAAGAGTGGCATGGTTTTAAGGTTGTTGAGGGCAGATCTGTCCGCAAATTCAAGGATGAAGATGCTGTGGCTGAAGTAGCCAAAGCAAACGGTTATAAAGATATCTTTCGTCAGAGTCTCATCACTCTTACGGAAATGGAAAGGCTGATGGGCAAATCAAAATTTGAGAAGATTCTCGGTGATCTTATATACAAGCCACCGGGAAAGCCGACTCTGGTTCCGTTATCGGATAAGCGTCCGGCTATGAACGTATCAAACGCAAAAAACGAATTCAACGAAATAACGGAGGAATGTGAATATGAATAATAAAAACAGAACGAAGGTTATCACTGGTGTAAACACACGTCTCAGCTACTTTCATGGCTGGGAACCGGTATCCATCAATGGTGGGGCAGAAAAGTATAGTGTATCGGTATTGATTCCTAAATCGGATAAGGAAACCATTAATGCCATCAATGCAGCAGTTGATGCTGCTATTGAAGAGGGCATTGCAAAGTTTGGTGGTAAAAAACCAAATAAGGCTGCTATCAAGCTACCACTTCGAGATGGTGATGTAGAACGAGATGATGAGGCTTATAAAGGACATTATTTCGTAAATGCCAACAGCACTACTCCGCCTCAGATTGTAGATAAAGCAGTCAAGCCTATTCTGGATCGCAACGAGGTATACAGTGGTTGCTATGCAAGAGTGTCACTCAATTTCTATGCTTTCAATTCTAACGGTAACAAGGGTGTGGCCTGTGGACTTGGTAACATCCAAAAGATTAGAGATGGAGAGCCTTTAGGCAGCAGAACCACAGCGGCTGATGATTTCACCACAATTGAAGATGATGATTTCCTAGCATAACAGCTAAAGTATGAATACAAACGGGGTGGTGGAAGTTGTTCTTCTGCTACCTCGTTTGCATTGGAAAGGGCGGTAATACATGAATTCTATTTCTATTGATATTGAAACATTTAGTAGTGCCAATCTTCAAAAATGTGGAGTTTACCGTTATGCCGAGAGTGATGATTTTGAAATTCTGTTGTTTGGTTATTCGGTTGATGGCGGTGCAGTTCAGGTGGTTGATCTTGCCTGTGGAGAGAAAATCCCAAATGAAATAATCAATGCTCTTATGGATAATTCTGTTACCAAATGGGCCTTTAATGCTATGTTTGAGCGTGTTTGCCTATCAAAATGGCTTAACCTTACTGATTATCTTGACCCTACATCCTGGAAATGTTCAATGGTATGGTCGGCTTATATGGGACTTCCGCTTTCTCTTGAAGGTGTCGGTGCAGTCTTAGGACTGGAAAAACAAAAATTGACGGAAGGCAAAGACCTCATTAAATATTTCTGTACACCTTGCTCCCCTACTAAATCAAACGGAGGACGAGTTCGTAATTTGCCAAAACACGACATGGATAAATGGGAGCGATTTAAAGCATATAACCTCCGTGATGTGGAAGCCGAGATGTCAATACAGCAGAGACTATCTAAATTTCCGCTTCCAGAGAATATATGGTCAGAATATCATCTTGACCAGAAAATCAATGATCGTGGTATCGCTATTGACATGGCTTTTGTAAAACAAGCCGTCAAGATGGATGAACAGTCGCGGGAAAAGCTAATGGCTTTAATGCAGGATATAACTAATTTAGAGAATCCAAACTCCGTACAACAAATGAAAGAATGGCTTGCTGATAACGGATTGGAAACAGATAGTCTTGGTAAAAAAGCAGTTGCTGAGATGTTAAAGACAGCACCTGAACCACTAGGCACCGTTTTGGAACTTCGTCAGCAACTTGCAAAATCATCGATAAAAAAATACACGGCAATGGAGAATGCAGTATGTAATGATGGTCGTGCAAGAGGAATGTTTCAGTTTTATGGAGCAAACAGAACTGGTAGGTTTTCGGGCAGGCTTATTCAACTACAAAATCTCCCTCAAAACCATATGCCTGATTTGGAACAGGCTCGTGCTTTAGTTCGTAGCGGAAACTTTGATGCTCTTACCTTACTTTATGATTCTATCCCGGAGGTACTGTCGGAACTTATCCGAACTGCTTTTATACCACAGGAGGGCATGAAGTTTATAGTTGCAGATTTTTCAGCGATTGAAGCTCGCGTTATCGCCTGGCTTGCGGGAGAAAAATGGAGAATAGATGTATTCCAAAATGGCGGTGACATTTACTGTGCAAGTGCATCTCAGATGTTTAATGTACCTGTGGAGAAAAACGGTGTCAATGGACATCTTCGTCAGAAGGGGAAAATTGCTGAACTAGCCCTAGGTTACGGAGGATCTGTTGGAGCTTTGAAATCAATGGGTGCTTTGGAGATGGGAATTGAAGAAGAGGAACTTCAACCTCTTGTAACGGCTTGGAGACAATCCAATCCCAATATTACAAAACTATGGTGGGATGTTGACCACGCTGTAAAAACCTGCGTTAAGCAGAAAATTCCTACAGAAACACACGGCATTAAATTTATATATCAAAGTGGGATGCTCTTTATTGTCCTTCCTTCCGGCAGGCGGCTTTCCTATGTGAAACCTCGTATGGGAGAGAATGTATTTGGTGGTGAGTCAGTTACTTATGAAGGTATCAGTGGGACGAAAAAGTGGGAAAGAATCGAAAGCTACGGTCCAAAATTTGTAGAGAATATTGTCCAGGCAATCAGTCGTGACATTTTGTGTCATTCCATGCAGACGTTAAAGAATTGTTCCATTGTGGCTCATGTACACGATGAAATTATAATCGAAGCGGATATGAGGATGTCACTTTCTACTATTTGTGAACAAATGGCTAGGACACCAACATGGGCAAAAGGACTGTTACTTAGTGCTGATGGCTATGAGTGTCAGTTTTATCAAAAAGATTAAATATATTTTTTCAAAATCCTCAACATTCATTACCTCCTGTGGCTATTAGGTAGAGGGGTTTCCTCTCTGACTATATTACAGGAGGTAATTCGTATGGACGAATTAGTAAGAATCAACTATGAAAAAGACCGCCCCACAGTACTTGGCCGTGATTTACATGCAGTTTTGGAAGTGAAAACACCCTATGATAAATGGTTTCCAAGAATGTGTGAGTATGGATTTGTGGAGGGTACGGACTTTTCGACATTTCTGTCGGAAAGTACAGGTGGAAGACCAGCTGTTGACCACCAAATAACAATTGATATGGCAAAAGAGCTATGCATGATACAGCGTACTCCAAAAGGAAAACAATGCCGCGGGTACTTTCTTGAAATTGAAAGACGATGGAACTCTCCAGAAGCAATCATGGCAAGGGCATTACAGTTTGCCAATCAGCGACTAAATCAAGTAAGGAATCAAAATAAATTACTTGAAGGTACGATTGCTGTTCAGAATCAGCAGATTACGGAAATGAAACCGAAAGTCTCCTATTATGATGTAGTTCTAAATTGCAAAGACCTCATTTCTACATCAGCAATTGCCAAAGATTACGGCAAGTCAGCTATTTGGATGAACCGCTATCTTAATAAAAAGGGCATCCAATTTAAACAAGGTGGTATCTGGCTTTTATATCAGAAGTATGCAGAAAAAGGCTATACCAGCACCAAGACACATAGCTACATCGGTAGTAACGGTGAACTGCATACAAAAGTCCATACATATTGGACTCAAAAAGGCAGACTCTTCATTTACGAACTGTTGAAGGCAGATGGTATTTTGCCGCAGATAGAAATGGAGGGTGTGTAATGGGAATTGATAAATTCAATCATGAAGGATACCATGACCCAACTCCCCATGAGGCACTGACCAACATAATAAGAAAGAAAAAGGCAGAGAAAAAATCTGCCTTTAAGCCGCTTGTATATATTTGTTCTCCCTATTCCGGTGATGTAGAAGGAAACGTTAAAAAGGCTCGCAACTTTTGTAGATTTGCCTTGGAGAATAATTGCATCCCAATTGCTCCCCACCTTATGTTTCCACAGTTTATGGATGATGAAAATCCAGAGGAACGGGAACTTGCCATATTTATGGACATCGTGCTTATGGGCAAATGCTCCGAGGTTTGGGTGCTAGGCAATACCATCTCAAGCGGGATGGCAAGGGAGATTGAAGTAGCCAAGAAACGCAGACAAACGGTCAGATATTTTAGTCCGGAGCATGAGGAGGTCGAAAGCTTATGAAAATCGCTGTGGGCAACAGCCGGATGGACAAGAAATGGAAAAACAAAGATATCTCGTGGGAGGATTTTTGTGCCCGTGTAAAGACAACACAACGTACTACGGAAACAGTAGAAGAATATCGGAAATTAAAAAGAGGCCAACAAGATGATATCAAAGATGTGGGTGGTTTTGTCGGAGGGCATTTAAAAGGGGGAAGGCGAAAGAAGGGCAATGTTTTATGCCGTTCTTTGCTTACCCTAGATATGGATTACGGTAGGCCAGATATCTGGGAACAAATCAGTATGCTTTTTGATTTCAAATGCTGTGTTTATTCCACCCATAAGCACACACCGGAAAATCCAAGACTTAGGCTAATCGTTCCTCTCGCTCGTGAAATCAGCGAAGAAGAATACGCAGCCGTTGGACGTATGGTGGCAAAAGAAATCGGCATAGATCTTTTCGATGATACGACTTATGAAGCCCATCGCCTTATGTATTGGCCATCCACTTCCTCTAATGGTGAATTTGTCTATCAAGAGCAGGATGGAGAACTGCTTAACCCTGATGTTTATCTTTCAAAATATCAAAACTGGCGGGATACATCAACTTGGCCAGTATCAAGCAGGCAGTCTGAAGTTATAAATCGCAGTCTTAAAGAGCAAGCGGACCCGCTTCTAAAGGAAGGTGTGGTAGGAACATTCTGTCGTGCCTATCCCGTTCGAGAAGCAATTGAGAAATTCTTAGGTGCAGTTTATGCCCCATCTGCTATGGAAGGACGATACGATTATATTCCAGCTGATAGTAGTGCTGGTGTGATTATCTATGATGATAAATTCGCATACAGCCACCATGCTACAGACCCAGCAAGTGGATTACTCCTCAATGCTTTTGATCTCGTTCGTATTCATAAATTCGGTTCTTTAGATGATAAAGCTTCTACCACTACAGCTCCTGGTAAGATGCCATCTTTTGTGGCAATGTGCGAGTTTGCTATAAAAGATGAAAGAGTAAAAGCTGAGTTTTCTAAGGAAAGACAGGCACAGGCTGAAGAGGAGTTTAGTGATGAGGATTGGCAGACAGCTTTGGAATTGGATAAGCAAGGCCGAATAAAAGACACTCTAGACAACATCGTTTTGATTATTCGTCATGACAAGGAATTACAGCATATAGCTTTTAATTGCCACCGTGATGGTATTGATGCCAAAGGTGGCCTGCCTTGGGAACAGATCAAGGTGGGTTGGAATGATTCAGATAATGCACTTCTTAAAGTGTATTTAAGCAGCAAATACGGAGTTTATTCACCTACCAAGACCAAGGATGCTGTGTTAGCTGTAGCGTCAGAACGAGCCTACCATCCTGTTAAGGAGTATCTGGACTCCCTGCCAAAATGGGATGGAATTAGGCGAGTAGATAATCTATTAATTGATTATTTCGGTGCAACAGATAATTCCTATACAAAAGCAGTCATCCGCAAAACGATGGTTGCAGCGGTAGCCCGCATTTATAGACCAGGCACAAAGTTTGATAGTGTCCTTATCTTAAACGGTCCTCAAGGTATCGGTAAGTCAACCTTCTTTGCAAAACTTGCTGGAGATTGGTTTTCAGATAGTTTGACCATTACGGACATGAAAGATAAATCCGGAGCTGAGAAACTTCAGGGATATTGGTTATTGGAACTGGGTGAGCTTGCTGGTATGCGTAAGACGGATGTGGAAATTGTGAAGTCTTTTATTTCGAGGGCAGATGATAAGTACCGGGCAAGTTATGGAGTCAATGTGGAAAGCCATCCCCGTCAGTGTGTGATTGTAGGTTCAACAAATGCAGAAAGCGGGTTTCTTCGAGATATAACTGGCAATCGAAGATTCTGGCCAGTCCGTATTAGCGGTAATGGTAAAAAGAAAGCTTGGCAGATGACTAAAGAGGAAGTACAGCAGATTTGGGCAGAGACACTAGTGCTATATGAGAAAGGCGAAAAACTCTACCTTGAAGGTGATGATGCATCCATGGCAACTAGTGAGCAGGCAGATGCCATGGAAACAGATGAACGAGAAGGATTGGTTCGTACCTATCTGGATACTCTTTTGCCGGATGATTGGGACACTATGTCTTTATACGAGCGTAGAAATTTCCTCGGCGGTAGCGAATTTGGCGGCGGCACCCGTGTTGGAACAGTAAAAAGAACCCTTGTCTGCAATATGGAGATTTGGTGTGAATGTTTTGGAAAAGATGCATCCTCAATGAGAACATCTGATTCTTATGCCATCGGTGCCATTATGAGAAAGATCAGTGGGTGGAACAAGTACACCGGGAACAAGAACGGAACAATCAATTTTCCTATCTATGGAAAGCAACGAGCTTATTCCCGAACCGGGGAACAAAGCTAGTTGTACCTTACCTTGTTCTCATACTGGTTCTTTCCCCAAAGCTAGTAATCAAAAGGAAAATCTACGGTTCGGAACAAGTGGAACAAGAAGTATCCTATTTATTTATAAATAGTAAAAAAGAAGAAAGTGTAGCCTGTGCATACACGCATACGCGCGCGTATAGGAAAAATGGGTCAAAGTTGTTTTCTTGTTCCGAGCCTTTTTATATGGGAGGTATTTATGCTTGAAAAATATATCGAAAAGAAACTGGTGGCTGAGGTAAAAAAGATGGGAGGTATTGCAGCAAAGTTTGTTAGTCCGGGTTTAGATGGGATGCCAGACCGCCTAGTGCTTTTACCACTTGGAAAGATGGCATTTGTGGAATTAAAGGCTCCCAGAAAGAAACCTCGTCCACTACAGATTAGAAGAATAAAGCAATTACAAAAATTAGGCTTTACCTGCTATGTCATTGACGATGTTGAGCAGATTGGAGGGATACTTGATGAAATTAACAATTCAATGTGATTGGTGCGGAAATGAGATAGTTCGTTATCAATCACAGATTAAAAAGCATAACTTTTGTTGTCGCAAGTGTCTTTCAGATTTCAGTAATAAAATGAAAAATCCATCGAGATATCTTGAATTAAAAAATTATAAACCTATGTCAAAAAATATGTCAGAGATAAATCGCATGCTGAATCCTACACGAATGGATAGTTCGACAAGAGAGAAAATTCGCCTAAGTAAACTCAATAGTGGCCGTGGTATTTTTTACTCTAAGTTTTATGGAAGGCATGAGCACAGAGTTGTTGCAGAAAGAATATTAGGCAGAGCTCTTTTGCCAGAAGAAATAGTTCATCACATTGACGGAAACAAAAGAAATAATGATGAAAATAATTTATTAGTTCTACCATCACAATCAGAACATGCGAAATTGCATATGAGAGAACGTGCTTTTTGGAATGGAGGTGATGCCCAATGAAGTTCATACCCCATAACTATCAGAAATTTGCAATTGATCATATTACAAATAACAATATTGCAGCGTTGTTTTTGGATATGGGCTTGGGTTGACAAAACTGTGATCACTCTGACTGCTATATTTGATTTATGTCTTGATAGTTTTGAAATTGGAAAGGTTCTGGTCATTGCTCCACTTAGGGTGGCGAGGGATACTTGGCCAGCTGAGATAAATAAGTGGGAGCATTTAAAAGGACTGGAGTTTTCGGTAGCCATCGGAACAGAACAGGAGCGGTTGGTAGCTCTTAGGAAACCTGCAAGTGTCTATCTTATAAACAGAGAAAATGTTGACTGGTTAGTAAACAAAAGTGGCATTCCTTTTGATTATGACATGGTGGTAATTGATGAATTGTCATCTTTTAAGTCCTATGGAGCAAAAAGATTTAAGAGTTTACTAAAAGTCAGACCTAGGGCAAAACGTATCGTGGGTCTTACAGGTACTCCATCCAGTAACGGGTTAATGGATTTGTGGGCAGAGTTTCGTATTCTCGATATGGGTAAAAGACTCGGCAGATACATAACTCACTACCGCAATTCCTTCTTTACTCCAGATAAACGTAATCAGCAGATTGTATTTTCATATAAACCGTTACCTGGGGCAGAAGATGCCATATATCGGCTAATTTCAGATATTACCATTTCAATGAAATCGGTTGATTTTCTAAAAATGCCAGAATGCGTGATAAATGAAGTGTCGGTGTATCTAAATGATAAAGAACAATCAGTATACGATCACTTTCGTGAAGAGATGGTTCTTGAGCTTGCCAATGAGGAGATTGATGCCATGAATGCAGCAGTCCTATCTGGCAAACTCCTGCAAATGGCAAACGGTGCTGTCTATGATGATGATAAAAATACTCATATTATCCATGACCGCAAGCTGGATGCTCTTGAAGATTTAATCGAAGGTGCAAACGGCAAACCTGTTCTTATTGCATATTGGTATAATCACGATTTAGAGCGTATTAAAGCAAGATTTAATGTTAGAGAAATTAAAACATCCAAGGATATCAAAGACTGGAACAACGGAGATATTTCTGTGGCGGTTATCCATCCCGCATCAGCAGGACACGGTCTCAATTTACAAAGTGGAGGTTCAACACTTATTTGGTTTGGTCTTACCTGGAGTCTAGAGCTCTATCAGCAAACAAATGCAAGACTTTGGAGACAAGGACAAAATGAAACGGTGGTTATCCATCACATTGTTACTAAAGGCACGATTGATGAAGATGTGATGAGAGCTTTGAAACGAAAGGAAAAGACACAGTCCGATCTTATAAATGCAGTCAAAGCAAATCTGGGGAAAGCGAGGGGTGTTGTATGATGGATGCTTTTGAAAAACTGGCAAATGCCATTATTCTACAGGCAGTCAAGGATTATCGTTTTGCACTGAAAAGATTAGCAAAACACCCTCGCAATGATTCTGCTTTATATACAAAACGTGAGGTTGAGTGCTTCTTTCATTCTGGATTGTTCAATGTCCTCACCTCCCTAAACCCTGACATGTTAATTCAACAGCTACAAGAGGAGGTGGTGCGATGATGACGGCTAAGGAATTCTTAAAACAGGCCTATCGTCTGAATGAATTGATTAATTCCGACCTTGAAGAGTTACAAAACTTAAGGGAACTATCAAGAAGTGTTTCATCCCCCGTTCTTGAGGAAAAAGTCAGTCGAACCAAGTGTACTGACCCACCCTTTGAAAAGTATGTGATTAGAATAGTAGATTTGGAGCAACAGATACAACAAGAGGTTGAACGGCTAGTAAAGCTTAAATCAGATATCCGTGAAGCAATTAACCAGATGGAAAACGTAGATGAGAAGCTGATTCTTCGCTACCGATACATTAACTTTCTTAACTGGGAAGAAGTCTGTGTTAACCTTAATGTTTCTATGAGAACCGTGCATAGACTCCATTCATCTGCATTGCAGCATTTAAAGGTGCCTAAATAAAAAGGAGTAACCTGAAAAGAGTGAGGGAAGAGGGTCAAAAGGCCATCTTCTCCACTACCTTTAGTCAATGTGGGAAAATAGCAGTGATTCAAATAATTAGTATTTCACTTTTAATGATTAATTAAATTAAAATGAGCTGTCAAAACAACAGCTCATTTCTTACCTGCTTTGAGTATCTGCCTAATGCGTGATTTCAGTATAAACTTTTACAGTTTTCAGGTAGTTTGAAAGGATTATCTTTATTGATACGGTCATAAAACATAATTCCATTTAGATGATCTATTTCATGTTGAATAACAATAGAGGAATAGCCATTGAGTTTTAATATTATTTCTTCTCCTTCTAAATTAAACCCTTTCACTTTAATTCTTTCATATCTTGGGACGAATCCATTTATATCTCGATCAACAGAAAGGCAACCTTCACTTGGTGGTAAGTAAATCATAGAAACTGAATGACTTATTATTTTTGGATTAATAAGAGTATATTCATGTTCTTTCTCCCTCTCGTCAGTGAAATACGCTACAAACATTCGCTTATTCAAGCCAATCTGATTCGCGGATAATCCAACTCCTCCACGCAATTTATATTTTTTGGATAGAATGGGGTCTTGACTATTTTTTAAGAAATTCATCATACTAGTTAATGTTTCCTTATCTTCCTCAGAGGGAGGTACCATCACTTCTAGTGTTGGTCGATGTAAGATATCATTACCTTCACCCACAATATCTTCCATTGTTATCATATAATTTGAATGAAATTTATTCATAAATAAACAATTCATCTACCTTTACTTTTAACGTTTTTGATAATTTAAATGCCAGTTCTAGTGTGGGATCATATTTATCATTCTCTATACAATTTATTGTTTGTCTAACAACTCCACACTTCTTAGCAAGTTGCTCTTGTGTTATCCCCAATTTGTTCCGTATTGCTTTAATTTTATTTTTCAACAGTATCACCTATGTCAAAGATATTGGACATTTTTTATTATAACAATTTCAATAAATATGTCAATAAATTTGGACATTTCAATGTATCTATTAGTGGTTTTTGTACGCAGTAATCTGAATGCTCGTAAAAGGTTGGCACACTTTGGCACAGTTTGGCACACAATGACACTGTTTGTCCGTAGTGAAAGTTATATAATGGTAGTATGGAATATTAATAAACAGAAGCCTTCACGGGAGCATTTCTCCTGCGAGGGCTTTTTCTATGGGCAAAAGGAGGTGCAAGTATGCCAAAGAAACCTAAGCGACCGTGCTCTTACCCTGGTTGCCCAGAGCTAACCGACAAGCGCTTTTGTGAAGAGCATGGCAAGAAGGAAGCCGCACGGTATGAAAAGTATGACCGTGACCCAGCAACCCGTAAGCGTTATGGTCGTGCTTGGAAAAGAATACGTGACCGTTACATTGCAGCTCATCCTCTTTGTGAGAAATGTAAACGACAAGGAAAGCTGACCCCTGCAAATGAAGTCCATCACATTCTTCCTCTTGCAAGAGGAGGGACTCACGATAGAAGTAATCTGATGGCTCTTTGTACTCCTTGCCACTCTGCAATCACGGCAAGAGATGGAGACCGTTGGGGAACCCGGTAGGGGGAGTCAAATCTCCACAGCTTTTTCTTTGTGTAACGGGCGTGGGGTAACGCGTGAAAATTCGCGGTTTCAAACAGGGTAATAGACCCATCGACGAAAAGAGGTGAGTGAATGGCCAAAGATGGAACAAATCGTGGCGGTGCCCGTATAGGCTCTGGTCAAAAAAAGAAACCACTTGCTGATAAAATTGCACAGGGTAATCCAGGTAAGAGAAAGCTAGAAATCATTGACTTCCAAAATACCGCTGATTTAAAGGGGCAGGAAATGCCAAAGCCAAGGGCCATGCTCTCAGCGGTGCAAAAGGACGGGAAAACCCTAGTAGCCAGCGAGATTTATGAAATTACTTGGAAATGGCTTGAGGAGCGAGGCTGTGCCCATTTGGTGCTCCCACAGCTTCTAGAACGATATGCCATGAGTGCGGCCAGATGGATACAGTGTGAGGAGGCGGTAACTGAGTTTGGCTTTCTTGCCAAGCATCCAACTACCGGCAATGCTATTCAAAGTCCTTATGTAGCTATGAGTCAGAACTTTATGAGCCAGACAAATAGACTATGGATGGAGATTTATCAAATCGTTAAAGAGAATTGTGCTACAGAGTATTCTGGTTTAAACCCACAGGACGATGTGATGGAGCGACTGCTATCTGCCCGCAGAGGAAAATAAAGATGAGGAGATATATAATGAGTAAAAGATATTTAACAGCTGAAAGTGTATGTGCTGGACATCCTGATAAACTATGCGACATCATAGCAGATAGCATTTTAGAAGCATGTTTACGTAAAGACAAAGCATCACGTGTCGCTTGTGAGGTAATGGCAACCAAAGGGAAAATTATCGTGGCGGGCGAAATCTCCTGCAGCGAGAAAATAGACATCCGATACATTGTTAGGAATGTCCTTAAAGAGATTGGATACAACCCTCTTAAATTCTTGATTTATGTATTTGTACACAAACAAAGTGTAGATATTGCAACTGGCGTGGATACTGCACTGGAAGTAAGAAATGGAATAAATGAACAGTATGGTTCGATAGGTGCTGGAGACCAAGGAACTGTGTACGGCTATGCTACAAAGGAAACAGGAGAAATGCTTCCCCTACCCCTTGTACTATCTCACAGGATTGTAAAGAGACTGGATGATTGCCGAAAAGGGAAACTGATAAAAGGTATCCACCCAGATGGTAAAGCGCAGGTGACGGTGGAATATGAAGGGGACACTCCAGTGCGAATAAAGACTATTGTGATATCGGTACAGCATGATAAGGATAAAACACAGGAAGAACTAAAGACAGATATCCTTAACAATGTCCTATGGCAGTGCTTTGAGGACTTCCCATTTGATGATGAAACAGAAATTCTCATTAACCCCTCTGGTAGATTTGTCGAAGGTGGTCCCGCTGCCGATACAGGCTTAACTGGTAGAAAAATTATGGTTGATACCTATGGAGGACTTGCATCCCATGGAGGTGGCGCACTTAGTGGTAAAGACCCCACCAAAGTTGACCGAAGCGGTGCCTATATGGCTCGGTACATTGCAAAGCATATCGTCTGGTGTGGTTATGCAAAGAGATGTGAAGTTAGTATATCCTATGCCATTGGTAAGGCAAATCCTGTAGCCTTTTCTGTAAATACTCTTGGCACAGGTATTGTTTCTGACGAAATATTAACTCTTGCTGCACAGGAGATTTTCAATTTAAGACCTGCGGCAATCATAGAGAAGTTGCGTCTAAGGAATGTGATTTACTCTGATACAGCTGTTTATGGTCACTTTAATAGTTGTCTATTCCCGTGGGAGGATGTAAATAAGTACAGTGAATTTAGAAAGGCGGTGGAAAAGTATGTTGATAGAGAAGATAAAAACTAAACAACTCATCCCCGCTGAATATAACCCAAGGAAGGATTTAAAACCGGGTGATCCGGAATATGAGAAACTTAAACGCTCCCTTGAGGAGTTTGGATATGTAGAACCCGTAATATGGAATAAGACCACAGGCAGAGTCATCGGAGGTCATCAGCGTTTGAAAATCCTGCTGAGTATGGGCATGGATGAGATAGAATGCGTAGTTGTTGAAATGGATGAGCAAAAGGAGAAGGCGCTGAACATTGCACTAAATAAAATAAGTGGTGATTGGGATAAAGACAAATTAGCACTTCTCATCACGGACTTAAATGCTTCAGACTTTGATGTGTCTTTGACAGGTTTTGACCCAGGAGAGTTGGAGGATCTTTTCAAGGATTCCCTTAAGGATAATATAAAAGAAGATGATTTCGATGTAGACAGCGAGCTGAAAAAGCCCGCTGTTTCGCATTTAGGGGATATTTGGCTACTTGGGCAGCATCGATTAGTCTGCGGAGACAGTACAAAGAAAGACACCTTTAATGTCTTGATGGATGGGAAAACTGCTAATTTGGTAGTTACGGACCCTCCATATAATGTTAACTATGAAGGCACTGCTGGAAAAATCAAAAATGACAATATGGCTAACGAAGCGTTCTACGATTTCCTGCTTGCAGCATTTCAGAACACCGAAGCAGCGATGGCAAAGGACGCTTCTATTTATGTATTCCATGCGGATACCGAAGGACTCAATTTTAGAAGAGCATTCTCCGATGCAGGATTTTATCTTTCCGGTACTTGTATTTGGAAAAAGCAGTCCCTTGTTCTTGGTCGCTCTCCTTATCAGTGGCAGCATGAACCTATTCTCTTTGGGTGGAAAAAGAAAGGCAAGCATAACTGGTATTCCGATAGAAAGCAGACCACCATCTGGGAATTTGAGAAACCGAAGAAAAACAGTGATCATCCTACGATGAAACCTGTTGCACTTGTGGCCCACCCTATTTTGAATTCAAGCCTTTCTAATTGTATCGTGCTTGATCCTTTTGGAGGTTCAGGAAGTACACTGATTGCTTGTGAGCAGACAGATAGAATCTGCTACACCATTGAACTGGATGAAAAGTACTGTGATGTCATTGTGAAAAGGTATATTGAGCAAGTTGGAAACTCAGACAGTGTGTTTCTCTTAAGAGATGGTTCGAAAATCAGATATTGTGACCTGCCGGAGGTGAATGCAGATGAGTAAATTGACACTCGGCTCTCTTTTTGATGGGAGCGGAGGTTTTCCTCTAGGCGGTCTGCTCTGTGGCATTGAGCCTTTATGGGCATCTGAAATTGAGCCGTTCCCGATAAGAGTTACGACCAAACGCATCCCTCAGATGAAGCATTATGGGGATATAAACAAATTAAATGGTGCGGAGCTTCCACCTGTAGATATCATAACATTTGGCTCTCCCTGCACAGATATGAGTGTGGCGGGTAAAAGAGCGGGTCTGGACGGAGAACAATCCGTCCTTTTTTATGAAGCAATACGAATTATCAAGGAAATGAGGTGTAAGACCAATGGACAATATCCAAGGTATGCAGTCTGGGAAAATGTCCCCGGAGCATTCTCGTCAAATAAAGGAGAAGACTTCAAGGCTGTCCTCGAAACGATCATTGGGGTCAAAGAACCGAACACCTCGGTGCCTTTACCTGATAAAGGACGATGGCCATACGCTGACATCTATATGGCAGACGGATGGAGTATGGCTTACCGAACTATCGATGCGCAATATTTCGGAGTACCCCAACGTCGTCGTAGAATCTACCTTGTCGCAGATTTTGCAGGCAGAAGTGCCGCAGAAATACTATTTGAGTCCGAAGGCATGCCAAGGAATTTTACGCCGAGCGGCAGCCCGTGGCAAAGAACTTCCGGAAATGCTAAAAACTGCACTGGAAAGACAGGCACTGTATGCTTAAACGATCAAGGTGGACAACGCATCGATGTGCTTGATGGTAAGACAGCAACACTTAGAGCAAAAGCAAATCATCCACCCTGTGTAATGTTTGAAAACCACAGTCAAGATACACGATACAAAGGCCCCGTTGATGTAGCACCAACCGTATCCGCTACATATGGGAAGGGTGGTAATAATCAACCTTTTGTAACAACTGCTGGATTCTGCACAGAACATTCATCGGATAGTCGTAGTATTGAATATGAGGAGGAAATTTCACCAACGTTAAGGGCAGGAGTCGTACCAGCAGCTGTATCATTAAATGAGACTTCAAAGACCCTAAAAATTCGTTCTGGGTGTGAAGGTGGCGGTAAAGGTGCGTTAATTCAAGATGATAAGTCTGCGACCCTTGGATGCAACAATGACCAGACCGTTTTTGTGCCTACTGCATTTGGCATCTGTTCTGATAAGAGCAACTCTATGCAGTCAAGCAATCCTCACAGCGGTATATATGAAGCGGATACTTCCCGAACCATCGATGCTAATGGTGGAAATCCGGGATGTAATCAAGGTGGTATTGCAGTAGTTGCTCTTCAAGGCTCGATGATTGGAAGACAGGATAAAAACGGTCCTCAAGGCGATGGTATAAATGACAATATGAGTTTCACTCTTAATACAGTGGATAGACATGGTGTTGTGTATGCAATTGATCGTGAAACCTTTAACTGCGGACAGAATTTTGCTAGAAATTTAGGGATAACAGAAGACAGTGTTGCATCAACATTAAATGCTCAAGGTCCATCGGCTGTGGCACAACCTTATCAGAATGTCAGTGGTACGATTTCTGCAGGTGCACATCCAAGTGGTTTTAACGGTCAGGATGCATCAAACGATATGCTTGTTACAGTCAAGAAAAACGATGAGCCAGAATATATAGTTCGAAGGCTTACACCAACGGAATGTGCAAGATTGCAAGGTTTTCCTGATGATTGGTGTGATGACCTCGGTACGGAAAACCCTTCAGAGGATGAAATTTTATTCTGGACGGAGGTTTGGGAAACTCACCGCAAAATCATGGGTAAGAGCAGCAAGCCAAAAACAAGAAAGCAGATTATAAAATGGCTTAACAACCCTCATTCTGATTCAGCTGAGTACAAAATGTGGGGTAATGGTGTAGCACTTCCATGCGTCTGTTTTGTGCTGACTGGCATTGTGTTATCTGCTGAAAATACCGCCGATTAATGGAACAGTTTTTTCTACAGAAAGATGCTCTAAATGACTTGATATTAACTGCCTTTAGAGTGATATATGTATGTACCAAAAATAGAAAGGCGGTATAAAAAATGCAGATAAACTATAATGTCACAGGAGCAAAAAGAAAAGAGCTAGTCAGCGCAATCAGCCAAGAACTGAATACTCCTGCAAGATATCTAGGAGCACCCACATTTGCATATGAGGTGGCAGACTACAATATTGACAAAAATGGAGTAGTCAGAGGACCAGATAATTCTCAACTGGTTAATGATCTATTAGCCCTTCATGACTTTAAGGCGGTTACTGAAGAAGATGACACACAACTTCCAGAAGCAGAGCCTCTTCCTGAAAATATTCAAGTTCCCAATGAAGCGGCTCTTGGTGGTAGGGTAAATCCAAATAGTGATTACGAAGAACCTCCTGTATACAGTGAATCAGATGAAGCCGAAGAAGCTGTTAGTTTGATTATTCAAATTCCAAGGGAGGGTTTTACCGAAACCGCACTTGGTAACCTAAAAGGATTGGTAGAAAGCAAAGAAACCCTTATAAAGAAAGCACTTGATACTGACTCTATTCCCATTATCATAAATGAGGAATTTATAACCTTCCCTTGGTTCCAGAGTGAGTGCTCCGCAGAGGAGGTGAAGGCTTATACCCACTTTGTAACAGCACTTTGTGAAATGGCAAAGAAGCAGACCCGCGTCAACTCGACCGAGAAATCAGTGGAGAATGAAAAGTACGCTTTCCGTTGTTTCCTTCTAAGACTTGGCTTTATCGGGCCAGAATACAAAACAGAACGAAAAATTCTCCTCTCCAAACTGTCGGGTAGCTCTGCCTTCAAAAGCGGAAGTGCCAAGCATGAGGAGGTGAGTGAATAATGAATATCATTCATCCAGAAATGCTAAAGCAACTTAGAAGCTATTACACTCCAGGAACTCGTGTCATGCTACTTAAGATGAATGACCCTTATACCAAGCTTCAGCCAGGAGATAAAGGAACGGTTACTAGTGTTGATGATATGGGAACTATCCACGTCAGTTGGGATTCAGGCAGTTCCCTTGGAGTGGTCTTTGGAGAGGATTTATGCAAGAAAATCGAAGAGTAAAAATACACAATCTATGCCAAATATGTGGAGTAAATTGTATTATCGTTTTCGGAGGAGCCAAATAATGAATGAGATAATCAAGCAACAAATACTTTCCATCCGAGATAGTGGAGTCACAAATATGTTTGATGTGGACCGAGTACAGTATGAGGCAAATGAACGAGGGTTTTATGAATTGGTAGTCTATTTAATAGACCATAAAGCAGAATATGCCCATTTCATACTGACGGGGGAAGTGGATGAAAATAAGTAAACAAAATTAAACAGGATAAGGAGAAGGGCTTCATCTATAGGATTGAGGCTCTTTTCTTATGTCCTTTTCCATAAAAGGGGCGGTGTTTATGCGGAAACTGAAGAAATATAAGCCGACCGCCTTTATAGCTGAAGGGTCATATTACGATAAGGACGCTGCTGATTACGCTGTGGCTTTTATCGAAGCACTCTCCCATACGAAAGGTTCATGGGCAGGCAAGCCTTTTGAACTTATCGACTGGCAGGAACAAATTGTCCGTGATTTATTCGGTATCTTAAAACCTAATGGATACCGGCAGTTTAACACGGCTTATATAGAAATACCTAAAAAGATGGGAAAAAGCGAGCTTGCAGCAGCAATCGCACTTCTCCTCACTTGTGGAGATGGTGAAGAACGAGCAGAGGTATACGGTTGTGCCGCAGATCGCCAGCAGGCATCAATTGTATTTGAAGTAGCAGCCGATATGGTGCGGATGTGTCCAGCGCTGAATAAACGAGTGAAGTTGCTGGCTTCAACTAAACGACTGGTGTACCTGCCGACCAACAGCTTTTATCAGGTATTGTCGGCTGAAGCCTATTCAAAACACGGCTTCAATATACATGGTGTTGTTTTTGATGAACTTCATACTCAGCCAAATAGGAAACTATTTGATGTTATGACAAAAGGGTCTGGTGATGCGAGAACCCAACCGCTATATTTTCTTATCACCACTGCAGGGACGGATACCCAGAGTATCTGCTATGAAACACACCAAAAAGCGGTTGATATTATTGAGGGAAGAAAATACGATCCTACTTTTTATCCCGTAATCTACGGTGCCAAAGAAGAGGATGATTGGACTGATCCCAAAGTATGGAAGAAAGCAAATCCAAGCCTAGGAATTACAGTAAGTATCGATAAAGTTAGAGCAGCTTGTGAAAGCGCAAAACAGAACCCTGCTGAGGAAAATAGCTTTCGACAGCTGCGTCTGAACCAGTGGGTTAAGCAATCTGTCCGTTGGATGCCAATGGCAAAGTGGGATGCCTGTGCGTTTCCAGTAAAACCAGAGAGCCTTGAAGGTAGAGTATGCTATGGAGGACTTGATTTATCCTCTACCACTGACATTACAGCCTTCGTGCTGGTGTTCCCACCGGAAGATGAAACAGATAAATATACCGTTCTCCCATATTTTTGGATGCCGGAGGATAATATTGACCTCCGAGTTCGACGAGACCACGTGCAATACGACCTTTGGGAGAAGCAGGGACACATTTTAACTACCGAGGGAAATGTAGTCCATTATGGATACATTGAAAAATTCATTGAAGAACTGGGGGAAAAGTACAACATTCGAGAGATTGCTTTTGATCGTTGGGGCGCTGTTCAGATGGTGCAGAACCTTGAAGGGTTAGGTTTTACTGTAGTTCCCTTCGGTCAAGGTTTTAAAGATATGTCACCACCTACAAAGGAACTTATGAAACTGACATTAGAAGAAAGAATAGCACACGGCGGGCATCCAGTACTACGGTGGATGATGGATAACATCTATATAAAAACAGATCCGGCTGGAAATATAAAACCGGACAAGGAAAAAAGTACAGAAAAAATAGATGGAGCAGTGGCAACTATTATGGCACTCGACCGCGCCATCCGCTGTGGACCAGGTAATAGTGGAGACTCGGTGTATGACGAGAGAGGTTTAATAATTCTATAAATTTCAATGATTGTTTGTGGTGTAATTCTTTCAATTTGGAGGTGAGGCCTATGAATTTATTAAAAGGACTGTTTCGTTCAAGGGACAAACCGCAAAACCGTGTGGGTAGCGCATTTTCCTTCCTATTTGGCGGTACATCATCTGGCAAAACAGTAAATGAGCGTACTGCAATGCAAGCAACAGCGGTGTATGCCTGCGTAAGAATACTAGCTGAAGCTATTGCTGGACTGCCACTACATGTATATAGATATCGTTCTGATGGAGGTAAAGAAAAGATTCCATTCCACCCTTTGTATTACCTTCTTCATGATGAACCAAATCCAGAGATGACTTCATTTGTGTTTCGAGAAACACTGATGAGTCATCTTTTACTTTGGGGCAATGCTTATGCACAGATAGTTCGAAATGGTCGTGGCCAGGCAATTGCGCTTTATCCCCTACTTCCTAACAAGATGGAAGTAAGTCGAGCATCAAATGGTGAACTGGTTTATACCTACTACCGGGATACAGACGAAAGTGGCCTGAATCCAATGGGAGGCTATGTCACACTTCGCAAAGATGATGTACTTCACATACCAGGCTTAGGCTTTGATGGACTCATTGGCTATAGCCCTATTGCTATGGCGAAGAATGCAATCGGTATGTCACTTGCTACCGAAGAATACGGTGCGGCATTCTTTGCTAATGGAGCTAATCCCGGCGGTGTGCTGGAGCACCCGGGAGTAATTAAAGACATACAGAGAGTCAAGGACAGCTGGAATAGTGCTTACCAAGGCACAGCTAAGGCACATAAAATCGCTGTATTGGAAGAGGGCATGAAGTTTCAAGCCATCGGTATACCTCCAGAACAGGCTCAGTTTTTAGAAACACGGAAATTTCAAATCAATGAGATTGCAAGGATTTTCCGTGTGCCTCCCCATATGGTGGGAGATCTTGAGAAATCTAGCTTCTCCAATATCGAGCAGCAGTCTTTGGAGTTTGTAAAATACACTCTCGATCCGTGGGTGGTGAGATGGGAGCAAAGTCTCCAGCAATCGCTTATTTTGCCTTCTGAGAAAACATCAGTATTCATCAAGTTCAACTTAGATGGTCTGCTTCGCGGTGATTATCAAAGCCGAATGAATGGCTATGCTATTGGGCGACAAAATGGCTGGATGTCAGCTAATGATATCCGTGAATTGGAGGACATGAACCGTATCCCAGCTGAGGAAGGTGGCGATTTATATCTGGTTAACGGAAATATGACGAAATTGGCTGACGCAGGAGCGTTTGCCAAAACCGAAGGAGGTCAGTAAATGAAGAAGTTCTGGAATTGGGTGCGAGATTCTGATGAAGGGCGCACTCTCTATTTAAATGGAGTGATATCCGAAGAAACGTGGTGGGGTGATGAGGTCACACCTAAGATGTTCAAAGATGAACTGTTAGCTGGCACCGGTGATATTACTGTGTGGATTAACTCTCCTGGCGGGGATGTGTTTGCAGCAGCTCAGATTTACAACATGCTTATGGACTATACCGGAAAGGTCACTGTAAAAATTGACGGGCTTGCGGCAAGTGCAGCTTCCGTTATTGCAATGGCGGGTGGAGATGTATATATGTCGCCGGTATCCATGATCATGATTCATAACCCTTCGACCATTGCCATCGGTGACAGCGAGGAAATGCTGCGAGCAAAGGCTCTATTAGATGAAGTTAAGGAAAGTATTATTAATGCCTATGAGTTAAAGACTGGCCTTTCCCGAACAAAGCTTTCTCATCTGATGGATGCAGAGTCATGGATGAATGCAAATAAAGCCATAGAACTTGGTTTTGCAGATAAGATCATGTTTATGGAAAATGAAACACCGGATTTGGCAGATAGCCTTATCTTTAGCAGGATGGCGGTTACTAACTCACTTATTAGCAAATTACCTAAAAAACAAAAACGAAAAACAGGTACACCTATAGAGTCGCTGGATAAGCGGCTTTCTTTAATTTCTCACTAATTTAAAGGAGGAAATAACAATGAGTAAAATTCTTGAATTGCGCGAGAAACGCGCTAAGGTTTGGGATGCGGCGAAGGCATTCCTTGATTCAAAACGTGGCGGTGATGGATTGTTATCCGCAGAGGACACACAAACCTATGAAAAGATGGAAGCTGAAGTTGTTGCACTTGGTAAGGAAATAGAACGTTTGGAACGTCAGGCGGTTATTGACTTAGAACTTTCCAAAGCCACAAGTAGCCCTATTACAAACACACCGTCCAAACATGTTGAAGATAAGACAGGACGTGCGTCTGCAGAGTACAAGAAAGCATTCTGGAATGCTATGCGTACTCGTGCAGGGGAAGGCCTTGATGTGAACGTAAGAAATGCCCTTCAAATCGGTACAGACTCCGAGGGTGGTTATCTTGTGCCTGACGAGTTTGAACGTACCTTAGTAGAGGCTCTTGAGGAAGAGAACATTTTCCGTTCACTGGCCAATGTTATCAATACATCTTCTGGCGATAGGAAAATTCCTGTTGTAGCTACAAAAGGTACTGCTTCCTGGGTGGATGAAGAAGGCACTATCCCAGATAGCGATGATAGTTTCGGACAGGTTTCTATAGGAGCTTACAAACTCGCTACCATGATTAAAGTTTCCGAGGAACTTCTCAACGATTCTGTGTTCAATCTTGAAGCCTACATCTCTAAGGAGTTTGCAAGGCGAATCGGTAACAAAGAGGAAGAGGCGTTCTTTACTGGTGATGGATCTGGAAAACCGACAGGTATCCTTGCTTCTACAGGTGGTGCCCAAATTGGTGTGACTACTGCAGGTGCTACGGCAATTACTATGGACGAGGTACTTGATCTGTTCTATTCACTAAAGGCACCTTACCGTAATAAGGCTGTATTCGTTATGAACGACGCTACTGTAAAAGCAATCCGTAAACTAAAGGATGGTCAAGGACAGTACCTATGGCAACCTTCCTTACAGGCAGGTACACCGGATACTATCCTCAATCGACCATTGTATACTTCTGCATATATGCCAACTATTGCTGCAGCTGCGAAGAGTATCGCATTTGGTGATTTTAGTTATTACTGGGTAGCTGATCGTCAGGGTCGTGTATTTAAGAGGCTTAATGAACTTTATGCTGTTACTGGCCAAGTAGGCTTTGTTGCTACTCAGCGTGTGGATGGAAAATTAATTCTACCTGAAGCCATAAAAGTACTTCAGCAGAAAGCTTAATGGAGGTGCGTTATGAGCTATAACACTAAGAATTACACCGAACAAGGCGGAGAAAAAACTGTTATAGGCGGAACACTTGAAATCAAGGAAGGAGCCTCGGTAACGGGGCTCTCCGCCAATCCGCTTCTCGTGGCAACAGAGGAGACTCTCGGTGGTGTAAAAGCCGCCGCTGCTGGTGAGGACGATACCGTCGAAGTAAAAATCGGCGAAGACGGTAAGCTGTATGCTCCAACATATCCTACCGATGCTACGGAGTCAGTCTCTGGGCTGGTAAAAAAGGCTGCTAATCAAGCCGACAGCATAGCCGAGGATACAGCCACTCTTGTCACGGATTTTAATGCTCTGCTCGCTAAACTAAAAGCGGCTGGGTTAATGGCAGCAGACGAAGAATGACCGGAGGGAGGCGGACGGCATGACAACTGATAACCTTCTCCCTAAAGTAAAAGCAAATCTGATCCTGACGCATGACGCAGACGATGGACTTCTGCTGCATTACATCAAAGCCGCCGTCTCTTATGCGGAAAGTTATCAGCATGTTGCTGAGGGTTATTACACTGAGAATATTATGCCCCCAACTACTGAACAGGCAGTAATCATGCTGTCGAGTCATTTCTACGAAAGCAGAGATGGCTCGACGGCTGGTTTCTTCGCCGATAGCGTACAAGCGGGGCAGCAGGTTTGGAACACAGTGAACCTACTTCTTAGACTAGACCGGGATTGGAAGGTGTAGCCTATGAGTTATGGGAAAATGAATACCTTTATCGATATAGTTTCCGTTGAAAACGATAAGGATAGCGAGGGCTTTGGTACAATCAGTGACACTATTATTGCCTCGGTTCGTGCGTATAAGGAAGAACGACATGGTAATGAGAAATGGGCAAACAGGGCGGTATTTTCTGAAGCAACCGCTCTTTTTTGTTTTCGAAGGATCCCTAGTATCCATGTGACAACAAAAATGGTCATTGTAGATAGTGATGGGCGGTATGAAATTACCAGTGTAGAAGATGTAAAAGGCCGAGGAATGTATATTGAGGTTTTAGCAAAAAAGGTGGTGGCATCGAATGGCTAAAGTGGATGTAAGAATGCCTGAGGACTTTCTTCTTAAGGTATCCAAATTGGCTGAGCAATCTGATGTGATTATCCCAAAGGTGCTGGAAGTTGGTGGTGAAGTTGTGCTTGCAAAAGTCAAGGATAACCTACGCTCTGTTGTTGGAAAGGGAACAAAATACCCGTCCAAATCCACGGGAGAACTTGTATCCTCTCTTGGTGTTACTTCAGCAAAACAAGACCGTAAAGGCAATTATAATGTCAAGGTTGGGTTTTCAGAACCGAGAAGCGATGGTGGTAGCAATGCAAAAATTGCTAATATCATTGAATATGGTAAACATGGGCAGCCTGCAAGGCCATTTCTAAAACCCGCAAAATCTAAATCAAGAAAGCAGTGTGTGGAGGCAATGACTGCCAAACTGGAGGAGGAGATTAACAGACTATGAGTATATTATTGGAGCTAAATAGAATTGTGGATGGTCTAGGTATTCTTGTGGAAACGGGTGTGTTCAAGGACAAAGCCCCTGATGAGTATGTTGTTATCACACCTCTTTCGGATACCTTTGATGTTCACTCAGACAATTGTCCACAGTATGAGATACAGGAAGCACGGCTTTCGTTATTTAGCAAAAAGAACTATCAAGTACGAAAGAATCAGCTTGTCCGTGCGTTCCTGGATGCAGACTTTACAGTGACGGATCGTCGTTATATTGGACATGAGGATGACACGGACTACCATCATTATGCCATTGATGTGGCAAAAGAATATAAATTACAGGAGGTTTGATTATGGCAACGATAGGACTTGACCGTCTCTATTATGCTCCCATTACAGAGGACGAAAACGGAGACGAAACCTACGGTACGCCCGTTATGCTGGCAAAGGCAATCTCCGCAGAGCTATCCATTGAACTTGCGGAAGCCACCCTTTACGCTGATGACGGAGCGGCAGAGATTATAAAAGAATTCAAAAACGGAACACTCTCCCTTGGTGTGGATGACATTGGACGTAAAGCTGCTGAGAGTCTCACAGGAGCAACTACAGATGATAATGGTGTACTTATTTCAGCTAGTGAGGATGGAGGAAGCCCTGTTGCTATCGGTTTTCGAGCGAAAAAGGCAAATGGACATTACCGCTACTTCTGGCTATACAGGGTAAAGTTTGGTGTTCCTTCAACCAACCTGGCTACAAAGGGAGATTCTATCACTTTTTCTACACCAACCATTGAGGGAACTGTATCGCGCAGAAATAAATTAGATGGAAATGGTAATCATCCGTGGAAAGCGGAGGTCAATGAAGATGATGAAGGAGTTTTACCAGCTACTATCAGTGGTTGGTATACGGAAGTCTATGAACCTGTTTTTGCTGTTTCTGGCGGAGGTGAATAAGGATGGATAACGATAGAAGTGCAACGATAAATATTGGTGGACAGGAACATGAGCTTATTCTCACGACCAAAGCTACAAAAGAAATCGCCCGTCGCTATGGTGGTTTGGAAAATCTGGGAGACAAATTGCTGAAATCTGAAAACTTTGAGATAGCTTTGGATGAGATAATATGGCTTATTACTCTCTTGGCAAACCAATCCATTCTCATTTACAACCTGAAAAATAAGGAAGCTCCAAAGGATGTGCTAACCGAGGATGAGGTGGAACTGCTCACATCCCCACTAGAACTTGCAACTTATAAAAGTGCCATTACAGAAGCTATGTTCAAAGGAACAAAGAGAAATATTGAAAGTGAAGATAACCAAAAAAACACCGAGGCCGAGTAAGCGATGATGAATTGTTTACTCGGCTTCTTTATTACGGAACAGTGCACCTGAACCGTACTGAGGAAGAAACATGGCTCACACCATTAGGGCTTCTCATGGACTTGTGGGATTGTCATCGCCAGTTCTTGGGGCTTGCTAACCGGAAGCGAGAACTCTTCATTGAGGATATTATTCCCGAAGGATTGAATTAGAAAGGAGGGCAATAACGTATGTCTGATAATTTTGGCTTAAAGATTGGCATTGAGGGAGAAAAAGAGTTTAAGAATGCCCTTCGTGATATCAATCAGTCCTTTAAGGTTCTAGGTAGTGAGATGAAACTCGTGTCCTCGGAATTTGATAGAAATGATAAAAGTGTTCAGGCTATAACCGCTCGAAATGAAGTTTTGAACAAAGCCATTGAAGCACAGAAGGATAAAATCTCTACACTGGAAGCCGCTCTAAAAAATGCTTCTGAGAGCTTTGGCGAGAACGATAGACGTACACAAAATTGGGCTATTCAGCTGAATAATGCAAAAGCCCAACTTAATGATATGGAACGAGAACTAGAAGAGACAGCTGATGAAGCAGATGATCTTGGAGAGGAACTTGAGGATACAGGTAATATTGCAGATGAGACTGGTAGCAAGTTTGAGAAGCTGGGCGGTGTCCTTAAAGGTATCGGTGTGGCGATGGGTACAGTTGCTGTTGCCGCAGGAGCTGCTGCGATTAAGCTTGGTAAAGAGGTAGTTGCTCAGTTCGGAGAGTTAGAACAGAACCTCGGTGGCTCTGAGGCGGTATTCGGTCAATATGCCGCATCAATTCAAAAAACTGGTGAAGAGGCTTACAAAAATCTCGGTGTTTCCCAAAGTGAGTATCTTGCTACGGCAAACAAAATGGGTGCATTGTTCCAAGGCTCTGGCATAGAACAGCGCAAAAGCCTTGAACTGACAGAAAAAGCTATGCAACGAGCAGCGGATATGGCATCTGTAATGGGTATTGATATGCAAGTGGCACTGGACTCAGTAGCAGGAGCAGCAAAGGGTAATTTCACCATGATGGATAACCTTGGTGTTGCTATGAATGCTACCAATATCGAGGCCTATGCACTGGCAAAAGGCCTAGATTTCACTTGGAATACAGCTACACAAGCAGAAAAGGCTGAAGTCGCAATGCAAATGTTCTTTGAAAACACAGAGCAATATGCAGGCAACTTTGCACGAGAATCTACAGAAACCGTCACAGGTTCGCTTGGCTTACTCCAAGCCGCACTCGGATCGTTTACAGCAGGACTTGGCAATGCTGATGCAGATATGACGAATTTGACACAGAATCTTGTAGATGCATTTCAATCGGTTGTTGCTAATATTGTCCCAGTTTTAGAAAATATCGTAACTGCATTACCTACGGCAACAGGTGCGATATTATCAGCTGTGGGAGACTTGCTTCCTATGCTTCTGAGGACTGTTACGGAATTGTTTTCTCAAGTACTGGAGGTAATTCTGAGTCTTTTGCCAGAACTCATTCCAGCTACTGTTGAAGCTGTAATGACGATTGTTGGGGCATTGATTGATAATCTACCACTCCTAATTAATGCTGCAGTGGAACTGGTCACTGCACTTGTAGAAGGCATCGGGTTGGCTTTACCAAAACTCATACCAGCAACAGTTCTTGCTGTAACACAGATTGTACAAGGATTAACTGACAACTTGCCAATGATACTGGAGGCAGCCTTTCAGCTTATTATGGGGCTAGCCCAAGGTCTAGTTGACGCTATTCCGCAGTTAATTGCCGCATTACCCGCCATCATTACCGCTTTAGTTGACTTTATTATTGGTTCCATTCCGCAGATTATCGATGCAGGTATACAGCTTTTGGTTTCACTAGTTGAAGCATTGCCGGAAATCATTGCAGCAATAGTTGCTGCAATCCCACAGATAATTGATGGTTTAGTTAAGGCGATACTTAGCTCAATCCCCCAAATAATTGATGCCGGGGTGAATCTGTTGATTTCCTTAATTCAAAATTTACCACTCATCATCACTACTGTGGTGGCGGCGATACCTAAGATTATTACCTCGCTTGTCAATGCAATTATTGGTAGTATCCCACAGATAATTCAAGCGGGTATACAACTTTTAGTATCACTGATTAAAAACCTACCTACTATTATCGTGGAAGTTGTCAAAGCTGTCCCGCAGATAATCGCAGCTTTAGTTAAGGGTTTTACGGGTTCAATTGGGCAGATGGCTCAAGTTGGTGGCAATCTTATCAAAGGTCTATGGCAAGGGATCTCTGATGCGGGAGCATGGCTCTGGGGGAAAATATCTGGTTTCTTTGGTGGTGTGGTGGATAAAATCAAAAACTTCTTTGGTATTCGTTCACCTTCTGCACTTTTTGCAGGACTTGGTGACAATATGGCACAAGGGCTTGGTCAAGGTTTTGAGAAGACGATGGCGCAGGTTGGTGAGGATATGCAAAATGCTATTCCCACAGACTTTAGCACACCAGGTATAAACCTTAGCAGTTCTATCAATGGGTCAGTCGGTACTGGGGGTTTTGGTGGTTCGCTTATCACCATACAGCAGATGATAGTTCGATCCGAGGACGATATCCGCAGGATTTCGCAGGAACTGTATAACTTGATGGAAACCGGATCGAGGGCACAAGGACGATTCAATCCCGCTTAAGGAAGGAGGATGAAAATGGGGTTCACATTTAATGGCATATCATCGCAATCAATGAATATAAATGCTAGGCTTACAAACTGGCAAGCATCGCCCTCATTGAGAAACTCCTTTGTAACGATACCTGGCAAGCCTGGTATTGCTGACTTTGGTAGCGATATTGCAGAGAAAATAATCACAGTTCATTGTAATGTCTACCCACAATATAAATTTTCTAAATTGGTATCTGTTATGGATAACCTTGCTGATTGGCTGAATCCTGAACGTGGGGTGCAACAACTTGTGTTGGACGATGTACCTGACCGTTATTTCATTGCCCGTCTGTCAGAAGCAGTAGACTGTGACAGACTCATTCTTTCAGCCGGTGCATTTGATTTGAAATTTGTTTGCCCAGATCCCCATGCCTACGCTTTAACGGATGAAACCTATACCATAACAGCCGAGGGAGAAAATATCGTTACAAGGCTAAAAGGCAATGCCGACTCCGAACCAGTGTATTTGATAAAAGGAATAATTCCTTCAGGAACAAACACATATGTTTCCATTCAGACTAACAATGAAGAAATTCGTGTTATTGGTCCTTTGTATGATGGTGAAACATTAATAATTGATACAGGAAAGGTCACAGCAAAGGTCGTTGATACTAGTGGTGAGACACTACGTAACGGCCTACCGCTTATGCAAGAACTTAATTTTCCTGTACTTCGTAAGGGTAACAATACTGTGACGATTACTCCTGTAGGGGCGGATTTTATGGAGCTTAAAATACAAGCAAAAAGCCGATGGAGGTGATGTAAATGGCAATTAAATCAATATTGACATCACAAACTGACTTTACGGGTGAGTTTCCTGTAAGCGAGAATACACTTGCTCTTTGGCGATTCAATGAGTCTGGACCCGACTCCGATGTTAGACTTGTCGATGCGAGTGGTCATGGTCGGCACATCGCTATATCGGGATGGTCTGGCACATCGGCAAGTCTCCCAAATGGTCGCTATGGACGTTTTTTTCGCCAGAATATTGTTAATCCGACATCAGAGAAAACCTACTTGATTGCAAAGAATGATGGTACATTTTTCTCCAATTTAGGCGATAAAATCGCAGTAGGTGGATGGATAAACCCAACTACCTACTCTGTAGGACAGACCTTTATTCCGCTGTTTAATACAAGACAAGGTCCGGGTCAACCTATTCTATACTTGTCCCTGTACCAAGGCAGACCTCGAATGATGTTATATAACTCTTCTGGTTCACTGATTCTCGACCAGAGTGAAACACCAAGTTTTAACATGGTTAATGGTGGGTGGTACTTTATTGCAGCAATTATTGAAGTGAATGCCAAGACATCGCAGTTTATTCTTTGTAACCGAGCAGACGCAACGGTCTGGATTGCACCCAAACGGACATTCACGGGAACATTAAACCCATCTTGTTCAGCAGATATTGTGATTGGAATGCATGCAAATCAGTATTATTATGCAGGTGGATTTGATGATTGGTTTATCGAAGTGAATTCACAGCTTACAATTGAGGATTTAGAACGACATTTCAAACAGTCATTGCTTGCCAATGGCGGTGATACTAGTGGTGCGATTGATGCTATTACAGAATCTGGTGTGGTAACTCTCCTCAAAGATAATAACAACAGATATCCTGAAGTTGGGCAACTTACGACTATAGCTGCAGAATGTTCTCTTGCGGGTAGTGGTCGAGTGTCTGTAGCTTCGGAGTATACAGCAGGCGTGACTTCTATTTCTACTATAGAGACGGCTACGTCAGACGATTTGCAGGATTGGTCGGCGTGGCAGGAGGTGGGTTCCAACGGTGAACTGGTTTCTCCAAACCGTAACTTTATTCGTTATAGGATTACACTTTCAACTATTGATCCCTTGGTTACACCGAAACTTTTGGATATCACACTTCACGACATACCGAAAGCTCCATATGAAAAACTGGGTTTTGCTAGGCCTGTCGTGCTGGACGAGAATGGCGCATGGGAAGCAGTACTTGAAAATGCATATGACATCATCGTAACGGGAGAGATTAATGGCGCAGATACTTTGGAATTCAAACTGCCATGGAATGATAGCAAACGTGTATATTTAGATAATGAAAAACAGGTTCAGGTTGCACATGACATTTATCGCATAAGGACACTGACAGATGAAAAAGGAGCAGATGGAACAGGGATTCTGACCACTGTATATGCGGAAGCAGCATTTTATGATTTGACCTTTTCAGATGAAAAACAGCCGCGAGAGTTTAATGCCGATTTACCCTCTGTTCCAATGAGTTATGCGTTGGAAGGCACAGGATGGTCTCTTGGTGTAGTTGATGTCACTACCAAACGGACATGGCAATGCCAAGAGAAGAATGCATTGGCCATACTCAGAATGACGCAACAGATTCACGGTGGAGACTTAGTATTTGATAGTCGAAACCGTCTTGTAAATTTACTTACATTTAGTGGTAGAGATAGTGGTGCATTATTTGCCTATAAGAAAAACCTTACAGGTATCAAGAGAGTTGTTGATACCCGCTCTCTGGTGACAAGGCTATATGCCCATGGTAAAGATGGCATGACCTTTGCCACGATCAATAGTGGCAAGGAATATGTAGAAAACTATGAATATTGCAATGAGGTGCGGGTTTCAACACTCGATCTTTCGAATTTCACAAATCCTTATCAAATGCTTGAGTTTACGAATATGCGACTCGCAGAATTTTCAAAGCCCCGTGTTTCCTATGTGCTATCAGCGATGGATTTGTCTGTGCTGACAGGTTATGAGCATGAAAGGTGGTCACTTGGCGACATTGTGACGGTGGATGATAGAGATTTGAATCTTACTATCAAAACAAGGGTTGTTCGCAGACAATACAATCTTCAGGAGCCATGGAAAACTGTACTTGAATTATCATCAAAACTTCGTGAACTTGGTGATACGTCTTCTAGCATTCTCGCTGATCAGCTCGACCAAAGCAACCTCATTGGGCAGGAAATCAAAGATATGGTGCCGTTTAACCATCTGCGTAATAGTAGAGCAGACGATGGCTTTGCTTACTGGCAGAATTCAGGTTTTGAGGTGGACACTGAAAAAGGTGTGACAGGTACAGCTTCATTTAAAGCGGTAGGTTCTGCAACCTCTACAAAAAGTATGGCTCAAACAGTATATCCTGCATCCCGCCGTAACTACACCATATCAGCACAAATAGGATCAGATAATCTCCAAAAAGGTATAGATGGACAAGTGGGTATCGAGGTAGTATTTGAATTTGAAGATGGAACTACTGAAACGAGATTTATTGACCTGTTTTAAGAAAGGATGGTGATTGATTTGGCTGTATTTCAACAAATTGCTCGTGATGCAACACCTAAAGGGTATGGGAAGCTTCACTCTATCACCATTCGGTTGGTAGTTTCAAACTGCACGGGAGAAGTATATTTCACTGACATTATGCTGCAGGCAGGTTCTATAGCCACTGGCTGGGTCGGTCATGTATGCGAAATCAAGTGGACGAACGACGGGTAGGTGATGGCTATGCAGGAAAGTAATTTTATACGTTTTGCGGAAGTCATAAAAGTAAGATCAGAAAAGCGTATAGTTAGTATTACTGTGCGTCCCCTTATTACCAACTGTACGGGTTCGATTTATTTCACCGACCTACAACTTCAGGAGGGTGACAAGCTGACAGGATACACGCTACACACGGAAACGTTCCTAAAGCATTCGCCTAATCCGGTACGTTTCCACAATGGTGTAGTCCGTAGTGGAGACACAATCATTATTTTTAACCTCGGAGAAACTTCAAGCGGGCTAGATTGTTATATCTACCCCCTGCAAGCTATGGAAGCTGGCAGCATTCAGCTTTCACAGGGGATGGGTTCACATAAGGTAAAATTTGATTCAGAGGCTTACCCAGGTGATGAATTTGCGCTTAAGGCTTCAACAAGAGAGTGTTTGAGAAACGGCTATCCCACACCGAAACATGGATACTTTCAATACACAGCCGCTACCGACAGTAAGCACCAAGTAAAGCTACAAGACAGAAAATCTGCTAGGGTATATTTCGAATACAAAGAAATGCTGAAAGGGGATCTACGTCCATGAAAGATTATATTAAGGGTAAACGCTGTATGGTATGGTCCTTCATGGGCAATGCTCGGATGTATCAGGCTTTGAACGATTACGGTGACCGTTTAGATACTGTTGGTATTTTCACTTTTGAGGTAGACATCACAGGCACGATAACTGAAACAGGTACTAGCGTTTCTTCCCTTACTCCATATCGTACAAAGTGGCCACATATCAAATGGTTACTTACCATTATGAATCATGGGATAGAGAGCATATTTACGGCTCTGAGAAATAACGAAGGTGGTGCAAAGTCGAAATTCCTCTCAGAAATAGTGCGTATTATGAACAAATACCCTTGGTGTGCAGGTGTAGATATCGATTTAGAGCGCGGTGGCGGATTTGAGAACCGTGCTGCCGCAAATGCTCTATTCGCTGATATATACTCGACTGTTAAAAACTATGATTCATCAAAACTGGTCAATATCTGCTTACCTGGAATGACGGGTGTGCAAGGATCAGTTGGTGGAGAAAATTGGTGTGTTTATGCCGACCTTAACGATTATTGTGATACGGCAGCAATCATGAGTTATGGCATGGCATGGGCAGGTTCAGCTCCAGGCCCAGTATCACCAAGGAACTGGCTTGAAGGTATCTACAATTATGCTATTACAGCTATGTCACCACAAAAAGTATATATGGGTTTACCTGGTTACGGTTGGAATTGGCAGATTTACGACTATCCATCCAACCTAGGTAAGACTTATCGCGGTACATCGAACACTTACTATGCAGCTAAGAACTGGATGACTGGGGTGTATAACTTTACAAATGATCAGCCTCCACAACCATTTATCCCAATCATTGCCTACTGGGATGATCACGATAAAGTACCATGGGCGCTGCCACATGTCTACGATTATATGGAAGGCTGGGATGCAGTATCACGAGAAGCTCCTATTATTGCTGAAACATATAATCGGCGAAAATATCTTACTTGTTATGGGAAAACACAAAAGTCGGAGTTTGGAACTATATATGTTAACCGAGATGGTGAACCAGACAGCTACACAGATGGTGTTGTGGTTGGTAATGGAATGATCACTCTTTCGTCAAGTGAAGGTAAAGCGGAGTACAACTTTACAATTGACAAATCAGGTACTTATGATGTAGTTGTACAGCTTTGCTTTCCGTTCTGGGATAAGAATGGTATCACAATTGCAATTGACGGTACAGTGGTTAGCTACTCAGAGAATCGTCTGTGGTGGCCATACTGGAGGAAAACTTTCTGGGCAGAACTTGCCACTAATGTAAATCTCCTAGCAGGAACACATAGCATCACGATTGAAGGTGGTGTAGTTGGTACTCAATTTTATGGTTTCCGGGTTTGTTCTAATTTTAGTGAATATCCTTCTGCTGGAGAGGCAACCTTCAGTTTATCTCCACGAAGCTTCAAAGACGTAAATGGTAACATGGCTGTTCCCGACAAAGGGTTTAAGCTTACTACAGAGGTTTTGCGCCGTAAGCCGGATTCAGCGTTAGCTTGGTATGAAGACTTTAGAGATTCCGTCATCCTGCCAGAAAGCTACTGGCAGACGTTATCGGGGAGTTGGAGTGTATGGCAAAATCCTGATGACAATGGCAATCGCCCGTATTCTCAGCTTGAAGGAAGTGGTCAGCTTGCCTGGAAATACGACAGCTTTAGTGATGTGCATATTCGTGCTAGAATTGCCTTTCCTATGAGCGGTAGCGGAAGAGCAGGAGTGTTTTGTGGGAATGTGTTTTGTTGTATCAACATTGATGCCCAACAAGTGGAGCTTTACCAAGGCTCTACATTACTTGGTAGTTATCCGGCAAGTTACTATAAGACTTCAGATGCTGACATCCGCACCAATCCGAATATGTATCTCATTGAAATGAGGAAACGTGGAAATAAGGTGCGTGTCTACTCTGGGAATTCCAACACACTTCGTTTTACTGCAAACATCTCAAGTACGGGTGGCTATTGTGGTATTCAGTCCGATGGGCAAATTAAATGTGAACTTCTCCGCTTAGGCGATGCATGGACTTATGAACCTTACGAAGCCTTTGATGTCACCATGCCAGACGGATCACTTATGCAGTATGGCAGAATTGCTAGGAATGGTGTAACTTGGGATAGTAAGTTTCATGTATTTACTCTTACAGCTGATGTAGAGGAAGCCTCCACCAGAAGTGAGGATATTTCCATGGATTATGACTTTTATCATAGTAATCTCTTGCAGATACCATGCAATGCAGATTATACAGCGAAGGTTATACCAAAGGACATAAACGTCTGGATATCTCGGCTGTTTCTCGGTGATGCAGATGGCTTTTCAATTTTGTACTATCAAGATGTGGATTCGCTGGTCTACTGGTCAAACGAAGCGGCTTATCGTTGGGACCTACGGGGTATTGCTATCTGGTCATTGGGACAGGAAGATATGCGTCTATGGGAAGCTTTACCAAAACAAATATAGAGGAAAAATAAACTATACAAGTATACGCTTGCCTATTTCGGTTGGCGTTTTTTTTGTGTAATCAGAATGATAGGAGGTTAAGATAATGAAGGAAATTTGGAACTGGATTCAAGTGACATTTGCTGCTGTTGGTGGTTGGCTCGGATATTTTCTCGGAGGATGGGACGGATTTTTATATGCTTTACTTACTTTTGTTGTGATTGATTACATCACAGGTTTGATGTGTGCTGTGCTTGATAAGAAACTATCCAGCGAGGTAGGCTTTCGCGGCATATTTAAGAAAGTACTCATCTTTTCATTGGTAGCAATCGGTCACATTATTGATAAAAACGTTATTGGAGATGGCTCTGTTATACGAACAGCGGTCATCTTTTTTTATCTTTCAAATGAAGGCATATCCATACTTGAAAATGCTGTTCATGTTGGTCTGCCTGTACCACAGAAACTCAAGGATATATTAGAGCAGCTTCACAACAGAAGTGAAAAGGAGGACTATAAATGAATCTACGTAAATTAATACTTACAA